>CAVZLS010000010.1:0-170653 GCA_963776115.1 uncultured Alphaproteobacteria bacterium | reverse complement strand
GATAAGGACCGCCGTGCTATTTCCTTCGATCAACCCGCGTCCTGCTCGCTCATGAAATCCATCCCTAGCGCATGCGCCACGGCGGCGTTTGAGTGAATAGTCGTTGAATCGAATATTGGCAGAGCGAGATTGTCGTCGGTCAGGGACAGACAGATTTCCGTGCAACCGAGAATGACGCAGTCGGCACCGGCATCCTTGCCGCGCTGGACGATCTTTTCCAGTGCCTGGCGCGAGTCTGCCTTGACGATACCGCAGCAAAGTTCGTCGAAGATCACCGAATGCACCTTGGCGCGGTCAATCTCATTGGGCACGATCAACTCTATATCGAAATGGTCACGCATGTAATCGGCGTAAAAACCGTGTTCCATAGTGTAGCGCGTCGCAAGAAGCAGGGGCCGCTTCTTGCCCGCTGCCTTCAGCTTGCGGCCGGTTTCATGCCTGATATCGATGAGCGGAACATTGACGGACGCGGCAACCGTATCGGCCACCAGATGCATCGTGTTGGTGCAAATCAGGATGCAGTCCGCACCGGCGCCTTCAAGTCGCTTCGCCGCGTCGGCGAGAAGGGCTGCGGCGTCATCCCAGCGGTCGCTTTTCTGCAACGCGACGACTTCGGCGAAATCCAGCGATTGCACGGCGATTTTGGCTGAGGCGAGACCGCCCACACGTGTCCGGACCATTTCGTTGATCTGGCGGTAATAGACCGCCGTACTCTCCCAACTCATTCCGCCGATCAGTCCGATAGTACGCATTTGCAAGTTCCTTGAATTGATTACTGGCAGGATAATAATTCGGCATGGGCGCGGAGTGTTCGCAAAGTTTGTGGAAGTTCCTTGCGGGCAGACAAAAACCGGGCGTATAATTCACTAAATGCGCTTAGAAATTGCTGGAGAGGCGAGATGCTCGATGATCGTGATCGCAAGATTCTCAATTTGCTGCAGGAAAATGCGTCGCTTGCCGTCTCTGATCTGGCCGATCGGGTAAGCCTTTCAATCTCCGCCTGTTCGCGGCGCATTCAGCGCCTGGAGGACGATGGTTACATCGCCAAGCGGGTTGTGCTTCTGGATCGTGCACATGTCGGCTTGCCGACGACGATGTTCGTGATCGTGCGTACAGCCCGCCATTCTGCTGGTTGGCTTGAACAGTTTCGCGCGGCGATCGTCGACATCCCCGAAATTGTCGAAGTGCATCGCATGACCGGGACGATCGACTATATCCTGAAGCTGGTGCTGCCGCGCGTCGAAGCCTATGACGACATCTACAAGGCGCTTGTGGAGAAGGTCGAGTTCTTCGATATATCCGCCTCCGTTTCGATGGAAACATTGAAAGCGACTACTGCGGTGCCCACTGGCTATGCACGTTAGATTCTGAAACTCCGATGTGAGCAATTGACAGGGTTTGTCAGGAGGATTTTGCCCAGAATGCACTTTCCGGTGGCGGAATGGCGGATTTCCTGATCATGTTCACGGATTGTTTCGCGTTATCCTATGCAATACAACGATTTTCCGCGCAATCGCGGACATAAACGCCAGTTGCGAGTTTTCCGATGATTGACCCTATCCTGGCCAAACGCGGCCTGACGCTCGTCTTCATGATCCTGCTGCTGGATATCATCGGCATCGGTATCATCGTTCCAGTTCTGCCCGAGTATCTTGAGGAACTCACCGGCACGGATGTGGGGAATGCAGCAATTTACGGCGGGTGGCTGCTTTTCGCCTATGCCGGAATGCAGTTTGTTTTTGCGCCGCTGATCGGGAATCTAAGCGATCGCTTCGGCCGTAGGCCAATATTGCTGACGTCGGTTATTACGTTCGCATTGGACAATCTGATTTGCGCGCTTGCACCAAACTTCGCCATCTTGTTGATTGGCCGAATCCTTTCAGGTATCAGCGGCGGCAGTTACTCCACGGCCTCCGCCTATATCGCCGATGTCAGTACGGACGAGAACCGCGCAAAGAATTTCGGCCTGCTTGGCATTGCATTCGGCATTGGTTTTATTCTTGGGCCGATCATCGGCGGCTTCCTTGGCGAGTTTGGCCCACGCATACCGTTTTACGGGGCGGCGCTGATCTCGTTCCTGAATTTTGTCGCCGCTTATTTCCTTCTACCCGAAACGCTCGCCGCGAAAGATCGCCGGAAATTCGAATGGAAGCGGTCCAATCCGCTTGGCGCCCTGAAACAGATGCGCAATCACACAGGCATTCTGTGGCTCGGGCTCGTATTCTTCATGCTGACGCTCGGACACATGTCGTATCCGGCGGTATGGGCCTATGTCGGCAGCTACCGCTATGGCTGGAGCGAAAGCGATATCGGCATATCACTTGGCATCTACGGCCTGTGTGCGGCGATCGTGATGGGTCTCGTTTTGCCTCGCATCGTGTCGAGATTTGGCGAATGGCGCACAGCCGTCATCGGCCTTGCCTTTGCCGCACTCGGTTTCTTCGGCTATGCCAGCGCCTGGCAGGGGTGGCTGGTCTATGTGGTGATTGTTGCGACCTGCCTCGAAGGCGTCGCTGACCCGGCCATGCGCAGTATCGCCTCCGCAAAAGTGCCCGCATCGGAGCAGGGCGAGCTGCAGGGGGCGATGACCAGCCTGTTCAGCATCACCAACATTATCGGGCCGCTGATCTTCACGCAGATATTCGCGATCTTCACCGCGCCGGGCGCATCCGTCACCTTTAGCGGCGCGCCCTACGTACTTGGCGGGATTTTCGTGCTGATCGGCCTGATTGTTTTCGTGCTGCGCGTCGAAAAGCCATCGCTGGCCAAAGACGAGGTTCTCGTTCCGGGTGCGTTGGCCCAGAACGAGGCCGGATAAGCAGTTTTATAGTCCGAGGTCTGACAGGCCTGGATGATCGGCTGGACGTGGTCCGGAGCGGTCCCAGTGAAACTTGCGTTCGGATTCCTTGATCGGGAGGTCGTTGATGCAAGCAAACCGCTTTTGCATCAGGCCGTTTTCGTCGAATTCCCAGTTTTCATTGCCGTAGGCACGAAACCAGTTGCCAGAATCATCGTGGTATTCGTAGGCGAAACGAACCGCGATGCGATTGTCAGTGAATGCCCAAAGCTCCTTGATCAGCCGGTAATCGAGTTCACGATTCCACTTGCGCGTGAGGAAAGCCACAATTGCCTCGCGTCCCTCGACAAACTCTGCACGATTGCGCCAATAGCTGTCGATCGTATATGCCAGCGATACGCGTTCGGGGTTGCGGCTGTTCCAGCCGTCCTCCGCGCCACGGACTTTTTGCACCGCGGTTTCGTGCGTAAATGGAGGTAGGGGCGGGCGCTGTTCCGACATGGTCGATACTCCTCATTTTTACGTTCCGTGCGTCGCACGAAACTGATCGAGGCAATGATTATTCCAACCGAGGTGTTTTTTCCATGTCCTATGAAAAGCGTATTGCACTCAATGCCCGCGGCCTCTCCCTGTCCCGGCTGGTTCTAGGTGCCTGGCGCCTGCTGAACGAACCGGAAAAGCCCGACGCGGGCAGTGTGGCGAGGCTGATCGCTGCTGCGATCGATCTTGGCATGACGAGTTTCGATCACGCGGATATTTATGGGAACTACGGTGTTGAGGAAGCGTTCGGTGCAGGGCTCAAGCGCTGGGGCGGCAAGCGAGAAGCGTTCGAACTGGTCACCAAATGCGATATCATGCTGAAGTCGGATGCGCGGCCTGATAACCGGATCAAGCATTACGATACCAGTGCCGCACATATCAAAGCCTCCGTGGATCGTTCGCTCACGAACCTGCACACGGACTATATCGATCTATTGCTTATTCATCGTCCCGATCCGCTGATGTATGCGGATGCAACAGCGGCAGCGCTTGAGACGATCGTCAAGGCAGGAAAGGTGAGAGCAGTCGGCGTCTCCAATTTTTCGCCTTCGCAGTTCGATCTGCTGGCTTCGCGATTGCCCTTTCCCTTGGTTACCAACCAGATCGAGATGTCGGTCCTGAATACCACGCCGCTTTCGGACGGCAGTCTCGATCACGCACAACGCCTGCGCTATATGCCGATGATCTGGTCTCCGCTGGGTGGCGGTAGTCTGTTCACGGGCGATGGGGTGCAGGAACAACGCGTGCGTGAGGCTTTGAAAGCGGTTGCAGATGAGATCGGCGGAGCCGACATATCTGCGATAGCGATCGCATGGCTGTTGCGCCATCCAGCGCGGCTGATCCCGGTTCTTGGCAGTCTCAAGGTCGAGCGGCTGGCCGCGATGGTATCTGCGCTCGATATCGAACTCGATCGCCAGCAGTGGTTCGCGATATTAAAGGCAAGTACCGGCCGGGATGTCGCCTGATCAGGCGGCGTGATCGCGTTCGGGCAGTGTCTCCATGCCCTTGCTCTCCCGGATCAGGTTGAAGAACCGGCGGAACAGATAATGCGAGTCCTGCGGACCGGGCGACGCTTCGGGGTGATGCTGTACCGAAAAGACCGGACGGCCGACAACACGCAGGCCGCAATTGCTGCCGTCGAACAGCGAGATATGGGTTTCCTCGACACCATCCGGAAAGGATTCGGCATCGACAGCAAAGCCGTGGTTCATCGAAACGATCTCGACCTTGCCCGTCGTGTCATCTCGCACCGGATGGTTGGCGCCGTGATGGCCCTGGTGCATCTTCTTGGTATCGCCGCCAAGTGCGAGCGCCAGCATCTGGTGACCGAGGCAGATGCCGAAGACCGGAATGTCGGTCTTGATAAGCTCCTTGATGGCAGGAACCGCGTATTTGCCGGTCGCCGCCGGGTCACCTGGTCCATTGGAGAGGAAGATGCCATCCGGTTTATGGGCCAGAACGTCTTCGGCGGTGGCGGAAGCCGGGAGAATGGTGACTTTTGCACCAAGACCGGCGATGAGCCGCAGGATATTGCGCTTGATGCCGTAGTCGATGGCGACAACGTGGAATTCCGGCGCTGTTTGCTCGTCAAAGCCTTCGTTCCACACCCATGGCTTCTCGGTCCAAACGGAACTCTGCCCCGACGTAACGTCTTTGGCGAGGTCGAGATCAAGCAGGCCATGCCACGCTGCGGCGCGCTTTTTCAGCGCTGGAATATCGAACTTGCCGTCCGGGTCATGGGCAATCACGGCGTTCGGCATACCCTTCTCGCGGATGAGAACTGTCAGGGCGCGGGTGTCGACGCCAGCCAGAGCAATAACGCCGCGCGCTTTCAACCAATGGTCCAGATGGTCGGCAGCGCGATAGCTCGAAGGCGCGGTAATGTCGGCCTTGAAGATTGCGCCAACCGCACCGGCACGATTGGCCGGGGTCAGATCCTCGATGTCTTCCTTGTTGGTGCCGACATTGCCGATATGAGGAAAGGTGAAGGTAACGATCTGGCCGGCATAGGACGGATCGGTGAGAATTTCCTCGTAGCCGGTAAGCGCGGTGTTGAAGCAGACTTCCGCTTCGCAGATGCCGGTCGCGCCAAGGCCCTTGCCTTCGATGACGGTGCCATCGGCCAGAACCAGCAATGCCGTTGGCTTGAATTCAGTCCAGCCCGCGGTCTTTGACGATGTACCGGCGTCTGTCGTTGTGTTGGTGGTCATGCGGCACTCCTGAACGTGGGCTTGCGTCGTTGCCGGCGTTGAAAAACGCCGTCCAACGTTCCATATGACATGGCTGAACGCGGTGGTGACTTGGCTCCCCACCGCAGCAACAACAAAATGTCTGGCTAAGACCCAGTCCATAAACAAAGCCGCGCTCAACGTCAATTGCGACACAAGAACTCTTCGTGGAATCATGCCAGAATCGGCATTTCGCGATGATTGTCTTTGCTCGCCGGCAACATTAGAGTGCGCGAAAGCAGGAGAACAAGTTATGCGCGACACCATCGCAGCGGCACTGACCACAGCCATCAAAGCGCAAGACAAGCGCCGCGTACCGACGCTGCGCCTGATCATGTCCGCCATCAAGGATCGCGATATTCTCAACCGGGGTTCGGGCAAGGAGCCCGCAACCAATGACGAGATAAGCTCCATTCTTGCCAAGATGATCAAGCAGCGCGAAGAGTTGGCAAAGCTTTACGAAGATGGCAACCGTTCGGAACTCGCCGCGCAGGAACGTGCGGAAATCGAGATCATTCGCGACTTCATGCCGAAGCAGTTGAGCGATGCGGAGATCCGCCTTGCGGCCAAGCAGGTTATCGATGAGATCGGTGCAAGCGGCCTGCGCGATATGGGCAAGAGCATGAACGTGCTGAAAGAAAGATATGCCGGCCAGATGGATTTCAGCAAAGCCAGCAGCATCGTCAAAGAGATCCTGCAGTAGGCAGGTCCATGGCATCTCGTACTGGAAAGCAATAGGGTTATTACCGTAACACGCTTGCCCTTTGCCATTTCTGGGACCATGGTGCCGCCCATGCCGCTCAGACCGGGTAACTAGCAGCATCACGGCCCGCACCCTTCAGGCATCCAACCCTAGCACTCACCTCTTGTCTGCAGGGGTTCGTCCTGCCGTTGCCGGAAGATGTGCATGAAATGACCAGATTTCGTGCCATGTGCTGACTTCAGTTTTAAAAGCCAAGGAGACAAGAAATGCGCCTCAAAGATTCCGTTGTTTTTGTAACTGGGGCTAACCGTGGTCTTGGTTTGGCTTTCGCTACGGAGGCGCTCAGGCTCGGCGCAAAGAAAGTTTATGCTGGCGTCCGCACTCCGGCTGATACCGATACGCCAGACATTATTCAGATCAAACTCGACGTCACGGATAGCGCTTCGATAGCGGCGGCGGCAAAGCGCTGCGAAGATACAACGTTGCTGATAAACAACGCGGGTATCGCTCGTCTGACCAACAGCGTCCTCGATCCTCAAATGATCACGGACGTGCGAGAAATCTTCGAAATCAACTTTTATGGAATGATAGCCGTCACCCAGGCATTTGCACCCATCCTCGCCACGAATGGCGGTGGTGCGATCGTGAATGTCTTGTCCGATTCTGCATGGTTCTCCCGCCCTCTGCTCGCTGCATACTCCGCTTCAAAATCCGCGGCATGGAGCTTCACCAATGCCTTGCGCATTGAACTGAAAGGTCAAAAAACCGCGGTTGTCGGGGTTCACGTCAGTTTTATGGATACCGACATGACCCATGGGTTTGAGATGAAAAAAATCCATCCAAATGAGGTGGCTGAAGCTGCGTTGATCGGTGTCGAAACGAACAGTGATGAAGTGCTCGTGGATGACTTCACCAAACAGGTCAAAAATAGCCTATCTAGCAAGGATGCAGTCTATTTCAATCCTCCTGAAATCGCCTAACGTGCTCAAGGAACGATATGCCGGCCAGATGGATTTCAGCAAGGCCAGCAGCATCGTGAAAGAGATTCTGCAATAGGCGAGTTCATCGCCTCGTGTGACACTTGCTGGTGTACGATCCGAACGCGATGTACTGCCGACCCAGTCGGCTCTACCTTATTTTCTGATGGGCTTTGTGCCCCGTCCCCACGCGTTCCGCTTCGAAAAGCGTTGAGTGGATTCGTCGCAATAGACGGGAAAATCGTAGCGGTACGGGAAATAGCAGTCTTTAAATTGTGGGTACCAATAACCATTCGCACGCCAGAGGCCGTCAACGCGATGCACGTGGTATTTGTGAGCGCCATGACTTTTACCATGCGCCATCGATATGGTCGCCGAGCCGGACGCCAGTATTGCGCCGAAAGCCAACGTCAATAAGATTGTTCCTGATCTTCTCATCGTTTGCTCCTAAATTCGAAGCCCAAGATTGTTGGAAGCTATCCTAACATAGGTTCAGCAAGTCGGTCACAATATACGTTGGTTCAGCGCCGATCGATTTTCTCCCGCAAATCGGCGAGCGCTTGCATTGCCGCTTCCTCGCGCGTCATGCCCTCCTTCATGTATTTGATAATCCGACGCTCCTGAAATTCCAGCTCTTCCACAGTGTGTTTGTCTAAGGGGCTCTCCGGGGATTTTGACTTGCGCTTCATGGCCACTCAACCTTGTTTCAGCAGGAATATTGTCAGGAAAATGTGGCATTTTGTTCGTGATGCCGTGAAGCGGGAATCATGCTCGGCGCGGACCAAAGGTTTGACCGTTTTGGGAATCTGCAGACATTGAGAGAAGCCCAAGCTCCAAACATATCGTCCTTCTTGCCTTTTGCTTCACTCAAATTTCCGTTGTGGTTATGGCGGAATGTTCCGTGACGGCATATCGTCCACCTCGGATTGTCATTGGTGCGCCAGCTTTTGGGGGAGACTATCATGGCTAAAACCGCTGCTCATCTTGATTTCAAGTCGGCTTTCAAGATGGAGCCAGATCCAAAAAATGCTCTCGTGTTCAAGATCACGCCGCTGAAGGGTGTTTCGGCATCTGATGCCGTTAGGACAATGCGGCGCATAACGCTTGCGGAGCAGCTGGTAACAACCATGTCGGTGGGAGGCAGGATAAAGATTCTTGCCGAGGGAGATTCTTGGATCAACATCCTCTGGCCCGAGTCAAGCGCGTTGGGATACGAAATGACCTTTGTTAACGCCCTCGCTAGAGATACCGCAAAATACGACACACTTAATATTGGTTTTCCGGGCGACACGTTCGCGGAAATTACAAAAAATCCGCCCCAATACAAACAACCGATTTCGGGGGGACAAAGGCAGTTTTTCATATTTTCAGGTGGCGGCAATGACTTCCTTGGAGGCGGGAGTTTGGCCAAGTACGTCAAGCGCTTTTCTCAAGGCGGAGGCTCGAGTGATCCGCGTGACTACATCAAGGATAGCGAATTCAAACAAATCTTGAACGGGCTCAAAGCCGGATACAGACAGATGGTGAAGAACGTCAACGTCTGGTCAAGCGGCTACACCCATGTCCTGCTGCAGGGATACGACTATGCGCACCCGCGCAACAACGGGCCATGGCTGGGCAAACCGTTCAAGGCACTTGGATATGCCTGGGACAGCGATATCGCCAAAGAGATCGTGAAGTACTCCGTCGACAGGTTTTATGAATTGCTGGCGGGAGTCGCGGATTCGTCCGCAAAGGTGCATCTTGTTGATGCAAGAAATTGCTGCCAGGGCAATTGGCATGATGAACTTCACCCGAACGAAAAAGCTTCAAAGAAGATCGCAAAAAAATTCGATGCGGCAATCGACCAAATTCTTGCCGTGTCCTGACACCTCACCTCGGAAAACCTTGCGCAGCTGGCTCAAGCCGGCACCAATGCATCCAGTTCCGGCAGCAGTACAACGCTTTCCTGCTCGTTCGGGTCGGTGCGGGCGATGATCGCGGTGCAAGGCGTGCTGCTGAGATTGGCCGGTAGATGCGGAACACCAGCTGGAATGTAGAAAAGCTCCCCGGCATGCACGACGACATGCTCCTCCAGTCGATCGCCGTACCAGGTATGCGCCTCGCCGGACAGCATATAGATCGCCGTTTCGTGAGCCTCGTGCAGATGCGCCTTGGCCCGCGCGCCAGGCGGGATAGTCAGAAGATGCATGCAGATGCCTGTGGATCCGACCGTCTCCGCCGCGATACCCTCGAAATAGTCGAGCCCCTGCTTGCCGCCATAGGTGTGGTGGGGTTTGACAATACGGCAGGTGGGTTTTGATTTTGCATCCATCACTATCCTCCATGGAATTCATGACCGGGCCTGAACACTAGCATAAAGGGTTGGCAGCAGCGGAAATCAAAAACTGTTGACCAAGGCGGCCTTTGATGGCAGTCGATGGCTAATGCCGCAAAATTCGAAATTCGACGTAGTACGGTTCTTACAGGTGAGTCGGCATCGATCTGGTCAATGCGACAATTTGCATAGCTATTATGCATTTTTGTAAGTTGCCAGATTTTTGTGCGGTGCTAACTTATTGGTGTTGGGTTCTTCTCCTCCCAGATACCCCAACATGGAATGTACTGCACCTCCTCCCGCGGTACATTTACAATCAGGACCGCTGCACCTCCTCCCGCAGCGGTCCTTTTTATTTGGAAGTACCACCGGCCTCTTCAGGCGGTTGTTTCTGTGTTGCGAGTTCCTCGACTGCCTCCGTGAGGGTCACAACTTCCTTTTCCCGCATCTGGTCGATCTTCTGGTGAAGAAGTTCGATCTTCTCGTGCAGCAATTCGATTTCGAGCTCTGCTTTGATATTGATGCGATAGTCGTTCTCCGCTTCCTTCCGATCGATATCCTGCTGGCGGTTCTGGCTCATCATGATGAACGGCGCGGCGTAGGCGGCCTGGAACGACAGGGCCAGATTGAGAAGTATGAAGGGATAGGGATCCCATTCCCGCACATAGGCGGTGACATTGAGCACTATCCAGAAAAACAGGATTGTGGTCTGGATGATGATGAATGACCAGGATCCCATCGTTGCGGCAACTTTGTCGGCGATCTTTTGTCCGCGGGTGAGCTGATTTTCGATATCGGCAGGCTTGATGTTGCGATCCCGCCGGCGAATTTCCCTTAAATGGTGAAGCAGCTTTCGTTCGGTATCCCACAGGCCTTTTTTCACTTCTTCGACATTGTTCATTTTTTTATCCCGATCGCTTTGCTCATATTGACGCCTGTCACGCGAAATCCAGAAACATCATAAACATGTTTAGCCCGTTTGTTGTCTTCAGCCACGCGCAACTTGATTTGCGTGAACCCCGTTTTAGACAGTCCCAATTCCAGAGCGGCCAAGGCCTCCTTGCCGTAGCCTTTTCCCTGATGCGCGGCGAAAATATGGAAATCGCTTATGTAGATCGAACGTGCCGGGATATCCGGCCGGTACCAGAAATACCCGACTAAACTGTCGTCACCTAAAAGGCTGTCGATTATACACAGCAACACCTGGCCCGGCGTTTCCACACCCTGCGGCAAATCCTCACCAATCTCCCGCAAGGCCTGTAAACGAGATTCGACAGGTGAAAGGTGGTAATTGGCTGCTATTTCCGCCGCGTAGTCAGGAATGAAATAATCCAGATAAGCCGAGTATTCATCGGCACGCATCGGTCTTAACGAAATCATCACGTTCATTTCCCGTTTTGTTGATTTTTAGTTCAGCGCTCCGTTGGAACTCGAATGACTTTGCGGCGTTCATTGATAATAAAAACGGAGGCTAAAATGAAAGAACAAACCTGGTCTACCATTATTGGAATGCTGGCTGGATTGTCAGTTGGCGCGGGTGTTGGCGAAGCAATCATGGGCAATGTACTTCTTGGACTACTGATCGGTACCGCCATGGGCGCCTTTATTGGGTCCAACAATCACATTCATCGCGATTATTGAACACGAAATACACTGGCACAAGTGAGACGGCCTTTCGTTTTGGATAGCGCCGATGGCTCGACGCCATAAACGGTCAGCTGTGCAAAGCGCGCAAACGTGTGGTGTTCAAAAGGCCCTGTTCTTCGAGGACGGGATACGCCATGGCTGCCAGCAGCGAATTGACCTGTTTCAGATCGCGGATCGTGTCGAGGTGAATCGAGCTCGTCTCGACGCTGCGGATCGTGCCTTCACGAAGGCGGCGGAAGTGCCGCTCGCTGCTCTGCTTTTCAAGGTCGCGCAAGTGGTCTTTTTCAAGCACCAGTTGATGGGCCGTTTCGCGATCACGTGAGACGAGCACATTAAACGCCATACGCGCGTTAGTAAGCACCTTGGCGTGGAAGTTGCTGAGTTCCAGCCAGCCTTCATCGGTGAATTTGAGTTTCCGGTCCATCTTCTTCTGCACCAGCGCCAGCATATTGCGGACGATTATGTCCCCGACCTGTTCCAGCTTCACGCAGGCACCCAGCAGTTCCCGAGCGCGTGCAACTTCAAAGTCGCTCAGAGGCTTCGTCGTCAGCTTGGCCAGGTAAAGCTTGATTGCCGCATGCTTGCGGTCGACCTTGTCATCAAGGGCGGACAATTCGTCGATACGTTCCTGAACAGGGTTCTCGTAGAGCCCGATGATCCCGCGCAGCATGATCTCCACTGTCTCACAAACGCGGACGGTCTCGCGGGTGGCATTGGCCAGCGCAAGGCTTGGCGTGTCGAGTACGCTTTCGTCCAATGCGCTGAGTTCCGCGTGATCAAGCGATTTTGGTTGTTCCAGCGGGACATTGAGCGCGACAACAGCCTTGGTTACCTTGAGGACAAGCGCGGAAAGCGGAACGCCAGCAAGCAGGATGATGATGTTGAAGAGGATGTGGCCATTGATGACCTGATCGGCCGGTGCGGAGCCGAGGAAGGCCACGGATGGCTTGAAAGTCAGATAAAGGATCAGGATAACGATGGAACCAGCCCCACGCATCAGCAGATTGCCCATCGGCACGATACGCGTCTGCGGGGCGGCATTGCGGGTCAAAAGCGGTGCGATGAAGGACGACCCAAGGTTCACACCAAAAATCATCACGATCCCGAGTTCCGGCTGGATGAGGCCGCGCGAGGCAAATGTCACCAAAAGCAACACGGCGGCGATGCTGGAATGGAACAGCCACGTCATCAGCGCTGCAATCAGGAATGCGGTAACGGGATCGGTATTCAAATAGCCGACAATCACCGGCAGCAATTCACTGTTGCGCAAAGGTTCTGTTGCCTGGCCGGTCATTTCGAGCGAAAGCACGAGAAGGCCGATGCCGACGAGGATACGGCCCACCTGCCGCCAGTTGCTTCGTTCGGTCGACATGAAGATAACGGTCCCTGCCACCAGGCAGAGTGGTACCAGCAATGTCAGGTCGAAGCTCAGGATCTTGACGACAAGCGCTGATCCAACCTCGGCGCCCCTCACGGCCATGAGCCCGGCGATGCCGCTGACAAAACCGGAACCGACAAAGGAGCCGACCAGAAGACTAACGGCCGTGGAGCTTTGCAGCGCGATGGAAAGCATCAGTCCCCAGAGGACGGCGAGAACAGGATTGTGCAGTACGCCGCGCAAGCTTTGGCGCATGCGCTCGCCATAGGCGCGCTCGACGCCGGTGCGAACCATGCGTGTCGCCCACAGCAAGAGCGCTACTGCGCCTGCCAGATGCAACAAAATTGCGGAACCGTTCACTTGTGATGATCCTGTCGAGTGCGGAAAACACGGTAATGCAACTACGCGATTTTAGTTGCGATTCATTAAGATAACATATCAATCAAAAAGGGAAAAAATTATGTTCCGGCTAAGAAAAAATGTGTCGCTTTTGGCATATTGTAACAATTTTATGACAGTTTTGTATCAGGCAAATAATCGTTTGCCGGCTTGTAAAAGCTCGGAGTCCATCGAGAAGCGATTCTACGTGATGAACAGGGGATGACGGGCTTGCCGGACTTCCGCCGCGTTCTTATTTAATGCAATATGGTTCAAGCCTGATAGATAGAGTTCCAGGCCGACCAACTGACTTTCCGAAGCGCCAATTTTGAAGAACGAAGAGCCGCATGCGATTTCCGCCGTCCTTTCTCGATGAGATCAGGGAGCGTGTACCGATCTCCAGCGTGATCGGGACGCGCGTTTCGTTCGACCGGAAAAAGACCAACGCGCCGAAGGGTGACTTCTGGGCTTGCTGTCCGTTTCATGGCGAAAAATCGCCGAGCTTCCACTGCGAGGACCGCAAGGGCCGCTACCATTGTTTCGGCTGCGGCGTTACCGGCGATCATTTCCGTTTTTTAACCGAGCTCGAAGGGTTGAGTTTCCCCGAGGCCGTGCAGCGTGTTGCCGATATGGCAGGCGTGCCGATGCCTGCGCGTGACGCCGAAATGGAAATACGCGAGGCGAAACGTGCCACGCTTTACGACGTCATGGAGATGGCGACCAAGTTCTTCGAGGAACAGCTGCAGGCGGCGGGCGGAGCAAAGGCCCGTGCTTATCTGCGAGAGCGGGGCCTGAGCGCCTCGACGCAGCATTCGTATCGTCTGGGTTATGCGCCCGAGAGCCGCAACGCCCTGAAGGAGCATCTGGCATCAAAGAATGCCACCAAGGAGCAGATCGAGGCCTGCGGACTGGTGGTCTATGGCGATGACAAGCCGGTGTCGTTTGATCGTTTCCGTGATCGCATCATGTTTCCGATCGAGGATTTGCGGGGTCGTATCATCGCCTTTGGCGGGCGGGCGCTGGCACCCAATGCCATCGCGAAATACATGAATTCCAACGAGACCGAGCTCTTCCACAAGGGCAAAATTCTTTTCAACGCTTTGCGTGCCAGAAAGGCGGCGCAACCGCAGGCCGGCCAACCGGCAAAGGCTGTCATTGCCGTCGAAGGTTATATGGATGTGATTGCCCTGGCGCAGGCCGGTTTCACCCAGGCCGTCGCGCCGCTCGGGACCGCATTGACGGAAGATCAGCTCGATCTCCTCTGGCGCATGTCGCCGGAGCCCATACTTTGTTTCGATGGCGACAATGCGGGCATCAAGGCCGCGCACCGCGCGATCGATCTGGCTCTGCCCGTATTGAAGCCCGGCTTCTCCTTACGTTTTGCTGTGCTGCCGGAAGGCAAGGACCCTGACGATCTGGTCAAGAGTTCCGGCCCGCAGGCTTTCCAGGCTGTACTCGATGATGCACGACCGCTTGCCGACATGCTGTGGACGCGCGAAACGGCGAGCGGCGTCTTCGACACGCCGGAGCGGCGCGCCGAACTTGAAGCGCGGCTCAAACAGATGACGGCGCTGATCGGCGATGAAAACGTACGGCGCCACTATGCGCAGGATGTGCGAGAGCGTATCCAGCAGTTCTTCGGTTCGAACCAGCGCAGCAACAATAACCCACGCGGTAACAACCAGAACAGTTTCGGCCAGCAGAATGGTTATGGCCAACGGGGCAGGGGCGGCGAGCCAATGGCCGTTTTGCGGTCTCGGACAGTCTGGCGCGTTCCGTTTTGGTCAAGACCACATCGGCAGCGCCTCCCTTGCGCGAGACCGCTATCCTGATGACATTGTTCAATCACCCGCGGTTGATCGAGGAAGATTTCGAAACCGTGGTGCGGCTTGAATTCAGCCATCCGGACCTCAAGCGCTTTCATGCGGCCATGCTCAACGCGATGGCCGAGCATCATGTCGCCAACGGGACAGAGATGCGCAAGGCGATGGTCGATACCAATCATGGCGCCTTGATTGAAGCGCTGGAAGCATTGACGCGCCGTGCGCGCATGTGGACCGCGACGGCGGAAGCGGCGGAAGAAGACGCTTTGGAGGCGCTAAAGCAGGCGATTCACTTGCATCAACGCGCAAGCACACTACATAAAGAGCTGAAAGTAGCTGAAACCGCCTTGGCGAGCGAAGCCACCGATGAAAACCTTAACCGGCTCCTCGATATTCAGAACGATATTCGCAATGCGCAGGCAACTGAAGCGCTGATCGAAGGGTTCGGAATACCGTCAGGGCGATCGGGCAAGGGGTTTTGACCGAATTGATTCGCTTTTTTCCCACGAATCAGTTGAGTCGGGGTTGACGTGGGTCAATAATGACGGAATCAGAGTGCGCGAATTAAAGATATTTCGTCGATGTTTGCGGGTAAAGCGAAAAAACCGGCAAATTCGGCAGATATGTAGCGTGACGGAATAACAAGGTTAATCCGCCATTAACAGGATTTCGGCTAGTCGATCATTTATACCTTGATGATGTAGGGGAACCGGTGCGCTGCCGCGCTCGTTGTTCTCATGCATAAAACAAAGCGCCCATCAGGGGAACAAAGCGAACACCGCTTGGAGATATAGAATATGGCAACGAAGGCAAAGGAAAACGAAGAAGTAGAAGTCGAGCGCGAAGGCGCGCCAGACGGACCGCTTCTCGACCTTTCCGATGACGCTGTCAAGAAGATGATCAAGCTCGCGAAAAAACGCGGCTATGTGACGATGGACGAACTCAATGCAGTTCTGCCATCCGAAGAGGTCACTTCCGAACAGATCGAAGACACCATGGCCATGCTGAGTGACATGGGCATCAACGTTGTCGAAGATGACGAGCAGGACGCTGACGCTGAAGAAACAGACAACAGCGCCGACGAGGAAAGCGATGCCCGCGAACTCGCGGAGTCGACTGGCACTGCCGTAGCACCGACGACCACCAAAAAGGAACCGACCGATCGCACCGACGATCCCGTCCGCATGTATCTGCGCGAGATGGGCACGGTCGAACTGTTGTCGCGCGAAGGCGAAATCGCCATCGCCAAGCGCATCGAAGCTGGTCGCGAAACCATGATCTCGGGTCTTTGCGAAAGCCCGCTGACCTTCCAGGCGATCATCATCTGGCGTGAGGATCTGAACGAGTCGAAGATACTGCTGCGTGAAATCATCGATCTCGAGACCACCTATGCGGGTCCCGAAGCCAAACAGGCCCCGGTGATCGAACGCGTCGAGGAAGAAAAGCCTGCTGCGGCCAATGACCGGATGCGCAGCCGCCGCGACGATGACGACATCACCAATGTTGGCGGTGACGCGCCTGTCGAAGAAGATGACGACGAGGATGATGAGGCAAATCTGTCGCTTGCCGCGATGGAAGCCGAACTGCGTCCGCAGGTCATGGAAACGCTCGACGTTATTGCCGATACCTACAAGAAGCTGCGCAAATTGCAGGATCAGCAGGTGGAAAACCGCCTCGCTGCCTCCGGATCGCTGTCGCCAAGCCAGGAGCGCCGCTACAAGGAACTCAAGGATCAGCTGATCAAGGCGGTCAAGTCGCTATCGCTGAACCAGAACCGTATCGAAGCGCTGGTCGCCCAGCTCTACGACATCAACAAGCGTCTCGTTCAGAACGAAGGGCGCCTGCTGCGTCTGGCCGAATCTTACGGGGTACGTCGCGAGGACTTCCTCAAGGAATATCAGGGCAATGAGCTCGATCCGAACTGGTTGAAGGCTGTTTCCAATCTGACGACGCGTGGCTGGAAAGAATATACCAAGAACGAAAAAGAGACGATCAAGAACCTGCGTACGGAAATTCAGAACATGGCGCAGGAAACCGCCATTTCGATCTCGGAATTCCGCCGCATCGTCAATCAGGTGCAGAAAGGCGAACGTGAAGCCGCGCTCGCCAAGAAGGAAATGGTCGAGGCAAATCTGCGTCTCGTTATTTCCATCGCCAAGAAATATACCAATCGCGGTTTGCAGTTCCTCGATCTGATCCAGGAGGGCAATATTGGCCTGATGAAGGCGGTGGACAAGTTCGAATACCGTCGCGGTTACAAGTTCTCGACCTATGCCACCTGGTGGATTCGTCAGGCGATCACCCGTTCGATCGCCGATCAGGCGCGCACCATCCGTATTCCGGTGCATATGATCGAGACGATCAACAAGATCGTTCGGACGTCGCGCCAGATGCTGCATGAAATCGGCCGTGAACCGACACCGGAAGAGCTGGCTGAAAAGCTTGCCATGCCACTTGAGAAGGTGCGCAAGGTGCTGAAGATCGCCAAGGAACCGATCTCGCTCGAAACGCCGGTTGGTGACGAGGAAGATTCGCATCTCGGCGATTTCATCGAGGACAAGAATGCGCTTCTGCCGATCGACGCTGCCATTCAGGCCAATCTGCGCGATACGACAACGCGGGTTCTGGCTTCATTGACACCGCGCGAAGAACGCGTGCTGCGCATGCGTTTCGGCATCGGCATGAACACGGATCACACGCTGGAAGAAGTTGGCCAGCAGTTCTCGGTAACACGTGAGCGTATTCGTCAGATCGAAGCAAAGGCACTGCGCAAGCTGAAGCATCCGAGCCGCTCCAGAAAGCTGCGTTCGTTCCTCGACAGCTGATATTCTGAAGTCACGACAAACAAAAAAAGCCCGGCCAAGTGCCGGGCTTTTTGTTATGCAGTTCGTTCAGAGCGATGGCTCTTCGGCTTTCTTGTCGCCCTTGTCCTTCACCATCAGCTTGTCGATATAGGCGAGAAACAGCGCCGAGAACACGAAGGCGAGGTGGATCACGGTGAACCATGTCAGCTGTTCGGTACTGAACTGTGTCAGGTTCAGAAAGACCTGCAGCAAATGGATCGACGATATGGCGACAATGGTCGATGCGACCTTGATCTTGAGCGATCCTGCATCGATCGTTCCGAGCCAGTGAACCTCCTCGGCTTGATCGAAGCGGCTGACGAAATTCTCATAGCCTGAGATGATGACCATGACGACGAGGCTGGCGACCAGCGCTGCATCGATCAGGCTGAGCATTTTGAGGATAGTATCGGTTTCGTTGAGGATGGTGACTTTGGATACGAAGTCCACCAGCTTGCCGGCGAAAGAGAAAGCGTAGATTGCAAGCGCTGCGGCAAGGCCAAGGTAGAAGACGACCAGGAGCCAGCGCGAGGCGAGGATGATGTTTTCGACGAAGATTTCAAGACGTTTCATATAATAAGGGTCCGGTTGAACAATCGGGCTCAGGTCAACAAATAGGCAGGACATACCTGAACTCAAGCAACAAACACAAAAAAACCCGGGCCTAAGTCCGGGTTTTTTCGTTGGAGGGCCGATATCAGTTGCTGGCTACCGGGGCAACCAGCGGTGTAATGCGGCGAATGGCGACGCGGCGGTTCTCCTGTTCCGGGCCGTCGGCTTTGATCTTCAGATATTGCTCGCCATAGCCTTGGGTGGCCATGTTTTCCGGTGGAATATCGAAGACATTGGTCAGAGCCTGGGCCACCGATTCCGCCCGCCTGTCCGAAAGGACAAGGTTTGCCTGGTCGGACCCGACGGCGTCGGTGTGACCCTCGATCAGGAAAGTCTCGGCGGGGTTCTTCTTGAGGATTTGCGCCATGGCCTTTGCAACGCTTTCTATGTGGCTTATCTGGTCTTCGCCAACATCCGCAGATCCGAACTGGAAGGTGATCGTATCGAGATCGACGCGGCGAACCTTGTCGCGGATGCGTGCCGAGCGCTTGACCTCGTCGATCGAATAGATGCGTTCGACCCGTTCCACAGGCGGCTGCTCGAAGAAATCGTACACCTCTTCCTGAGGCGCCTCTTCCGCGTCCAGAATATAATCTCGAACCGGAATGTTGAGTGCGAGCGGCGGCAGGTCATCACCTGGATCACGCCATTCCTGACGTTCCTCGCGGTCGTAGTCGGGCGTGTACGTCAACACAACCTCGTGGCCGTCCGGCATGACGCGTGAGCGCCTGATCACATCGCCATAGCGATTGCGGATCGTGACAATCTGCACTCCATTGTCGCGAACGATGACTTCTCTCGTGCGGTTGCGCGGCAGGTCTTCGTAATAAACGTCCTTCGAGTCGCGTGACATGCGTGGCCGGTCGGAACTCTCGACGTAGACGTTATTGTCGATATTGACGACCGTCCGGTCTCCGAATTTCTTGACTACCTGTACATCGCCTGGACGTTCATCAGGCCTGCGATCTTTGGTGCGGGTGCCTTTTTCGGTGAGTACGGAATCGATCTTGACGGGAGCGAGTTCCTGTTGAACATCCGCATCGTTCTTCGGCGGAGCCACTGCGACGGCCGGCTGCCCGGCAACGGGGTTTTGATCCGCAGGTGCTTCGGCTGTTTGCCCGCGCTTGGCTTTACCAGGGGCTTCGCCAGCAGGTGGCCGTTTCGCGCTGTCGAGTGCTGGAGCAGCGTTTTCCGGTAAAGGCGAAGCTTCCTGCTGCGCAGCTTTGCCGGTGGCTGGGTCGGCAGGCTTGGCTTCCTTGGTGGTCGGCTCTGCCGGTGTTGCAGGCGCCGCCTGAGAAGGCTGTTCAGCGGTAGCGGGCGCGTCGGGTGCAGGAGCTGTTGGCGTTTCCTTGGCAGCCTTATCGGTTGCCTTCTTCGCTTCTTCGGCGGCTTTATCGGTTTGCTTGTCCGCCGCCTTCTGGGCACTATCGGTCTTCTTGCGGGCTTCTTCCTCGGCGGCTTTTTGCGCTTCAGCAGCCTTATCCGCTTCCTGCTCGGTGGTTTTCTTGACCTTTTCCGCTCTCCTTGGCGGTTTGCTTCTCGGCCGCCTTTGCGGCATCGGACTCTGCCGCTGCCTTCTTTCGCGCGTCCTCTTCTACAGCTTTTTGCTGCTTGGCAGCTTTGTCGGATTCTGCTTCGGTAGCCTTTCTTGCTTTTTCGACCTGCTGCGCCGCTTCCTTTTCGGCAGCTTTTGCAGACTTGGCTTCTTGTGCGGCTTTCTGTTTGGCTTCTTCTTCTATCGCGTTTTGTTGTTTCGCGGCTTTGTCAGCTTCCGCATTTGCAGCGCGCTTCGCCTCTTCAGCCTTCTGTTCATTTTCCTTTTCGGCAGCCTTGGCGGCTTGGTCGGCCTGATGTTTCGCCTGCTCTTCAGCCTTCCGCTGTTCCTTCGCTGCGGCTTCTGTTTCATCAGCGGCACGTTTCTTTGCTTCTTCTGCCTGATGGTCGCCGCCCTTGTGTTTTTTCAGCTCCTCGACAGGTTCTCCCGCCTGAGGCGCGGTCTCTTCCGCCTGCGCCAGCATTAGCGAGGGTACATTGCTGTTTGAGGAGATGAAGGGCCGGTTGATCGGGGCTTGTTCTGCCATTGCCGCCGGTGAAGAAAAGAGAATCGCCGTCGATGCAAAAAAGAGTGCTGTCCGTTTCATGTTCATCCCTGTCTCGTGTCTCTTAGTGCTGAAACACGTCAAATGTTTGTGATCGCAACCTTGTTCCCGTTTGTGGCAACCGTTTGTCCGGTGCGATCCCGATTAGCAATGGATGAAGGATTGCAGGGGCAGCCTGTATCCCAAGTGAAGACGCCGTTCATCCCGCGTTCATGTTTAAAATATGGACGCCGCGCCGCGCCGGATGTATTTGAGCCGCATGCCTCAAGAACCGTTCTGGAAAACGAAGACGCTGGATGAGCTGAACCGCTCGCAATGGGAGAGCCTGTGCGATGGCTGCGGGCGCTGCTGTCTGCATAAGCTGGAAGACGAGGACACAGAAGAAATCTATTTCACAACAGTGGCTTGCACCTTGCTGGACGCCGGTACGTGCCAGTGTTCAGACTATACACACCGCAAGAAAAAGGTGCCGGATTGCGTATTCCTGACACCGGAGATCGTCCGGACAGTCGATTGGTTGCCGGAGACGTGTGGTTACCGTTTGATCGATGAGGGGAAGGATCTTTATTGGTGGCATCCGCTTGTTTCAGGGAACCCCGAAACAGTCCATGAAGCCGGGATATCGGTGCGTGGCAAGATCACCGCGTTCGATCACGAAATGAAAGAGGACGAAGATTATTTTGATCATATGATGCGGGAAGAATTGCCATCCTGAGCGGTTTCCAAGTGAACGCGGCGTGAATGACGCGTTGAGGATTTGTTCAGATCGTCTGTGGAACAAAGGGCGCCTGTCCGGTTTTCAGAATGTCTGAAAACACCTCCCCCAATTCCCGGACAATCAAACAGGAGAACGCTCATATGGCTAGTCTTTCACTCAAGTTGCTTGCAGTCGGTGCTGCGATCAGCATCGGTGCCATCCTCGGCGCAAACACATCGTTCGCGGCACCAGCCCTTGCTTCACCGATCGTGGTCCAGCATGGCACAACTTCCGCACCACTCGTCGATGTCCAATATCGCTATGGTCATCGCCCATATCGTGTTTGCACCCCGGGTCAGGCTGCCAGCAAGGCGAGCCGCATGGGGATCCGCAACCCACGGGTTGTCGTTAATCGCAACGTCGTTCGTGTATCCGGATGGAAGCGGGGTCTACGCACTGCCGTTGTATTCGCCCGTGCACCAGGCTGCCCGATCATCCGCTAAGAGCCCATCTCGAAAGTCTACTGCGGCGGTCATCTGACGCTGTTTTCTGCCACAAGAAACAAAAAGGGTGCCGACTGGCACCCTTTTTCATTTCCAAGAATTGATCAGGTCAATTCTTCAATTCGAACGTGACGTTGACATTCACATTATAGGTGTTTTCGCCCGCAGCTACAGGAACTGAATCCGCGGGTGCGGCCGCCATCATCTTGGCTTGGCCCATCGGCATCGGGCGAGGGCTGTAGGACTGCTCGCTGATCTCGATCACTTTGCCGAGACCAACACCTGCAGCTTCCGTCAGGGTCTTCGCCTTGGCCAATGCATTTGCAACGGCGTTCTTGCGGGCTTCTTCAACAATTGCCTCGGGTTTGTCATTGGTGAAGGTGAGGTTGCCGCCCTGATTGACGCCAAGCGTCACGGACTGATCGAGAATGTCGCCAACCTTCTTCAGATCACGCACGCGTACAGTCAATGAGTTGGAAACAGCGTAGCCGACAATCTTCGGTGCTTCCGGCGGTTGTGTATTATCCTTGTTGTCCGGGTAGACATAACGAGGCTCGATATTGAAGCCTGACGTCTGCAGGTCGCGTTCGGCGATGCCTGCCTTCTTCATTGCGTCGAGAACCTTGGCCATGGCTTCATTGTTAGCCGTCAGCGCTTCGCGCGCGGTAGGCTTCTCCTGCAGCACCACCATTGAAATAATGGCCATGTCCGGCGCTGATGCTGCTTGGCCCTCGCCAGTAACAACAATGCGTGGACGCGGTGTTTCGTCGGCCAATGCGGCGAACGGCACTGCCATCATTGCGGTTGTCGCAAAGGCCAGGCTCAGAAATTTCGATGTCATGGATATCTCCCCGAATAAGATGGAGCTGTTGCGTCGCAGGTGATTATGGGTGGATTAGGGCAAAAGGCAAAACATTCGAAGACCTACGCATTTTGTGCATCCAAACAGTTTCTGAGGCGTTTCCTTTGCAACTAAAGGAGCATGACATGTCTGGTAGAGAACCCAAGAACAGTCCTGAACGTATTGAGCCCCGGGAACCGGCATCGGATATGCCCATCGAAACGCCGGACTTAGACGATATCGGAACCGGCGAAGCGGAGATGCAAGCCGACGATGAGCTTGCCATTCTGGGTGAACGGCAGGTCGAACCGGATGATGCAGGTCTTTCAGAGGAAGATGACGATAATCCATACCAGGAAAGCGACGAGGCCTTGCCCGACGATGAGGAGGAGGCGGAGATCTCGCGCGATCCGGAACGGGAAGGGCACCGCTTCGAGTGAGCGGCCTCCGCGACGGAAGAAGCCGCCTGCGGTATTCCTGTTCCCATTCTGCACATAGGTCTTGACTAAAATACAAATGTTCAATATTCGATGTCTTGATTGACCGGCTTCCGATACCCAATCAGAGGCCGGCACAGGGAGGCATTGATGGCTACGAATGTTGCATTGACGGGATTGGCGCGGGATATGCAGGCGCGGGCGGATACGGGCCGTCCGATCCGCATCGGCCTGATCGGTTCGGGCGAGATGGGCACCGACATCGTCACGCGTGTGGCGCATATGCCCGGCATCGAGATCGGGGCGATTTCCGAACTCAATTTGCCCAACGCGATCAAGGCCGTCGACATCGCCTATCAGGAACAGGGCCATTCGCGCGAGGTGTCGAATGCTTCGGCGCTCACCGCGGCGATGGAAGCGGGCAAGATCGCCGTCACCAATGATGCCGATCTGATCCTTGAGAACGATCTGATCGATGTGGTCATCGATGCGACCGGGGTGCCGGCGGTCGGGGCCGAGATCGGCCTGAAGGCAATGGAACACGGCAAGCATCTCGTCATGATGAATGTCGAGGCGGACGTGACCATCGGCGCGTACCTCAAGAGCGAGGCCGACCGGCTCGGCGTCACCTATTCGCTTGGCGCCGGCGATGAGCCGTCCTCGTGCATGGAGCTGATCGAGTTCGTCTCGGCCATGGGCCATCCGATCGTTGCCGCCGGCAAGGGCAAGAACAACCCGCTCAACATCGATGCGATACCCGACGATTACGAGGAAGAAGCCAGACGCCGCCACATGAATGTGCGCATGCTGGTCGAATTCGTCGACGGTTCGAAGACCATGGTGGAGATGGCGGCGATCGCCAATGCCACCGGGCTCGTGCCCGACAAGCCGGGCATGCATGGCCCGGCGGCAACGCTCGACCAGTTGTCCAAGGTGCTTGTGCCGGAAAAGGATGGCGGCGTGCTCTCAAGGGTCGGTGTCGTCGACTATTCGATCGGCAAGGGCGTGGCGCCGGGCGTCTTCGTCGTTGCCGACATGTCGCATCCGCGCATCTCGGAGCGCATGGAAGACCTGAAGATGGGCAAGGGTCCGTATTTCACCTTCCATCGGCCCTATCACCTGACCTCGCTCGAGGTGCCGCTGACCTGCGCCCGTGTCGTGCTTTACGGCAAGGCCGACATGGTGCCGCTGGCCAAACCGGTTGCCGAGGTCTGCGCCGTGGCCAAGAAGGATTTGAAACCCGGCGACAGGCTCGATGCGATTGGCGAATATTGCTACCGCGCGTGGATCATGACCGCCGAAGAGGCACGAAGTCGCCGGTGCCATCCCCTGCGGCCTTTTGCAGGGCGGCAGCGTCACGAAAGCCATCAGGAAGGGCGAGCTCATCACCAGCGCCAACGCCGCCCCCGCGCAAGGCTCCAAGATCGTTGAACTCCGCGCCCGCCAGGACAGACTGGTTTATGGGGCGTAAGCCTCGAAAGCGTCTCTAAAATCAGACAGGGAGTGCCGATATGGCAGCCGCCAGAAATTCAAGCGCCAAGCGCCATGACGATGGTAGCAACCTTCCCTTCGCGTTTCGGCATTATCCGCCGGAGCAGCTGAAGGAAGCACTGCGCAAGATGTATCTGATACGCCGCTTCGAAGAGGGCGCAGAGGAGTCCTATACGCGCGGCCTTATCCACGGCACCATGCACCTGTCCATCGGTCAGGAAGCGAGTGCGGTCGGCATTTCGATGCCGCTCGCCGAAGATGACATGATCACCTCGACGCATCGCGGTCATGGCCACTGCATCGCCAAGGGCGCGGAAGTCTCGAAAATGTTCGCCGAGTTTTTCGGCAAGGAAACCGGATACTGCAAGGGCCGTGGTGGTTCCATGCATATCGCCGACGTCTCCAAGGGCAACCTCGGTGCAAATGGCATCGTCGGCGGCGGTATCCCGATTGCCGTTGGCGCCGCTCTGTCCGCAAAGAAGCAGAAGAACGGTAAGGTCGTCATCTCCTATTTCGGCGATGGCGCCAACAATGAGGGCGCCTTTCACGAAGCGCTCAACATGGCTTCAATCTGGAAGCTGCCGGTGGTTTTCGTCTGCGAGAACAATGGCTATGGCATGTCCACATCGACCAAGCGTTCGACGGCTGTTGCCAATGTTGCTGATCGCGCCGTCGCCTACAACATGCCGGGCGTTGTCGTCGATGGTAACAATCTCTCCGATGTCGCCGAAGCCTCGCATGATGCGGTGGAACGGGCGCGCCGGGGTGAGGGGCCAACCCTCATCGAGTGCAAGACATATCGTCATCGCGGTCATTCGAAGAGCGACCGAAACCGCTATCGCACAAAAGAAGAGATCGAGGACTGGATCAGCAATCGCGATCCGATCCATCTGTTCGAAGATCAGCTGAAGGAATTCGGTTTCGTCAACGACGCCGACATCGAAGCGATCCGTACAAGCGCCGAGGCGGAGATTGCCGAGGCGATCGAATTCGCCAAGAACAGCCCATCGCCTACCCTCGATAATCTGACACGCGACGTCTACACGGTTGAAATTTAATGGACGAGATAATCCGCGAGCTGAGCTATTCGCAGGCAATCCAGGAAGCCATGGCTATTGCCATGGAAGCCGATGATCGCGTGTTCCTGATGGGCGAGGACATCGGCGTCTACGGCGGCGCTTTTCAGGTGACGGGTGATCTCGTGCATCGTTTCGGTGAAGATCGGGTGATGGATACGCCGATCTCCGAACTTGGCGGTGCGGGCGTTGCCGTCGGTGCGGCCTTGACCGGAATGCGGCCGATCTTCGAGTTCCAGTTTTCGGATTTCGCAGCGCTGGCGATGGAACAGATCGTCAATCAGGCGGCCAAGATACGCTATATGCTCGGCGGCGCTGTCTCGGTGCCTCTGGTGATGCGCTTTCCCGCCGGCTCCGGTACAGGGGCGGCGGCGCAACACAGCCAAAGCCTTGAAGCGTGGTTTGGTCACGTACCTGGCCTGAAGGTTATCCAGCCGTCGACGCCGTATGATGCCAAGGGCATGTTGCTCGCGGCCATCGAAGACCCGGATCCCGTCATGATTTTCGAGCACAAGCTGCTCTACAAGATGAAGGGTCACGTTCCGGAAGGGCATTATACCGTGCCGATCGGCAAGGCTGCTGTCGTACGCGAAGGAACTGACCTGACCATCGTTGCTTCGGCCATCATGGTTCACAAGGCACTGGAAGCGGCGCGTGAGCTCGAGAAAGAAGGCATCAATGTCGAGGTCGTCGATTTGCGCACCGTGCGTCCCATGGACAAGGAAACCATCATCGCCAGTGTCAAAAAGACGTCGAAGCTGATGTGCGTCTATGAAGGCGTGAAAACGCTCGGCATCGGAGCAGAAGTCAGCGCGATGATCGCCGAAAGCGAGGCCTTCGATTATCTCGATGCGCCAATCGTGCGCCTTGGTGGTGCGGAAACGCCTATTCCTTATAATCCGGAGCTCGAGAAGGCGACGGTGCCGCAAGTGCCCGGTATTCTAAAGAGCGCTCGCGATCTCGTTAAAGGGATACGTTAAGCCATGCCCGTCGAGGTGATCTTGCCCAAGGTCGATATGGATATGGAAAGCGGCCAGATTTCGCGCTGGTACGCCAAGGATGGCGATACTGTCACCAAAGGGCAGGTGCTGTTCGAAATCGAGACTGACAAGGCTGCCATGGAAGTGGATGCACCGTCTTCGGGCATTTTGCGCAATGTCACGGCGGCGGAGGGGACGACAGTTCCTGTGGGCCAGGCGGTAGCGTGGATCTTTGCCGAAGGTGAGGCCTATGCGGCTGTGGCACCAACAAACATTGCAGATGCACCGGCAGTGGTTGCGCCAGAGGCAAAGCCTGCGGCGGAATCAAAAGAAACCCCGCCTGCAACGACGGTAACGACCGCTGATAAAGCCGACGGAGTTCGTGCAACGCCGCTTGCCCGCCGCCTTGCCAAGGAAGCCGGCATTGATCTGACGTCGGTTTCAGGGTCTGGACCCAAGGGACGCATCCAGAAGAAGGATGTCGAAAATGGC
Organism: uncultured Alphaproteobacteria bacterium; assembly: GCA_963776115.1. GTDB lineage: Bacteria > Pseudomonadota > Alphaproteobacteria > Rhizobiales > Rhizobiaceae > Phyllobacterium. Next base: position 143,794 of record CAVZLS010000010.1, on the reverse strand, counting down.
GTTGCGCAGGGTGCGGCGGTCACGAAGCCAGTTGTACAGGTTCGCGAACCTGCCGTTCAAGCCGACGCTCCGCTTTATGCGGCATGGCTGCGTGAAGGCAAGAACTCGGAGCTTGCACCGCTTGTCCTGATCCATGGGTTCGGCTCCGATCTCAACAGCTGGAGACCGATGCTGGGGGGTGGCACACTGGATAATCCGATCCTTGCCATCGATCTGCCCGGTCATGGCGCTTCGCCGCACACCATTCCAGATGATCTGCATGCGATTGCCGAATTGGTTGAACGAACCGTTGCTGCCTATCACTCTGGACCAATAATCCTGGTGGCGCACTCGTTTGGCGGCGCGGTCGCAACCGAAGTGGCTGCCCGCAGCCATCTCGACATTCGTGCGCTGGTCCTGATGGCATCGGCCGGGCTTGGACCTGAAATCAACGGTGCGTTTCTGTCGGGGTTCGTCCGGGCTCGTACCGAGCCGAGCCTCGTCGCGTGGATGAAGCAGCTGGTTCAGGATGAAAATCTTTTGACCAAGCCATTTATCAGCGCAACGCTGGCTCAATCGCAAAATGTGGCTTTGCGCGATGCGCAGCAGCTCGTTGCCGACCGTTTTTTCGCTGACGGAACGCAGGTCATCGATGTCAGGCAGACCCTTGCCAACCTGACCATTCCGGTCCGTGTGATTTTCGGAGCAGCCGATCGGGTGATCCCGGCGACACACGCCACCGGGCTGCCGGGCGAGATCGCCGTGCATCTCTTTGCCGGGACCGGACATATGCCGCAGCTCGAACAGCGTGAAAAGATTATGCGGATACTGGCAGAGGTCAGCCGTTCGGTAGCGTAGTGCTGCTCGGCTTCGGCGAAACGAGCGCCCGCTGAATGGCACTGCGAGCCGAAGCCAGATTGGGCATGATCCAGTTGGGCTCCGTGCCAAGGAATTTGTCGAGAAAGGCGATCGCTTGATCCGGAATCTCGCGGACGTTCTCGCGGTACGACCACCATGTGCGCAGATCGTCCGCGCATGCGTCGATCTTCGGAGCGACGCCGAATTCCTGCTCGCAGATTGCGGCGATCGCGCCGACACAGTAATTGGTATAGAGGAACCCTTCAGGCCAGAACGCGATAATCTCCTGCATTTCTGTTAGCTGCGAATCGCTCTGCTTGGGATGGCTTCGGACCGTTGCCGGTCCTATGGTGATAAGCTCTTTGAGCACAAGTCCTGCGGCGAAGATGATGAAATCCTTGCGATCAATCTGCGCATAGGACTTTTGTTGCTCAACCGTCTCGACCCAGTTGAGAAAAGCCCTGGTCAGCATGGTCTCGTCGATGGCAAATTGATAACCGTAGTGTTCCGCAATCAGCGCGGCATTCTTGCGAAAAGCCATGCGAAACCAACGCAGTTGGCGAAGCCGGTGTCGTAAATCCGGCGTATGGACCAATTCGTCTCTGAACAGAAAATCCATGCCTTCTCACCTTTGAATCCATTGTATCACGTCATACGCTGTGATGCAGCACAAGCCAAGTTTTAACAGAACCGAAATCATACATATTGACATTACGAAAAACAAATGTTCTATATTTTTTCGTTCGATCATAGCATATGTTTGCGGTCGGGCGTTGGGAGGTTGAAGACATGGCAATGTGGCAATGGGGATTGCTTGCCCTTGGGATTTTGTGGGCGCTGCAATCGCTGGGCGTCTGGTACCAGATGCGCCACTACAGCGATGTGATGAAAGGCATCACTTCCAAATATAATGATGGTTTTGTTGGCGCGGGCAATGTTCGCGGCCGTTTTGGCAAGGGCGTGATCGTGCTCATTCTTGTTACGCCGGACCTTGTGGTTCAACGTTTTCTCGTGATGAACGGGAGATCGGTTTTTGCGAAATTCAAGCGGCGCGAGGAGTTTGAGGGGATCTCGTTGAGTGCATTGCGCACCGATCCTGCGATGACAGGTCTGGGAGAGCCGAATATCGCCAAGGCGGCGGAGCGTGCAATCGAACAGATAGACAAGGCCAGGGCAGAGCCGAAGCGGCCCGGTTTAATAGGGATCAAGCCAGTCAACGCATAGGGCGACCGTTTGGAAGACGGTCGATAAGGAGGAGGGAACATGTCAATTCTAACAATGCTGGCGCAACATGCCGACATCGCCGCGCACCATATTTCGGTGGCGGGATCGATGGTCTCGGATGCGGCGCTCCACGGCAAGCAGGCCATCACGCATGCGGGCAACGATCTTGTCGTGCTTGCGCAATCGACGGGGGATATCACTGTCGAGGAATTCAAGGACAAGCTGAAGAATGTCCAGCAGGAGGAGCAGCTCGGCTGGCTGACCCACATCGGTAAATACTTCATCGGTATCTTCCAGAAGGGCGGCGAGGTTTTCGCCGGATTTGTAACAGGCATTATCCCGACGCTTGTCGTGCTGATGACCGCATTCTACGCTTTGACGGAGCTTGTCGGCGAAGAACGTGTGCATGGTATCGCCCGGGGCGCAGGTCGTATCGCGCTGACGCGCTACACCGTCTTGCCCGTGCTTTCCGTGTTCTTCCTCACAAACCCGATGGCCTATACGTTCGGTTCGTTCCTCGAAGAAAAGTACAAGCCCGCGTTCTACGATGCGGCCGTATCCTATGTGCATCCGCCGCTTGGTCTGTTCCCGCACATTAATCCCGGCGAATATTTCGTTTGGGGCGGTATTCTCGTCGCGCTTCTCGAACTTGAGAAAAAAGGCGCGGTTCCCGTCGGCTATCACATCAACGTCGCCATCTGGTACGCGCTCGTTGGTCTGGTTGTCATCCTGCTCAAGGGCATGCTGACCGAGCGCATTACCGCCATCATGGCACGCCGTCAGGGCATTGAACTTTAAGTCGGGGCGGGGAGAAGTAAAATGTCAAAGACCTATAAAGCAGTAAAAATTTCCAGAGGCAGTAATGGTTGGGGCGGCCCGCTTGTCATTCAGCTGACGCCCGAACGTAACAAGGTCGTGTCCGTCACCGGTGGCGGCATTCATCCTGTCGCACGCCGCATTGCAGAACTCACGGGCGGAGAGGCGGTTGACGGTTTCAAGGCGCCGCCGGTTGAAGGAGAGATGGGCGTAGTTGTCGTCGACTGCGGCGGTACGGCCCGCTGCGGTGTTTATCCACGCAAACGTATTCCGACCGTCAATCTGACGCCCGTCGGACAATCGGGTCCCCTGGCGCAGTTCATTACTGAAGACATCTACGTTTCGGGCGTGAAAGAGGCCAATATCGAACTCGCCGACGGATCACAACCGGCAGCAGTCGCGGGAGCAAGATCGTCCCAGGACTCGCCGCCCACGCCCGCAGAACTTGCCGCATCCATGGCAAGCCGGACAGCAGGCGTCGGACACCGGTGAGGGTGGGTTAATAGGCTTTATCAGCACCATCGGGCGAGCTATGGGCCGTGTGGTCGGCATTTTCTTCAATGCCGGTCGCCGTACCATCGATCAGGTCGTGCGCAACGTTCTGCCGTTTATGGCCTTCGTGACCATGCTGATCGGCTTCATCCTTTATACCGGGATCGGCGATGTGCTGGCGCAACCAATGGGACCGCTTGCCAATAATATCGTTGGTTTGCTGATCCTTTCGGCCATCTGCGGCCTGCCGTTCCTGTCGCCGATCTTGGGACCAGGTGCGGTTATCGCCCAGGTTATCGGTGTCGCGATTATCGGACCGCAGATTGCCAACGGCACGATTTCACCGGCAATGGCTCTGCCTGCACTGTTCGCCTATAATACGCAGGTAGGTTGTGACTTTGTCCCGGTTGGTCTGGCGCTCGGTGAAGCCAAGCCCAAGACGATCGAAATCGGCGTGCCAGCGGTTCTGATCAGTCGCCAGATCATGGGGCCGGTATCGGTTGTCATAGCCTGGATCGTCAGCCTGATCGTATTTTGAGTTCAATAAGAAGAAAAAGAGGTTCGCCATATGTCAGTCCTATTGAAAACACGGGTAACAGCCGTCGGACCTGAGGTGGCGGATCTTGCCGAGGGAGGCGTGGTCATCCTGTTTGCGGATGGCGCGCCGCCTGAACTTGCAGAGGTTTCGATCCTGCATGCTGTCGAGGGCAAGCCTTCTGACGAGACACCGCCAGTAGGGGCCGCAATCCATATTGGTGATGTCTCTGCCAGCATCACCGGTATTGGTGATTATGCCTGGCAGAAGGTCAAAGATATTGGACATGTGGTCATTACGTTCAATGGGTCCGATCAAGTTGAACGCCCAGGCGAAATTTGCGCATCGGAAATCGACACGGCTGAGCTGGTATCGGCGTTGAAAGTTGGAACGACGATTACCATCGGGTAATGAAATATCGAAGAGAGATTTGAATGGAACGCTCGACAATAGTGCGGGTGCATGACGGATTGCATGCGCGGCCAGCCACAAGATTTGTCAAACTCGCAAAGGGTTTCGAATCGGATATCGAGCTGATCAAGGCCGACAAATCCGTCAGTGCCAAGAGTTCCGTGAAGCTGATGCTGCTAGGCGTCAAGGAAAACGAGACAGTTACCGTAAGGGCGAGCGGTGCTGATGAGATCGAGGCAATCGAGGCACTGATCGGATACCTTGAAGATCCGCATGCAGGCACGGCGGAAGAGGAACGAGCTGAAAAAGCATCTGCCGAACCTGCGCCTGTTCAGCCCGAGGCCTTCTCGACAAATTCCAACACCACAGCCACGGGCAAATTACGCGGGGTTGCTGCGAGCGAAGGCTTTGCCATCGGGCCAGCCTTCGGGTTTTTCCCGGCGGAAATCAAACATGAAAACCGCCTGCTGGCAGCGGAGGAAATACCGGCAGAAGCCGGGCGGCTGACGCAGGCTTTCGCGACCGTGCAGCATCGCATGGATATGTCATTGACCGCGACGGATCTCGCAGAAAGCGACCGCGGCATTATCGCTGCTCTCAAGGATATTGCCTGTGACGATGAACTCACACAGGCTGCGGAAGCGTTGGTGAAGGAGGGCATGGATGCGGTTTCGGCCGTCATTGGCGCTACGTCAAGAATTGCAGCGGATTTCGCTTCAATGGATGACCCTTACCTCAATGCCCGAGCTGACGACGTGAACGCAGTCGGGCGGCAGATTTGCCTTGCGCTACTGGGGCAGGACGATGCCAATCTCGAGGCCATCCCTAACGGTGCAATTCTGATCGCGGACGACATCGGCGCGTGGGATCTGGCCCGCGCGCCATTGAAGCGTATTGCCGGTGTGATATGCGGCCATGGCGGCGCTACATCGCACGTCGCGATTATTGCCCGTGCGCACGGGATCCCCGCGGTTCTCGGGCTTGGACATTCCGTCCAGGAATTGCAGCAAATCAAGAGCGTTGCGTTGGATGGCAATAATGGTGATGTCTTTCCCGATCCGGACCAGATGACGGTCGATCGCTTCCATGCGCAAATCGGCGTAGCGGAAACGGAAAGGCAGGCGTTGAAAGCTTATAAGGATATCGTACCGAGGCGCGCTGACGGCACTATCATCGAGATTGCGGCCAACCTTGGCTCTCTGGAGGAGATCGAAGCGGCGCAGGAAGCCGGTGCCATGGGCGTTGGCCTGTTCCGTACCGAGCTGCTGTTCATGCGGCACATTCACCTGCCATCGGAGGATTTGCAGACCGAAACCTACACGACGCTTGCCAAAGCGTTCGCGCCACACCCTGTGATCGTCCGCACGCTGGATATTGGCGGCGACAAGCCGATATCCGGTATTGATTTTCCGGATGAAGAAAATCCGTTCCTGGGCTGGCGCGGTATTCGGATGTGCCTCGACCGGCCGGATGTTTTCAAACCGCAATTGCGTGCGCTCCTGCGTGCCGCCGTGCATGGCAACATCAAGGTCATGTTGCCGATGGTCTCCGATCTTGGCGAAGTCCGCGCTACGCGCGGGCTGATCGACGAGTGTGCCGCAGAACTCAGCGCCGAGGGGAGGGACTACGCGAACTTCGACCTCGGTGTCATGGTCGAGACACCGGCAGCCGTCATGATTGCACCCATGCTCGCCAAAGAGGTGGCGTTCTTCTCGATCGGGACCAATGACCTGACCCAATACATCATGGCGGCTGATCGCCTCAACCCGACTGTCGCAAAATTGAATGACGTGACGCATCCGGCGGTGATGGCAGCGATCGAACTTACGGCGAAAGCCGGTGTCGAAGCTGGAATCATGGTCGGTATGTGCGGCGAAGCCGCTGGCCGCGCTGATCTCATCCCGGCATTCGTCAAAATGGGGCTGACGGAACTCAGCATGAGTCCGGCATCCATTCAACGCGCAAAAAAATGCGTTTGGGAATTAGGGCAGGTGGGGAATCAAAAAGGCGAATAGCTCGGACAAGGCTTTTACCTTATCCGATGCGCCGATTGCCTGATCGAATTTGTCCCCGCGAGCTTGTAGAGCCAACAACGCGCTCTCGACCAATCTTTCATCGTCCGGTTCATGATCCGCATAGGTGGCAAGACCGATTGCAAGGGCGATGGCGGAAAAGCAAAAATACTGCGCGTCCAGATCCGGCTGCTGCCCGCCATATCCGGGCAATGGCAAATGCGCCGATTGATATTGGGATTGCAACTCGATCGCCAGTTGCGCGCATGCTTCGGCAATGTCGTTCAGATCGCCATCCTTTGCGCCAACCAGCAAAGCCCCGTGGCGGCGAATCACCGTCGCATGGACGGATGCGAATGTTGATTCGTGGATGAGCGCATTGTGCGATCCCAAAACGCTCAGGATACGCTTCGTCAGGTAATATACGTCGCGCCGAAACAGCGCCTCGCCTTTGCCGGCATCAGCGGGAAAATAGACATCGAGACCACGCGCTTCGATGGTCGTCGAATGGGCAGCCGGATCCTGTGAAACCAGGGAGATCGAAATTGTCTCTGCGGCAGTCAAAGCCTTGTCCATGGCGCGGGCGGCCTTGCCGAACAAGATATCGGGCAGATCCTGAGGCACGGGCGGGCGATCTTGGCGACTTGCCCTGATCAGGTGGCGTACATCGCGCAGGCGGTCTTTCAAACTGACGACAATCTCGCTTGAAATATCCCGGATCATGATGGCGTACCTTTGCGCGCAAGTGGATAATCGTTTGTACCTTTTTTTCTTGGCTTGCTAAACAACATTCTCGTGAGGTGTAGTGTGCAGGTCGCGCTGGCTTTGATGCAGCATTGCTGCTTTGGAGGAACGGGAGCGATCAAAGGGGGGACGATTGAGCGATCGACGCAAGCGAACGAATGGTACGACGAAGAGCCTCCAAAAGACTCCTCTGGATGTGGGGCAGCCGGACACCAAGATCAGCCGGATGCGCATGCGCGCCGCCTGGATGTACTATATCGAGCAGATGACGCAGAACGAGATCGCCGAAATTCTCGGCGTTGGACGCGTGACCATTGTGCGCATGCTGGCCGAAGCGCGGGCGCGTAACGAGGTCAAGATCGGTATCCAGGGTTATCTTTCGGATCTAGTCGCACTGGAAAGGCAGGTGGAGAAAGCAGTTCGGTCTCGACAAGGTGATCATCGCGCCATTGTCCCATCCGGACAACGACCCGATCCCGGCGATAGCTGCCGCCACCGGCGATTATCTTTCCGGGATCGTCAGCAATGGTATGCGTGTCGGTGTCGGTTGGGGGCGGACGCTTCTCAACACATTGTCCTATCTCGAAGCACGGGCGCTCGAGAACTTTACGGTTATCTCGCTGCTTGGCGGAATCAGCCAGCCACGGCGGTTCAACCCGGCGGAATTTGCCTGGCAATTCGCACAGTTGTTCCAGGGCGATGGTTACCTCATTCCCGCTCCTGCCATGGTGGACAGTATCGAGACCAAAACCGCCTTGATTGAACGCTGCGGCCTCAAAAGCGTGTTCGAGATGGCCGAGGACCTTGATCTCGTTCTGCTCAGTGTCGGCGCTATCGAAACGGCCTCAAGCACGCCCTACCACATCGGTTTCCTTAACCAGGGCCACCAGGCTTCCCTGGCGGAACGTGGCGCCGTTGGCGATCTTCTGTTCCATTTTTACGACAAACAGGGTCAGCTGGTGGACCATCCCATCCATGACCTCGTCATGTCCGTAGGCATCGACACGGTGCAACGCGTGCCGGCGCGGGTATTGACGTCTGGCGGCAAGGAAAAAATCAGGGCGCTTTATGGCGCAATGGCGCTCGTTCGTCCGACAGTGTTCATCACCGATGAGGAAAGCGCCCGCCGCTTGCTGGTGCTTGCCGAACAGGAAAAGGGTTGAGCTTTGCTTGCAATTTCCGTTGGAAATCAAAACAAGAGCGTCGGGTAGCCCAAGTCAGGGATTGCATTCGCGATTTTTCCCGTTATTGATCGCGGGAGACGTGCGGGCAATTCCACTGCGTCTGATTTCAGGTGGGGCCTGTAGCTCAATTGGTTAGAGCCGGCGGCTCATAACCGCTTGGTTGGGGGTTCGAGTCCCTCCGGGCCCACCAACAATTTCAATGGGTTAGTGTTTTGGCACTGGCCCGTTGATTTTTCTGGGCAACATGGGTACAGTTTCGATCATTGTGACCGGACGCGCGTTTTTGATTTTTTGACGCCGGATGTTGAAACAACAAGTTTTTCAAATTCGCCTCGAACTTCTCTGGAACGGCCTTCAAAGAATGTTTGAAGTGGGGTTTCTGACCACATTTGCAAATGCCGTCGTCAAGCCGATCCATGAGCAGGCGATGCCTGTCATTTTGCGTACCGCAAAAGAAATCGACGTCTGGATGAATGCACCTGCCGATGAAGCATTTCTCCCAAGAAGCAAATGCCGGGGAGCCGCACCATCAGTCATCGTGTGAATCTCTGGACGTTTCGGAAATTGGAGCAGGGCGCGCCGTGGTCGAATTCCTCGTCAGCGTATCAGAGACAGGCTTTGCAAGCATCGAGGTCTGGGCGGGGATCGCTTTCCTCGGAGCGCTGGCATTTGTCCTCGGCTTCGCGCTCAATTATGGATCGATCTGCACGGTTATCGCCACAAGGGAATTGGTTTCTGAGAGGAGACCGGCGCGATTCATTGCGATAGTCGAGTGCGCCATCTGGGCAGCCCTTATTTATGCAATCCTCGAGGCGTCCCCGACCATGTTGCGGGGTTGGTCGCCACTGGGCTACTTTGTTCCCGCAGCCATATTGTTCGGGATCGGCCTCCATGTAAACGGCGCATGCGTGTTCGGGTCCGTCGGGCATTTTGGCAATGGCGATTCGGAGTTTGCGTTCACGTTTTTCGGTATATTTGCAGTTCTGTACATTGAATCCTTGTTGGGGCTTTTTCCGGATCAACCATCGGTGAGTGCGACTGTGCCATTTGGGCCGATGCTTCTCATAATCGCATTGGTGGCAACCTTGGTATTGAGGCTTGGTGTGTCATTCAAATCCGAGTCCAACTTTTGGCGACTTACTTCGTCGATGGGAGCGATCGGTACCACCTTTACAATCCTGGCGGTTTTTGCTCCCGGCTTCTCGATCACGGCCTCGTTGGGTTCGATCATCTCGATACCTGTCGCGGGCCCCCTGACTTTAATCTGCATGTTCGCCGGCAGTCTTGCCTCCGCAAGGCTCAGAAGGCGTCGATTCGGGCTGAAATGGCCTACGGTTAAGACCATAGTTCGAAGAACGACGGGCGGGATACTCATGGGAATGGGGGCGCTTCTCATTCCAGGTGGTAATGATACGCTGCTGATGATTGGCTTCCCCATGGGAGCATGGCAAGCCGCGCTTGCCTACATGCTGTTTGTTGCGACGCTTGCAGCACTCATCGCCAAATTTGGTTCGATGGCAAAATCCTGGTCATGACGTTCTCGGGCGAGCACTATCGTTTGGCCGTCAGCAACGGCCGAACGTTCCCCGCCGGGCTGGCGTGGACGAGGCATCGTCTCAAGGCAGCTTTGGCACAAGGCGGACAATAATGAATGTCCGCAAATGGCCCAAAGCGGACGTTCGGACCGGGTTGGGATTGGCCCTATTTCGATAAAACTGAGGTTTTTTAGGATCATCTGGCCAGTTTCGGCCAACGGGAAATCGCCAAACACACCTGCGTCTTGGCTCGCGGCAGGATTACCGACGCCGTATCCTGCTAAGACGGCGCGATGATCGTCGCCTTGGCGGTCAAATCGCCTCCGCGCCACATATACAACGCCATCAAAGGCTTGGAACTGGTGCGCATGGCATGAGGCATCCATGAGGGATGGTGGATGACGGTCCCTGCTGGCTGGATGGTGAACGGTTCATCGCCCCGCATCCAAGCTGCAGCGCCACCAAGACACACGTATATTTCTTCTGCCTCATGGGCATGAGCCGGATAAAGCAAATCCGGGCCGAGTAGAAGAATGCCACACGCAATCTTGGTACTGGCGATGGGGCCTCGCTGCCCGATCAACTCCGTCCATCCGTAACGGGTGAGAAATTCGGGACCAAAATCCTCGGATTTGTAGGTTTGCCGCCACTCCAATTCAGGGGCTGCACGGCTGATCTCTTTCAGCAAGGGTGCCAGAATAGGCGAAGCCCCATCGGTGAGTTCATCGAGCCAAGCGAGTACTGGCAACTGCTGAACGGTCCCGCGACGTGTTGCCTCCAGAACAGGCCAATCATTCAGGAACCGTTTTGGTACTGCCATCGCCATAAGTACGTCCAGAGCCAGCCGCGCCAGCCGCTCGGAACCTGCTGCTGCGGCACCATTTAGCTCAGCCACACCCTTTACCTCCTTAACCACCCTCGCTCGCGCGCGTCACCTTTGAATGTTCGGTCGAATTGAGCCGAGAGCCGCATAGTATTGACTATGATGATGAGCTCTCCTGTTCGCGTGCGCGATACAAGGCATCAATCGCCGTCTGTATCTCCACCACGTTCTTCAACGGACCCGGGTTTGCCCCGTTTTGGGCAATCTGCAGAATTTCCTGCCGGCGGGACGATATGAGTTCCTTTATCGCCGCATCGATTTCGTGGATGTGTTGTGCTGCCATGATCGGCCTCCGGGACTTGTCAGTGTGGTATGCCGCTCAATTGCGGTGCGCACATTGGGGATACACTGCGGGACTGACGAATGCCACCAGAGCGGCGTCCTCAAATCGCTGCGGACGAGCCGAAGTGCATCCTCCCTGGTGATGCCGGCATCGATGAGCAGTCGATCGCTTGGCTTGCTCAAGATTTCCAGCAACAACCGCCGTTCACGTCTGGCGGCCCGCCACACTCTGAAGAATTGTATCACGCGATATCGGACGTTGTGCATTTGGCGCTCCTGGATCGAGACACAGGATTCGCTACAGCTTGACATTTAACAAACGAATAGAAATCATGGCTGCCATCTGAAATTTTTATCGAAAGCATTGTTGTGAATCTGCCATTGGACAGTGAACTGCTGCGTACGTTTGTGGCCGTGGCTGCTGCCGGGAATGTCACCCGCGCTGCAGAACAAGTCGGCAGAACACAATCGGCGGTCAGCATTCAGATCAAGAAGCTCGAAGAGACGTTGGGTGAGAGCCTTTTCGAGCGAGGTTCACGCGGCGTGGCGTTGACTCCACAAGGAAAGCTTCTGCTCATCAGCGCCAACAGGATCATCGGGTTGCTGGACGAGGCGGCCGCCACGATCCGGGCGAAGCCGCTCGGCGGTCCCGTGCGGATCGGTATTCCGGAAGAGTATGGCTACACCGTACTGCCGCGCGCGTTGGCAGCCTTCGCCGGCCAGCATCCGCATGTCGAAGTGACTGTGAAATGTGGATATTCGGCCGCACAGTTGGCGGCCATCGACGCCGACGAACTCGACCTCGCAGTGATTTTCGATCAGGATCAGCCTACGACCGGGGAGGTGCTTTTTGTTGATCCGACGGTTTGGGTGACCTCGGAAGTCCACTGCGTCCATGAGAATGACGTCGTCCCGGTTGCGATCTATGAGCGCTCCAACTGGTGCAAGAAATTCGCTGTCGGATCCTTGGACAAAGCCAAAATCAACTATCGCGTGGCCTATAGTTGCGACACGAGCGGCGGACTCAAGATTGCAGCCGTATCGGGACTGGCGATAGCACCACTTGCCAGCAGCAATATTCCGGCAGGTTGCCGCGCCCTGACGGAAGCAGACGGCTTCCCCCAGATAGATTCCTCAAATGTGGTGCTCAGACGCAATCCTCGCATAAAAAGCGCCGCTATTGATGGTATGGCCACGATGATCAGGGACGCGTTTCGACCCATCACTGCAGCGCCGTCGTGACTGCGAAAGGGACCGAGTCTGATCGTCCAGGTTTTCGCTTTTAAAGTTCACACTGGCGATGCATGACCGATACCTGCGGGCTGGACGCCGTGGCACTGGCCGAGTCAATCTGAACCCATGCGCAGGAAAACTTCCCTGAACCCAACGAGGCGGGATCATGGTCCCGCCTTTCTTGTCGTGCCTCGGCAAACAAACAAAGCGAAAAGACGTTTGAGGCCATTGATAGTCTGCAACAAAACGGCGACTGCAGAGTTTGGAAGCTATGGAAATCAGATGGCACAAAACACCTCCGCGACCGGACGGGCAATTGCAGGACTTTACTGCAACAAACCGCAACGGCATCGATATCGGCCGCGTTTATCGCATTGAGAACGGTCCAGACCTTGGCCTTTGGTTCTGGACATTTCTCCTCGGTCATTCGCAATTTCGCATGAGCGATGTCAGTGGTGTGCAACGCTCAAGGCATCACGCCACTCAGCAAGTCGCACGTGCCTATCAGCGTTACCTTGAGACCGCTGGGAGTGACGGCGGTGGATTGAGCCGGATACCCTTAATCACCACCGCGAACAGCAACGGAAAACCGCCATGCCCATAATGCCGCCACAGGATGACCGGGACGACTTGGATTGCCAGGAAGCATTGGAAGTGGAATTCCAGGCGCATGCGGGAGTGGCACTATTGCAGCTGTTGGACGATGCCAAGTCGATGGGTTGGCCCGATGCAGAAGCGCGCAAAGCCATCATGCGGTTGATCGAGGTGCATTTGAATTCGGGACGTCAAGCCGTGCAGGATGTCTAAGACACCCGAGAAGCTCATCTACCCTCGTTCAGCTTTGACAAGTATTGCGGACTGGAATGGTTCTGCGAAGAGTATAAACGGACGCGGGGTAGAGGATATTCGAACCCAAATTCTTCCAAAGATGAGACAGGGATGAGCAAGCTCACAAGAGCCGCCAAAAACAGAAGCCGGATGCAGCAGCGCGGGCGCGGCCGTCATGCTCGCACACCGTCAGAGATACCTGTGCGCGGCTGGAAGGATATACTGTTCCGAATTTACGGTTCCTTGCAAAAAGACCGAATTTTGCTGATCGCGGCCGGATCGACCTTCTATCTGCTTTTGGCGCTGTTCCCGGCCCTAACCGCATTCGTGTCCGTCTATGGCTTTCTGGCTGATCGTAATGCCGTGGTGGAGAATGCCTCACTTCTTGTGGGTCTCTTGCCGATCGATTCTATCAATCTGATCCGCGGACAATTGGAAGCGCTTGCTGCGCAGGAAAACAAGGTGCTGAGCCTCGGATTTTTTGTTGGTCTATCGGTCGCACTCTGGAGTGCGAATAATGGTTTTAAAGCGATTTTCGAGGCATTGAATGTCGCTTACAGCGAAGACGAAAGCCGGAGCTTTGTCAGGTTGAACGTCGTCTCATTTGTTTTCACATTTGCATCGATATTTTTTGGAACGATTTTCATTGTTTCCTTGGGTGTCGTGCCAACTTTACTGAATGTATTGGGAGTTGACGGATGGGCTGCCTTGCTGTTTCGCCTGGTGCGCTGGCCGCTCATTGCCGTCATCGTCGGAACAGCTATTTCAGTCATATACCGTTTCGGACCTGATCGCGAACACGCACAGTGGCGTTGGCTTTCTTGGGGGGCAATATTGTCAACTTTGGTCTGGATGGTCACCTCAGCGGGCTTTACGTTCTACCTTTCCAACTTCGCCGACTACAATGCCACCTACGGCGCGCTCGGGGCCGTTGCCGGGTTGATGATCTGGATATGGATATCGGTCATTATCCTCATTCTCGGCGCGGAACTGAATGCTGAGCTCGAGCATCAGACCGCTATTGACACGACCACTGGCGACCCAGTGGAGATGGGAAAGCGCGGGGCGGTGGTTGCGGACACGCTCGGCAAATCCGCAAAATAACTGTGCCGTACAGGAAACGCCAACAGGACACGGGCCGCGATAACGCCATCCCATTTCATGGTAAGCGGGCCCCGCACTTAGTGATGTGAACGGCCTTTAGCGGATTCAACTACTCAAAAGCTGAAGCTTGGCTGATCTTTGTCGGCGGCCAATAGCATTTGCGGTCGATGTCGTTGGCTACTCCACGCTGATGGAGCAGGATGGGGACTTTCGAGCGTCCGCGATTTGAAATAACAGCATTCTTTGAACCTGAAACTGACGGCTCGCTGAATTTCATCACGGGATTTCGATTTTACACCCACCCACCTGCGCGATAGTTTGGATCCGGATTCAAAACGCGTATCAGGGAGGAGCGCTATGAAACTCAAGTTTGCATTCGCTGCGGCGACTTTAGCGTTTTCGGTCCTAGAGCTGCACGCACAAGATACCGCCATGAGCTTCTTCGTCACCAGCGTGAATCCTGGGAAGGGCGGGGATCTCGGTGGCCTCGCTGGCGCAGATGCCTATTGCACCACGCTCGCGGCATCCAGTGGATCGACGGGTAAAACGTGGAAGGCTTATCTTTCCACGGATACGGAGCATGCAAAAGATCGTATCGGCGCGGGTCCATGGCACAACGCCAAAGGCGAAAAGATCGCCGACAATGTTACCTCTCTGCATAGCGATAAGAACAACCTGACAAAGCAGACGGCCCTCACAGAAAAGGGCGAAGTCGTCAATGGTCGCGGTGACAAGCCGAACCGCCACGACATCCTGACCGGGTCGAACGCCGATGGCACCGCTGCCCCGGAAACGTGCGGCAACTGGACGATGGGCGGTTCGGAGGGAGCAGCGATGGTCGGCCATAGCGACCGCACGGGTTTGGATGACTCGGCCGAGGCGAAGTCCTGGAATACTTCACACCTTACCCGTGGCGGTTGCACGCAAGAGGCTTTCAAAGGCACCGGAGGCGACGAACTCTTCTATTGTTTCGCGACCGATTGATCGTAGTTACAGAAAACGAGTTGCCCAATAATGGCGTTCCCAGCGCACATGACGCGCGGCGTTGAAACGTGACAGCCTTGCCCGTTACGATTGAACGAGGATTACCAACGTCTCAGGCAACACTCCGTCATGCGCCATCGCATCCGCAGCTGGCTTGGTCTGCATAAAGGCCACCAAGCGATCCATGTCGGCAACGTCCATGACCAAGCCAACTCGGTTGGACGCTTGAGGGTCGACAAACGTGCAAATATTTGTGACGCCAATGGGTTCAAAAATCTCTTTACGGACTGGTGAAGCGAGCCAGTGTTTCACGTCTTTGACATCATGGTAGACCAGTATGGTAGGCATTACATCCTCCTCTTGTGACCCTAAATGAAAGCCAAGCGAAACACTACGCGTCGTTGTTTTTTATTTCAACAATATTGCGTGGAAGGGCTGCTTGCGGTTCACGGTCCGAAGATTAAGGGTAAAGCATTTAGGATTACTTATAAAGTACTAAGGTCTGCGACCGGTTCGACCGCGTTTGACCTCAAGAGCACTTAGCTTAAAAATTTCACGCGTAAAGTTGGCTTCCGAGGCTTGTGCGACAGTTTATGGCCGCATTGTCGGGCTTGCCGGAACGCTCGTTCATCCGCCGTTTCGCCAAGGCAACGGGCATGAAACCCCTCGACTACGTGCACGCGCTGCGGCTCAAGGAAACCAAGCAAATGCTGGAGACCACCGATTTGCCTATCGAAGCAATCGCCAACGAGGCTGGCTATGAGGACACGAGCTTCTTCGGTCGCCTGTTCCGACGAAAGACGGGTTTGACCCCAGCGCGTTATCGTCTGCGGTTTGGTGCCTTAGGTCAGGCACTGAAGCACGATTAGAAGGAGATGCGCTCCGGTCAGTTGGGCCTCCCTCTCAGGTTGCTGCAATAGCCTGTGCAACATAACCGAGCCCCGCATTCTCAGGACAAAATTGGTCGTTCGCCAAGGTCTTCAAAAAGCCGAAGCAAATATCCATACGGATACTCAAACGGCGCATCGTTGAATGTGAAAGTTCGACCTAGGTTTGCCGTCATTGTGCTTGGACAGTCACTTCAATGCAATTATTCCAATGGCGACCATTTAATCGACAACCGCCCGATACTATCCCGTGTTTTTCGCATTTGTATTTCCGGTGCAATAGGTATTCAAAGACCCACCAATAGTTTTAGATATTTGATGTGTGGGGGATTGATTGAATGACCGTCGAAGACTTCGAGACCTCATCGAACAAGGACAAGCTGGTCGACCTGACGGCCAGGTTGGTGGCGGCATACGTCAGTAATAACGCGGTACGTGCCGCGGATTTGCCGATGTTGCTCAACACCGTGCATGCTGCATTATCAGGAACAGCTCCTGTAAACGAAGAGACGGCAATTGCCTCGCCGAGCCCTGTACCTGCAGTGAACCCCAAAAAGTCGGTTACACCCGCTTACATAATTTGTCTGGAAGACGGCAAGAAGTTCAAATCGCTGAAACGGCATCTGAAAACTTCTTTTGATCTCACGCCCGAGCAATACCGCAAGAGATGGAATCTTGATCCGTCCTATCCAATGGTCGCGCCGAATTACGCCGAGACTCGCTCCCGCCTTGCCAGGACCATGGGGCTCGGCCGAAAGTCGGGGAGGGCGCGTTAATCAGCGGTCAGTCCGTTCCCGGCCGCACGGTTTCCACGGCTAGCGACCCATCAGCGCCGCAGAATTTCTGCCTCGGGCTATGACTACCACACGGTATATTCGCAGATTGCTTGCCCAGAAACCGACGGGCCTATTTGGCCAGCTGCGACAACTGCTCGCTTGTCGATCAGGTTGTCGTCTGCGAGCCGAGATGCGAGATTGCCGAACGCAAGTGACCATGCGTCAACATGGGTGGAATTAGAATAGCTGAATGGGGAAAAAAACGACGTCAAGCAGGAGGGATAATAATGGCCAATACTCGCTTCACGATCATCGAAGCTCCGTCCGTACTTGGCCTTTTCCCGAAAGGTGTCGAGACGCTACCTGATGCCTTGCTCGGGGCTGGCTTAGCCGAGCGATTGAATGCGCGACGTGCCGGGCGCGTTGAACCGCCGCCTTACGATGATCGCCGCGACCCCGAGACGCTGTTGCTCAATCCGCAGGGCATCAGGGATTATTCGATTAAGCTCGCAAATGCAGTCACCCCGATACTTCAAGCAGGCGAGTTTCCGATCGTGCTCGGTGGTGATTGTTCAATCATGCTTGGCTGCCTGCTCGCGCTCAAGCGCCGTGACCGCTACGGGTTGCTGTTCCTTGACGGCCACGCCGACTTCTACCAGCCTGAGGCCGAACCGAATGGCGAGGTGGCATCTATGGAACTTGCGCTCGCCACGGGTCGCGGACCTGCCCTCGTGGCGGAGCTGGAAGGAAAGTGGCCATTGGTGCGTGATGAGGATGTCGTCGCGTTAGGGCGGCGTGATGGGGAGGAAGCCGCAGAACACGGCAGCCAGCATATCGAGGATACGGCCATCGAAGTAATCGATCTAGCGGAAGTTCGCGCCAACGGTGTTGACACCGCGGGCAATCGGGCGATGGCCCATCTATCTCGGCCCGAACTCTCTGGCTTTTGGGTGCACCTCGACGCTGACGTGCTTGATGACGCCATAATGCCGGCGGTCGACTACCGCATGCCGGGTGGGCTGTCGTGGGATGAGTTGGCGACGATGCTTCGGGTGGCGGTTGCTTCGGGCAGAGCCGTCGGCCTTGACGTTACGATCTTCAATCCAAAGCTGGACACAGACGGCTCGATTGCAAAGAAGCTCGTCGACACGCTCGGCGGAGAGTTGCGCCGATAAGTATCCGTACGTAACCGGACCACTTGCGCTTCTGCTCCACTCCTACACTCCAACGTACGAATATTGCCCCATATTCTTGACTATGTTCAGCTGATTAACAAACTTACTTTTTGGATTTTGCAGATGCCTTCGCCTTGGCGGGTGTGGCAGCCTTGGCAGGTGCCTTCGCGCTGGCGGGTGCGGTCGCCTTCGTTGGCGCCTTTGCCTTGGCAGGTGCTTTCGGTGCGGTAGCCTTCGTTGGTGTCTTTGCCTTAACGGGCGCGGCAGACTTTGCTGACTTCTTGTCGGCTGCCTGCGTCAGCGCTGAAGCGGCAACACTTTTGACCGACGCTGGAGTCTTAGAGTTTTTAAGCAACTTTGACGCCTTGCTCGCAACCGCTTTCGAAGTCTTTTCGGCTTTGGCCATGTCAAATCCTCCTCCGATAAATTCCATTAACAAAGTCTCTATTTGTAGATGATTCGGCCAGATTTACAATTAAAAAAGCCCTCTTTGACTTCCGGCCGAGCAATCTTGCACAACAACATTGTTAAGTTTCAATAGAAAGAGAACTGATTACTGGTCCTCGAGTTTGAAATAGGGGAGATTATCTATCGCTTTTTTGGTGGCGACACTGACATCGCCAAAATCGTCGCCTGCTGTCCCAGCACCGTGCAATCGCAGACTGTACCTTGCTTGCATCCTTCAACCGTGGCCTCCAACTCCGCCTTCAAGGCACTGAGCTGCGGGTCAGTTGGCCGACCTCAAGCAAACGGGCTCTGGCGACCCGGTCGGCGGTCGCGCAGGACTGGGATGGTTCGTCCTGGAGGGTCAAAAGCGTGCGAATTGCATCGATTTCGAAGCCGACTTCCCGCGAATGGCGGATGAAGGCCAAGCGCTTTATATCCGATTATCTGCCACAGCTAGGCGCCGACGATCGTGGCGGGACAAAGCAGCAGATCATTAAGTGTCAAAAAAGCATTCATCTCCGGAAGGCGCGATTGTTTTTGGCTCGGACGAAGTCTGCCATGGAGTAGTTGAGACCCCTTCGTGATGTTCCAGACGACTTCCTCCTTCATTTTGTCTGGGTGGGCCTCAATCTTCGCAACATCAAGTGCGCTCTGCTTTCACCCTCAATCAGACATGAACCTCGCCGTGCTCCTTCTTGTCAGAGTCGCCAGCGAGCAGGGCGGCGTAGGCGAGCCAGCAGTAGAAGGCAATCACTCCGAGCAATATGGCCCAGCCCGGTAACGGCCCGAATGCGGCGCTTGCGACGATCTCATGGAGTGATCCCGCGACATCCCGCGTCACCCCGTCATCCTGCAATTTGGGCGTTGAGATTTTCAGTACCCAAGCCAGAAGCAGGACGAGGAACATCCATAAATAATTACGGCGCAACCGCCGCGACATCGCCGCTCGGATGGAGATCAGGAATTGCGGCTTGCGCAAATCTTGGCCGAGCAGGCGCGCCCAGTCGCTATCCTCCTCCGGCAGAGGCGCAAAGACCTGAGCAAAATAGTGTTTCTCCAGCCGGCGTACTCGTCCGCGATAGACGTCGAAAAACCGATAGCGTCGCGCCTCGATGATCAGCAGAAGTTGCACCAGCACCATGGCGAACAAGAGCACGCCGTGATGCGACGTCGGCGATGACAACGACAGAGACAGCATGGCTGCAACGCCGGTAATGGCCCAGTTGGTTGTCCGGTCGATCCGGTCGCGCCACCCTGCCATGCGGCCCATCTCGGCGCGGTGATAATGCGCCAACACCGTGATGTACTCGGCTGATGTGGCTGGAAACGGCGGGACTGACCATCGAGCTGTGGCGTCGCTGACCGGCAGTTGTTCCTGAGCTTCGTTCATATCCACCTCCCAGCAAGATCCTCCCCCGTTATTTATTTAATCAATTGACGTCGCCAATAATGGCTTCGCGTTCTAGTTTCGTTCTGGAGGTTGAAGAGAGTCAAGAGAACTTAGAGTGGAAAACGTGATCGATTTTTTGAAAAGCGTCACTGTAGAAACGGATATGTTGGGAAGCATCGCGTTATCAACTCGTTCACCATCGGCTACTGGCTTTGGTCCATTCAATTTAGCCTGAGGCAGATGCCTCCAGGGGAGATGTGACGTTCGCTCTCCACCCTTTTCCATAGGCTCGAGTCTATGGCCGCCGAGCGACGTAGCCGTAGAAGTTGCTGGCACAGAAGAAGATACCCTCCACAGAGTCGCTACGGAGGCCTTCCGCCCGGGCATCCGTCTCCTGCTCAGTCATGACGCCGGATTGGTGCGAAGCGGCCATTCGGATCGCCCCCTGCCATAGCTCCTGTACTAGCGAATGCCGCGCCGGTATTGGATACACGTCAGTCCGAACGTCCTTGTTCGTGAAGCGATTTCAGCAAAAAATCTTCACGCTGTCGGAAACGATTTCGGACATCACACTGTTGGAGCCGCGATACCACCCGGTTTGCATGGGGACGGGCAAGAGCGACGGTCTCGGATTGAACGTCTTGAACGACACTGAGATCAGATCATCACGTCCGGGTGCAATGATCCGGAGTTCATATAGCCCTCCGTCCGTTGCATACTGCTGCCTCCGCGCTTGTTGAACTCGACACACCAAATGCGCAGTCTGGCTTACCGGCTTACCTTGAGAAAATCGACGAAAGCCCGCATCGCTGTCGGAAGCTGCCGTCGGCTGGGATAATACAGAAAGAACCCCGGATAATACGGGCACCAGTCCTCAAGAACCCGCTGTAAGCGCCCCTCGGCAACAAGAGTCTGCACCTGCTCTTCAAAAAGATAGGCAAGGCCTGCACCATCCAGTGCCGCGCCTGTCATCAGATCCTGATCACCAAGGGTAAGAGGACCTGCCACTTCGATCTCCAGCTCAATTCCGCCTTTTTCGAACTCCCATCGATAAAATGATCCGCCCGCGAAACGATAGCGGATACATGGCTGCCGGCTCAGATCATGCGGTGTTACCGGTTCGGGATGCTGTACAAAGTAGCCGGGTGAGGCCACCACCGCGAAGCGGTGCCTTGGACCGATTGGCACTGCAATCATGTCGGCCGCCACCATCTCGCCGAAACGCACTCCTGCATCACAGCCCTCTGCAACCATATCGACCAACGCATCATTGACCAGCAATTCGACCTCTACTGCGGGATAGGCCTGCAGGAACTTCGAGATAATTGGTAAGAGCACCAGTTTCGCCGCTACCCGCGCTGCATTGATGCGCAATTTGCCGGAAGGCTGACCGCGAAAGGCATTCAAATCCTCAAGCGCATCCTCGATGTCAAGGAACGCCGGGCTGACCCGGCTGAACAGTTGCTGCCCCGCATCGGTCAGCGCCACACTTCGGGTCGTCCGGTTGACCAGACGTATCTCAAGTCGCTCCTCTATGCTCCGCAATGCGTGGCTCAGTGCCGAAGCCGTAACGCCGAGCTCGACAGCGGCTTTCCGAAAGCTGCGGTGCTGCGCAATGGCAAGAAATATGGCGAGGTCGGCAGGGCCAATCTTCCGCATTAATGAATTTTCCTCATTAGCTTGTGGAAATTTACGGCGATTATTTCATCTTCTTACATGCTGTAAAACTTGGATGCATTCAACAGGAAAGGAAAAACATCATGCGTATCTGGTTCATTACGGGAGCATCACGCGGCTTTGGCGCACTGATCACCGAGGAAGCTTTGAAGGCCGGCGATGCCGTTGTTGCAACCGCCCGCAACCCTGCAACAGTCACTGCTCGGTTTGGCGATCATCCGAACCTGCTTCCAGTCGCACTGGACGTCACCAATGAGGAACAGGCAAACGCAGCAGCCGAGCAGGCAATCAAGCGCTTCGGCAAGATTGACATTCTCCTGAACAACGCCGGTTTCGGCCTGCTCGGAGCTGTTGAGGAGGCAACAGCATCTGAGATTGAAAAGCTCTATGCCACAAACGTCTTTGGCTTGCTCAAGGTCACCCGCGCTGTGCTTCCCCACATGCGCAGACAGCGTGCCGGCCACATCATCAACATTTCGTCCATCGGCGGCTATGTCAGCCATCCCGGATGGGGCGTTTATTGCTCGACGAAGTTTGCGGTGGAAGGCCTCTCCGAGGCTTTGTCGGACGAACTCGCCCCACTCGGTATTAAGGTCACTGTCGTCGAACCCGGCTTCTTCCGCACCGACTTTCTCGACGAAAGCTCGCTTTCCATCAGCCACAGCGCCATTGCCGATTATAACGATACCCCCGCCGGCGAGATGCGATCCGCAGCTGCGCAATTCAATCACGCCCAACCTGGCGATCCGGCCCGTCTGGCAAAGGCGATGATCACTGTGGCCCATTCCGACAATCCACCGCTTCGCATGCCATTCGGCTCTGACACCGTGGCGGCAATCGAAAAGAAGAATACCGCGGTTGCCGGAGAGCTCGCCGCATGGCGGGAGCTGGCGATCTCCACTGATTTCCCGGCAGGCAGCTGAGCGAAAATCTAACAAACAAGGAGCAATACAATGTTTAACAGACGATCCACTTTCCATGTATTTGCGATTTCTGTTGGCCTGCTACTTCTCGCACCAATGGAGGTGAGTTTGGAACGATCGACGGACACCATCGAAACGCGCAATATGGCCACAGTTCAGGCAGGCTTCGATGCCTGAAAGAACGGAACCGGAAGTCTCTATGATGATCAGGCGGAGGACACGACGTGGGAGTCTTGACCTGTGACGAGGGTTCCCATCTTGATCTTAACCAGATCACAACCTCGTAGCTTACTGTCGATTGCGAGATCGAATAGCGCCCGGTCTCTCATGCGCGCCCCTCTCTATCGAGGAAAAAACGAATTGCTCAAATCTGGCGCTGCTTCAGGGGCTTCTTTACGCCGACCTTCCGCCCGGCGTTCCATGCCAGTCGACTAAGTGCAGCAGGATCATACTGTGCTATACCCATTTGAGTTCTCCTTCGGCCGCCATACAATCCATTACCAAGATGCTGATAAGAGACCCCGCAAAATCCTACCGATCCCAGTGGTATTTTCTATACCTATCCCCTGAATTGTGGCTCGAATGGTTGTGCACTTATTGGCTTTGGAACCCGCACCATTTCAAACCATTGGTTGTTTACTACACGTACCGTGGGAGAAACTTCAGAGACACGTTCAATGGGCAGAAAATTAAGATAGCTCTTGGAGCCTCAAACACTGCACCAGCAATCCAGAGGGTTGAATATTTTAGCCCTTATAGGGACACATGCCTTAGCGGCACCGACGCATATCCGAATATACCTGTCGTGGATCGCCCATGAAGAGGCTCCTGCGGAACCACTTGGAGAGTTCACCAGCCTGCCGGCGAGGATAGTGTCGTTGTCGAGTTGATCATTCCGCTAAGCCGGCAAGCCCAATTCAGGCCCGTCTGGCTTCGGGGATGACTGCGATCTCCTTGGAGAACATCACCACGGCGAAGATCAATACGCCAGCGAAAACGACAAGCGATCCTATCCCGACGAGCGGTTCCAACTGGACATTGCCCAGTTCCATGAAATAGAGCGCCGGCAGCATGACGATCAGACCGAGCGCATAGACCACGTAGTGAACCATGGCCAATCTCTTGACTGCCTTGGACGGGTTGAGCGCGTAATACCCACCGAAAATGGAACAGGAAACCCAGCCCAAGAGGTTGAGGTGTGCGTGAGCGGCGATCACCGTATGGTTTCCGGACATTCCCATTTGCAGGCCCATCGCGAGCCCGATCAGAAGACATATGATGGCCGTCTTGAAGAAAAGCTGAGAAATCTGTGGCATTTGGCTCCCCCTGAACCAGAATTCAATGATGCCGCGCACAATACACGCGAGCGACAGTGGTTTCCAGCAAGCTCAGTTAAGCATTAAGAATGAGGTTTGTGTGCTTCGTCAGGTGAGGGAAGCTGCAATGTTTTCCATTGGTGCGCGCAGAGTCCAGACGAGGCGTTTGGGGGCCTGTTCCAGAGTGCCTGCCCCTCCGAGGGACAGATGGCGTCACGCGTTCCAGGACAATCTTGCCAAATCCATGGGTGCGCCCAAGCCTTACAGGTGGCCCGTCAGATTCCGTCCAGGTCAGATAAAAGGTTTTACCATCATCGCCGACATACCAATCGACTGCGATATTGCCCTGGTCAGCAGAAAACACACCATATTTGGCCGAATTCGTCGCCAATTCATGGAACGCAATCCCCAGATACTGAACGGCATTGGGCTGCAGGACAATGAGGGGACCTGAAATCGCGACGCTGGTTTCATCGCCGAACGGCTTGATCTGCGCCAAAAGCAGATCCGCTACAGTCGCTCCGCGCCATTCGGCATGGACAAGCAGATCGTGTGATCGCGCGAGAGCCATGATTCTTTCCCGCACCTGCTGCTCGAACTCGGCACTGTCTCCAGTGCGATTGCCGGTTTCCCGGATCATGGACAGAATGACGGCATATTGATTTTTGACGCGGTGGTTTACCTCGCGCATCAACATGACGATCCGTTCTTCCTTTTCCTTTCTCTCGGTAATGTCGCGGGCAATCTTGGACGCGCCAACGATGCGACCGGTCGAATCCTTGACTGGCGATACGGTCAGCGAAACATGAATACGCACTCCGTCCTTGCGCACCCGAATTGTCTCATAATGATCCAGGCGTTCACCCTTGCGAACTTTGTCGACGATGGACGCTTCTTCCCCCAGTCTTTCGGCAGGAATGACAGTGGTGATCGAACGGCCAATCATCTCCTCGGCTGTGTAACCGAATACGCGTTCGGCACCCCTGTTCCAGCTCCTGACGATGCCTGCGAGGGTTTTACTAACGATCGCATCGTCGGACGATTCCACGATCGCCGCGAGATGTTGCGCCGACTCTTCATTGCGCTTCTGTTCTGTGAGATCAACAAGCATATTCAAGGCGCCAACAACTTCGCCGCTATTGTCCCGAAGCAAAACGGGGAATGGACGGAACTCAATGCGGCTGCCGTCGGGCCGCTCGGCTATGGCTTCCAGCCCTCGCACATCTCTGCCCTTCGCGCAGGCTCATCGCCATGGGGCACTCGTCATGCCGCATCGGCGTTCCGTCAGGCCAGTACAATTTCCATGATCCGCACCAAGCCTCTTCGCCGATCCGCGGCTCACGACCCCAAAACTCCGTCGCCGCACGGTTGTAGAACGTAATGATGCCGGATTTGTCTGTCGTATAAACGGGGATAGGAAGTGCCATGATCAGGGAATCACGGCTGAAGCTGTCCATGCTGTGCAAAGCTGCAAGTGAAGAACTAAGGTTGCTTTGCGCAATATCCACTATTTTTCCTGCTTCAAGTAACTTCTTGCCAGTCGGGTTCTCGAATCAAGGGGACCAGTCGACAACAGCATAACCCCATATTCGAAACTATCTGCAATGATTTTGGTTCCGACAGCGCCGCCCAGCGTATGAAGGATCAATGGGGCAGCTTTTGCGTTTCCATTCATTTCTCTGCATTGCGGCAACGCAAGTGATTTTCTGGCTGCTCACATTTCCGGCGAATAAAGCAACTCATAACTTGACCGTTCTGCCGGAGGGCTGGGAAACGCTGCGCTATCAATGGGAGTATTCGCATGCAGCAAGCGCAATTTTGAATTTCGTGGCGCTTTTCGCCTTGCTTCTCTTCGTACTGGGAAAGGATTAGAGCCCTCAACAATACAATGGGCCAGTTTCACTTGGAAACCAGCCCATACCAAAACCGATGCGCGTTCTGTCAGACGCACATAAATTCTCCGAAGTTTTATTCTGATCGGGTCAAATCCCGATAGTCAAACTGCAAAGACGACGGCGGCAACTGCCAGCGCGCCAAACAAAATCATTGAGCATGTCATCCAGTTGGAGATATCGCCGTTTTCTTTCGTGTGTCGCATCGCCTGACTCCTCCTGAGCGTAGCCGGATAGGACCGGCGCGTTCTCAAAAAATCATGAACACCCGTCGCTGATTTCAGTTGCCAGCGATCAATTCAAATTGTCGTGATCATGTGCTTGACCAAAATCATGGAAGGCTTAATCCCATCATCCCGGCCTCACTGAAAGGGATTATAGCGCTTTCAATGTAGACTGCAATTTGCGCTGTGCCTCAGTTTCATCACATTTTGATATCGAGTGAAACGAAAGCGATACCGGTAAACGTCAGGCTGCGCTGGCCTCGACGAGCTTTGGAAAAGTCATTCGCACCATCGCTCCGCGACCGGTATGAAAGCTCTCAGGGGCATCCAGCATTTCGAGATGTCCACTATGATCTTCGATGATTTTCTTGACGATGGCGAGGCCGAGGCCGGTGCCCTTTTCGCGCGTTGTCACATAAGGCTCGAGCAGTCGATGACGGTTGTCGGCGGGCAATCCTTTGCCGTTGTCGAGCACTTCGACAATGATGGACGAACTGGTGCTGACAGCGCGAACGAGAATGAAACCTTCTTCGATCGCTCCCGTCTGGAGCGCCGTCTCAATGGACTCCGAAGCGTTCTTGATAATGTTACCGAAAGCCTGGCCAAGGAGCCTGTTGTCGAAATTTCCAACGAGCGGCTCGTCGGTAAAGTCATGCTCGAACTTGATCTGGTTGTTGCTGATTTCCACGAGAAAGGATGCGTCGCGCAGCACATCGCGGATGTCCGTTGCTGCGAGTTGCGGCTTGGGCATACGAGCGAATTCAGAAAACTCATCGACCATACGACCTATATCGCCGACCTGGCGGATAATCGTTTCGGTGCATTGGTCGAAAACCTCGCGATCCTCGACAATGACCTTGCCGTAGCGGCGGCGAATGCGCTCGGCGGAGAGCTGGATCGGCGTCAGTGGATTCTTGATTTCATGAGCAATGCGGCGTGCGACGTCAGCCCAAGCGGACGAGCGGTGGGCAGCGACCAGATCGGTGATATCGTCGACCGTCACCACGTAGGAGGTGTGCTGTGTATCGGCGTCTTCCCGGGTAATCTGCACGTTGAAAGAGCGTACGATACCATTGCGGGTAATGCCTATCTGCTGGCGGCTGGAAGACCTGCCGTTCTCCCGCGCCGCCTCGAATACAGCACCGATTTCCGGAAGGATATGAACGAGGTTCTTGCCGATAGCTTGTGCACCATCGATCGACAGCATGTGCTCGGCTGGCCGGTTTAGACCGGCAATATCGCCTTGCGAGTTGACGCTGATAACGCCGGCTGTCACGCCGGACAGAACCGCTTCAGTAAAGCGCCTGCGCTCATCGATCTCGTCCTTTGCCGAGATCAGATCGTTATGCTGGGTTTTCAACTGCTCGACCATATTATTGAACGTATGGGATAGTGAACCGATATCGCCATCCGAAGCGCGGACAGGCACTGAGACGTCAAAATTGCCGGTGGCAACGTCGCCGGCCGCGCCGATCAACAGGCGAATGGGCCTGACCACACGATTGGCGACGGCAATGCCAGTCCAGACGGCGGTCAAAAGCAGCAACAGCGTCAGCTCAATATAAAGCAGCGCGTAGGCGATCTGCGTATTCTTCCTGTTGCTGGCCAGCGACTGATATTCGGCATTGTTGTCGGTCATGATGCGCATGTTATCCAGCGCCGAAGAATCCACGGCGCGGATCGTATAGAGATACAAATCCGGCAGCGCCTGCATCTTGATGATGGCGCCGACAAGGTTGGTGGCTTCCGGCGGTATCAACACCGGCCTGTCGCCCGCCGCAGTTTTCAACGCCTCCAGCGGCGCATCGGGAAGGCTATGATCGTTGAAAAGCTGGGCGCTGACGACAACCTCACCGTTGGATCTAACCAGGGATGCGCCAAGCAGATTGTTGCGGCCTGCGTCATAGGTCAGCCAATTTTCGAAGGCACCTCGATCGAGACTGTAGAGCATCCGCCGCTGATCGAGATCGATCGCCATGGAAAGCGTTGTGGTCAAAAGACTTTGCGCATTGTCCTCGGTGTAGGACTGCGCGGCCTTGATCGACATATCAATGATCTGATTGTTCTCGGGATTGATCCAGGAATTCAAGCGATTGTCGAGGACAATGAGTGAAAAGCAGGCAACAATGATCGAAGGGATCGACGCGATCAGCGCGAAGATGATCGTTATGTTGGTATGCAGATCCCGGTGCTTTTCCTTGCTCTTGAACAGAAACAGCTTCCGGAGCGTCGCGTAGGACAAATAGATCAGCACCAGAATTGAAACCGCATTGGCTGCAATAATGATTTGCGTCGTCCGTTTGGTAGGCGAGATGTCGGTAATGCCCATCATGATGACGAACGAAACAATCGTTGTCGCCAACGTCAGGAGCGTCATGATCAACGCGCCTTTCGGCAGAACCTGCGGTTTGACTACGGTCTTGCTCATTTGCTGTCGATTATCGGTCGCAGCGTTGCTTGTAAAGGAAGCTTGCGCTCCGAATGCGGTTTGAGGCACGAGGCTTTACCAGCGTTGCTGATGTGCCACGTGCCAGTTTGAAAGGTCCAAGTTTTGACGATACGCCCAATCCTGAAATATCCGCATCCCGCACTGCGTTCATTGGCTGAACGCGTTACAGAGTTTGGGGATGATCTCCGTTTGCTGGCCGATGACCTCCTGGAGACAATGCGGGCGGCGCCGGGAATAGGCATAACTGCTCCACATATCGGCCTTTTGAAGCGCATTGTCGTTCTTGAACTTGATCGGGGGCAACCAGCTCGCTTCTACGTTAATCCGGAAATCGAATGGTTTTCGGCTGACACCGTCAGGCACGAAGAGGGCAGTGTTTCCATGCCAGGCGTTTCGGACGAGGTTGAGCGGCCCGCTTCCATTCGGGTTCGCTATGAGGACCTTTCGGGCGTGTCTCAGACAGAAGAAGCGACCGGTCTCCTGTCCATCTGTCTGCAGCACGAAATCGATCAGCTCGATGGCATATTCTGGGTGTACCGTTTGTCGAAACTCAAGCGTGACAGATTGATCAAGCGTTATGAGAAGTTGTCGCGCGGTCAGCGGTGAATTGGATCCTTCCATAAAACACCCTCCGGCTTTTCCACCGGCTCGATATCGAGATTGACGACGACAGGCTCCTGACCGGAGCGGACAAGAACACATTCAAGCGCTTCGTCCGGACTGGCATTGATCTCCTGATGTGGCACGTATGGCGGCACGAAGATGAAATCGCCGGGGCCGGCTTCCGCGACATATTCCAGCCTTTCGCCCCAGCGCATGCGTGCGCGGCCTTTGACCACGTAGATGATGCTTTCCAGATCGCCGTGGTGATGCGCGCCGGTCTTGGCGTTGGCATGAATGACAACTGTCCCCGCCCAGATTTTTTCGGCTCCAGCCCGGGCGCGGTTGATGGCAGCGGCCCGGTTCATACCCGGCGTCTGTGCCGTATTCGGATCAAGGGAGTCCCCGGGAATAATTTTGACCCCATGCTCCCGCCAGTCGACTGGATGGTCATGCGTGTGCGCGTCGCCCTGTTGATGATCGTCTGACATCAATGCCTCCTGCCTCTTCGCGATGTTACCGGCAATGTAGCGAGGAGAACGCAACGACACCAGAGATCAACCGCTGTCAGGATGTGCGTGTATCGGCGGTTGCAAACGCATAGTAAATAATTTCTACTTCTCCTGGAACATTGGCATATTGTTCTGCGAACTTAGTGCCCGAGATTGCTAGCATGCGAATTCGACAACGAAACCAGTAGGATACGGATGAAATCCTACAGTAGCTGCAGGGAAAACCATGATCTTGAAAAGTGTCGCCTCAATTGGGCTTGGCGTTTTGGTAGCATTGACGGCGGCAACGTCCGGCTTTGCGCAGACAGTGAAAATTGGCAGCAAGAATTTCACTGAACAGTTCGTTGTTGCTGAAATCTATGCGCAGGCGCTGGAGAAGGCCGGCATCACAGTCGAGCGCCGGCTGAACCTTGGCGCTACGCTTATCGCACATTCGGCGCTGACGAGCGGCGAAATCGATCTTTATCCGGAATATACCGGGACCGCGCTTGCTGCGGTGGTCAAGGGCGACCTGTCGGGCTCGGCCGACAAGATCTACAAGGACGTCAAGGACTATTACGAGAAGAACCTGCAACTGACACTGCTCGAGCCAACGCAGATCAACAATGGCTATGCCATCATTACGCTTCCCGAGACCGCCGAAAAATACAAGCTCAAGACGCTGACGGATCTTGGTCCAGCCTCCAAGGAGCTCTCCTTTGGCGCCGAAGGTGGCTTTGGCGAACGCAAGGATGGTCTGCCGGGGTTGAAGCAGGTCTACGGCATAGAGTTCAAGGATTTCCGCATCTTCGCCAAGCTTGGTATCCGCTACAGCGCGCTGACGAGCAAGAACATCGATGTGTCCTATGGTTTCAGCACCGACTGGCAGATCGCTGACAGCGGCCTCGTTGTTCTTGACGACGACAAGCATTTGTTCCCTCCCTATTACCTCGTGCCTGTCGTTCGCCAGGATGCCTTGGCGAAAAACCCGAAGATCGCTGAAGTGCTCAACAAGGTCAGCCCGCTTTTGACCAACGAGATCATGCGCGACCTGAATGCGGCCGTCGAACGCGACAAGAAGGAACCAAAGGAAGTCGCTGCAGAGTTCCTGAAAGAAAAAGGTATTTGATTATACTCGACGGAACCGGAGGGTTTCGCCGATCATTTGAACGTGTATGGCGGAGATGGCCACATCTCCGCTATTTCATTGCTGAAGCGACCATGCAGGCAGGACGGCACCCTTGAACTGGGCTCCCAAAAACATTCCGGAAATACTCACTGCGACGTGGCAGCATCTGGTGCTCTCGGTTTCCTCGGTGCTGATCGGACTGGTGATCGCGTTAATCCTCGGGATCATCTGCGCGCGACGGCCGAAGCTGTACGCTGTCGTCCTGACGATAACCGGCATCATTTTCGTCATCCCCAGTCTGGCGCTATTCGCACTTTTAATTCCCTGGCTCGGCCTCGGGACAAAGCCAGCGCTGGTTGGGCTTTCATCCTATTGCCTGCTCATTCTTCTGCGCAACGTCGTAACGGGATTGCGCGGCGTACCGGCCGATGTACTCGATGCGGCAGATGGTATGGGTTACAACGCCTGGCAGCGGCTTGTCGGGATCGAACTCCCTCTTGCATTGCCGCTCATTGTTTCGGGCATACGCATTGCCCTTGTTACCGTGATTGGCATCGCTACCGTGGCCGCCTTCATCGATGGCGGCGGGCTTGGCACGATCATTCTCATGGGGATCGATCAGAACTATACCGAGAAAATACTCGTCGGCGGCATTTTGACATCCTTGATGGCGATCTTCTTCGATGTCGTGCTCAGTCAGGCCGAGAAATATCTGGTTCGGGGGAGGGCATGACATGTTGATCACCGCCTTCACGTGGATCATCAATCATCAGCCGGAATTCTACCAGGCACTTGGCCGGCATCTGGTCATGTCGGGCGTCTCGTTGGCCTTCGCGCTGGCCATTGGACTGCCGCTGGCGATCCTGATCATCAACCGGGGCGGCCTCGCCTTCGCCGTCATCAATACAATTAACGCACTGCGCACGATTCCCAGTCTCGCAATCCTCGCGATCATGATGCCGCTCCTTGGCATCGGATTGTGGCCGTCCATCGTGGCCCTGACCATTCTCGCTTTGCCGCCGATCCTGCTCAATGCTTTCATCGGATTGCGCGATGTCGATCCCGATGCCGTCGAAGCGGCGACGGGGATGGGCATGAGCAGGGGGCAGGTTCTGCGCAAGATACGCATTCCCCTTGCAGCACCGGCCATGTTCGCGGGCGCACGCACCGCCGCCGTTCAGGTGCTGGCCGGTGCGACGCTTGCCCCTTTCATCGGCGGCGGCGGCCTTGGTGATTTCATCGCCGTCGGCATCAGTATGATGGATATGTCGAGGCTGCTGGTCGGCGCCATTCCCATTGCGCTGCTCGCGCTCACGACCGAGTTTACTCTCGGCCTCGCCGAAAAAGTCTTTTTTGCAGAGAGATCTACCGCATGATCACCATGGAACATGTGACCAAACGTTTTGCTGCGGACGGA
Source organism: uncultured Alphaproteobacteria bacterium (assembly GCA_963776115.1). GTDB lineage: Bacteria > Pseudomonadota > Alphaproteobacteria > Rhizobiales > Rhizobiaceae > Phyllobacterium. The sequence continues at coordinate 111,897 of CAVZLS010000010.1, read as the reverse complement.
CCGGCTTCAGTTGACGATCTTTCGCTTGTCGTTCCGGAAGGGACGACAACAGCGCTGATCGGTCCATCGGGCTGCGGCAAGACCACGACAATGCGCATGATCAACCGCCTGATCGATCCAACGGAAGGCAAGATCATCGTCAATGGCGAGGACGTCACAAAGGTCGACCCGGTCGAACTGCGCCGGCACATTGGCTACGTGATCCAGCAGGTCGGTCTGTTTCCGCATATGACCATTGCTCAGAACATTGCGGCGGTGCCGAAATTGCTCGGCTGGACCGAGGCGAAAATCACCAGCCGTACGGAAGAACTGCTGGATCTGGTCGGGCTTGACCCGAGCGAAATGCTGAAGCGCTACCCGCGCCAGCTCTCCGGCGGGCAGCGCCAGCGTATCGGCGTGGCACGCGCGCTTGCAGCCGATCCGCCAGTGCTGTTGATGGATGAGCCCTTTGGCGCGATCGATCCGATCGCCAGGACGAGACTTCAGGATGAATTTCGCCAGATATTGCGTCGCGTGCGCAAGACGGTTGTGCTCGTCACCCATGATCTCGACGAGGCCATCCGGCTTGGAGACCGCATCGCCATCATGAAAAGCGGCAAGATCGTCCAGTACGATACGCCGGATGCAGTGCTGTCTCACCCCGCCGACGCTTTTGTGGAAAATTTCGTCGGGATAGACCGCGCGATCAAGCGGCTCAGCCTGTTCACTGTGAACGATGCGATGAACGCCGCCGCGCCGCGCACGGATGCCAGTACGGTTGCACCGACCAGTAGTCTGCGCGACGCACTGGCGTTGATGGTTGCCGCCAATAGCGACGTTCTTGCCGTTGTTGACGAGAGCGGCGCTGTGAAGGGGCAATTGACACGGGACGCTATTTTTGCGGTCTGACAGCCGGTACGGAAGCAAGGGTAACCCAGCAATGCACATCGGAATATCGATCACGCCGTTTGGCCATCATCCCGCCGCCTGGCGTGAGAAGTCGGAAGATGCGATTCATTTCAACGCTTTGGCGGCGCAGGTGAAGAAAGCAGAAGAAGGCGGGTTTGACTTCGCATTCTTTGCCGATCGGCTTGGTCAGCGCCCCCTGAATGATCTGTCGCCGCAGGCCGTGCCTTTCGAGCCGACGACGCTGGTTGCGGCGCTTGCCACTGTCGTCCGCCGGATCGGGCTGATCGCAACCGCTGCAACCGACCCAGCACGAACCTTACAACCTCGCGCGTCGCTTTGCCTCGCTTGATACGATCAGCAAGGGCAGGGCGGGGTGGAACGTCGTGGTTTCGCCGGAAGCAACCGCGCGCGACCAGGAATATCTCGATGTGGTCAACGGACTTTGGGACAGCTGGGAGGATGACGCCTTTGTTTATGACAAGGCCTCAGGCCGTTTTTTCCTGCCGGAGAAAATGCACCTTCTCGATCACAAAGGTGAGTATTTCACCGTGCGTGGTCCGCTCAACGTCAATCGTTCGCCGCAAGGCAAGCCAGTTGTTTCGCACGTGCTGACGGCTGATACCGCCGAGATTGCCGCGCGCTCGGCTGAACTTGTTTTCATTGATCCGGCGTCGGTGGACGAGGCGAGGACGCTTGTCTCCGATTTCACGCAACGGCTCGAACGGCATGATCGCAAACGGTCCGAGGTGAGGATCCTTGCAAATGTCATTCCGTTCATCGGCGCTACCAAATCTGACGCACAGCAACTCCATGACAGACTGGATGCGTTGTCGCCCGATCGAGAAAGGCCTGGAGGTTTGGAGGTCATCGGCACGCCCTTCGATATTGCGGATGCGTTGCAAGCGTGGTCGGGCATTGTCGATGGTTTCACCGTCCTTCCTCCGGTGGCGCCGGAAGGTATCGACGCCTTTGTTGATCACGTCATACCTGAACTCACGAAAGCGCGGACTGTTCCGCAACTCCTATGAGGGCAACACACTGCGCGAGCATCTTGGATTGCAACGTCCGCGCCATCCGGCCAGCCAAGCAGCGGAGCAAACATTATGAGCAAAGCACATATGAAGCTTGGCGCCTTTCTTATGGCAGGCGGCCATCATATTGCGGCCTGGCGGCATCCGGACGCGGTTGCCGAAGCCGGTGTGGATGTCGACCACTTCATCGCTCTGACGCGCCTCGCAGAAGCTGCCAAATTCGACATGGTTTTCTTTGAAGATGCGGCCGCGATCCGCGAGCGCAACATCAACACCGCGAGCCAGGCTGCGCGTTCGACCATGTTCGAGCCGTTGAGCCTGCTTGCGGCGCTGGCGGTCAATACGTCCCATATCGGCTTGGTCGCTACGGCCTCCACGACCTACAACGAGCCCTATGGCCTTGCGCGGACACTGGCCTCCATCGATCAGTTGAGCGGTGGCCGGGCTGGTTGGAACCTCGTCACGTCTGCGAGCGAACTCGAGGCGGAGAATTTTGTTTCGAGCGGCTTGCGGCCCCATGCGCAGCGCTATGAGCGCGCCGAGGAATTCGAACAAGCTGCAAGGGCGGTCTGGGACAGCGTCGATACCGGCGCTTATGTCGTCGACGGAAAAAGCTACACTGACCGATCCAAGCTACATCCCGTCGATCATCACGGTGCGCATTTTTCTGTAAACGGGCTTCTCGACAGTCCGCGTTCGCCGCAGGGCCGTCCGTTGATGGTACAGGCTGGTGCTTCGGATGCGGGCAAAAACCTTGCAGCGCGTACAGCGGATGTGGTGTTCGTCGCAGCCCAGACCTTGCAGGAAGCGCAGACCTATTATGCTGATTTGAAATCGCGCATGCCGGCCTTCGGACGTGATCCGGACGATCTCAAAATCCTGCCCGGTGTCTCGCCCATCGTCGGCCGAACCGAAAGCGAAGCGCGGGCGAAATACGATGCCTTGCAGGAACTCATTCCCGACGAGGTTGGTGTGGCGTTGCTCGCCAGCTATCTCAGCATCAAGGACCTGTCACAGTACCCGCTGGAAGGACCATTGCCCGAAATGCCGGCTACCGATGGCATCCAAAGCCGGCAGCAGTTGATCATCGATCTTGCGCGACGTGAGAATCTGTCTATCCGGCAGGTGGCTCGCAATTTCGCCGGCGCGCGCGGCCATTGGCAATTGATCGGAACACCGGCGCAGATCGTCGATGAACTGGAGGAGCGGTTTCATGGCAAGGCGGCGGATGGCTTCAACGTGATGGGTGCCTATTTCCCGGGGGCGCTTCAGGATTTCATCGACCTGGTTGTTCCTGAATTGCGTCGCCGTGGCCTCTTTCGCGATGAGTATGAAGGGCGCACATTGCGCGAAAATCTCGGAATCACAATCCCGGCACGTGCAGCATGAGCAAAGACATGAAACCCATTTATATCGACTATCTGAATGCGCTCGACATCGACGCGCTGGCGCTGACGGATGCCGAAATTCTCGGTGCAATCGAAACCTCGCTTGCCGCTCAAGGCAATGGCGAGACCGTCATAGAGCCGCGAGTGCATCTTGAACCGGATGCAACTTTCAATGGCCATTTCAACGTGTTGCGGGGATATGTTGCGCCTTTGAATCTGGCAGGCGTGAAGATCGTCGGGGACTTTGTCGATAATTACAAGCTGAACTATCCATCAGAATTCGGTGTGCTCAATCTGTTCGATCCACGTACCGGTGCGCCTCGCGCTATCCTTGATGCAACGGTCATCACCGATATGCGCACCGGCGCCGTCACCGCACTCGGAGCAAAATATCTCGCGCGCAAGAATTCGAAAATCCTCGGCCATATCGGAGCGCGCGGCACGGCCTATTGGAATGTAAGGCTCCTTGATCATCTCTACAATTTCGATGAGATTCGCGTGCATTCGCGTCGGCCCGAGAGCCGCAACGCCTTTGCCGAGAAGCTCTCCCGTGATCTTGGTAAGCGGATCATCGTTACCGATGATTGGCGCTCCTGCGTCGAAGGCGCCGACATCGTCGTTGAAGCATCGCGCCTCCCGGAGCCACAGCCGATGTTGAAAACGGAATGGATCAAGCCGGGCGCGTTCGTCGTGCCTTACGGAACAATGAGCGCAATAGAGCTGTCGTTGACCGACATCATGGACAAGCTCGTCGTCGATGACTGGGGCCAATGCAAGGGTGGGAAATTTGGGTCCCTGCGCGCGCATGTGGAGGCGGGCAAGCTATCTGAACAGACTTTGCATGCGGAGCTCGGCCAGATCGTTGCCGGACGCAAGTCCGGACGTGAGAATGAAAATGAGACAATCCTGTTCTGGCATCGGGGCTTGTCACTAAGTGATATTGCGCTTGGTTACACGATGCTGGAAAAGGCCAAAGCCTCCAATATCGGCCAGCGGCTGCGCTTTGCATGAGTCCGGTTGTCTTCAGTGGCGCGACCACCACGATCGCTGATATCGCAGCGATTGCCCGCGGGAATGCCGCGGTCGAAATCGAGCCCCACGTATACGACAGGCTGGAAAAGGCGCGGGCGATCCTCGACAGAGCTGCAGCATCGGGACAGCAAATCTATGGTTTGAACACTGGACTCGGCGCTAATTTGAAAACGTCGGTGACCGACGATATCGGCGCATTCCAGCAGCAACTGGTGCGCGGGCGCGGTGTTGGCGTTGGCCCGTCTCTGGAGCGCGATGTTACCCGCGCGGTCATAGCCACGCGGCTTTCAATGCTGGCTGTCGGGGGATCCGGGATTTCTCTGTCAGTTTTCAATGATTTGCTGGCGTTGCTCAATAAACAGATTCATCCTGTTATCCCATCCATTGGCTCCATAGGAGCTGGTGATCTCGTGCTGCTGGCTGCCATGGCATCGACTCTGATCGGCGAAGGTTCTGCAGAATATCAAGGTAAGGTCTACCCATCTGCTCAAGCTTTGAAAAAGGCAGGTCTTGAACCATCGGCGCTTGGCCCGAAAGACGGGTTGTCGCTGCTCAACGCCTCAGCGGTTTCGGTAGGATGGGGTGCGCTGGTTGCGACAGACGCTGCTGTGCTTCTGGATTTTCAGCGTGGGGCGGTTGCCCTGAGCTTCGAAGCTTTGGGCGGCAATCCACACATTCTGACACCTGCGATCCAGATTGCGCGCCCCGCTGCGGGTCAGGTGGAAGAGGCGGAAAAGCTTTTGGCATTGCTTGAAGGCTCGTCATTGCTGGAAGCGAGGACAGCCATTCAGGATCCACTCAGCCTGCGTTGCGCGGCGCCCATTCAAGGAGCGCTTGCCCATGCCTTGAAGGCCGCGATAGACGCGATCGAACTTGAGCTCAATTCGGCCGCGGACAATCCGCTGGTGATCATTGATGAAGCGCGCGTACTATCGACGGGAAACTTCCATACACCGTCGCTGGCGCTGGCCTTCGAAACTCTCGGGCTCGCCATCGCGCAAGCGGCGCTTGCCAGTGCTGCACGCTTCATCCAACTTACTGGCTCTGGTCGTCATGGCCTGCCGCGGTATCTGAGCCCGGTCGGCGGGGCGTCGGCCGGTTTTGTACCTTTACAGAAGACAGTAGCCGCAATCGTTGGTGCCATTCGCCACAAGGCCAATCCGGTCCTGCTGGATTTCCTTGCTGTTTCGGAAGGGGTCGAGGACCATGCGACGCAGACGCCGCTCGCGGTCGCGAAATGTGCTGACATTGTCGAGCTATGGCGACAGCTCGTTGCCTGCGAGATGCTGGCCGCAGCGCAGGCCATAGATCTGAGGCCGGAACTTCGCTGCGGCGGGGGAACGAGACAAACTTATGATCTCGTTCGGGCAGTTTCACCCAAGCTGGAAGCGGACAGGGCGCTCGGAGCAGATGTTTTGGCATTGGTGGACAGCTTGCGCCAATGATTGAAAACGCCGCCTTCAAACGATCGGCCGCGTATCGCCGATATGCAACGGTTTGGACACCTTTACACGCTAGAATGGTGAACGAGTTGTATATTCGTCACCGATAAGTTTCACGATCTGCTCATCGTCTGCCGCCAAGTTTCCGCAACACTATCGAAACGCTAAACTCTTGATGTCAGTCTAAGAACAGAACATTTGACTTATTTCCGCGAATAACATCGACTAAAGTAGGGTGCTGTAAAAGCAGCGTTTCTTGAAAAGCTGGATAGTCATGACGGTCGTGCGGAATCTTTTGTGGGCGCCAACAATAGGCTTATCCTGGCTGTGGGGATTGGGTTTCTTTTATTCCATCCACGTCACTCTGACCTATGGTTGGCTGGGCTTTTTTGGTTTTGCCATAGCCAATGTTGCGGGGCTCTGGCTGTTTGGATTTATTCTCGGGCGCACGAAGCGGCCGCCCGATCAGATCATCAAAGATATTGAAGGCCGCTACGCTGGCGTGTTTCTGCTGTTTCAGATGGCCGCGCTGGTTGTGACGATCTTCGGGTTCGTCGCCTATCTTTGGCAGCCTATCGTGGGCGAAGGCTCAGCGCTCGGCGTTGCGCTGTTATTGCTGTTTGCATGTGCTATCGGTCATGCGCTGTCGTTACAGCAACTCAAGCTGTTGCATATCGTCTATACGGTCGTCGGGGTGGCCGCGGGCATTGTCCTGCTCATCGGACTGCGGCAGACATCAGACTATCCGGGTGTGCCACTCGAAAAGTTCGATAGCCGTTTCTATGGTCTGATCATGCCAACGCTGATCGGTTTCCTGCTTGGCCCATGGCTCGATATTCAGCATTGGCAGCGGGCGGTTACCATCAAACGCGAAGGTGGCGATGTTGGCATGGCCTATGGTGTCGGCGCGCTGATGTTCTTTGGCTTTTTGTTCCTCAATGCGCTTACCGCTTCGGCAGTCGGCCCGATAGGCAGCATTCTGTCCATTGATGGCCTTCCAAGTGCCCAGGGATCCGTCTCGGCAGCTACGGTTCTTGCTGCGGAAAATGGCCAGCCGTATCTGGCGGTTGCGTTTGTCATCTGGACTGTCATTGCCCTGGCTTCAACCGTGGACAGCTTTTATTGCGCAACATCGTGGTTCCTGAAGGGCAAAAATCTACGCAGCAACAGTCCCTTGCTTGCTCTCATTCCGGACGGCGTCGCTTCATCGCCGCTTTGGCTATTGCTTGGCGCTGCCTGGATTGCCTTCACGGCGGTGCCCGCGAATTTTTCGCTGATGTATTTCATGATGCCGTTCGCAACCCTGTTCGTCAGTGCGTCGGCGAACCTGGTATGCGAGGCGCTGGGCGCGAAGCCAAAGTTTGATCCGGTGCTCAGCTTTATGATCGGTTGCGGCTCGTCGCTGATATTCATCATCGGCTACATCCAGCCGGTGCCAGGATTCCTGCTCATCTCTCCGTTCATCGGTCTGATAGGCGCTTTGCCAGTCATCATCGAACTGTTCGGACCGGCCTCGAAGGCCATTCCCGTTGAGATAGTCGATCAACCTATCCGGATGATGTCGCCCATACCACTTGCCAACGTCACGGGAGGCGACGACGTTTCGCCATCGCATGGATTCGACGGTGAGTGGTTCGTCATGCAACTCGTCCCCACATATGATGATACGAATTCCGTCGGAAACGTCTATTTCGCCAACTACGTGCGCTGGGTCGGCAAAGCACGCGAATTGTTCTTCAACGTCTGCATGCCCGATTTCGACCTTGCAACGACGCGGTTTTATATCCTCACACGCTCATTCACCCATGATTACCGTCGCGAGTCGAAGGAGTTCGAGCAGATCACCGTGCGCATCAAGATTGCGCGCCACAATCGGAAGTTCGTGACGTTGCAGCATGAGATCCACAGCGCCGCGCAAGGATTGCTCGGGCATGGCGAGCAGTCATTGATGTTCGTCGACCGCGACCACTACAATCCACTCGATATTCCGGGGGAAGTGATCAAAGGGTTCCTGCCATATTGGCCGAAGGAGTCGCGTTTGTCTGCGAACTACCGGCCCGTAAATATTCAGGATGCTGCCAAGCGGCAGGCATGATCTCAGCGAACTGTTTAGAGCCTTTGATACTTACTTAAGAACCGTTCTGCTCGCAGAACGGTTCTCTATTTAGGTATAGGCTTTAGCTGGCAACCTGGTATCGGTCACGGTCGAAGGCGAGCAGCTCGAAAGTCTTCTCGACGGGCTCTGCCGGGCTGAACAGGAAGCCCTGTACCTGATCGCAGCCCTCCTTCTGCAGGCAGGCAAGTTGCTCACGGGTCTCGACGCCTTCGGCAGTGATCTTCATGCCCATGCTGGCTCCAAGGCCCATCACTGCACGAATGATTGCAAGGCTGCCCCGGTTGTGCGGAAGGTCGCGCACGAAGGACTGATCGATCTTGATCTTGTCGAACGGCATCTTGCGCAGGTAGCTCAAGCTGGAATAGCCGGTGCCAAAATCATCGAGCGCGATGCTCACTCCCATGGCGCGGAACTGGCGCAACAACGAAATAGCGGCGACATTCGCCTCGAGGAAGACGGATTCAGTGATCTCCAGCTCCAGCCGATTTGGCTTGAGCTTGTTCTTGGTCAAGGCATCGCGAACGATGGACGCCAGGTCGGAATGCCGGAACTGGATCGCCGAGATATTGATTGCAACGTGGATTTCCTGCGGCCACGACACGGCGATACGGCAAGCTTCCTGGATGATCCACTCGCCGAGCGGAATGATATTGCCTGTTTCTTCTGCGATCGGGATAAAGATAGTCGGAGAGATGAAGCCATGCACTGGATGCTTCCAGCGCAGCAGCGTCTCGAACCCTACCGTCTTGAGTGTCTGCGCCGAAATGATGGGCTGGAAATGGAGGATGAACTCGTCCCGTGCCAGAGCGCCACGCAGGTCCATGGCGAGCGCACGTTTGGCTTCGATGCGCGCATCCATTTCCACCTCGTAGAAACGGAAACTGTTGCGGCCCTCATTCTTGGTCCGGTAAAGCGCCAGATCGGCGCAGCGCATGATGTCGTTGACACTGTCGGTCGGCGCAATTGCGATGCCGACGCTGATGTGAATGTTGATCTGGATACCGTCAATCCAAAAGGGTTGTGCGATGCTTTGGACGAGCTGCTCGGCGAGCTCTGTGGCAGCAGTCTGGTCGGCGCCACGCGCCAGAATGGCGAATTCATCGCCGGAAAGACGGGCAACGACATAGGTCGCGGGTGCTGCACCGCGCAGGCGGTCCGCCACCTGTTTGAGCAACTGGTCGCCGATGCCATGACCAAAACTATCATTGACCGTCTTGAATTCATCGAGATCTATGCAGAACACAGCAAAACTGCGCAGGCCTTTTTCGAGGTCCTTGGTGGCTTGCGAGAGCTGGTCGGTAAACAGCGTACGGTTTGGCAGATCGGTCAGCACATCATAGCGGGCGAGATAGGACAGTTGATCGTCTGACTGCTTTGCAGCGGTCACATCGGAGCCAACGCCGCGGTAGCCGACAAACTGGCCTGCGTTGTCGAAAATCGCCTTGCCGGTGAGCGACCACCAACGGGTCTCCCCCTTGATGTTGATCGGCAGAATATGGTTGCGGAATGTCGTGCGGTTCTCGATGGCCTGCCAGATCGAACCAACCTTGACTGCCTCTTCAGCATGGGACTGATCGATCTTGAACAATTGCGCAAAAGGCATGCCTTGCAGCTCTTTGGTCGTTTTTGCGGCGATCTGCGCCAGACGTGGCGATGTGTGCTGGAGCTTCAGATCGGCGTCGGTTTCCCAAATCCAGTCGCTGGCGTTTTCTTCGAAGTCATACAGCAACAGGCTGATAACCTCCTTCTGCTGCTCGACCTTGATCTGGTCCAGCGTGCGCATAACGATAAGATTGCTCATGTGGACGATGGTGAACAGAATGAAGAGCGCATAGAAGGCGAGCAGGATCGCGATGAACAAAAAGAAATCTTCACCGGTCGACGCAAGCGCGAAGAACGAACCGGTAATGATTGTGCCTGAGTAGGCGATCGCAGCCAGGGGTACCACTGCCACGCCAATGCCGGTTGCCATGAGACCTGCTGCTGTGCATGCGATCAAAAGCCGGTGGTAGGGATCGGCATCGAGAAACAGCATCAGGGGAATGCTGGCAAGGCAGATGCCGTAAAGCGCGGATATGATGATCAGGTATTTGATCGCATCAAAGCCAAGCTCCTTGACCTTGGGCACCGTATACCATTGCCAGCAGGCGAAGAGTGAGCCCGCAGTCATGAGCGCTACCATTATCGACACACCGGCGAGATACGGGCGGGGGCCGAGATCCCAAAAAACGAACGCGACGACAAACACAACGCACATTGCCACCAGAACCGTAAAAGGCGCCAGCCTCAGTGCAACGTCCATCTGCTCGGCATAGACACGACGCTTCACTGCCGGGTTGATCGCACCCCGCATACCGAACATCGATCGGATAGCGTCAAAGGTATGGAAATTGGACAATTGCACGCACAGACCTCAGGCAGGTGAGTTCATCTTTGACCCATGTTAGTTTTTTTACGTTCGGCATTGGTTAATATACTTAGCATTTTTTCTATTAGTTACCAATGTCTTTATGTCCCGGCGTCGCACTGTGGTTAAGATGAAATTTTATGACTACAGGGTATTAGTGCAGGAAAATACGGAATATTTCTTTAGACACAAGTATATCTTTAATCTGTACGATAAAATCAAAAGTAATATTTCTAAAGTGATTTTTTTCTATTCAAATGTATTCCGTCGATCAATCTACTCGATTTGCTACGCAGTCAAGTAAGTAGTTCTTTAGAATTAGCTCTTATCGGCCAAATTTCAAGCGCCCGGAGTTCGAAATTTTCCCCTGTATGAAGGGTACAGAGCCGATGTGCTGACCGATGCGGCCGTTTTGGAAAGACATTCCCGCAATTGATACAAATATGAAACCGGCTGCGTGTCGTCGGGCGATAACATTGCGTATCGTCATCTCTGCCGAGGCCTTCCGGCCACCCAAGATGTCTCAAACAGAGCTGAAAATGTTGATGCCTGTCGTCAAGGTCTATCGAAACGCGAAGATGGTCTGTATAGACCGCCCTCAAAAGGCAACAGGGCGGACGTGCGAGCTCCGCAAATGAACATGGCAGTTTTGAGAAATACGGCAACGAGTACGCCGCAAGTGCTTCCAGGCAATGACGCGCCCAATCCCATGGTCGTATTCGAAGGCGTTGCCAAGCGCTTTGCGGCAGGGAATACCGGCGCCGAAGTGGTGGCACTGAACGATATAGACCTCGTCGTGCCGCGTGGATCGGTAACCGGGATCATCGGCCGTTCGGGGGCGGGCAAGTCGACGCTGATCCGGCTCGTCAACGGGCTCGAGAAGCCGAGTTCTGGCCGCATCCTCGTTGATGGCGTGGACATCGCCGGACTGGACGAAAAGAATCTACGCCCTGTGCGCCGCTCGATCGGCATGATCTTCCAGCATTTCAATTTGCTCTCCTCGCGTACTGCCTTCGGCAATGTTGCACTGCCTCTGGAAATTGCCGGCATGGGCACGCAGGACATCGAAAAGCGCGTGGCGCCCTTGCTTGATCTGGTCGGCCTTTCCGACAAGCGCGACCGTTATCCTTCCGAGCTTTCGGGCGGCCAAAAACAGCGCATCGGCATCGCGCGCGCTTTGGCAACCGAACCAAAGCTGCTGCTCTCCGATGAGGCGACATCGGCCCTGGATCCAGAAACCACGCGCTCGATCCTTGCCCTGCTCCGGAAGATCAACAAGGAGCTGGGTCTGACCGTGCTTCTGATTACCCATGAGATGGAGGTGGTGAAGGCCATCGCCGACCATGTGGCAGTGATTGATGGCGGCCGCATCGTCGAACAAGGCCCGACATTCGACGTGTTCACCGGGCATGTGCACGAAACGACAAAGGCGCTTCTCGGTGGCCTCGCAGGCATGCATTTGCCGGAGTTCCTGACCAGCAGAATGTCGCAGCAACCGGAGCCCGGTTCCCGGACCATTCTTCGCGTCATATTCAAGGGCGAAAATGCCACGGAACCGATGTTGGCGCGGCTTGGTAGCGATCTTGGCATCGAGGTCAATATCATGGCCGGTGCAGTCGATGAAATCGCGGGGCGTCCTTTCGGCATGCTGGTGGTTTCCTTACGTTCCAATGCAGCAAAAATTGCCGAGGCCCGGCAGTTCCTTGCCAATCACGGCCTGTCATCGGAGGTGGTCGGCTATGTCCGCTGATATCATCGCTCTCATCGTCAAGGCGACGGGCCAGACGCTGTATATGGTCGCGGTCGCAGGACTGATTGGTTCATTGTTGGGCATTCCCCTCGGCGTGTTTCTGGCGACGAGCGGGCGAGGCGAGCTTTTCGCTGCGCCTTGGGTGAACAAGGTGCTTGGCGCCATCGTTAATGCCACACGCTCGACGCCGTTCATCATTCTGGTCGTTGCCATCATCCCGTTCACCCGGCTCGTTGCCGGCACATCAATAGGAACCACTGCCGCGATAGTACCATTGACGATTGCGACAATCCCCTTCGTTGCGCGTCTGGTCGAGACCGCAATTCGTGAAGTCGATCCTGGTCTGACGGAAGCGGCGCGCGCAATGGGTGCAAGCCCGATGCAGATCGTCTTCAAGGTGCTGCTTGCCGAGGCACGCCCCGGAATTACCTCTGCACTGACCCTGACGATCGTCAGCCTGATTGGTTATGCGGCAATGGTTGGCGCGATTGGCGGCGGCGGTCTCGGCGACCTTGGCATCCGCTACGGCTATCAACGCTTCATGCCCGATGTCATGGCCGTCGTCGTTGTGGTGTTGATCGTACTTGTTCAGCTTGTTCAGAGCGCCGGTGACCAGTTGGCGCGGCAATTCGACAAGCGCAGCCGTCCCCGTTGAATTTGTTATAAAAGCAGGAGAATGAAATGTTGAAGAAAATACTTGGGTGTAGCGGCCTTGGCGGCGATCCTCGGCGCGACTGGTGCGCTGGCCGAAACGATCAAGATCGGAGTTACACCGGGCGAGCATGCGCAAATTCTCGAAAAGGTCGCGGAGGTCGCCAAGCCCAAGGGTCTCGATATCCAGATCCTTGAATTCTCGGATTATGTGGTGCCGAACCAGGCACTGAATGACGGCGAGCTCGATGCCAATTCTTTTCAGCACAAGCCGTACCTCGACAATCAGATTGCCGACCGGAAATTCGACATCGTCGATGTGGCCTATACCGTCAATTTTCCGATGGGCGTCTATTCCAAAAAAGTGAAGAGTTTCGACGAGTTAGCGGATGGTGCTACGATTGCGATTCCGAATGATCCGACCAATGGCGGCCGTGCCCTGCTCATTCTCGCCGATAAGGGTGCGATCAAGCTGAAGGACGGTGCTGGCCTGAAGGTCACGCCTGCCGACATCACCGAAAACAAGAAGAACTTCAAGTTCGTTGAACTCGATGCCGCCCAGCTACCGCGTTCGATTGATGACGTAGATGCCGCGGCGATCAATACAAACTACGCGCTTGAGGCCGGGCTTGATCCCATGAACGGAACGATCCTGAAGGAAGGCGAAAAGGCTCCATACGTCAATCTCATCGCTGTCCGCACTGCCGACAAGGACAAGCCCTGGGTGAAGACACTCATTAAATCTTACCATTCGGATCCAGTGAAGCAGTTCATTCTCGACAAGTACAAGGGTGCGGCCGTCCCAAGCTGGTAAATGCCGGCAAGCGAACGCCATCGCAATGCGAGGTGTAAGAAACAGCGGGCGGCGATCGACTAGATTCGCTTGCCGTCCGCGCCGAACAGATGCAGTTTTTGTTTCGGGATAATGACGCGCAATTGATCATCGGTGTTCGATGTTGACCGCCCTGGAACGCGCACGACAACCCTTTCTCCGCCGATGATGCCATACACATAGCTTTCGGCGCCGACCGGCTCTACACCCAGAACCTTGAGATCAAGCGCCAGTCCGCCGATATGCGTATCGGTGCCAGCGGACACCTCAAGATCTTCTGGACGGAAGCCGATCAAGGCTCCCGTCGCTGGAATGGATAGCCCCTCTGCACCGATGCGTGTGCCATCCTTCAGAACCAGTCCCGAATGGTCGGCCGTGACCGGCACAAGGTTCATGGGCGGCGCGCCAATGAAGCTTGCGACAAAGGTGCTGGCCGGCTTCTCGTAGATATCGAGCGGTGCGCCGATCTGTTCTACCGAACCGGCATTCATGACGACAAGGATATCTGCGAGTGTCATAGCTTCAAGCTGGTCATGGGTAACATAGACGCTGGTCACACCCAGCTGCCGCTGCAGGTTCTTGATTTCAACGCGCATTTGCCCGCGAAGCTTGGCGTCGAGATTGGACAGCGGCTCATCGAAAAGAAACACCTTCGGGCTACGGACAATGGCACGGCCCATGGCGACGCGCTGACGCTGACCGCCCGAAAGTTCCTTTGGACGGCGTTCCAGAAGCTGAGTCAATTCAAGGATTTGAGCTGCATCTTTTACACGTTTGTCGATCTGATCCTTCGGCATACCCCGGTTTCGCAGACCATAGGCCATGTTGTCGTAGACCTTCATATGCGGGTAGAGCGCATAGTTCTGGAATACCATTGCGATGTCCCGCTCGGCAGGTCCGAGCTCATTGACCACCTTGTTGTCGATTTTAACTGTGCCATCGGTGATAAACTCCAGACCCGCGATCATACGCAGCAAGGTGGACTTTCCGCAGCCGGATGGACCGACCAGCACGCACAGCGCACCATCCTCGATGGCAATGTTGATGCCTTTGACCGCTTCGACGGAGGTACCATAAACCTTGCGAACATTGGTCAACTCTACATTTGCCATATCGGTATCATTTCTCCGTTTCGACCAGACCGCGCACGAACCAGCGTTGCATGAGAACGACAACGACGATTGGAGGCAGTATGGCGAGAATGCAGGTCACCATCACCAAGTGCCATTCGGTATCGGCATCGGCGAAGGAAATCATCTTGCGCAGACCAATGACGATGGTCGACATGTCGTTGCGGTTCGTCATTAGAAGCGGCCAGAGATATTGCGTCCAGCCATAGATGAAGAGGATAACGAACAGGGCGGCGATGTTGGTCTTGGATAGCGGCAGCAGAATATCTTTGAAGAACCGCCATGGTCCTGCGCCATCGACGCGGGCTGCTTCGACAAGTTCGCCGGGGATGGTCATGAAGAACTGCCGGAACAATAGCGTGGCCGTTGCAGACGCCATGAGCGGCAGGATCAACCCCGTATAGGTATCGATCAGGCCAAGGTCGACCATGATCTTGTAGGTTGGCAGGATGCGAACCTCGACCGGCAGCATCAGGGTTATGAAAATGAGCCAAAAGAAGACCATGCGCCCGGGAAAACGGAAGAAGACGATCGCGTAGGCAGAAAGGATCGAGATACAGATCTTCCCGATGGCAATGCCGAGCGCCATGACCAGCGTGTTGAACAGGAGCCGGTCTACGCCCACCCCGCCGATACGGCCTACGCCGCCGAAGAGCGCTGCGGAATAGTTCTCCCAGAAGTGTCCGCCTGGCAGCAATGATAGGGGTGGGCGCAATATTTCCTGGAGCGTTTGCGTCGAGGCGACGAAGGTGTAGTAGATCGGGAAGGCCACGATCAATATACCGATGATCAATATCACATGGGCGATCAGACGGCCGACAGGATTGTTCTGAATCATGATCTATCCTCAGCCGTAGTGCACTTTGCGCTCGACATAGCGGAACTGAATAGCCGTCAAGCCGATAACAATGATCATCAGGATCACCGACTGAGCGGCGGAGTCACCCAGGATGAGGTTGACGAAGCCGTCATTGTAGACCTTGTAGACGAGCGTCTCCGTAGCTTTGCCGGGGCCGCCCCCCGTGACCGCGTGGATGATGCCGAACGTGTCGAAAAAGGCATAGACCGTGTTGACGACGAGCAGAAAGAAGGTCGTCGGAGCCAGTAACGGAAAAACGATGGTCCAGAAGCGCTTCGTTTCGCCCGCGCCATCAATGGCTGCCGCTTCGATCAGCGATTTGGGGATCGACTGCAGACCGGCGACGAAGAACAGGAAATTGTAGCTGATCTGCTTCCACGCTGCGGCTGAGACGATCAGCACCATTGCCTGATCGCCGTTGAGCAGCGGGTCCCAATTATAACCTGTCGAGCGGACGAGATGGGCAAGCGTTCCCATTGATGGATTGAACAGAAAAAGCCAGAGCATGCCGGCGATGGCCGGTGCGACCGCATAGGGCCAGATCAAAAGCGTTCTGTAGATGCCTTTGCCGCGGATAACCTTATCGGCCATGACGGCGAGCAGAAGGGCAAGCGCCATCGCGATGAGCGCTGTGGCTACAGAGAATATAACCGTAACCTGGAGAGAGTTCAGATAGTTCGGATCTCCGAGGACGCGCCGGAAATTATCGAGACCAACAAATTGCGTTGACAGCCCGAAAGGGTCTTCGCGCAAGACGGACTGATAGATCGCCTGTGATGCGGGCCAGTAGAAGAATATTGCGGTGATGGCGAGTTGTGGTGCCAGCAGCAGATAGGGCAAAAACTTGTTTGGAAAAGTGACGCGTGTTGACGATGCCATGAATGCCTCGTTTTGAAAATAGCCCGTCCGTAAATTACGGACGGGCTGTCATGAAATGAAGCTTACTGGCCGATTGCCTGCTTTATCGCAGCGTTGCCACGCTTGACGGCATTATCCAGAGCCTGCTGGGCAGTCTGTTTACCCGAAAGCATGTTTTCGAACTCTTCATTTTGGATGTCGCGAACCTGCGGCAGGTTGACGAGGCGGACACCCTTTGAGTTTTCTGTCGGCGCCTTGCCCATCATCTGCTGGATCGGCGTTTCGCGACCGGGATTCTTGTCGTAGAAGCCGGACTTCTTGGTTTCTTCATAGGCGGCCAACGTTACCGGCAAATAGCCCGACACCTGATGCAGGCGCGCCTGAATTTCGGTCTTGGAGAGGAAGTTGAAGAAGGCTGCGACGCCCTTGTATTGCTCGTCGCTCTTGCCCGCAAAAACCCAGAGGCTGGCGCCGCCAGGGATCGTGTTCTGTGGAGCATCTTTGGACTCAGGGTCATACGGCAACGGACCGGTTCCGTAGTTCATGCCCGATTTGATCACGTCACCGAGCCCGCCCGATGAATCGTTGTAGATGCCGCATTCGCCGGAAAGGAAGAGCGGTTTGGCTTCGGAAGTACGACCTCCGTAACGGAAAGTACCATCCTTGGCGAGATCGGCGAGTTCCTGGAAATGCTTGACGTAGATTGGCGCATTGATCTTCAGCTCGACATCGACGCCGCCGATACCGTTTTCATTCGAACCCCAAGGCAGGTTGTTCCAGGCGGCGAAGTTTTCGGTGTGAATCCAGGTCAGCCAGGCCGAGGTATATCCGCATTTGGCTGCGCCGCTTGTCTTGATCTTCTTCGCAGCGTCCCAGACTTCCGGCCACGTCTTGGGTGGCTTGTTTTCGTCGAGTCCGGCCTTCTTGAAGATGTCCTTGTTGTAGTAAAGGATCGGCGAGGAACTGTTATACGGGAAAGACAGCATCGTGCCGTCGGGCTTGGAATAATAGGCGACAATTCCAGGCAAATAGAGGCTCTTGTCAAACTTGGCGCCGCCCATCGAAAGAATGTCGGCGACCGGCTTGATCGCGCCCTCGGCGGCCATCATCACGCCGGTGCCCGCATCAAATACCTGAATGATGTCCGGCGCCTGCTTGGCGCGGAAGGCGGCAATGCCGGCATTCAGCGTTTCGGGATATGTGCCCTTGAACACCGGAACCACCTTGTAGTCGCTTTGGCTTTCGTTGAATTCCTTGGAAAGCGTGTTGACGACCTCGTTGTTGGCGCCAGTCATCGCATGCCACCAGCTGATCTCGGTGACGGCGAAAGACGAGGTGGATGAGGCGAGGACAACGGCGAGAGCAAGGCTCAGTGAAGTGCCGCGAAAAGTCATGTGAATCTCCCATACACATAAGGCGTCATCTGAAGTGCGCTTGAGGGCAGTATCGTCATTATGTGACAGGGAAACAACAGTTTTGTGACTGGAAGCTCATACCTTGGTTCAAGGCTGTGGAAAAATGCTCAGCTGTTCATTTTGAGGGGCCCGTTAAACAAGCACAACACCGGCCTTGCGCATTTTTGTCAGTCATGGTGAGCGAGTGAGCCGCCAAGATCGATCCCGCGACATGCGTCGAGCAGCACCTCGGCAGTAAAGCCGTGCTCGATAGCGTCGAACGCGGAATATGCGACGCAATAGTCAGTCGCGAGACCTGCGAAGGTCACGTTGGTAATGCCGCGCTCGCGCAAATAACCGGCAAGTCCCGTAGGGGTCTTGCGGTCGTTTTCGTAGAAAGTCGAATAGCTGTCGATATGCGGATGAAAACCTTTGCGGACCACCAACTCGGCTTTTGTCCAAATCAGATCCGGATGAAATTCCGCAGCCTGAAGATCCCTGGATACAATGATCGGGCCAGAGGACCTGCTCGCCATAGGGCATCATGATTGTTTCGAACGGCGCCTTGCCGGGATGCGACGATGCAAAACTTGAGTGCCCGGGTGTGTGCCAGTCCTGGGTGAGGACGACGCGATCGAAACGCTGCATGAGCTTGTTGATGATCGGGACGATCTCATGCCCGCCATCGACTCCTAACGCCCCGCCAGGACAGAAGTCATTCTGCACATCGACGACGATCAGCGCGTCCTTGGCCATCCCGGTTCTCCAGTAAGGTGAAGGCTCTAGTATGACCAGTCGAACTGTTCCGTCAACGTGCGTAGTGCGAGTCGCCGCCGATCCAGACGTGATTGACATCGAGCTTCTCGTCGAGATGCACGATATTGGCGATATAGCCCGGCGCTAGGCGTCCATAGTGGTGATCGATACGAATACTCTCGGCCGGGTAGAGCGATGCCATGCGCAGTGCCTCATCGAGCGACAGTCCGAGTTCGCGATGCACAAAACGCACGGCGGATATCATATCGAGATCAGCACCGGCCAGCGTCCCGTCGTCCAGTGTCAAACGTCCACCGGCGCGTGTGATCCTGCGTCCGTTCAGCGTGAACGATGTAATATCGGTGCCTATCGTCGACATCGCATCGGTGACGAGGAATATCTTCGCCGGACCCTGCTTGGCACGCAGTGCGATTGCCATTGAGGCTTTGTCGACATGAAAGCCGTCGGCGATCAGCCCCGCGGACAGTTCACCTGCTTCAAGCACCGCGCCGACCACGCCGGGGCTGCGGTGTCCGAGCTGGCTCATCGCATTGAACAGGTGTGTCACCATAGTTGCGCCTGCATCCCTGGCTGCCAGCGCCATTTCATAGGATGCGCCGCTATGGCCGAGGCTGACGATCACCCCGGCATCGACCATCGCCCGAATCTTTTCAGCCGATACCGTTTCCGGTGCAACTGTCGTCAGCAGAACGGGCAATTCCTGCACGGCTTCGATGATGGCAAGGAGATCAGCGTCGTCCATCGGCCGGATCAGCTTCGGGTCGTGCGTGCCCTTATGTGTCAAAGACAGATGCGGACCCTCGAGATGCAAGCCGATAAATCCGGCCACTTTCTCTTGTGCCGCGGCCTTGCCTGCAGCGATAGCCGCCGCAGTTATTTCCGGCGTATCGGTGATCAACGTTGGCAGCAGGGCGGTCGTGCCGAAGGCGAAATGCGCATCACATATGGTGCGGATTGCCTCGATGCTTGGACCGTCATTGAGGAGTACGCCGCCACCCCCATTGACCTGGACATCGATGAAGCCCGGTACAAGCTTGCCGCCCTTCAACTCAACCCGGCGAATGTCACCGGGCAAATTCGACAACGGCGTGATACTCTTGATCACATCGCCATCGACAACCAGACCTGAATCGGTGTGCCAGGTTTCGCCGTCGAAAATCTCGGCGCCGGTAAGGGCATAGATAGTGCTCATAGGGTTTCAGTCACTTTTCGTAAGTGCGGCGGTTCATCCGGATTCAATCCACGGCTGCGGGCAAAGCTTTCCACGAAAGCATAGAACGAAACGAGCAGTGCCAGTGGATCGGTCAGCGGGTGCGATGTCGCGACGAAGGGCAGGGCCGTAGCATGTGATGGTTTGGACGATGTGAGGAACACCGCAGCGCCCTGGTCGGCCAGGCGATTGGCAGCATCCACGAGCGAATCTTCGGCTGCGTCGCGTGCGGCGAGCACGAGAATCGGGAAGCCTTCGCCGACAATGGCTTTCGGTCCGTGCATGACTTCCGCAGCACTGAAGGCTTCGGCATGAACCGCACTTGTTTCCTTGAATTTCAGCGCCATTTCGTTGGCGATTGCCAGAGATGGTCCGCGTCCAAGAACAAACAGCGAGTTTTCGTCGGTCACGGCGCCTGCGAAGGCTGACCAGTCACAAGCGACGGCCTTGGCGAGCGCGGCTGGAAGATCATCGATTGCAGCAAGCAACTTGCTGTCTTCGGTCCAATGTCCGATCAGCGCGAGACCGGCAACCGCCGAGCTGACGAAAGACTTAGTGGCGGCGACGCTGCGCTCTGGTCCTGCAAGGATATCGATAGCAAAGTCGCTGGCACGCGCGAGGTCAGACTCGATGACATTGGTGATGGCGATGGTCAGTGCGCCGCTTTCACGGGCTGCGTTTGTCATGCTGACGATGTCAGGACTCTTGCCAGACTGCGAGATGGATAGTGTCGCAGCAGAGCCAAGTTTGAGCTTCACGCCATAGATCGAGGCGACAGAAGGCCCGAGTGAAGCAACGGGAATACCGGCGGTGAGTTCGCTCGAATATTTCAGGAAGGCACTGACGTGATCCGACGAGCCCCGAGCGATCGATGCAAGAAAGGGCGGGTTTTTCTCGCGCAACTTTACACCGGCGGCAGCAAGCGTTGCGCGGGAGGCGTCAAGGAACGTTGCTGTCACATCGGGAATTGAGAGTATTTCTTCCCGCATGAGGGTCGTTTTGGTATTCACAGCACTGCTCCTGAAATTTCGGAAGACTCGCCGAGTTTGAGTTCGGCGACAAATTCATAGGCGTCGGCACGGTAGATCGATCGGGTAAACTCGATCACCTTCCCGGATTCGAGGTAGGATATCCGCTCTATATTCAGGCTGGCGGAACCCGCCGGAACCTGGAGCAGTTTAGCATCATTCTCTTTCAAAATGGCCGCAGAAATGCGCTGTATCGCCCTGACTGGACGATTGCCGCTCTCCGCCAGCACCGCATAGAGCGAAAGAGTGACAAGTTCCGGATTTGGCAGCACATGAATGGACAGGGCGGCACGCTCGATTGCCATGGGCGTGTCGTTGGCCACGCGCAATCGGCTGATCCGCGCCACCTTTTCGCCAGAGGTCAGGCCGAGCGTCACCATTTCTTCGGGAGAGGGCGCATAGACGCCGCGGTCCAGCCAGGTCGAACGGACGATCATCCCGCGCCGAGCCATATCTTCAGTAAAGGATGTGAGGTGCGACAAGGATTGCTCGACACGTGCGGAACGCGGTGCCACAAATGTGCCCGAACCATGCCGCTGGACGAGAAGGCCGTCGTTGACGAGACCCTGGACGGCTTTGCGAACAGTTACCCGCGAGATCTCCGCCATCGCAGCAAGTTCGCGCTCCGGCGGCAATGCGTCTCCAGGTAAAAGTTTTCCTTCACGAACAGCATTTTCGATCAGCCGCTGCAATTTCACGTAAAGCGGACCACCGACAGCAGAGCTCTCGTTGAGCGAAGGCAGAATGTCGATCAAACCATCACCCATTGCTAACCTCCGCCGCTGACGAGGCGAAATTGCGTGCTGCCAGCTGGACTGCGCCTGTCAGAGCGTCATTCAACGGTGCTTGCAGTATTGCCCGATAGCGAGGTGAAAGACGCGGACCATAAAAAGCACCAAGACCACCCAACAAGGAAAGACGCATCGGGGCTGGAGACATGATGGCGTCGAGCCCTTCCTCGATTTGGCCAATGGTCTTGTCCAAAAGAGCAACGGCGACTGCGTCATCTTTCGAAGCATACTCGAAGACGGTTGGCGCAAACGTGCCGAAATCACTCGGTGTCGCCGAATGGGCGAATTGGACTATCCGATGCGGATTGCCTCCGAACCGTTCCATAACTGCCGCTGTCATCGGCGAGCTCATATGAAACTTGTCATAGGCGAGCAATGTTTCTTCGAGCAGGTCCCGGCCAAGCCTCGCACCCCCACCGAGATCGCTAACCTTGAAGCCCCAGCCGCCGGCAAAACGAATGTCATTGCCGAGCCGGGTAACATAGGCGGAACCAGTGCCGAGGATCACCACTGTGCCATCATGATCGCCAAGTGCCCCCTGGAGTGCGATCACGCCATCTGAATAAACAAGCGATTTTTGAAACGGCAGCATAGCTTCCAGCTTTGCACCATTACCGCCGACATTGGCGCCGGCGAGGCCGAGGACCGCGAAGACCGTTTTGGTCTGGCCAGCGTCGATTCCAGCCTTTTTGAATGCTGCTTCAGTTGCATCGAGAATGTTCAGACGTGCTGTATTCATGTCGGTCATAATATTGGCCGAACCACTCTTGCCAGTGCCGAGAACATTGCCGCTCAGATCAGCCAATGCCGCCCTGCAACCCGTGCCGCCACCATCAATTCCAAGGAGATAAGTCACGTTCAATCGTCCTCCAGCATTTAGAATACCAATAAAATACCAATAGCCAAGCGTTAATTTGTGTCTCGTCGGGTTTTTCTCAATCTCATTGAAATCATTAAACAAAAATCCATTGCCCTAAATCGTCGTGTAAATTTTTTAAGGAATTGCTGGACAAGTGGTATTTTTTTGGCATTAATTATCGGAACGAGGAGTGAGCAGTGGCACTAACCCGCACCGAGCAGCGCAACGAGAACGCATTGGGACTGGACGAGAAGTCGCCAGAAGATGTTTTGCGGTTGCTGCATGAAGCACAGCTTGAAGCTGCCGCTTCGGTTGCGCGCGCCAGGGATTCCATTGCAAAAGCCTCCCTGCTTGCTGCCGACACGCTCGCGTCGGGTGGACGTCTCGCTTACGCCGCCGCGGGCAGTTCAGGGCTGATGGCCATGGCGGATGCGCTGGAATTACCCGGTACTTATGGCATTGCTCCCGACCGTGTCGTCATTCTGCTTGCTGGCGGTGTCGCCAGTCTCAACCGGTTGGCCGGCACTTACGAAGATGACGTGAGCCAAGCCGCGAGCGATATTGCGGCTGCAGGGTTGGTGGCCGGTGATTGCCTGATCGCGATTTCCGCCAGCGGCACAACGCCCTATGCACTCGCCGCAATCGACGAAGCGAAGGAGCGCGGTCTCAAGATCATATCGATTGCCAATAATCCCGACGTGCCGATGTTTGAAAAGGCCGACGTAGCGATTGCGCTGGAAACACCGGCGGAAATGGTGGCGGGTTCAACACGAATGGGGGCGGGCACCGCGCAGAAAATCGCACTCAATCTGTTGTCCACTTTGATGGCCATCCGTCTTGGTCACGTGCATGACGGGTACATGGTCAATCTCGTCGCGGACAATATCAAACTGCGCGAGCGCGCAGCGCGCATCGTATCCGCGATCAGCGCTTGCGATATGAGCGACGCAGCAAAACTGCTCGAAGCCAGCGGCGGCTCGGTGAAGTCAGCGATCCTGCTCGCCGCTGGGGCAACGAGCGCTGAAAATGCATCAAACCTTCTCGAAAGCAATCAACAGAGGCTTCGCCCGGCGCTTTCGGAACTCAAAGAGAGTCATGGTTCTCGCTAGGAACCCGGGCTCTCATTAACGGCACTGCTCAAAAGGGTGCAACAGGAGACTAAAATGGGAAGCACGACTTTAAAAACATTGCTTATGGCGACAAGCATTCTGGCTACGGCCGGTTTTGCCCATGCCGCCGATACCACGCTGACGATCGAAAGCTGGCGTACCGACGATCTGGCCGTCTGGCAGGAAAAGCTCATTCCAGCTTTCGAAGCCAAGAACCCCGGCATCAAGGTGAAGTTCGCTCCGACGCCTCCGACGGAATATGATGCTGCGCTTGGTGCACGCTTCGATGCGGGCAGTGCCGGCGACATCATTACTTGCCGTCCCTTCGACAAGTCGCTGGAACAGTTCAAGCGCGGCAATCTGACCAGCCTGAATGATCTTCCGGGGATGAAGAACTTCTCGGATGTAGCAAAGTCCGCCTGGACGACCGACGATGGCAAGGACACGTTCTGCGTGCCAATGGCTTCGGTTATCCACGGCTTCATCTACAACAAGGATGCCTTCGACAAGCTCGGTATTGCTATTCCGACCACGGAAGCCGAGTTTTTCGCCGCGCTCGACAAGATCAAGGCTGACGGAACCTATATTCCGATGGCCATGGGTACAAAGGATCTCTGGGAAGCCGCGACCATGGGTTACCAGAATATCGGACCGACCTACTGGAAGGGCGAAGAAGGCCGCGCCAAACTGATCAAGGGCGAAGAGAAGCTGACCGACGCTGATTGGGTCGAGCCCTATAAGGTTCTTCTCAAGTGGAAGGATTATCTCGGCGATGGTTTCGAAGCTCAGACCTATCCGGACAGCCAAAATCTGTTCACTCTCGGACGTGCTGCGATTTATCCGGCCGGTTCGTGGGAAATCGGTCTGTTCAACACGCAGGCCCAGTTCAAGATGGGAGCATTCCCGCCGCCTGTGAAAAATGCCGGTGACGCCTGCTACATTTCCGACCACAACGACATCGGTGTCGGTCTCAATGCCAAGAGCGGCCATGCAGAAGAAGCCAAGAAGTTCCTGGACTGGGTTGCTTCGCCGGAATTTGCAGAGATCTACGCCAACGCGCTGCCAGGATTCTTCAGCTTGAATTCGACACCGGTGAAGATGCAGGATCCGCTGGCGCAGGAATTCGTCTCATGGCGCGAGAAGTGCAAGCCGACGATCCGCTCGACCTACCAGATTCTGTCGCGCGGTACGCCAAACCTCGAGAACGAAACCTGGGTTGAATCGGCCAACGTCATCAACGGCACCGACACGCCGGAAGCTGCAGCCAAGAAGCTGCAGGATGGTCTCGACAGCTGGTACAAGCCTGCCAAGTAAGTGATCGATAGCCGGGGCGTTCTGTGATCGTCCCGGCTATTTCTTTATCTGGGCGCAAGGCACGCTGTTGCGCTATCATTGCTAAAAACGGCAGTCGCAGGCCGCTTTCCTTGCGACCAAAAATCATAAGCAGGGGTCTTGGTTTTCAATGAGCACAGTCACAGAAGTATCGATCGATCGAGCTGAGGACAGACACCGCCGGCGCTGGCACATTCTGGTGTTTTTGGCGCCCGCCTTGCTCGTCTATACGGCTGTGATGATCCTGCCGCTCATCGAAACGCTGCGGCTTTCCCTGTTCAACGTCAAAGACAACCAGAGCATCTTCGTCGGCTTCGGCAATTTCCAGGTGCTCTTCGGCGATCCGCGTTGGGCCGCCAGTTTCTGGAATGCGCTGCGCAACAACTTCGTTTTCTTCCTGATCCACATGCTGGTGCAGAACCCCATCGGTGTGGCACTTGCCGCGCTGCTGTCCGTGCCGAAGCTGCGCTTTGGTGCCTTCTATCGCACGGCGATGTTCCTGCCGACGCTTCTATCCTTCGTGATCGTCGGCTTTATCTGGAAGCTCATCCTGTCACCAATATGGGGCGTTTCGCCTTTCCTGCTCGATCTGGTCGGGTTGAAATCTCTCTTTTCGCCATGGCTCGGTAAGCCGGGCAGTGCGCTGATCGCCGTGTCGCTGATCTCTGTCTGGCAATATGTCGGCATCCCGATGATGCTGATCTACGCGGCAATGCTCAACATTCCCGAAGAAGTTCTTGAAGCGGCCGAATGCGATGGCGTGACCGGATGGAGCCAGTTCTGGAAGATCAAGCTGCCGCTGATCCTGCCATCGATCGGCATCATCTCCATTCTGACTTTCGTCGGCAATTTCAATGCGTTCGATCTGGTTTATACAGTGCAGGGGGCACTCGCCGGACCGGACGGCGCGACGGATATTCTCGGTACCTTGCTCTACCGAACCTTCTTCGGTTTCCAGTTGCAGATTGGCGACAAATCCATGGGCGCGACCATTGCGACGGTGATGTTCCTCATCATCCTGTCAGGCGTCTGCCTCTACCTTTTCGCCATCCAGCGGCGTATGCGCCGCTACCAGTTCTAGGAGCAGCGATCCATGGCAAAGCCAACAGCATCGCCCGTCCGCACCGGTCTCGTCCATCTGGCGCTCATCATCTATACGCTGATCGCGCTGTTTCCGGTGTTCCTGACCGTCATCAATTCCTTCAAGGACCGGAGCTCGATCTTCCGTGATCCACTGGGTCTGCCAACGCCGTCGACGTTCAGCCTCATCGGCTATCAGACGGTTCTTGGACAGGGGGATTTCGTTCTGTATTTCCAGAACAGCTTCATCGTCACCGGTGTTTCGATCTTCTTCGTTCTGCTGTTCGGAGCAATGGCGGCCTTTGCGCTGTCGGAGTATCGCTTCCGCGGCAATACGCTGATGGGCCTTTACCTCGCGCTCGGCATCATGATTCCGATCCGTTTGGGAACCGTGGCCATCTTGCAAGGCATGGTCGCTGCTGGATTGGTCAATACGCTCACCGCACTCATCCTTGTTTACACCGCGCAGGGTCTGCCGCTCGCGGTCTTCATTCTCACCGAATTCATGCAAACCGTTTCGGACGATTTGAAGAACGCCGGGCGCATTGATGGCCTGTCGGAGTATTCGATCTTCTTCCGCCTGGTGCTGCCGCTGGTGAGGCCGGCGATGGCGACCGTCGCCGTCTTCACGATGATCCCGATCTGGAACGATCTGTGGTTTCCGCTCATCCTTGCGCCGAGCGACGCCACCAAGACCGTGACGCTCGGTAGCCAGGTGTTTATTGGCCAGTTCGTGACCAACTGGAATGCAGTGCTCGCGGCGCTGACGCTGGCGATCGTCCCGGTCCTCGTTCTCTATCTTATCTTCTCGCGGCAGTTGATCCGCGGCATCACTTCGGGAGCGGTCAAATGATGGCTCGAAAGCCAGTGCGGGTTCTCGTGGCGGGGCTCGGCAATATGGGCCGCAGCCATGCGCTCGCCTATCACCACAATCCCGGTTTCGAGATCGTCGGGCTGGTCAATCGCTCTGTCGTGCCCCTGCCGGAAGAGCTTGGCGCCTACACGATCCATCCCTCCTTCAACGAGGCACTCGCTGAGTTGAAGCCTGACCTCGTTTCCATCAATACATATTCCGACAGCCATGCAGACTATGCGATTGCCGCCATGGAAGCGGGTGCGGATGTCTTCGTCGAA
The DNA here is from genome assembly GCA_963776115.1 of uncultured Alphaproteobacteria bacterium. Classification (GTDB taxonomy): domain Bacteria; phylum Pseudomonadota; class Alphaproteobacteria; order Rhizobiales; family Rhizobiaceae; genus Phyllobacterium. The sequence goes on along the minus strand of CAVZLS010000010.1, from coordinate 84,799 downwards.
AAGCCGTTGGCTACGACGGTGGCCGATGCCGAGCGGGTCGTTGCTGCCGCCAGGAAGCACGGCCGCAAGCTCGTGATAGGCTACATTCTGCGCCACCATCCGTCCTGGATGCGGCTGATCGAAGAGGCCCGCAAGCTCGGCGGTCCTTATGTTTTCCGCATGAACCTCAATCAGCAGTCGAGTGGGGCTACCTGGGAAACGCACAAGTCGCTGATGAAGACCACGTCGCCCATCGTCGATTGCGGTGTGCATTATCTCGATGTGATGCTGCAGATCACCGACGCCAAGCCGGTTCAGGTGCGTGGCATGGGCGTGCGTCTCACCGATGAGATCGATCCGGACATGTACAATTACGGACACCTGCAAGTGCTGTTCGATGACAAGACCGTTGGCTGGTACGAGGCCGGGTGGGGCCCGATGATGTCGGAGACGGCCTTCTTCGTTAAGGATGTGATTTCGCCTAATGGTTGCGTTTCCATCGTCATGGACCAGAACGCCAAATCGGATGACATCGATTCCCACACCAAAACTTCGACTATTCGTCTGCACTCGGCAAAGATTGGACCGGATGGCCGCTTCGCAAAGCCCGACGAGCTTTTGAGCATGGCTGGCGAACCTGGACATCAGGAGCTCTGCGATCTGGAGCAGGCGTTTGTCCTCAAGGCTATCCACGAAGATCTCGACCTCGACCGGCATATGCAGGACGCCGTGCGTTCGCTCAGCGTCTGCCTGGCAGCGGATGAAAGCGTGCGGACCGGTCAACCAGTTAATCTATGAATTTGAATCAAGAAACGGGAACAAGACATTGGGTTCTTTGAAAATTGAAAATATCCGCAAGTCCTTCGGTCAGGTCGATGTGCTCAAAGGCATCGACCTCGAGGTCAAGGATGGCGAGTTCGTGATTTTTGTCGGGCCGTCCGGTTGCGGCAAATCCACATTGCTGCGGGTGATCGCGGGACTCGAGGATGCGACATCGGGCGACATCCTGATCGATGGCAAGAAGGTCAACAACACGCCGCCTGCCAAGCGCGGCATTGCCATGGTTTTCCAGACCTATGCGCTTTACCCGCATCTTTCCGTTCGCGACAATATGGGTCTCGGCCTGAAGCAGGCGGGTAAACCAGCAGACGAAATCAAGGAGCGCATCGGGATCGCCTCAAACATGCTGTCGCTCGGTGATTATCTCGAACGCCGCCCGGCAGAACTGTCCGGTGGCCAGCGCCAGCGCGTCGCCATTGGCCGCGCCATCGTGCGCGAGCCGCAACTGTTCCTTTTCGACGAGCCGCTGTCGAACCTCGATGCTGCGCTACGTGTCAATACGCGTATCGAGATCGCGCGTCTGCACCGGCAACTCAAGGCAACCATGATCTACGTGACACATGATCAGGTCGAGGCGATGACACTTGCCGACAAGATCGTGGTGCTGAACCAAGGCAGGATTGAACAGGTTGGCTCACCGATGGAGCTCTACAATTCGCCGCAGACAGTCTTTGTCGCCGGTTTTATCGGGTCGCCGCAAATGAACCTGATCGATGCAACCAAGCTCGGCCAGAGCGGCGCGAAGACCATCGGCATCCGTCCAGAGCACATTCAGGTCAGCAAGACATCCGGCGAATGGAAAGGCTCAGTGATCCATGTCGAACATCTCGGCGCCGATACGATCATCTATCTCCAGACAGATTTCGGCCCGCTGACCGTTCGCCTCTTTGGCGAGCACAATTACGATGTGGATGGCGTTCTCTATGCTACACCAGATGCAGGGCGGACATATCGGTTTGATGATGACGGGCAAGATCATCAAGGGCTAGGTCGCCGTCCAGCACTGTGGCAAATGGCAACCCTCTTCGTCGGGTGATCTGCGACACCACGCGCCAATTCATGTCATGACATCACCATGCGTATGGGTCATAGTCTGCCGCGCGTGGAGTCGCCTCCCGCGTCAATAATGTATGGACAAGAGCAGGACGAATACCATGAGCTGGACACCGGACTCCAAGCGCTACGACACCATGAAATACAACCGTTGCGGCAGGAGCGGACTCAAGCTGCCGGCCATTTCCCTTGGGTTGTGGCACAATTTCGGCCATGATACGCCGCATAGCGTCAAGCAGGCGATCTGCCGTCAGGCCTTTGACCTCGGCATCACGCATTTTGATCTTGCCAATAATTACGGTCCGCCTCCGGGTTCTGCGGAAGAAGCATTCGGCGACATTTTACGCAATGACTTCAAGGGTTATCGCGATGAGCTGATCATTTCGTCCAAAGCGGGCTACAACATGTGGCCCGGGCCTTATGGCGAATGGGGCAGCCGCAAATATGTTATCGCCAGCTGTGATCAGAGCTTGAAGCGGCTGGGCCTCGACTATGTCGATATTTTCTATTCGCATCGTTTTGATCCCGATACGCCGCTCGAAGAAACGATGATGGCGCTGGATCAAATCGTACGGTCCGGCCGGGCTCAGTATATCGGCATTTCATCCTACAACTCCCACCGCACGCGCGAGGCCGCGGCCATTCTCGAAGAGCTTGGCACGCCATGCCTCATCCATCAGCCAAGTTATTCGATGATCAATCGCTGGATCGAGGAAGACGGATTGATCGACGCGCTGGAAGATCTCGGCATCGGTTCCATCGTATTCTCGCCATTGGCGCAAGGAATGCTGACCGACAAATATCTCAAGGGTGTGCCCGAAGAGAGCCGTGCGGCACAGGGCAAGTCGCTCAATCCGGATTTCCTCAACGAGCGCAACATCGACAACATTCGTGCACTCAATGAGATCGCTTCAAAACGCGGCCAGACACTCGCGCAAATGGCAATCGCGTGGGTGCTGAGGAAGGGTCGCATCACCACCGCGCTGATTGGCGCCAGCAAGCCGCAACAGGTGATCGATTGCGTCAAGTCGCTCGACAATCTTGCATTCACAGATGCCGAGCTTGCCGAGATCGATAGCTATGCAACCGATGCGAACGTCAATCTTTGGGCTGCCTCGGCTGAGCGCAAGGGACCGCAGCGAAAGTAAAAGGCAACACTCGATACAACCTTGAAATTGGTATGGCGGGGCTAAATATGCGAAACGTCCCGCCAAGATAAGGATTGGACCGTTCAATGAAGATTGCGATGATCGGGACCGGGTATGTCGGTCTGGTTTCGGGTGTCTGCTTTGCCGAATTCGGCTTTCAGGTCACCTGTGTTGATAAAAACCCGGCGATTATCGACCGGTTGCAGGCTGGCGAGGTTACGATCTACGAACCAGGCCTCGACGAGCTGCTGGTGCGCAATGCGCGCGACGGGCGCCTGACGTTCACGACTGAACTCGCTGAGACCGTTGCCGATGCCGATGTTATCTTCGTTGCTGTCGGTACACCCTCGCGGCGCGGCGATGGTGAAGCCGACCTGCAATATATCCACGCGGCTGCCGATGAAATCGCTGCGGCGATGAAGCCGAACGCTGTCATCGTCATCAAGTCGACCGTGGTCGTGGGCACCAACGCCGATGTGCGTGCCCGTATCGCCAAGGCACGGCCCGACGTGCCGTTCTCCATGGTCTCCAATCCGGAGTTCCTGCGCGAAGGCTCGGCCGTCGAAGACTTCCTGCGGCCAGACCGCGTCGTGGTCGGCGTTCATGACGATGCCGGCGCAGCGGCCATGAAGCGCGTCTATCGTCCGCTCTATCTGCGCGAAACGCCGATGATCGTCACGACGCTGGAAAATGCCGAGATCATCAAATATGCAGCCAACGCCTTCCTGGCCATGAAGGTCACCTTCATCAACGAGGTGGCTGACCTATGCGAAAAGGCTGGAGGGAACGTACAGGACGTGGCGCGGGCCATCGGCATGGACAACCGCATTGGCTCGAAGTTCCTGCATGCAGGGCCGGGATTTGGCGGGTCGTGTTTCCCGAAGGATACACGTGCCTATGCGGCGACCGGACGCAAGATGAATGCACCTCAAACCCTTATCGAGCAGGTCGTTACTGTCAATGAACAGCGCAAGCGTTCCATGGCCGAGCGGGTGATCGAAGCAGCGAGGCGGACCGGGGCGAAATCCGTTGCCGTGCTTGGCATTGCCTTCAAGCCCAACACGGACGACATTCGCGAGTCGCCGGCGCTCGATATTATTCCAGCCCTGCAGAAGGCGGGTTTGAGTGTGCGAGCGCACGATCCTGAAGCACGCGAGGCAGCAGAGTCGGTCCTGCACGATGTCACCTGGTGCAAGTCTGCCTACGAAGCTGTCGACGGGGCAGGGATCACACTGTTGCTGACCGAATGGAATGCCTACCGTGCGCTCGACCTCAAGCGGGTCTCTACGCTTATGAGTGGCAAACTCCTGTTCGATCTGCGCAATGTCTTCAACGCGCAAGACCTTGAAGGCTCTGGCCTGGAATACCACTCTGTCGGACGACCTCTGGTGGGGAAGAGCGCCAATACCTGACCGAAATGCAGAGGGATAGCTCCTGCACCAACTGAACGGATTTCGCTATGTGAGTGGCGGCAACCAGACTGGTGCTGCCGCCCCGCTGCTTCTCATGCACGGGAGCGGTGGCAACGAGAACGACCTGATTCCGCTTTCCGAAAGCATAGGTCAGAATAGACGCTATATTTCCATAAGAGGAGCAGTCGAGTGGGAGACGGGCTATGCCTTTTTCAAAAGGAATAACGACAGGAGCCTGGATTACGTTGATCTGACCTATCAGACGTCCCGTTTGTGCGAATTCTTGGCTTCAGCCTTGGAAACGGGCGTCCTAAAATCCAAGCCTATTCTTCTGGGTTTCTCCAACGGTGCGATTACTGCAGCATCGCTCCTCTTTCAAGCACCGTTTCTTGTAGCAGGCGCAATTCTAATACGGCCACTTTCGCCAGCACCAGACGAGGATTTCCCTGATCTCGCGGGTCTTCCCGTGTTTATTAGCGCTGGTGAAAAAGACACACGGCGCTCTCCGGACGATGTGAAATTTATGACCGCCCAGTTAGAAAAATGCGGCGCTGATGTCACAACCCATGTGCTTCCCACTGGTCATGGTTTGCATGACGACGAACCGAAATTGATCAGAGATTGGCTTCAGGCAAAGTTTCCCTTTGTCGCTGACTAGCTAGCCGTCCTGCAATTCCAATGGAAATGGCGTTCGCTCCCAGATTTTTTCGATCCCATAGGTTTTGACGGAGATTGCCTCCCATTCATGGAGAATTCGGGCGATTTCAGCTCGATCTCCAGCCAAGAGCGCTGGATAGAACTCCGGCGAAAGGTGATCGACATGCTCAACAACAGACCTCTTTTTCCGCAAAAAACTCAGTGCAATATCAAATTCCCCTTTCATGGCTGGTATCAATACCTCGAAAAGTTCAATCGTGGTCGAGCTGACCTCTGGCACCGACATGGCAGAGAGAAAGGCAAAATAATCATCCAGGCTTGCGATGGCATAGAGTTCCGACAGGGCCTCCTCGATCATGTCCAGCATTTGCGCGATTGTTTCTGGCTTCGTCATAGTCCATCCGGACTTCCTGATGGACTCGCCATAATTGGCTCGCCTAAATCGCATGCCCCATCCCGGAGACCTGATTTCCGTTTTGGGGGCAAGCAAGCGTATTGAAAGTTGTGGAACGAAGACGCTTGGGTCCACGGAGCTATCAATATGGACGCCGCGCAGCAAATGCTGCACGGGTTTAATGAAGACAAATCGTCCTGTCGAGATCAGGTCGTTCCGGCGCTGAATGAGCGGGCGCACTGCATCACGTACGTCTTTGATAGTGGTCATTGACTATCTCCTGATGGAACCGGCACTTGGCTTGATCTGGATGACAAAGAACTCGTTTGTTTTGGGATAGGTCTTTGCGGTTGAATGAGCAAAATTCCCCATGCGTGTAAGATCAAGCTCTTTTATCCCTGTCTTAAAATCGTAGATGCAAGTCAGATCGCTCCTAACTGTCTCATGAACATCGAGCCCTAGTGATCCTTTTTCCCGTGTTCCGACTTTTTCCCGGTAGTACCCGGATGGAGCACCAGCCAGCGGAGCCATAAGAAATAGTTCTGCTTTCAGAGTGCTGTCGCCTAAGCCGTTCACCATATTTGCAGCACGCAGGTGAAACTGGGTTCCGTAGTTTTGCGGTGTTCCATAGGACCCAATGGGTCCCATCGTCGATGCAACGCTGTCCGCTATAGTTTGTATCTTCCAGTACTTGGGGCAAAACTTGCTGACGGTATCCATATCCGCCTTGCGAACGCTCGCCCAGATTTTTGTGTCGGAATCGCCTTTGCTAAATTGCCTTGCGCGCAGCGAAAGGATTGGCACGACATAAGGATCATCAGCAGCTGCAATTGCGTTGTATTGCGCAACCGCGTCCGCTAGCGGGTATTCGAGTTCAGGTGCTTTCAGGAAAGAAAGTAGAGCCGTGGCAGAACGGATAACGGGATTGTTTCTGACAATGGCCCGCAGTGGAGTTTCACGGTCGATGTGCTGTCCGAGTTGCTCGGTCCGTTTAATCCATGAGCTGCTTTGCGGGCTCGAACTACTATGCGCCAACGTGGCACCCGCGGTGAGTGGATCAATCCTGCCTTGGCCCTCTGTCCATTGCCCGCCATCATGATTTCCAGCCGGCATGCGGGGTTGATCGGGATCGAATTTCAAGAAGAGGTCAAGTTCGTCCAAAAACTCAAGTTGCTTGTAAAGGAAATCCTGCTTCTGTTGCAGAAGCAGATGGTCCTGCTTGGCTTGCGCCGCTGAGCACCCGCGTTTCGGTGTTCTCAGGAAAGAATCGTTGGCTCTTATCTGCCATAACAGCTGGTGGTAGGCTGGGCTTTCCTTGGGTGATCGATGCATGAATATGGTCCTTTTTAAAGGACTATATTCCTACGATGAAACAGAACCGTCAATTCGACATTAGTCGCAAGTCAATCGATTATTGCGCGGCCTTGTACAGCGTAATGGTCGTCTTCCGGCCCTTGCTGTAGTTGATGCCGCTGACAGTCGCGACTGCGGCAACCGACTGCTCGCCTTGCGGCAGAGCCTTGATGAAGGCATCGTGTTCACGTTCGTCGACTGCTGAAATCGCACAGGCCGGATCGTCGGTGAGGTGCTTGGCTGCTCCTGCACCATCGGTGAGGACCGTCTTCGTACCGGCAAGAAACACCAGGCTCGGCTCGGCATAGCTGGCGGAAGCCAGTACGCTGTTGTCGCAGGGCTTGGCAGCATTGAACGCATTGGCAACGGCCGGGCTGAGCCAGATCGGCGTCAGCGCCGGAACGACGCCCCATGTAAGCAGCGTGAGCGTAATAATCGCAAAGGTTGCAGAGGCTTGCAGCGCGCGCTTGAGATTGTGATTCAATACTAGGCCGCTGGCAAAGACACCGGCGGCAGCTGCGGTAAAGAAGGCAATGATCCCCGGAAACGAAAACGATCCGGTCATGACGTAGGGCAGGACAAGCCCAGCGCCCATGAAGCCGAGTGTCGCAGCGGCAAGGCCAAGAAGCGTCAGCCGCTCGACCCAGATTTGCCAGCGGCCGCGATAGGGCTGGGCGGCGACGCCGGTGTCGATGGCCCAAGCCATCATCAACAGCAAGGCCGGGTAGGCGGGAAGGATATAGTGGGGCAACTTCGTTGGGATAAGCTCAGTTACCAGCCAGAACGGGATGTACCAGGCAGTCAGGAAAGCAAGGCGTGGATCCTCGCGCAGCCGGCTCAACGCCTGCAGACCGCCGCGAATAGCGAGCACGCCAAATGGCCAGATGAACACGACGAAGATCAGGGCGAAATAGCCCGGCGGCGCGCCGTGGCTTTCCTGCGCATCGCCAACCTTCGACAGGAAATCCTTGTTGACGGATTCGTTGAAGAAGGCACCGCCGCTTTTCAGCGTGATCAGGATGAGCCATGGCAGCACGATTGCCAGCAGGATGAGGATACCGCTTAACGGCTTCAGGCGTTTCAGCCATCGCCACTCGCGGTAGAAAAGGCTGAGAGAGCCCATCGTCAAAAGGCTGACAAAGGGAGTGATCGGGCCTTTGATCAGCACGCCGGCTGCCGTTGCCACCCAGAAGATCACTGCTGGTGCCCATTTGGCTGCAGCCTGCTTGCGGCTTGCCATCCAGATCGATGCAAGTGCACCCTGTGCGATGACGACCGTCGCCAGCACCGTCGCATCGGTCTTTGCCACGCGCGCCTCGAAGCCGAGCATAACGATCGCTGCAAGGGCGATACCGGCCATAAGGCCTGCGCTTTGGCCAAAAAGGAATGCTCCCAGAGCAGCCGTGCCGAGCACCGCAATCGTAGCGCCGGTCACCGAGACGAGCCGATAGACCCATATCGGCGCATCGTTATTGTAACCTGTGAGCTTGAGCGCAGCGCTCTGCAGCCAGTAAATGCCAACTGGCTTCTTGTAGCGCGATGCGTCTTGAAAGCGGATGTCGACATAGTCGCCGCTTTCAGCCATCTGGTGCGTCGCCTGGACGTATCGTGCTTCGTCGCGGTCCAGCGGCGGTATCGAGGCGATGCCCGGGACAAAGGAGACGAGGCAGATGAAAACCAGCAGTAGATAATGGCTGGCGCGAAGTTTTGTGCCGCCGCCGGGAGCGAGGTCGGAAGAGGTCATCAACATCCCTTGCTCACGTGTCCAGCGTCATCGCCTTCTTCTCATTGGCGATCAGCCAGAGATTGCGAATATAGACAATAAGGCCCAGGCCCTGACCGGCAATGAACACCGGATCCTTGCGCACGACCGCGTAGACAAAAAGCAGCACACCGCCGAACAGCGAGAAGAACCAGAAAGTCACCGGTACGACACTGCGCTTGGCGCGTTCGGAGGCAATCCACTGCACGACGAAACGCATGGTGAAACAGCCCTGCGCAAAAAAGCCCAGCAGGATCCAGGCGTCGAATTGGGCCACGAAAACCGAGTGCAGCCAATTGGTAATAGCATCAGCCATGACTGATCTCCGTAATCGTTGGAACGGTCTTGCGGCGCTTGCGCAGCCACCAGACGCCATAAAGGTCGAGAATACCGCGCAGGCCGCGGTCGAGAATGCCGTAGTTCGATTTGCCGTGACGGCGTTCGCGATCGAGGACATCGACATGCACGACGCCGTAGCCTTCACGGATCACCAATGCAGGCAGATAGCGGTGCCAGCCATCGAAGAAAGGCAATTCGCGGAAAAGCTGGGTGTGCAGTGCCTTAAGACCGCAGCCGCTGTCGCGCGTATTGTCCTTCAGGATCGCGCTGCGCAGCTTGTTGGCATATTTCGATGCGAACTGCTTCAGTTTCGTGTCGGTACGCTTCAGGCGCTGCCCGGCTGCGATCCCGATTGCTGGACCGGCCTGCAGCAGCGCATCGGCCAGCCGCGGCAGGTAGGCCGGATTGTTCTGCCCGTCGCCATCCATGGTGACCACGACCTTACCCCTTGCCGCGAATACGCCCGAACGCACGGCCGCACTTTGCCCGGCAGACTTGTCGTGACGAATGTGGCGCAGAGGCTTCCCGGCCTTGATCCGCTCGCCCAATGCTTCACCCGTCAAGTCTGTGGAGCCATCGTCGACGACGATCACTTCGTAGCTGCGGCCTTCCATGGCTGCATCCACTTCATCGAGGAGAAAGGCTAGATTGGCGGCCTCGTTGCGGCACGGAATGACGATCGTAATTGCCGGATTGCTCAAGTTGCAAGCTTTCGTAGTGGGACTTCAGGCGCGCTCCATAACATCGAAAGCGCCGCCGTGCCATCCTCATTTGCATTACGAAGCTGTAATGCCAACCCTTCGGTCAACGCTTGTTGCGAATGTCGGAGAGAGTCTTCACCGGTGTAATCGCTTCGGGATCGAGACGAATTTCAATGATCGCCGGCTTGCCGCTTTCGACGGCCCGTTGCCATGCTCCTTCGAATTCCTCCGTGGCGTCCACGGTCTCACCATGACCGCCATAGGCCCGGGCAAGCATGGCAAAATCCGGGTTGGTGAGATCCGTCGCGGACACACGTCCGGGATATTCGCGTTCCTGATGCATACGAATCGTCCCATAGATGTTGTTGTTGATGACCAGCACGATAATCGGCAGGTCGTATTGTACTGCCGTCGCAAAATCCTGGCCGTTCATCAGGAAGCATCCGTCGCCGGCAAAGCAGACGACCGTTCGCTCTGGATAAAGCTGTTTTGCAGCAACCGCCGCCGGGAGGCCATAACCCATCGATCCCGATGTCGGAGCCGCCTGTGTGCCAAAGCGGCGGAATCGATGGAAGCGATGCAGCCATGTGGCATAGTTGCCCGCGCCGTTGGTCATGATAGCGTCCTCTGGCAGTACACTCTCGAGATAGGACATGATTGGTCCCATCGCGACCTTTCCGGGTCCGGTCTTTGGTGGCGTCGACCAGGCGAGGTAGGATTTATGCGCGGTCTCCGCTTCCCCCGGCCAGTTGATGTGGGACGGCGGTGCAAGATGTTCGACAGCTTCAGCAAACATGTCGGGTGCCGAGTTTATCGCGAGGCTTGGGCGATATACCCGTCCAAGTTCATCCGCGTCTGGATGCACGTGGATCAGAGTCTGCTTGGGATAAGGGCTGTCTATCAGCGTGTAGCCGGACGAGGGCATCTCGCCGAAACGCCCGCCAATCAGCAGCAACACGTCGGCTTCTTTCACGCGCGCCGCCAAAGCCGGATTGATGCCGATCCCGACGTCGCCCGCATAATTTGGATGCAGATGATCGAACAGCATCTGCCGGCGGAAGGAACAGCCGACGGGGAGGTGCCATTTCTCGGCAAAGCGCGTGATCGACTGGACTGCGTTTTCATTCCAGCGCGACCCACCCAGGATCACGAAAGGCCGTGTTGCGCCCTGAAGAAGATCGGCGAGCTTTTCGATACTGGCCGGAGAAGGACCCGTCTCGACCGGCTGCCAGCCCTGAGCCGCCACTGCTTCGACCTTGTCGGTCAGCATATCTTCCGGCAAGGCCAGCACGACAGGTCCAGGACGGCCTGAGGTTGCGACTGAAAAGGCTCGCGTGACGAATTCCGGAATGCGCCGCGCATCGTCGATTTCTGCCACCCATTTCGCTGTATCGGCAAAGAAGCGGCGGTACTCGACTTCCTGAAAGGCCTCGCGCTCACGTGCGTCGCGTTGCACCTGGCCAATAAAAAGGATCAGTGGCGTTGAATCCTGCTTGGCGATGTGGATTCCAGGGGAGGCATTGGTCGCCCCCGGACCACGTGTGACAAAGCAGATGCCTGGCTTGCCTGTGAGCTTTCCCCAGGCATCCGCCATCATCGTGGCTCCGCCCTCGGCCCGGCAAACGGTGACGCCTATCTTTGCGTCGTAAAGCGCGTCGAGCACGGCAAGATAGCTCTCACCTGGTACGCAAAACAACCGCTCGACGCCATTAGCCGCCAAAGCCTCGACGATCAATTCACCGCCCGTTTTCATTGGATACGTCCTTTACTTCTTCAAGAATTTCGGCGCTGTGCTCGCCAAGACGTGGCGAAGGCCGTTGATAGGAAAGCGGGGTTTTCGACATGACGATCGGCGTCCGCACCGAGGGGATCGTGCTGCCATGGCCGTCCTCGAGATCAAGCCGCAATTGCCGCGACACGATCTGCGGATCGTCAAACATCTCGCCGATCCGGTTTATCGGTCCTGCCGGAACAGCATTTCGGGAACAGGCTTCAAGCAATTCGGCACGGGTACGTTTCTGCGTTTCGGCCCGGATCAGGGCCGTCAGTTCGATGCGATTTTCCAGTCGTGCCCGATTGGTCAGGAAGCGAGGATCGCTGGCGAGATTTTCAAGCCCGACAAGGCTGCAGAACCGGGCGAACTGCCCGTCATTGCCGACGGCCAGGATCATGTGACCGTCGGATGTCGGCACAACTTCGTAAGGCGAAATATTCGGGTGCGCATTGCCCATGCGGTGCGGGCTCTTGCCCGTCGCAAGATAGTTCATCGCCTGGTTGGCCATGACAGCGGATTGCACGTCGAACAGGGCCATATCGATCATCTGGCCTTCGCCTGTCTTCGCTGCATGTGCGAGCGCAGCCTGAATAGCAATGACGGAATAGAGGCCGGTGAAGACATCGGCGACGGCGAGGCCGACCTTTTGCGGCTCGCGGTCGGGTTCGCCGGTAACCGACATCAGCCCGGACATGCCCTGAATGATGAAGTCATAGCCCGCCTGGGCTGCGTACGGACCGTCCTGACCAAAGCCTGTGATCGAACAATAGACGAGACGCGGATTGTCGGCGCTCAGAGATGCGTAGTCGAGGCCGTACTTCTTCAGGCCGCCTACCTTGAAATTTTCGAGCACGACATCTGCCGTACGGCAGAGTGCCTTGACCGTTTCCTGTCCCTCCTTGGTCGTGAAATCCAAGGTAATCGAACGCTTGCCGCGGTTGCACGAGTGAAAATAGGCGGCAGAGAGATTTTCGCCCTCGCTGCTGGCGATGAATGGCGGTCCCCATCCTCGCGTTTCGTCGCCTCCGGCAGGATTTTCCACCTTGATGACATCAGCGCCAAGGTCGGCGAGAACCTGTCCGGCCCATGGCCCGGCCAGAACGCGAGCGAGTTCGATGACGCGCACACCTTTGAGAGGAGCATCAGTCATGTTTCAAGCACTCTCCAGATGTGTCGGCCGTTTCGAAACTGCTCGTGTCACCCAATCCACGAAATCCCGCATGATTACCTCCCTGTTGATCTCGTTGAGGCCTTCATGCCGTGTACCATCGTAGATCTTCGTCGTGACGTTGGAAAATCCAAGTTGTTTCAGTCTGCTTTCAAGGTGCCTGACAGCTTTGCCCTTTTCAGTGGCCGGATCTTCTGCACCGCCGACGAGATTGAAAGGTAAGTCGCGAGGGACGCTGGCCAGCAACGAATTATCTGCACCGGTGAAGATGAGGTCGAAAATATCGCGCCACATACTCACTGTCGGGTTCCAGCCCGACAATGGGTCGGCAAGATAGGCATCTACTTCGTCAGGGTCGCGCGATAACCAGTCAGACGCCGTACGGGCGTTTGCAATGCTGCGGCCCCACTGCTGGAAGGTGAATTTCGGTAGCACCATGCTTGGAACGTCCGATCCCAAAAACATGCGCTCGGCACGCAGGACTCCTTGCGCGACGCGCCCGAGAAGTCCAGCAGAGAAATTGGCGTTCCAGATCGCCGCAGCGTCCACTCTACCTGGATGCTTCAGCACGTAGTTCATTGCGATCAATCCGCCGAGCGAATGCCCGAACAGAATCATGGGGAGGTGAGGGTGACGCTGGCGGGCAAGACTGTTGATGGCATCGACGTCGCCCAGGACGTGCATGACTCCGTCGCTTTGCGCAAATCGTCCAGCCGGAGCTCCAGTTGCTTTGGTAAGTCCGTGTCCGCGATGATCGTGAGCATAGACGTGAAAACCTTGTCCGTTCAAGAATCGGGCAAACCGCGCATAGCGCAGGGAATGTTCACTGACGCCGTGACTGATCTGGACGATGGCGTGCGCCTGACCCTCGGCCGCGGAAAACCGCATCGCAAGTTTTGCCCCTGTCGCGCTTGCAATCGTTTCTACGTCCTCGAATGCCATTCTCTGCCTCCCGTCGCAGTTGAAGTGGTGGCGCACGAATAGTCAATGCGCAATAAAGCGCGGTAAAATCCGCTTAATTTTTTTCGTTCCTGCACAATAAATAATCACGCAAAAACGTATGCAATTTTATTTTGCAAAGCCTCTTGCAATCGATAAAAACTTGCCTCAGAACTTCACTCCGAAAGAGATTTGAATGCACGATTGTTACAACCGCAACAATGGAAGGCACTCAGTTTCTGCCAGTTACATGGCCGTTCAGGGGAGAAGAGGACGCTCCCCGAATGCGGCACCAGAGGGGAAACCGGGTGACGGAAATATCCGCGCCCGGTTTCGCTCGTTTTGGAGGTCCGATGGCATTGCTGCTGTGCGTGGTCCATCAACTCTCTCACTCGGATTTTGGCACGAGGCACCGTGCGTGGTCGACAAGCTCACCATGAGGGACGTAGAGCGTTGCAACGTCAATCGCCAACATTGCAGAATTGTCCTCCCTGCAATCTACCGACTTCCCTCATGGTGAGCTTGTCGAACCACGCACAGCAGCATTGCGATCCGGCAGATCAGCAGCCTTGAAGGCACCCCTTGATCAAAGCCCTCGACCAAAATAATCCTGGCGACTTATCCACGCCCCCAAAACCTCGCTTATTCTATTCCCGTCCTCTCCACGGGGAACTGCTTCCGGAGCCGTTCGAAGTGGGGAGAGGATCGGCGCCTCCGATGGCGGGTAACGGGCCCGTCGTCCGGGGAAGTTCCGTCCAAGGGTTCCCCTGCCGGTACTACGACTGGCGTGTGCTGGACGAGCACTTCGAAAGGGGCTTTCGGCAGCGGGTGAAGCAATTCAACCAACGCCAAAGCCTCCCAAGCGGAACGGACGGGATCAAAAGACGCCGGACGGGCGGTCTTCGGATCGCATTTTATTCTACCAAGACGCGCTTCGACGACCGCCCGTCTTCCCAGCATGCAAGCAATGGCCAGACTCGGGATGAGGGCGTGGCAAGGAAGGGGCTTAACCTCAGCAGATGCCCGAAATAAACCACCCATCCATTGCCACAGGAGCCCCTTTCGCCTACATACGGCGCAAATTCATGTCCCCAGAGCGGTTTGCAGTCATATTTGATCGTTCTGCCGGAGGGAATTTGGTTCAAGGTCGAGGGGTTTGGCGAGGCCGCACTGGTGGTGCGGGCGAAGCCGAAGCCCGAAGGATTTGAAGCAAATTCACCCGGCCCTTCGGGTTTCCGGCTTGCGGACACCCACTTTGTCAGGCGGCATCGTCCGATGGGTAAACATCGGCCTCGCCACCTTCCTAGTGGATTGTCTCGCCATCCGGGAAACAGAACTGATCCAATATGACTGCAAACCGCTCTCAAATCCCGAACACCGGAGTGACGCGCGTTATGGCACGCCAATTCATCTATCATATGGCCGGCCTGAACAAGGCATATGGAACCAAGAAGGTTCTTGAAAACATTCATCTTTCTTTCTACCCCGATGCCAAGATCGGTATCCTCGGACCGAACGGTGCCGGTAAGTCGACGATCCTCAAGATCATGGCTGGTATGGACAGAGAATATACAGGCGAGGCCTGGCTGGCTGAGGGCGCGACAGTTGGTTATCTCGCTCAGGAGCCCGTTCTCGATCCGACGAAGGATGTGATGGGCAACGTCATGGACGGGGTTGCCGACAAGAAGGCCATTCTCGACCGCTACAATGAAGTCATGATGAATTATTCCGACGAGACCGCCGACGAGGGCGCGAAGTTGCAGGATATCATCGATTCCAAGAACCTCTGGGATCTGGAATCGCAGGTCGAGATGGCCATGGAAGCATTGCGCTGCCCGCCTGGAGACAGCGAGGTAACCAACCTTTCCGGCGGTGAACGCCGCCGCGTGGCTCTATGCCGTCTTCTGCTTTCGCAACCGGACCTCTTGCTCCTCGACGAGCCGACCAACCATCTGGATGCGGAAACCACGGCGTGGCTCGAAAAGCATCTGCGCGAATACAAGGGTTCGGTACTGCTGATCACCCACGATCGCTACTTCCTCGACCATGTCACCGGCTGGATTCTCGAACTCGATCGCGGTCGCGGTATTCCTTATGAAGGCAACTATTCGGCCTATCTCGGTGCCAAGGCGAAGCGCATGCAGCAGGAAGGCCGCGAGGACGACTCGCGCCAGAAAGCTCTGGAACGCGAGCGCGAATGGATTTCGGCGAGCCCCAAGGCGCGTCAGGCGAAGTCGAAAGCGCGTATCAAGGCCTATGACGCCTTGGTGGACGCCGCCAACGATCAACGGCCCGGCGATGCACAGATTCTCATTCCGGCAGGCGAGCGCCTTGGTCAGGTGGTGATCGAAGCGGAAGGTCTCACCAAATCCTTCGGGGATCGACTGCTCATCGAAAACCTTACATTCAAGCTGCCGCCCGGCGGCATTGTCGGCATTATCGGCCCCAACGGTGCAGGTAAAACCACTCTGTTCAAGATGATCACCGGGCAGGAAAAGCCCGATTCCGGTTCCATCCGTGTCGGTGAAACCGTGCATCTCGGCTATGTCGATCAGAGCCGCGATCATCTCAAGGCCGACAAGAACGTCTGGGAAGAAATCTCGGGCGGCAATGAAATCATCAAGCTCGGCAAGTACGAGATGAACTCACGGGCCTATGTCTCGGCGTTCAATTTCAAGGGTGGCGATCAGCAGCAGAAGGTCGGCAATCTCTCCGGCGGTCAGCGCAACCGCGTGCATCTGGCCAAGATGCTGCAGGCCGGCGGCAATGTTCTTCTGCTCGATGAGCCCACCAACGATCTCGACACCGAAACGTTGGCGGCGCTTGAGGACGCGCTGGAAAAATATGCAGGCTGCGCCGTGATCATCAGCCACGATCGCATGTTTCTCGACCGGCTGGCGACGCATATCCTCGCATTCGAAGGCGACAGCCATGTGGAATGGTTCGAAGGCAATTTCGAGGACTACGAGAACGACAAGATCCGCCGCCTTGGTCCGGACAGCGTCAACCCGAAGCGTCCTAGCTACAAGCCGCTAACTCGATAAATGGTAGTGGGAGGCGGAGACGTTCTCCCATCACCATTTTTGACGAACCCATCAGGCTTATTCGCTGGTTTTCCTCAACTGAATTTCTACTATGCGGAGAATTTTGATGGAGTGGCGCAATGACCGACCTGTTTGAAACCAGAACCGAGATACTCCCCGCGCGCAAGCTTAGCGGGCGGGTAAGCGGGCTGTTCGAAGCTCTCGCAGGCGATTTTGTCACGACGCCTGCAGCGTCTCTTGAGCTCACATTCGACGGGATCGTTGGCGATTTTCATGCCGGTCCAACGCGCAGGTCCGGCGGGCGTGAGCCCTGGTATCCGCGCGGCACGGAAATGCGCAACGAGCGCCAGCTTTCCATTCTCGCATCGGACGAACTGGCGGATGTCGCTGCCGGCATGGGATTGTCTGAACTGAAGGCTGAATGGATCGGCGGCAACATGGTCATTGACGGTATTCCGTCGCTTTCGATGCTGCCGCCACGGACGCTGATGTTCTTCGAAGGAGGCGTGACCTTGAGGATCGACGGGCAGAATGCCCCCTGCAAAGTGGCGGGACGCTCCATCGGCGAACATGCAGACACAGAAGATCACACGACGACAGCGCTTGATTTCGTCAGGGTCTCGAGGCGCCTGCGTGGCATTGTCGCCTGGGTCGAGAAACCGGGCACCATTCGCGCCGGTGAAAAAGTCGATGTACGGGTTCCTGAGCAATGGATTTATCAGGTCTGAGGCTTGCGCCAAGCGTTTTTATATGGCGAATGGAATGAAGGTCCGGTGCCTGCTCGTTGCGGGAGAATCGGGAAGCCGGTGAAAATCCGGCACGTGCCCAACGCTGTAAAGGGGATGGGCCGCGCAGATGCCACGGAGATATCCGGAAGGCGCGCGGTTCAGATGAACCTCAGTCAGAAGACCGGCCGGACCTCATAGCTTAAACCGCGCGGACAGCGGGGAGAGTTTCCAAGCGTTGTTGGGAGCAAACAATGCGCGATGTTTTATCAGGTCCGGTTGCCGCCAGCAGTTTCTCCGCAAATGAACGCGCTGCGGTCTACAAAGCCATCTGTACAAGGCGCGACGTGCGCGACCAGTTCCTGCCGCAAGCTGTCCCCGACGAGGTGCTGATGCGGCTGCTGGACGCCGCGCATCATGCGCCGTCGGTCGGGTTCATGCAGCCGTGGAATTTTATCGTCATTCGGGATGAAGCGCGAAAGGCGGAGATACATCGCGTCTTCACCCGCGCCAACGAAGAAGCGAAGTTGCTGTTCAGCGACGAACGGCAAGCGCTTTATGCTTCGCTGAAGCTCGAAGGCATTCTCAAGGCGCCGATCAACCTGTGCATCACCTGCGACCGCACGCGCGGGGGCAAGGTGGTGCTTGGACGCACGCACAATCGCCAGATGGATCTGTACAGTACCGTCTGCGCTGTGCAAAACCTTTGGCTCGCGGCTCGGGCCGAGGGCATTGGGGTCGGCTGGGTGAGCATTTACCACGATCAGGATATGCGCCGTGTCCTCGGTATTCCGGAGCATGTAGAGATCATAGCGTACCTCTGTATCGGCTATGTCGATGAACTCTACGACACGCCGGAACTGGAAAAGCGCGGCTGGCGCCAAAAGATTACCTCTAGAGAACCTGATTTTCCAAGATCAATGGCAGGACACGACCAGCATCAGCTCGGATCTTCCTCATCAGGATCCAGCAGACGCGTCGCCCGCCACTCCGTCAACTTCCGATTGATGGCATCAAGCACGAAGAATCGCGCACTCTCCTTGTCATACCCTTCATCGCGCAGGGCATCATAGTCCGTGTGCTGGTGGCGGACGTGTGCCACAGCAGCAAGCCACACCGCGATGGGAGGGGGCAATGACCGCATGTGCGGCGCGCCGGCAGCAGACCTTATCGGCTCCGAATCCGAATAGGGCACCGCCGGGAGAAGCAGCGTCAGCGCCTTGTTGATCGCGCGCTGGCGGTTTGTTCCTGTGCTCATGCAGGTTCCTTGCGTGATTCTTGGTCGTATTTCAAACGCGGCAAAATTTGTCGTCAACGGCAAAAACAACTTGCCAAAATTTGATTTCTCACATAAACATATCTTTATGTCTTTTGAGGTGAATGATGGACAAGCGTAATCTCAATCTTGATCTGATGGTCGATACGCTGAAAGCAGCTGCCGAACCAAGCCGTTTGCGTATTCTGGCGCTCTTGTCGCGCGGCGACCTGACAGTTTCGGACCTTACGACTATTCTCGGCCAGTCACAGCCACGTGTGTCACGCCACCTCAAGCTCCTGTTCGAAGCAAGCCTCATCAACCGTTATCAGGAAGGTTCCTGGGCTTATTTCCGTTTGGCAGAATCGCTGATCGTCGGCGACATCGCGCGCTCTCTTCTGGATCGTCTGGACAACGCCGATCTGCTGTTGGAGCGTGATCTTGAACGCCTTTCTTCGGTGAAGCTGCAGCGTCGCGAGCGTGCGGCTGCCTACTTCAGTGCCAATGCCACTAGCTGGGACGCGATCCGCTCGCTGCATGTTCCGGATGGCGCTGTAGAAGACGCACTGATCAAAATTGTCGGTCGCAAGCCCTTCCAGGCCATGCTTGACGTTGGAACTGGCACGGGCCGTCTGCTCGAACTCTTCGCGCCGCTTTATGTGCGCGGCGTCGGGATCGACATCAATCGCGACATGTTGACTATTGCCCGTTCAAACCTCGACCGCGACGGGATTGCCAACGCGCAGGTTCGCCACGGCGACGTCTATTCGCTGCCGGTCGATCGGGAGTCTTTCGATCTCGTGACCATTCACCAGGTCCTGCACTTTCTCGATAATCCGGCGGAAGCAATCCGCGAAGCGGCGCGCGCGTTGCGGGCAGGCGGGCGAATGTTGATCGTCGATTTTGCCCCGCATGAGCTTGAGTTCCTGCGCGACAATCATGCGCATGTGCGTCTTGGGTTCAATGACGGGCAGATGCGCGACTGGCTGACCGAGGCTGGATTGATGCTCGAAGAGAGCCGCGATCTAGAACCGAAGGGCGATGACAAACTGACCGTCAAATTGTGGCTGGCACGCGACCCACGCCTGCTGATCGCCGATCCCGATTTAACCTCCCGCATAACGGAGAGCGTATAATGAGTTTTTTCCGCCAGTCCCGCCGTTCGGATATTGGGTCAAATATCCGTGTTTCATTTGAGTTTTTCCCGCCGAAGACGGAAGTCATGGAAGAACGGCTTTGGGAAACGGTGACGCGCCTTGCGCCGCTCAATCCTGAATTCGTATCGGTGACTTACGGTGCTGGCGGCACCACCCGGGAGCGTACTGCCCGTACAATCAAGCGGATTTTGACTGAAACCGACGTCAATGCCGCCGCCCATCTGACCTGCGTCGATGCGACTAAGGAAGAAGTGGATACGGTTGTGCGCGAGTTTGCGGCCATGGGCGTCAAGCGCTTTGTGGCGTTGCGCGGCGATCCGGCCGGTGGCGTTGGCGCGCACTACAAACCAACTCCAGGTGGTTATGAGAACGGCGCCGAGCTGGTTGCTGGGCTCAAAGCCTTCGCGGACTTCGACATTTCCGTCTCCGCGTATCCGGAAAAGCATCCGGAAAGTCCAGACTTTGCTACCGATATCGACATGCTGAAGCGCAAGGTTGACAATGGCGCGACGCGGGCGATCACGCAGTTCTTTTTCGAGAACGATCTTTATGAACGCTACGTTGAAAAGGTTCGCCGCGCTGGCATCTATATTCCGATCCTGCCCGGCATATTGCCGATCCATAATTTCACGCAGGTCACCAATTTTTGCTCGAAGGCCGGAACGCATATTCCCGCATGGCTTGCCGAGCGGTTTGACGGGCTGGACAATGACCCGCAGACGCATGCCTTGGTCTCATCAGCGGTTGCCGCCGAACAGGTGCTCGATCTGGTCGAGCGCGGTATCCAGGATTTCCATTTCTACACAATGAACCGGGCTGATCTACCCTTCGCCATCTGTCATTTGATTGGCATTCGTCCTGGTAGCAGCGATACGGTTGAGGCCAGTCTTGCCGGGGCTGCAGCCTAGGCAATTTGAAACGAAAACGGCCCGGTTGCTATAACCGGGCCGCCTTCCTGTTTTCTATTCGCTTAACGGTCAGAGACCATCTTCGTAGCGCTCTTATTTACAATCAGGGGATTAGTCCTACGACCATTGCACCAATAAATGCGAACGCTGCACAGATCATAAGGACATTCATCGATCGAGTTAGTCCCATCGCTCGTCTCCTGCAGTTAACCCATTTAGCATAGCGCAAATTTGCCACATAAAAAGCCCAAATATTGCGGTCTTGTGACATGGATAGTAGAAATTTTTTGCCGTCTAAACCTAAGTTTTTGAATTTAAACCCATTTAGAGTGGTAAAAAATATTCAAATCACGATAAAATGTTCCCAAAAGCGGTATATTTTTGCAGTGCAGCAAAAAGGTCACACAGAAGGGGTGTAGCTCGAACTTTGCCACAATTAGGCCAGAATTAAGCCGCGGACCCCGAGCTATAAGGCTAACGGTATATTGAAAACTTTACGCTTTTTGGCGCTTTTGCAGCGCTGAGAGCAGCCTGCCATCGATCGTCAACAGTCCAAGAGCGATCAATGCCATGCCAAGGAAGTCCTGAAGCCGCTAGCTCTTCGTCGAGAAAAATTGTTCCAAGCAGAATAGCGCTGACTGGAACGATCAAGAGTGACGAGTGATGCGTTTGTCGCGCCAGCCGTCCGGACGATCGAAAAATAGAGGATATAGGCGAAAGCGGTCGACAGGAGGCCAAGACCGAGGATGGCCAACCAGACACCGGTATCGATGTTCGCTACGGCAGGAACGCCGTCGTAGATGAGCACCACGGGTATCATGATGAGCGTGGACGCGGTCATTTGACCGGTGGACGTTACTGTGGGTGGCACTCCCTTGAAGCGCTTCGCCAGAATGCCGGCAAAGGCATAGGAGAGGGTGGCGCCGATCACAGCAATTTCAGCCCAAAGCGGACCACCGAGACCTGTGAGAACACCAGGGCCGATCATAATGACGAGCCCGAATATGCCCAGGAGAATGCCGACAAGTTTGTTGATCGTGATCCTTTCGTCTACGGTAAGGATGGCGGCGACAACGACCGTCCAGATCGGTGTTGTCGCATTGAGGATCGACTCGACACCTGCGCCAAGAACTGTCTGCCCGATGAAGAGCAAGGAAAAGGGTATGACGTTCATCAGCAGGCCAAGGCCGGCGAACTCAAATGCATGATCCCGGTAGTCCCAGAACCGGACGCCCCGGCTAAGCAGATAGAGATGAAGTGCCAGAGCTGCTACCGCCACGCGAAAAAGAACCAACGTTAACGGGGGAACCACCTGAACCGCGACACGCGCAAAGAAGAATGACCCACCCCAGATTGCGCCAAGAAGGAGCAATTGCAACCATGCGAAGCTGGTCATGGCGAGAGGATTGGGCGACGTTGTTTGCGCGGTGGACACGGATAGATCCTTTCAACAGTGCTGTCTGATAAGGTTTCTAGCTGTTCAACGATATAAAACCACCCGATTCCAGCTGCAAGAAACCGACTTTCGTCTGTCACCCGTCCTTGATAAGAGTTTTGCATGACGCAGAACAAAACGATGCAACGATTCGCCTCGGCCCGTGAAGCAGCGCTTACCCTGCGTCCGGATCAGCCAGTCTACTGCTTTCGCCCGCAAGTTCTGATCGATGACGCGCACCAGTTCATGAAGATGTTCCCGGGCGAGACGGCTTATGCGGTCAAGACCAATGGCGAAAATCTTGTGCTCGAAACGCTGGCACGCAATGGCATCAGCGTTTTCGATGTGGCATCCCCGGGAGAGTTCGAAGCGGTGCGCAAGGTCGCACCGGATGCGCAGATGCTCTATATGCACCCGATCAAGGCGCAGTCGGATATTCGCCTGGCTCTCGAAACCTACGGCATTCGTGTTCTGGCAGTGGACCATGAGGATGAGATCGCCAAGGTAACCCGCATCGTGCGCGCACTCGATATCGATCCAGCCAGCATAACGCTGTATATACGGCTGCAAACCAAGGGACATGCGGCTTACGAACTGTCGAAGAAATTCGGCGCGGCTCCAGCACATGCGGTCGAGCTTCTGCAGCGCGCCCACAAGATCGGCTACATGGTCGGCCTGTGTTTTCATGTTGGCAGCCAGATCGAAGATCCCGACACCTATGAGCGTGCCTTGAGCTCGGCTGATTGGGTACGCAACCGCGCCGGGGTTCCTTTGGCGGGTCTTGACGTCGGTGGCGGCTTTCCCGCTGAGTATGGACATGACCCGAAACGCAAGCATGTCGAGATGCCTTCGCTTGGCCAACTGATGTCGCGGCTGCGGGGCGATATCAAGGAGTATGGTTTTGGTGATTTGCCCCTGGTGGCAGAGCCGGGCCGCGTCATTGTCGCTCGGGCGTTTTCATTGATCGTGCGTGTTCTTTTACGCAAGGGCAGACGGCTCTACATCAATGACGGTATATGGGCGTCGCTGTCGGATTCATGGACCGGCAAGATCACGCTGCCTGCCCGTTTCATCCCCGATCCAGCCAAAAAGCACCGCAATGGCGATCCGAAGGAAATTGTGCCGTTCCGGGTGTGCGGCGCAACGTGCGACTCCGTCGATATCCTGTCACGCCCGTTCTGGTTGCCGGAAACGGTCGACACTGGAGACTGGATCGAGATCGGTAATATCGGTGCCTACTCGCTGTCGCTGCGCACCCGCTTCAACGGCTTCTACCCCGACACTTTCGTGGAGGTCGAGACGCCCTTCGACGAAGGTGATCGACCGGAAGGTTTTGCCTCACTCGAAACGATGGCGCCTGCGCAGTAGCGACGAAGCTCTAAAGCTTGCCGAGGAGTTCGGGTGTTGGCCACGCATCGGCGGGCAGACCGAGGCGGATCTGTTCGTCGCGTACCGCATCGCGGGTAAGAATGCCGAACACGCCATCGATCTTCGGGCCCATATCGTGGCCGCGCGCTGCAAGCTTGTTCTGCAATTCCTTCATTTGATCAGGATTGAGCCCGGCTTCAGGATTGGTTGGCTCAAGCGGGCCCGCGCCGGCCAGGCGAGTGGCAAAATAGGCTGCTGTCGTTGCGTAGATGATCGATTTATTCCATTCGACAAAAATATCGAAGTTCGCATAGGAAAGGAAAGCGGGGCCCTTGCGGCCCATCGGAAGCAGCAGCGAGGCATCGCCATCGTCGGGACCGAGCGGTCCCTTCATACCGGTAACACCCCACGCGGCCCACTTGGAGTGGGGCAGGCGATTGGTGCGCATGGCATTTTCCCAAGGCAGCTCCTGTGTGAGCTTTACTTCCTCCAGCCATGGCTCACCCTTGCGCCAGCCCAGATCATGCATCACACGAGCAGCGGTCATGATCGCATCTGGCGCGCTGTGCTTCAGATCGACCTTGCCATCGCCATCACCGTCGACGCCGCGCTCAAGATAATCGGTTGGCAGCATCTGCATCTGACCGATCTCGCCAGCCCAGGCGCCGGTCGTCTTGGCATCGACGACACCGCTGTCAAAAAGCTTCAGAAGAGCGATCAACTGCGGGCGGAAAAGTTCTGGCCGGCGGCAATCGAATGAGAGCGTCAGGAGTGCGTTCAAAGTATCGAAATCGCCCTGAACTGCACCGAAATCCGTTTCAAGACCCCAGAATGCTGCGATCACCGGTCCTGGAACGCCATACTCAGCTTCTGCCTTGGCAAAGGTATCCGCATACTTCTTGAGGTTTGCCGCGCCCTGTTTCAAACGGTAATCGGACACCATGCGCGAGGAGAAAGTGAGGAAAGTCTGATTGAAGACGCCTTGAGCGCGGTCGCGCTCCAGTACCTTGTCGTCCATCGAAGCCTTGAGAAGCTCACCCAAGCCCTTATCGCTAACACCGGCTGCTTTTGCCTCGGCGATCAGGCCATTGAACCACGGCTCCAGTTCGCCCCCGCATGCGGGCTTTGCCACTACCGGTTGCGTCGGTGCCACCTGATCCAGGGCACGGGCAGTGCTGGACAGGGCAAAAAGGCTGACGGCAAGTGCAATCGATAGTTTGTTCATAAGGAAAATCTCATTGATAACGGGCGCGTATTCAGTACCGCGGAATTTTTCCTGCTAATGCACGAATATGTGGATGGCGTGAAGTCAAAGAAGTGCGAGAAAACGCTCGCGCTGAGCTTTATCGGACCTTGTTGCGCACCAGCCACTGTTTCCAGGCGCTTTCATTGCCCGCGAAAACATTGATGTCTGCGTCGCCGCGTATGCCAGGGACTGCTCCGGTCCCGGTATATTGCCAGAACGTCCAGGGATGCGGTCCGTACTTCTCATCGGGGTGACCTGCCACCGAGCGCAACCAGAATGGATAATTGGCAAGTTGCCTCAGATCGTTGTCATCGAAGAAATCGACGGTCGTATAGATAATTGGTCGCTTGCCGTAGTGACGTTCCAGGATATCCAGGAAGGTGCGCATTTCGCCGCGCACGACAGCAGCATTTGGCCTGAGCTTGCAGGTTGGAGAAGCGGCGTTCCACTCCATATCGAGAACCGGGGGCAAAGCGCCCGGATCGTTAGGAACATGCTCGATGAACCAGCGCGCCTGTTCCTTGGCGGTACGGCAGAAATAGTAGAAGTGATAGGCACCGCGAGGGATGCCTGCAGCGCGCGCCGCCGCCCAGTTCTGGCCAAATCGTTCGTCAAACCTGTCGCCGCCTTCGGTCGCCTTTATGAAGACAAAGGAAATACGGCTGCTGCGAACCGTCTGCCAATCAACTGTGGACTGATATTTCGAGACGTCCGTTCCATGAATCGGATACCGCCACGGCGTCTTGCCGGTCCAGTCGTGAGGATCGCGATCACCGAAACGCGGCGCGCTCACATTGCCTGTCGGGGCGGCGATCTGTTGAACGGCCGAAGTTTGCTTTGGTGCGGAGAAGTCGTAGTCAACCGTGGTGCAGCCGGCGAGCAAGAGGGTCAATATACTGGCTGCAAGTCGTTTCATGAAGGAGTTCCGTATCGAATCGTGGACGGTGCGTCACAGGTACCTTACAGATGCGTCATTATGCTTAATAAAGATTGCATATTAGAAATTAGCCAAAGGCACTTTAGCTATCTCATAAATTCCGCGTATTTTCGGCCGTTTTGGACGAGATACGGTATCTAGTCGGGAATTGCAAAACCGCATTTCAAACTCTTTTTCGGAACTTTTCTTGACTCCACATTGACTCTACGCGTCGACGATCTTGTCAAACGCAGTGCTCAATTGCACCTCAATCGCCTTGCTCGGCTTTTAGCGACCACACCTAAGTATAATAGAGCTTCGATCGTTGCCTCGCTAAGACTGGGACAAGTTGTGCACGGAGTACCAGAAATAATGCGGAACTGGAGTACACAAAAGGAGGCTCTCGCACTGCGACGCTATGCCGGCCAGCGCTATGCCTGCGGCAAGAGCGTCGCCTTGGATGACCTCCCTCGATTCCTGGAAGCAGTCCTCCGGCCAGGTGATCGCGTCTGCCTGGAGGGCGATAACCAGAAGCAAGCCGATATACTCGCCAAGGCACTTGCCAATCTCGATCCCGGCAAGATCCATGATCTCCACATGGTGCAATCGGGCGTCGTGCTGCCGGAGCATCTCGATGTGTTCGAGAAGGGCGTCGCCAAGCGGCTGGACTTCTCCTATTCGGGCCCGCAATCGACGCGCATCGCGCGCATGCTGTTCGGTGGCAAGATCGAGCTCGGCGCCGTCCATACCTATCTGGAGCTCTTCGCCCGCTATTTCATCGATCTGACGCCGCAGGTGGCGTTGATCGCCGCGGTCAGCGCCGATCGGGATGGCAATCTCTACACTGGCCCCAACACCGAGGACACACCGACCGTCGTGGAGGCGACCAGCTTCAAGAGTGGCCTTGTTGTGGCGCAAGTGGCCGAGATCGTCGACAAGGTGCCGCGCGTCGATATCCCCGGAGACTTGGTCCATTTCGTCGTTGACGCAAAAAAACCGTTCTATGTCGAACCGCTGTTCACCCGCGATCCGGGCGCGATCACGGAGACACAGATCTTGACGGCAATGCTGGCCATCAAGGGACTCTATGCGCCCTATGGTGTTCGCCGCCTCAACCATGGCATCGGCTTCAACACGGCCGCCATCGAGCTGCTGTTGCCCACCTATGGCGAAAAACTTGGTCTTAAGGGCAAGATTTGCACGCATTTTGCACTCAATCCGCATCCTACGCTTATTCCGGCGATCGAGGCCGGTTGGGTGGAGCAGGTCCACAGCTTCGGCTCCGAAGTCGGCATGGACGATTATCTCTCGGCGCGGTCCGACATCTTCTTTACCGGTCCGGATGGATCACTCCGCTCCAACCGCGCGTATTGCCAGGTCGCGGGGCTCTATGCCTGCGACATGTTCATCGGCTCCACTCTACAGATCGATCTCCAGGGCCATAGTTCGACGGTTACGACCAACCGCATCGCCGGCTTTGGCGGCGCCCCCAACATGGGGTCTGATTCGCGCGGGCGTCGCCATCCGAGCGAGCCCTGGCTGAAAGCGGGCGCTGATGCCGATCCCAATGCCGCAGCGGGCTTGCGCCGCGGGCGTAAACTGGTGGTCCAGATCGGCGAGACCTTTGGTGAAAAGAACGTGCCGCTGTTTGTAGAACAGCTCGACGCCCTCGAACTTGCGGATAAGCTCGACCTCGACCTCGCACCGGTCATGATCTATGGCGATGACGTCAGCCACATCATCACCGAGGATGGCATCGCCAACCTCTTGCTCTGTCGCGACAATGACGAGCGCGAACAGGCAATCCGCGGTGTTGCCGGTTACACCGATGTAGGGCGGGCACGTGATCGCAAGATGGTCGAACGGCTACGCGCGCGCGGCGTCATCCGCCGCCCGGAGGATCTCGGTATCGATCCGCTCGATGCGGACCGCCGCATGCTGGCAGCGCGCTCGATCAAGGATCTCATGCTCGCCTCGGGTGGTCTCTATCAGCCTCCGAGTCAGTTCCGAAATTGGTAATGAGGGGAAACCGACCATGGAAAAGCTCAGTTTCACAATGAAGCCGTCAACCCCCGCCACCGGCACCCGTGCAAGAGCGATCGTCGGCGTCGTCGCCTCGGGCAATCTAGAAGTCCTTCTCGAGCGTAATTTGCCAGCAAACATCTGCATAATCGATATCGCCACGGCAGCGCGCGGTTTTGCAGCCGTGTGGGAAGCGGTGATCGAGGACTTTGTGACGCGGCGGGCGGCGGGCGGCCTGCACATCTCCATCAATGACGGCGGGGCGCGGCCGGATATGGTCTCCCTGCGTCTCGCTCAAGGTGTCCGTCTGATCGAGGAGCTTGAAGCATGACATCCGAAAACAGTTGGTATGAAGCCGGCGCTCGCCAGCGGGTCGCAGCAATGCTCGATCCCGGCAGCTTCGCAGAATTTATCGGCCCCGAGCAGCGTGAGATCAGCCCGCATCTGGCGATCTTCGATCTGCCGGAACAATTCGACGATGGCATCATCGTCGGTCACGGCACTCTCGAAGGTCGCCGCATATTGGTAGCGGCTCAGGAGGGACGCTTCATGGGCGGTGCTTTCGGCGAAGTGCATGGCGCCAAGCTCACCGGCCTTCTGCGGGCCGCCCGATCGCTCGGAGAACCCGTGCTGATCCTGTTCGACACCGGCGGTGTCAGGTTGCAGGAGGCCAATGCCGGCGAACTCGCCATTGCCGAAATCATACGCGCACTCGTCGAGGCGCGGATGGTTGGCGTGCAGGTCGTCGGCCTGATCGGCGGCCGCGCCGGATGCTATGGCGGTGGCAGTCTGATCGCCGGTTGCTGCTCTGCCTTGATCGTTTCGGAACAGGGTCGCATCAGCGTCAGCGGTCCGGAAGTGATCGAGACAAACAAGGGGGTTGAGGAATTCGACTCGCGCGACCGCGCCCTTGTCTGGCGGACAATGGGCGGTAAGCACCGCTATCTGATCGGCGGTGCCGATGCCTTCGCCGATGACGATGTCCTGGCCTTCCGCGAAGCTGCGCTCATTGTGCTTGCTGGGAACGGCCGGCTTGATGCCGACGTGCTGGAGGCCGAGCAGCAACGTCTCGAACACCGCCTCCACCGTTTCGGCAAGGCGCATGATGCCGTTGATATCTGGACAGACCTTGGCGTCAGCGAGCCGACCGAAATACCAGGCCTTGCAACCGACGAATTTCTGCGACGCATTACGGACAAGCGGGAGACGGCCAATGGAGCTCGCTGATATCCTGGCTTCGCTGTTCCCGGGCGGCCATGAGGTGGCTGTCACGGACAATCTGATCTCCGGTAGCGGCATCATCAACGCAATCAAGGTTCATGTCATCGGCATCGCCGGTCAAAGCCCGCTTGGCTGCGAAGGTGCGCTCATCCTTGCCGGCCATGTGTTGGAGATTACGCGCAAAGGGAGCGCTGGGCCCATTCTCGTGCTGATCGATTCCTCCAGTCAACGGATGAGCCGGCGCGACGAACTGCTGGGCCTCAGCGAATGCCTGGCCCACCTGGCCAAGACGCTGCTGCTGGCTGGGGCGCAGGGTCATAGAACCATCGGCCTGCTCTATGGCGGTAGTGCTGCCGGCGCCTTCATTGCGACCGCACTGGCCACCGGCACGCTTGTCGCACTCCCGGGCGCGCACCCGGCTGTGATGGATCTGCCGTCGATGGCACGTGTCACCAAACTACCGATTGAGGTTCTGAAGGCGAAGGCCGAGAAGACACCGGTGTTCGCGCCGGGTCTGGAAAACCTGGCGCAGACCGGCGCCATCCACGCCGTATGGAATCCCGATCAATCGCTTGCCGAACAGTTTCTCGCACTTCTGGCCGAGCAGACCGGCGGGGACGCACGCGATCGTTTGGGAGAAGGCCGAGGCGGGCGACCAAAAGCGGCCTCCATCGCTCAGCGCGTCGAAAAGGAGGCATCCCGTGCCTGAGATTTTCCCGCGCCACACGATGGTAAAACCCTCGCCGCGCGCATGGTCCGCATTGATGGCGCAGCGCCCCGACCTGGCGAATGAGCCCCTCGTCGCGGGATGGGTCGATGCCGGCTATCCGCTTGTCGTCAGACGGCCGCTCTGCAGCGACGACGCGCGAAAGGTGGCTCTCGGTCTTCCCCTGCCGCTCGCACAGGATAAACGCCGCATCGCGGTAACGCTCGATCCGGACGATATCCTGCGCGCAGATCCGCCGCCGTTGCTGTCCGCCGCCGTCCTATCAGCACCCGCCTGCTGGCACTCATGCATCGCCCAGTTGATCCGCCTTGATGCAACTACCCGGGTCTTCGGCAGCCTGGCTTGGCAGTGCCTTACAGCGTTGCCCTACCTTTCCGCTGCCTCCGACCTCGATCTACTGTGGTATTTACCCCCCGGTGGCGATGTCGAATCCCTGCTCGAGGGCATCACGGCCATTGACGAGACCGCGCTGATGCGAATCGACGGCGAAATTCATAATGCCGCGGGAGCCGTGCAGTGGCGAGAACTGCGAGGTGCAGGCGCTGGCAGCAGCATCATTGTCAAAGGTCTGCGAGACGTGCGGGTCGTCTGCCGAGCCGATATTCTCGCGGGAGGCACGCGATGATCGCTGCCATTTCTCACGCCTATACGTTCGAGCCGAGCTTCAGGAGTGAAGATGTCGGCGACCTCGCAGCGCTCTGTCTGAGGCTGGAAGTCGAAACCCATCCAAAGCCCGGCCTGGTCAGTCACATCGACAATGGCGCGCATTGTGACATGGACGCCGTGCTGCTGATCCGTAGCGCGGAAACACTCGCCCCATTTCTTGCCGATCTCGCAGCGGCGGGCGCCGAAGGTGCTGGCATGGATCGCCTGCGTGCGATCGGCATCGCCGCTGAGCGTGCCATGCTCGCTGCGACCGGCGGTGTGAACACCCATCGCGGCGCAATCTTCGGCTTGGGGCTTCTTGCCGCCGCCGCGGGCTTTCGACATGTTTACGGTGTACGCCGCTCTCTCGGTGCGATCATCGCCGAGCGATGGGGGCAGGCTATTCTGACGGGCCCGGTTTCTTTGCACAGCCATGGCGCCAACGCGGCACGATACCATGGTGCTGGCGGCGCTCGCGCCGAGGCCGCACAGGGCCTACCGTCGGTCTACAAGATCGCCCTGCCGGCACTTCGAGCTGGCCGTGGGTTTGCTCGTGGCGACGAGGCAGCGCGCGTCCATGCCTGCATGGCTCTGATCGCCTCCGTCGAAGACACCAATCTCCTGCATCGGGGTGGATCGGCCGGGCTGGCATTCGCACAGGCGCAGGCATCGACCTTCCTGGCGGAAGGCGGTGTGGCGCAAACGGACTGGCAAGCGCGGGCCACTGCTATTCACAGAGCTTTCACCGCCCGCAATCTTAGCCCTGGCGGGTGCGCAGACCTGTTGGCCATGGCGCTTTTTGTCGATCGTCTGGAGGCACCGTGCTAGCTCTGCTTTGCGGCGGGCAAGGCTTGCAGTCCGCGGATATGTTCAGCCTCGTTGCCGACCGGCCGGAAGCTGCAACGATCTTCGAGGAGGCCACGCGCCTTCTCGGCGAAGACCCGCGCCATCTAGTGCAGAATGCCAAAAGCGATCGACTGGCCACCAACCGCACCAGCCAGATCCTTTCTGTGACGGCGGCGCTTACGCTGCATGCCTGCATTCAAGATGCTCTGCCGGAGCAGCTCGCGGTCACCGGCTATAGTGTCGGCGAGATGGCCGCCTGGAGCATCGCGGGAATCTGGACGGCCGCGACTGCGTTGAGACTTACTGACGAACGCGCGCGCGCGATGGATGCCGCAGGAGGCGTCGGCGGACGGCTAGGTTATATCCGCGGGCTGCGGCAACCGACGGTCGAACTCTTGACGGAACGTCATCATTGCGCGATCGCGATCACCAATCCCGGCAATCTGTTCATAGTAGGCGGCCGTGAACCCGATGTCATCGCAGTCTGCGCCGCGGCCTTGGCGGCTGGCGCAGTCCGCGCCGATCTTCTCGCCGTCAAAATCGCCTCCCACA
Organism: uncultured Alphaproteobacteria bacterium; assembly: GCA_963776115.1. Lineage (GTDB taxonomy): Bacteria > Pseudomonadota > Alphaproteobacteria > Rhizobiales > Rhizobiaceae > Phyllobacterium. The sequence continues at coordinate 53,213 of CAVZLS010000010.1, read as the reverse complement.
CAACTCATCTCGCAACCGCAGTCGCCCCCCTGCGCGTGGCGCTGGCAACCGAGATATTGGCTGAGCCGATAGCCGGTCGCCTGCTGCTAGCCGGCGGCGATGGCGAACGCGTCGTCGCAGTGGCGACGGCAGTGGCGAAGCTGGCTGCCCAAGTCGCAACCCCAGTCGATTGGGCCACAACCCTGGACGTTCTTTCCGAATCGGGCGTCGACCGCGCCCTGGATCTCGGGCCTGGGCACGCGCTTGCCGAGATGGCGCGCGTAGCGCTTCCCGACGTTCAAAGCTACGCCGCCGACGCTTTCCGTTCCGTGGCAGGAATCCGCAAGTGGCTCGCGCCCGGATAAGCCACGACGCCCTGGTGCGAACCGATTTCTACCGCTCCGGGTTCCTACCCTGAGCCTGCATGCCCCAGCATACGATCCATCAAATTGTCCAACGCAAAGGAAACCAAATCATGATGATGAACAGACGCACTTTCTCAGCCGCCCTTGTTGCCGGCGCCGCCGCCACCCTAGTCTCGAACCGCAGCATGGCCGCGGCTCCCGCACCGGCAAAGGCGCGCAACGTTGTTTTCGCGCACGGGCTTTTCGCCGACGGATCATGCTGGTCCGAGGTGATCGCACGATTGCAAAAGGCGGGCCTCAATGCCACCTCGGTACAAAATCCCCTGACGACGCTCCCCGAAGCGGTTGCGTCCGTCCAGCGGGTACTGGCACGGCAGGATGGCCCGACAGTTCTAGTCGGACATTCCTTTGCCGGGATGATTGTCAGCGAAGCCGGTGTGCATCCCAATGTCTCGGCGCTTGTCTACATCGCGGCGCGGGCACCGGACGCAGGCGAGGATTACGCGGCGCTGGCCAAGACATTTCCCACGCCACCGGCAACCGCTGGCATCGTTTTCGACGGCGATGAAGGACGCCTCAGCGAGACTGCATTCCTGCACGACTTTGCGGGCGACCTGCCGGAAGCAAAGGCCAAGGTGCTTTATGCAGTCCAGGAGCCGTTCCAAAAAGCTCTTCTCACCGGCAAGACCACGCAGGCAGCCTGGCGCTCGAAGCCGAGTTTCTATGCTGTTTCGACGGAAGACCGGACAATCAACCCGGACCTCGAACGCTTCATGGCGAAGCGAATGGGCGCCAAGACGATCGAAGTGAAGGCAAGCCATCTTTCGCTGATCTCCCATCCCGACAAGATCGCCCAATTGATCCTGGAAGCAGCTGGTCAGCACCCATAATACTGCGACAATCGTAACCCCGGCGGAATTCCAGCCGCTCAGGCAACGCTTCGCGGCTGGCAGATCACTATTTTCGCTGAACCAGAACTCTACCGTGCCCAAAACGATCGATGGCACGGTACGATATCCCTACGACCATCCGCCGAGCCGGGTTAAAAAGGAATACGGATCGGGGTTGAGCTACCGGCAGGATCCGGCTCGCGCTGATTTAATAAGCCTCAAGCTGTGAGAAATAGGACGGCAGCATTATTCTTCTGAAGGTAGATTGATTCATCACTGCGAGGTTCTGATGCGGATCGTTTGGCACGCCAACCCGATCCTAGCTCTCTGCATTAAACTCCAACGCAATGCTGTTCACCGCGGACTAAGTGCGCCGCTCGCTTACCATGAACCAATGTCTAACGTTCTGATACGAGGGTATAATATAAAACGCCTACAGTTTCCCCCAAAACTATAATGATTGCAGCGGCGATCCGTTGTTGTTGTGGCAACACCCGCTCATGGCGGGAAATGTTGATTGGAACGCAAATGCCTAATAGATCAATGAATGAAGAAACTCCCCAGGCGGCCAACCAAACGCGTAGCCTCCAGGTCACCATAGACGGCCTCAAAGCCAACCTCGACTGAGGTCGTACGATGTCCACATTCACTCTGATTCTGTGCCACGGCACCGATGCCCATTTCAGAGGCTTCGACTTTAGCGAGTGCAACGACAGCGGTGCATTCGGCCGCGGATTCTATTTCTCCAACGATATGGAGCTTGAGCGGCAATATTCGAACGGTCTCGATCCGGTCGTCGCCAAGGTGACACTGCAGAACCCCTATGTTCTTGATAAACGTCTTTCGTACGATGAGTGGATCGCAGCCACGAGAATTTTTCGGCCTATCGAGCATGCACGCGAGAGATTGATAGGATTGGGATATGACGGGGTCCTGCTCCTGCAAGACAGCTACGTCGAAGTCGTCGCTTTCTACCCGAGACAAATTCAAAGCTTCGACCGCAGCCCCGATCTCGCAATTCCCGATACGCGAAAACGCAACACCCCGCCTTTGTTGAAGCTCAGATCCTTGTTGGGGCGATTTCGAACATATCCCTCAAGCTGAACATTAGTTGGTGTTCATGAAACCGCTGAAGAATGAAAGAACGGAGAACGAGTATGCCTCTTGGAATCGCCAAAAAATTGCTGCTGGGTTTTGTGCTGGGGACAACCTGTTTGATGTCGTTGTCGCTAGAGAGCAATGCGCAAAGCACGATGATGAAGTCAAACAACCAGCCTAGCGCCGCCCAAACATCCAGTCACGTCAATGTACGCGGGACAATCGAAAGCGTCGCCGGAAAGACGTTGGTTATCAAAACGCTGGAAGGCGGCGAGACAGCAATCACCCTTGCAGACGATCTGACTGTCAACACCGTGACCAAGGCGTCGATAGACAACATCAAACAAGGTGATTTTGTCGGCATTGCCAATGTTCCGACAAGCGGAGGCACCAGCAGTGCGCTCGAAGTCGTCATCTTCCCGGCAGCCCTCAAGGGTACTGGCGAGGGCAACTATGCGTGGGATCTGAAGCCGAACAGCAGCATGACCAATGCGACCGTTGCAAATGCCGTCAAGGGCGTAGACGGTCAGACCGTCACAGTCACCTATCGCGGCGGTCAAAAGAAGATCGCGATCCCGGACAATACGCCCATCGTGGCATTGGCGGTCGGGAAAGCAGATGATCTAAAGACTGGTGCCGCAGTGTTTGCCCCCTCGGAATTCGGAGCCGACAGCAAGTTCACCTCACATCGTGTCGTGGTCGGCGCTGATGGCGTGGTTCCACCGATGTAACGGCGGTCTGCCAGCAAAGTTCATCGTAAATGATCGAGCCAAATGAGGGCCGAACTCTCGCACTATCTCGGCCATCTATGGCGATTTGGGATTGTTCTTTCCCTCGACAACCATATTGCCGAAAAGCTTGTCGAACAGACATGCATCTGTGCGCTTGAGAGCGATCCATTGCTACCCTGCAGCCAGCGTGTGGATTGCTGATTGTTTTCCGTACTGCACTCGGTCCCGCGGAAATCCGGCCCCGTTTTACCGGGGGCGGATTTGAACTGCAGTCATTGACAGTAGTCGAAGGGCGAATTCCAACGAAAAGGATATTGGCAGGAATAGAACCCGTAATTATCGTCACGAGGGAAATTCCTGAAGTGCTCTCTGTGGTCTCCACGATTATGGCTTACGCCGCGGAAACCGCCAAAGCTGTGATCGCCACCGCCGATGCCGCGACCGAAACCATGGTCTCCTCTTCCACCGAAACCTCGGCCCCCACCTCCGAAACCATGACCGCCGCCAGAATCCCCGCTATGGCTGCCACCGCCGCCGTGCCCGCCACCGCCATGTCCGCCTCCACCACCGCCATGTGCCATTGATTCAGTCGCCGAGCCAACGGCTACCATTGCTCCTAAGGCCAATACCGCCAGGGTTGTTACAGATTTTCTCATAACTCACTCCTTAACTTGTAAGCTTTCGTATCCAATACAAAAGCAAACTAGATCTAGGTGTACGCGTGAGAGACTTTAATTATACGATGGTTTATGCAAAATGATCCAGTAGTTTTAGTGACATTACTCGCAACTTGTCAGGTATAACTTCTTGCAAGGTCGCTTGAGCACCCGGATTGACGCTGCTCGCAGACACAGTTACTTGATCAAGCGTTGATCATATCAGTCGTCGAATGGGCTGGCCGATGGGAGATCAGCCCATTCGGGGGGTTCTTCAAAGGGCTGACTGACTACCGGCAGTAAGGATAGCCGCCGCCGAAGAGAAACGGGAATCCGCACGAGTAGTAGGGGTCTCCCCAGTAATAGCTGTCGTTCCCAAAATGCCGAAAATGCCGGAAGTGACCTCGGTCGTGGAGACCATAGTGGTAGAAGTGGCCGCGGTTCCCATGAAAGCCGCCGAAGCGATGACCACTGTGGAAACCGTGGCTTCTGAATATCTCGTGACCGCCGCCATGGCCTTCGTGACCGCGCGCCATCGTTTCTGTCGCTGAGCCAACTGCCATCACAGCGCCCAAGGCCGCTACCGCCAGAATTGTTGCTGTTTTTCTCATAATTCACTCCTAAATATCGTGTTCTGTTTTTCATGGGGAGTTACTTTGATGTGGGGGCGGTAAGTGCTCCGGACCAATCAGAGTTTGGTGATGCAATTGTGTACGGGCCGTGAGGTTCTCGGCCCCAAGTCTTCCGCGCGGATGCAAGTGAGCTATTTTTTTGCGCGAGGCGGTTGAGTGCAATTCTGTCGCATGTGATTCCCGATTTTGGTCATTAGGTATCCAAAACGACTGTGAAAACATCGATGCTCACCATGACGAAATCCCGACCTTTAAAAGTATGCATCTATGGCGCTGGAGCTATTGGGGGGACCATGGGTGTCCTGCTGGCACTGGCAGGAGCCGAAGTCAGCGTCATCGCGCATGACGCAACGCTGGCGGCAATCAAGAACGACGGCCTCCAATTGACGAAAGACGGCAAGGCTCACCGTGTTCATGTTCGGGCAACCGATGACCCCTCTCAACTGGAATCCCAGGATTACGTGATCGTGTCAGTGAAAACGACCTCGCTTGAGGATGCGGCCTCACACATAGCTCCTTTGTTGAACCCCGGCACCAAAGTCATCACCGCAATGAATGGCGTCCCCTGGTGGTTCTTCGTCGGCGGCGATGGGGTACTCAGCAACACACGGCTGGCTGCTGTGGATCCACATGGGATTGTCGAAAAGTCTATACCCTTGGCCCAGACGGTCGGCTGCGTCGTCTACATGGCTTGCTCTGTCGATGCGCCCGGAAAAGTCCGGCACAATGGTGGAAACAAGCTGATTATCGGCTACGCGGACAACAGCCAGGTTGACGGGCTGGACGAAATCAAGGACCTGCTCAACGCGGCAGGGTTTTCATGTCACGTCACCGCGGCCATACGCAATGATATCTGGCACAAATTGTGGGGTAACCTCAGCATCAATCCGATCAGCCTACTTACGGGCGAGACAAGCGACATCATCATCAAGGATCCTCTGGTCTACGAACTCTGCGTCCACATGATGCAGGAAGCTGCGGCGATAGGCGAGGCCATCGATATTCCGATGACTGTGTCGACAACGGACATGATCGGACGAGCCAAGTCCTTGGGCGCGTTTAAAACATCGATGCTGCAAGACACAGAAGCTGGAAAGCCCGTTGAACTGGATGCCTTGTTGACGGTAGCACATGATATAGGAAAGATCGTCGACGTGCCGACGCCGTTTATCGACAGTGTGTTGGGCTTGGCGCGATTGCGCGCTCGAAAGCTGGGGCTTTTCGACAGGGCCGCATAATAATTATGCGGGGCCAGGTCGGGGAGCGGATGCCAGTTACTGACACGTTTAGGCAACCGATACCTATGTATACTTACGCCTCGGGCAGATTGTTTGTAACCCTTTTGTCGTGCCTGTCGAACACCGATAACCGATAGGCTTGGTAGTTCCCCCCGGCTACCCAAACTTCAGCGTTCCCCGGCTGAAGCGCGGACATCCTCCCATGTCCGCAAAAGACCGCCTGGGTCGTCCTCTGGGCGGTCTTTTGTTGTCGAGGGCGAGAAACACCAGGAAGGGTAGAATGTGGCGGGATGGGAGGCGGTCATGGCGGCAGCATGGGCGGCTTTCACTCGGGGCAGTCAGTTGGCGGCACCCACCAGAATTTACTGGCAGCGTCCCCCGCAACTCCAGCCGCATTGATCTTCCCCGGTCGACTGTAGGACCACGGAGTCAGTCGTTCACGTCAGGGGCGCAGATAGACCGAAGCGCAACCCGTTGCTTGGCATTCAGCTTCATTGCGACCGGGTAATGGCTGGCGCCGGAATCGAGCTGGGCTTAAGCCCGGTCGCGCGGGCAAGATTGGCCCGACCGGAACACGAAACCGATCAGGACGACTCTTTTGATGCCTGCATTTTTGGCGATACCGATTACATCAATTAAGATTACATCAATTAAATAGCGCATCCACGGTGGTGATCCTCTCGGGTGGCATTGGGCGGGACATGAACTAGTCAGCTTAACCTAATGATCATTCTTGGCTTGCTTACTATCGGGACGTAGCGTTGGCACGACAGCCAGAAATCAGGAGACCAGGAAATGCTCAAGTTCATATCCGCCGAAGGACAGATTGTTTACGTTAACCCGCATACGATCGTTGCGGTCCAGAAATATCCTGACGCGCAACATACAACCATTCACACTCTGGGACCGCAAAGCCCTAGTCACTTCTGCATCCTGGTGAACGAAGAGCCCGAGGCCGTTGCAACGCAGTGGCGGGAGGCCATCAAACAGACTTTTCCTATTTAACTTTATCGTTTGCCGACGGTATAGCGTCAATGGCACGACTGGCTTCAAGGGGAAGTTCTGATCAAGGTTCCAACAAAAAGGCGGTGGACTTTCGACCACCGCCAATTCGTTGGTATCAATCTGGATACCGGCGTCCATCAAACAAATGAAATATGCTTTAGGTCATCTTCTTCAAAAGCCCGGTCAGCTGGAGTCTCAAGGGTCAGCTGACCGGGCTGTTGGGCCTTGGGGGCCCATGCCGACGGGGGGTGGTGTCGGCACCAAAGAGGATAGCCTTAATCAGACGATGCGAGATCGGACTAAAGGCCTACCAGTAAAAATCAAAAGTCCTACACATCGACTGAGTTTTCTCGATGGACAACACTAGGCACGCCGCCTTAGCCTTGCGCCATCGCGTCGGCTTGGTTTTCACAGGCTCAAGACCGTGACCGGTGCGAATGATCTGTATTCCTTCATGCGGTCATTGCGACCCAATGGCTGGAAGGATTCCGCTACATCATTATCTTTATGATGTGTGCTCAATGCGCGGCATCACGGTGTCGCCTCCGTGGAAACAGTAATCTTCTCATCGCGCTGATGTGTCTCAGAGAACGTCCTAGACGCCTCCTGTGCTTCATTCTCGAGTGTAGTGCAGGCTGCTGCCGTTCTTTGCCATATTTTTCAGCGCCAGAACTCGTCCAGATAGTCAATGACCTCGCCGTCAGATCCTGCGACCTGGCTAAGCATCATCTGGTCGATCCAAAAGAGGATGGCCTTACGTATCTCCTGATCCTGCCAACCGGCTTCCCTGGCCTTCTCATACACCCGGATATAGGTAAGGTGGTTGAATGGAAGGGCAATCTGATCCTTGAACATCTCCTCGATCGCGTCCGCACATTCAGCGCCGCGCCGAAGATAGGGGCCGTCCTCCTTGGGCGGCTTTATTTCGTATCGGGTATGATATGGAACATAAGACTCCTTGCGTTCTCTCATGGCATCACCTCATTATCAGGCGTTCTTAGTCCAAGCCTGTTCCATGGCCTCTTCCGCGATCGTCTCCACGTTCAATTTGACGCGAGCCAATAGGCGAGGCTAGGCACTCAAGCGTGGCCCTCTTGCCTCCGAGCCTCCTCGGAGAATCGGCGAAACTCTCCGATGAAGCTAAACTGTCCGGCGTGCTTGAAGTTCCCGCGGGGTAAATCGGTGGGGCTCGACGCTTCCCGTCCTATGCTGAAAGAGAGGCCCAACCGTGGGCAGGGCGCCTCTGGAGAGTGGCCGGGCCTCAAGGGGAGCGGGCCAGCGATCTTCTCGATGAAGATCTGGCGTCGGGTTATGGTTGCATTCTGCACGCAATGGTCGCTGCCAGCTGGCCGAGCGGCGCGACTAGTTCGACTCTTGAGAGGCCGTGCGAACCCACCACCTCCCGCATCGTTACAGTTACGTACTTGTTAATTGCCCACCGTAGGATTTCACTGGCCGAAAATAAAATACTCACGATCAAATCAAACGGTACCGTTGCCCACAAGCTCGGGTTCCGTTGGTTCTTGGTCCTGATGTCGGGAAGAACGCTCTCGGCGATTTGAATTCTTGTGACGTACCTACATCTTAGAGATTTGATGCGTCGAACACATCGTCGTGTTTTTTTCATTGAAAGCAGAACATAGGAGGAGATCATGCATTTATTAGTTCGGACTGCCCTGGCAGTTGCTGTCCTTACCGTTCCATGTGAGGCCCAGGATATGTTCAAGAAATATGGCAAGGCGGCCGGTTGGGACATATTTGTCAATGAGAAGACGGGCCCCGGCTGCCTTATCGCCCGGCAGAACCCCGACGATGGCGCACAGGTGGAGATCGGTATCGATGCAACGGCAGATCTGCGCGGCTATCTGGCGCTTTACTCCAAAAAACCTGAAAAGATTACCGCAGGTGAAAAGCTCTCGGTAGTATTCGACGTCGATGGTGAGAAGTTCACGGGCGTGGCTACCGGCCAGGAGATTGAAGGATTCGACGGTGCAACCGTTCCTTTCAACGACCTTGATTTTATCTATGGCCTTGCCAAGAAGAAGAAACTGACGATCACCGCGAAAGGCCGCAATGAATTAGTGGTTGACCTCACTGGTACCGACGCTGCGTTCAAGGCATTGCGCGCTTGTCAAGCCGCTCAGAAGAAGTAGCGGCGTCCATCTGAAGGGAGAAGAGGGGCGGGTCAAAGTTTCCTGCTTCAGTTTAATGTCGATTCCGCATCTTTACATCAGATTGCGGAGCACATGGAGTACATCGCTCCGTACGGCAACGACATACCCGAAATCACGCCAACGGCCTTGGAAGCGCTGCGCCGCGCCGCGCCAAGGACAGATTGTCGGCAATCTCGATAATGGCCGACAGTATTTCGTCTCTGTGCCCGCCACATCCGAGGCTTGGCCAATAAGTTCTATCAGTTTGTCCTCAATCACCAACTGACATGCATCAAAGCGCTCGGGATGACTTCTAGAATAGTGTGGTCGCGGAATTTGGCATGATATCTTTCTCCTCAAAGGCCAACTCATTTCATCGGACACCACCTTTGCAGCGTATCAGCCGGCTCGTTCTATTCAGTGAGCTCTGCCTGCTATGTTAATGAGCATATACGCGTTAGGCCCATTGATTTTTACGGATAGGTCTTTAGTCCGATTTCTCTTTCCCCCAAGAAGCCTATCTTCGGACTGTTGGTCCGGCTCTGTCGGCATGCAATTTATTGAGGAGGTGGATAATGGTTCAATTTAAAGTTGGTCTCGTCGCAGCAGCGTGTCTTGGTTTGTTTTTTGCCGGCGCAATGTGTGCAACCACCGATCATTTCAATCCCGTAGGTTCGGCCCTTGCCAAAAATGGCGGCGGCAATGGTGGTGGCAACGGCAATGGCGGTGGAAACGGCAACGGGAATAACGGTGGAAGTCATGGCAAGTCGTCCGACCGCGGCAATTCTGTAAATGCCCACGACAAAGCCAAAGTCGAGAAATCATCTCTGGACACTGACAACGATAAAACTGGATTGGGTCCGCTGAACGCTGCGCATGCATCTGCACGGGCAAGGGAACGGGCCGCACCGAACTCTTCCGTAGGCAAGATTGCAACCTATGAGCGCAGTCGGGAAGAGGCCTTGGCGCTGACTGACCCTGCGCTGCAGGAGCAGGCGCTTGACGATGCGGTTGCACAGCTTGAAACGGCCTTTGGCCGCACGCTCACCCCAGCGCAGGTCGATCGCATTGATGCATTGCTGGATGCGCGCCAATAAGATCTTATTGAACCTATATCTGCGGTAATCTTTCAACAGCGGCCTTCGGGTCGCTGTTTTCACGGGCAGCTAACACGGCGCCATGTTGGGAAGAATTCCAAATCTTCAGAAGTCGCGGAGTAGCCGAACATCGGGATGAATCTGGATTCACGTTTTGATTGCGTGAGGAAGTTTCTTGGGGGTAGACATTGCGCCGGGTCTCCTGGCTCGTGCATAATTGCACGATGACAGGACATTGCGGTAACGGTGACCACGGCAACATATCACCGTAAAAACGAAAAACGGTGGCTCGCGACCGCTATGGGCAGACCAGTGCTACGACCGCACAGGCACCCAGAATGGAGATAAACAATGAAAGCATCGGGGTATCGGTGCCTACGTAACGTTCGAATATTGCCTCGATCAAATGGCTTTGGACCAACGCACCGTACACAGCCATGAATCTGCTGACCCGCTGGAATTCCCAGTCTCTTGCGAGGCAGTTTCTGCTCATTGGAGGGTTAGTCTCGGTGGGCGCGATGATTTTGATTGGCGCCTTTGTGGCGGGCCTGATTGAAGCTGCCGTTACTCGTAATTCGGCGGCGGCGACCGCTTTGTACGTGGACAGCGTTATCGCGCCGATTCTTCCCGACATGCAAACCAATCAGATGCTCGACGAGACGGTTACGCATGCGTTGGATGAGACGTTGGGGCAGGGGGCGTTGGCTAGCAGGCTAATGTCTTTCAGGCTCTGGCGAAGCGACGGGCTGGTTCTCTATTCCAACGACAAGAAGCTTATGGGCAAGCGCTTTGCCGTCAGCGATGACCTGAAGACAGCGTTTGCTGGCAAGATGGTCGCTAACTTTAACAACGTTGATGATGTGGAAAGCGAAGCTGAGCGGGCGAGCGGCAAGCCACTTCTGGAGATTTATAATCCGGTCCTCCAACCTTGGTCGGGTAAAGTGGTCGCCGTATCGGAATTTTATGAGATAGCTGACGAATTTCAGCACAGTTTGGATCAGGCGCGCCTGCGCAGCTGGCTTGCTGTCGCCTTCTTTACATTGGCTTTTTTTCTGGTCTTGTCAGTTATCGTGTTTCGTGGAAGCAAGACCATCGACGACCAACGTCGGGACCTAAAGCAACGGGTGAGCGAACTTTCCGACCTGCTCCTGCAGAACAAGACGTTGCATGCGCGCGTCCAACGTGCCTCTCAACGCGCTGCGGCACTGAACGAAAGCTATCTCAGGCGCATAGGGGCGGACATTCATGACGGCCCCGCGCAACTCATGGCGTTCGCTGCGCTTAGGTTGGACAGCGATGTCCTGGTTAATCCTGCTGTCTCGGAAGAAACGCGTGAGGGCGAAGTGATGGCGATAAAGGAAAGCCTGGACGAGGCGATGCGAGAAATCAGGAACATCTGCGACGGCCTTGTGCTGCCGCACATAGAGGCCGCCGATTTGCCGGAAATCATCCAGCGGGCGGTTAAAGCCCACGAGTATCGTACCGGGTCGAGCGTTGATTTATCGATGTCAGGCACCCCGGCGCAGCTCGAACCTTCGGCAAAAATTTGCATTTATCGCTTTATACAAGAAGCTTTGAACAATGGATTCCAGCATGGCGGAGGCATTGAACAACGGGTTGTGGAAACTTTGCGGGGCGAGCGCGTTGTAGTCGAGGTCTCTGACAGCGGGCCGGGATTCGATCCAGCCACTGTCGGTCGTACCGGTATCGGACTTGCCGGGCTAAGAGATCGAGTGGAAAGTCTTGGGGGCCATTTTACAATAGAGTCTTCGGCACGAGGGACTAGGGTACGGATGTCACTGAATTTGGACGGACTGGAGCAGGCGTAATGACTGGACTAAGTATTGCAGTGATCGACGATCATCCGTTATTCAGGGAGGGGGTCAGGCGCAGCCTCGGTGAAATCAACGGCTTCCAGATCGTTGGAGAAGGCTGCACGAAGGAGGACGCGATCCGGATTGCCCATGATCACCGCCCGGACGTTATTCTAATGGACATCTCTATGCCAGGCGGTGGTCTAGACGCGATCTCTCCGATCCTCGACCATTTCCCCGACCAAAAGATCATCATGCTGACTGTGTCAGAGAGGAGTGACGATGTGACGAAGGCTCTGAACAGCGGCGCGAAAGCATATGTCCTCAAAGGCGTCGGCTCACGGGCGCTGGCGGAAATAATCCGAGCTGTTGCCTCTGGCGAGGGTTACGTTTCTCCGGCCCTATCGGCCCGGATGCTATCGGATCTATCATCCATCTCCAATGCGTCCAACAAGACTGATCTGATCTCCGAACTCTCCAGTCGCGAGTATGAGGTCCTGGATCTTGCCGCGGCCGGTTTGAGCAACAAGCGGATTGCGCTGAAGCTCGACATTCACGAAAAAACTGTGAAACACCATATGGGACGCATATTTGCGAAACTTAACGTCACAAACAGGACGGAAGCCGCGATGGCACTGCGTGACGCTGGTCACGCTATCCGCTTGGCATAGTTGGTCATTGCATGGCGCACCCAGCGTGCAAAACGATCAGCGGGCGAACGACTGTAATCTCGATTGATCAGAAATTGTTGCTGTGCGGTTAATGATGGTGCGCCCCCTCGCATCCTTCATTGTGTAGCGCCCGGCCTCAATCCTTTCGCTCATTCCATTCTTGTGACGAACTTCAATCGAGGAGTCATCAACTTCCACGTTTTCGCGGGTAACGGGTTTGGATTGATTGACTGTAGTGCCCTTTTCATCGCCGCTCTGGCCCGCATTGTCGTTTTTTCCGTCCTTGCCGTTATTACCCTTCCCGTTCCCTCCGCCGCTATTTCCACTGTCGCCGCCGTTGCTATTGCCTCCGCCTTTGCCGCCTCCATTACCGCCACCCTTACCGCCGCCATTGCCTCCATCTTTTGCCCACGCCGATTGTGCGTGCAAGCTCGGAGATCGACCATCAAAGGTGATTTCAAAGGGCGTCGCCACCAATGCCGCCGCTACGAAAGCGCTACAAAGGACGCGAGCCAGTCCAAAACGGGTATGCATAGTGCCTCCTAGAAGTTCTGTTCTCATAACAGAACGCAAGACAAAGGGAAGGTTTGGTCTCTGTTGCGGCTCAAAGCAACTGCAGTCACAGAAGTGGCGGGCTTCAAGAGGGCTCCCCCGAATTTGGCATGTCGCATTCGCGTGTCAACATCGCCATACCCTTCCATACCAAACGATCGCCTCGCGGTATTCCGACTTTGGTCCGATCATCGATTGTCATAAGTCTCATCCTTCGCTGGTCTGAAGTCCGAGAGGAAGGACCGCCCTTGGGGTCCATCGAGCGGAGCCTCGTCATTGCTGAACAGCAATCAGACTTTGGTCTGATCTTGGGCTTGGCATAAGTCCGACGCTTCCTAGGGCTGAAGCCCAACGGTGGAACGAAGTCGCCAGTCCTGGGTTGGCGTGGGGGATTGCCGCGCCTATGAAGAGTTGGTTTAGCCATCCAAAACACGAAACGAGCCACCTTCTTGAGAACCACTCGAAAGGACTTCTTGTGACGACGAAAACAATTCGAGAATCCGAAGAACTTGAAAAACTTCCCATTGGAGGGCTCTTGAAACGATCGTTCGATGTGCTCGCTGCGATCCTTGCCCTCATCCTGCTCAGCCCGCTGTTTATACTGCTCTCCTGTCTGGTTAAGTTGTCTGATGGTGGACCTGTTCTCTATGGCCATCGCCGCATCGGGCGTGGTGGGAATGCGTTCTATTGCCTCAAATTTCGTACCATGGTTACAGACGGTGATGCCGTCCTGGAAGCTCATTTCGCTGCAAATCCGGAGGCACACGCAGAATGGGTGGCGATGCGAAAGCTGCAGGTCGATCCACGCGTCACCACACTCGGCATCGTGTTGCGGAAATTGAGCCTCGACGAATTACCTCAGCTGGTTAACATTCTTCGCGGCGAGATGAGTCTGGTTGGGCCGCGTCCTGTAGTGAAGGACGAGATCGAGCTCTATGGTTCCGCCGCAACCTACTATTTCAAATCGCGCCCGGGCCTGACTGGTGTGTGGCAGATCAGCGGGCGTAATGACGTCAATTATGACGAACGGATTGCTTTCGATAAGCATTACGTTGAAAACTGGTCCTTTCAAAAAGATATCATAATCATTCTCAAGACCATTCCCGCCGTATGTGCGTCTCGCGGATCGTATTAATATTAGCTTCACTGGGCTGGATAGAATTGAGTTGTCAGCGCGCACCGCAAAGGGAAACAATTCCGCCAAAGAAAAAAGACAGTGCGTTGAGTTCGTCAGGCGTTTTTATGCTCATAGAGTTGGTCCATACTCAATGAGGCTACTTCGGCAAATCGGGCCTGGCTCTTCACGCGACCGCCACTGAGGATCACAACATCATCGCAAAACGCAATCGTACTCCTATGATGGCTGATCACGATCGTTGTACGCCGTCCTGCCCTCGATTTTAGCGTCTCGACGATCGCCGCTTCCGAGAGACCGTCCACAGCGTTTGTGGCTTCGTCCAGAATCAGGATGTCGGGATCACGCACCATTGCTCTTGCCAGTGCAATGCGTTGCCGCTGTCCGGCCGACAGGTTGACGCCTCTGTAGCCAACGATCGTTTGGTATCCATAGGGCAGGTTTTCTATAAACTCGTGTGCCTCGGCCAATTTTGCCGCGCCCTCCGCTTCGGCGGCTGTCGCCAGGTCTTGCCCGTAGGTGATGTTCTCCAAAATCGTGCCGTCCACAAGTTCCAGATCCTGGCTGGCCAATGCAATCTGGCTTCGCCATTGGATCGGGTCGATCTGGCTCAAGGGCACGCCATCAACGATGATATGCCCCTCATCCGGATCCACAAATCTGCACAGAAGGTTTACCACTGTGGTTTTGCCGGCACCTGATCGACCGATGATTGCTGTCGAGCAACCGCTGCGGATTTCGAAGGTCGCGGAATGCAACACCGCGGCGCGGGAACCTGAACCAGGGTATTTAAAGGTCACGCCGTCGAATTGCATCCGTTGACGCAAGCCTTGGGCCGGCTGCGTGCCCGCTGGAGGTTCTGGCTTATCTGACGAATCCAGCAGCCATCTCACTTCTTCCAGTGACCCGCTCCAACCCTGGATCTGGCTCCACGACAATTGCAGGGCACGCATATGCGGCTGCAGCCGGTAGAGCAGGACGATGAATGCGACGATAACCGGAAAACTCACGTTCACGAACCAGGCAACCACGACGACTGCCAAGAACAGCATCGCATGCAGGACCTCGGTCAGCGGCGGTAGTGCTCCCTGGCGGGTTTGGAGGATAAAGCCAGCCCGGCGAACGGCGTCCGATGCTTTGTCGAAGACCGCCTTTTCACGCCGCTCTTGCCCAAAGATACGGATCAGCCGCCCGGCATGCACGAGATGGAGCATTCTGGATGCAAGTTCACCATTGAGCGAGGTGACACTACGGCTCGGGTCTTTCAAACTGGCCGAAAGAATGGCGTGCGCCAGTTGGACCAGCGCCAGGCCCAGCGCCACGAACAGTGTCATCGGCCAGGACAGAAGCAGAAGGAACCCCAGCAGAATGATCGCGGCCGACGCGCTCACAATCGATGCGAGGACGGTCTGGATGGCATCCGAAGCCCGCCACGACTCATTGGAGATGATATTCAGCAATCGCCCCGGGCTCTGTTGCAGAAAGAACGGGTATCCTATGCTCAGGAGCTGCTGTGAGAGCGCGCTTCGAATGGAGTGGCTGGCTTTACCGTAGATGTATGTCGTGAGCACGGTGTTTGAAAATGCCAAAACGTTCTTCAGCGTGATCAAGGCGAGGACAATGACCGCGATTACAACGAGTCGTTCTCCATCATCCAACCCCGATCCGACTTGTTGGAAGACAGCAGAGAGGCCGCCCATTCCCGCGTCATTCTCATGGCCGGCAATGATGCTCAGCATGGGGATGACGAGGCCGATACCGGCGCCTTCAAGCGCAGCGCTGCTCAGACCGAGGATGACCACAGCGGAAAGCAGGGGCAATTGGCGCCCCAGCGCGTCTCGGAGCATCTGCGTGCCTGGCAATACGAATTGCAACATGATGTCACCTTAGCTGAAGAGCTGCCTGTTTGTCTTGACGCACCTCTCGGCGACGCCGCCGTTTTGTTAAAAGAAGACCCACGAATGCGACAGCGCCTAGCAAATTCATGAATACAATTGGCCAGTGCGACAGGTGCAGCTCAGGATCGAATCGAGGGCCGCCGAAAAGCTCCCTGCAAGCCGATCTCACGGACCAAAAGAAATGGCGAAGCAGCCATGGAGCGCATCGTATATGCTTCACGTAAAGCCCCCCATTGCCCAGGCTGTAATTTCGGTGAAGTTTCTCTACATCTTGGCGCGCACTTCGTCCGTGGTGGTGGAAGACGGTCATGTCGGGCACATACTCGACCGGTATGCTGCGTTGAAATGCGCGTATCAGGTAGTCGGTGTCCTCCGCGGCTCGCAGTGGGGCGCCCGCGCCGAGCAGCTCGTCGAAATGGCCGATACGGGCCGCGACCTCGCGATGCATCGTCATGTTGCAGCCCACCACGAAGCCACCGGGATGGACGTCGCGGGTAAGCCGCGCGCGCGTCGGCGATCGTTTGATCGTGAATGGTAAATCATTGGGGTTGCCGAGCTCAACTCGGCCGCCGCGGATGACCAACTGCTCACCGGTCGCATAATGACGCTCCAGGTCACGGAGATAGCCACGATGAACTTCGCAATCGTCGTCGATGAAAATGACAATGCTGCCCCGCGCGTGCTGCAGCCCGGCATTGCGTGCGGCGGCTAAGCCCGGACGCGCTTCCGCAAGCAGCGTGATTGCAATATCCGAGGCAGCGGCCACGCCCGTCACGTATTCTGGCGTGCTGTCCGTCGAGCCGTTGTCGACAACGACGAGTTCGCTCGTGAAGGCAGCATGGGACCGGCATGCTGCCTCAATCGATCTGAATGCAGGCTGCAAGAGCCGTAGCGCGGTTTCGCGTACACACAATGAAACTTGCATGCACCGGGTTTTCTGACTCCGACGGAGCAATTGTTGACAGGGCGCGCGCCGTCTTGAAACTGTGTTGGGCGGCCTGGTGGAGTTCGGTATCCATTCTAGCTCAGCCGATTAGTTCATAACGGGGAAGGACGGTCGCGGCGGGCACGGACTGCAAGTACCGGGATAACGCGTCGACCTGCCTGTTGGCCGCAATTGAAATGCCACTGAACCACGGCATGTAAGCACCGGGGCGGAGACTGTATCGTTCGCGGCGCCGAATGAGCCCCCACTTTTGCGTGCGGGTTAAGAACTCATGCGTTAATTCCGGTCGCTGTTCATCGCTGATGAGCTGATAGAGAAAGTAAAAAAGGTTCAAGGCGCCTTCTTCATAGCTCGGCCGTATCGCCGCGGGCTGTGTCGAGATATTCTCTTCGAGCCCCAGGATACATTCGGCAACCCGCTGAACACTGTTCGTCGTCACGGCGTCGGCGATGTCGTCGAAGACGTCAGGATTGTCGACCAGACCTTCTCGCTCGAGGTTCTCAGCAACGATCTTCAGATGCGTCTTGCGCATTTGTCGCTTGTGCTTGTTTGTGACGCTTTCGCCGTGGATACGATAGGCGACCAAACTCTCACCGATCATTGCCGCTGAAAAGCGATCCGTAATCCGTCTGAAAAGATCGAAATCTTCTGCGTGGACGTAACGTGGGTCATAGAAAAGCATCTCATCCGGGATGACTTTTCTGTTGTAGACCACGGTCGAGTGCATGAAGATCGTAAAGAACTTCGACAATATCCCTAAACTTGCCCACAGGTAGAGCGGATCAAGCGTGCCCCGCACAAGACGGTCGCCGATGAGTGTGTCGATACCCGTCCCGCAGATTGCGAGGTGCGGTTGCTCCTTAAATACCGAGACTTGGCGCGACAGGCGAGTCGTGTAGCAGACGTCATCTGCATCCATCCTGGCGACAAGCTCGCCCTTGGCCAGAACCAGGCCCTCGTTCAAGGTCGCGATGAGGCCACGGTTCTCTCGTGAGACGATGGATATACGACCGTCGGCCTTCTGGTATCGCTGCAGAATCTGCAAGGAGCCATCAGTCGAGCCATCATCGATCGCGATGACCTCCAGATGCTCATGGTCCTGACGCAGAATGCTGGCGAGCGCCGCGGCGAGGTATGGTTCGCCGTTGTAGACGGGGAGCAGGACGGAGACCAGTGGAGTGGGCATGGTTTCACCTGGGATCAGTTCGTTGACGATTGAGGGTTTGGGAGAGCGTCGCTGTCATCGATTGCATGGTGAGGATAGGCGGGAATCCCCGGGGTATTCGTCCCGTGTAGCCGCTTGAGCGGTGCTGCGCTCTTTTGGAACGACGTAAGGGAAGAAATCTTTTAGCGCGTTGATCCGCTTTTCCAGGACCAGCCACGAGATCGAAGCAAGTATCAGCGTGCCCGCACCTGCGATGACGAACCGACCAAATCCTTGCTCCGAGACATTGATGGGTATCCAGGGCTGAGCCTTGACGACAATGCAAGAACGATCGCGTGGAAAAGATAAACGCCGTAGCTGATGCGACCCAGCGCAGTCAGTGGCGGGCATTCAGCGAACCGACCCAGATAACCGCCCAATCCTGCTGAACAGCAGCTCACAATCATCACCAGCGGGACGAGAGGAAGAACCTCCAGCCCGATCCAGCGTGCCCAATCCAGCGTCATGGGCATCGGCATCGGTCTGAGCCACAACAGAATGAGGAAGGTGACGGCGAGCGGCACCCAGCTCATCAACATCCATCGGGGCGAGAGCGCAGTCCTCGATCGCCAGGCAGCGAGCAATGCACCGGATGCCAGTGCGTCCATTGATGCCGGAGGAAGCAGATCACGCGCGAGAGAAGGCGTTCCTGTAACAGGCCAGTAGAAACGATATGCTAACGAAAGGAGGATGACGCCAATACAAATCCGTTCGATCGAACGGCGCGGCGCCAACAGAATAATCAACGGCCAAATGACGTAAAACTGCTCTTCGATACTCAGACTCCAGGTATGACATAAGATCCACGGCGTCCACTCATCGCGAAGGGCATACCAGAAGTTCGAAAGGTAAAACGCGTGCCAGGCCAGCACTCGTTTGGATTCCTCTAGGCCCGCCAGCCAGACGAAGCCCAACATGCCAAAATATGGGGGGAAAATGCGCAATGCCCGGCGAATGTAAAACGACTTGAGTGCCGCGACGGGTTCGAATTCTGCGGCGGAGCGCGCCTCCAGGAGAAGCCGCGTAATCAGGAACCCGCTCAGCACGAAGAAGAGACGTACTCCGACGTGGCCCCAATAAGAGCCATCGGCAGCGAAAAAATGCGCATACAAAACCATGGCGACGGCAACGGCTCTCAGACCGTCCAACTGCCGATAACGCACATTCGACATCGGGATCCTTCAGCGTTCAGCTATGCCGGCAAGCTCCTGGACCGCGCCAACCCTCCAATCAGTGACGGTTCTTGCCAAATGGCCTCCCTCATTTACCCAACAAATAGGCTCTCTCGGGCGTGATCACCTCGATCGGCGGACGTACCAAAGCTTCGTTCGGCGCAAACAATTGTGGCTGCTTCTATTTGGCACGTGGCAGAAAGCGCAAGGGTGCTCGCCTGTCTTCCAAATCCCTCCATATCAAACATAGGCCGCACCGTAATCAGACTTTGGTCTGATTACGGTGCGGCATAAGTCGGGCGCGGTTCAATCAATCTAGGTCCGACGCAATAATGCTGCGATGAACGAGAACTGACCGCGCGCAGATTCTCCCATTCGGGCATGACATGCAATAAACGACCGATAACAGCGGTGGCCATTGCAACATCCCGTCGTTGAGATTTGTGCTAGCGGAGCACCTGCGGGCCTCGGAGACGCAGATTGGATAGCGGCGTCAATGGGTACAGGCACGTCGCACTGCACGACGGCCAAAAGCGCGGTTCCAATGGCCCTTGTTCCTGGCTTGCGCCTTAAACAAAAGGGAATTTACGCGCAGTCACTACGCTCAATAGATCATGACCGGCTGCGCCATTCAGCGTTTGTTAGCGCAGATCATGCCCCCCATTTTCCTAGCTGCACGAAATCGTGGCGCGTGTTACTCGTTGCAACCTATGTTTGAGACGTATTGGGTTGCAGCATTGCCATTTGGGGGCAAGAAATGATCAGAAGACTTGGCTTGCTGGTTTTGCTCGTCGGCTTCGTCGCGTTCGCAAATGCCTTTTTGAGTTCCTGGGTAACGATCGATCGCAATGATTTGGGCGTTTCCGTCGGCCAGACCGGAAGCTGTATCCGCCCTGCAATCCCGAGTTTCTGGCGAAACTATCGCGGCTATCCCGACTACGACAATGAACTTATAGCCGATTATTTCGGCATTTATGCTGCCTATGCGTCGAATGTTTATCAACCGATCCCGCGCGAGCGCTTCAAACTGCAGCCCGACTATTTCGGCTGGGCTCCGCAAGGTGGACCGATCGTAAGGCCAGGTGGCTTCGACGCCGAAGTGTACTATCGTCGCGCGGCCGATCGCCTGTCGGTCATGATGGTGTTCCGCGGGCAAAGACAATTCCACAAGTCTCAACGATCTCATCAGCGAAAACACCTACTTTACGCAGATGATCAATCCCTGGGATCAATATCGCACCGCGCGCAAGGAATTCGCCAAAGTTCGCAGGGAAGCCCAGCAGAACGCGGCCGGTCTGCCGGTTGAATACATAATGGTCGGACATGGCCTCGGAGGCGGGCTCGCGCGTCACATGGCAGCTGCGTTTCCATGTACCGCCGCTATCGTCTTCAATTCGACCTTCATATCCAACAATCGCCGTCTGGCGGAGCCGTATGATGGCCAGGTCGTTGATCTTTTTTCCGACAATACCCTTCCGTCGAGATTGGCAATCCTGTCCAACCCGCGCGCATTCTTCCGGATTTCGCGTGTCCACCAGTGGTATCGCGTGCGAAATGCCGGAGACTTCGCCGGGCCGCAAGGCATGCAAAGGGCCGCCGTTGCCATGGCCCGGATCCCCGTTATGTGCCTGCTTCGCGCAGATTGCGAATTGAACAAGACCACGAGTGGCGATGCGCAGGAGGCAAATCCACAAACCAACCGGACGGCTGCGGACATGTCGATGCTCTATTGCCTTGCGGGTCCGAACTCGGAAGGCTCCAAGAGCGATCTGTGCAAATAGGGTCTATTTCTTGCGGCGAATAACTGAAATCCAGGCAAAGCCGCGGTAGAGCCGCCGTGCTTCGCTTGTACATCCGGTCTGCGCAGCGATCGTATCAGCTACATCGAACAGGTTGTTGCGCGGCGTGACGTGATACCATTCCAGCCATTTATACAGGGCAGTCCTGGTGAAACCGGGCAGGTCCTTCAGGTCACCAAAATCCACGATATGCAAGGCGCCGCCAGGCGTCAGATGGCTCACAGCCTCGCGGATCACCTCTTGCCATTGCGGAATCATCGAAACCGCATAGGAGATGAAGATCCGGTCGAATTCACGCCGTCCGAAAAGCGCTTCCGGATCAAAATCCGCGGCATCGGCGTAAGCGAGGTGCGCGCGTTCGTCCAATCCCGCTGCGGCTATTTTCTTGGTCGCGGTCGCGAGCATTTCATTCGAGATATCAATGCCGTAGAGCGAAGTCTTGGGATAGGCTTCGCCGGCCAGGACAAGATTCCGGCCGGTACCGCAACCAATTTCAAGAACGCTGCCTTTCGCAGGGGGATTGAGGCCCGCAATCATGGGGTCGCGTCCAAGAAGGTAATATTTGCGGGTGGCATCATAGAAATGACGCTGATGCCGGTAGACCCGATCCATCAGCGGACCATGTTCAATCTTGGCGAGCATCGAACTAATCCTTCAGCGTGTAGAGGTGGAAACCGCCGTAGATCGACGAGCGATCACGGTCGTGAAGGGCAAGTGACTGTTCATCCCGATAAGACCAGCGTCCGAGCAGAGCATCGTCGATACGGCCCGGCAGGATGGTCGGCTCGGCGGCGGTCCGGAATATGACGCGAGCGCCCGGTGCGGCGGTGCGGGTAATTTCGTGCCAGAGTTCGTTGAGCTGGGTGTCGTTCATCCAATCCTGTGCATCGAGGAGGATGAAGCGGTCGACGGATGCGACGGCCTTTGCCGCGAGAAATTCTGTCAGGGACGCATTTACAACGCTCATCCGACCTGCGCGGTCGCGCACGGTGGCAAAATTGTTACGTGAGAGATACGGAGGCAGCGGGCCCGTTTCGGCGTTGTCGCTATAGCCACGACCGAACGCCTGCCAGGCAAAATAGTTTTCCGAAAGCGGGAAGCCACAAGCGAGCTTTTCAAGACGGCCGCGCAGGACCTGTGCCATATTGCCGTTTCCGGCCGTTGCAAGAGCATCATATTGCTGCGGTGGAATGCCTAGGCCGAAGAGTGAGGATTTTCGCTTCGTCGCCCAGCGGATCATGCGCTTGTCGAAGAGCGGGGCCAGGGCGCTGTCGAAATAGGCGCGTTGCTCCTCCATGGTCGAGGATTTCAGAATATCGCGCGGATCGATGCCGTAAAGTTTTGCCACGCGATGTCCCATGCCGATGAACAGACCGAGCAAACCATGGCGATAGAGATCGCGGGAGAAGATCGTGATACGCCGGCGCCCCGACAACATGCGTTTTTCCCAATAGGCGCGGCTTGTAGAGTCCAGATGGTGGCGAATAAAGCGTTCATAGGCAGCAAGATTGGCCTTGTCATCGGCCGTGCCGTAAAACCGATAGAACGCATCGTAGTTGGGCAGGTTTGCCACTGCCGCGAGCTTCAGGCGGTTGAAAGCGACGTGGGCAGTATTCAAATCTACGGCCTCGACGCTGGCAGGGTCAGCCGTCAGGTAGGACATGGCATTGCAGCCGCCCGATGCGATTGTGACGATGCGATGTCCGGGGCGGATCTGCAGCGCCTCCATGTCGACTTCGGGATCTTCCCAGATTTGTGGATAGACCAATCCCTTGAAGACATGAGCGAAAAGCCGCTCGGACATCCCCGCCCGCGATAGAAATCTGTTCTGACGGACTGCCTTGTTCAGCTTCTCACTGCGCGGGAGAGGGGCATTTGTGGATTGTCGAGCAAACGGCATCTAATCGAATCCCCTTTGTTGGAAATTCCTGCTCGCCTAACATTTCGATGTAACAGACGGGTGACGGTGCCAATGCAACCAATTGTCAAATTGGATTCAACTTATGGCGGCAACCCATTGGGTTTGCTCGTTCGCGCAATGTGACACTGTTGCCGCATAAGTGATCGAATTCGGCTAATTCCTTGTTTTTCCCACTTTTCCCGGAACCGCCAGCTGATATATGACGTTTTAGTGACGGTTTTGTAACAACCGCCCGCGCATGCATTGTGGAGATGGCGTTGGTCAGGCAGATCGAGCAAGTCGAACTTGAGACAGAGAGTGCCTGGCGGGCCGATGCGGCTGCGACTCAGCCCTCCATGTTTGCAATCTGCCTACGGCACACGGGTTATGTGATCGCTGTTTGCGTTCTTTCAACGGTCTTGGTGTTTGCCATTGAACTGGTATCGCGCGGCTCAGTTTCGGAAACGATGCTGTTTTTTCAGGAGCTCTACCGGCCTGCCTGGACGACTGTCGGCTTCTATGCACTGGTGATGATCGCGTTCGATGCACTTCTCGGACGTTCCCACAATGGACTGCTGGTTGTCGCTCCCTGTGTGTTGTTATTCACGTGGATTGGAAGACAGAAGGCGCTGTATCTGGGGGATCCGCTTTACCCCACTGATTTTCTGTATTCGCGCCAGATCGTGGATCTTCTGCCCTTGCTCGTCAGGGAACGTCCGTGGAGTGCCGCCGGCATCGTCGTAATAACGATTTTGGTAAGTGCGGGACTGGTCTTGACCTGGCGGTTTTGGCGCCAGCGCGCTTTCAGGCTCAACGGCAGGGGACGCCTGTGGCGGCTCGCCGTCGCAATACCGGCCCTGGTCTTCTTTGTTTCGATTATGGACTACAACAATTTTTCCTGGGCGAGGGACCGCCTGCGCGTACAGCCAATCATGTGGGATCAGAAGGAGAACTATGCCCATAACGGGTTTACGATGGCCTTCGCGCTCAATTTGCCCATGGCCGATCTATCCGTTCCTCAAGGCTATTCCTCCGAAGCGATCACCGCGATATCGGTCCCTGCGACAGCGATGGAGTCACGCGAAAAGCCGGATATCATCATGGTGATGAGCGAGTCCTTCTGGGATCCGACACGGTTACGCGGCGTGAATTTCAATCGTGATCCGCTCCCAACGGTGCGCGCGAGGCAATCTGGCTCGGTGTTCTCGCCAGAGTTCGGCGGGATGACAGCCAATGTGGAATTTGAGGCGTTGACAGGCTTTTCCAACGCATTTTTGCCCTATGGCAGCATCCCCTATCAGCAATATGTCCGCCATCCCCTGCCTTCGCTTGCCACCTTTCTGAAAAGCAAGGGCTACGCGACGAAGGCAATCCATCCCTATCACGAGTGGTTCTGGAACCGCCGGAATGTCTATCAGGCATTCGGCTTCGACGCATTCCGATCGGAGGAGAATCTGCCGAAACTAGCGTCGCGGGGACCGCTGGTATCGGATGCGGCCCTGATGGAGGAAGTCATTCGGGAAGCGGATGAGACCAAAGGCCCGTTCTTCTTCTTCACCGTGACATTGCAGGGTCATGGCCCTTATGAACCGTATCGTTACACTGACCCATCTATTGACGTGGCGACAGAAACAGGTGTTGCCGAGCGCGAAACCATCCGCACTTATTCTGAAGGTGTCGCCGATGCTGACCGTGGTTTGAAGAGACTGATGGACTGGGCGTCAAAGCGCAAACGCCAGACGGTCCTCGTCTTTTTCGGCGATCATCTGCCACCCCTTGGCGACGCATACATCTCCACGGGGTACATGAAAGGCCGCGTTGCAGACAGGCGCGCGCCCCTCGACGAGATGCTCAAGCAGCATGAAACGCCTTTGGTCGTCTGGTCCAATCGAACGGGAACGGATCATGGCATCGGTACTGTCAGCCCGGCTTTCCTGCCTCTGCATGTGCTTGAGCTTGCTGGGTTAAGCCATCCATATTACACAGGTTTTCTTGGCGCGATCCGCGACCGTTACAAGGTCATAGACCGCCATCTGCTATTGTCTACAGACGACATGTCAAATCCTGACTGGATGGAAAAGCCAGGCACCGACCCGCTGATCAATAATTTCCGGCTGCTGCAATATGACATGATGTTCGGGAACCGGGCGGGTCAGGATAAATTCTTTCCCGAGTTGAATGTTCACGGCAGTTAAGACCACCGTTTATCGCAGGTCCAACCGCAGTAATTCATCGTCATAGGATTGATCGTTGACGCGTAGGGCATCTTTTTCAAAGCCGAACACGGTGAAGCCAAGCGCCAGATAAAGCGCGCGTGCCGAGATGTTTGTGGCCATTACGGTTGCGTGCAACGTATCCACATGACCCCGCGCATAGTCAATGACTGCCTCTGTCAATCGCTTTCCGAGGTTATGTCCGCGCCATTCCTTGTCGACGAAGACGCCCCACAGCAGCCCCTTGTGTCTTTGTTTGCTTTTGGTGTTCATGGCGAACCCGGCAACGCCGACAAGGATATCATCGGCGAATGCACCAAAGGCGGCATTGGGCCGGTCATCGAGGCGCCGGCGGACCTCCTCGATGCCGAGTTCGCGTTCCTCTTCGTAGCTCGAACCGAAAGCCTCTGGCGCACTGCGCAACCCATGCAGGCGCAGCGCGTGAAAGGCTTCGGCATCGGCGCCGTCCAAAATCCTTATGAAGGGAGTGGCGGCGCGCACCATTGTCAGGCTCCGATCTTGCCGTAACCGCCGGGCGTTGGCGTTGTGACGATGACGGCTTCACCTGCCTCGAGCACAGTCTGATCGCACGCCTTCAATGTTTCAATAGTTCCATCGTTGCGGCGCACTTCGGTTTTGCCAACCTCGCCGTCGCCGCCGCCATCGAGGCCCTCTGGGGGACGATTGCGATGTGATGAAAGGATCGAGCAATCCATCTGCCTTAGAAACCGGATGGTGCGTTTGGTACCGCCACCGCCCGGGAACTTCCCGATGCCTCCGGAATTTGCCCGGATGTGAAAGTCCTCAAGCAGGACGGGAAATCGCATTTCGAGTATCTCCGGATCAGTGAGGCGCGAATTCGTCATATGGGTGTGAACGCCGGAGGTTCCGGCAAAGCCCGCCCCATTGTTGAAATGTCCGGCGGGAGACCCTGAACAGATTGTCTCGTAGTATTGGTACTCATCATTGCCAAAGGTCAGATTGTTCATCGTTCCTTGCGAATTCGCCATGGCACCAAGCGCCCCGAAAAGCGCATTGGTAACATGCTGCGACGTCTCGACATTACCGGCCACGACAGCTGCTGGATAGGCAGGCTTGAGCATCGAACCATCGGGAATGATGATGTCGATCGGACGCAGACAGCCTGCGTTCATCGGGATCGCGCCCTCAACCATGACACGGAAGACATAAAGAACCGCCGCGCGCGCCACCGGTTCCGGCGCGTTGAAGTTGTTCTTCATCACCGGCGACGTGCCTGTGAAATCAACAGTCGCCCGGCGCTCCTGCTTGTCGACAGTGATCTTGACCTTGATCGTCTGACCCGTATCGGTCGCATAGGAACATTCGGAATGTTCAGGCAACCGGTCGAGAACGCTGCGCACGCTTTCTGCCGCGTTGTCCTGCACGTGACCCATATAGGCCTCGACCACATCGAGACCGAACTGAGCGATCATC
Organism: uncultured Alphaproteobacteria bacterium; assembly: GCA_963776115.1. GTDB lineage: Bacteria > Pseudomonadota > Alphaproteobacteria > Rhizobiales > Rhizobiaceae > Phyllobacterium. Next base: position 26,610 of record CAVZLS010000010.1, on the reverse strand, counting down.
TTCCTGAGTTCATTCACACCCTTCTCATTGGCGGCGATCTGGGCTTTCAGATCGGCAATATTCTGGTGAACATTGCGCACAGGCCATGGATGGTTGGTCAAAAGCTCGGTCAGTTCTTCTTCGCGGAAGCGGCCCCGTTCAACGAGACGGAAATTGTCGATCAAGACTCCTTCTTCGTCCACTGTTGTCGCCAGCGGCGTCATTGACCCCGGCGCCGATCCACCGATGTCCGCGTGATGACCGCGAGACGCCGAATAGAAGAGGATGTTCTTGCCCGCGTCATCGAAAACCGGGGTAACTACCGTGATATCGGGAAGATGCGTGCCGCCATTATAGGGTGCGTTGAGCGCGAAAACATCGCCCGGATGGATATCGCCTTCATTTAACTTGATGATCGTTTCGACGGAACGATCCATCGATCCCAGATGCACAGGCATATGCGGGGCATTGGCCACCAGCGCGCCATTGCGATCAAAAACCGCGCAGGAGAAATCCAGCCGCTCCTTGATGTTGACCGAATAAGCGGTGTTTTGCAGCGTCACGCCCATCTGCTCGGCGATCGACATGAAGAGATTGTTGAACACCTCCAGCATGATCGGATCAGCTTGCGTGCCAAGCGCTGCAGCGCGTGCCTTCTTCTCGATCCGCCGCATCAGAACGTGATTGAGCGCGGTGATTTCCGCCTGCCAGCCGGGTTCCACGACGATCGTTTGATGTGTCTCGATGATCAACGCCGGGCCACTGATCTTGTGTCCGGGTCTAAGATTGGCGCGCGGGAAGGTGACAGCATCGTGGAAGGCTCCACCGGTGTAGACCGCGCAGGTCTCACCGGCCTCGGGCTTCGAATTGTCCTGGCGTTGCTCGGTTTCAGTCTGCTTGTGTCCGCGACTATCGGAGCCCTCGACGCCGACTGCTTCCACGACGATACCCTTGTCGTCGTAGATGAAGCCAAATTGCGCCTTGTGTGCTGCCTCAAATGCAGCTCGAGCGTTGTCGAGGGAGTAGTCGCTGAAATTGACAGGGATCGTCGTATCGGTGCCGTCATAGCGCAGATGCAGAATCGGGCGTGAAGTAATGTGTTCAGGTGGCACGCCTTGTTCGGTGATTTCCGCGATGACGGTTTCGGAGAGACGGTCGGATAGCTGGCGTATGTCGCTCAATGTGTTTGGCGACAAGGCTTTCACCAACGCCTGCTGGCGGGAGGCGAATATGGAGGACAAGCCGATACCATAGGCGGAAAGCAGGCCGGAAAAGGGATGGATCAATACGGCTTCCATGCCAAGTGCGTCGGCAACGAGGCAGGCATGCTGGCCTCCTGCGCCACCGAAACAATTCAGCAGATACCGGGTGACGTCGTAGCCGCGCTGCACGGAAATCTTTTTCACAGCATTGGCCATGTTTTCGACCGCGATGGTGATGAAACCTTCCGCAACCTCTTCCGGTGTTTTGCCTTCGCCGATTTCTGCGGCGAGGGCAGTGAATTTTTGGACTACCACCTCGCGGTCGAGCCGTTCATTCTGCGCGGGACCGAAAATCGCCGGGAAATACTCAGGCTGCAACTTGCCGAGCATGACATTGGCATCGGTCACGGCCAGCGGGCCACCGCGACGGTAACAGGCCGGGCCAGGATTGGCGCCAGCGGAATCGGGACCTGCCTGAAACCGGCCGGCGCTATAGTGCAGGATCGATCCGCCGCCCGCAGCTACCGTATGAATGCGCATCATTGGCGCGCGTATGCGAACGCCCGCGACTTCGGTATCGAAGGCACGCTCGTAGTCTCCTTCATAGTGCGCGACATCTGTCGATGTGCCGCCCATGTCGAATCCGATCACCTTGTCGAAACCGGCGAGCTTTGCTGTCTCGACCATGCCAACGACACCACCAGCTGGACCGGAGAGGATCGCATCCTTGCCTTGAAACAAATCTGCCGCCGTCAAACCGCCGGAGGACATCATGAAAGAAAGGCGAGGCCCGTTATCGGACTTGCCCTCTATGCCAAGCTCGCGCGCAACGTGCTCGACGTATCGGCGCAGGATAGGCGAGAGATAGGCATCGACAACCGTTGTGTCGCCGCGACCAACGAGCTTGGCCAGCGGCGAGACCTCATGGCTGACGGAGACTTGGCCGAAGCCCATTTCGCGCGCAATTTTCGCCGCTGTCCGTTCATGCGCCGGATAGTTCCAGGCATGCATGAAGACGATCGCGACGGCATCGATGCCCGCCTGCCTGATATCGGTCAATGCGACGCGGATTTGCTCGGCGTCAGGAAGGATTTCCACTGTTCCGTCTGTACGGACGCGCTCGTCGATTTCGATCACGCGCTCATAGAGCTGTTCAGGGAGAATGATTTCCTTGGCAAAGATGTCCGGCCTCGCCTGATAGGCGATCTTCAAGGCGTCACGAAACCCTTTGGTAATCACGAGGGCCGTCCGGTCACCCTTTCGCTCGAGGAGCGCGTTGGTGGCGACGGTCGTGCCCATCTTGACCTCACCGATACGCTGCGAGGGGATGGGGTCGTCCTTTTTGACGCCAAGCAAATCGCGAATGCCCTGGATGGCCGCATCGCGGTAAGCTTCTGGGTTTTCCGAAAGTAACTTGTGGGCTCGTATACCGCCTTCAGGATCGCGTGCAATGACGTCGGTGAACGTACCGCCACGATCGATCCAGAAGTCCCATTTGTCGCTCATAATATTCGTCCGATCTCAAAATTGGTGATTTGCAAAAATTTCGGCGAGCTTGCGCCGCCGCCTGCCACAATAAACAGGCCCGGTTAGCAAGCGCAATCGGCTGCAGCACTTGGATTAAATTTTCTGCGTATGTGTGGTTATCCACACAGGAATTAACCGAAAGCCAAAACAGAATCCAACTTTGCCTTATTTTCGATAAGATGGAATCGAGGGGCCATCTAGCAATTTCGGAGAGGAAACCATGAAGAGTAAATTTGTTGTTTCGCTGGCGGCGGTTTCGCTTCTGGCGCTGGCCGGTTGCGGCGAGAGTGAGCAGAAGTCGGAACAGCCGCCGGCAAAAGCCGAACAGCCGGCACCGGCACCAGCTCCAGCTCCAGCTCCGGCCCAAGCGCCCGCGGCTACGGAAGCGCCGGCCGCGCCAATGAACGCGGAAGAGACCTTGAAAAAGATCAAGGAACAGGCCGCGACAATGACGGCTGAGCAAAAGCAGGCTGCAGTCGCCACCGCCCGAAAGGCGGCTGAGGATGCCGCGACGGCAGCCGGTCAGACGGCGGATCAGGTCAAGGCGGCTGCGGACTCTGCAGAAAAAGCCATCAAGGACGCGCTCGGCGTTCAGTAAAAACAATCCCAGTCATGGGTAAGCGGCCAGCCATGCGCTGGCCGCTTTGCCAAACGCACGCAAATGCTGCGTCAACCGGTCCCGGCAAAACGCGTTTTTCGACACACTATCTCTCTCGCAATTGCGAACGAATTTGAATAAAACGAACATATGTCGATTTGGCGCCGCATCAGCGATTTCATTACCAGCACAGCGATCGATGCCTTTTCGAGCATCATCGAGGCGGTGCGTACTGCGTTTGAAGGCGATCCGGAAACGCGGCGGCGCGTAGCCTTCTCCATCGCCATGATTGCATTGTCGGCCAAGATGGCAAAGGCCGACGGCGTCGTGACGCAGGTGGAAATCAACGCTTTCAATGACATTTTCCATGTGCCGGCACAATATCAGGATCAGGTCACACGCCTTTATAACCTCGCCAAGCAGGATGTGGCGGGCTACGAAGCCTACGCCACGCAATTGGCTTCGCTGTGCGGCTCAGGCAAGCCCAACTGCAAGATGCTGGAAGACATTCTTGACGGGTTGTTCCACATTGCCAAATCAGACGGCGCCTTGCACGACGAGGAGCTGATTTTTCTCGGGACAGTCGCTGAGATATTTGCGATTGATGAGGAGAAATTCGACATCATATTGGCACGGCATGTCGGGCGCAGTCAGGCGGATCCATATCTCGTTCTCGGTCTTCCACGGGACGTCAATTTTGAAACCGCACGCAAGCAGTATCGTGCCCTCGTTCGCGAAAACCATCCGGACATGTTGATGGCACGCGGAGTGCCGGAAGAGTTCATCGCCATTGCCAACCAGCGCATCGCCGCGATCAATGCGGCTTGGGATAAAGTCGAAAAAGACCTTAAGGCATATGAGCACGTTTGAGCCGGACCAACCGCGGGCCGATGTTCATGCCTCGCCGAATTTTGGTCCGCGCAAGGATGGCAAACGTCCCTCCATCTTGATCCTGCATTATACCGGCATGGAAACCGGCGAGGCAGCAGAAAGCTGGCTGGCAAATCCGCAAAGTGAAGTGTCCGCTCACTACGTCGTTTACGAGAATGGCCGTATCGTACAGATGGTGCCAGAAAGCGAACGCGCCTGGCATGCGGGGCAGAGTTCCTGGAAAGGCGAGACCGATATCAATTCCTGTTCCATCGGAATCGAGATCGTCAACGGCGGTCCGCTGCTCGGGTTTCCGGATTTCCCTGAACGGCAAATCGAGGCAGTGATCGATCTTTGCAAGGGTATTGTGACGCGCCACAGCATCCGGCCGGAGAATGTTTTGGCGCATTCGGATATCGCGCCGGCGCGCAAGATCGATCCCGGCGAAAAATTTCCATGGCCAGCACTTTACGACGCGGGCATTGGCCATTGGGTCGGCCCTTCGCCAGTACGCGGCGGAAGGTTCTTTTCGCTTGGCGATGAGGGGCAACCCGTCGAGGCCCTGCAGTCAATGCTGGCGCTTTATGGCTATGGCGTTCCTATCGATGGCGTGTTCGGTTCGTCGACACAATTGGGCATTTTGGCCTTCCAGCGTCACTTTCGCCCTGAAAAAGTCGATGGAGTAGCGGACGTATCGACCATCGAAACCCTGCACAAGCTACTTTCTGCACTGCCGGCGGTCACGTCATAAGTTGTTGAACGAAAAAGTCTTTTCCTGATAGGCTTTGTGCGTTGCAGCATATATATTTCAATGGGTTACACAAAGTTATTTGGCCGATCAATATTCGGCTGCATTGCGCCGTCAAATCCTTGGCCAATGTTCCGGGCATTGCCCTTGTGTTTTTTGGCACGGAACGGTCCCGGCGTGCACGTTCGTGCGGCCCAAGCTTCTAGACGGAAAAAGATGACAAAAAAATTTGGTATGATTTTCGCCCTCCTTGGGGCGATGGCCTTCTTCGGCACAAATTCAGCATTCAGCGCTCCAAAGGAGCCGACAAACCTCGCCGACTACATGAAGGCAAAACGGGCCGAAGCGGAAAAACAGAAAGCCGTTAACAAGTCTACGAAGCCAGTGCAGGCAAAGATCCAAGCCAAGCGCAGTGTTGAAAAGACGGCGGTCAAGAAAAGCGCAGTCAAGCCGCAGCGGGTGAGCAAAAAGGCTTCAACCCACAAACGCCCGGTGGTTCATGCTAAAGCGCGGGTGAAAACCGTCGTTCGCAACCAGACCATCAACCGTGTCGATACAATGACCACGGGCGGTGTTCCTTCAGCGATCGGATCGTCGAACTATTCGACGATTATCAGCTCTTACGCGTCGTCCTATGGTGTTCCTTTTGCTCTGGCGAACGCGGTCGTCAGGGTGGAAAGCAATTATCGTCCGAACATGACCGGCAGCGCCGGTGAAATCGGACTGATGCAGATCAAGCTCGAGACAGCGCGTGGTCTTGGCTATACGGGATCGCGGCAGGCGCTCTACAACCCGGAAACAAATATCCAGTGGGGCATGAAGTATCTTGCCGGCGCGCACAAGCTTGGTAACGGCACGACCTGCGGCACCATCCTGCGCTATAATGCCGGTCATGGCGCCACGCGCATGAACCCGGTTTCTGCCAACTATTGCAGCAAGGTGAAGTTGCAAATGGCCTCCATGTAAGGTTGGTCAAACCCCTGCTGAATTCAAAGGCCGGATAGTATCCGGCCTTTTTCATTTGCGTTTTTCCTCCGAAACGCATTTATACGCATCGCCAGCTGGCCGGGCAGCCGCGCATGTCATACGCCGAAAGGCGGCATGTGAGGAAAGTCCGGGCTCCATGGAAACACGGTGCCGGATAACGTCCGGCGGGGGTGACCCCAGGGAAAGTGCCACAGAAAGGAAACCGCCCCGTCTTTCGTTGCGCCGGGTTCAGAGCAATTCCAGGAAAAGTGTGAAGCGGTTTTCCGTCCGGAATTGCGACAAAAGGATACTGAACTGGACGCAAGGAATGACGGGGTAAGGGTGAAAGGGTGGGGTAAGAGCCCACCGCGCAACTGGTAACAGGGGCGGCATGGCAAACCCCACCGGGAGCAAAACCGAATAGGGACGGCGTGCCGGGCGAAAGTCCGGCGATCAGTTTCCGGGTCAGTCGTCCGGGTGGGTTGCAGGAGGCGGATGGCAACATCCGTCCAAGATGAATGGCTGCCGCGTTGGATGAAAATCCAGCCATACAGAACCCGGCTTACAGGCCAGCTGGCATTTTCAATTTACCGATTTCGCTGCTTTCGAGCGATCCGGCCGTGCGTTGTCAATTACAACTTCCCGAAGAGTCCTAACCCTTCATTAAGCTTAATGAGCGATAAATTCAGAATCGCCGGAAGTGTGCCGGAATAGCGGCTCATTCCCACTCTGTGTCTTGTAATCCCATTGACGCCCATAGTGCCCCATGATATCGATTGATTTCATCAGTAGCGTTCAGTCGACACGGTGTTTCCCGAAATACGATTTGGCATGCCAAGGCTGGCGTTCGGCTCAGTTTGCCGGTGCTTGGACTTCTATTGGTGGGGCTCGCGCTTCGAAGCGATCGAAGGGTGAGGCAGAGGTAGAGATGATCGAAGCCCTGGGGGCGGAAACGGCGGAGTTGCGTTTTGAACCGGTTCCTCGGACATGTGACGAACAGGATCGATGCGAAGGGGCGGGTGTCCGTCCCGGCGCATTTTCGTTCGATCATCCAGGCGGCCGGACACACGGAACTCTACGCCCTGCGTTCTCTGCATCTGCCTGCGCTCGATGCGGGCGGCCCGGAACTCTTGACGCGCTTCGACAACCATCTGGACAGCGAGGATCCTTTCGCGGAGACGGCGGACGATATGTCGTTTTATCTTCACGCGGATGGCGGTTTCCTGAAGCTGGACGGGGATGGGCGGATAACGGTTACGGATTTCATGCGCGAGCATACGGGCATTTCGTCGGATGTGACCTTTGCGGGCGCCAACACGCATTTTCAGATGTGGCACCCGGAGCGGTTCGAGGCGCATCGGGCAAAGGTCCGGCAGCGACTGGCGGAAAAGCGCCGTCAGGAAAATCTGACCGCGGGGAAGAACTGATGGCGGGTTCGCCAGATGCGGGCGATGGCCGTCATATTCCGGTCCTGCTCGATGAAGTCGTTGCCGCGCTCCAGCCGGAAAAAGGTCAGCTGATTATCGATGGTACGTTCGGCGCAGGTGGCTATACAAAGCGAATTCTGGAGACAGGCGCTTCCGTAACGGCTGTCGATCGCGACCCAACAGCCATCCAGGCCGGCCGTGCCATGGAAAAGGAATACGCCGGGCGATTGACCCTGGTGCAGGGCACTTTTTCGACACTCGATCAGGTCGCGTTACTCGGTGCACCCGATGGCATCGTTCTCGATATCGGCGTTTCGTCCATGCAGATCGATGAGGCTGAGCGGGGCTTCTCGTTCCAGAAGGATGGCCCGCTCGACATGCGTATGTCGAGTACCGGGCCGAGTGCTGCCGACGTCGTCAATCGCCTGAAAATCGGTGATCTGGCGCGTATCTTCAACTTTCTCGGGGAGGAGCGCCATGCCGGGCGCATCGCCCGTATGATCGACAAGCGCCGGGTGACCGAACCATTCACTCGCACGCGCGACCTTGCCAATGCGATTGAGGCGCTTGTCGGCAGAAACCCGAAAGTGCCGATCCATCCGGCGACGCGGGTGTTCCAGGCCCTGCGCATTTTCGTCAACGATGAATTGGGCGAACTCGTACGCGCGCTGCATGCCGCTGAACGTGTGCTGAAGCCGGGCGGGCGGCTCGTCGTCGTCACGTTCCATTCGCTCGAAGACCGTATCGTCAAGCGCTTCTTTTCCGACCGCTCAGGTACTGGCGGCGGCTCGCGTCATCTGCCGCAACTCGAACAGCGCCTGGCAAGCTTCACCCCGGTCGGCAAGGGCATCGTTGCACCGAGCGAGGCAGAGGCTCTTCGCAATCCGCGAGCCCGCTCGGCGAAATTGCGCGCCGGCATCCGCACAGACAATCCGCCGCTGGCCGAGGATCATTCGATCTATGGCTTGCCGAATCTTCCAATGTTCCATGAAACAGCGAGGGGCTGATCCGTGCTGCGTACCTTCGACATCATATTGATCGGGCTGATGATCCTGGCGGCCGCCGTGACCTACAAGATCAAGCACGATGCTGAAAACCAGATGACGCAGGTTACCCGGCTCCAGCGCATGATAACGGATGAGAGGGACACGATCGATCTGCTCAAGGCTGATTGGAGTCTGCTGACCCAGCCGAACCGTCTGCAAAAGCTGGTTGAGACGTTTCAAGGCCAACTCGACCTGCAACAGGTGGAAGCGCAACAGATCATCAACATCACTGAATTGCCGCAGCCGAAACCTGTCTCGCAAGATTTGGATGACGTTGCGAACATTATCACCGAGGCAGATGCAGGTGAGAAAATCAAACCAGACACAACCATGACCGGCAGCATCAACAAACCGAAGGCGGCGCCCAAGCCGCCCAAGCGAATTGTTCCGATTGCAGCGCCAAAGGCAGCGGGGCTCTATTGATGGCTGCGATCTGGATCAAACAGAAGAAAGCTGAATTGGTGACGGGCATCGCGCCTGTTTTCGCGCTGGATGCCAGAAAGAAAAAATCGGGCAATCGCGCCCGCAATCGTGTTGTCATGGCGATAGCCTGTTTCGTCGGGATATACGGCATCATCGGTGGGCGCCTGGTTTACTATGGGATGCAGGAAGACACGACGGGTTACAATGGCCCGACCGGGGCGGTGCTTGCATCGCGTCCTGATATTCTCGACCGCAATGGTGAAGTCTTGGCCACCGATATCAAGACCGCCTCGCTTTATGCCGAGCCGCGCAAGATCGTCGACCCGGACGAAGCCATCGAATTGCTTTCGACAGTTTTGCCGGATCTCAACTTCGAACAGACCTATAGCCGCCTCAAGAGCGGGACAGGTTTTGCCTGGCTCAAGCGCGGCCTGACACCGCAGCAGAAGAGCCAGATCATGGCGCTGGGAATTCCAGGCATTGGCTTCCGCACGGAGAAGTCCCGTTTCTATCCGGGCGGCCCCACTGCTTCGCATATCCTTGGTCTCGTCAATATCGACAATCAGGGTATTGCCGGCATGGAGAAATACATCGACGAACAGGGTCTGTCCGACCTGCGCGATGTCGGTCTTGCCGACAGCCGCTCGCTTGAGCCGGTGAAATTGTCGATCGATCTGCGTGTCCAACATGTCGTGCGCGATGTGGTCGTCACCGCGATGCAAAAATACCGGGCGATTGCGGCCGGTGCGGTCGTGATCAATGTGCATACCGGCGAAGTGCTTGCGATGGCTTCAGCGCCGGATTTCGACCCGAACAATCCATTCAACGCGCTGGATAAAGACCATCTCAATCGCATGTCCGCCGGTACCTACGAGATGGGTTCCACCATCAAGAGTTTTACCACCGCGATGGCGCTCGATTCCGGTAAGGTCAATCTGCAGAGTACCTTCGACGCGAGACGCCCGATCACCATCGGTCGACAGACGATCCGCGATTTCCATGGGAAAAATCGCATCCTGACCATGCCGGAAGTCTTCATCTACTCCTCGAACATCGGCTCGGCCAAGGAAGCGGACGTTGTTGGCATCGAAGGACACCGTGCCTTCCTGCATCGCATGGGACTGCTTGATCGAATGCAGACGGAATTGCCCGAAGTCGCGCGTCCGATGGAACCGAAGGTCTGGAAGAAAGTGCATTCCATTACGATCGCCTTCGGTCACGGCATGGCCACAACACCATTGCAGACGGCGGTTGGTGCAGCCGCCTTGATGAATGGCGGCAAGCTCATTGAACCGACTTTCCTGCCCCGCACAATCGAAGCGGCAAACAAGGTCGCAAAACAGGTAGTCAGCGAAAAGACCAGCGAGGATATGCGCTATCTTTATCGCCTGAACGCTGAGAAAGGCTCTGGTGGTTCCGGTAACCGGGCATCGGTTCCCGGGTATCGCGTTGGTGGCAAGACCGGCACTGCGGAAAAAGTGATCAACGGCCGTTACTCCAGCGACGTACGCTTTAACGCCTTTGTCGCAGCCTTTCCGATCGACAAGCCGGAATATGTGGTTCTGACAATTATCGACGAACCCAAGGCGGAAGAAGGCAAGGTAGGCGCCACGGCAGGTTTCAACGCAGCACCAATGGTTGCAGATATCATTCGCAGATCGGCATCGTTCCTCGGGGTTCAGCCAGATTTCCGCGAAGAACAAGAATCCGCTCCATTGATGGTTAATTTTGATCAATAACGGTAGAACGCGAATCATATCGTCGCGTTTTCGATGGTTTTTAAAGTGAAGATGGGTCCAGTCCGGCCATGAAACTGAAAGATCTGAACGGCATACCAGCCTTGGCTATCTCCGAACTCGGAGAGAAGACAATCCGTGGCCTGACGTCGGATTCCCGCAAGGTCGAACGTGGATTTCTGTTTGCTGCATTGAAGGGCTCGAAGGCCGATGGCGTTGCCTATGCTGCCGATGCGGTGGCGCGCGGTGCCGTCGTGATCGTGACGTCGCGCGGAGCAAAGCTTGGCAATGTCTCCGTACCTATCATTTATGTCGATGATCCACGCAGGACATTGGCACTGGCTGCCGCCAGCTTTTACAAACTCCAGCCAGATGTGATGGTTGCCATTACCGGCACCAGTGGCAAAACCTCCGTCGCGTCATTCACGCGTCAGATATGGGCGCAGGCGGGCTTTGCTTCGGCAAGCATCGGAACTACTGGCGTCGTCTCACCGAAGCGCGATGATTATGGTTCGCTGACGACACCAGATCCGGTCGAACTGCATAAGTTGCTGCGCGAATTGGTGGAAGAGGGCGTAACCCACGCGGCGATGGAGGCCTCCTCTCATGGTCTCGACCAGCGCCGGCTCGACGGCGTCCGGCTTTTGGCCGGAGCCTTCACCAATCTCGGCCACGATCACATGGATTATCATGCGACCGTCGAGGAGTATCATGCAGCGAAGCTGCGGCTATTCACAGAGCTTCTGCCCAAGGGCGCACCGGCAATCATCTTTGCAGACGATCCGTTCTCCAAACCCACCATCGCCGCAGCAGAGCAAGCTGGTTGTACGGTTTTGACCGTCGGCCGGAAGGGCGATTTCATCACCCTGAAGCGGGTCGAGCACGAGCGCTTCCGCCAGCACGTTGAAGTGCACATCGCCGGTGAGATCTTTGAGATTACACTACCGCTCGCTGGTGATTTCCAGGTGGCCAATGGTCTGGTCGCAGCAGGCCTCGCGATTGCCACGGGTGTCCCTGCCGCAGCTGCCATGCGCGGGCTTGAGCGGTTGAAGGGTGCGCCGGGACGGCTCGATCTCGTTGGTGCGACCGAAGATGGCGCTCCTGCCTATGTCGATTATGCCCATAAGCCCGACGCGCTCGAAAATGTGCTGACGTCAGTTCGGCCGTTCACGACGGGCCGTGTTATCGTGGTTTTCGGCTGCGGCGGTGATCGTGACAAGGGCAAGCGCCCGATGATGGGCGAAATCGCAACACGCCTCGCGGATGTGGTCATCGTGACCGATGACAATCCGCGTTCCGAAGTTCCTGCCACCATCCGTTCCGAAATTCTCGCCGCTGCTCCCGGTGCCCGCGAAATCGCAGACCGCCGCGAGGCGATCCAAGAAGCCGTCGCCATGATGAAGACCGGCGATACGCTGATCGTAGCGGGTAAGGGGCACGAAGAAGGCCAGACCATCGGCGATGTTGTGCTCCCGTTCTCTGATCACGTCGAAGTCGCCCAGGCGCTTAAAGACCGGCTGGCGCGGGAGAAGGGCGCATGAGACTGCTCTGGACTTCCGATGCAATGGTCGAAGCGATGAATGGAAGGCCCGTCGGCAAATTGCCTGAAGGGATCACCGGAATTTCCATTGATACGCGCACCCTGCGGACCGGCGAAGTGTTCTTTGCCATCAAGGGCGATGCTCTCGATGGCCATGACTACGCAACGGCTGCAGTTGCAGCTGGCGCAGCACTCCTCGTGGTCGCCGAAGCAAAACTGCCGGCGCTCGGCAAATTGAAAGCGCCGATGATCGTCGTTGACGATGTGTTGGCGGCGTTGACCCGGCTGGGCATTGCATCGCGGGAACGCTCGCATGCGCAGATCGTGGCCGTCACGGGATCGGTCGGCAAGACAACCACCAAGGAGGCACTGCGGCATGTTCTTGCACAAGCCGGAAAAGTGCATGCCTCCGTCGCATCCTTCAATAATCATTGGGGCGTACCGCTCACGCTCGCGCGCATGCCCGCGGACACTGATTATGGCATCTTTGAAATCGGCATGAACCATGCCGACGAAATACGCCCGCTCGTCAAAATGGTTCGTCCGCACGTCGCGTTGATTACCTTGATTGCTGCTGCACATCTCGGGCACTTCAAGAATTTGCAGGAAATCGCCATCGCCAAGGCCGAGATCTTCGAAGGAGTTGTACCGGGCGGCTATGCGTTGCTCAACCGCGATGACAAGCACTTCAAACTTTTGGAAAAGCTGGCGCATGATACAGGTATCGAGCACATCAAGAGCTTTGGCGAGAATGCGCGCGCCGACTACCGTCTGATGAAGCTTAAACTCCACGACGAATGTTCTTGTTTGACGGCGCGTCTTGCGGGCGAGGAAGCGGTCGTCAAAATCGGTGCTCCTGGCAGGCATATGGTCCAGAACGTACTTGCAGTCCTTGGCGCCGCGCACCTGACGGGGGCGGATATGACCAAGGTAACGCTGGCGCTCGCGTCCTTGCGGCCGGAGAGCGGTCGCGGCGCGCGTCATCTCCTTGAGATCGCCAATGGAACGTTCACATTGATTGATGAGAGCTATAACGCCAATCCCGCGTCGATGCGCGCGGCAATCGAACTATTGGCGGCCGCAACACCTCACGGCAAGGGCCGGCGCATTGCGGTCCTTGGCGACATGCTGGAATTGGGCAAACAGGCGCCGAAGCTGCACGCCGAGTTATCTTCGGTGATCCTGGCCAATCCAATCAACATGGTTTTTCTCGGCGGACCAGAGATGGCAGCGCTGAAATCGGCCATGCCGGTTGAATTTCATGCCGAATACAGGCAGACCGTAGACGAATTGCAACCGCAATTGCTGAACACCATCAGAGCCGGTGACGTGATCATGGTCAAGTCATCCAAGGGGACCGGCTTCGCGCAGATCGTGAAAACGCTCCTGCAAAAATACAACACCGTAGAGCCGCTCGGTCCTGCCGAATAGCCTGCGGGTATGGGGAATTAACTTATGCTTGTACTATCTCGCCGGTCTGGCGGAACATATCCAGTTTCTGAACGTGTTCCGCTATATCACGTTCAGAACCGGTGGAGCGCTGATCACATCTGCGCTGATTGTTTTCCTGTTTGGCCCGCGCATCATCGACTCGCTGCGCATCCGGCAGGGACGCGGCCAGCCGATCCGCGCCGATGGTCCGCAGACCCATTTCAAAAAGGCCGGAACGCCGACCATGGGCGGCCTGATGATCATGACCGGCATTGTCCTTTCTTCTTTGCTTTGGGCAAATTGGTCGAACGTCTATGTCTGGATCGTTCTATTGGTCGCATTGTTCTTCGGAGCGATCGGCTTTTACGATGACTATCTCAAGGTCAGCAAACAGTCGTTCAAGGGCTTTTCGGCGCGTGCACGTCTGGGCATCGAATTCCTTGTCGCTGCCATAGCCGGTCTTGCCATCATGCGGGCAGGGCAGGAGCCATTCTCGTCCTCGCTGACGTTCCCGTTTGCCAAGGAACTCATCCTCAACCTTGGCATATTCTTCATTCCATTTGCTGCCTTCGTCATGGTAGGCGCAGGCAATGCGGTGAATTTTACCGACGGTCTGGATGGCTTAGCGACAGTGCCGGTGATGATCGCGGCGGCTTCGTTCGGCGTCATCGCCTATCTCGCAGGCAACGCGATTTTTGCCGATTATCTGCAGATTCACTTTACGCCAGGCACGGGTGAACTGGCCGTCGTGCTCGGATCGGTCATCGGCGCTGGGCTTGGTTTTCTTTGGTTCAATGCGCCCCCGGCCGCTATTTTCATGGGCGATACCGGCTCCCTTGCGCTCGGCGGCCTCATAGGTGCAGTCGCCGTTGCCACAAAGCATGAGATCGTCCTCGCCATCATCGGCGGCGTGTTCGTCATGGAGGCAATGTCGGTGATCATCCAGGTGGCATCGTTCAAGATGACTGGAAAGCGCGTCTTCCTGATGGCGCCAATTCACCACCATTTCGAAAAGAAGGGCTGGACGGAGAGCCAGGTCGTGATCCGCTTCTGGATCATTGCCGTGATCCTCGCACTGATCGGCCTCTCCACGCTTAAACTGAGGTAGAGCATGATCGCTGTCCATTCCATGAAGGACAAGACCATCGCGCTCTTCGGGCTCGGCGGTTCGGGCATTGCGACGGCACAGGCGATCATCGCGGGCGGAGCCAAGGTCGTTGCCTGGGACGATAATCCCGAAAGTGTGGCGCGCGCACAAAGTGCCGGAATAGAGACAGCTGATCTTCGTCAGGTCGATTGGAAGCAGTTTTCGTCATTCGTGTTGTCACCCGGCGTGCCGCTCACTCACCCGCGGCCACACTGGACGGTGGATCTCGCAAGGGCAGCAGACGTCGAGATCATCGGCGATATCGAGCTCTTCGTGCGCGAGCGCAACCTGGCTCGCAACCACAGCCCCTTCATTGCCATTACCGGCACCAACGGCAAATCGACCACAACTGCGCTGATCGCCCACATCATCAAGAGTTCGGGTCGCGACGTTCAACTTGGCGGCAATATCGGCACGGCGGTCATGACGTTGCAGCCGCCCGCCGATGATCGGTTTTATGTTGTTGAGTGTTCGTCCTACCAGATCGATCTGGCACCGTCGCTCAATCCGACCGCAGGTATCCTGCTCAATCTGACGCCGGATCATCTCGACCGGCACGGCACGATGCAACATTATGCCGAGATCAAGGAACGTCTGGTCGCCGGTAGCGAAACCGCAATCGTTGGCGTGGATGACAGCTTTTCAGCGGCAATCGCCGACCGGCTGGAGCGGACAGGCAAATCCGTCATTCGCATTTCAAAACGCTTAGCCATTCGTGACGGGTATTTCGCCAATGGTCCCGAGCTGAGTTTCGCCAGAAAGGGCGATGAAACAATTGTTGCATCGCTCGCGGGCATCGGCTCGCTGCGCGGCGAACACAATGCGCAAAATGCGCTTGCTGCCTTCGCCTCTTGCCGCACCGTCGGCCTCTCAATTGAAGAAATCAATGCGGGGCTGAAAACGTTTCCAGGTCTCGCTCATCGCATGGAGCAGGTCGCGCGGCTCGGGAGAACCTTGTTCGTCAACGATTCCAAGGCAACAAACGCGGAAGCCGCTGCGCCGGCTTTGTCATCGTTTCCGCGTATTTACTGGATCGCTGGAGGCTTGCCCAAGGAAGGCGGCATCGCTTCGCTGTCCGGTTTTTTCCCGCGCATTGCCAAGGCGTATCTGATCGGCGAGGCGGCACCGCAATTTGCGGCAACGCTGGGCGACGCTGCACCATTCGAAATATCCGGCACAATCAGTGCTGCTGTGGATCATGCCGCGCGCGATGCAGCCAGGGACGGTTCGAGTGAACCCGTGGTTCTGCTGTCGCCGGCCTGCGCCAGTTTCGACCAATTTCAGAACTTTGAAAAACGCGGCGACGCATTCCGCTCGGCCGTCCTTGCGCTTGAAGGCGCAGCACCAATCATGGGAGCTAGAAGCTGATGGTTAGTCGTGTTGACCGTGGTCCCGTTGCCGATTGGTGGTGGACAATCGATCGGTTTCTCCTCGCCGCCTGCTTGGCGCTGATGGGGCTTGGCATTCTGCTATCGTTCGCCGCGAGCCCCGCGGTCGCCGAGCGTATCGGCCTCGACAGCTTTCACTTCGTCAAGCGCCAGGCGCTGTTCATGGTGCCGGCGGTCATGGTGATGTTCGCAGTCTCCTTCATGGCGCCAAAAACAATCCGGCGCTTCGCCATGATCATGCTCGGCATTTCCCTCGTGGCGATGGTTGGTGCCCTATTCTTCGGTATCGAGGTCAAAGGTGCCAGGCGTTGGGTCTCGCTTGCCGGCATATCCATTCAGCCGTCCGAATTCATGAAGCCGGCCTTTGTCATCATTTGCGCGTGGCTGTTTGCGGAAAACGAACGCCGCAAGGACATTCCCGGCAACTTCTTCGCCATGGTGTTGTTTGCAGTTGTCGCGGCATTACTGGTTGCACAGCCCGATCTTGGCCAGACCATCCTGACAGCCGTTACCTGGGGCGCGATGTTCTTCATGGCAGGTGTACCGTGGTTCTGGATTATTCTCCTGGGTGTCCTGGCAGTTGGCGGATTCTTTGGCGCCTACACGGTCTTTCCGCACGTTGCCGGCCGTATCGACCGGTTCCTGACTGGCGAAGGCGATACTTTCCAGGTCGATGCGGGGCGTGAGGCGATCGTTCGCGGTGGCTGGTTTGGCCAGGGTCCGGGCGAGGGCACCATCAAGCGCATCATTCCTGACAGCCACACCGACTTCATATTCTCCGTGACCGCAGAAGAATACGGTATCGCCCTCTGCCTGTTGATAGTGCTGATCTTCGGATTCATCGTTATCCGTGGTTTGTCGATCGCCCTGAAAGAACGCGATGATTTCACCCGCCTTGCCGTGTCGGGTCTGGTGATCCTGTTTGGGTTCCAGTCGATCATCAACATGTCGGTCAATCTGCACCTGATGCCCGCTAAGGGCATGACGCTGCCATTCATCTCCTACGGTGGTTCATCACTGATCGCGGTGGCAATTTCGACAGGGCTTTTACTCGCGCTCACACGCCGCCGCCCCGAGGCACGGCGTTCCGCGACGTTGGCAAATTCGAAAATGCATTCGATGTTAGGTAGCACCTGATCGATGTCCAAGGGGGTTATTTTTCTAGCTGCAGGGGGGACAGGCGGGCATCTGTTCCCGGCTGAAGCGCTTGCACATGAATTGATAGAGCGTGGGTGGGATATCCATCTGGCGACCGACGAACGTGCACAACGCTTCACGGGCGCATTTCCCGCCGAGCAGATACATGTCGTCAGATCCGCCACTATTGCCGGGCGCAATCCGGTTGCCTTGGCAAAGACCTTCTGGACCCTTTGGCTCGGCAATCTCGATTCCCGCAAGTTTTTCCGGACGTTTCGGCCAAAGCTGGTTGCCGGATTTGGCGGTTATCCAACACTGCCACCGCTCTATGCGGCGAGCGGTATGAAAATACCGACACTCATCCACGAGCAGAATGCAGTGATGGGACGTGCCAACAAAGCGCTGGCGACTCGTGTCAATGCAATTGCTGGCGGCTTTTTGACCGATACCGGTGGACCATTTGCGCAAAAGACAATCGCCACCGGAAATCCGGTGCGCCCGGCGGTCCTGGCAGAGGTGGGCAAGCCTTATAAAGCCTCGCAGGCGCACCAGCCTTTCCATTTTCTGGTGTTTGGCGGCAGTCAGGGCGCGCAATACTTTTCCACTGCCGTGCCCGCTGCCATCAAGCTGCTGGCGCCGGAAGATCGCGCGCGCCTTGTTGTGACGCAGCAGGCGCGCTCGGAAGACGAGTCATATGTCCGCTCCGCTTACGAATCGCTCGGCATCAAGGCAGAGGTTGCGCCATTCTTTCTCGATATGCCGCATCGCATCGCCGAATCCCATTTCGTTCTTTCGCGTTCGGGCGCTTCCACAGTTTCCGAGATAGCCGCCATCGGCCGGCCAGCCATTCTTGTGCCGTTTCCGCATGCCCTTGACCACGATCAGGCGGCGAACGCAGCCGCGCTCCAGGCTGCCGGCGGAGCCGACGTCATCAAACAGTCCGAACTCTCCCCGGAGCGCATTGCGTCCATCCTGACAAGTGCGATGAACGAACCCACCCGTCTGGCATTTATTGCGGAAAAAGCCCGCACCACCGGCAAACCGCAAGCCACAAGGTTGCTTGCGGACCTCGCAGAAGCTATTGCGTCCGGTCAACGGATTGAAGATTTCAAAAAAGGAGTGCGTCCATGAAGATGCCGCTCAATATAGGCCTTGTTCATTTCATCGGTATCGGCGGTATCGGCATGAGTGGTATTGCCGAAGTATTACATAACCTTGGCTACAAGGTTCAAGGCTCCGATCAGGCCGACAGCGCCAATGTGCAGCGTCTGCGCGAAAAAGGCATCGAGATCTTCGTTGGCCACAAGGCGGAGAACGTAGGCGACGCCGAAGTCGTCGTTGTTTCAACGGCCATCAAGAAATCCAATCCTGAATTGATCGCGGCCCGAGAGAAGCTGCTTCCGGTCGTCCGCCGCGCCGAAATGCTCGCCGAACTGATGCGTTTCCGCAAGGCCGTCGCCATCGGCGGCACCCATGGCAAGACGACGACCACCTCCATGGTCGCTACTTTGCTCGATGCGGGCAATCTCGATCCGACGGTTATCAATGGCGGTATCATCAACGCCTATGGTACGAATGCACGCATGGGCGAGGGCGACTGGATGGTCGTCGAAGCAGACGAGAGCGACGGCACGTTCCTGAAGCTTCCGGCTGATGTGGCCGTTGTCACCAACATCGATCCCGAGCATCTCGATCACTACGGCACGTTCGACAGGGTTCGCGAAGCTTTCCGGCAGTTCGTCGAGAATGTACCGTTTTACGGGTTCGGTGTGATGTGCCTTGACCATCCGGAAGTACAGTCGCTGGTATCGCGGATTGAGGATCGCCGGGTCATCACCTATGGGGAGAATCCGCAAGCGGATGTTCGTTTCGTCAATCTCGTCGTTGACGGCGCTGCCTCGCGTTTCGATGTTCATATCGCCAAGCGCAAGACAGGTGAGATCACCGAGATTACGGGGCTGCGCCTGCCCATGCCAGGCCGGCACAACGTTTCCAACGCCACAGCGGCGATTGCCGTTGCGCATGAGCTTGGCATCTCGTCCGAGGACATCAAGAAGGGCTTGTCATCCTTCGGTGGGGTCAAGCGCCGGTTTACCCATACCGGTTCATGGAAGGGTGTCGAGATATTCGATGATTATGGCCACCATCCGGTCGAGATCAAAGCGGTCTTGAGAGCGGCGCGGGATTCCGCGAAAGGCCGCGTGATCGCGGTCGTTCAACCGCATCGATTCACACGGCTCGCCAGCTTGTTCGATGAGTTTGCGGCTTGCTTCAACGATGCCGATACAGTCGTCTTGGCGCCCGTTTATGCGGCTGGCGAAGATCCGATTCCGGGGGTGACTTCAGAGGCGCTGGTTTCGCGTATCAAGACCGCTGCACACCGTGACGCGCGCTATATCGCGGGTCCGCAAGAAGTGGCTCCTTTGATCGCCGAGATCGCCAAGCCGGATGATTTTGTGATCTTTCTTGGGGCGGGCAACATAACCCAATGGGCCTATGCCTTGCCAAAGGAACTCGCAGCGCTCTAGATTTGGCGGTTGCTCCGACAGGGATGGTTCGGGCGGGAAGGATACAATGTCTCCACTTATTGACGGCGAAGCCCTGCTGAAAAAGCTGGGCGATAGATTTTCAAGTCTGCGCGGTCGCCTGACACCCAATATGGGCATGGAAAAGGTCACGTGGTTCCGCGCTGGCGGTCTAGCTGAAGTCATGTTCCAGCCTGCGGACGAGGAAGATTTGTCGGCATTCCTCAAAGCTGTCCCGCAAGAATATCCGATCCTCGTCGTCGGTATCGGCTCCAATCTCCTGGTGCGCGACGGCGGTATTCCGGGTTTCGTCGTCCGCCTGTCGGCCAAGGGTTTCGGCGAGGTTGAGCGGGTTGGCGATACGCAGTTGCGTGCGGGCACGGCTACGCCAGACAAGCGTGTGGCTGCTGCAGCCTTGGAGGCGGGCATCGCCGGGTTTCATTTCTATCACGGTATCCCTGGCGGGATCGGCGGCGCTCTGCGCATGAATGCCGGTGCGAACGGCGTTGAAACGCGTGAGCGTGTGGTGGAAGTGCGTGCCCTTGATCGCAAGGGCGAGGTTCGAATTCTTTCAAACGCCGACATGGGCTACGCCTATCGCCATTCCGGCGCGGCAAACGATCTGATCTTCACTTCGGCGCTATTCGAGGGCGTGCCGGGTGATCGCGGGGAAATCCAGACAGCGATGGATGCCGTCCAGCAGCACCGTGAAACGGTACAACCTATCCGGGAAAAGACCGGCGGTTCGACGTTCAAGAACCCTGAAGGCTCATCGGCCTGGAAAGAGATCGACAAGGCTGGCGGGCGCGGGCTGATGATCGGTGGCGCTCAGATGTCACCGATGCATTGCAATTTCATGATCAACACCGGCACTGCCTCGGGGCATGACCTCGAGACGCTTGGCGAAACCATCCGTTCGCGGGTCGTGCAGAATTCGGGTGTTCGCCTGCATTGGGAAATCAAACGCCTTGGGCTTTTCCGCCCGGGCCATGAAGTCCACGAGTTTATGGGCCAGCTGCTTTGATCTGGATCAAATAGCTTTTTCAAATAATTCATTGCTTAAATTTCATTGTGAATGGTACTAAAAAATGGTACTCAATTTATGAAGCGTAAACACCACATTACCTTGGTGCAGATTTTCGCTCGTCCAGTCAGTGGTTCAGTTCGCTGGGTAGATGTCGAAGCATTGTTTGTCGGTCTCGGGGCTGAAGTCAGCGAAAGAGAAGGCTCGCGTGTCGGTGTCGTTTTATTCGGCGAAGTTCGAGTGTTTCACCGCCCGCATCCATCGCCGGATACCGACAAGGGTGCAATTGCGAGCATCAGAAAATGGCTGGAAAGCCATGGAGTGAAGCCATGAAAAATGTGATTGATATCGACGGTCACAAAGCTGTCGTTTCTCTTGATCCGGAAATCGGCATGATCCGTGGAGAATTTCTCGGATTGTCCGGTGGGGCCGATTTTTACGCGAGGAGCGTCGATGATCTGATTGTCGAGGGTCGTAAGTCGCTCAAGGTTTTCCTTGAGATGTGTGTTGAGAAAGGCATTCCTCCATTCCGCGAATTCTCTGGTCGTTTCAATGTACGCCTTGCTGCGGAACTTCACGAAGCTGCAGTCTTGGCAGCTGCTGCAGAAAACAAAAGTCTCAATGAGTGGGTAGCCGACGCAATCGAGGCAGCTGCTCGCGCCGCATGATCTGCCTCCTCCTGACATATTTTTTTACCTGAATTTCCATTGTTAAATCATTGGGGACTTGTCAGCGAATCAACTCTCTGATTCTTTAGGGACAAGCGTTAACTGATTTGAGTCGGCTGGTTTTGCCAGTCTCGGGTATCTGCGGTCTTGGCCGCCGGATGTGCGCGGACTCATGTCTGTTTTCAGCTTTGATGGGGAAGTGTTCGAGGGGTTGCCTTCATGGCGAAAAAGCATGTTGCGGTGCTGATGGGTGGCTTTTCATCGGAGCGTCCGGTGTCGCTGTCTTCCGGCAATTCATGCGCCGATGCTTTGGAGGCCGAAGGCTATACCGTAACCCGCGTCGACGTTACTCGCGATATCGCCAGTGTGTTGCATGAACTCAAGCCCGATGTTGCCTTCAATGCGTCTGCATGGTCCGTTCGGCGAAGATGGCACCATCCAGGGCATTCTGGAATATCTCGAAATTCCCTACACGCATTCAGGCGTGCTCGCGTCTGCTCTCGCGATGCACAAGGAGCAGGCGAAGATCGTTGCCAAGGCAGCTGGTATTCCTGTGGCTGAAGCCAAGACCATGAACCGCCTGGACTTCACCTCAAAGCATCCGATGAAGCCGCCTTACGTCGTGAAGCCCGTCAGCGAGGGCTCCAGTTTCGGTGTCGTCATCGTCAAGGAGGATCAGTCGCATCCGCCGCAGATCATCACCTCTGCGGAATGGAAATATGGCGATAGCGTCATGGTCGAGCGCTACATATATGGGCGCGAATTGACCTGTGCCGTGATGGGCGATGTGGCCATTGGCGTATGCGAAATCATCCCGGTCGGGCACCAGTTCTACGATTATGATTCAAAATATGTTGCAGGCGGATCAAATCATGTTGTTCCCGCTAAAATTTCACTAAAAATTTACCAAAAAATACAAACACTGGCACTCAAGGCGCATCAGGCAATTGGATGTAAAGGGATTAGCCGGTCGGACTTCCGTTACGACGACCGTTTTTCCGAGGATGGCGAGCTGATCTGGCTGGAAGTCAACACCCAGCCAGGCATGACTCCCACCTCTCTCGTGCCTGATATCGCCAAAGCTGCGGGGCATACCTTCGGTGAATTGTTGAGTTGGATGGTGGAGGACGCATCGTGTTTGCGTTGAAGGGCAAAAATGTGCACCCGCGGGGTGCTGTGCCGGTGTCTTCGGGCAGGTCGGCGACTTTTGGCCGTTTCCGGATCGTCCTGCCAAAAATCCTGCGCAAGCCTGTTCGCGTTCTTGCGCGCACCATCGAAGGCGAAGTCACCATTCCGAACCATGTCGGGACATTCGGTGCCTTGGCTTTCCTGGCTTTGACCGGCGCTTACGGTGCAATCCTTGGCGGTCATGCGCCCGAAGTGGTCAAGGTTACAACCTCGACGTTCGGCTTCGCCATTGAAGATGTGAAGGTCGTCGGCAACAAGGAAACGTCGGAAATCGACGTTCTCGGCGCTCTTGGTCTTGATGGCGAGACATCGCTGGTCGGCTTGAGTGCTGCGGATGCTCAAAAGGCCGTAGCTGGATTGCCTTGGGTCGAATCCGTCGATGTGTTCAAGGTCTATCCGAACACGATCCAGATTTCGATCCACGAGCGCACCGCCTTGGCGGTCTGGCAGAATGGCGACCAGCTTTCGGTGATCGATGCCGATGGTCGCATGATCGTGCCTTTCAGTGGCGGTCGCAGCGCTTCGTTGCCGGTGGTGATCGGCGCAGGTGCTGACAAGCAGGCAAAGCTTCTCCTGACGCAGATGGCCGCCTTCCCGCAAATCGCCGCCGAGGTAAAGGCCTATCAGCGGGTCGGAGATCGCCGTTGGGATCTGGTGCTGAAGAACGGCGTAAGCCTGATGCTGCCGGAATCCCGCATCGACGAGGCCCTGACTGATATTGCCAATATGGACAGCAAGGCGGGGCTTCTGTCTCGCGATATTGCATCGGTCGATATGCGCCTGACGGACCGCGTGGTTGTCAGGCTGACACCGGAAGCAATGGTACAGCGTGTTGAGTATTTGAAGGCCCGTGACAAGGCGCCCAAGCGTTCGGAGAAGCGTGTATGAGTATTCTGAACGGAAAAGGTACATCGACAGGAGCGCCATCCGCCAAGCGGACGCGCTCGTTGACAGTTCTGGACATCGGTTCGAGCAAGGTCTGCTGCATCATCGCGCGTTTGCGTCCGCGTGAGGAAAGCGCGCATCTGCCAGGCCGTACACATCGCATCGAAGTTTTGGGAATTGGCCATCAGAAGTCGCGCGGCATCAAGTCTGGCGTCATCGTCAATCTGGATGCAGCCGAGCAGGCGATCCGTCTTGCCGTCGATGCCGCGGAGCGTATGGCGGGCCTCACGGTCAACTCGATGATCGTCAATATTTCGGCGGGCCGCCTGAAGAGTGAGAGCTTTTCTGCCAGCATCAATCTTGGCGGCCATGAGGTTGACCAGTCGGATATCCGCCGGGTGCTTGCAGCCGGTGCCAAGCAAGCGCTTGCCGCTGAACGTCATCTCGTGCATTCGCTACCGATCGCCTATGGCCTCGATGGTGAACGCGGCATTCGCGATCCGCTTGGCATGATCGGCGATACGCTCGGCGTCGAAATGCACGTTCTGACTGCTGACGCGGCGCCACTGCGCAATCTTGAGCTCTGCGTCAATCGCTGTCATTTGTCTGTCGAGGCGATGATCGCAACGCCCTACGCCAGCGGTCTTTCGGCACTTGTCGATGATGAAGCCGAGATGGGCGCTGCCTGCATCGACATGGGTGGCGGCACGACAACGATTTCCGTGTTCTCCGAAGGCAAATTCATCCACGCCGATGCCATCGCCATTGGCGGCAATCATGTGACCATGGATGTTGCGCGCGGCCTTTCCGCTCATATGGACGACGCGGAGCGGCTGAAGGTCATGCACGGTTCGGCCCTGCCAAGTGCGGCCGATGATCGGGACATGATCAGTGTCTCGCCGCTCGGCAACGATGCGCGCGATGTTCCCAATCAATATCCACGCGCTGTGCTGACCCGCATCATACGTGCCCGCGTTGAGGAAACGCTGGAACTCGCGCGTGATCGCCTCAACCAGTCCGGCTACGGCCAGATTGTCGGCAAGCGCGTGGTGCTTACGGGCGGCGCCAGTCAGTTGGCGGGATTGCCGGAGGCGGCACGCCGCATTCTGGCTCGCAATGTGCGTATTGGCCGTCCTCTTGGTGTCACGGGGCTTCCCGAGGCTGCCAAGGGTCCGGCTTTCTCTGCAGCGGTTGGTCTTCTGATTTATCCGCAAGTGGCAGGAATTGAAGAGCGTTCTGTAAAGGCTGGTTCATCTTCGTTGATGACAGGCACAGGTGGGCGTTTTCAGCGTATCGGCCAATGGCTGAAAGAGAGTTTTTGATCAATCGGGGAAACCCAAAAAAACACCGCAGCGGCGAGGCGGTAGAGACGAAAAGGAACGAAACAAATGAGTATCAATCTGCAAAAGCCGGACATTACCGAGCTTAAGCCACGGATCACCGTATTCGGTGTTGGCGGTGGTGGTGGCAACGCGGTCAATAACATGATCAATGCCGGTTTGCGCGGTGTTGAATTCGTTGTGGCCAATACCGACGCACAGGCGCTGTCGCAGTCGAAGGCTGAACGTCTGGTTCAGCTTGGTGCCGCCGTGACCGAAGGCCTTGGAGCAGGCTCGCAGCCGGAAGTCGGCCGCGCAGCAGCCGAAGAATGCATCGACGAGATCAACGATCATCTCCAGGGCACGCACATGTGCTTCGTCACTGCCGGCATGGGTGGCGGCACCGGTACCGGCGCCGCACCAGTCGTAGCCCGGGCGGCGCGCGAAGCTGGCAATTCCGATGTTGGCGTCGTCACCAAGCCCTTCCATTTCGAAGGTCAGCGCCGCATGCGCACCGCCGATATGGGCATTGCTGATCTGCAGAAGAACGTCGATACGCTCATCGTCATTCCGAACCAGAACCTCTTCCGCATTGCCAATGACAAGACGACCTTTGCCGATGCCTTTGCGATGGCCGATCAGGTTCTCTACTCCGGTGTTGCCTGCATCACCGATCTGATGGTGAAGGAAGGCCTGATCAATCTCGACTTTGCCGACGTTCGTTCGGTCATGCGCGAGATGGGCAAGGCGATGATGGGGACCGGTGAAGCATCTGGCGATGGCCGCGCGATGGCTGCCGCGGAAGCTGCCATTGCCAATCCGCTGCTCGATGAAACCTCCATGCGTGGCGCCAAGGGTCTGCTGATTTCGATCACCGGTGGTCGCGACATGACGCTCTTTGAAGTCGATGAGGCTGCAACTCGTATCCGTGAGGAAGTTGACCAGGATGCCAATATCATCCTCGGCGCTACCTTCGACGAAAGCCTTGAAGGCATCATCCGCGTTTCTGTCTCGTGGCAACTGGCATCGATAAGCAGATTGGAAAGTTGGCGCCCGCGCCGATCGAATTTCGCCAGCCTCTGAAGCCCATTGCCAAGCCAGCGCAGCAGGCCGCCGCAAGTACAAATGCACGTCCGGTTGTTCAGCAGCCGGCCGCACGGGTAGCGGACCCTGTAGCCGATGCGATCCGCGCTGCGGAGCAGGAGGTGGTGCAGCGTGCTCCACAGCCCGCCGAGGAATTCCGTCCACAGAGCCGCATTTTCCAGGCTCCGGCGCCGGAAGTCTTCGACGCTCCCTTCGCTGCCACGCCCCAGGCTCCAGTGCATCAGCCTGCCCCGCAGCCACAGATGCAGGCGGCACCGGCACCGCAGCCGGCTGCCCCGCGCATGCCGAATGTCGCTGACTTCCCGCCTGTGGTTCAGGCAGAACTCAACGCCCGCGAGATGGGAAGCCTGTGAGAACAATCGTGAGCCTTCCTATGACAGCCAGGAAGACCGTGGGCCGATGGGTCTTCTTAAGCGCCTCACTGCCGGTTTGACCCGCCGCGAAGACGACACCGCCCGGCTAGAACCAGCGCAGCCGCGTGAACCCGCAATGCGTCCGGTCGAACAGCGCCGGCCGCTTTCGCAAGACGCGTCGATCTATGCGCCACGCCGTGGACAGCTCGACGAGCAGGGCCGCGTTCAGCCACAGGCGCGCCAGGCTTCCGAAGACGATCAGCTTGAAATCCCGGCTTTCCTTCGCCGTCAGGCCAACTGATCTGATCACGGATTGTTAAAGGATATGAATTCCGCCATTGCCTCAATGGCGGAATTTTTCTTTCAAGCCATTGAAAGG
>CAVZLS010000009.1:0-22840 GCA_963776115.1 uncultured Alphaproteobacteria bacterium | reverse complement strand
AGCCGCCGTTCTTGGCCAGCCAGGTTTTCATTTGTTTGATCTCGCTTTCCTGTGCTGCGATGATCGTTTCGGCCAGTTTGCGGATCTCCGGATCCTTGCCGTATTCCAGCTCGACCTTGGCCATGTCGATGGCGCCTTGATGATGGGCGATCATGCCCGACACAAAATCCTTGTCGGCATTGCCGGTAAAGGGGATTGCCATGTCCTTGTGCATTTTCGCATTGGCTTCAGCAAACGCCTTGGAGGATGCGCTTTGATCGCCTTTGGGCATCGCCATCATGTCATGCTGTTTGGTCTTGTGCGTTGTGTGATCCTGCGCCAGTACCGGTGAGGTAAAGGCGAGGGCGCAGACCAGAACCGCACTGTGAATATATGTGATTTTCATCGTTGATCTTTCCATGGGCCAGTCAAACCGGCGCCGGCTGTGGCCCGCTCACCTGCGCGTAAAAACGAAAGGAATGATCAACTATATGCGGGGAGGGCGCGGGAGCGGCGCATTGTCGAGCGCGACAGGCGGCAATTCTCCGGCTCGCGGAATGACGATCTTGGGTTGCGGGATAACCGGGACCACAAACGTGATTGCCGGTACGCCGATACAGGCAGCACACACCGCTGGATGCTGTTGTTTGACGTCCCCCGGGCAATGATGTTTGCCGGCGCAGCCATTGGTATGATGAATATGGCCAGACGACTGCGAAGCCCCGGTCGCAACATCCTGCAAACCCAGTTCTGCAGCCAGACGGCCGGGCGCCGCAAACACCGGAACCCAGCCAATGCTGAGCGCGGTCAGAAGAGCGAGGATTGCGGCGAGCCTTTTCATTTGCCCCTTATAGCGGTCAAGTCACCGGGATTGAAATCACCTTGTATTTATCCGCGTCAAACCGTCTTTGCTGCGGTCAATCCGTTTTCAATGTCGGCAATAAGATCGGCCTTGTCTTCAAGTCCGATCTGCAGCCGGATGACCGGTCCTGCATAATTCTTGCCCGTAATCTCCCGGCCGCCGAGATGGACATGCAATGCGAGACTTTCATATCCACCCCAGGAATAGCCCAGGCCGAAAATCCTCAACGCGTTGAGGAAGGCATGTGCCTGTGCAACTCCGCCCTGGATGACAATCGAAAACACTCCGCCCGCACCACAAAAATCGCGTTTGAACAAGGCGTTTCCCGCATGGCTCTCAAGACCGGGATGCAGCACCTCGATGACACCGTCCTGCGCCTCGAGCCATCTGGCGATTTCCAGCGCGCTCTCCGCATGCCGTTCCATGCGCACGCCCATGGTGCGCAGCCCGCGCAAAACCTGATAGGCATCGTCACCGCTCACGCAGAGCCCGAGTGCCGAATGCGCCGCATCCAATGTCTTGAAGCATTTCTCATTGGCCGAAATGGTTCCCATCAGGATGTCTGAATGACCGGCTGGATATTTGGTCGCCGCATGGATCGAGATATCGACGCCATAGTCCAGCGCCTTGAAATAGATCGGCGTCGCCCAGGTATTGTCCATCATGACGATGGCGTCTGCCGCATGGGCCTTTTCAACGATGGCCGGGATGTCCTGGATTTCGAACGTGTTGGAGCCCGGTGATTCGGTGAAAACGACACGGGTGTTCGGCTTGATCAGTTTCTCGATGCCAGCGCCAACCAGCGGGTCATAGAATTCGACCTCGATACCCAATCGCTTCAACATGGTTTTGCAGAAATGGCGGGTATTGCCGTAGCAGCTGTCGACCATCAGCAGATGATCCCCCGGCGAGAGGAAAGCCAGGAGTGGTACCGTCACTGCCGCAAGACCCGAGGGAACGAGAACAGTGCCGGCAGAGCCCTCCAGCTCATCGATCGCGCGGCACAAAGCATCGGTGGTCGGTGTTCCATGCGTGGCATAGGTATATTGCTGGCTGTGATTAGCCATGGTTTGCGCATCTGGAAACAGCACAGTCGACGCATGCACGACCGGCGGATTGACGAAGCCGTGATAGTCGCGTGGATCATAGCCACCATGGGCAAGCCTCGTATTGATTCCGGCTTGCGCCACCTTGCCCGGTTGCTTCTCCATGAGATCGTCTCCATATTTTGTGTGCCTTGTCAGAGACCGTTTGAAAATTCATCCCTGATGTGTCAGCTGAGGTGGTTTTCGAGAACCGGAGCGCAGCGTACACATCGTACGTGAGCACCGAAAGCGCAGAAAATCGCATCAGATGATCGTCGGGGGTGAATTTGCAGACGGTGTCGCAGAAGTCGATAATGCCACCGCGTGCTTGTTGCAACAGGAGAGCAGGCTGATTGACTGGAAAGACAAGATGACGAAGCCACGCAATCAGGGACAAACGCAATCCGCCTTGGGCCGGGTCGGTCAGTCCGTTGTCCGCTTTCTGCGCCGCATCAATTCTCCCGCTTATCCGGGTTCTCCGCCCGCGTGGACGAACGGCATGCTCATGGCTGTCGTTCTCATCTTCTTCCTCATTCTGCTGATTCATCCCTATGACGCGCTCCTGTCGCGCACGCTGTCGACCTATGAGCCCCTTAATGGTGTGCGGCATCTGACAGATATCGGCCTGTCGCAATGGTATCTCATTCCGGCCTTCGCCATCGGCGTATGCCTGATCGGCATCGATTGGGGGAATATTGCCCGAGACCGGCGTATCCGCTTTGGCCTCGTCTATGCACAGGCGACCTTCGCTTTCTGGGCCATCGCGTTATCGGGGATCCTGACCAATATTGCGAAGTTTCTTATCGGCCGGGCGCGCCCAAAATTCATCGATACGCTGGGGGCCAACAGTTTTTCACCGTTCGAAGCCGGATATAATTTTGCGAGTTTTCCATCTGGTCATTCAACCACGATGGGCGCAGTTGGTGGTGTACTCGCTCTGTGGTTCCCGCGCTGGCGGATGCCGATCATCCTGGCGACGATGTTCATCGCCTTGACCCGAGTCTTTGCCCGCGCTCACTATCCGACTGATGTCGTGGCCGGTTATACACTCGGCTTTCTGTTCACGATTGTACTGGCCAGATTCTTGGCCGGACGCCGCACAGCCTTCGTCTTCGGCAAGAGCCAATTCTGGCCTTCTATGCGGTTCAGCGAGCGTTTTTGGCAGTCAGAAATCAAACCTGAACAAGAAGTAATTTAAGTTAATATCGACCTCCTTGACAGAAAAATAGAGTCGTTTTACATATAATTCTTATATCATAAGAGCATAATACGATGGTGTAATTTTGAAGAGAAGTATACTTAGAGTTGTAATTTTATTATTTTCTACTACGTATTTGGTCGATGCTTCTTCCGCTGGAACGCTTTATGATGTCAAGATGAAGGGCATTCTCCAGTGCGGTGTCAATACGGATCTTGCAGGATTCAGTATGTCCGACGATCAAGGCCACTGGTCTGGTTTCGATGTCGATTATTGTCGGGCTGTTGCTGCCGCCATCTTTGGTGATGGAACCCGGGTCAAGTTTGTGCCGCTGTCTGCAATCAGCCGTTTTCCAGCTTTGCAGTCGGGAGAAATCGACGTGCTCATGCGCTCTACCTCTTGGACGCTCAGCCGTGATACTCATGGTTTCGAGTTCACAGCAGTCAACTACTATGAGGGTCAGGGTTTCATGATCAACAAGAAGAGGCTTCCGGAAATAGAATCAGCGCTCCAATTGTCCGGCGCATCTGTTTGCGTGTTGGCGGGTACCACCAGTGAACTTAACGTAGCTGACTATTACAAGTCGAACGAAGTGGAATACGAGCCGGTCGTGTTCGAGAATCTTGATGAGGTCAGTTCAGCCTACGAGTCGGGCCGTTGTGATGCAATCTCGTCCGGTCAGCCCATTCTGTATTCGATCCGCCAGAGGTTGATTGCTCCGGACGATCACGCAATCCTGCCGGAGATCATTTCCAAGGAACCCGTGGCACCTGTTGTTCGTCAGGGTGACGCACAATGGGCCGACATTATCCGCTGGACCCATTACGCGATGTTGACGGCCGAGGAACTTGGCATCTCCCAGAGCAATGTCGACGACTTCAAGAACAGCGACAATCAGGAGATCAAGCGCGTTCTCGGCCAGGAGGCCAATGCCAAGCTTGGGACGGACCTCGGCCTGACCAATGATTGGGTCCTCAACATCGTCAAGGCCGTTGGCAACTATGGAGAGGTTTTCGACCGGAACATCGGCTCTGGAAGTAAGGGGAACATTCCGCGAGGCCTCAACGGGTTGTGGAGCAGGGGTGGGCTGCAATATGCAATGCCAATCCGCTGATGGTCTGAAAGCCGCGGGGCCCTCCTTCTCGACTGGGACCGATTCTGGACTGTTTTGCGTTTTCGTGGTTGTTTTTGGCGATCTCCAGTGATCTTGAACAAGAAATAACCGAAGATTGAACTGGAGAGCAGCTCATCAGGGGGTCTTGCCTCAATATTGAGCAAAGATTACCGCTTGACCAAAGCGTCAGAATGGCCTTCGATAGCCGCGTGAATGGGAGACATATTGGGCCCTTTTTTTGGGGGCGTGGGGAGCGATCCGCCAATATGATTTTTCCTCTGTGGGAACTATGGGCACCAACCTAAAGGGTCAAATCGTTATGAAAAATCTTGTTTTGAAGGGCGCTCTGGCAGCCTCGGCGTTCGTCCTTCTGGCGAACGCGGCCTCGGCTGCCACACTGGACGACGTCAAGAAGAAGGGCTTCCTCCAATGCGGCGTAAATACCGGCCTTCCAGGCTTCGCTTCACCTAATGATAAAGGCGAGTGGTCGGGTTTTGACGTCGACTATTGCCGCGCAGTTGCTGCTGCGGTTTTTGGCGATGCAACAAAGGTCAAATTTACGCCATTGTCCGCGAAAGACCGCCTTCCTGCGTTGCAGTCAGGCGAGATCGACGTTCTCATCCGCAACACAACCTGGACTCTCAGCCGCGATACGCAGGGCTTTGATTTCACTGGCGTCAACTATTATGACGGCCAAGGGTTCATGATCAACTCCAAGAAGCTTTCCGGTATCAATTCCGCGCTTCAGCTCTCTGGCGCGTCTGTTTGTGTGCAGGCTGGCACGACGACAGAACTCAACCTTGCCGATTATTTCAAGGCCAACAAGATGGAATATAATCCCGTCGTGTTCGAGAAAGTTGAAGAGGTCAATGCGGCGTATGATTCAGGACGTTGCGATGCCTACACGACCGATCAATCAGGTCTGTATGCATACCGCCTTGCGCTCACGGCGCCGGATGATCACATTGTTTTGCCTGAGATCATTTCAAAGGAGCCACTGGGACCTGTCGTACGCCAGGGTGATCCGCAATGGGCTGACATTATTCGCTGGACTCACTATGCCATGCTGACAGCCGAGGAACTTGGCATTACTCAAGCCAACGTTGATGAAGTCAAGAACGGCGACAATCCGGAAATCAAGCGTGTTCTTGGCCAGGAAGCCAATACCAAGCTTGGTACCGATCTTGGTTTGACCAATGATTGGGTTGTCAACATCATCAAGGCCGTTGGCAATTATGGTGAGGTTTTCGAAAAGAACCTGGGTTCCGGAAGCCCGTTGAAAATTGCACGTGGTATCAATGCTCAATGGA
Organism: uncultured Alphaproteobacteria bacterium; assembly: GCA_963776115.1. Lineage (GTDB taxonomy): Bacteria > Pseudomonadota > Alphaproteobacteria > Rhizobiales > Rhizobiaceae > Phyllobacterium. Next base: position 17,292 of record CAVZLS010000009.1, on the reverse strand, counting down.
GCAAGGGTGGTCTGCAGTACGCAATGCCGATCCGCTGATCGGCCCCGCTAAATTTTGAAAATCGGGTGAGGAGGCTTGGCCTCCTCACCTACCATAATAAAAAATAATAAGAACAAGCATTTAAAAGAAATGAGGGGTCAATGGCATCGCAGGATATTACGCCTGTCGGCAAAGACAGCGCCAAAGTATCACTTTTAAACGATCCGAAAGTCCGCGGTTACATCTTTCAGGCGGTGGCAGTGCTTGCAATCGCAGGCCTTGGCTATTGGATCGTCGACAACACAATTGCCAATCTTCAACGCGCTCGCTTGGCAACGGGCTTTGGATTTTTGGATGGCCGCGCCGGCTTCGATATCAGCAGTAGCCCATTTCTGGCCTATTCGAGTGACTCGACCTATTTAAAGGCTTTAATGGTCGGCTTTCTCAATACGCTGACAGTTGCTTTCGCCGGGATCATCACCGCGACGATCCTCGGCTTCATCATCGGCATCGGCCGCCTTTCGCACAATTGGCTCATCCGCAAGATTTGCACCGTCTACGTGGAAGTTTTCCGTAACATTCCGCCATTGCTGGTCATTTTCTTCTGGTATTTGGGTGTTCTGTCGGTGCTTCCGCAGGCTCGGCAAAGCATTACGCTGCCATTCAACATGTATCTGAACAATCGAGGCTTCTTTTTCCCGGCACCGGTGTTCGGGGAAGGCGCTTGGCTGGCCGGGGTTGGCCTCATTGCCGGCATCGTCGGGGCGCTCCTTGTCCGGCGCTGGGCGCATAAGCGGCAGATGGCGACCGGTCAGCAATTTCCAGTCGGTTTGACCGCATTGGCTCTAATCATTGGTTTTCCGCTGCTAGCCTTGGTCATCAAGGGTTTTCCGCTGTCATTCGACTACCCGGTTCTCGGCGCCTTCAATCTGAGGGGAGGCTCTCAGGTCGGTCCCGAGTTCATGTCGCTCTTTCTGGCCTTGTCCTTTTACACCGCTGCCTTCATCGCCGAGATCGTCCGTGCCGGCATTCGTGGTGTTGGCAAGGGGCAAAGCGAGGCATCTCATGCACTTGGACTGCGGGCTGGTCCGACCACTCGCCTGGTGGTGGTGCCGCAAGCGATGCGCATCATCATTCCGCCGCTGACAAGCCAATATCTCAACCTGACCAAGAACTCGTCCCTGGCTGTCGCGATCGGATATCCTGATCTCGTTGCAGTCGGCGGAACGATCCTCAACCAGACTGGCCGCTCCATCGAAGTGGTGGCTATCTTCATGATCGTATATCTCAGCCTTAGCGTGCTGACTTCGCTCTTCATGAATTGGTTCAACGCCAAAATGGCACTGGTGGAGCGCTGATCATGGTGGATAGCAATTTAAGCTTTGTCCGTACCGAGATGCTTCAGGGACAGACACCGCCTCTGGCAGAGAGAGGCATCGTCCGATGGATGCGTATCAATCTCTTTGCCACGCCGATTGACGCCGCCCTGACCATTTTCGCCCTTCTGCTCATTGCGTGGTACCTGCCCCCCATAATCAACTGGATGTTTGTCCAGGCGGCATGGGTGGGACCCGATCGGTCCGTTTGCGCGACAGTGGCGCAGGGCGGTATCCAACCGGAAGGATGGTCTGGCGCCTGCTGGGCCTATGTGAATGCCAACTTCAAACAGTTCATGTATGGGCCCTATCCGCAGGACCAGGTTTGGCGGGTCAATCTCGTCGGCATCATGTTCGTACTGCTGCTCATCCCGCTGCTGATTCCCAAAGCACCATACAAAGTGGCAAATGCGATCACGTTCTTCTTCATATTCCCCATCGTCGGTTTTTTCCTGCTCGTGGGCGGCTGGTTCGGTCTTACCTACGTCGAGACACCATTATGGGGCGGATTGCTGGTTACGCTGGTCATATCTTTCGTGGGTATCTGTGTCTCCTTGCCGCTTGGAATCATTCTGGCGCTGGGGCGGCGTTCACGGCTGCCGGTCATCAAGATGCTTTGCGTCATCTTCATCGAGACAATCCGCGGTATTCCGCTGATAACGGTCCTGTTCATGGCGAGCTATATGCTGCCACTGTTTTTGCCGCCGGGGGTAACATTCGACAAATTGCTCAGGGCTTTGATCGGTGTGGCGCTGTTTGCTTCCGCCTATATGGCAGAGGTGGTGCGCGGCGGGCTGCAGGCGATCCCCAAGGGTCAATATGAAGGTGCCGACTCTCTTGGCCTCGGCTACTGGCAGAAGACGAGGTTGATCATCCTGCCACAGGCGCTGAAGATGGTGATACCCAGCATCGTCAATACGTTCATCGGTCTGTTCAAGGATACGAGCCTCGTTTCCGTCATCAGCATGTTCGATCTGCTCGGAACTGTGAAACAGCACTTTTCCGATGCCAATTGGGCATCTCCGCAAACACCTATCTCCGGCCTGATCTTCGCCGGGTTCGTCTTCTGGATCTTCTGTTTCGGCATGTCGCGTTATTCCATATTCATGGAAAACCGGCTCGATACAGGACACAAACACTAAGGAGCACATGCTTATGACCACTGAAAACATCATCGACCCGGAAGAAATCCATGTCGACCGCTCGCTCCTCCACGTTTCAAAGACGGACGTAGCTGTTGAAATCATCAACATGAACAAGTGGTATGGCGACTTTCACGTTCTGAAGGACATCAACCTCAAAGTGATGCGCGGCGAGCGCATTGTCATTGCCGGTCCGTCCGGTTCGGGCAAGTCCACCATGATCCGCTGTATCAACCGCCTGGAAGAGCATCAAAGCGGCAAAATCCTTGTCGACGGCATCGAGCTCACCAGCGATCTGAAAAAGATCGACGAGGTGCGCCGCGAAGTCGGCATGGTGTTCCAGCACTTCAATCTTTTCCCGCATCTGACGATCCTCGAAAACTGCACGCTCGCTCCGATCTGGGTGCGCAAGATGCCGAAGAAAAAGGCCGACGAGGTGGCGATGCACTTTCTGGAACGCGTCAAGATCCCGGAACAAGCCAATAAATATCCGGGCCAGCTCTCCGGAGGGCAGCAGCAGCGCGTGGCAATCGCCCGGTCGCTCTGCATGAATCCGCGGATCATGCTGTTCGATGAACCGACTTCGGCACTCGATCCGGAGATGATCAAGGAAGTGCTGGATACGATGGTCCAGTTAGCCGAAGAAGGCATGACGATGGTTTGCGTCACGCATGAGATGGGCTTTGCCCGTCAGGTCGCAAACCGCGTGATCTTCATGGATCAGGGTCAGATCGTCGAGCAGAATGAACCGATAGCGTTTTTCGACAACCCGCAGCACGAGCGCACGAAACTGTTCCTCAGCCAGATCCTGCACTAGCAGTCCTGGAACGAAATTTCCCGATTTATTGCGGCGGCCAAACCGGCCGCCGTCTCTTTACGATTTTCAATTCCAGATTTTTGACAAATCCATTTCATCGGAATTTTTATGACCGACGACGATCAAGAGACCGCCAGAGGTGAACTTAAAGAGCTCATTGCAATTGAAAAAATGCGCAATAATGAGATTCGCAAATACGTTGCTGCGGCGATTGACAGGCTTTCTACTGCAACTGCCGTGGTTGGCATTCTTGGACCGATTGTCAGCGTGGTCACAAATGGCGCGAGCGATCACACGTCATTCTTCTTGGTGTCGCAATCGGTTATTATTGTCAGCGGCGGGGTACTCTCGTACGGACTTCATCTTTATGGTAAAACGATATTGAGGCGGGGGTTACGATAATGCTGGCAAATACTATCTTCATTATATTCTGGATGACTGTTATCAGCGTTGGCGCGATTCTTGTTGCCAGACATGAGGTCAATCAGAGCCAGAAAGAAACCGATGATCGCATCGCCGAAATCACCCGCGAGTTGAAACGGCGCGCAACTCCGGCCGAATAGCACTCAAACCTGTTCTTTTCGTTCTTCCGCATCAAATCCGTACAGCCAGTCAAATCCCTCGATGAACTTTCTCCACCGGACGGTTGCGCAGCAGGATATTGCGCGCAACGGCCACCGGTCCCTTTGCATGATAGGCCAGGTGGTTGAGCGCTCCGCGCCTGACAACTGCGCTGATACGTTTCGTCCGGGCTCTGCTGAACCGGGCGAGGGCGGATGGCCAGGCGGCACGATCCACGCTCAACGCGTCAGCCAATGCGCACGCATCTTCGATGGCCATCGCCGCACCCTGCGCCGCATAAGGTGTCATGGCATGCGCAGCATCGCCAATCAGCACCACACGCTCCTCGGTCAGGAACCGGCACTTCTTCATCTCGAACAGCCGCCACGGTGTCCAGGGACGACCCGCTCGCATGACATCGCGTAGTCCCACATGCCAACCGGCGAATTCCCGGATGAAATTCTGGCTCGGGCTCTCCGGATCGACAGGAACCGGCCATCGGTTGCCAGCTTGGCGGTCGGGCGCAACCGCTACGAAATTGATCATCTGGCCCGAACGGATAGGATAGGCGATAAGATGCGCGTTGGAGCCAGTCCAGGCGACGACGTTGACCCCCGGTGGCAACAGCGTCTTGAACGATTCCGGCAGCTGATCTACCCCTAGTGATGATCGCCATGCGACCATGCCGGTATAACGCGCACGGTCCGTGTCGGAGACAGCGGTGCGCAGGTTCGACCACACGCCGTCTGCGCCGACCAGCAGCGCGCCGCGGTGTTCCTCGATGCGGTCATGATATTGCACGCGGACGAGCATGCCCTGGCTGTCTGCCTTGCGCTGCGTCACGGTCGACTGCAACTGTATGGCGATGTTGGGCCGGCTGCGCGCGAGGGTGAGCAAAGTGTTCTGCAAATCGGCGCGGTGACAAACGATATAGGGCGCACCCCAGCGTTCCGTCGCTTGTTCGCCAATCGGCAACCGCAGCAACTCGCCGCCGCTCGTTCCGTCCTGCAAGCAGACGGCTTGCGGTTCGACGGATGCGTATTGCAGCTGTTCCATCGCGCCGAGCCGGCCGAGAAGCCGTGTCGCGTTGGGGGAAAGCTGCAATCCGGCACCGATTTCGGCGAGCGTCGCGCTTTTTTCGAATATCTGGACGTGAAAGCCCTTGGCGCTCAATGCAAGGGCAAGAGTGAGGCCAGCAATACCTGCACCGGCAATGATGATCTGATCAGGATTTGGTATTCGCCTGTTTCGTTCTGTTTTCAGATCGATGAGTGCTGCTTTCAAGCGGCCTTATCCACATAGGTGCAGCCCTCGGGAACGGTCACATCGGCGGCAAGTGATGCGTCATATCGATAAAGCGTAGAACAATAGGGACACACCTTCTCATTGTCGTCGCCGAGATCGAGGAAAACATGCGGGTGGTCGAAAGGCGGATTGGCGCCGACGCACATGAATTCCTTCACTCCGATGGCAATGCTCGCATGTCCTGCGCTGTTCTGGAAATGAGGGATGCTGTGTCCAGCCATTATTCGCTCCTGAAATCTTCGCCAAGCGCGCATAGCGCCCATTCGTTTTGTCTTAAAACAAAAGGCGCGCAAAGGAAACGCGTTCTATGTCGCAGTATTGTTTCTGCATTCGCGAAACAGTGCGAATCCTGGAGGCGTCCCGCCGGGAGGTCAATTATCAAGTCAAACCGGACTGCTTGAATGGTTATTTCAAAGTAAAGGCAGATGCCTTTTGCCGGGACTTTGGAATGGCTGCGTAGCCCGGGGAGACATATTCCACAATGCGAACATGACCATTGCGTTTGTTGGCGGGCCTTCGAGCCGCGTCTGCTACGGCAGCGCGATCTGCGGGCACAATTGTCAGGCCGACGTTTAGTGTTTGGGCATGCGCCGAAGGGATGCCAAAAAATGGTGCGATAAGGACGAAGGCACGAAGAACGGAAATAATTTTTTCCATAGCCGCTCCAGTGAAATTCATGCATTCAAGCAGGAATTCCAATAGGTTAACGCCGATACGTCATAAAAAGTACAACGAAACGCTTGGGCATCGGATGAGACATTGCCCTAGGCCGGTCCCGGCCACGGGCATTCATTGCCCCACTGATAAATGACCATTATCTTCGTCTATTGTCGAGGCAATCTGTCAGGTATTGTTAATATGCCAAGTATAATTTAGCTTAAATTTGATAATTATTTTAACAAGTAAATAGGTTCAGAGAAGATCTATCGGTTCTGCTTTCTGCCGATGGATTTGGCCGAATTTCCCCCGCAGAACGATTCCATTTGGATGTTTTTCACTCTAGAGTGCGATTCAGCGGTATGATGACGATTTCAAGACGCTTGCTATCAAACTGTCAAAAGACTTGTCTACGGTGAGCGCCTTAAGGCCATTTCCAACGGCGCCGAAGGGCTTCCATTTCAACAGGACATTTTTGTCGGAGAATACCAATGAACGAACAATCATCCGCGATTCCGGAAGCCCTGGAAAAAGTGGATTCGACTGCGATTCCACAGGCCCTGGAAAAAGTGGACCTGGCGACTTTGCACACAAGCGTCGATCGCTTCGTTAACCGCGAGTTTTCCTGGTTGCAGTTCAATCGCCGCGTTCTGGAAGAAGCCGAGAACACGCATCAGCCATTGCTTGAACGTTTGCGTTTCCTCTCCATCTCGGCGGCCAATCTCGATGAATTCTTCATGGTGCGTATCGCCGGTCTTGCAGGGCAGGTGCGCGCTGGCGTTTCAGACCGCAGCGACGATGGGCGCACCCCCCAGGAACAGCTTGAATTCGTTCTCGATGAGGTCGTGAAGCTGCAGATTGCCCAGCAGCACCGGTTTGATGATTTGCGCGCGGAAATGCTCAAAGAAAACATCGAGATCGTTCGTCCGGACAGGTTGACCGCCAATGAGCAGTCCTGGCTGGAAGATCACTTCCTTGAAACCATCTATCCGGTCCTGACACCGCTTGCCATCGATCCGGCGCATCCTTTTCCATTCATTCCCAATCTCGGCTTCACGATCGCCATGCTCCTCAACCGGAGCACCGACAATCGTCCAATGACAGCCTTGCTGCGTCTGCCTCAGGCGCTGAAGCGCTTCATCCAAATTCCGGACGACAAAGGACGTTTCCGTTTCCTCACGCTTGAGGATGCGATCAGCCTGTTTACCGGGCGGCTTTTCCCCGGCTACGAGGTTAAAGGTGCCGGTACTTTCCGCATCATCCGCGACAGTGATATCGAGGTCGAGGAAGAGGCCGAGGATTTGGTGCGCCTGTTCGAAACCGCGCTCAAGCGCCGCCGTCGCGGTCAGGTTATTCGCATCGAGTTCGACGATGAAATGCCGGAATCACTGCGCAGTTTCGTTGCGACGGAGCTCGGTGTTCCCGACAATCGCATCAGTGTTCTCGATGGACTGCTTGCGCTCAACATGATTTCGGAAATCGTCAGCATCCCGCGCGCCGATCTGAAGTTCGTGCCCTATAATCCACGTTTCCCCGAGCGCGTGCGCGAGCATGGCGGTGATTGTTTTGCAGCTATTCGCGAAAAAGATATCGTCGTGCACCACCCTTATGAATCGTTCGACGTGGTCGTCCAGTTCCTGCGACAGGCTGCAGCCGATCCGGACGTCGTGGCCATCAAGCAGACCCTCTATCGTACCTCGAACGACAGCCCGATCGTGCGTGCGTTGATCGATGCCGCCGATGCCGGCAAGTCGGTGACGGCGCTTATCGAACTCAAGGCCCGCTTCGACGAGGAAGCCAATATTCGCTGGGCCCGCGATCTGGAACGTGCTGGTGTACAGGTCGTCTTTGGCTTCATCGAATGGAAGACCCACGCTAAAATGTCTCTGGTCGTGCGCCGTGAAGAGGCGAAGTTGCGCAGTTACGTGCATCTGGGGACGGGAAATTATCACCCGATCACCGCGAAGATCTATACCGACCTGTCCTTCTTTACTTGCGAGCCGTCTATCGGCCGCGATGTGGCGCAGATATTCAACTTCATCACCGGCTATACGCCGCCTTCCGGCGAGATGGGCATTGCCGTTTCGCCGATCACGCTTCGCCCGCGCATCATGCAGCACATTGCCGAGGAAATCGCTCATGCCAAAGCCGGGCGGCCGGCTTCGATCTGGATGAAGATGAACTCTCTGGTCGACGCGGAAATCATCGACGCGCTCTATGACGCGGGCCGGCAAGGGGTAGAGATCGATCTCGTCGTGCGGGGCATTTGTTGTCTGCGCCCGCAGCTCCCAGGCCTTTCCGACAATATCCGCGCGAAATCCATCGTTGGGCGTTTTCTCGAACACAGCCGTATCTTCTGCTTTGGCAATGGCGAACCGATGCCGTCGGAAAAGGCACTGGTTTATTTCGGCTCCGCCGACATGATGACCCGCAATCTTGATCGCCGCGTCGAGACGCTGGTGCCGATCACAAATCCAACAGTGCATCAACAGGTTCTTTCACAGATTATGTTGGCGAACCTTCTCGACAATCAGCAGAGTTACGAGTTACTAGCAGACGGAACGTCACGCCGGATCACACCTGCTGACGGGGAAGAAGCTTTTAACGCACAGGAATATTTCATGACAAATCCCAGCCTTTCAGGCCGTGGCAAGTCGCTGAAGTCTTCAGCACCGCGATTGATTGCGCATCGCAAGCGGTCAAAGAGAAATAAGGCTGCATGATATCGGCTGCACAAGGACGCGTGCAGGGGCGTCAACCAGCTGCTGTCATCGATATCGGTTCGAACTCTGTACGTTTGGTGGTGTATGAAGGCGTAAACCGGTCTCCCACCGTTCTATTCAATGAGAAGATACTCTGCGGCCTCGGCAAGGGGCTGGCGAAAACCGGCAAGCTGAATGCGAAGGCCGTACAAAGCGCGCTGCGTGCTTTGCGTCGTTTTCGCGCGCTGGCCGATCAGGCCGGGGCAGTTTCGCTCGACGTTCTGGCGACAGCTGCGGCGCGCGAGGCCGAGAACGGCTCACAATTTATCCGGGAAGCCGAGGCGCTACTCAAGGAGCCGATAAAGGTTCTTTCGGGCAGGGAAGAGGCCTATTTCTCCGCGCTTGGCATTATTTCAGGCTTCCATGATCCGGACGGCATTGCCGGCGATCTTGGCGGCGGCAGTCTGGAACTCGTCGATGTCAAGGGCAGCCAGATCGGCGATGGCATCACCCTTCCGCTCGGCGGTCTGCGCCTGCAGGACATGTCCGACGGCGATTTGAACAAAGCCGCGGAACTTGCAAGAAAACATCTCGCCTCGGCAAAGCTGCTCGCCAATGGCAAGGGCAGGGCGTTTTATGCGGTTGGCGGCACATGGCGAAATCTCGCCAAGCTGCACATGAGCGCAAAGCACTACCCGCTCCATGTCATGCATCATTACGAGATCCCGTTCGATGAAGCCCAACGCTTCCTCAAGCTCGTTGCGGCAGGCGATCTCGATTACATGCGCGGCATCGAGGACGTTTCCAAAAACCGCCGTTCGCTCCTGTCCTACGGTGCCATAGCCCTTCTCGAAACCATTCGGTTGATGCGGCCTTCCAAGGTCGTCTTCTCGGCGATTGGCGTGCGCGAGGGCTTCCTCTACTCGCTGCTGTCGGAGAGCGATCGACTGGAAGACCCGCTGATCTCGGCAGCAGAAGAACTGGCGGTCTTACGCGCCCGGTCGCCGGCCTATGCGCGGGAGCTGGCGGAGTGGAGTGGAGAGGCGTTTGCCGCGCTCGGCTATGAGGAAACCGAGGATGAAAAGCGTTATCGCCGCGCCGCCTGTCTGGTTGCGGATATCAGCTGGCGCGCCCACCCGGATTATCGCGGAAGCCAGGCGCTGAACATGATTTCCAACGCCTCCTTCATCGGCATCGATCATCCCGGACGCGCCTATATCGCGCTCGCCAATTTCTTCCGGCACGAGGGTATTGCCAACAGCGGGGCGGATCCCGAACTCGCCGCCATCGCCAGTCCGCGCTTGCTCGAATATTCGAGGGTTCTCGCAGCGGTCATGCGTATCACCTATCCGTTTTCCGCATCCATGTCAGGTGTGGTCCCGAAGCTTTCCTGGAAGACGACAGCGGAAGGACTTGAGCTTGTGATCGACAAGAGCAAGGCTGACCTGATCGGCGATGTGCCGGAAGGCCGTCTCCAGCAGCTGGCGCGGCTGACAGGCAAGAATATCAGGATGGTTATCAGCTAAAAACGCTGAGGATGCGCCATGGGCATCCCTATAAGATCGCCCTAGGGTCGTTGAAATTCACGCTATGACGCGGCGAAAATGGTGGTTTTCGAGCACCGGAGCGCAACGTACTTTAAGGTACGTGAGCACCCGAGCGCAGAGGAACGCCATTTGCAGGCCGTCAGAGCGTGAATACCGACAGGCCTAGGCGGCGATGCCCAGCACGCCCGTGAACAATGCACGGCCGTCCGTGCCGCCATGAGCCGCTTCGATCAGGTTTTCGGGATGCGGCATCAGCCCCAGCACGTTACCATTCTTGTTGATGATACCCGCAATATCGTTCATCGAGCCATTCGGGTTGGTGCCTTCGGTATAGCGGAAGACCACCTGGCCGTCGCCCTCGATGCGGGCCAGCGTCTCGGCGTCGGCGAAATAGTTGCCATCATGATGCGCGACAGGGCACTGGATGATCTGGCCATGCGAATAGCCGCGGGTGAACGGCGTATTGGCATTGGTGACTTCGAGTTTCACCTGGCGGCAAACGAATTTCAGCGAGGCATTGCGCATCAGCGCACCGGGCAGGAGACCGGCTTCCACGAGAATCTGGAAGCCATTGCATACGCCCATCACCATGACGCCTTTGTTGGCCTTCTCGCGGATCGCTTCCATCACGGGCATGCGCGCAGCAATGGCGCCGCAGCGCAGATAATCACCATAGGAAAAGCCGCCGGGGATGACGATAAGATCGACATCGGGAATTTCCGTATCCGTCTGCCACACCGTATGCGGTGCAACGCCGGAAATCTTGGTCAACGCCGCAATCATATCGCGGTCGCGGTTAAGGCCGGGAAGGAGTACAACTGCCGATTTCATGGGTGCGGTTCAAACCTTGCTTGTGCTTCAGAGAGTTCTCTAAGTTCGAGACGGTTTTCAATGCGATCGAGGCGATCCAAGATTTTTAATTTCGTAGAGTGATGATCAATTACATCACCTTGGGCAGTATGGAGCCGCTCGCGCAGTTCAATATTCTCCCGCCGCAAGTTTCGCAAATCCTTATTCAAAGACGATACCTCGGCATCCAGTTTCTTGAACAATTCATACATAAAATCTTAGTCAATTCAGCCATGGCAAATCCTTGAAAAGTCATCAATCAATGGCGAAACTATAATCCTCGATAACGGTATTTGCGAGGAGCTTTTCGCACATTGCCTTGAGGTTCGCCTCGGCCTTTGCCTTGTCGCTCGTATCGAGTTCGACGTCGAAAACCTTGCCTTGGCGAACCGAGCCGACACCCTCGAAACCGAGGCTGCCGAGAGCACCGACGATCGCCTTGCCCTGCGGGTCAAGAACGCCATTCTTCAAGGTTACAGTGACACGTGCCTTCATCGATCTGTCTTCTCCGGTGTTACTTGACCAATACGGGCCCCGCAGGCCGCGTCGGTTCGTTTTCATTCATGATGCCGAGACGGCGCGCGACTTCCTGATAGGCCTCGATCAGGCCGCCCATATCGCGGCGAAACCGGTCCTTGTCCATCTTCTCGCTCGTCTGCGCGTCCCACAGGCGGGCGCTGTCCGGCGAGAATTCGTCGGCAAGAACGATGCGCATCATTTCGCCTTCGTAAAGCCGGCCGCACTCAATCTTGAAATCGACGAGCTGAATGCCAACGCCAAGAAACAGTCCGCTCAAAAAGTCGTTGATGCGGATGGCGAGCGCCATGATGTCATCGATTTCCTGCGGTGCAGCCCAGCCGAACGCCGTAATGTGCTCCTCGGAGACCATCGGGTCATCAAGCTCATCGTTCTTGTAGTAGAACTCGATGATCGAGCGTGGCAGCACGGTGCCTTCCTCGATGCCGAGGCGCTTTGCCAGCGAGCCGGCCGCGATGTTGCGCACGACGACCTGCAGCGGGATGATCTCGACTTCCTTGATCAGCTGCTCGCGCATGTTCATGCGGCGTATAAAGTGCGTCGGGATGCCCATGCGGTTGAGCTGGGTGAAGATATATTCGGAAATGCGGTTGTTGAGGACGCCCTTGCCGTCGATTACTTGCGTTTTCTTGGGGTGAAGCACAGTTGTATCGTCTTTGAAATGCTGGACGAGTGTGCCTGGTTCTGGTCCTTCGTAAAGGATCTTTGCTTTGCCTTCGTAGACACGGCGGCGACGGTTCATTGCGGATTCTCTGGTATTGGAGTTATCGGTCGGCCTTGGGTCTTGGCCGTCATGTTGGCGCGCTAACTATCGCAAAAGCAAGCATTCTACAATGATCCTTTATGGAGCTCCCCCGTTTTATGGGTTATATGCTGGTTCTACGACAATATGAAACTAGTCGATGCAGGAATGGTCGATTGAGCCTTTTGATTTTGCATGGAATGATTATATGGGAATCGACAAAGACAAAAACATCGGGACCTGCCTGAAAAACGCCTGATACATGACTGTATTACTAGTTAACGACACAATTTGCGGGAGCAAGAGAGGATGACAATGCAAGATCGCGAAAACGCCTTTGAAAACAAGTATGCGCATGATGCAGAAGTGCGTTTCAGGGCGGAGGCCCGGCGTAACAAGCTTCTTGGCATCTGGGCGGCGGAAAAGCTCGGCAAGGCCGATGAAGCCGCCGACGCCTATGTGAAAGAGGTCATCAAGGCGGATTTCCAGGAGGCAGGCGACGACGATGTCTTCCGCAAGATCCGTGCGGATTTCGATGCTGCCGGAATAGACACCTCCGACCATCGCATCCGCCGCAAGATGGAAGAGCTGATGATCGAGGCCATACAGCAAATTGAAGGACCTGCTTCCTAGAGCCGGAAGCCCCGACTTATACTCATCTTTAAAAGCGCGCGTGGCAGGTTCTGTCACGCGCGCTTTTTGCCATGTCAAATTACGCTGATATGGTTACGCCCGCCCAGCTTTGCCTCATAGAGCGCAAGGTCAGCGCGGGCGAAAAGGTCTTGTGCCGTATCGTCCGCCCGCAATGCCGTAATCCCGACTGAACAGGTATAAGCAAGGTCCGGCCAATTCTGTAAAGGGCGGGCCATTCTGATCCGCTCCAGCACGCGCTCAAGAATGCCAATGCCGGTTTCGAGCGGCGTATCGGGCAGGATCAGCATGAATTCCTCACCGCCGATCCGTCCGAAACAATCAAGCCGCCGCACAAAACTGTGCGCGTGCCGGGCGAAATCGAGCAAAACCTGATCGCCGGCCTGATGCCCGTAACGATCGTTGATCGCTTTGAAATGGTCAATATCGAGCACCGCAACACAGCCCTTGACGACCCTGTCAGCTGGCAACTCGCGCCGTGTCAGTTCTTCGAGCCTGGTCATGATGAAACGCCGGTTGCCGACGCCGGTCAGCTCGTCCGTCTGCGAAGCCCGCAATGCGAGATCGCGGTCTTGCCGCAAGCGGCGGTCATCCGTGCGCAACGGCGTAATGTCGCTGGCAATACAAAGCATCCAGCCGTTCTGCTGGACTGTTTCCGTCATCCAGAGCCAGCGGCCATCGACCACATCTGTTTCAAAAGTGCGAAACGGCACCTTTCCCCGGCGCGACTGGGTCGATATCAGCCACTCATCGAAATTTTTGGTTGCGAGGACCGTCCCGAGCCCGGCCTCGAAATTCCGACGCATCAGGGCACCCCAGGCGACCTCTTCGCCGGGTGCAAGATGATATGCCGCCCGCCAGCCCTTGTTGGCGTAGCGCAAAACATCATTCTGGTCGTAGAGAGCGATGAGAACTTGGCTTTCATCCTGCGATAGCAGGAGGTTGTAGAGAATTTCGTCTCTTAGCCCAGTCTCTTCTATGAATTTTGGATCGTTTCCATCATGGAAAACTGTCATCTGCGCCATAGTTGCATTGGTAATCGGACTCACCTCGCTGTTAGTTTACACGATTTCACCCTTACAATCAATTCTGTCGCCCATTCGTTCCGAGCGCCTTGTGGTAAATGAGAATTTCACCATCGCCCTTGACCAGTCTACTTGCGCGTTCACATACTGGCCCTAGGGTGTGCTGAGAATTCATGTCAGGGCTAGCCGAAAACGGTGGTTTTCGAGTACCGGAGCGCAGCGTACATTTAGGTACGTGAGCACCGGAACACAGAAAGACACCGTTTGCAGGCAGCCGAAGGCGTGAATCTCAACACACCCTAATCACCACACGAGGAATCTCCTATGTCGCTCGCATCGCGTCTGAAATCCGGCGAAATCATTTATTCTGGCTGGTCGCATCTGACAGATCCGTTTGCCATGGAGGCGCTCGCCCGCACGCCGCTCGATGCTGTACTGTTCGACATGCAGCACGGCCCGCATGATACCGCGAGCGTCGCCGCGCTCACCGGGATCCTGCGCAGCGCACAAAAGCATGCGCTGGTGCGCATTCCGGTCGGTCGTTTCGACATGGCGAGCCGTGCGCTGGATTTCGGTGTCGAAGGCGTCGTCGCGCCGATGATCAACAGCGTCCACGATGCAAAGCTTTTTGCAGCCGCGATGAAATATCCGCCGCTCGGCGAACGCTCCTGGGGCCAGATGCGCGGTCGTCCCGCGAGCTATGGCGCCGGTGGCTCCGGCGGATATTTGCGCGAGGTGAATGATGAGACGCTTGCCTTCGCCATGATCGAGACCCGCGCCGCTTATGAGGCGCTCGATTACATTCTCGCTGTGGATGGTATCGATGGCGTGTTTGTCGGCCCGTCGGATTTCTCCATAGCCTGGAGCGACGGGCAGGAAGTGGACGCAGCTTCCGAGGCCATCATCGAGCCGCTGATGCAGATCGCCGCGAAGGCCAAGGCGGCAGGCAAGCTCTGCGCGATCTATGCTGCGACGCCAGCGCTGGCAAAACGCTTTGCTGGTCTCGGCTATACCTATATTCCTCTTTCCGTCGACACGGCCTATCTGACCCTTGGCGTACAGACATTTCTTGATGCGATTGAGGGGTAGTCGAGCTGATCACATGCATGTGACAGCTTGTGTGTTGATGCGGCTCGCGCCTTTCATCAATCTCGGCGAATGAAAAACCTCGTTCCAATCGGCCGCCGTGCATTTCTGATGACGTCTCTCGCTGCCGTCGCATCTGCATCGCGAGGCGCCATGTCTCAGCCCGCTGCCGCCGCCAAGTTGGACAAGGCTACAATCGATACAATCATGGAGGCGGCAAACGGCTTCCCATCCCTCCATACGCTGATCCTCTCGCGGCATGGCGATCTTGAGCTGGAACACGTCTTCCGCGGGCCTGCCGCCGATCGGCCGGTCAATGTGAAATCCGTTTCCAAGACCATTATCGCGGCGCTCGTTGGCATTGCTATCGAGCGCCGCGTGTTCGAGGGGCTGGATCAACCCATTGCGCCAATGCTCGCAGACAAGTTGCCGCGCGACGCCGATCCCAGATTGCAGGCCGTGACAATTGGCAATCTGTTGTCGATGCAATCGGGGCTCGATCGCACCTCGGGGCCAAATTACGGCCGCTGGGTCGGAAGCAATGATTGGGTCCGCTATGCCCTGTCGCGCGAGTTCGTCGATGAACCCGGCGGTGGGATGCTCTATTCCACCGGCAACTCTCACCTTCTTTCAGCGCTGCTGACGCGCAAGACCGGACGTTCAACGCTGGAGAACGCCCGGGAGTGGCTGGGAAAACCGCTTGAAATCAATATCCCGCCTTGGCCCCGCGATCCGCAGGGCATCTATTTCGGCGGCAACGACATGTTGCTTTCGCCCCGTGCCATGCGTGCATTCGGTGAAATGTTTTTGGCATCCGGTGAAAGCGGCGGCAGGCAGATCGTACCTAAGACATGGGTCGAGGAATCGTGGAAACCAAGAACGAGTTCGCCGTTTACAGGCGACGCCTATGGGCTTGGCTGGTTTGTGTCGAGCGCCGCCAGTGGCAAGCCGGTTTACTACGCCTGGGGCTATGGCGGCCAGATGATCTATGTGGTTCCGCACGTCTCGCTTGTGGTTGTGATGACGTCCGACCCTGCAACACCATCCGGACGTTCGGGTTATGTACGGCAGCTGCACGATGTGGTGCGCGAGCGTATCGTGCCTGCTGCCGAAGCGCTCGACAGCTAGAGCATTTCAGGTTTCGACTGAAATGCACATCCCTTTCCGTCATCCTCGGGCTTGACCCGAGGACCCATTGGGATGCTCAAATCAAAGTGCTGCGTTCGTGTTTCTTCAGAATGTGTGGGTCCTCGGGTCAAGCCCGAGGATAACGGATAGGTCGGGATGGGATGAAGCAGAGATGGCGGTAGAAGGTATATTTCAGTCAAAACTTGAAACCCTCTAGGGCCGAGTTTTTCAGCCTGCCGTGGCAGCAACTTTCCGGCGCGTTGGCAGCGTCATGGCGGCGACGCCTGCAATGACGCAGATAAGACCAATCCATGCAGTCGGATTGAGGCTTTCGCCAAGGAAGAGGACGCCGATACCGACGCCGATAGGTACGCGCAGATAAGCTTGCGATGTGGTGCTGACTGAACCCAGCGTATCGATCAAACGGAAATAGATCACGAAGGCGAGGGCGGTCGAAAAAATCGAAAGGCCAAGAAGCGCCAGGATCGAGTGCGTCGACGGCACGATGGTCCACGGCTGGTCGATGACCAGGCTGACAGGAATGAGCAGCACCGCGCCGCACAGGAGCGAGCCCGCGGCGGGCATCATCGGATCGAGCCCCTTGAAACCTCTCCCGAAAATTGCCGCCGCGGCATAGGAGATCGTCGCGGCCACAATCGCCAGTTGCGCCAGCGCTTCCTTGCCCACGCCGTGAAACGCTTCAAGACCGATGATGAGGCTGATGCCGATGACGCCGGCGACTACGCCGAAAAGCTTGCGGCCCGTCACGGCTTCATGACGTGTGATCAGAACGGTCAAAAGGAAGGCGAAGATCGGCGTCGTCGAGTTGAGGATCGTTGCAAGCCCAGCATTCACCGTCAGTTCCGCCCAGGCGATGAGCGTGAACGGAACGACGCTGTTGATGCAGGCCTGGATAAAGAACCGCTTCCAGATGGCAGGGTCGCGTGGCAGCGATAATCCGCGCAGCTTTATGATCGCCAGAAGCAACCCGCCGGCGATGAGCGTCCGCGCCGCGATAAAGGTGACCGGCGGAATGGTTTCGACGCCGATCTTGATGAAGGTGTAGGATGCGCCCCACAGCGTCGCGAGAACGGCGAGAAGGACGATTTCTTTGCCGAGCGACGGAGCAGGGAGCGTCGATGTGGTCATGATGGTTTACTCAATTTTTGCTGCATTGATCTTGTGCAG
>CAVZLS010000008.1:0-27990 GCA_963776115.1 uncultured Alphaproteobacteria bacterium | reverse complement strand
CATCGTGACTGCGTTTGCAGACCATCAATAAGCCGTGAAATACCCGGGGTTGCTTGAAAAGAGCGCCGCTTGCACCTGTTTTCGCATGCCTGAAGGGCTTCGGTTGTCAGGCGTAGACCGGGTGAAACCGTCGCAATGAAAGAAAGCCCGCGATAACGAACAATACCAGCAAAATACCCTGCGCAATCGCGAACGGAGGTTCGGAACCTGTCGGAGCAAGTGCGTTGAGTGCAGGTATCTTCTGGAAAGACTGTGCAATGAGAACAAAGCAATTCAGATAGAGCGACACGATGGCACTGACCACATAAATCCAGCGCCAGGAACCGGCGAGGCGGTAGACATAGAGCGCAACGATCGCCGCGATGAGAAAGATCATCGATATGATGCCGACGCCGATGGCCGGCGTAAAGCCAGTATAGGGAAACAGGAAGCCGGTTACGCTCGTGGCTACTGTCGTTATCAGGAAGATCAGCGTCCAGCTTTCCTTCCTGTCGGATCCAATAAGACCGGCCAGAACAATCAGCCCTGAAACAATACCGATCAGGCTTAGAATCACATGGAAAAGAGTAAATGGCGTCATACCGAAGATCATGATCGTGCCCCCAAGTTGCGATCCATCCAATTTGTTGAATCCGGATGTGGCAACACGAAACAATGTTTGCGGGCGATTGTAAATCCATCCACTTGCGAAGAAAATATGAGGAAATAACTCAATAATTCTTCAAGCAAATCAACCAACGGTAGGTTATCCGGTGCATTTCCGGCGATCGATTGACCGTGTCATTGAATTAGCCTGTCCCTGCAAGGCGCCGGCCTGTTTCTGGTTGGCCGTGCGATAATCGGGCAGGAAGGGGCCGAAGCCGGTGACTATATTCGGGTCCTGGTAGCCGCGGCCACTGGTGAGCCGGCTGATCTCGGCCACAGCCTGGTTGCGTTGCGCCACAAGTGCGGGGCAGGCGACACTGTCATAATGCAGGGATGAAATTTTTTCATTATCGAGCTGGCTTTGAATGCCTGCGCAGCCCGAGAGCAGCGCGGAAAGAATGATCACCTGAAGGTGCCTTGTCGTCATGGGCCAATATCCTCGCCGGAGCATGTCGCGCAAAAGTGTGCCGCGGTTTTGCGATAACGACATGCGTAAAATCAAAGATCTAAAGCGCGAGGAGCGAATCTGAAAGATCGCGACGCGCTTTAGCGAACAGCGGGGACATGAATGCGGCAATGGCGCCAGTTTGGCAAGATGGATGCGAAAAATGCAGCATCCAATTGGTGATGCGTCAATCGATCAGCAGGACGTGCACGCTTCCCTGGTCGAGGGGGATGTCCGATACATTGACGATTCGTGGCTCGGCGTCAGTCAACAAGACGCAGCGGCGATAATATGTGGCGAGATAGCGAACGAAACTCGAACCATGATCACGGTGATAAAGTTCCGGCGAAAGCACAGCATAAATTGGAATATTGCGCTCCATGAGCCCGGTCATGGAAAGGCAGGCGATGGCCTCATAGCCTTCGATGTCGATCCATACCAGACCGATCTGTTCCAGCGGAACACATGCGTCTTGCAGGATGGTTTCGACCGTGCTGATCGGGGTTCTGGTCTTGGTGTCGTTGGGCCTTTGCTGTTTCATGCCGCTTCGCTGCTTGTCGTCCCGGCCCACGTAGAAATTGGTCATTCCATCGATGACGCCAGCTGCACATCGGAAGCAGGAAACCGTGTCCCGCAGATCGTTGTCATCAATATTACGTTTCAAGGCAGCGAAATTGCCCGCTTCCGGTTCGACGGCAAGCACATGCGAGAATGCGCCGCATGTTGCCATCTCGATGGTCTGCACTCCGGATGCGGCGCCGAGTTCCAGCAATGTCGCATCTTCACGAAATGATCCGGTTGCACGAAGGATGTGACACACCTTTGCGACATCGCTTTCCGGCAATGCATCAAAGACGATTTGGCTATCGGCGGAACCGCCCAATTCACTCCGGAGGGCTGCTTTCAAAGAACCGAAACGCCCCGCAAGCGGCTGGATGCGGGCGGTCAAATAACCACCGAGACGTTGTATGAAATTGCCCGAAAAATCTGGTCGCGGCTCAAATGCCGTCGTGCGCTGAAAATAGGTCATTGAAAAAGTCCAGTTTCAAAACAGTGATCGATAAAAGCAAAATGCGGTTCTTATTGACGTTATCGACGATGCGCTCAAACCAGCGCAACTCAATAATTAGAGTTATATGAAAAATTCTCTCCAAAAATACAGTATATTCAACAGCATGGCCAACTGTGTGCATTTTTTGGTCGAATGAAGGAGCTTAAAACTGTAGCGAAAACTCGATTTAATCAAGAATGACTAGTAAAATGGTATGGTATAGCAGTTTAGGCTTGCGATAAGTGCCCACTCGCCCTTATGATTTCACTTCCGGGAGCCCCCGGCAGCTGCAACACAAGAGTGAGGAGACAGGAATGCCTGGTTTGCTGCACCCACTTCATGAGGGCCATGCGCCCATCATATTGCACAATGCCTTTCAGGAAGCGATTGACGCCTTGGAGGATTGGGAACTCGGCAGTGACGAGCCCCTGATAGACGTCAACGAGAAACGGGTCCCGATCAGCGCCGTGTTCCGGCGTCTATGGACCTGCACGGATATTCTTCCCGCGCGCACGCTTGCCGTAGTGGAGGATTTGTTGCCCTTGCGTTCAGCCGAATTCAGGATCGGGTCATCGACCTATGCCGATGCCGCCCATAGTCTTTGGCAGTTGAGCATGCAGAAGCGCGCTGCAACTAACGAGATACGCCAGTAAACTGGAAAATGGTTTTGTGAAAATCACCCGCCGGCCAAAACCGGCGGGTGATTCTTGTTTGTTTAGCCGCCGTTCTTGGCGAGCCAGGTTTTCATTTGGTTGATCTCGCTTTCCTGTGCTGCGATGATCGTTTCGGCCAGTTTGCGGATCTCCGGATCCTTGCCGTATTCGAGCTCGACCTTGGCCATGTCGATGGCCCCCTGATGATGCGCGATCATACCCGACACAAAATCCTTGTCGGCATTGCCAGTAAAGGGGATTGCCATATCCTTGTGCATTTTCTCATTGGCCTTGGCGAATGCCTTGGAGGATGCGCTTTGATCGCCTTTGGGCATCGCCATCATGTCGTGCTGCTTGGTTTTGTGCGTTGTGTGTTCCTGCGCCAGCACCGGTGAACTAAGGGCGAGCGCACAGACCAGCACCGCACTGCGAATATATGTGATTTTCATCGTTGATCTTTCCATGGGCCAGTCGAACCGGCGCAGGCTGCGGCCCGCTCACCTGCGCGTGAAAACGAAAGGAATGATGAATTATATGCGGGGAGGGCGCGGGAGCGGCGCATTGTCCAGTGCTACGAGGGGCAATTCTCTCGCCCGCGGAATGACGATTTTGGGTTGTGGGGTAACCGGCATCACAAACGTGATTGCGGGTACGCCGATACAGGCCGCGCACATCGCTGGATGCTGTTGTTTGGCGTCCCCCGGGCAATGATGTTTGCCGGCGCAGCCATTGGAATGATGAATATGACCAGACGCCTGCGAGGCCCCGGTCGCAACATCCTGCAAACCCAGTTCCACAGCCAGACGGCCGGGCGCCGCAAATACCGGAACCCAGCCAATGCTGAGCGCGGTCAGAAGCGCGAGGATTGCGGCGAGCCTTTTCATTTGCCCCTTATAGCGGGTGTGTTACCTGGAATGAAATCACCTTTTATGCGAGTCAAACTGCCTTTGCTGCGGCCAGTCCGTTTTCTATGTCGGCAATAAGATCGGCCTTGTCTTCAAGCCCGATCTGCAGCCGGATGACCGGTCCTGCATAATTCTTGCCCGTAATCTCCCGGCCACCGAGATGGACATGCAATGCGAGACTTTCATATCCGCCCCAGGAATAGCCTAGGCCGAAAATCCTCAATGCGTTGAGGAAGGCATGTGCCTGTGCAATTCCGCCCTGGATGACGATGGAAAACACTCCGCCCGCACCACAAAAATCGCGTTTGAACAAGGCGTTTCCCGCATGGCTCTCAAGACCTGGATGCAGCACCTCGACGACACCGTCCTGCGCCTCAAGCCATCTGGCGATTTCCAGCGCGCTTTCCGCATGCCGTTCCATGCGCACGCCCATGGTGCGCAGCCCGCGCAAAACCTGATAGGCATCGTCGCCGCTAACACAAAGCCCGAGCGCCGAATGCGCCGCATCCAATGTCTTGAAGCATTTCTCATTGGCCGAAATGGTTCCCATCAGGATGTCTGAATGACCCGCTGGATATTTGGTCGCCGCATGGATCGAGATGTCGACGCCATAGTCCAGCGCCTTGAAATAGATCGGCGTCGCCCAGGTATTATCCATCATGACGATGGCATCTGCCGCATGGGCCTTTTCAACGATGGCCGGGATGTCCTGTATTTCGAACGTGTTGGAGCCCGGTGATTTGGTGAAGACGACGCGGGTGTTCGGCTTGATCAGCTTCTCTATAGCGGCGCCAACCAGCGGGTCGTAGAACTCGACCTCGATACCCAATCGCTTCAACATGGTTTTGCAGAAATGGCGTGTATTGCCATAGCAACTGTCGACCATCAGGAGATGATCACCCGGCGCGAGGAAAGCCAGAAGGGGTATCGTCACTGCCGCAAGACCCGAGGGAACGAGAACTGTTCCGGCAGAGCCCTCCAGCTCGTCGATTGCGTGGCAAAGCGCGTCGGTCGTCGGCGTTCCGTGTGTAGCGTAAGTATATTTCTGCTTGTGACTCGCCATGGTTTGCGCATCTGGAAACAGCACCGTAGAGGCATGAACGACAGGCGGATTGACGAAGCCGTGATAGTCGCGTGGATCATAGCCACTATGGGCAAGCCTCGTATTGATTCCGGCTTTCGCCAACTTGCCCGGTTGCTTCTCCATGAGATCGTCTCCATATTTTGTGTGCCTTGTCAGAGACCGTTTGAAAATTCATCCCTGATGTGTCAGCTGAGGTGGTTTTCGAGAACCGGAGCGCAGCGTACACATCGTACGTGAGCACCGGAAGCGCAGAAAATCGCGTCAGATGATCGTCGGGGATGAATTTGCAGACGGTGTCGCAGAAGTCGATAATGCCACCGCGTGGTTGTTGCAACAGGAGAGCAGGCTGATTGACTGGAAAGACAAGATGACGAAGCGACGCAATCAGGGACAAACGCAATCCGCCTTGAGCCGGGTTGGTCAGTCCGTTGTCCGCTTTCTGCGCCGCATCAATTCCCCCGCTTATCCGGGTTCTCCACCTGCGTGGACGAACGGCATGTTCATGGCTGTCGTTCTCATCTTCTTCCTCATTCTGCTGATTCATCCCTATGACGCGCTCCTGTCGCGCACCCTGTCGACCTACGAGCCCCTTAATGGTGTGCGGCATCTGACAGATATCGGCCTGTCGCAATGGTATCTCATTCCGGCCTTCGCAATTGGCGTCTGCCTGATTGGCATCGATTGGGGGAATATTGCCAAGGACCGGCGTGCCCGCTTTGGCCTCGTCTATGCGCAGGCGACCTTTGCATTCTGGGCCATCGCTTTATCGGGGATCCTGACCAATATCGCGAAGTTTCTTATCGGCCGGGCGCGGCCAAAATTCATCGATACGCTGGGGGCCAACAGTTTTTCACCGTTCGAAGCCGGGTATAATTTTGCGAGTTTTCCGTCTGGTCATTCAACCACGATGGGCGCGGTTGGTGGTGTACTCGCTCTGTGGTTCCCGCGCTGGCGGATGCCGATCATCCTGGCGACGATGTTCATCGCCATGACCCGCGTCTTTGCCCGCGCTCACTATCCGACAGATGTCGTGGCCGGTTATACACTCGGCTTTCTGTTCACGATTGTGCTGGCCAGATTCCTGGCCGGACGCCGTACCGCGTTCGTCTTCGGGACGAGCCAATTCTGGCCGGCCATGCGGTTCAGCGAGCGTTTTTGGTAACAAAACGCCGGTCTGAACAACAAATGATCTGAAAATCTCTTCGTGAGCAGACGAAAGTCGACCATTGCCTCAATATTGAGCAAAGATTACCGCTTGACCAAAGCGTCAGAATGGCCTTCGATAGCCGCGTGAATGGGAGACATATTGGGCCCTTTTTTTGGGGGTGTGGGGAGCGATCCGCCAATATGATTTTTCCTCTGTGGGAACTATGGGCACCAACCTAAAGGGTCAAATCGTTATGAAAAATCTTGTTTTGAAGGGCGCTCTGGCAGCCTCAGCGTTCGTCCTTCTGGCGAACGCGGCCTCGGCTGCCACACTGGACGACGTCAAGAAGAAGGGCTTCCTCCAATGCGGTGTAAATACCGGTCTTCCAGGCTTCGCTTCGCCTAACGACAAAGGCGAGTGGTCGGGTTTTGACGTCGACTATTGCCGCGCAGTTGCTGCTGCCGTTTTTGGTGATCCGACAAAAGTAAAATATACGCCATTGTCCGCGAAAGACCGCCTCCCTGCATTGCAGTCAGGCGAGGTCGACGTTCTCATCCGCAACACAACCTGGACTCTCAGCCGTGACGAACAGGGCTTTGATTTCACCGGCGTCAACTACTATGACGGTCAAGGCTTCATGATCAACTCGAAAAAATTGTCGGGTATCAATTCCGCCTTGCAGCTTTCGGGTGCTTCGGTCTGCGTTCAGGCGGGCACGACCACCGAGCTCAACCTTGCCGACTATTTCAAGGCGAACAAGATGGAATACAATCCCGTCGTGTTCGAGAAGGTTGACGAGGTCAATGCGGCGTACGATTCAGGACGTTGCGATGCCTATACGACAGACCAGTCCGGTCTCTATGCTTACCGCCTCGCGCTAACGGCGCCGGATGATCACATAGTTTTGCCTGAGATCATTTCAAAGGAGCCGCTCGGGCCTGTTGTACGCCAGGGTGATCCGCAATGGGCCGACATTATTCGCTGGACTCATTATGCCTTGTTGACTGCAGAAGAACTTGGCATCACCAAAGCCAACGTCGAGGAATTGGCCAAGGGTGACAACCCTGAAGTCAAGCGTGTGCTTGGTCAGGAAGCCGGGACCAAGCTTGGTACAGATCTTGGTTTGACCAATGATTGGGTCGTAAACATCGTCAAGGCCGTCGGCAATTACGGTGAAATTTTCGACAAGAACCTCGGTTCCGGAAGTCCGCTCAAGATTGCACGCGGCATCAATGCCCAGTGGAGCAAGGGGGGCCTGCAGTACGCGATGCCGATCCGCTGATCGCTTCGATAAATTTTGAAAATCAGGTGAGGAGGCTTGGCCTCCTCACCTACCCATAATAAAAAATAATAAGAACAAGCATTTACAGAAATGAGGGGCCAATGGCATCACAGGATATTACGCCTGTCGGCAAAGACAGCGCCAAGGTATCACTTTTAAACGATCCGAAATTCCGCGGTTATATTTTTCAGGCGGTGGCTGTCCTTGTGATCGCCGGCCTCGTGTACTGGATGGTCAACAATACAATCGCCAATCTCCAGCGTGCCAACCTTGCATCGGGCTTCGGGTTTCTGGATGGTCGCTCCGGTTTCGATATCAGCAGTAGTCCGTACCTGGCTTATTCGAGTGACTTCGACTTATTTACAAGCCTTGTGGGTCGGTATTCTCAACACGCTGACAGTTGCTTTCGCCGGCATCATTACCGCCACGATCATCGGCTTCATCATCGGTATCGGCCGGCTTTCTCACAACTGGCTGATACGCAAGATTTGCACGGTTTACGTCGAGGTTTTCCGCAACATTCCGCCACTGCTGGTTATTTTCTTCTGGTATTCCGGCGTTTTGTCGGTACTCCCGCAGGCCCGTCAAAGCATCAGCCTGCCGTTCAACACGTTCTTGAACAATCGCGGTTTTTTCTTCCCTGCACCTGTCTTCGGTCAAGGCGCGTGGCTTGCAGGGGTTGGCCTTCTGGTTGGCATTGCCGGCACATTCTTCGTGCGGCGCTGGGCCTATAAGCGGCAGATGGCGACTGGACAACAGTTTCCTGTCGGCTGGACCTCGCTTGGATTGATTGTCGGCCTGCCGCTCCTGGCGCTCGCCATCAAGGGTTTCCCGCTGTCGTTCGACTATCCGGTCCTCGGCGCCTTCAATCTGAGGGGAGGCTCTCAGGTCGGTCCGGAGTTCATGTCGCTCTATTTGGCCTTGTCCTTTTATACCGCTGCCTTCATCGCCGAAATCGTTCGCGCCGGTATTCGTGGTGTCGGCAAGGGCCAGAGCGAGGCCGCTCACGCTCTCGGATTACGCGCAAGCCCGACGACGCGGCTCGTGGTCGTGCCGCAGGCGATGCGCATCATCATCCCGCCTCTGACGAGCCAATATCTCAATCTGACCAAGAACTCGTCCCTGGCCGTTGCGATCGGCTATCCAGATCTGGTTGCCGTGGGCGGGACGATCCTCAATCAGACAAATCGTTCTATTGAAGTCGTTACCATCTGGCTGGTGGTTTATCTCAGCATCAGTGTTCTGACATCGCTCTTCATGAACTGGTTCAACGCCAAAATGGCACTGGTGGAGCGCTGATCATGGTGGATAGTAATTTAAGCTTTGTCCGTACCGAAATGCTTCAGGGGCAGACACCGCCGCTGGCCGAGCGTGGCGTGGTCAAATGGGTGCGCACCAATCTCTTTGCCACGCCCGTCGACGCGGTTCTTACCGTTTTGGCGCTTTTGATCATTGCGTGGTTCCTGCCCCCGGTGATCAGATGGGCGTTCATCGAGGCGGCGTGGGTCGGACCTGACCGGTCGGTCTGTTCGACCGTTGCGCAGGGCGGTATCCAGCCGGAAGGCTGGTCTGGTGCGTGCTGGGCTTATGTGAATGCCAATTTCAACCAGTTCATGTATGGCCGCTATCCGATCGAGGAGCATTGGCGCGTCAATCTCGTGGGCATCATGTTTGTGCTGCTTCTTGTTCCGCTGCTCATTCCCAAAGTGCCCTATAAGGCGGTGAACGCCGTTACGTTCTTCTTCATTTTCCCGATCGTGGCGTTCTTCCTGCTCGTTGGCGGTTGGCTCGGCCTTTCCTATGTCGAGACGCCATTGTGGGGCGGCTTGCTGGTTACGCTGGTGATATCCTTCGTGGGTATTTGCGTTTCCTTGCCGCTCGGTATTGTGCTTGCACTGGGGCGACGGTCGAAACTGCCGGTCATCAAGATGCTCTGCGTCATCTTCATCGAGACCATACGCGGCATTCCGCTGATAACAGTGCTGTTCATGGCGAGCTATATGCTGCCGCTTTTCCTTCCCCCGGGTGTCACCTTCGACAAACTGCTGCGTGCCCTGATCGGTGTGGCGCTGTTCGCATCGGCCTATATGGCGGAGGTCGTGCGCGGCGGTCTACAGGCGATCCCCAAGGGTCAATATGAAGGTGCCGATTCACTCGGCCTTGGCTACTGGCAGAAAACGAGGCTGATCATCCTGCCGCAGGCGCTGAAGCTGGTGATACCCAGTATCGTCAACACCTTCATCGGCCTGTTCAAGGATACGAGCCTTGTTTCCGTCATTAGTATGTTCGATCTCCTCGGAATCGTGAAACAGCACTTTTCCGATGCCAATTGGGTATCTCCGCAAACACCTATTTCCGGCCTGGTCTTCGCCGGATTCGTCTTCTGGATTTTCTGTTTCGGCATGTCGCGTTATTCCCTATTCATGGAAAATCGGCTCGATACAGGACACAAACGCTAAGGAGCTATGCTTATGACCACTGAAAACATCATCGATCCGGAAGAAATCCATGTCGACCGCTCGCTCCTTCACGTTTCAAAGACGGACGTAGCTGTTGAAATCATCAACATGAACAAGTGGTACGGCGACTTTCACGTTCTGAAGGACATCAACCTCAAAGTGATGCGCGGCGAGCGCATTGTCATTGCCGGTCCGTCCGGTTCGGGTAAGTCCACCATGATCCGCTGTATCAACCGCCTGGAAGAGCATCAAAGCGGTAAAATCCTTGTCGACGGTATCGAACTCACCAGTGATCTGAAAAAGATCGACGAGGTGCGCCGCGAAGTCGGCATGGTGTTCCAGCACTTCAATCTTTTCCCGCATCTGACGATCCTCGAAAACTGCACGCTCGCGCCGATCTGGGTGCGCAAAATGCCGAAGAAAAAGGCCGACGAGGTGGCGATGCACTTTCTGGAACGCGTCAAGATCCCTGAACAGGCCAATAAATTTCCGGGTCAGCTCTCCGGGGGCCAGCAGCAGCGCGTGGCAATCGCCCGGTCGCTCTGCATGAATCCGCGGATCATGCTGTTCGATGAGCCGACTTCGGCACTCGATCCGGAGATGATCAAGGAAGTGCTGGATACGATGGTCCAGTTGGCCGAAGAGGGCATGACGATGGTTTGCGTCACGCACGAGATGGGCTTTGCCCGTCAGGTCGCTAATCGCGTGATCTTCATGGATCAGGGTCAGATCGTCGAGCAGAATGAGCCGGCAGCATTCTTCGACAACCCGCAGCACGAGCGCACGAAACTGTTCCTCAGCCAGATACTGCACTAGCAGCCCTGGAGCGAAATTTCCCCATTTATTGCGGCGGCCAAAAGGCCGCCGTCACTTTATGATTTTCAATTCTAGATTTTGAAAAAGCCATTTCATCGGAATTTTTATGACGGAAAATCTTCGGGAACCACGCAGCGACGAATTGGAAGAGCAGGCGACAAAGCTCAAGACGCAAAAAAGTGAGATTGGCAAGTATGTAGCGGGAGCGTTTGATCGCCTATCGACGGCGGCTATAGTCGTGGGATTTATAGGGGCCCGTGGCTGGTATCGTCACGAACCCGTCATCGATACACCAATTCGATTGGGAAAAGACAATTTGGCTCATTGTTGCCTCTCCCGTATGGATTGTGATATCAATCGTACTTCATATGTTTGGTAGAAATACCTCAAGGAAGGGGCTGAGTTAAATGGAAATTTATGCCATTTACATGACGATCGTCCCTTTGATCATTTGGATCGTTGCTTATTTCTACTACAAATATGAGATGAACCAAATGCAGGAGACTGACGTTCGCATCGCCGAAATCACCCGCGAGTTGAAACGGCGCGGCACACCGGCCGAATAGCACTCAAACCTGTTCTTTTCGTTCTTCCGCATCAAATCCGTACAGCCAGTCAAATCCCTCGATGAATTTCTCCACCGGACGGTTGCGCAGCAGGATATTACGCGCGACGGCCACCGGTCCCTTTGCATGATAGGCTAGGTGGTTGAGTGCCCCGCGCCTGACAACTGCGCCGATACGCGTTGTCCGGGTTTTGCTGAACCGGGCGAGGGCAGACGGCCAGGCGGCACGATCCGAGCTCAAGGCACCAGCCAGTGCGCATGCGTCTTCGATGGCCATCGCCGCACCCTGCGCCGCATAAGGTGTCATGGCATGCGCAGCATCGCCAATCAACACCACACGCTCCTCCGTCAGGAATCGGCATTTCTTCATTTCGAATAGCCGCCACGGCGTCCAGGGACGACCCGCTCGCATGACATCGCGTAGTCCCATATGCCAACTGGCGAATTCCCGGATGAAATTCTGGCTCGGGCTCTCCGGATCGACAGGAACGGCCCAGCGGTTGCCAGCCTGGTGGTCAGGCGCAACCGCGACGAAATTGATCATCTGGCCGGAGCGGATCGGATAGGCGATCAGATGCGCATTGGGGCCAGTCCAGGCGACGACGTTGACCCCAGGTGGCAACAGTGTCTTGAACGATTCCGGCAATTGGTCGATCCCTAGTGATGATCGCCATGCGACCATGCCGGTATAACGCGCACGGTCCGCGTCGGAGACGGCGGTGCGCAGATTCGACCACACGCCGTCTGCGCCGACCAGCAGCGCGCCGCGGTG
Source organism: uncultured Alphaproteobacteria bacterium (assembly GCA_963776115.1). Taxonomy (GTDB): domain Bacteria; phylum Pseudomonadota; class Alphaproteobacteria; order Rhizobiales; family Rhizobiaceae; genus Phyllobacterium. Next base: position 16,166 of record CAVZLS010000008.1, on the reverse strand, counting down.
TTCCTCGATGCGGTCGTGATATTGTACGCGGACGAGCATTCCCTGGCTGTCAGCCTTGCGCTGCGTCACGGTCGACTGCAGCTGTATTGCTATGTTGGGCCTGCTGCGCGCGAGGGTAAGCAACGTGTTCTGCAAGTCGGCGCGGTGACAAACGATATAGGGCGCGCCCCAGCGTTCCTTCGCTTGTTCGCCAATCGGCAACCGCAGCAACTCGCCGCCGCTTGTTCCGTCCTGCAGGCAGACGGCTTGCGGTTCGACGGATGCGTATTGCAGTTGCTCCATCGCGCCGAGCCGGCCGAGAAGCCGCGTCGCATTGGGGGAAAGCTGCAATCCGGCACCGGTTTCGGCTAGCGACGCGCTTTTCTCGAATATCTGGACGTGAAAGCCCTTGGCGCTCAATGCAAGGGCAAGAGTGAGGCCAGCAATACCTGCACCGGCAATGATGATCTGATCAGGATTTGGTATTCGCCTGTTTCGTTCTGTTTTCAGATCGATGAGCGCTGCTTTCAAGCGGCCTTATCCACATAGGTGCAGCCCTCTGGGACGGTCACATCGGCGGCGAGTGATGCGTCATGTCGATAAAGTGTAGAGCAATAGGGACACACCTTCTCATTGTCGTCGCCGAGATCGAGGAAAACATGCGGGTGGTCGAAAGGCGAATTGGCGCCAACGCACATGAATTCCTTCACGCCGATGGCAATGCTTGCATGTCCTGCACTGTTCTGGAAATAAGGGATGCTGTGTCCAGCCATTATTCGCTCCTGAAACGGTTCGCGCATCGCGCGCATTCGCTTTGTCTTAAAACAAAAGGCGTGTAAAGGAAACGCGTTCTATGTCGCAGTATTGTTTCTGCGTTCGCGAAACAGTGCGAATCCTGGAGGCATCCCACCGGGGGGCAATTAACCATTCAAACCGGCTGCTTGAATGGTTATTTCAAAGTAAAAGCAGATGCCTTTTGCCGGGACTTTGGAATGGCTGCGTAGCCCGGGGAGACATATTCCACAATGCGAACATGACCATTGCGCTTGTTGTCGGGCCTTCGAGCCGCGTCTGCTGCGACAGCGCGATCCGCGGACACAATTGTCAGGCCAACGTTTAAGGTTTGGGCATGCGCCGAAGGGATGCCAAAAAATATTGCGATAAGGACGAAGGCACGAAGAACGGAAATAAACTTTTCCATAGCCGCTCCAGTGAAATTCATGCATTCAAGCAGAAATTCCAATAGGTTAACGCCGATACGTTATAAAAAGTTCAATCAAATGTTTGGGCATCGGATGAAACATTGCCCTCGACCGGTTTGGCCACGGGCATTCATTGCCCTACTAATAAATGACCATTATCTTCGCGTATTGTCGAGTAGATCTGTCTGTTATTGTTAATGTACTTGGCACAAATTAGCTTAAATTTGATAGTTATTCTAGCAAGTAAATAAGTTCAGCGAAGATGGATCAGTTCTGCTTTCTAGATGGCGAGGTGCCAGGATCTTTGCAGCGCCATAAGGAAAATGTTGGCGATGCCGATGCCTTTCCATCGGACGGTGCCGTAGCCCGATGGATTTGGCTCGAATTCACCCGGTAGAACGATTCCATTTGGATGTTTTTCGCTCTAGAGTGCGATTCAGCGGTATGATGACGATTTCAAGACGCTTGCTATCAAACTGTCAAAAGACTTGTCTACGGTGGGCGCCTTAAGACCATTTCCAAAGGCGCCGAAGGGTCTTCCATTTTTAACAGGACATTTTTGTCGGAGAATACCAATGAACGAACAATCATCCGCGATTCCGGAAGCCTTGCAACAAGTGGATTCAACCGCGATTCCGCAGGCGTTGGAAAAAGTGGATTTGGCGACTTTGCACACAAGCGTCGATCGTTTCGTCAACCGTGAGTTCTCCTGGCTACAGTTCAATCGCCGCGTTCTGGAAGAAGCCGAGAACACGCATCAGCCATTGCTCGAACGTTTACGTTTCCTCTCCATCTCTGCGGCCAACCTCGATGAATTCTTCATGGTGCGTATCGCCGGTCTGGCAGGCCAGGTACGCGCCGGCGTTTCCGACCGCAGCGACGATGGGCGTACCCCCCAGGAACAGCTTGAATTCGTTCTCGACGAGGTCGTTAAGCTGCAGATTGCCCAGCAGCATCGGTTTGATGATTTGCGCGCGGAAATGCTCAAGGAAAACATCGAGATCGTTCGTCCGGACAGATTGACCGCCAATGAGCAGTCCTGGCTGGAAGATCACTTTCTTGAAACCATCTATCCGGTCCTGACACCACTTGCCATCGATCCGGCGCATCCTTTTCCATTCATTCCCAATCTCGGCTTCACGATCGCCATGCTCCTCAACCGGAGCACCGACAATCGTCCAATGACAGCGTTGCTGCGTCTGCCTCAGGCGCTGAAGCGCTTCATCCAAATTCCGGACGACAGGGGACGTTTTCGTTTCCTCACGCTCGAGGATGCGATCAGCCTGTTTACCGGGCGGCTTTTCCCCGGCTACGAGGTCAAGGGTGCCGGTACTTTCCGCATCATCCGCGACAGTGATATCGAGGTCGAGGAAGAGGCCGAGGATTTGGTGCGCCTGTTCGAAACCGCGCTCAAGCGCCGCCGTCGTGGTCAGGTTATTCGCATCGAATTCGACGATGAAATGCCGGAATCACTGCGCAGTTTCGTTGCGACCGAGCTCGGTGTTCCCGACAATCGCATCAGCGTTCTCGATGGGCTGCTTGCGCTCAACATGATTTCGGAAATCGTCAGCATCCCGCGCGCCGATCTGAAGTTCGTGCCCTATAATCCACGTTTCCCCGAGCGCGTGCGCGAGCACGGCGGTGATTGTTTTGCGGCTATTCGCGAAAAAGATATCGTCGTTCACCACCCTTACGAATCCTTCGACGTGGTCGTCCAGTTCCTGCGACAGGCTGCAGCCGATCCGGACGTCGTGGCGATCAAGCAGACCCTCTATCGTACATCGAACGACAGCCCGATCGTGCGTGCGTTGATCGATGCCGCCGATGCCGGCAAGTCGGTGACGGCGCTTATCGAACTCAAGGCCCGCTTCGACGAGGAAGCCAATATTCGCTGGGCCCGCGATCTGGAACGTGCCGGTGTACAGGTCGTCTTTGGCTTCATCGAATGGAAGACCCACGCCAAAATGTCTCTGGTCGTGCGCCGTGAAGAGGCGAAGTTGCGCAGTTACGTGCATCTGGGAACGGGAAATTATCACCCGATCACCGCGAAGATCTATACCGACCTGTCATTCTTTACTTGCGAGCCGTCTATCGGCCGCGATGTGGCGCAGATATTCAACTTCATCACCGGCTATACGCCGCCTTCCGGCGAGATGGGCATTGCCGTTTCGCCGATCACGCTTCGCCCGCGCATCATGCAGCACATTGCCGAGGAAATCGCCCATGCCAAAGCCGGGCGGCCGGCATCGATCTGGATGAAGATGAACTCTCTGGTCGACGCGGAAATCATCGACGCGCTCTATGACGCGGGCCGGCAAGGGGTAGAGATCGATCTCGTCGTGCGCGGCATTTGTTGTCTTCGTCCGCAGCTTCCAGGCCTTTCCGACAATATCCGCGCGAAATCCATCGTTGGACGTTTTCTCGAACACAGCCGTATCTTCTGCTTTGGCAATGGCGAACCGATGCCGTCGGAAAAGGCACTGGTTTATTTCGGCTCCGCCGACATGATGACCCGCAATCTCGATCGCCGCGTCGAGACGCTGGTGCCGATCACCAATCCAACTGTGCATCAACAGGTTCTTTCACAGATTATGTTGGCGAACCTTCTCGACAATCAGCAGAGTTACGAGTTACTAGCAGACGGAACGTCACGCCGGATCACACCTGCTGACGGGGAAGAAGCTTTTAACGCACAGGAATATTTCATGACAAATCCCAGCCTTTCAGGCCGTGGCAAGTCGCTGAAGTCTTCAGCACCAAGACTGATTGCGCATCGCAAGCGGTCAAAGAGAAATAAGGCTGCATGATATCGGCTGCACAAGGACGCGTACAGGGGCGTCAACCAGCTGCCGTCATCGATATCGGTTCGAACTCTGTACGTTTGGTAGTCTATGAAGGCGTAAACCGGTCCCCCACCGTTCTATTCAACGAGAAGATACTCTGCGGCCTCGGCAAGGGGCTGGCGAAAACCGGCAAGCTGAATGCGAAGGCCGTACAAAGCGCGCTGCGTGCTTTGCGTCGTTTTCGCGCGCTGGCCGATCAGGCCGGGGCAGTTTCGCTCGACGTTCTGGCGACAGCTGCGGCGCGCGAGGCCGAGAACGGCTCACAATTCATTCGGGAAGCCGAAGCGTTGCTCAAGGAGCCGATCAAGGTCCTTTCGGGCAGGGAAGAGGCCTATTTCTCCGCGCTTGGCATTATTTCTGGCTTCCATGATCCGGACGGCATTGCCGGCGATCTTGGCGGCGGCAGTCTGGAACTCGTCGATATCAAGGGCAGCCAGATCGGCGATGGCATCACCCTTCCGCTCGGCGGTCTGCGCCTGCAGGACATGTCCGACGGCGATTTGAACAAAGCCGCGGAACTTGCAAGAAAACATCTCGCCTCGGCAAAGCTGCTCGGCAATGGCAAGGGCAGGGCGTTTTACGCGGTTGGCGGCACATGGCGAAATCTCGCCAAGCTGCACATGAGCGCAAAGCACTACCCGCTTCATGTCATGCATCATTATGAGATCCCGTTTGATGAAGCCCAACGCTTCCTCAAGCTCGTCGCGGCAGGCGATCTCGATTATATGCGCGGCATAGAGGACGTTTCCAAAAACCGCCGTTCGCTCCTGTCCTACGGTGCCATAGCCCTTCTCGAAACCATCCGGTTGATGCGGCCCTCCAAGGTCGTCTTCTCGGCGATTGGCGTGCGCGAGGGCTTCCTCTACTCGCTCCTGTCGGAGAGCGAGCGACTGGAAGACCCGCTGATCTCGGCAGCAGAAGAACTGGCGGTCTTACGCGCCCGGTCGCCGGCCTATGCGCGGGAGCTGGCGGAATGGAGTGGAGAGGCATTTGCCGCCCTCGGCTATGAAGAAACCGAGGATGAAAAACGCTATCGCCGCGCCGCCTGTCTGGTTGCGGATATCAGCTGGCGCGCGCATCCGGATTATCGCGGAAGCCAGGCGCTGAACATGATTTCCAACGCCTCCTTCATCGGCATCGATCATCCCGGACGCGCCTATATTGCGCTCGCCAATTTCTTCCGGCACGAGGGTATTACCAACAGCGGGGCGGATCCCGAACTTGCCGCCATCGCCAGTCCGCGCTTGCTCGAATATTCAAGGGTTCTCGCAGCGGTCATGCGTATCACCTATCCGTTTTCCGCATCCATGGCCGGTGTTGTCCCAAAGCTTTCCTGGAAGACGACGGCGGAAGGGCTCGAGCTTGTGATCGACAAGAGCAAGGCTGACCTGATCGGCGATGTGCCGGAAGGCCGCCTGCAGCAGCTGGCGAGGCTGACAGGCAAGAATATCAGGATGGTTGTCAGCTAAAACGCTGACGGGACGCGATGGGCATATAGCTACAACATCGCCTTTAGAGCCTGTTTGGAAAGTCGCTGCAGCGAGACATATGGCGTGGTTTTTGGGGTCGCCCTTGCGACGAGCGCAGCGTACTTTAAGGTACGTGAGCACCGGAGCGCAGAAAATCGCCGTCAGCATGCCGCTGCAGTAGAGTGAATACCGACAGGCTCTAGGCGGCGATCCCCAGCACGCCCGTGAACAGCGCACGGCCGTCGGTGCCGCCATGAGCCGCTTCGATCAGGTTTTCCGGATGCGGCATCAGCCCCAGCACGTTACCATTCTTGTTGATGATACCCGCAATGTCGTTCATCGAGCCGTTCGGGTTGGTGCCCTCGGCATAACGGAACACCACCTGGCCATCGCCTTCGATGCGCGCCAGCGTCTCGGCGTCCGCAAAATAGTTGCCATCATGATGCGCGACAGGGCACTGGATGATCTGACCATGCGAATAGCCGCGTGTGAACGGCGTATTGGCATTGGTGACTTCGAGTTTCACCTGGCGGCAAACGAATTTCAGTGAGGCATTGCGCATCAACGCACCGGGCAGGAGACCGGCTTCCACCAGGATCTGGAAGCCATTGCATACGCCCATCACCATGACGCCCTTGTTGGCCTTCTCGCGGATCGCTTCCATCACGGGCATGCGCGCTGCGATGGCGCCGCAGCGCAGGTAATCGCCGTAGGAGAAGCCGCCGGGGATGACAATCAGATCGACATCGGGAATTTCCGTATCCGTCTGCCACACCGTATGCGGTGCAACGCCGGAAATCTTCGTCAACGCCGCAATCATGTCGCGATCGCGGTTAAGGCCGGGAAGGAGTACGACTGCTGATTTCATCTAGATAAGCTCCACCGCATAATCTTCGATCACCGTGTTGGCGAGGAGCTTTTCGCACATTGCCTTGAGATTCGCCTCGGCCTTTGCCTTGTCGCTCGTATCAAGTTCGACGTCGAAAACCTTGCCCTGGCGAACCGAGCCGACACCCTCGAAACCGAGGCTGCCGAGTGCGCCGACGATCGCCTTGCCCTGCGGGTCAAGAACGCCATTCTTCAAGGTTACAGTGACACGTGCCTTCATCGATCTGTCTTCTCCGGTGTTACTTGACCAATACGGGCCCCGCAGGCCGCGTCGGTTCGTTTTCATTCATGATGCCGAGACGGCGCGCGACTTCCTGATAGGCCTCGATCAGGCCGCCCATATCGCGGCGAAACCGGTCCTTGTCCATCTTCTCGCTGGTCTGCGCATCCCACAGCCGGGCGCTGTCCGGCGAGAATTCGTCGGCAAGAACGATGCGCATCATTTCGCCTTCGTATAGCCGGCCGCATTCGATCTTGAAATCGACGAGCTGGATGCCGACGCCAAGAAACAGTCCGCTCAAAAAGTCGTTGATGCGGATGGCGAGCGCCATGATGTCATCGATTTCCTGCGGTGCAGCCCAGCCGAAGGCCGTGATGTGCTCCTCCGAGACCATCGGGTCATCGAGCTCGTCGTTCTTGTAGTAGAACTCGATGATCGAGCGGGGCAGCACAGTGCCTTCCTCGATGCCGAGGCGCTTTGCCAGCGAGCCGGCCGCGATATTGCGCACGACGACCTGCAGCGGGATGATCTCGACTTCCTTGATCAACTGCTCGCGCATGTTGAGGCGGCGGATGAAATGCGTCGGGATGCCCATGCGGTTGAGCTGGGTGAAGATATATTCGGAAATGCGGTTGTTGAGGACGCCCTTGCCGTCGATTACTTGCGTTTTCTTGGGGTGAAGCACAGTTGTATCGTCTTTGAAATGCTGGACGAGTGTGCCTGGTTCTGGTCCTTCGTAAAGGATCTTTGCTTTGCCTTCGTAGACACGGCGGCGACGGTTCATTGCGGATTCTCTGGTATTGGAGTTATCGGTCGGCCTTGGGTCTTGGCCGTCATGTTGGCGCGCTAACTATCGCAAAAGCAAGCATTCTACAATGATCCTTTATGGAGCTCCCCCGTTTTATGGGTTATATGCTGGTTCTACGACAATATGAAACTAGTCGATGCAGGGATGGTCGATTGAGCCTTTTGATTTTGCACGGAATGGTTATATGGAAATCGACAAAGACAAAAACATCGGGACCTGCCTGAAAAACGCCTGATACATGACTGTATTACTAGTTAACGACACAATTTGCGGGAGCAAGAGAGGATGACAATGCAAGATCGCGAAAACGCCTTTGAAAACAAGTATGCGCATGACGCAGAAGTGCGTTTCAGGGCGGAGGCCCGGCGTAACAAGCTTCTCGGCATCTGGGCGGCGGAAAAGCTCGGCAAGGCCGATGAAGCCGCCGACGCCTATGTGAAAGAGGTCATCAAGGCGGATTTCCAGGAGGCAGGCGACGACGATGTCTTCCGCAAGATCCGTGCCGATTTCGATGCTGCCGGAATAGACACCTCCGACCATCGCATCCGCCGCAAGATGGAAGAGCTGATGATCGAGGCCATACAGCAGATCGAAGGCGCTCCCTGATTTCCTGCCCCCCTCCATCGTGAACCGCAAAAAGCCGCCCACTGGGCGGCTTTTTTGTCCGCAGGACGCCTCGGCCATTTGGAGATTCCCCGTGGTAGAAACTTCCTCTGCAAAGTTCGACGCAGCCCGTGCCAATGAATATGCTCGACAAAGCCGGATCGCACTCGCAGGCTACGACGCATGCCACGAGCTTACCGCTTGCATGCTGGCAGCACATCTCGGGCATGATCGACCGGCTCGAATTCTGGTCGTAGGCGCCGGAGGAACCGCGGGCGAGATCATCTCTTCAGCGAAGCTCGGGCCGAATTGGGATTTTGTCGCAGTCGACCCATCCCAGCCGATGCTGGAGCTTGCGCAGAGGAATATTGCCGAAGCCGGCATTCAAACCCGCGTGCAGTTCATGCTGGGCAACGTTTCCGACATATCGGCGCAAGAGCCATTCGATGCGGCAGTGATGATCGGCGTGCTGCACCATTTGCCGGGCGCGCACATGAAGGCGGATATCCTGAAAGAAGTATCGACGCGGCTGAAGCCGGGTGCGCCGTTCGTTCTCGCGGGCAACTATCGCACATATGCATCTCAGCCCTTGCTTATGGCGGCATGGGCTGAGCGATGGCGGCTGCATGGTGCGAGTTCCTCCGAGATAGAGGCGAAAATGGCGAAGATTCTGCAAGGCGCTGACCCGCCCGCGTCCGAAGAAGCCGTAATTTCGCTTCTGTCGGCTGCGGGTTTCGAAGCCCCGTTGCGCTTCTTTTCGAGCCTTTTCTGGGGCGCATGGCTTGCGCAGCGAGTCTAGGCGTATCGGCTATTCATCACGTCAAATTACGCTGATATGGTTTCGCCCGCCGAGCTTTGCCTCATAGAGCGCAAGGTCAGCGCGGGCGAAAAGGTCTTGTGCCGTATCGTCCGCCCGCAATGCCGTGATCCCGACTGAACAGGTATAAGCAAGGTCCGGCCAGTTCTGCAAAGGGCGGGCCAACCTGATCCGCTCCAGCACGCGCTCAAGAATGCCGATGCCGGTTTCGAGCGGGGTGTCGGGCAGGATCAGCATGAATTCCTCACCGCCGATCCGTCCGAAACAATCGAGCCGCCGCACGAAACTGTGCGCGTGCCGGGCGAAATCGAGCAAAACCTGGTCACCCGCCTGATGCCCGTAACGATCGTTGATCGCCTTGAAGTGGTCGATATCGAGCACCGCAACACAGCCTTTGACGACCCCGTCGGCTGGCAATTCGCGCCGTGTCAGTTCTTCGAGCCTGGTCATGATGAAACGCCGGTTGCCGACGCCGGTCAGTTCGTCCGTCTGCGAAGCCCGCAATGCGAGATCGCGGTCCTGCCGCAAGCGGCGATCATCCGTGCGTAACGGCGTGATATCGTTGGCGATGCAGAGCATCCAGCCATTCGCCTGGACGGTCTCTGTCATCCAGAGCCAGCGGCCATCGACCAGATCTGTCTCGAAGGCACGAAACGGTATCTTTCCGCGTCGCGACTGAGTCGATATCAACCACTCTTCGAAATTCTTTGTCGTGAGCACTGTCCCGAGACCGGCATCGTAGTTGCGCCGCATGAGATCGCCCCAGCTCGGCTGCTCCCCCGGCGCCAGATGGAAGGCCGCCCGCCAGCCCTTGTTGGCGTAGCGCAAAACATCATTTTGGTCGTAAAGAGCGATGAGAACCTGGCTCTCATCCTGCGATAGCAGGAGGTTGTAGAGAATTTCGTCTCTTAGCCCAGTCTCTTCTATGAATTTCTGCTCGTTTCCATCATGGAAAACTGTCATCTGCACCATAATTGTATTGGTGATAGGACTCACATCACGGTTAGTTTACACGATTTCGATCTTACAATCGATTCCGTCACGCATTCGTTCCAAACGTACTTGGCAAATGTCAGAAATTCACCATCGCCCTTGACCAGTCTGCTCTCAGCTTCCCATACTCGCGCATAACATCACACGAGGAACGTCCCCATGTCGCTCGCATCGCGTCTGAAATCCGGCGAAATCATTTATTCTGGCTGGTCGCATCTGACAGATCCATTTGCCATGGAGGCACTTGCCCGCACGCCGCTCGATGCGGTGCTCTTCGATATGCAGCATGGCCCGCACGATACGGCGAGCGTCGCCGCGCTCACCGGCATCCTGCGCAGCGCTCAAAAGCATGCGCTGGTGCGCATTCCGGTCGGTCGTTTCGACATGGCGAGCCGCGCGCTGGATTTCGGCGTAGAAGGCGTCGTCGCGCCGATGATCAACAGCGTTCATGATGCAAAGCTTTTCGCAGCCGCGATGAAATATCCGCCGCTCGGTGAACGCTCCTGGGGCCAGATGCGCGGTCGTCCCGCGAGCTACGGCGCCGGCGGCTCCGGCGGCTATTTGCGCGAGGTGAATGATGAGACGCTCTCCTTCGCCATGATCGAGACTCGCGCCGCCTATGAGGCGCTTGACTACATTCTCGCTGTGGATGGTATCGATGGCGTGTTCGTCGGCCCGTCGGATTTCTCCATAGCTTGGAGCGACGGGCAGGAGGTGGATGCAGCTTCCGAAGCCATCATCGAGCCGCTGACGCAGATTGCCGCGAAGACCAAGGCGGCAGGCAAGCTCTGTGCAATCTACGCTGCGACTCCAGCGCTGGCAAAACGCTTTGCCGGCCTTGGCTATACGTATATCCCTCTTAGCGTCGATACGGCCTATCTGACCCTTGGCGTGCAGACATTCCTTGATGCGATTGAGGGATAGGTCCACGATCTGCAATCATCCCGTCCCAACCTCTTCATTATACCACCCCACCGCCGTCATCCTCAAGTCAAGCCAAGTCAAGCCGGAGGATGACGGAGATGCGTTTCATGGCGAGCTGTTCGAATCGCGCAGCTGGTCTGAAGGCGGCCGTGCAGACCAGTTCAGTTCGGTTCCTGATTAATTTTCTCCATTATCGTCACAGCGAGTTGATAGGCATTCGCGCTGCTTGGAACGGTCGTCACATGTTCGTCACGTTGTGCCCAATCAACTCCCATTTTGAAGAAGTCTACTTTGGTCGGCGCGGCACCTGTATCCAAAGCCGCCGTCAAGCTGTCGAAGTAGGCCCGCCACCGAGGCATGTGCAAACCTCTTATAAGGCCCGAATACTCGCGGCTGGCATAATTCTCAAGGCCAGTATTACCGCTCCAACTGGAAAGGAGAGAGCGCTGATCAAACAGCAGTTTGGCCCTTTCTTTATCGTCTTCGGCTACTGCTTCAGCGTTCTTCAGGAAAGTGCCAAGCATGAATTCACGATTCGTTGCAAGGAAGGTATCAAGATCTTGCATATATTCTAACCACACTGCGGTAAGCAGCTTGAATTTTGTCTTGTCCTTGTTCTTATATGCTTCCTTGATCTTGGGCAATAGAATACGCGATTGGTTTGAAACCACTTGGCGGGTCACATTGACAAGGTCGTATTGGTAGGCAGATGTTGTACGCAGTTCGGGCCTGACCTCCAGCAACTTCGGCAACGCCATTGCAAAATCGACCAGATCATAGCTTGCTGGCACCTTGCTCCACGCCCCTAGTTGGTCCAGATCCGGTGTTGCTCCAAAGAGAGTGTCATGAAGTTTGCCGGTCCATTGAGCTAAACCTGGTTTGACCGAGTAAGCCGTGCGACAAAGAATTGTCCATGCCGCTGCAGCATTTTCGTCGGACCCGCCATAACGACGGGTCGAATATTCGCGGAACCAGTTTGGAAAATCAAATGCCTTTTCCCGCCAAGGAAGATCGGTAAAGAGTTCAAAACCGGCGGGTTCGACGCCGGTAGCCTCTGGCAACCAGGAAATGCCGTCCATCGCTCCACCGTTCTTCGTCCTGACGGAAAAATATCGGGAAAACCATTCAGAACTTTGTGCCCCTATTATGCTTCGGCCACCGTAGTTGTGGATGGTACCAAATGCCCATGGCCTGGTGACCCAATCGGCATCGCGATCGCTCGCAGGCGTAACAAGATCGGACTTGCCATCGACGATCAGCACCTGATGCCGCAACATGACTTGAACCACGTCCTTAAGTGGATTGCTGTCCCAGCCAATCATGACCCAAACTCCGTCGGGCGCCGCTTGCAACATGGCGTCCCGTACACCTTGCGCTGCCGCCACAACTGGCACGGTGCCACGTGTTCCGCCCTCATGGAACAAGTCCATCTTGAACATGTGGGTCATGCCGAATAAGGCTTTCTGCTTCTCGTAGAAAACCTTGGCTATCTTTGCGTATAAGTCGGTCCTCGTATCGATCCAATCCGGTCTGACGTAGGCCGTCCCTCCGTTCTCCCCGCCGAAAGACCCTTGTGGGATGAGGTTGGCACCGGGATTCTTTTTACTGAACTCAGTTGGCACCAAGCCGTAATAGCCGGGAAAGACCGGTGTAATCCCAAGTTCGCGCAGGCGGTTGGCGATCCTTTGCCCCATTTTGATACGTTTTTCAAATAGCGAAGGCGACACGGGGCTCCCAATGCCGGCCATGTTGCCCAAAAGCCACCACGGCTGGTGCGCGGGGGCGGGAATCCAGGCGCGAATTTCCTCATCCGAATAGCCAAAGTCCCTGAATGTCTCCCGATAAACCTCTTCCATGCCGACCTGCATGAAAACCTGATTGATGCCATGCATCGCCAGAAGGTCGATTTTTCGCTCCCATTCGGGCCAGGTCTTGTAGGCATCGGAATATCCGTCGTCCGTGTCATTCAATGCGTAACGATTTTTGCCGGTAGCCGACCGGGTTATGACTGTCGCGGGTGCAGGGAGTTTCTCCGGTAACTTATCCAGACTGTCACCGGGCCAGCCAATAGTGACATGCGCCACCTGATGCAGATATTCGTTTAGACCCGTTAATATGGTCGCGGGAGTGGAGCCTTTGATGAAGATTGCGCCTTCTTGACCGTAGATCTGAAAAGTATCGGCCGCACTTTTGGCCGTCTTTATGAGCTTGATTTGATCGTAGTGTTTGGGGAGAAGACGAACCAGCGCTTGTCCGTGGGGGGTTTCATAGGTCCAATCGACCTGCAAGTCGGAGAGCCGTGCCGTTAGCTCCTTCTCAAGCTTCTCGAGGCGCTCTCTCAGCGGGTCGACTGACTCGGGTCCCAAGGCAGGCTTGCCATCAAAGTCCTTGCGTAATCCGGCAAGCGTGTCCTTCAACGTCTCCAGCGTGGTCAGGCCGCTCTCAAAGTGCTTCAATTCGTCCGGTGTGAGCGTGGCACCCGCCTCAATTTTTTGCTTCAAGGCATCAAAATCATAATTTATGGCTTGCCATGCATCCGCCTGTTGTTTCACGGAGGTAAGCTGGGCCTCGAATGCCGCCTTCTCATCCAGATGCGCCTGTTTGAGCCGGGCGATCTCCTGGTCCTGCGCTGTAATGCGCGTATTGAGCTGTTCGAACGTCGAGGAATTGTCAGTGCCGCCCTTGTCGTCATTGCAGGCGGAGAGCGCCAGACAGAGCGAGAGTGCCGTGGTTGCCAGAAGTATTTGTCGCATCAATTGAACCCCTTGAAATTATTGTTCTGAAATGTCGTTTCATTAAAAATGCATGACCTTCCGCACAGGGCGGCCGAGTGGTATTCAATTGGCCTTCGTGAACGACCCGGAAAGCAATTCGACGAAAGTGGAAGCCCGGCGCGCTATGTGACGGATTTATGAAAAAGACCGGCGAAGATGCAATTTGACAACAGACCAATTTAAGCCAGAGCCATACCAATTTATTGGGAAGGGTTTGTTGCAAGCAATGACGATTTGATGACGATTATCTCTCCCTTGTGGGAGAGAAAGCGATTTCAGCATCTTAGCCCTTGCTAAGTGCTAGAAATCACCAGAGAGGGGATTTGCCTCGCTGAACTACCCCCTCTCTTGGATTTTCCAAGGATTTAGCGAAGAGGCTAAATCCAGGAAAACCCGTTCTCCCCCACAAAGGGGGAGATAACCGGCGATCACATGCATGTGACAGCTTGTGTGTTGATGCGGCTCGCGCCTTTCATCAATCTCGGCGAATGAAAAACTTGTCTCCAATCGGCCGTCGTGCATTCCTGATGACGTCTCTCGCTGCCGTCGCATTTGCGTCGCGAGGGGCCATGTCCCAGCCCGCCGTCGCCAAGTTGGACAAGGCAACCATCGATACCATCATGGAGGCGGCAAACGGCTTCCCGTCCCTACATGCACTGATTGTCTCGCGGCACGGCGATCTTGAGCTGGAACACGTATTCCGCGGGCCTGCCGCCGACCGGCCGGTCAATGTGAAATCCGTTTCCAAGACCATTATCGCCACGCTCGTTGGGATTGCTATCGATCGCCGCGTGTTCGAGGGGCTGGATCAACCCATTGCGCCAATGCTCGCCGACAAGTTGCCGCGCGACGCCGACCCCAGATTGCAGGCCGTGACAATTGGCAACCTGTTGTCGATGCAATCCGGTCTCGATCGCACCTCGGGGCCAAATTATGGCCGCTGGGTCGGAAGCAATGATTGGGTGCGCTATGCTCTGTCGCGCGCGTTCGTCGATGAACCCGGCGGCGGGATGCTGTATTCCACCGGCAATTCCCACCTTCTTTCAGCGCTGTTGACGCGCAAAACCGGACGTTCGACATTGGAGAACGCCCGGGAGTGGCTGGGCAAACCGCTTGAAATCAATATCCCGCCTTGGCCGCGCGATCCGCAGGGCATCTACTTCGGCGGCAACGACATGCTGCTTTCGCCCCGTGCCATGCGTGCATTCGGTGAAATGTTTCTGGCATCTGGCGCAAGCGGTGGCAGGCAGATTGTACCGAAGACATGGATCGAGGAATCGTGGAAACCGAGAACGAGTTCGCCGTTTACGGGCGACGCTTACGGGCTTGGCTGGTTTGTGTCCAGTGCCGCTAGCGGCAAGCCGGTCTACTACGCCTGGGGCTATGGCGGCCAGATGATCTATGTGGTGCCGCACGTCTCGCTTGTGGTTGTGATGACATCCGACCCTGCAACGCCCTCCGGACGCTCGGGTTATGTGCGGCAACTGCACGATATGGTGCGCGAGCGTATCGTGCCTGCTGCTGAAGCGCTCGACAGCTAGTTTTCAACCTGCCGTGGCGGCCGCTCTCCGGCGCGTTGGCAGCGTCATGGCGGCAACGCCTGCAATGACGCAGACAAGGCCAATCCATGCGGTCGGATTGAGGCTTTCGCCAAGGAAGAGGACGCCAATGCCGACCCCGATCGGCACGCGCAGATAGGCTTGCGATGTGGTGCTGACTGAACCCAACGTGTGGATCAACCGGAAATAGATCACGAAGGCGAGGGCGGTCGAAAAAATCGACAGGCCAAGGAGTGCCAGGATCGACTGTGTCGACGGCGCGATGGTCCAGGGCTGGTCGATGACGAAGCTGACCGGAATGAGCAGCACCGCGCCGCAGAGGAGCGAGCCGGCAGCCGGCATCATCGGGTCGAGCCCCTTGAAACCTCTCCCGAAGATCGCCGCTGCAGCATAGGAGATCGTCGCGGCCACAATCGCCAGTTGCGCAAGCGCTTCCTTGCCCACGCCGTGAAACGCTTCAAGACCGATGATGAGCGTGATGCCGATGACACCGGCGACGACGCCGAAAAGCTTGCGGGCTGTGACGGCTTCATGACGCGTGATCAGGACGGTCAAAAGGAAGGCGAAGATCGGCGTCGTCGAGTTGAGGATCGTTACAAGCCCGGCATTCACCGTCAGCTCCGCCCAGGCGATGAGCGTGAACGGAACGACGCTGTTGATGCAGGCCTGGATCAGAAAGCGCTTCCAGATGGCAGGGTCGCGTGGCAGCGATAATCCGCGCAGCTTGATGATCGCCAGAAGCAGTCCGCCGGCGATGAGCGTCCGCGCCGCGATGAAGGTGACCGGCGGAATGGTTTCGACGCCGATCTTGATGAAGGTATAGGACGCTCCCCAGAGCGTCGCGAGAACGGCGAGGAGAGCGATTTCTTTGGCGAGCGACGGAGCAGGGAGCGTCGATGTGGTCATGATGGTTTACTCAATTTTGGCCGCGTGAATATTGTGCGTGGTTCGACAAGCTCACCATCAGGGAGTGAGTGAGTTGCAAGAGCCGAGAACAGCAACCTTAACGATTATCATCGCAATCAACCCTTCTCCCTCAAGGTGAGCTTCTTCATCGTGAGCTTGCCGAACGACGAACCACGCACAT
>CAVZLS010000007.1:0-18632 GCA_963776115.1 uncultured Alphaproteobacteria bacterium | reverse complement strand
GAAATAGTACCTGGCATGTCCAATGCTGCTGAAATCGATCATCACTTGCGCCGCGCCTTGATGAGCGTTCTATGCGGCAAGCTGCTTGCAGTCCTGAGCTTTGGCCATCGCATCGAAAGCATCATTGTCACCGACCATCCCTCATTGAAAAGCGCCCCCGTCGATTTTGGCCCCGGCGGCTTTGCGAGCTTGTCGTTCGATGAGCGAACTTTTACGGAATTCTGCGGCTATATCGCCGGGGCGCAGGTATCGGGAAGCAGCCTGAAGCCGTCCGATTTTCCCGATGCTGAAAGGCAGGCCTTCGCACGCGCCGAGAAAATCCTCGCCCGTTTCGGCGACGAAAAAATGGAATTGCTGATCGGAAAACTGTGCGGCATGCGCGAGCATGGCACGTATCCCTTACGGTCGTTGACGAGTTGAAAACGATGGCTCGCCATCTATTCGCGTCCGACAAACGCGCGGAGCTGGGAGAAGTCCGTATTTGCTCTGGTTTTTCATTGTCAGACGACCGTGACAAGTCCCCGTCACTTGTTTGCATAAACCCAACCGAAATCCTATAATCAAACCATGAAAACGTCATCCTCCATCAGCACACCGAGAATGGTGCTATACGCTTCCCTTGCGCTTGCGGCATCCGTAGCTTCGGGGCTCACTTTTGCTGCATGGTTCAACAATGGCGATTCCATCTTCCTTTCCCTCATCAATGCGGGATTGGCCTGGTGCATGTAGACGCTCGCAGTCTCAGAGTAATCATCCATGAACAAACGTCTGCTGCCTTTTTTGATCGTGGCGATTGCACTTCTTGCCGGGGCTGCGGGCTGGATCACCTTCCAGTCGTCACGCCAGACGACGACGACCAGCAATCAGGGGCCGTTCGGCACGTCCTTCCAGCTTACGACGATGAACGGCGAACTGATCACAGAGGCGGCATTCCGGCAAAAGCCATCCGCCATATTCTTTGGCTTCACCCATTGTCCGGAAGTCTGTCCGACGACATTGTTCGAGCTTGACGGCTGGCTCAAGAAACTCGGCACGGAGGGCGCGGACGTCAACGCCTATTTCGTGACGGTAGATCCGGAGCGGGACACTGTCCCCGTCATGAAATCCTATGTCAGCAATGTGTCTGACCGGATCACGGGCGTGACAGGCGATCCCGACAAGATCGCAGCCATGCTGAAGGGCTATAGCGTCTTTGCGCGCAAGGTCCCCGTCGAAGGCAGCGACTATACGATGGACCACACCGCCTCGATCTTTCTTCTCGACAGCAAAGGCCGTTTCTTCGGCACCATTGCCTATGGCGAAAATCCTGATACGGCTGTCGAGAAACTAAAACGCCTCGCCAAGAGCTAGAGCAGAGAACTTTTTTGAATGACCACCCAAACCCGCCTTTTCGTTACCGCCGGCAAGATCGAAGCCGAGCGCATCTTCACCATGCTCGAACGTGAATTCGAAGAGGACGGACTGCCGGTCTCCAACGCCGAAATCGATGAGGATCGTGAAATATTCGAGGTTTCGGTCTATACATTCGAGCCCGACGAAATCGAGCCACGCATTCGCGATGTTCTCGGCAGCGACACCTTCGGCCTTGAATTGAAGCGTGAGCAGGTGCCGGACATCGATTGGGTCGCGCATTCGCTGGAAGGGTTGAAGCCGGTGCGTGCGGGACGCTTTTTCGTGCATGGCTCGCATGATCGCGACAAACGTCGCATCAATGATCTCGGTATCGAAATCGATGCAGGACAAGCGTTCGGTACAGGCCACCACGGCACCACTTCCGGTTGTCTCGATATGATCAGCCAGGTGATCCGGCGCGAACATCCGCGTAATGCGCTTGACCTTGGAACGGGAAGCGCTGTGCTTGCCATCGGCATCGCCAAGCTTGCGCCTATCCGGATTCTGGCAACGGATATCGATCCGGTCGCAGTCGCGGTGGCGCAGGAGAATGTGGTGAAGAACGGCGTTGCCGCCCGGATACAAACCGAAACCGCAACGGGGTTTCATCATCCAGCAATGCGTGCCGCCGCGCCCTTCGATCTCATCGTCGCAAACATCCTTGCACGGCCGCTGATGCAGCTCGCCCCTGAAATGAGTAAACACCTCGCCTGGGGTGGTTCGCTCATCCTTTCGGGTATTCTCGAAACGCAACGGGAGAAGGTTCTCGCCGCCTACCGCGTCCAGGGCCTGTTTCATATGAAGACGCTGCGCCGCGAGGGCTGGGTTACCCTGCATCTGAAGGCTAAAGCCGCGTATTAGAGCCTTTTCGGAGTGGCATTCTCACATTCCAATTGACAGTCTCGATCGATTATAGGAATATATTCTTTTTAAAGGATTTATTTCATGAGAGATTACGAATATGACCTGTCCCAAGTTTACCACCACAGATTTCGCGTTGAAGAAGCCGCCGCTGAACTGAAAGCGATGCGGCAGGCGCCGCCCAATTCCTATCTGCCGAAGGATATCCGGGGAGCAGAACTCGGCTACGATTTCTGGCGTAGCAGGCTGCGTATCACGGAGGATATTTTACGAAGGTATCACCCTGACCAGCCCCGTGTGCCGGCGGGAAATCCGGATGGTGGGCAATGGACCGATGGTGGTGGTGAGTCCGGGCCAGCAAGCAATGATCGGCTAAGCCCTACGAAAATTGACTTTTCCGGAACCAAGCCGGGGATCAGCACGGGCGCAGCAGTCAAACCTATGCCCACTCCAAAGCCCGGCGCATCGTTCGGTCGGAGGTGCGGGGCCGGCACTTGGTGGCCAAACCCTTCGCCAGCTACTCGACAGCGACCCTCTGAATTCATCATTCAAAGGCACTCCGGACGAGGCGACCGATCGCTATAATTGGCTGCTCCAGAATGCGCCGAAAAACATTGTACCAGCTCTGCACTTCACCCCGCATGAATTTGAGACGGGGCAAGGACCGAAGCTGCAACCCGTGGTCGTGCCCTTACTTCGCGAGCAAGTGGAAGGCGCCTGCCCATTGTATGGCGCAGTTCAGACAGAAGCAAATTTGGCCACACAGGAAGCAATCAAACGCGCCAACTACCGGTCGGCAAGCGAATTTGGCACCCAAGTGCACACAATCATGAAAGACTATATTATTAGCAAATACCCTGAAAGTCTAATACCCGAGCGATCTTACTTGAAGTACGCTGAGGAATTGGAGGATGACGAGCGTTATCACGAGGATGGAGTAAGATATGGCTTGAAGGTTTCACTCCGCTTGGACGTTCTTGAAAAGGTAGGAAACGGAGTTATCTGCGTTTACGATCTGAAAACTGGAAAAGCGGACTTTCCCCGGCCAGAATGAGGGAAATCGGCCAGTCTGTTCATAAAAATTTCGGAATGGTAAATCGTATTCTCATCATTCCGATTCAACCGTGGTTAAGCTATTGACAACAATCGCAGATGTGAAACGGGCAATGATGCCCTTGCTTGAGCGCCATGATGATCTGGCGCTCGTCGGACGTATGCTGGTATTAACCCCGGTGCGCAATGTCCTGCGCTTCATCTGCATCGATCGCGAGTCGAACGTATACGGCTTTGAGGTTCGCACCTGCATGAACCTCACCTTCTTTGAGATGGGTGACTGGCCGCTTGGCGGCGGCTGGCGGCTTGCCGCCGATCGAGGAAATTGGGATATCCGTTACCCTGAGTCGCTCAAACTGCTGCGCCAAATGATTGAAGAAGCGCTGCCGGAAATGCGCCGTGTCACCACTATCGACGAATTCGTGACCTACCAAACCAACAGCATAAAATCGCTATATCGTTCGTCTCTTCGTCCAGACGATCTTGCCCTCATCGCAATTGCCAATGGCGATCTCGATAAAGCTCTTTCGATCGTCGAGCCAGCCATCGCCAGCCGCGAGATCAACTGGACATCCAAATACTACGAGCCCTTGAAGCAAGGAGATCGTACCGCTCTTCTCGATCTCCTGCGCGAACAGCAGATGCGCACGATCGGGGCGCTCAAACTGGCGAAATATTTTGAACCCGAACCTTTTGGACTAGAGAAGGGATGAGGGCAAGTTTGCTTCCCGTTGTCACGCAGGACGATGTCGAACGATTGGTTGAGCCAATCCTTGATCGTCATAAGGATCTGACGCTCGTTGGTCGCCACCTGGTCGTCAGGCCGGTAGGGCACGTGCTGCGCTTCATCCGCCTTGGCAACACGATATTTGACGATCTCTTCAACGTCACTGGCAGTCGTCGATCTGACATTCCTGCGTTATTCTAGTTGGACGACTAATGGCGGACGTCCGCTCTACAATAATGGGTGGGGGCCTTGGAACATTTTTGATCCCGAAGAGGTTGAGCGCTTACGCTATATAATTGAAGAGACAACATTACCGGAACTGCGCCGTGTCAACACGATCGACGACTTTGTGGCCTATCGTTTAAACGAGCCACCGCCGTATAACACCTTTTCCTTCGATTTTAAACTTATGGCATATATCGCCATAGCGAAGGGCGATCTCGACGAGGCCCTCTGCATTGTGGATGCGGCTATCGCCAAGGGCTGGGTGGACCATTTGCCGAAATACTACGACCTCTTGAAGAAACGCGACCGGGGTGCCCTTATCACTTTTCTGCGCAAGCAGCAGGCGAGCTCGATCGCAACCCTTGGCCTGACAGACTATTGGAAACCAACGCCTTTTCCACTTGAGCTGTAAGCCCCTCGAGACAAGCTTTTCTCATCAAACCGGAGTTATTAAGGGAGCCCACACATTTCTCCCATCAAACGACGGGGCAGCTAAACGAAAGCCCCGATTAAATCGGTTGCCAAATGCACTCCTCCATTGCGCGCCTGAAAACGGGAGGCTAGGTTTCGACCCTATCATTGGCGCATGATCCTTGTTCAAAAAATCGCAAAGATTTTTGGGTCGTACGCTAAGCAAAGAGGTCCAGATTCCCATGTTCCAGTCGTTTGAGGTCACAAGCAATCCTGCTACCGGAGGGCCCCGTGTCGCCAAGCTGCGCGCCGAACTCGAAAACCTTGGCCTCGATGGTTTTCTTGTGCCGCGCGCCGATGAACACCAGGGCGAATACGTGCCTGCCCGCGCCCGCCGTCTGGCTTGGCTGACGGGTTTTACCGGCTCCGCCGGTGTTGCTCTGATCATGAAAAGCAAAGCCTATCTGTTCGTCGACGGGCGCTACACGTTGCAGGCAGCGGAGCAGACCGACCCGGAAGTCTTCACGATCGAAAGCCTTGTCGACACGCCGCCTCCAGTGTGGCTGCGCAATGTCGACAAGAAGCTCACCATTGGCTTTGACCCCTGGCTGCACACGATCAGCGAAACCAAATCTCTGCGCGAGGCTCTGGAGAAAAACGGCGGTAGTCTCGTTGCGGTCAAAGACAATCTTGTCGACATGATCTGGGACGACCAGCCCGCCCCGCCGCTGGAAGCCGTCACGATCCAGCCGGAGAAATATGCAGGCAAGCTGGCGAGCCAGAAGCTGCATGAACTGGCCGAAGCCGTTGCCAAAGCCAAAGCCGATGCGACGATCCTCACGGATCCATCCTCTATTGCCTGGGCTTTCAATATTCGCGGCAATGATGTCAGCAACACGCCCCTTCCCCTCGCCTTCGCGCTGATTCCGGCATCGGGCGAACCGCTGCTTTTTATCGACAAGCGCAAGCTGCCGATCGAAACGGAAGCCTATCTCACGCAGCTTTCAACGTTGCGCGCCCCTTCAGCATTGGAAGGCGACGTTGCGGCCTTTGCCGCTGAGAGCAAGACCGTGATGCTCGATCCGGCGCTGACAGCAGAAAAGCTGCGTCTGATCATCGAAAAAGCCGGCGGGAAAGTCGTGGACGGCCTCGATCCGGCGCGGTTGCCGCGAGCGCTCAAGAACGCGGTCGAGCTTGAAGGCGCACGCAAGTCGCACGAGCGCGACGGCGTAGCAATGGTATCCTTCCTTTCCTGGATCGATAGCCAGGCGCCGGGCACAATCGATGAGATCATCGCGGCGACGAAACTGGAAGAAACCCGCCAGACTGTGGCGGAGAGCTTCCAGATGCCGCTGGAAAATCTCTCGTTCGACAGCATTTCAGGTGCTGGACCGAATGGAGCCTTTGCGCATTACCGTGTCAGCACCGCGTCAAACCGCACATTGGAGGACGGTGAGCTCTATCTGATCGACAGCGGCGGCCAATATCGCGACGGGACCACCGACATCACCCGCACGCTGCCGGTCGGCAAGCCGTCGGATGATATGAAGCGCAAATTCACACTGGTGCTCAAGGGCATGATTGCCATTTCCACTGCGCGCTTTCCGAAGGGAACACGCGGTATGGACATCGATGTGCTTGCCCGCATCGCTCTGTGGAAACAGGGATATGATTATGGCCATGGTACCGGCCATGGCGTCGGCTCGTTCCTTTCGGTGCATGAAGGCCCGCAGAGCATATCGAAGCGCGGCGTGCACGAACTGCTGCCCGGCATGATCCTTTCCAACGAGCCCGGCTACTACAAGCCCGGCGCCTATGGCATACGCACCGAAAACCTGTTGATCGTCACGGAGCCGGAAGTGCCGGAAGGTGGCGATATCCCGATGATGGGTTTTGAGACGATTACGCTCTGCCCGATCGACAGACGGCTGATCGATACCAGCCTGTTGATACGGGAAGAGCTTATTTGGCTGGATGCGTATCATGCGCGGGTTCGCGAAGCGTTGCTGCCGCACACGAATGGCCCGGCGCGCGAATGGCTGATCGCGTCAACAGAACCGTTCGGCCATGAGAGCTAGTTTGTATTCAGGAGAACTGGCGCAGCAGGATGATCATCGCTCCGCCAGCGAGAAACATGGTCAGCGCATTGAAGCGCAGACGCCACAAGACCGGCGAAGGCAAGCGCGATCAATCCGCGCCAGTCGGCTTCCGCGGCGGCAGGGGCAACAAGCGTCGTCAAAACCGCGGCAGGCACCGCATTGAGCGCGACTTCGACACGAGGGTGAATGCGCTCGAAGCGCGACAGCACCAGATGACCGCCGATACGCGTCAGGAACGTCAGAACTGCACCGGCGATTATGATCCACGTTATCGAGGACATCAGCTCCGCTCCTTGGCTTTTTCTGGTTTGGCGACAATCACAGCCATCAGAATGCCAGCAAGAGCGCCAATACTGACGTGCCAGGGCGAGCCAATCGTCTTATAGGCAATGATTGAGACTACGGCGCTGGCGATGACGATCGCCGCCCAGTTATCGCGCTTGCGAAACCCCATGACCAAGCCGAGAAAATAGATCGGCAGCAGCATATCGATTCCAAGAGCATGCGGGTCGGATATCAGATTGCCGAACAAACCCCCGATCCAGGCTTCTGTCACCCACATCACGTAAATCGGCGTGGCGACGCCAAGGTACCAGATGAAGGTCACCGGTTTCCCGGATTCCGCGCGCTTCTCGGTTTCCGCATATTGAGGATCGGTCAAAAGGAAATAGCTGAGAGCGCTCTGGAGCGGTTTGAAGTGGCCAATGCGCCGTCCCACCGCCGCCGAATAGAGCACATGGCGGAAATTTACGGCGAAAATGGAAAAGACGATCAGCCAGGCAGGGACATTGTGGCCGAACAGTTCGATGCCGACCATCTGGCTTGCACCGCCGAAAATCGCGGCGCTCATCAACACGGCCTGAAACACGGTGAACCCATTGTCGACGGCCAGCGCGCCAAACAGCAGCCCGAACGGCGCAGAAGCTATCATGATGGGCAGGCCTTTGGCGAAGCCTTCCCAGAACTGGGTGCGCGCACGGCCTGGATCGGCGGGAACCGATTGCCGTTGATATATTTGTTCGTCCATTGGTCTGCTCTAGGCCAGCTTCAACTGGCTGTCACGTCACATTTGTTGATTGATACCATCAATGTCACTGCAGTGACCGGGAATGCATCCGTTCTTGTCAGGTGATTTTGCCACGATTATTTTGCATCGACGAGACAAGGGAGACCAAAAATGCCGCATATAATAGAACGCGATGTCTGGGCGACCGATCCCGAGCATTGGCGGGGAGAGGTCACGGGCAAGCCTTACGGAACCAACGTCTCGGTGATTTTCAACCATCAGGAGCGCGTCGGCGCTGGACCGCGGTTACACAAGCATCCCTATACGGAGACATTCATCATCCGCAAAGGTCGTGCGCGGTTTACCGTCGGGGATGAAATCATCGATGCCCATGAAGGTCAGATCGTCGTTTCGCCTGCCAACACGCCGCACAAATTTGAAAACCTCGGGCCGGGCACGCTGGAGACAATCGATATCCACGCCAACGAGGTGTTCGTAACCGAATGGCTTGAATAATTTATGATCTGCTCAAGTGCTGTGCGTGGTTCGACGGGGCTCACCATGAGGGAAGTAGGTTGATTGCAGGGAGCCAAGTGCCTTCTAACTATTGGCTATGCTGCAGCAACTTCCCTCGATCATGCAATCGACCATACCTCCCTCATGGTGAGCCCCGTCGAACCACGCACAGCAGATTTGCAATCCGCCGCTATAGCTCAGAACTTCTGCGTCAACGAAACACGGAAACTGCGGCCAACTTCCGTATAGCGATCCGCTACCGCAGGCGAAATTGAATCCGGCACATCGAGCGCATTCCAGTACTTCGTGTCGAAGATATTGAAGATGCCGGCCTGAAGCTTCATTCCCTTGGCGAATTTCGGTTCCCACCAGAGAGTGGTATCGACCAACGCATATCCTGGAGCAACGAAACCGCCGTCACTGACCTTGTCACGGCGCGAGGCCATGGTCAGCGACACGTCACTGCCCCAATCCTCCACCGCGTATCCTAGCCCGACGATCGCACGAACCGGCGGCACCGAATTCAGATATTCGTCATTCTCGGTGTCCTTGCCGACGGTCCATGCGACGGAGGCCCAGGTGCGCCAATGATCGGCAAAGTTCACGTGGCCACGCAGTTCCGCACCATAGATCTGGACGCGGTCGAGATTGGCATAGCCTGTGATACCGCCGACCGGAAATTCACCGCCAGGCGGCGCGATCGTCACTTCCTCGATGAAGTTGCGGTAGTAATTGTTGAAGATGCTTCCGCCAAATCCATAGGTCTCGTTTTCAAGTTTCGCGCCAATTTCAAAACCGTTGCTGGTTTCGGGCTTAAGATCAGGATTGCCGATTCTGGCGTAGGAGCCCGGCGCGCCGTAATTCTGAAAGAGTTCAAGCGCGGTTGGAGCGCGGAATCCTTGCGCCCACTGGGCGTAGACGTCGAGATCCGGAGCAGCGTGCCACGTTGCGCGCAGCTTGGGAGAGAAACGCGAGTCGCTGTTGGAGGAAGGTATCGTACCATCGAAATTGGGACCAGCCTCATAAGCGGCAGTCGATTGCGGGCGATGGTCATACCAGTCAAAACGCCCACCGGGTGTGATTGTCACTCGGCCATTCAAGACATCGATATCATCCTCGGCATAGAGACCGACTGCGAGGGATTCGACGTCTGGCATATCGGATGAATTCGAGTGCAGCATCCGGCACGATTGCGGGCCGAAAGGTTGTGGAATCGTGGACCAATCGACATCGGGACAATTGTCGACGCCCGCGGAATATTGGTGCAGATCCTGGCGGTAGATTTCGCCGCCAATGCGGAAAGTGTGTGTGAGGTTGCCGATCTCGGTGCTTTTTAGAACATTGCCGGTGAGGCCGTAACTGTCCTGCTTCAACTCGTTATCGCGCGTGTAGATGCCGGAGGGATAACCGTAAAAAAATGGGTCTCCGCGAATTATTCGCGCTCGACTATCAGGCCGACGAACGCCGTCGGTTGTTTTGGTCAGAATCTGCTGTTGCCAATAGGCAATGGCATGCGCCTCATCGATCCAGCCGGTCTTGTCGGGCGAGATGTAGTCGTAACTCGCGGATATCCGCTTGCGTTCGACATCGTCCCCGGATTCGAGACTTCCCGGAACGTAGCTTGCCGTCGAACCGATCTTGTCGTCGATGTCCGCATCGCGCTTGAAATATTCGCCGGTTATGCCAAACCGATGGCCGCCATCGACGTTCTGATAAATTTTGGCAAGAAAATTGCCTTGATCGAAGTCTAATGGATTGGCCTCGGTTCGCGTTGCACCATAGCCGCCAACGTCGCCCATGTTTTCGAATTCATGGCCTTGCCTGTAGCCGCCCTGGATCAGGAATTCCGTATCGTTGGCGCGCGCTGCCACCGCAGCATTCGTGCGCCAGCTCCGGTCGGCACTGTCATAAACGCCCTTGGTTATCGCGCCCCAATTGCGTCCGTCGGTCAAAAGGTCCTCCGGATCGAGCGTCTGCAGCTGCACGACGCCGCCCAAAGCGCCCGAGCCGTAGCGGCTGGAATCGGCACCCTTGGTAATGTCGATTGCGGAGAGGCCGTCGAAATCCACCGCATTCAAACCGCCCGAATTGCTGCGCGGGTCGGTCAGCCACGGCACACGTATGCCGTCGATTGTCGTAAGGACACGATTCTGATCGAGGCCTCGTAGGTTGATGCTGTTGTTTTGCGTATTGAAATTGACGCCAGCATCGACACGGCGCCCAAGATCCTCGAAACTCTCGACCATGCGCTCCTGAATCTCTTGCCGGTCTGTCACCGTGGTCAATGGCGATTTTTCACCCTCGGCGGCTTTCGGCCGGGCGCCTTTTACGACGATCGTTTCGAGTTCGATATTGTCGCCAGCGTTTGTGGTGTTTTGCGCAATCGATGCGCCGGTGCTCAACCCAACCATCACCAATGTACCGGCGCCGCCACACATGAGGCGCGCAAGCAGAGTCTTCTTAGCCATGTCCCAGTTCCCCAAACCCAAAAGAGAATGCCTGGCTGGCTTACGTCACACGAAAATATCGTTGTGGGTCAGTGGCTTGCTGAGCAAATAAACAGCGCGTATTCACGCCGTACAAATGTTCACTACTAAA
This sequence comes from uncultured Alphaproteobacteria bacterium, assembly GCA_963776115.1. GTDB lineage: Bacteria > Pseudomonadota > Alphaproteobacteria > Rhizobiales > Rhizobiaceae > Phyllobacterium. Next base: position 7,744 of record CAVZLS010000007.1, on the reverse strand, counting down.
ACTAGACTATAAAAGTCAACATTAATTAATTACACGTTGTCACAATCCGGCATTTGCAATTTGAACTGCGGCAAAATGATATGAATCAGGAGGTTGCAGTGCCTTCGATTGCCCTGCCCCAATCGATGAGTGGCTTGGCACGCACCGCAAAATCGAGAAGATCATCCGCAAGCTTTGGCGAAGTGATATTGGCGGGATCGATCGGATAGCGGACGACGAAATTCCGGTTGCGCAAGGCCTCGATCAAATCAGCATCCGTGACTGATTCAAATCCGCGCGGCGTGCGCTTCAATGCATCCGTATCTTTCATCGCCAGCCCATTTTTCTTGAGCGCCTTGACCATGGCGCGATAGTTTTCCGGCTTCTCGACGATTGCCTTGCGCATCGCGAGCAGGAGTTCCGGCTTTTGCTGCCACCATGCGACAGCGGCATAGCAGCCGCGATAATCTTCGTGGCCGATGCAGACATAGAAACAGCCGCTTTCGGCCCACTTTGTGCCATCTGGCGAAAGAAGCGCGGACAAGTGGCGGTTATACGGGCTCTTGTCTTTGGAAAAGCGCACATCGCGCTTGATGCGGAATTGCGACTTCTTGCGGTCGCCCCGGAACGGCAGGCCCGCCTTTTCAAACCGGGCCATCAGATCTTCGACCAGATCGCCCAGCGGTTCGTAGAGATGAGACTCAAAAATATCCTTGTTCTCGAGAAACCATTCGCGGTTCTGGTGGAAATCGAGTGCTTTCAGAAAGGGCAACGCCTTTTCGCCAAAGCCTTTGAAAACCACGTCGCTCATGCGCCCACCAGTGTAAACCAGGAATCCTCATCGATGACTTCAATGCCGAGAGTCTGGGCCTGTGCGAGTTTCGATCCCGCGCCGGGCCCTGCCACCACGAGATCGGTTTTCTTGGAGACGGAACCCGCCGTCTTGGCGCCATAACGTTCGGCCATTGCCTTGGCCTCGTCGCGCGACATCCGCTCAAGCGACCCGGTGAAGACGATGGTCTTGCCTGCCACCGGCGAGTGGCTCACGGTTCTGATTTCTTCATCGAGCGGCGTGACCTCGGCGAGGAGCGCATCGAGAGCGTGGCGATTGTGCTCCTCGGCATAGAAATCGACCAGCGCCTCGGCGACGATGCTGCCGATACCCTCGACTTCGTTCAACTCGCGCCACGCATCGTTGCCCTTGTCGGCTTTGTCCCTGGGCGGTTCCGCGGCCATGGCCACACTGGCAAGCGCATCGTAGGAACGGTAGGCTCTGGCAAGCCGCTTGGCATTGACCTCACCCACGTGGCGAATGCCAAGCGCGTAAACGAAGCGGCTGAGCGAAACTTCGCGCCGGTCGTCGATCGCGTCATAGAGTTTCTTGACCGAAGTTGCGCCAAAACCATCAATGTTTTCGAGCTTGGCCAGCGAAGTCGGCCTGACGTTTTCTTCAAGGTGAAAATATCGGCGGGGGTGCCGATATGCAGTGCCGGATCGTCCGATTTGAAGAAGAACTCCACCTGTTTCTCGCCAAGCCCTTCGATATCGAAGGCGTTGCGCGAGACGAAATGCCGGATGCGCTCCACCGCCTGCGCCGGGCAGATCAACCCGCCCGTGCAGCGCCGCACCGCCTCGCCTTCCTCGCGCACCGCATGGGAACCGCAGGCGGGGCAAATATCCGGGAACTTATAGAGGCGTCGTTCCGCGCGGCTTGTCGGCGACGATATCGACAATCTGCGGGATAACATCGCCGGCACGCTGCACCACGACCGTGTCGCCAATGCGCAGGTCCCGCCCCTCGCGGATCGGCTGGCCATTCTGACCGATACCCTTGATGTAATCCTCGTTGTGCAAGGTCACATTGGTGACGACCACCCCGCCAACCGTGACGGGCTCAAGCCGCGCGACCGGTGTCAGAGCGCCGGTACGGCCAACCTGAATATCGATGCCCTTGAGGATCGTCATCGCCCGCTCAGCCGGGAATTTATGCGCGATCGCCCAGCGAGGGCTGCGCGAGACAAAGCCAAGACGCTGCTGCAGCGCCAGATCATCGACCTTGTATACGACGCCATCGATATCGTAGCCGAGCAGCGCCCGCTGTTCCTCGATCTGGTGATAGTGCTTTACCAGCGCTTCTACTGTCTCGAACCGTTGCATCAGCGGGTTGACGCGGAAGCCATAGGATTTGAACGCTTCGACCATGCCCATTTGCGTCTTGGCGGGCATTTCGCTGACCTCCCCCCAGGCATAGGCAAAGAATTGCAGCGGACGCGAAGCAGTGATCGTGGGGTCGAGCTGGCGCAAGGAACCCGCCGCCGCATTGCGCGGATTGGCGAAAATCTGCTTGCCATCCTTGGCCTGCCGCTCGTTCAGCGCGGCAAAATCCGCATGGCTCATATAGACCTCGCCGCGCACCTCCAGCACCTCGGGCGGTTTGCCGCTGAGCACATTGGGGATACTGGCAACTGTCCGGGCATTGAGAGTAACGTTTTCGCCTGTGGTGCCGTCGCCGCGGGTTGCCGCCGTCACGAGCCTGCCGAGCTCATAGCGCAGGGAAAGCGACAGGCCATCGATCTTGGGTTCCGCCGTAATGCCTATCTTCGCGTCGGCTCCGAGCTTGAGGAACCTGCGAATGCGGCCCACGAAATCTTCGACATCGCTGTCATGAAAGGCATTGTCCAGCGACAGCATCGGAATTGAATGCGTGACCTTGCCGAACTTCTCCGAGGCGACGGCACCGACTTTGTTCGATGGAGAGTCTTCACGCTTCAGATGCGGAAAACGCTGTTCGATTGCAAGATTGCGGCGCCGCAGCGCATCATACTCGGCATCCGAGATGATGGGGGCGTCTTCGGTATTGTAACGGTAATCGTGCTGGGCAATCTCGGCTGCAAGGCGGCCAAGTTCCTCAGTGGCGTCCGCCTCGCTTAATTGTTCTACGGGAATATCTGCCATATCTAACGTCTAATTGTTGCGCACTGTCATCCGTGCAACGTTATCCATCCTTTGGCAGAAGAGAAAGCGATTCCAGCATCTTGGTGAATTATTGGTTTTGGCTTTTTATCATCCTGCCGCCTGCGCTGGTTTTCAGTGTTAGGCCTGAGGCGAAATCTTGGTTGCGTGCGGGGCGATTGGTTGCGGCCATTGGCCTTGGGTATGTGCTACTCGTTACTGCGATAGGCTGGTATCAAACCTTAGGATGGCACGCTTACAATTCCTGCCAATCACACTTTCGAGATGGTTTCGTTCAAGGGCATGTCGAATGCAAAGGTCTGGTCCCTCGCGGTCGCCTAGGTTTTTTCCTGCTGCTGGGTTGGATTCCGGTCATTGGATTTGTGGGAGGATTGGAATCGCTATGGCGCATCTGGCACCGTCGCCGAATTCGAGAAACGGATGAATCAGTCGGTGAATGGATCAGCACTGTTCTGCTAGTGCTGAGCATTCCGACATGGGTATTAGGAATGTATATATTTTACCATTTTTTCATGGATATTTGGATAAGTCCCAATCTGTCTAGCTATTGAAACATACTCTCGGCTGCATTCAACTTAACTTCACTTTTGAAGCTAGTGACCCAAGAACCAGCGATCGGGAAATGTGTACCTCCTGCCTCTGTCCACTGCGAAGAGGAGGGTTTAAGGGTGGATGAGCCGAGTTCGCCTTCGCGTATATCAAAAGGATCGGTAAATTCATCTGAATATTGGTATGATATCTCACCTTCGATAATCATCACTCCATTCTCATGAAGAACATTTCCGGAAAAATCACCACTAACTACACTACCTCCAAAGACATAAAGATAACGCACGAAGTCATAGGAATTTGTAAAGCTCCAATGAAAATCACCCGAAGAGACTTTTCTTGCCGCGTCTACAATTTGTGCATTGATACGATCATAGATATTTAGTGTGTAGAAGAAATAGTGGATTACGCCGGCCAAATGTCCTATTTCGGCCAACGTTAGTCCTCGGCCATGACCGAAATAATAGTGCCAAACCAAGTCTACGTCCGACCATTGATCCGGCCAGTCATTGATGTCGCTGGTGATTGTCTGATAGGCATATTCGCTGTCCCCTCGTTCATAGGGCTCCGCTGTACAGCGGCAGCCGTAGTCTTCGCCCGGATGCCCGGTTTCCGGTGGATTGTCCCATGCGAAGAGCTTCCCATTATTTTCTATATGTGAGGGGCGCACCTGCGGATCGCCGCGCGTACGCCAGATATAGTGCGTGGTCTGACGGCCAAGGTCTTCTGCCTTTAGCGACAGGCGTATCGGTACCCCGCGGCGTAGATAGTCGCTAAAGGCCTTGCGGTATTCCAGTGAATTGAGAGGGTTCATCGTGTCTTGTCCCGTTGCGTTGAGACAATGATACGGTCGCAAAAGTGAGCGTGGATAAGTGACCAGTGAGAAACCACTGGAACGCCGTCAATATCGCGCGTTCAGGGGCTTCGGCGACTAAGGTGCGGCGGGAGCATTTTCCCGGAGCAGCCGCACCGCTGCGGCGCGCGCTTCGTCGGTGACGCTGGCGCCGGCCAGCATGCGGGCGATTTCTTCCTGCCGGTCGCCGGTTTCCATCGCCCGTATGGATGTCGCCACGCGGTCATTACCGGCGGCCGCCTTGGCGATGAGGAAATGTGTCTGAGCCCGCGCGGCAACCTGCGGCGCATGGGTGACGGAAAGAACCTGAACAGTACCCGCAAGCCGCCGCAGACGCTGGCCAATGGCGTCGGCTACCGCACCGCCGACACCTGTGTCGATCTCGTCGAACACCAGCGTCGGCGCCGAGCCGCGATCGGCGAGTGCTACTTTCAGCGCCAGCAGGAAACGCGAGAGCTCACCGCCGGACGCGACCTTCATCATGGGACCGGCGCGCGTGCCCGGATTGGTCCGCACCCAATATTCGACCGTGTCGATGCCATCGGCTGTACGACTCTGTGCATCCGTCGTCATCTCGACGATGAACTCGGCGCGCTCCAGTTTCAGGGCGGGCAGTTCCGCCATGACAGCCTGTTTCAAATGCTCGGCAGTCTCGCGACGGTCGTTTGAAAGTGCGAGTGCTGCCAGATCATAGGCGTCGCGTGCGGCCTGTGTCTCTTTTTCGAGCGCTGCCAGCCGTTCGGCCCCCGCGTCGATATCGGCAAGGTCCGCATCCATCCGGTCACGCAGCGCGGGAAGGTCATCGACAGCAACGGAATACTTGCGCGCGGCGGCACGCAATGCGAACAGCCGTTCCTCCGTTTGCTCAAGCACACGCGGGTCGAAATCGATGGCGCGGATCGCCTGTTCGATGCCGTTTTGCGCTTCCGCCAGCGCATTCAAGGCCTCATCGATGGCCTTGACGACCGGCTCCAGGAGCTGCGGAGCCTCCGGTACCTTGCGTTCCAGCCTGCGGACCAGGCTGGCAAGGGAGGGCACGGGAGACGCGTTGCCGGACAACACCTCGTTGGCATCGTTGACATCGCCCGCGATCTTTTCCGAACGCATCATGTCCGTGCGCCTGATCGCCAGTGTCTCTTCTTCCAGCGGTTCCGGATCGAGCTTTGCAAGTTCTTCAACCGAGGCGCGCAGATAGTCGGCCTCGCGGGTTGCCGCTTCCACCTTGGCACGGTGACGAACCAGAGTGTGTTCCGTATCGCGCCAGGTCTTGTGAAGTGCGCGCACAAGCGCCGCCTTGATTTCAAGCGCTCCAAAGGCATCAAGCAAGGTACGGTGGATATCGAGATCGACAAGCGCGCGGTCGTCATGCTGGCCATGGATCTCGACAAGCCTGCGTCCGAGCTCCTTGAGCAGCGTGACGCTTGCCGCCTGATCGTTGATGAAAACGCGACTGCGGCCATCGGCATTCTGCACACGGCGCAGGATGATATCGCCATCGTCGTCAATGTCGTTCTCACGCAGCAGCGCGCGAGCCGGATGGCTTCCCACGACATCGAAGACGGCGGTAACCTGCCCTTGCTCCGCGCCGTGACGCACGAGCGAGGCATCGCCCCGCGACCCCAAGGCCAACGACAACGCGTCGAGCAGAATGGATTTACCGGCACCTGTCTCGCCGGTCAGCACCGACAGACCTTCGCGAAACTCGATGTCGAGCCGTTCAATCAGAACAATATCGCGGATCGACAGATGCGAAAGCATGGTTGCTCAGGTTAGGGTTTCTTCGTTTTTGCGCAATTCCGGACGGAAAACCGGTTCCCACTTTTCCTGGAATTGCTTTAGACGCCGTCTTTACCACCAGTGATAGCCTCTGCGGCTTTGGATAGCCATGACCCGGCGTTCTGCCGAGGTTCAAGCCCGCCACTTTGCAGCAGCTTGTAGCTGTCCTTGTACCAGTCGCTGTCCGGATAATTCTGGCCGAGAACGGCCGCCGCTGTCTGGGCTTCATTGGTGATGCCCAAGGCGTAATAGGCTTCAACCAAGCGGGCCAAGGCTTCCTCCACCTGGCGCGTGTTCGAATATTGCTCGACAACGCCGCGGAAGCGCTTGATCGCTGCCAGATATTCCTTGCGCTCGAGATAGTAACGGCCGACCTGCATTTCCTTGCCGGCGAGCTGATCGCGGCCGAAGCGGATCTTTTGCTTGGAATCCTCGACATATTCGGAGTCGGGGTAACGTTCGACCACCTCGTTGAATGCAGCAATCGAGCGGCGAGTCATGCTTTGCTCGCGTGTCACATCGGGGATCTGGCGGTAGTAGCAAAGGCCGGTGATGTAATAAGCGTATGCCGCCTCTGGCTGCGTTGGATAAAGCGCAATATAGCGCTTGGTCATGGCAATCGACTCGTCATATTTGCCTGCGCGGTAATTGGCGAATGCGCCCATCACCAGCGATTTGCGGGCAAATTCCGAATAAGGATGCTGGCGGTCGACAGCATCGAATTTTTTGGCGGCCTCATCGAGACGGCCAGAATTCAGATTGGCCAGAGCCTGGTTATAAAGAACGTCTGCAGGTTCGATCGTGTCGACATAGGCATTGAGATCGATGTCATCGTCCTTCGAAGCACAACCGGAAATGGCTATAGCGCTGGCGACTGGAAGGAGTAGAAAGGCCATCCTGGCCTTGCCCCCAAAGCCTTTATTCATCGACATTCTGCTATTCGCCATGCTGTTTCCGGCCCCATATATTAATTTTAAGAGCAATGATGATCGCAAACCCGATATCACGTTTGCAGCCCACACTCTAGGCATAGTCAATCTACCGTCGGTTGGGCGGTCATAAACCACAAGCGACGAGAATCAGCAATCTTATTGCCATGTAATCGTCCAATTTTGTGGCGGAGCCGAAAATGAGCTGGAAATCCCTAAGATTCACTTATGTTGCTTAGACTATTCGTTTTCAAGCAACTGGGCTTCACCATTACTGAAAGACAATTCATCCCGGCTTGAAGTGCTGATGATGATCATGACGTCCTCCGGTCTGACGCCGGGCGCCTCACCAAGCAGCTTGACCAAGCGTTTATAGAATGCCTGCTTCGTCGTGGCATCGCGGGCTCTGGCGATGGTAATCTCGAATACCATAAAGTTGTCTGAACGCGGACCGCCAAAATAGTTGCGGTCGAACACGAACTCGCCCGGGCGATGCTGGTGAATGGCCTGGAAACGATCCGCAAGCGGAACATTGAAGGCCTGGACCATGGCTTGATGCAGACTATCGGAGACGGCCTTCAGATACTCGGGGGATTTTCCTTCAAGAAGCGAAATGCGGGTAAAGGGCATGGAACTATCCTTTCTCGATAGGTTTGAAGTCTTGACACCGCCATTATAGAGCGCC
>CAVZLS010000006.1:0-339196 GCA_963776115.1 uncultured Alphaproteobacteria bacterium | reverse complement strand
GGTGCCGCTCGAGCGAGCCGGTAACGCTGGACATCTGGACTATCGATCGCCCGGATCAGTACATGTACCTGCTGAAGGACGAGTTCGAGCAGTCACATCCGGACATCAAGCTGAACATCAAGACCGTTCAATTTCGCGACATGGTCAACGATCTGGCGCGCGCCACTGCAACGGGTGAATTGCCTGACGTGACCTATATCGACAATCCCGAAAACGTCGCACTCTTCGCCTCGCGCGGCCTGCTGCTGGATCTCAGCCCCATGCTCGCTGAATTGAAGGTCATCAAGAAGGGGGACATTTTCCCCGGCCCGCTTTCCTCGGTCACCTGGGACGGGAAGATTTACGGCATTCCACGCGGCGCGAATACCATTGCGCTCTACTACAATGCGGACATGTTCAAAGCGAAGGGCCTTGACCCGGACAACCCGCCCAAAACCTGGGACGAGCTATACGCCGCCGCGAAAAAACTCAACGATCCGGCCAAGAATATCTATGGTTTGGCTTTTTCGGCGGTAGCCACGGAAGAAGGTACATTCCAGTTTTTGCCTTGGCTGCAGATGGCTGGCGGCGACTACAACAAGGTCGACACCGAGGGTGGCGTCAAGGTTCTGGATTTCTGGGGCAAGCTGCTGGATGAGAAGCTCGCATCTCCCGATACCTTGATCCGCAGCCAGTTTGACTCGACCGGTACCTTCAATGCCGGCAACGCAGCGATGGCGATTTCTGGCCCATGGGAACTACCTCGCATGGGACGGGAAGCAAAATTCGATTATCGCGCCGCGCTTTTGCCGATTCCCCAGGAAGGCGCCACGCGCGCCTCTGCGCTCGGCGAAGGCGACAACGTTATCCTCGCCAAAAGCGAGCATCCCAAAGAAGCTTTTATCCTGCTGGAGTTTCTCTACAGTAAAATGCCCGATGTCTGGAACCGTTTTGGCTTTGTGCCTGCCGCAAATGTGAAGTCGAATGATCCAAAAACACCAGCCATCTATGCCGTCTTCGAGGAAAGCATGAAATATGCCCGCAATCGCGGTCCTCATCCTGAATGGCCCAAGATTTCCAAGGCGATTTACACCGCCATACAGTCATCGTTGACGCATCAGAGCGATGCGAAGACTGCGCTGGGTACTGCACAGAAGCAAATCGACGCTGTTTTGAACAAATAGACTTCGACAATCGCTCCTTCGCGCGTGCGGAGGAGCGAGGATCGGAGATTTTGAAGTGGCAAGCGGGAGGATACTGTGCAAGGCATCATCAGAACCATCCGGGACGGCAGCGGATTTGACATCTTGCTGCTTGGGCTTGCCCTGCTCTATCTCATCATTTTTTCGGCGTTTCCCATCGTCTACAATATCATCATGTCGTTGCAGACGGTTGACATGTTCACGCTCACTTCATTCAACCGCCCGTTCGTGGGCTTGCAAAATTACTACGATATTTTCTCCCAGCCGGTTGCCAGTACAATTTTCTGGAACACAGTAAAATTTGTGGTCCTCTCAATTGTGTTCCAGCTTTCAATCGGCTTCGGGCTGGCGCTTTTCTTCCAGCAAGACTTTCCGGGCGCCAGCTATTTGCGTGGCCTGTTCCTGGCCGGATGGATCATGCCCGCACTCGTCGTCGGCGCAATCTGGAAATGGCTCTTCGCCGGCGATTTTGGCGTTATCAACTATGCCCTGACATCCCTCGGGATTGCCGATGACCGCATCTTCTGGCTCTCAGACCCAAACGTAGCGCTCTATGCCGTTATCATCGCCAATATCTGGCTCGGCATTCCCTTCAACATGATACTGCTCTCGGTTGGCCTCGCGAGCATACCGCGCGATGTCTACGAGGCCGCCGAACTTGATGGCGCAGGAGCATTCGAGCGCTTTCGATCTATAACCCTCCCTCTGATGCGTGCGCAGCTTGGGGCCGTGATATCGCTCGGCGTTATCTTTACACTCCAACAGTTCGACTTGATCGCTGCTCTCACGCAGGGCGGCCCCGCTGACAGCTCCAATGTCGCTCAATATTGGTCGTGGCAGTTCTCATTCCAGACGTATGAGATTTCTCTCGGCAGTGCCGTCTCCGTTCTCATGATCATCTTCGTCATAGTGGTAGCAGCCGTTTATGTGCGCTCTACGCGTCATGAACACAGCTACTGAGGAAGGAGGACGCTGATGAAACGCTACGTTCTGCTCATCATCGGTCTGGCCATGACGGCGATCTATCTGTTCCCGCTTTACTGGATGTATTTGACGGCCCTGAAAAGCAGTACCGAGATATTTCAGTATCCGCCTACATTCTGGCCGTCAGACACGCAGTGGAATTTTCTGGAGGTATGGAAGAGCCGTGACATGGGCAGGTACATCTGGAATTCGCTGCTCATCGCTACAGGTGTTACGATCCTTGCTACGACCCTGGGAACTGGCTGTGCCTACGTATTATCGCGGGTGCGTAATGTCTGGATTGAAATCGCCCTCTTCGCGATCCTGATGATGCAGGTTTTGCCGTCTTCTTTGATGGTCACACCCATCTTCGTCATGTTCAACCAGATCGGTCTTTTAGCCAGTCCGCGCATCGCTGTTATCCTGGCGCAAACCGCCAAGGTCTTGCCGCTCTACATCGTCCTCTGCCGGGCAACATTCGTGCAGGTGCCGCGTGAACTGGAAGAAGCGGCGCTCGTCGACGGATCATCACGCATCGGCGCATTCTTCCACATCATGCTGCCCCTGGCACGCAATGGTATTCTCGTCACGTCGGTGCTGATCTTTCTGCAGTCCTTCGGCGAATATGTCTATGCGCGTTCGCTGATCGCCAAGAACGAATTGCAGACAGCAACTGTCGGATTGCAGACCTTCATGGGGCCAAATGCCAATGACTGGAACGGCATCATGACGTACGCGGCCATCTACGTGACGCCCATCCTGATCGTATTCATGCTGTTGCAACGGCGTATCGTCAGCGGTCTTACCGCCGGCGCACTTAAATGAGGTGAATGATGCTCCAGATCGAAATCGACCATCTGAACAAGCATTATGGCGGGTTCCATGCGCTCAAGGACGTGAACATTTCCATCAAACAGGGCTCGTTCGTCGCCCTTGTAGGTCCGTCCGGTTGCGGCAAGTCCACTTTGCTGCGAACCCTTGCCGGACTCGAGAAAACCAGCTCCGGCGACGTCCGGATTGCCGGACGGAGTGTCATCGGCAAACCGCCGCGTGAGCGCGATGTCGCCATGGTATTCCAGTCCTACGCGCTCTACCCGCACATGGATGTCGAGCACAATATGAACTATTCGATGCGCCTGAAACGTCGTCCGAAGGAAGAAATCTCGGAGCGCACGCGAACCGCTGCAGAAACCCTCGGCCTTGGCAATCTTTTGGATCGCCTGCCCAAAGCCTTGTCGGGCGGTCAACGGCAACGTGTTGCCATGGGTCGCGCCATTGTGCGCAATCCGAAAGTATTCCTGTTCGATGAACCTCTCTCAAATCTCGATGCGGCACTGCGCGTCCATATGCGCAGCGAGATTCGCAAACTCCATGAGCGCCTGAACGCGACGTCGGTCTACGTCACGCACGATCAGGTCGAGGCGATGACCATGGCCGATCACGTCGTCGTTATGCGTGCCGGCGTTGTCGAGCAGCAGGGAAGTCCGCTTGATCTTTATGACCGGCCGGCGAACAGGTTTGTCGCCGGTTTCATTGGTTCACCGGCAATGAACTTTCTGCCTGCGACCGTTACCGACAATGGTGCTTTGGTACTTGACAACGACAGCGCCCAGATAGGATTGAATCGCGATATCGCTGCCGGTTGCCAATTCTGGATTGGCATGCGGCCCGAACATCTTTCCCTGAAGCCCTGCGTGAACGACATGGCCATTGATGCGACCGTCATCGGCATTGAGTCGACGGGAAGCATGACCTTCGTGGTTTTGGAGGTCGCATCGCAACCAGTTGTTCTCGCCCACAGTGGCAGGCCCGAAACTCGCAGAGGTGACCAGGTCCGCTTGCATATCTCCTTGGATAATCTGCATCTTTTCGATCGCGACACAGGGCTGGCAGCATAGCGGTCCAGCAGTTTGTATATACGATAGGCGATCATTGTCCGTGATGCCGAGCTGCGTAAAGCCATGGTCGTCAATGGTAAGCGTCCAGAGCGCATTCTCGCCATTGAGATTTCGCATGTGCTTTCGCATTGCCTGAAATGCATGGTCCGCTCCGGATGAGCGGATTTTCACTTGGCTTTCACGCTGAGATTTGGCGGTTTTCCAAGAGTAGTGCCTTCGCCATTCGAACGGAACGCAATGATAATACTATATGATAATTCTATTTACTATTGAGAATCGGCTCATTAAAGTCTCCAGGCTGAATGGTGGAACGCCTTTCACCCGTTGCCGGTAACCATAGGAGGTGGCCCGGCTTCGATCACCGATTGAAAACTCGGATCAACGACTGCGTTGAGCCAAATGGGAGGTTAGACATGAAATCCGCAATATCTATTGCCGCACTTTGCGCTGCGTTGATGTTTAGCGCGTCAATGCCAACTATGGCCTATGCCGCCGACAAGCCAACGCTGGCTTTCGTGGTGAATGGGGCCTCCGATTTCTGGAAAGCTGCCGAGGCGGGCGTCAAGAAGGCGCAGGCCGAATTGCCCGACTACAACTTGGAGCTCAAGTATCCCGAGCAGTCCTCGGTAGCCATCCAGCAGCGTCTGATGGATGATCTCGTCACAGCCGGCGTCAAGGGCATCATGGTGTCGGCCGTAGACCCGAAGACGTCTACCGATGGTCTCAACAAGATTGCGTCCGAGACTGCCCTCTTCACCACGGATAGCGATGCGCCTCAGACTAATCGCGTCGCCTATATCGGTTCGTCCAACGTCGATGCAGGCAAACAGGCTGCAGAAATCGCGAAAAAAGCCATGCCTAACGGGGGCAAGTGTCTCGGATTTGTCGGCCTGCTCGGCGCTGACAATGCCAAGGAACGCATCCAGGGCATGAAGGATGGTCTCGCAGGCACCAAAATTGAACTAGTCGATGTTCGCGGAGACGATATTGACCAGACGCGTGCCAAGAAGAACGTCGAAGACGCTCTGGTGGCTAGCCCGGATGTTACCTGCATGGTTGGCTTTTACTCTTATAATACACCTCGCATTTACGAGGCTCTCCGCGATGCAGGCAAGTTGGGGCAGATCACCGTCGTTGGATTTGATGACGATCCGATTACGTTGGGTGGCGTCAAGGAAGGCACTGTCGCCGCTACTGTCGTGCAGCAGCCATTCGAATGGGCCTATCAGGGTATGAAAATGATGGCCGCTTATCTTGCCGGTGACAAGTCGAGCATTCCGGACAACAAATTGCTGATTATCAAGACTGTGATTGTCGGCAAGGACGATGTCGATGCATACGCTGCCAATCTGAAAAAGATGGCTGGCAACTAGGCTGTTTTCGAACAAGAGCTTGACGCGATGACTGGCAATGGTTTTACCGCAACAGGTGGCGTTAATCGCGCCGAATCCATGCCGGGCACAATCGATACTTCTTCTGACGCACGTCATCAGGCAGCCTTCCTCAGCCTGCATGACGTGCGAAAGACCTATCCCGGTGTTGTGGCATTGGATGGCTTTTCCATTGAGATCAGACCTGGCGAGGTAATCGGCCTTGTCGGCGAAAATGGCGCTGGCAAATCAACGCTGATGAAAATTCTGGGCGGTGTGGCGGCCCCGGACCGCGGTCTTATCAGGATCGACGGCGTCGATCATGACCGTCTTACCGTCGAAAATAGCCTCGAGTCCGGAATTGCCTTCGTACATCAGGAACTGAACCTCTTTGAAAATCTTGACGTTGCCGCCAATATCTTCCTTGGCAGGGAGCCCTTGCGCGGCGGCCCTCTGAAGCTGGTCGATCGCGCTAAATTGCGCGAGATGGTTTTACCACTCCTCAAACGGGTCGGCGCTAATTTTACGGCCGACACCCCCGTATCGGAATTGTCGCTAGCCCAGCAGCAGATGGTCGAGATTGCCAAAGCTCTTTCGATCAAGGCAAGGCTTGTTATCCTGGACGAACCCACCTCAAGTCTTCCCTTGGCTGAAACTGAAAAGTTGCTCGGCGTGATCAAAGGCCTAAAGGCAGAAGGTATCAGCGTTATCTTTATTTCGCACCGACTCCACGAGGTCGAGAGCGTCGCCGATCGAGTTATCGTCCTTCGAGATGGAATGCTGGCGGGCACACTTGCAAGCGACGCCATCAATCACGACCAGATGGTCAAGCTCATGATAGGCCGTGCTTTGAAAGCCCGTACAAATACCTCGGAGCGCGAGGCTGGTGCAGTCGCGCTGTCCGCCAAGGGCATTCGCACAGCTGCTTACCCTCATCGGACCGTCGATTTGGACGTGCTGCATGGCGAAATCCTCGGGCTAGCAGGACTTGTAGGTTCGGGCAGGACTGAATTCGCCCGCGTTGTCTTCGGCATAGACAGGAGCCTTGGCGGAGAGCTTTATCTGGATGGCAAACATGTCCTGCTTTCTTCGTCCGCTGATGCGGTGGCCACTGGCATCTTTCTCGTCCCCGAGGATCGAAAGCTGGCTGGCATACTCCTTGATTTCGCTGTTGCACAGAATATTTCGCTACCTAATCTTTCGGCGCATTCGGCCAATTTGATAATTTCAGCCGCCAGCGAAAATACGACGGCGGAAGCACAGAAAAGTAACCTTGGCATCAAGGCTCCATCGGTAAAAACGCGTGTCGGCACCTTGTCGGGCGGCAACCAGCAAAAAGTCGTTCTGGCAAAATGGCTGGCGATGAAACCGAGGATCATGATTTTCGACGAGCCGACTCGCGGGATCGATATTGGAGCCAAGGCTGAAATCTACAGACTGATGCAGGCGCTCGCCGACACGGGTGTCGCGGTCCTCATGATTTCGAGCGACATGGAGGAAGTCATCGGTGTTTCCGACCGCGTCGCAGTTATGCATGAAGGCCAGATTTCCGGCATTCTGGCCAAGGATCAACTTGATCAGGAGAATGTGCTTTTGCTGGCGGTGGGCAAGTCAGCACGATAGCATCTATAAGGGTTGGAGATCACGATGAATAAAAAAGATATTGGCTTGTTGATCCTCATAGTCGTCGTGGGAGCCGTTGTCGCAACAATCAATCCTCGTTTCTTGCTGCCCATCAATCTCGCCAATACGTCGAATCTCATCGGTCTCTTCGGTATCCTGTCGATAGGACAAGCGTTTGTTATCATAACCGGCGGTATCGAACTCTCGGTGGGTTCGTTAATCGCGCTACTCGGTGTTCTGTTCATCGATTTGATTGCAAATCATGGCATGGCTTGGCCATTGGCTTTCATGCTCATCCTGGTTCTCGGTGGGCTCATTGGTTTGGCCCATGGCTGGCTGATCACGCGGCTGAAGCTCCAGCCATTCGTGGTGACGCTGTGTGGCTTGTTGATTTATCGCGGGATCGCCCGGTTCTATACTGCCGATGGGACCGCCGGCTTTGCTTTCGGCCAGAACTTTCCCACTCTTGAATTCCTTACGGCCGGCCGCACCTATGGCATTCCCAACAGCTTTATAGCACTTCTCATTATTATGGGCGTGACGTGGGTAGTACTGCACCGGTCAGTTTTCGGGCGTTATCTTTATGCCATCGGCAAAAATGAGGAAGCGGCAAGATATTCCGGGATCAGGACAGGTAGAATGGTGATGGCTGCCTATGTCATTTGCGGTGTATTGACGGCACTCTCGGCTATCTACTTTGCAATGTATACCCGCTCGATTTCCCCCGCCAGCCACGGCAATTTTTATGAACTGTATGCGATCGCGGCCGCCGTTCTTGGTGGCTTTTCGCTGCGCGGTGGTGAAGGGTCAATCGTCGGCGTAATTCTCGGCACTATCCTGCTGCAAGAATTGCAAAATCTCGTCAATCTCCTCGGCATTCCATCGTCGCTCAATTTTGCGGTTATGGGAGGGGTGATCCTTATTGGCGTGCTGGTCGACCAGCAGTGGGACGTTTTTCGAGCGAAACGCCGACTAAGCAAGGCGGCGCACTCGACACCATCAAATTGAAAACGCTGAACACAGGGTTGGCTCGACGAACGCTGGAGACGGTCATCCTTTCCGATAACCTCATGGGCCTGGTCTTCGAAACTCAAATCCGCAGCGATCCGTAGGCTTCAGGTAATTGTGAAATTGCCGCGTCCAGGTTGGCCTGGGACCGGGAACAGATGGCAATCCGCGCCCGTTCGGATCCAAACAATCGCGCGCACGCAAAACCGTTTGCATGATATTCAAAGGCGTCATTTCGACCAGTCGGTGATCCTTCTGTGCGTACGCTGGTATCTGGCCTATGGGTTGAGTCTGCGCGACCTGAATGAAATGATGGCCGAGCGCGGCATAAGCGTCGATCATTCAACTGTTCATCGCTGGGTCGTTCATTTCTCGCCAATACTGCTCAAGCGCTTCAATCGGCGCAAGCGCGCTGTTGGCAGCAAGTGGCATATGGACGAGACCTACATCAGGCTCAAAGGCCAGTGGATGTATCTCTACCGGGCGATCGACAGCACGGGTGATACGGTCGATTTCTGGACCCATGAATATAGATGACTGGCGGAGAGGAAGGGATTCGAACCCTCGAGACCGTTTAACGGGTCTACTCCCTTAGCAGGGGAGCGCCTTCGACCACTCGGCCACCTCTCCGAGGACGCTGACTAAAGATGAAACCCTATGTTTGCAAGGATTTTGTTCCGCCTCACCCAAAAATCGCATTACCGGCATGGAGCCGAGATCAAAACCGCCAAGCGCTGTTCCAGACCAATATGCCGGCTTCCTTGGCGGCAGCGACGAAAGCAGTTCTCGCCTCTTCTACGCTCCCCGTCCCTTCCATAGCATCGAGGCAAGCACGCCGCGCTCTGGAAAGTTCTTTGCCGCGGTCGACTGGCCAATTCTGGCGAAGGATTTCGGCGGCCTCAGCGACGGAACTCACGTTCCGCAGCTCACCTGTCTCATCAACTTCAATCGTGACAGCAAGAAAATCGAGGTTGGTCATGGTGGGTCAACGCACACAAATGGCACCTTGTTCCGCAAAGCAAAGTTCGACTAAGTGTTTCTAATCAATTCGATTTAGGTTATCCGTGCCCTCCTTTTGTCCGGCGAGGGACAAAGAGATTTCGGTGATCCTTTTAGGTAGAATGTTTATATCATAACCCCGATTCGTTTTCTCCTAAGCGACGTGGGACTTTGCCATTCGGCTGTTATCGCATTTGGAACCGCGTTTTTTGGATCGTCATCAATTTCCCCCTCGCCGCAGAAAAGTCCCCCTTTATATATTCGCTACACGCCCCCCAATCCACGTCCGCTAGCCGAAATCACAGTTTGCAGGATATCGTTCAATTTTGTGGGCGCTCGCTCGGCAAGGGTTGGCTATTGGTATCACTTGCCGATATTGTCCGGCACCATTTGCAGATACAGGGCCAATCAAAGCATGAAGAAGATTTTTGTTACGATTGCGCTGGCAGCTTTCGCGCTTCGTCCAGCATCAGCCATGAATTCGACCGAGGAGGCAGGCTTGAAGAAGCTTGATCCACAAACCCGGCTGGAGCAGCGCTGCGATGTGGAGGCGATGGAGCGCATCCGCAAGGACGAGGGAAAGTTCAACCCGGATAAAGTGCTCGCATACGCCTTCGCCGATCCGACAATGGAAGACCACGCCATCAAGACGCGCGGCGCTGCCTTTCGCAGCCGCGGCGAGTGGTACCACCTGAAGTACAAATGCCAAACCAGCGCCGACAACATGAACGTCGTCGGCTTCAAATATAAAATCGGCGAACTCGTGCCGAAAAAGGACTGGAGCCAGCACCTGCTCGTACCCTAGCGTCAGGGCCCTTTCTCCAAATCGACCCTCTCGACACTACGACGCTGGTTGAATAGCCTGCGCGCCAGTGATGGGGGAACAGATGCGATTTTCAGTTTTGGCTATTGTATTGGTGGCTGCGATCTTGCCGGCATGCACGACAACGGGCAGCAACGTCAGCAAGAGCGGGGTAGTCGCGGACGCGAAAAATCTCGTCATAGTTTCCTATCAGTGTCAGGACGCACTCGGACGCGAGCCGCATTACTCGGCCATCGAAAGCAGCGAAACCATTCTGAAAGGGCTCGGAAAATCAGCCGATGAGGCGGACAGTACCGTACGCAGCTGGCTCAGGGCAGTGATCGCTTCGCCGAAACAACCCGCCGACTATGATGCGAAAACCTGCAAGGACAGGTTGCTGACACTGGCAGAGAAGGTTCGCGTCGGTTACGAGTCTCTGTCGAAGCGCCAATGAAAAGGCGGCTCTGTTAAGCCGCCCCACTTTCCCTAAAGTGCTGTTATTGCCAGCTCTTGCCTACGTAGCCGTTGCCATACCGCCCGCGGTTGCTTTGATAATACCGGTAGTTGCGATGATGCCGCCGATTGTCCCAATGCGACCGGCGCCAGTCACGGCGGTTGCTATAGTAATGACGACGCACGTCACGACGATTGTGATTCCAGTTGCGCCTGGAATGATGGCGCTTCCAATCTGCCCTGTTGTCGCGCACCTGTTCAACATTTGATGATAGCTGAATGGTCGTGGGGGACATGGGCGCGGCTTGGGACGCAACCGCGGATGTCAACAACATTGCCAATCCGAGCATGGCAGCGGAGATGGCGTTCAGTATCTTGTGCATAGATTGTCTCCTGTGAAGTGATGCAACCATTAGGTGCACCCAGTACGATGAACTTGCAATGAACGACAAAGTTCCAAGCGTCCAGGATCTCGTCCTATGGTAAATACGCCGCGTCTGGGGACGCCGAGACCATCCTCTTCGCATCTGTAAATGCCGGTTGCAAATCTTGAATGGCGAAGTGGGAACGGGCGCCCTATGTGATCGTTGTAGGGGCGTCAACCCATTCGGAGAACCCACATGACGATACAAACTGTTCCGCAGGATGTTTACCAGCGCCATGAAAGAGAATGGCAGATGCTGCGGGAGGCAATTGCCAAGTCACAAAAGAAGACCGATGAGCCTGCCTATAGTAATCTCCGAAAGACAGGCATCACAGATAACTCCAAAGATACGCATCAGTGATCGTCTGATCGCAGCGCAGCTGCCGTTGCCGTCAACCCGGCAAGGGCAAAGCGTTGAAAATGCTCGACGATCTGCTCCTGGACTTCAGGCTCGCCGGAGTTGAACCCCGGCAGCACCTGGGTAAATATCTGCCTGTTGCCGACGAGCAGCATGGCGAAGGGAGCGATGATATTCAGTGTACAACGCGTGACGACAGGGTCGTCATGCGGCTTGTCCAAAATCTCCCCTATAATGCCGGTTACAACAAGCTTCTTCGGTAGAATTTCCTGCTTCACAAGGACCGGAAACACCGATGACGGCGAGAGAATCTCGCGGCTGAGGACACGTAGCGCCCACGACGACGACTCGGGTCCGGTGATCCTGCGAGCGATCAGGCCGATGAGGCTTTTCAGTTTTTCGGTCGGCTCTCCAGGAGTCGCTGCAAGCGCAACGAGCTTGTCATAGGTCAACAGCCGGCGATGGGCTTCTACAAGCACGTCGGCATAGAGGCCTTCGATCCCGCCATAGTAGTAGTTGACCGCTGCCGAGTTGCTGCCTGCCCTCTCGGCAATCTCCTTGCCGGTGGCACGGTCAAACCCCTTCTCGGCAAAAACATCGCCAGCAGCTTCCAGAATCTGGGCTTTCGTTGTGGCGCCGTCTTCGCGGCGGCCGGGCAGTTTTCGAGGTGTTTTTCGGGTCATATGAGGACTGTATACGAAATTTGAAATTTTTGAAAGCTAAAATTCAAATTCAAATTTGACATATCGATGTTTTTCGCGTTATGGTTGAGAGATGAATAAGCCGCTTCGCATCGTCATCCTCCTTCTTGTTCTTGCCGCGATCGGCGGTGGGGCATGGTGGTATCTGCATCGGCCGGTGGCCAATAATGCTTTGACGCTTTATGGGAATGTCGACCTGCGGCAGGCAACGCTCGCCTTCAATGGCTCGGAGCGCATTGCCGGTATTCTCGTCGAGGAAGGCGATATCGTCAAAAAGGGCCAGGTTCTGGCGCGACTCGATATCAGCCGGCTGTCGCCGCAGGTGCGGGAGGCCGATGCGACTGTCGCCGCGCAACGTGCCATGGTAATGAAACTCCGCAACGGCAGCCGTCCCGAAGAAATTGCACAGGCGCGCGCCAATCTTGCATCGGCCAAGGCGGACGCGGCAAACGCCAACATCCAATATGAGCGGCGGGCTGCCCTGACCGCGACAGCTACGATCAGCAAGCAGGATCTCGACACGGCAAAAGCTGCTGCAGGCGTTGCCGACGCCAAGGTCGAAGTAGCGCAGAGTGCACTTGATCTCGCCATTGCCGGTCCGCGGGCTGAAGAATTGCTGCAGGCCGAGGCGCAACTTCGCGGCAGCGAGGCGCAACTCGCGCTCATACGGCAGGAACTGGACGATGCGGAACTCGTGGCACCTTTCGACGCGGTGGTACGCTCGCGGCTTATGGAACCGGGCGAAATGGCAGCCCCGACGAAGCCCGTATTCTCGCTGGCGACCATCGGCACGAAATGGGTGCGGGCCTATGTCTCGGAGGTCAATCTCGGACATGTCCGTTCCGGCATGCGCGCAAAGGTGACATCCGACAGTTTCCCAGATCGCCCGCTCGACGGCTGGGTAGGTTTTATCTCGCCGGTAGCCGAATTCACACCGAAGACCGTAGAGACCGAAGATCTGCGTTCGAGCCTTGTCTATGAGGTGCGGGTTTTCGTCGAGGACAAGGACGATATGTTCCGGCTCGGCATGCCCGCCACGGTAAAGCTCCTGGCAGACGAAGCGCCAAAGCCCCTGCCCCAGAATGCGGACAGCAAGGCAACACCATGACCGGAACCGCGCCAACTAACCCCGTCACGGCGCGGACCATCCACAAGAGCTTCCGCCGCGATACGGGCGAGACCGTCAAGGCGCTGGACGGAGTTTCCTTCGAAGCGCGGCAAGGAACGTTAACTGCCTTGGTCGGACCTGACGGTGCGGGCAAAACCACGTTGCTGCGCCTGATTGCCGGGCTGATGGTCGCCGATAGTGGCGAGCTCTCCGTACTCGGCATCGATGTCGCTGCCGATCCGCAGACAATACAGAACCGCATTGGTTACATGCCGCAGAAATTCGGCCTGTACGAGGATTTGAGTGTCCAGCAGAACCTCGATCTTTACGCCGACCTGCACGGCATCACCAGGGAACAGCGCAAAGAGATCTACCCGCGGCTGATGGAGATGACCGACCTCGGGCGTTTCACGCAGCGCCTTGCCGGCAAGCTTTCCGGCGGAATGAAGCAGAAGCTCGGCCTCGCCTGTACGCTGGTGCGTTCGCCGGAACTCCTCCTCTTGGACGAACCGACCGTGGGCGTCGATCCCCTGTCACGGCGCGAATTATGGGAGATTGTCACCAAGCTCGTGCGCGAGGACAAACTGACAGTCGTCGTCAGCACGTCTTATCTGGACGAGGCAGAACTCTGCGACCACGCCGTCGTCATGCATCAGGGCAAGGTTCTGGCGCAGGGAAAACCCGAGCGAAATCACGGAAAAAGCCAGGAACTGTGTATTCATAGCAACGCCTGGGAAAGGCACGAACGCCCGGTCGCTGCAGGCTCGGCTGTTCCGGCAGGACGGCGTTGTCGATGCGGTGCCGGAAGCTGGCAAAGTGCGCGTGGTGAAGCAACCGGACTTCAAGGATGACATCAAGGTTGACGGCAAAGCCATCAAACTTCAGCCGGTCTCAGCGCGCTTCGAAGATGGGTTCATGGTGCTGTTCGGCGCAGTAGCTACCAAGAGCCATTCCAGCGAGGTAGAACTGGAGCGGCCCAAGGCGGCAGCGGGTGATGAGATTTCGGTCGAAGTCCACGATCTGGTGCGCAAATTTGGCGATTTCACTGCCGTCGATCACGTCAGCTTTCAGGTGAAGCGCGGCGAGATTTATGGGCTGCTCGGCCCGAATGGCGCCGGGAAAAGCACAACGTTTCGCATGTTGTGCGGGCTGATGCCGGCAACCAGCGGCACGCTGCGCGTTGCTGGTGCGGACTTACGCACCTCACGGGCCGAAGCGCGGCAGAAACTCGGCTATGTGGCGCAGAAGTTTTCGCTCTATGGCGATCTGTCGGTGAATGAAAATCTCGATTTCTTCGCCAGCGCCTATGGTTTGAGAGGGCAGAAGAAACGCGACCGCGTTGCCTGGTCGAAAGAGCAGTTCGAACTGGGTGATCTGGCAACGCTGCCGAGTGGACAATTGCCCGGCGGTTTCAAGCAGCGTCTCGCCATGGCAGCGGCGCTTCTGCACGAGCCGGACATTCTGTTTCTGGACGAGGCGACCAGCGGCGCCGATCCGCTGGCACGGCGCGAGTTTTGGGGACGCATTACCGCGCTTTCCGAGCAAGGCGTGACGGTGATCGTCACTACGCATTTCATGGAAGAGGCGGAATATTGCGACCGTATCATCATTCTGGATGCGGGGCGCAACCTTGCTGAGGGAACACCTGCCGAAATCCGCGCCCATGCCAAGCCGAAGAACGGCGAAGAACCAAACATGGAAGACGCCTTCATCGCCATCGTCGAGGAGTCCCGGCGGGACAAGAAGGAGGCAGCGTGATGAGCCGCGCCCTCGCCCAACACGGCCGCTGCGCCGTATACTCGCGCTGGTGCGCAAGGAGAGCTGGCAGGTGGTGCGCGACCCGAGCAGCGTTGCCGTCGGCATCGTCATGCCGATGGTACTGTTGATCCTGTTCGGTTACGGCTTGTCGTTCGACCTCAAAAACCTCCCCGTTGCGCTGGTCATGGAGGAATCATCTGCAGAGGCGAGCGCAGCGGTTTCCGGCTTCGAACTTTCGGATTATTTCCAGACACATCCGGTCAAGACCATGGCGGAGGCGGAGCGCCTGCTTGCGGACAAGACCGTCAGCGGTATCGTGCGTATACCACCGCAATTCGCCCGCGATGTGCAGAATGGCACAGCGGAAATTCAGGTCGTCGTCAATGGCAGTGATGCCAATACAGCTCGTATCGCGCTCGGCTATGCGCAAGGCGCAGTCGGCACGTGGCTGGCGCGCGAGGCAGCGCGAGGAATGATCTTGAATTCCGGTGCATCGATCGATCTGCAGACGCGGCTTTGGTTCAACGAGGCCAATGACAGCACCTATTTTCTGGTGCCGGGTCTGATAGTTCTTGTCATGACACTGATCGGTGCGCTGCTGACGGCGTTGGTGATGGCGCGGGAATGGGAACGCGGCACATTCGAAGCGCTGTTCGTCACCCCTGCCCGGCCCGGCGAAATTCTGCTCGGCAAGACGGTTCCCTATTTCATCCTTGGCATGCTGGGACTGGCGCTTTCGGTCATCGGCAGTCAGGTGCTTTTTGGCGTGCCCCTGCGCGGATCGCTGTGGATATTGGTCATCGTATCGATGCTCTATCTGCTTGTGGCGCTCGGTATCGGACTTTTGATCTCCTCGCTCACCAAGAACCAGTTCGTCGCCAGCCAAATCACGTTGATCGTCACATTTCTGCCGGCGATGATGCTGTCGGGCTTCATGTTCGACATCAGAAGCATGCCTCTGGTGATCCAGGGCATTACCTACATCTTCCCGGCGCGCTATTTCGTCAGCGTGCTGCAGACATTGTTCCTTGCGGGCGACATCTGGGCCGTCATCCTGCCCAACGCGGCGGTGCTCGCCGTCATGGCAACCCTCCTGATGACTGCGTCCCTTTTCGCCACGCGCAAGAAGCTCGGGTGAGACGGCCATGAAAGAATCCTTCTTCCGGATAATCGCCCTGATACGCAAGGAATTGCTGGCGATGTTCAAGGATCCGAAAAGCCGTATCGTGCTGGTGCTGCCGCCAATCCTGCAATGTCTGATCTTTGGCTATGCGGCGAGTTACGATCTCAACAACGTGCCTTACGCGGTTCTCGATCACGATCACAGCGCGGCATCCATAGGGCTGGTTTCGAAACTGGACGGCTCGGGCATTTTCAGCCGTGTTGCGACGTTGCAGCGGACATCCGACATCGACAATTTCATCAATGATGCCCGGGTTTTGCTGGTGGTGGTCATCGACCAGGATTTCGAGAGGCGGCTGATGGCCGGAATGCCGGCCAAATTGCAGATCATCGCCGATGGCCGCAATTCCAACACGGCCGGCACCGCGCAGAGCTATATCAATACCATCGCGACGGACTTCACGGCGCAATGGCGTGAGGAGAACGGTCAAGACAGGCCAATAACGGCATCAAGGTTACGACCCGCGCGTGGTATAATCCGAGCCTTGAGACGCGGTGGTACATGATCCCGTCATTGATCGGCACGATTACCATGATGATGACACTGATGCTGACTGCCATGTCGGTCGCGCGCGAACGTGAGGCAGGCACTTTCGACCAGCTGCTGGTCACGCCATTCAGGCCGTCCGAGATCATGGTTGGAAAGGCTCTGCCCTCGATGCTGGTCGGTCTCTCTCAGGCAACGACCATATTGCTCGTCGCCCAGTTATGGTTCCAGATCCCCTTCGAGGGTTCTTATTTCATGCTCTACCTGGGCTTGGTGTTGTTCCTCGCTGCGGCGGTGGGCATCGGCCTCTTCATTTCTTCGCTCGCAGGCAACATGCAGCAGGCAATGATCTACTCATTCGTGCTGCTGATGCCATTCATGCTGCTGTCGGGGCTGACGGCGCCGATCGGCAATATGCCGGAGATCCTGCAGTATCTGACGATGATCAATCCGCTGCGCTATGCGATCAGCATTACACACCAGGTCTATCTGGAGGGCGCAGGACTGAGGCAATTGCTGCCGGAAATGCTGGCGCTGGTGGCCATCGCCGCCGTCACCCTGCCCTTTTCGGCCTGGCTTTTCCGCAACAGGTTGACCTAATGCATCAGGCTGAATTTGAAGAGTAATTAGTTCGAGCCTGGAAAAGACTTCATGGCGATGTCGATCAGCCGGTAAAGCTCTTCCCGGCCAGCGCCGCTGGATGCCTGGACAGCAGTGCCTTGGGCGATGGTCAAGAGATAGCGGGCAAGATCGTCTGCATTGCAGTCTGCGGGCAGATCGCCTTCACGCATGGCGCGTTCGAAACGCCGCGCCAGCGCCTTCTGCCCTATCTGGCGACGCTCGATAATGGTTTTTTGGATCGCTTCCGCGGCTTCGCTGCAGCCCATGGCCGCATTGATACCAAGGCATCCACCGGGATTGCACTCTTCAGTCTGGGCATTGGCAAAGCCATGCAATATATCCAGCGCAACAATCCGCGCGGTCGGCTGCTCCAAGGCCTTCCAGAAGAAGGCCATGTAATTCTCCTCATAGCGCTGCAGCGCCATGCGGAAGAGCTCTTCCTTGTTGCCGAAGGTTCCATAAAGACTGGGCTTGGTGATACCCATGCCATCGGTCAGGTCAGTGATGGATGTGCCTTCATAGCCTTTTCGCCAGAATAACTCCAAAGCCGTCTGCAAGGCATCATCCGCATCAAATTCCCTGGGCCGTCCCATGGACAACACTCCCTAAAAGAATTATACCGTTCGGTATAAAATTCCATTGACAGCTGTTACATCGCCGCCTTATATCAGCCGTTCTATACCGATCGGTATAGAACGTCAATGCTCAATTCGATGATCGAATTCAGATTCGCCACCCTCCCAATGGCGGAAACTTTCAAAGCAGGATGACCACGATGTCAATCAGCACTTTAAGAAAAAGCCTCTATGCCAGCGCTTTGGTTCTGACACTTGCCACAGTCGGCGGCTCGCACTTTCTGGACATGCAGCAGAGCCACGCGGAAGGCGAAAAAAGCCAGGCCGCGCCTGCGCCGGCCACGCCTGTTTCGGTTGCAGTCGTACAGCCGAAGCTCGTAACGCAGTGGAGCGAGTTCTCTGGCCGGCTTGAGGCGGTCGATGCGGTTGAAGTACGCTCGCGCGTCGCCGGCGCCATTCAGTCGGTTGCCTTCAAAGAAGGCGCGATCGTCAAGCAGGGCGACCTTCTGGTCAAGATCGACCCAGCGCCTTATGAGGCAGAGGTTGCGCGCGCAAAAGCGCAGGTGGCCTCTGCCGAATCGAAGCTCGCCTATGCCAAGAGCGAACTTCAACGCGGCAAGCAGCTCGTGACATCGCGCTTTGCATCCCAGAGCGATTACGATCAACGTCTGAACGTTCAGACCAGCGCCGAGGCGGACCTGGAAGCGGCCAAGGCCGTATTGCAGACCGCCATGCTCAACCTCGACTGGACCGATATTCGCGCACCGATCAGCGGCCGGGTCGGACGTATCGAGATCACCCCCGGCAATCTCATCGCCGAGGGACCGAGCGCGCCGTTACTGACGTCGCTGGTTTCGATCAGCCCGATTTATGCAAGTTTCGAGGCCGATGAGAACGTCGTCGCCAATGCGCTCGCCGATCTTCCCGAGGGCTTGAACAGCCGCGACTTCGTCAACCGTATCCCGGTTCAGATGGATGTGCACGGCCAGGACGGGATCACCGGCAAGTTACAGCTGATCAACAACAGCGTCGATGCGACGAGCGGTACCGTCAAGGTTCGAGCGGTGTTTGATAACGCCAATGGCAAGCTGATGCCCGGTCAGTTCGCCAAGGTCCGCATGGGTCAGGCCAACGAGCGTAACGAATTGCTGGTTGACGAAAAAGCTGTTGGAACCGACCAGAACAAGAAGTTCGTCATGGTCGTCAATTCGAAGAACGTCGTTGAGTATCGCGAAATCTCGCTTGGCGCCAAGGCCGATGGCCTGCGGATCGTCACGGCTGGATTGCAGGCGGATGACAAGATCGTCGTCAATGGCCTGCAGCGCATTCGCCCTGGCTCGCTCGTTGCACCGGAGATGGTAGCGATGGGCGGCAAGGCTCCAGACCAGCAGGCGCTGGCGGACCAGGCCAAGGTCAAACAATAACTATCCAGAGCCCCGCATCGGGCAGGTGGAATTGATATGAATATCTCCAATTTCTTTATCGACCGCCCGATCTTTGCGGGCGTTCTTTCTTTCATCATCTTCCTTGGCGGTTTGATTGCGCTGACGACGATGCCCGTCTCGGAATATCCGGATGTTGTGCCCCCATCCATCGTGGTGCGGGCTCAATATCCGGGGGCAAATCCGAAGGTCATTGCCGAAACAGTCGCAACGCCGATGGAAGAGCAGATCAACGGCGTTGAAGGCATGCTCTACATGGGCAGCCAGGCGACGGCAGACGGCCAGATGACGCTGACTGTGACCTTTGCGCTTGGTACAGATCCGGACAAGGCGCAGCAGCTGGTGCAAAACCGCGTTTCGCAGGCGGAACCGCGCTTGCCGGAAGAAGTGCGCAGTCTCGGGATCACCACGGTCAAGAGTTCACCTGACCTGATGCTGGTGGTCAACCTCATCTCGCCCAATGATCGGTACGACATCACGTACCTGCGCAACTACGCCCTGATCAACATCAAGGATCGCCTCGCCCGCATCAATGGCGTCGGCGATGTGCAATTGTTCGGATCCGGCGACTATTCGATGCGTATCTGGCTCGATCCGCAGAAGACCGCGGAACTCGGCCTCTCGGCAACCGATGTTCTTAACGAGATCCGTGCGCAGAATGTGCAGGCTGCTGCCGGTACCATCGGTGCGTCGCCCAACTCGAACAGTGTCGATCTGCAATTGACGGTGAACGCGCAAGGTCGGTTGCAATCCGAAGAGGAATTCGGCCAGATCATCGTCAAGACTGCCGCCAATGGCGCGATCACGCATTTGAGCGACATTGCCCGCATCGAACTTGGCGCAGCCGACTATTCGCTACGCTCGCTGCTCGACAACAAGAGCGCCGTCGCTATCCCGATCTTCCAGGCACCAGGCTCCAATGCGATCCAGATCGCCGACGAAGTTCGTGCCGCGATGGACGAGATGAAGCTGACCATGCCGGAAGGCGTGGACTACGAGATCGTCTACGATACGACCCAGTTCGTCCGCGCCTCGATCGAGGCCGTCATCCATACGCTGCTTGAAGCGGTATTGCTGGTCGTTCTGGTTGTTATCCTGTTCCTGCAGACCTGGCGTGCATCGATCATCCCGCTGATTGCGGTGCCGATATCCATCGTCGGTACGTTTGCGGTGATGCATCTCTTCGGTTTCTCGATCAACGCGCTCAGCCTGTTCGGTCTTGTTCTCGCCATCGGTATCGTCGTCGATGACGCCATCGTGGTGGTTGAGAACGTCGAGCGAAACATCGAGAACGGTCTGGCGCCGCGGCAAGCGACGATACAAGCGATGCGCGAAGTCTCGGGACCGATTATTGCGATTGCGCTGGTTCTGGTCGCGGTGTTCGTGCCCCTCGCCTTCATCAGCGGCCTTACGGGTCAGTTTTATCGGCAGTTCGCGCTGACGATCGCCATATCGACGGTTATCTCGGCGTTTAACTCCCTCACGCTGTCGCCTGCCCTCGCGGCATTATTGCTCAAGGGACATGACCAGCCGAAGGATCGTTTGACGCGCTTCATGGACCTGACGCTGGGCTGGCTTTTCCGTGGGTTCAATGCCGTGTTCACGCGTGGAGCCAACGGCTACAGCAAGGGCGTGCGCGGCGTTATCTCGCGCAAGACGGTCATGATGGGGATTTATCTCGTCTTGATCGGCGCGACGGCGTTCATGTTCAAGAGCGTGCCGGGCGGTTTCGTTCCACCGCAGGACAAGCAGTATCTGGTCGGCTTCACGCAACTGCCGGATGGCGCGACGCTTGACCGGACGGAAGCGGTCGTCCGCCGCATCGGGGATATGGCATTGAAGATACCCGGCGTGCAAAGCACGATTGCCTTCCCCGGCCTGTCCATCGCCGGTTTCACCAATAGTTCGAATGCCGGCGTTGTCTTCGTTTCGCTGAAACCTTTCGAAGAGCGCAAGACGCCCGATTTGAGTGCCGGTGCGATCGCCATGGCGCTCAATCAGCAAATAGCCGGCATCCAGGAATCGTTCAGCGCCGTCTTCCCGCCGCCTCCCGTCCAGGGTCTCGGCTCGATCGGCGGGTTCAAGCTGCAGATCGAGGATCGCAATGGTCTTGGTTATCAGGCTCTCGACGACGCAACCAAGGCGTTCCTCGCCAAGGCGGCCACCGCGCCGGAGCTGACAGGCCTGTTCACCAGCTATCAGATCAATGTTCCACAGCTCTACGCCGATGTTGATCGCGCCAAGGCACGCCAACTCAACGTATCGTTGCCGGAAATCTTCAACACGTTGCAGATCTATCTTGGCTCGGTCTATGTCAATGACTTCAACAAGTTCGGCCGTACTTATTCCGTCCGCATGCAGGCGGAGTCGAACTTCCGGGCCAAGTCTGAAGATATTGGCGACCTGAAGGTACGATCGGGTTCGGGTGAGATGATCCCGCTGTCGGCCCTGGTCAACGTCTCATCCAGTGCGGGACCGGATCGCGCCATGCGCTATAACGGCTTCCTCGCTGCCGACGTGAACGGCAATGCAGCTCCTGGCTACTCATCGGGCCAAGCGCGGGCTGCTGTGGAAAAGATCGCTGCTGACACCTTACCGCCCGGCATCGGCTTCGAGTGGACGGAACTGACCTATCAGGAGATCATTGCGGGCAACTCGGCCTACCTTATCTTCCCGCTGTCGATCCTCCTGGTGTTCCTCGTTCTCTCGGCACAATATGAAAGCCTGTCACTGCCGCTATCGATCATCATGATCGTGCCTCTCGGACTGCTTGCCGCCCTTACCGGTGTCTGGCTGACGGCGGGCGACAACAATGTCTTCACGCAGATCGGGCTGATCGTGCTTGTCGGACTGTCTGCCAAGAACGCCATCCTGATCGTCGAGTTTGCGCGGGAACTGGAGTTTGCCGGGTCGACACCATTCAAGGCTGTGATAGAGGCCAGCCGCCTGCGGCTCAGGCCGATCCTGATGACGTCGCTCGCCTTCATCATGGGCGTGGTGCCCCTTGTCACATCGACAGGAGCCGGTGCGGAAATGCGTAGCGCAATGGGCGTCGCGGTGTTTGCCGGGATGATCGGGGTGACGTTGTTCGGCCTGTTTATGACGCCGGTGTTCTACGTGCTCATACGTGCGATGGCAGGAAATCGACAGCTGAAGAGCCACCATGCCAGCACCTTCGATGGTGATTCCAGCCACAATTCGGGCGCGATTGCTCCTGCCGCAACGCCAGCCGAGTAACAAAAATCACCGGCGGTGCAGAACCCGCACAGGTTCTGCACCGCCGGTGCTAAACCACTGAAACTGAAGATTTTCTCTACGTTATAGCAGCAGCATTTCATCGCCGGAAAAAGGCTATCACGGCACAGTTGAACAAGGATGAGAACTTTTTGGGTGACAAAAGGTTTCAAACTGTTACAGTTGCGTGACCAAGCCGAAATTCGGCACTGACGATCATGATCCTTCGGCACTTTCAAAGGATCGTCCAATCGGGAGCAGCCCTTATGAGCTTTGCCGCAGCAAACGATAACCGGAAGATCAGCGACGGGTTTATACCCTTCGTCACTTTTGTCATATGCACCCAGGTAGCAGCCACCATTCTGCTCGCTTTGCCAAATTGGTATTGAGGCCTCAACCCACCCCTACAGGTTTTTCAATCCTGCCGATCCTGGCAGGAGCAATAATTATTCTCATGCTTGCCGGTGTTTTTTTCGCGACTTGAGGCTGGTTTTGTAAGCCTCCCTCCAATCCTTTCATCCAACCAAAGTCTGGCTATTAAAGCTGCCAAGCAATTGGGATAGTGCGGTCAGGACCTTGTTGATATGATCCAACTGCAAATTCCAATATTTGAAAACTATTCAGTAATATTCCTGGTGTTGATCGGGAATTAACGGTCCGGCAGAGGAATCCATGAGATCATTGGCAGGATTGGCAGTTTTGCTCACGGTCTTCGTCGCCGGCTGTGTCTCCATGACACCGGAAGAGCGGCGGGCGCTCGATAACCAGACCTGTTCATCCTATGGTTTCCGGCGCGGGACCGACGCATTCGCAAATTGCCTGCTCAATCTCGACCTTGACCGGCGCGCCGCAAGCCGGGCGCAATTCGAACAGATGCAATTCAACACGCCGCTGATCATCTACGACAATCGCTATTATCGGCACCGCCGATGGTAAGACTTGCCCTCCAGACTGCGGGCAAGTGTCATTCGAACAGTATATTTACCGGACCCAGACGACGCGCCGTGTCTTGCGTTCTATGAGTGCGGGACGATCCTGCACGTATACGTATGAGTAGCGCGGTTGATCAGGCACGGCGACCAGCGGCACGTCGTCAGGAATGACCGTGCCCATAATAATGTCACCGTCGATGACCACGGGATCTGTCGGATTGGTCTCAATATAGGAGACAACGTCGTCCGGCACAGCTTCTTCATCGGGCGCTGCCCCAGAATTATCGGACAGGTAGACGACCTCGCGATTCTCCATGGAGACAATCACCGGACGGCCATCGACATAGATGTAGCCATAGCCCGGGCTTTCCGGAATTGGCCGCACCACGATTGTTTCGGGTACGACGTAACCCTGAGATAAGTCACCCTCTATAACAACTGGATCGGCCGGATGCGCGATGACATAATCCCGGGCAGACTGCGGCACTTCAACGACAACGCTATCCTGAGCGATCGCCAGACCGGAGGTGGCGAAAAACGCCGCTGCAGTCACTATAAAAACCTTTTTCATTATCCTGCCTCTCAATTGAACCTGTTTTGTCCCAGTGGGAGGGAAACCCCGCGACAATCGTTTGGTTCCGCTGAAAGACGATATGTGATCGCCGTTTCGAACTGTGAGTTCGGCGCAAAAGAGTGAAATTTTGCTTTTCGCCGGCACAAAAACTGATATCGCTGTGGACATGGAACCGCACCTGATCCCCCTGATCGACTCCCTGCCCTCGACTGTGCCGTTCGTCGGACCGGAAGCGCTGGAACGCAAGCGCAACCGGCCTTTCAAAGCGCGACTTGGCGCCAATGAAAGCGGATTCGGCCCAGCGCCTTCAGTCATTGCCGCCATACAAAGCCATGCCGGGGAGGCGTGGAAATACGCCGATCCAGAGAATTTCGATTTGAAGCATGCCCTTGCCGTGCATCTCGGTGTTGCACCGGCCAATGTCGTCGTCGGCGAAGGTGTCGATACACTGCTCGGACTCGCCGTGCGCCAGTACGTGCGCGAGGGCACTCCGGTCGTCACTTCGCTCGGTGCCTATCCGACATTCAATTTTCATGTGGCCGGCTTTGGCGGACGGCTGGTGACAGTGCCGTACAGGGATGATCGCGAGGACCTCGAGGCATTGCTTGCCGCAGTAAAGCGCGAACAGGCACCGCTCGTCTATTTCTCCAACCCTGACAATCCAATGGGGACTTGGTGGGCGGCGGCAGAGATCGAACGTTTTATCGATGCGCTACCAAAAAATACGATGCTGATCCTCGACGAAGCTTATGGCGAAACGGCACCAGCGGGCGCTCTGCCCCGGATCGATGTTTCGCGGCCGAATGTCCTGCGCATGCGCACCTTTTCCAAGGCATATGGGCTCGCCGGAATGCGCTGCGGCTATGCTGTCGGCGCAGAAAAACAGATCCTGGCCTTCGACAAAATCCGCAACCATTTCGGCATGAACAAACTGACACAGATAGCCGCCCTCGCAGCGCTAAAGGATCAAGATTATCTCAAGGCGGTGATTGCACGGATTATCGCTGGACGTGAGCGGATCGTGCAGATTGCTGCGAAGAACGACCTTGCGGCAATTCCCTCTGCTACCAATTTCGTCACTATCGATTGCGGGCGCGATGGGTCATATGCCCTCGCGGTTCTCAACGCCCTGATCGACCGCGACGTCTTCGTACGCAAACCAATGGCGCCGGGTCTCGACCGTTGCATCCGTGTCAGCGTCGGCCTTGACGAAGAACTCGATTATTTCGAACAACAGCTTCCGCAGGCATTGGCCGCTGTAAAGTAGCCGGTGAGCCCGGACAAACCTGGAAACGGAGAATAGCTTGGATATCAATCGGGTTTTTGCCGGTCTCGGTGGACTGTTCGGGGCTGCAGGTATCGCGGCCTATGCAGCGGCGGCCCACAGCGCGGAAGGTCATATGGCCACGATTGCGCCGATCCTGTTTATCCACGCCCCCGCATTTTTAGCGCTGTCGCTATTGGCAAAAGTCAGTCGGGCCAGCCTATTTCGGCGCGTGGGTGCTGGTATTTGGATTGTTGTTCTTCATTGGCGATCTGATATCTCGGGACGCAATTGGCGACAGGCTCTTTCCGTTCGCCGCTCCGCTTGGCGGATCATTGCTCATTCTGGGATGGATTATCATTGCTGGGACAGCGTTTAGGCGACTGGACTTCAAGAGCCGAGGACAAAAAACTTAACGACCTGCCAGTTGTTGATGATGGCGATCGCACCAACAGCAAGGCCGAGCAGACTGGCAAGCTTGGCGGTCGTGGGTAAACTAGCCACTCGGCCGCGAAGCTCTCCGAATGATTCGCCCGAGGGCAGTGTCTCAATTTTTCCCTGCAAGTATGCGACCTGCTCTCGAAGACGTGCGCTGTCTCCTATGATGATGTCCAACTTGGCATCCATCTTCTCAAAAGATTTTTCCAGAAATGCGACGCGATGTTCCATATCGTCAAATGTGCCACCGCCATCAGTGGATTTCAAGCTCTGCAGCCTTGCAGGTTTATGAGCCATGGCCGCCGCTCCTTTAACCTTCCCCCTTCAGCTTGGCATTGCACAACTTGTAGTAGCCGCCGCCTTTTTCGATCCACCGCGTGCCGCCGAGCGTACCGCCTTTCTTGTTCACGTGGTATTGCTCAAGGCATGTGTGCATGCGGGCCTTGGCAGGTTTCTCTGCAGCAAATTTTTCGGCTATCGACGACGGAAACGTCGTCTTTCCGGATGGGGATCTGGCTACGACTTCGGCGTTTTTCGCCATTTGTTTAGGCTTGTCTTCAGTCGTTTTTGTCTTGGCCTCAGCCGGCCCATCGTTAACGCGCCGCCTCAGCGGGCGTGGTACATTGAGCTTTACGGAATTCGCTCCACGAAACGCCTTCTGCTTCGCCGGCACTCTGCGCTGCCTTGTACTTGACGCTGCACTCTTTCATGCTCAAGGCATTTGCAGAAGCGATCAATGCCAGCGGCAGGAAAATTGCTGTAATCAGGGTAGCGAATAGACGAGAAATGCGTCGTTCAAACATGAAACCCACTCTGAAAAAATTGATTGATGAAAATCGACTCCAATTGACCGACCGTACATGCATCCCCACCGCTCCTCCATCCATACCTTCGTCTAGCAACATGCCTCTTGAATTAATTGAACGTTCGTTTTATTAATTCGTCATGGCACGCACAACCGGATCAGATGGCGGAAGAACACGCAGCGCAATTGATATTGCTGCGAAGCATTTGATTGCCCGCGTCGGCTATGAAGCGATGTCGATGCGCCAGCTCGCGGACGAAGTGGGCGTGCAGCCCGCGGCCTTCTATCGCTACTACCCCAACAAGCAGGAATTGCTGTTTTCGGTTATGCGGGGACACATGGATCGTGTGCTTGCCGCTTGGGAAGCCGAGAGCCGCAGCGCTCATACGGCGCTCGAAAAATTCTGCACCTTCATTCGTTTCCATATCCGTTTTCATGTAGAGCGGCGGGACGATGTGCACATTGGAAATATGGAGCTGCGCAGCCTCAGCCCGGAAAACCGGGCCATTATCGTTGAATTGCGCGCGCGGTACGAGAACAGCCTTCGGGACATACTCGACGACGGCATGGATACGCGCGAATTTGCCATCGATGATATTGCGCTGACAACCCGCGCCATTATCGCGATGATTACCGGTATCATGGTCTGGTTCCGGACGGACGACAGGCTTAGTGTCGACGAGATTGCAGAAAAGTATGTCGAAATGGGACTGCGCCTTGTTGGCGTCAAGAAGATTGCGACAACTAAAACGGGAGGACGAAATGTACCAGTCGGGCCTAAGATTCGGCGTCTCTGAGGAGATCGCAGCGTTGCAGGAAACCGTGCACCGGTTTGCGCAGGCGGAGATAGCACCGCTAGCGGTCGAGACCGATAGAGCC
The DNA here is from genome assembly GCA_963776115.1 of uncultured Alphaproteobacteria bacterium. Taxonomy (GTDB): domain Bacteria; phylum Pseudomonadota; class Alphaproteobacteria; order Rhizobiales; family Rhizobiaceae; genus Phyllobacterium. Next base: position 312,117 of record CAVZLS010000006.1, on the reverse strand, counting down.
AATCAATTCCCCATGCACCTCTGGGAGAAAATGGGTGAACTCGGCCTGCTCGGAATGACCGCCGACCCGGAATTCGGCGGGTCCGGCCTTGGATACCTCGCTCACACGATTGCGGTGGAAGAAATCTCCCGCGCTTCGGCATCAGTCGGTCTCTCTTATGGTGCGCATTCCAATCTTTGCGTTAACCAGATCAACCGCTGGGGCACCCCAGAGCAGAAGGCAAAGTATCTGCCGAAACTCTGCTCGGGTGAACATGTCGGCGCGCTCGCCATGTCAGAACCGGGTGCGGGCTCCGACGTCGTTTCGATGAAACTGCGAGCCGACAAGAAGAATGACCGTTACGTTCTGAACGGTAACAAGATGTGGATCACCAATGGTCCGGACGCCAGCACGTTAGTGGTCTACGCGAAGTCCGATCCCGCCGCGGGCTCACGTGGAATCACGGCATTTCTGATCGAGAAGGAATTCAAGGGTTTTACCACTGCGCAAAAGCTGGACAAGCTCGGTATGCGCGGTTCCAATACGTGCGAACTCGTATTCGAGGACTGCGAAGTGCCATTCGAAAATGTACTTGGCGAAGAGGGTCAGGGTGTCAAAATCCTGATGTCAGGATTGGACTATGAGCGCGTCGTGCTTGCCGGCGGACCTTTGGGAGTGATGGATGCCTGTCTGGATGTGGTTGTCCCCTACGTGCATGAACGCAAGCAATTCGGCCAACCGATCGGAGAATTCCAGCTGATGCAAGGCAAGCTGGCAGATATGTACACGACGACGAATGCTTGCCGGGCCTATGTCTACGCCGTTGCAGCTGCCTGTGACCGCGGCGAAACCACACGCAAGGATGCAGCAGGATGCGTTCTGTACGCTGCAGAGAAAGCAACATGGTGCGCGCTTGAGGCGATACAGGCGCTCGGCGGCAATGGCTATATCAACGACTATCCAACCGGACGGCTGCTGCGCGATGCCAAGCTCTACGAAATCGGCGCTGGCACCAGCGAGATACGGCGCATGCTTATCGGCAGGGAAATGTTTGCAGAGAGCGCTTGAACCACCACCACTGCTACTATTGACCGCCGATAACAGGAGACCGCATGACCGTCCTCACCTCCCAGATCAGCACCACGTCCGAAACCTTTACCGCCAATACAAAGCGAATGCAGGCACTGGTCGATGATATCCAGGCCAAGGCGGAATTGGTAATCAAGGGCGGTACGGATGAGGCGCGCGAGCGCCATACATCGCGCGGCAAGCTCCTCCCGCGTGATCGCTTGGCGCAGCTTCTGGATGCCGGTTCGCCCTTTCTGGAAATCGGCCAGTTTGCTGCCTGGGATATGTATGACGATACAATTTCATCCGCCGGCCTGATTGCAGGTATCGGCCGGGTATCCGGCAAGGAAGTGATGATCGTCGTCAATGATGCGACGGTGAAAGGTGGCACCTATTATCCATTGACGGTGAAAAAGCATCTGCGCGCGCAGGAGATTGCTCTGCAGAACAATCTGCCCTGTCTCTATCTCGTGGATTCCGGTGGCGCAAATCTTCCCAATCAGGACGAAGTCTTTCCGGATCGCGAACATTTTGGCCGTATCTTCTACAATCAGGCCAATATGTCGGCGGCGGGCATTCCGCAGATCGCGGTGGTCATGGGCTCGTGCACGGCGGGCGGCGCCTATGTGCCCGCCATGTCGGAAGAAACCATCATGGTCAAAGGCCAGGCAACGATTTTTCTTGCCGGCCCTCCCCTGGTCAAAGCAGCGACAGGCGAAGAGGTTTCGGCAGAAGACCTTGGCGGTGCGGAAGTGCATACACGCGAGTCGGGCGTTGCCGACCATTACGCCGTGGATGACGCGCACGCGCTTGCCATTGCCCGGCGTATCGTTGGAAACCTGAATCGAAAGAAGGAGATAGGTCTCGATCTTCGCAAGGTGATTCCGCCGCTTTATGATCCACATGAACTTTACGGCATCATACCGAGCGATCTGCGCCAGCCATACGATGCGCGCGAATTGATCGCCCGCATCGTCGATGGTTCGGAATTCGACGAGTTCAAGCAAAACTACGGCACGACGCTGATAACCGGTTTTGCGCATCTCTACGGCATGCCAGTCGGCATCATCGCCAACAATGGCGTGTTGTTTTCCGAGAGCGCGTTGAAGGGCACGCATTTCATCGAGCTGTGCACGCAGCGCGGCATCCCGCTGGTCTTCCTGCAGAACATCACCGGCTTCATGGTCGGGCGCTCCTACGAAGCTGGCGGGATCGCCAAGGATGGCGCAAAGCTGGTCACTGCAGTCGCCACAGCGCGTGTTCCTAAAGTGACGATGATTGTCGGCGGTTCGTTTGGTGCCGGCAATTACGGCATGTGCGGCAGAGCCTTCTCGCCGCGCTTCCTCTGGATGTGGCCGAATGCCCGCATTTCGGTCATGGGCGGCGAACAGGCGGCCACCGTTCTGGCACTGGTCAAACGCGAGGGTATCGAGCGCAAGGGTGGAGAGTGGTCAGCCAGCGACGAAGCTGCATTCCGTGCACCCATCCTTGAAAAATATGAGCGTGAGGGTCATCCGCTCTACTCGTCGGCGCGGCTTTGGGATGATGGCATCATCGACCCGGCAAAAAGCCGCGAGGTATTGGCGCTTTCCCTTTCCGCAGCGCTGAACGCGCCTATCGAGGAAACGCGCTTTGGCATGTTCAGGATGTGATGGGAGCGAAGAAATAATGACAAAAATGTTCTCCAGGATCCTCGTTGCCAATCGTGGTGAAATCGCCTGCCGCGTCATGCGCACGGCGCAAAGAATGGGTATCGGCACAGTCGCTGTCTATTCCGATGCGGATGCGCACGCGCTGCACGTGGCGATGGCTGATGACGCCGTTTATATCGGCCCCTCGCCCGTCACCGACAGTTATTTGCGTGCCGACCACATCATAGACGCTGCACTGAAAAGCGGAGCCGAGGCCATTCATCCCGGCTATGGGTTCCTTTCCGAGAATCCAGGTTTTGTCGATGCGGTGGTGAAAGCCGGTCTGGTCTTCATCGGACCTTCTGCGGATTCGATCCGGGCCATGGGGCTCAAGGATGCCGCAAAGCGGTTGATGGAAAAGGCCGGTGTCCCCGTCGTTCCGGGTTACCATGGCGAGGCGCAGGAACTGGTGGTGCTCGCCTCCAAAGCGCGCGAGATCGGTTATCCCGTATTGATCAAGGCGCGCGCCGGCGGCGGCGGCAAAGGCATGCGCAAGGTCGACAATCCCGATGATTTCGCCGAGGCGCTGGGGAGTGCGCGGCGCGAGGCCAAGAGCGCCTTTGGCGACGATCGCGTACTGGTTGAAAAGTATATCGCCAAACCGCGCCATATCGAAGTGCAGGTGTTTGGCGACAATCACGGCAATGTGGTGCATCTCTACGAGCGCGATTGCTCGCTGCAACGCCGCCATCAAAAGGTCATCGAGGAAGCCCCTGCCCCTGGCATCACCGCAGAGGTGCGCTCTGCAATGACCAATGCGGCTGTCAAGGCAGCGCAAGCGATCAACTATTCCGGCGCGGGCACGATTGAATTTATCGTCGATGCCACGGAAGGGCTGAAGCCCGATCGCTTCTGGTTCATGGAAATGAACACACGGTTGCAGGTAGAACACCCGGTAACCGAGATGATCACCGGACTCGACCTGGTAGAGTGGCAATTGCGTGTGGCGGCTGGCGAAAAGTTGCCGTTATCCCAAAAGCAAATCCCTCTCAATGGTCATGCTATCGAGGCGCGTCTCTATGCCGAAGACCCGGCGAAAAGTTTCCTGCCAGCCATCGGCACGCTGCACCATCTGTCGTTTCCCAATGCGCTGCAGGACGGCGAGGTTCGCGTCGAAACCGGCGTTCGGGCGGGCGATACGATCTCGCCCTACTATGATCCAATGATCGCCAAGCTTGTGGTGCATGGCGTCGATCGCCCATCCGCGCTTGCCGCAATGGAGAGCGCACTGAGCCAGACGGAAATTGCCGGTACGACCACGAACGCGCCATTCCTGTCGGCGTTGATCCGCCATCAGGGATTTGCCGCCGGTGACGTCGATACAGGGCTGATCGACCGCGATCTTGCAGGATTGATCGTTCCCATCGCGACGCCGGCAGGTGCGAAGGAACTGGCCATCCTTTCTGCCAGCGGTCTCCTGAAACGACCTGTCCACGGTGATCCGTGGACTGCGTTGCGAGGTTACAGCCATCATGACAGGCTGGCTTATCCGGTCATGCTCGAAGAGGCTGGGCAGATCGTACGATATGGCGTGTCAGTGCTTGGAGACGAGCGCTACGCGATTTCGGGTTCAGATGCTGTAGTCGAACTGCGTGTGCGACATGAACCGCAAAGCTGGCACCTCACAGGCAAGGGCGTCACTTTGCGGGCTAAGACCATCGCAATACCGCATGGTGTAGCCGTAGTCGCCAATGGAATGGCAACGACGTTCAGCATCGCCGATCCTTTTCTGCTCGCCGAACAGGCAGGCAATGCCGGAGACCGGCTTACGGCTCCGATGCCGGGCCTGGTGAAAGCCGTTCGCGTAGCGGCCGGTGACCTGGTCAAAAAAGGTCAGATATTGCTCGTACTCGAAGCGATGAAAATGGAGCACTCAATTACTGCGCCGCATGATGGCAAGGTTGCCGAGATTGTGTCCGAGAATTCGCAAGTCAAAGAAAATTCCGCCTTGGTGCGGTTTGAGGAAGCACCTGCCGATACAACCAAGAATTGAGGCAGAAATGCTGGGTAACGCGTGCTAGAACTAGCGCGGCACTCGACCGAGCGTCAAATCGAAGAGTTTTCCTACGTCAAGGAGATCGACCCGTGGCTAAAAAATCCCTGCAGACCATCAAACGTGCACCGACCGCTACCCCCAGCGATCTGGGCGGTAACGCAGTGCGCGATATCGCTGGAGCGGTGAATGCTCTGCTCGCAGACACCTTTGCAATCTATATGAAGACCAAGAATTTTCACTGGCACATGAGCGGCCCGCACTTTCGCGATTTTCATCTCATGCTGGACGAACAGGCGGAGCAGATTTTCGCGATGACCGACGTCCTCGCGGAACGGGTACGGAAAATCGGCGGCACGACGTTGAAGTCCATCGGTCAGATTTCCGCGCAGCAGCGGATCCCCGACAATGATGCCAATTTCGTCACACCAGAAGACATGCTGGCGGAGCTGCGCGACGATAATAAGAGCTTCATTGGCTATCTGCGCCAGGTTCACGAGCTGTGCAGCGAACACGGCGACAGCGCCACGACAAGTATCATCGAGAACTTCATAGATGAGACCGAGCGCAGGCACTGGTTCCTGTTCGAAGCAACACGTGTCGGACCGGCCAGCGTCTAAGCGTAAGTAGCGAGCGAAACAAACTCCAGCTCTCCAAGCTGGAGTTTCCAATGCTCAATCATTGGCCTTGACCGGCCGGGCCTTCTGGTCCCGGGCGTCGGCGATAAGCGCTTCAACTGCTGAAATGTTGAGAGATAAGGTGGCAACTTTGTTCAATGTATTGTTATCCGGAAATGCTTTTGACTTGGCAGACAACAATATCAGCTGTTTTTGAGCATCCGTTAATCTCGATAACAATCCTTCAAGGTCGTCAAGCATCACTTCCCCGTCTTTGTCAAGAATCATACGCACTCACAGCAACACTCCATACGTGACCAGACAGCCAATTGTATACCCACGGTTGCAAACATTACGATATCCCGTTGTGATTGAGTTCACAATATGGGATTTTGTGCAGAACGTGGCGCGTCGTTTTAGTGGGAGGTCATCCATTCACGCGCAGCACGCAGGGCCGCAGCGATATCGGGCTTCGACATTGACTGAGCAAGTTCCGCCCGCAGTTCTGCTGCCCGGTCGCACCCCTTGATGGCGGCAATATTGAACCATTTATGGGCTGCCACAAGATCGATAGCGCAATCCCGGCCTGTTGCGTACATAATACCCATCTCAAAGAGAATATCTGTCTGCGCCGAGCCTCCGGCGTGTCCGCTATCGGTATGCTGAAGATCAAAGCGTGCCATTTTACCAAATCCCTTGTTGAACCTGAACCGTTACTTGACGAAAGCCCTGTTAGACTTCTGAGAACCGCTTGTTTTGTTGTTTGGCGTGTTCTTTCGATGCTTTCGAGAATGCAGCATAGGCTTGAAATTGCTGTTAAAGGGCATGATTAACCGGGCACAAACAAAACAAAAACAACTCGTAAATTTCGGAATTTATTAAATATAACGCACCAGCAATTGCGGGCATTTGTCGAAAATTCTCGTAAAATACAGGTGAGACGATTTCAAGCATTTGATAACCAAAGAACAGGTTTGTCAGGCGAGGAGTGATTATAATTTCCCGCCATTGCATGGCTGCAAGGATGGAAATTCTGTCGCAAGCGATCTTGAATTACGTTTACGTATGCGTAATATCGCCGAAATGCATGGATGATGTGCAGCCACGCATTTCGGGAGGAAAGTATGAAGCGCAAAATATTGCTGGCCTGTGCCGGTTTCGTCCTTATGGCAGGCCCTGCCCTTGCGGAAGAGCCTATTGTTGGCTCTTGGAAGCGGCCAAACGGAACGATCATCCAGTATTCTTCGTGCGGCGGGGATTCCTATTGCGGAACAGTTTTGACGGGGGAATACAAGGGTAAATCGATTGGTTCAATGTCCGGCAAAGACGGGTCCTATAAGGGCACGGTCAACAAGCTCGACGAAGGCAAGACCTACAACGGCAAGGCGACGGCCAGCGGGAGCAAGCTCTCTCTCTCCGGATGCGTGATGGGTGGGCTGATCTGCAAGAGTGAAAGCCTGACGCGGCAGTAGACGAGTTCAATCGCCCGGATCAGATGCCGCTTGGCAATACGACGGAAAATGTTATCTTGTCGTTGGAGCAGGAGGCAGGTTTTTACCCACCTCCCTTTTCCTAGTTTATCGAAAAGTGGACCCGGACGATGACTTGCCAGCCTGTCCGGGTCCTTTTCAATTCTAGGGTGACCCTAAACGGTATATACCGCATAGCGCACCTCCAAATCTCACAGGCAGGGCCTTTGCCATGGTTGAGGTGGCCTATCCTCCTCAATGCACCGGCTGGCTCGGTGCGTTCTGCTTCGCCTCAAGACACCCAACACATGGCTTGCTTTGCCTAAAGCAGCAACGAACGCAGGGTTGAACAAATGGCCCTGCGGTCCTTGCCAGGTTGTCCTTAAGTCTCTGCCATCAGATATTCTCGACTATCAGCCGCGCGACCTTCTTGTGAATGTCGTTGCGGCTGTCGGGCGTGCCATTCGGGTCATATAGATACACGGCCAGAAGAATGGGCTTGCGGTTTGGAGGCCAGATAACGGCGATGTCGTTGGCCATGCCGCTGTCGCTGGTTCCTGTCTTGTCACCAACACTCCAGTCCTTCGGCAGGCCGGCGCGCAAGCGTTTGTCTCCCGTCTTGCTGGCCAGCATCCACGCGGTCAGCTGATCACGTGACGATTTGGATAATGCATCACCGAGAGCAGTCTTCTGCAGATCCTTCAGGATCGCTGACGGCGTGATCGTATCACGGTCGTCGCCAGGCTTCGCTTCGTTGAGTTCAGTTTCGCGCCTGTCCAGCCGGAATGTCGCATCGCCAAGGCTGCGCGCATATTTCGTCAGTCCCTTGGGCCCACCAAGACTGTCGAGAATGAGATTGCCGGCTGTGTTATCGCTCATCGTGATTGCGGCTTCGCAGATTGCTTCGAGGGACATGCCCTTGCCAACATGCTTTTCGGTTACCGGCGAATAGGGAACGAGATCGCTCTTCTTGTAGGTGACAATCCGTTCCAGTCGCTCCTGCTCGTGATCCACGCGCGCGAGGACCGCCGCTGCCGCGAGAAACTTGAATGTGCTGCACATAGCAAAGCGCTCGTGCTGGCGATAATCGATGCGATTATCGCTGCCGGTATCGTGTGCCGAAACTCCAAGGCGCGCACCGGTTTGCGCCTCGAGTGCCTTGAACGCGCCGGAAAGGTCCATCCGGCTCTCCGGCGAAGCCTGTATTGACCTCTGCGACAAGGCGAGGGCCGGTATTGCCAGGATTGAACCAATCAGTGCCCCGCGGCGCGTGATACGACCACTCATTTCTCATCTCCATCTCCGACAAGTCAAACAGCGAGGATTCTCGCCGCGGCGCAAGCTGATGTCCGAAATGGCAATTTCCAAGGAAAATTTGTGGCTCAAAAAAGTGGTGACAGCAAACTTGACCTTTGTGATCGCAACCATTATTAAACCAAAAGGTTATTTAACCGCAAGGTTATACATTTACCTCGGAGGAAAGAGTGAAAAAGACGTATCACGGAAGCTGTCACTGCAGCGCTGTCCGCTTCGAGGCCGACCTCGATCTCGACCAGGGCACGAGCAAATGTAATTGCTCGTTTTGCGCAAAAACTCGCTTTTGGAAGGCATTTGTTGACGAAAATGCCCTGCGAGTAACCTCCGGCTCAAATTATTTGACTGAATACCAGTTTGGCAGCCGGACCATCGTCCATTTCTTCTGTCGGACGTGTGGGGTCAAACCCTTCGGCCGTGGTGAAACAGCGGATATGGGTGTGTTCTACGCGATAAACGTCGCCTGCCTGGACGATTTGATGCCTGACGAGCTGTTGAACGCTCCCGTTGGGTACCAGGATGGAAAGCACGATCATTGGGAGCGTCAACCTGCAGAAATTCGGCATTTATGAAGAAATTGACACAATACCAGTTACGTCATGGGTTGCCCCATTTTTTAAAATTCAATCGATTTAGACTAAGGTATAATTGCGGAAATTCACGATATCTCCTATCAATCAGCTTTCAGCGTGTAGTTGTTTCGAAATGCCGAATATTGAAGTTCTTTTATCTTGTATTGTTGAGTCATCGTCGTTTGTGTGCATCCTCCCTGCATACAAAGCCTGAGTGAAATTCTGGGAGGCCAAGAATAGAAAAAGTATCGTCTATTTTATTCGTTGGTACGTCGCCTGCCTGGATTGAACAATGCAAGACCAAGACGCCTGGACAGATCCTTCGCTGGTTACGGGCAAAAAGACAGGCAGTCATGGTTGTCCCTCCATGGCTGCCTTTTTCTTTCAAAGTTTTGAAGGGTTGAGCAAAGATTTCCTGCCCTCTCGTCGCCATCCGAACAAGAGCCCCTCTTGCTTGGATAGAGGGCCCGCGCCTCGATTAATTCTGCAGGCGGCCGCCTACGACTTGAGAAATCACACTTCCGGTTGAACGCGCGATGAACGAACGCATCAGCTTTCGTTCAGACCGGTTGAGCCATTGTCTCGAAATCAACAATGCAAAGCCGCATCGGGACGGGGAGTAAGGGGATCATGATACAATCAACCGCAAATTTATCGCTGCTTTTTCTGCGTGCCCTAATTTTCTCTGCCATTCTCGTTGGTCCTGTCGTGGCTTTTGCCGCAAGCTATGAAGGGCGAAACCCATCAAATGGCGGTATAGGGCTTGTTCTCCTCGTCAGTCTGCAGAGAGTTTGAGACACCGCTTTTCAAGTGTCATGCTATGTCACTATATTGGGGCATGGACAAAAGAATCGGAACCAAGAAGCCCACCGCCATCAGCATGCCCAGCCATGTCGAAGGACGAGAATTTACCGACGCCAAGGCGGCCGTCCAGGCGCTCAGCGTGCTGTATGAACGCAATACAAAGTTTCTACGTGATGCCTTCGATAGAGTTGCGCGAGGCGAAGAACGCGACACAATGCATTTCCGCGCTTTCTATCCGGAAGTGCGTCTTTCAACATCAAGCTATGCGCAGATCGATTCCCGCCTGGCGTTCGGCCACGTGTCGGCACCCGGTCAATATACGGCGACCATCACGCGGCCGGACCTGTTCGACCATTATCTCGAGGAACAGATAAGGCTGTTGATCCGCAACCATGGCGGTCCCGTGACGGTACAGGAATCCACGACACCGATCCCCATCCACTTTGCCTTCCTTGAGGGCACACATGTCGAATCAGTCCGTAGCGGATGCATTCACCCGCCCGCTTCGCGATCTCTTCGACGTGCCGGATCTCGCAGCGACGGATGATCGCATTGTCAACGGCGAATATGAAACCGACGACCTCGACAGTATCATGCCTCTGTCGCCGTTTACCGCGCAACGGGTCGACTATTCCTTGCACCGCCTCTCGCATTATACGGCGACGCGACCGATGCATTTTCAGAATTACGTGTTGTTCACCAACTACCAGTTCTACATCGACGAATTTTGCGCACTGGCGCGTGGACTGATGGCGGAAGGCGGCGGCACCTATCAGCGTTTTATCGAGCCGGGTAACCTGATCACCGAAGCCGGCAATGATGCACCGACGTCGGGCGTGCCGATTGGCCGGCTGCCGCAAATGCCTGCCTATCACCTCGCACGTGACGACCGTTCTGGCATCACCATGGTCAATATCGGCGTCGGCCCTTCCAACGCCAAGACGATTACCGATCATATCGCTGTGCTGAGGCCGCACGCCTGGCTAATGCTTGGCCACTGCGCCGGGCTGCGCAATACGCAAGCGCTTGGCGACTATGTACTGGCCCATGCCTACGTGCGCGAAGATCACGTGCTGGATGACGATTTGCCGGTCTGGGTGCCTATCCCGGCACTCGCCGAAGTGCAGGTCGCACTTGAACAGGCAGTCGCGGAAATCACCGGGCTCGAAGGGTATGATCTGAAGCGCATCATGCGTACCGGCACCGTGGCAACGATCGACAACCGCAATTGGGAGCTACGCGACCAGCGCGGCCCCGTTAAACGGCTGTCGCAATCGCGCGCGATCGCGCTCGACATGGAATCGGCGACTATCGCGGCGAATGGTTTTCGCTTCCGCGTGCCTTACGGAACGCTGCTCTGCGTCTCCGACAAGCCACTGCACGGTGAATTGAAACTGCCGGGCATGGCGACGGAGTTCTACAAACGTCAGGTGGCGCAGCATTTGCAGATCGGCATTCGTGCCCTTGAAAAGCTGGCCGAGATGCCCCCCGAGAAACTGCACTCCAGAAAGTTGCGCAGTTTCTACGAGATGGCCTTTCAGTAGAACTTATTTGCGAGGACCAAGAAGAGCGAAAGACACGCCCTGCGGATCGAGCGCTTGCAAAACCCACTGCTCGCCGGGAACTTCCATCGGCCCGAAGACAACCTTGCCGCCCTTGTCCTTGATCCTCGATTCAGCGGCGTTAATATCGTCCACGCAGATATAATAGCACCAGGCTGGGACGGGTTGACGGCTCAGGATTGTTCATCATGGCGCCAAACATTTGGCCGTCGCGCTCCACGATCTGGTATGTGCCCATGCCGCCCATGTCCATGGCTTCGACCTTTGGTCCAGCCAAACAGGCCCGAATAAAATTTAAAGGCGTTCTCCCAGTCGCGGGTGTTTAGCTCGTGCCACCCAACTGTACCCGGTGCAGGGGGCTTGGGATTGTCGCCGCGATCTTGCATCGAGGGCTTGAACAGAGTGAACGGCGCGCCCTGCGGATCGGCAGCGACCGCGAACCTGCCGACTTCCGGTATGTCCTGCGGTTCGACCGTTATCTTGCCTCCCGCATCCTTTACGCGGGCGGCAAACTGATCGACGTCATCGACGGCAATATAGCCGGACCACATTGACTCGACGCCGGTATTGCAGCCCTCCGGCGTTGTCATCATACCGGCAACCGGAGCCTCGCCGACTTTCAGCAAGGTGTATTTCATCTGCGGATGGCCAGCGTCTTGAGCACTCCAGCCGACGACATTGCTATAGAAGCCCTCCGCAGCTTCTGCATCGCTGGTCATCAGTTCGTACCAAACAAAATTACCGGAATTGGACATGATAGCTCCTCCTTCTCATGATCGACCGGATTGTATAGATGGCTTGTGATTGAATGTTGACAATTATGTTGATATCAACATATATAGGCCATGTCAAAGCCGATTTCAGTTCCTTTCGAAACAACAATCCACGTTCGCGATACGTGCCTGTGTCTTGCTGTACAACGGGCCGCGCGTGCCCTCGCCCGGCGCTTTGATGAAGCTTTGCGGCCATATGATCTCACCAACGGACAGTTTTCGCTGCTGATGTCGCTGAACCGGCCGGCACCGCCCAATTTGAGCTCCGTCGCCTCATTGCTCGCAATGGATCGCACCACACTCACCGCTGCCCTCAAGCCGCTGGAGCGCCGTGGCCTGGTGACGGTCGTGGTCGATCCTGCTGACAAACGCAGCCGCCTCATGGCGCTGACGCCGGATGGCATGCATCTGCTGTCGGAAGTCGTGCCTATATGGAAGAAATCACATGGCAAACTTGAAGAACTGCTCACAGACGGCGAGCATGATCGACTTTTAAACGGCTTGAAGAAGCTCTTGTGATCTCAATCAACAGCATGAGCCAAGATGTTGACCAATCGCCCGGTTGGGTCGCGGACGTAGAAACGCCGGACGCCCCAGGGCTCATCTGCGATATCATATGCGATCTCATAGCCGGCTGTTCTCGCTCGCTGATAGACCATATCGACATCCTCCACTTCGATCGAAATGTCGGGAACAGGGGTGCCTGATCCTCCTTCGCTCGCGATGCTGATCTGCGGCCTTGCCGGAATGTCGGATGCAAATGTCAGAATCCATCCATGATCCATGACGACTTTCAGTTCCAGCAAGTTTTCATAGAAGTCACGAACGCTGCCGGGGTCAGGACATGCGAAATTTGGAACGATACGTTTTACGATCACGGGACACCCTCCTCAAGGTTGAGTCTCGTCCGAGATCTCACACTAATCATCTCTGTCATGCGCCTAAAGTCCAAAACAGCGCTGCTTGGAAAGAATGGGAAAGCTGCTATATTCCATTTTGGAGTGAGGAGCGGATTTTCACCCGCCCCTCGTTTTTCTGACTAGTTGAATTGAACCCGGATGCTGAGTGACCAGCTTATCCGGGTTTTTTTCATTGTCAGTGTGACGCTAAACGGTAAAAACCGCATAGTTCACCTCCAAGTTTAAAGGCAAGGCTTTGCCGGAGTCGGAGTAGCCAATCTTCCCCGATGTACCGGTTCACTCGATACGTGCCGCTTATGCCTCCAAAACCCCTCCACACATGGCTGGAATTGTCGCAGACCACAACGAATGCAGGGTTGTATAAAGTGCGGGCGAACGGCGCTGCGGGTTGTCCCGAGATCACAAGCGCTGCCATCTTGATTGCGTCGCAATTGCCGGTTTAATGCGGAGCATGACGACAGAGAACAGGCTATCGTGGATTAGACTTGCCGCCGTATTGATACCGGTGATGTTTTCGCTGCCGCTGGTATTGGGATTTTTCGGCGCGGCCCATCCGCTGTTCGATTCCTTTGCGCATTTCCGCATGCATCTTGCGGTGCTGATGGCCATATCGGCCATCCCAGCCCTTATTCTTGGACTGTGGCGAGAAGGTTTGATGGCAATGGTGTTGGCACTGACCGCGCTTGGTTCAGTGCTTGTTCCCTCCCCTGCACCTTCCGCAGAAGCTGAAACAGCCCAGCCGGAATACAAACTGATGCAGCTGAACCTGCGCTACGACAATCGTCACCAGGCTGACGTCCTTCGCTTGATCGCGCAAGAAGCCCCCGATGTCATCACTTTGCAGGAAGTTTCCACTGCGTGGCGCCCCAAACTGAAAGCGATCGAGGCACGCTATCCCTATAATCTTTACTGCCCTAATCGCAGCCACATTGGCGGCGTTGCAATTCTCTCCCGCCGCCCATTCGCCCTAGGTACCACGCCACAATGTGTCGACAGTCTGATTGGTCTGGCACGCATTGATTTCGGTGGACGCAGCGCCATTATTACTGCGATCCACCTCGACTGGCCGTGGCCCTATGGCCAAGCCGAAAACGTTGCGACGATCGAGCCCTACTTCGAGCGGCTGCAAGGTCCAATGATTATTGCCGGTGATTTCAACGCGACATCCTGGAGCCAGACACTTAAAACCATTACCGAAGCGAGTAAGACATCTTCAGCCGAAGGATTGCGCCCGAGCTGGCTCGTCAACGGCACATTGGCGCATGCGGCGCGCTGGGTTGGCTTGCCGATCGATCACATCCTCGTTTCGGACCGCATTATCCAAACGCGTGTCAAAACACTGCAGCCTGTCGGCTCGGATCATTTGCCGCTGCTGCTGCGCTTTTCAATTAGTGGCGTCGATGACAATGGCGGTCCAGATCAGCAAACTGTGCTGAGGCAGAGCAATCACATATTCTGATAGACCGGTCCTTCGCCGCCCTGTGGTGGCACCCAGTTGATGTTCTGGTTGGGATCCTTGATATCGCATGTCTTGCAGTGCACGCAGTTCTGCGCGTTGATCACGAACTTCGGCCCGGTTGCCTCCTCGACCCACTCATAGACACCGGCCGGGCAGTAACGTGCCGACGGTCCCGCGTAGACTTCGAGCTCGGAGCTTTTCTGCAGGTCCATATCTTTGACAATCAGGTGAACCGGCTCGTTTTCCTCATGATTGGTATTCGACAGGAACACCGAGGACAGGCGGTCGAAGGTCAGGACACCATCGGGCTTTGGATAGGCGATTGGAGCGTATTTGCTCGCAGGTTCGAGTGACGCCGCATCGGACTTGCCATGTTTCCACGTGCCGAAGGGTGACCAGCCGCCAAAGATCGTGTTGAGCCACATATCGAGGCCGCCGAGCATGACGCCGCCGATTGTGCCGAGCTTCGACCACATGGGCTTGACGTTACGCACACGCTTCAAATCCTTGCCGATCTCACTTGAGCGCCAGGCATTCTCGTAAGTGATAAGCTCGTCATTGGCGCGCCCGGCGGCGATCGCTTCCGCCACATGTTCGGCAGCGAGCATGCCGGAGAGCATGGCATTGTGCGAACCCTTGATACGCGGCACATTGACGAAGCCGGCCGAGCAGCCGAGCAGCGCTCCTCCGGGGAAGGACAGCTTCGGCACCGACTGCCAACCGCCTTCAGTGATCGCGCGCGCACCATAGCCCAGGCGCTTGCCGCCTTCGAAGAGGCCACGAATGGACGGATGGGTCTTGAAGCGCTGGAACTCCTCGAATGGCGAAAGGTAGGGATTCTTGTAGTTGAGGTGCATGACGAAGCCGACGGCGACCGTATTGTCCTCAAGATGGTAGAGGAATGACCCGCCGCCCGTCTTCATGTCCAGCGGCCAGCCGAACGAATGCTGCACGAGGCCCAGCTTGTGCTTTGCCGGATCGACCTGCCACAATTCCTTCAATCCGATACCGAATTTCGCCGGCTCCTTACCTTCATCGAGCTGGAATTTGTTGATCAATTGCTTGGCGAGCGAACCACGCGCGCCTTCCGCGATCAGGACATACTTTCCAAGCAGAGCCATGCCCCGCGTATAGGCTGGTCCGGGACTGCCATCCTTCTCGATGCCCATGTCACCGGTGGCAACACCGACAACAGCGCCGTTGTCGTCGTAAAGCACTTCCGAGCCGGCAAAGCCGGGGTAGATTTCTACGCCCAGTTCTTCCGCCTTGGTGCCGAGCCAGCGGCAGACATTGCCGAGCGAGACAATGAAATTGCCATGATTGTTCATCAAAGGCGGCATGGCGAAATTCGGGAGACGCACCGAGCCTGAATGTCCGAGAACCAGAAAATGATCGGCCGTAACCGGTGTCTTGAAGGGATGCCCTTCCTCGTCACGCCAGCCCGGCAAGAGCTTGTCGACACCGATCGGGTCGACCACGGCGCCCGAAAGGATGTGCGCACCGACTTCGCCGCCCTTTTCCAGGACCACAACCGACAATTCCGGATTGATCTGCTTGAGCCTGATCGCTGCGGATAGACCAGCCGGCCCTCCTCCAACTATGACGACATCAAACTCCATGCTCTCGCGCTCTGGAAGTTCGGTTACCTCGCTCATGCAATCCTCCTGATGAATCATTCCCGTAAGCACTTTTGTGCAGTATTTTCCCGATTTGTAGCGCAACAATAGCCATATGACATAGACAGTCATGCATTCCAGATGCGGCCAATTGCCCTCATTTCACGACGGTTGGCGGAATCTAAATTACTTTAACGTAAACGTCAATATTTTGCACTTTCATAGAGTGTTTGCACAGGATGCGGTTTCAGTCATAATTCAGCTTATTGTCTCGCATGCCAACCGATGGGAGACCTGATGAAACGATACCGCACGGACTGGATGCTGCGTGGCATGATGGCCATCTGCATGCTTTTCGTCGGTTACGTTCCAAGAGGATCGGCACAAGAAGATCCGCGGCTTTGGACTGCGGGGCCTTACTCATTTTCCGATGAGCGTGGCGGCTTCATCATTCGATCCATCAGTGGCACAGGAACGATGCAGGATCCAATCATCCTGACGGAAGAGTTCCCCTCGGTAACGCCAACCACACTCATCATTCGCACCGAAAAAGTAGCGCAACTTAACCCAAGCGAGGATGCCGGGATTCTATTCTATCTGCGCGTCCGGGCCACCAACAGCAGCGGTCATCCCTGGGTCGAGTTCGAGTTTGAACTGCAGGAACAGCTTAACGTGCCAAGCGATTATGGCGATGGACTTTCCTTCTACCAGCCAGGTGACAAGAGGGGCATGATCAAATCGACCGGTTACGGCACTTTCAGCGACGACTTCGAGCCCTATGATCGTATGGTGTTTCGGGATGGCAAGATCGATCCGGGTTTTGGTGCGAGCTTTGATTTTCCTATTGCTGATTTCACACCCAAACGCGTGTTTTATCTGGTGCAGGAGCCGCGCATTCCTTCCTCCTGACCTTGCAATTGTGCCGGCAATTTGCGACTTCAGAGGGAAAAGGATTATCGCTTGACCAATTTGCGCGAACTGCTGCATTTCTATGCCGAGGCCGGCGTTGATACGCCGCTCGAAGATGCGCCGGTCGACCGCTTCTCCCAAATCGAGGCAAAGCGTGTTGGAGCTTCGCCCGCGCAGGCAGCGCGGCCTTCCCAGCAGCAGCGACCTGAACAACCGGCAGTGAGCCAACCGGCTCCATCCATCCTCAGCAAGGCCTCTGTCCCGGACGATGCCAAAATTGCGATGGCGCGGCAGATGGCTTCAAGTGCCGCTACGCTGGAGGAATTGCGCGAGCAGCTCGCCGCATTCGACGGCTGCAACTTGAAATTCACCGCCAAGAACCTCGTGTTCGCCGACGGCAATCCTGCGGCTCCGATCATGTTCGTTGGCGAAGCACCGGGCCGTGAGGAAGATCTCGAAGGTGTTCCTTTCATCGGCCGTTCGGGGCAACTGCTCGATCGCATGTTTGCGGCCATCGGCCTTGACCGGACCAGCGTCTATATCGCCAATACCATTCCATGGCGTCCGCCTGGCAACCGCACGCCAACGCCGCTTGAAACGGAGATTTGCCGACCATTCTTCGAGCGCCAGATTGAGCTCGCCAATCCAAGGCTGCTCGTCGCGCTCGGTGGCCCGGCCGCCAAAGCGCTTACCAATGCGACGGAAGGTATTTTGCGCCTGCGCGGAAACTGGAAAGCCCATTTGACCGCGTCCGGCGTCCAGATACCGGTAATGCCGACACTGCATCCTGCTTATCTTCTGCGAAATCCTGCCCAAAAGCGCTTCGCCTGGCGCGATTTCGTCAACGTCAAAATGCGGTTGCGTGCGCTGACCGACTAGATTGGCGCAAAACTGGAATGCCAGTGTCGTAATCTTTCGCTTGTATGAGCACTGAAACCTGTAGTTTCGGGCATTGAAACGCAGGATACATATATGTTTCGCCAGCTCTTGCCGATCGCGGCATTATTGACCAGCACGTTTCTGATGCTGACGGCAGGGGGCCTGGCGGGAATCCTGCTCCCCTTGCGCGCGGGCATGGAAGGCTGGTCGCCGACTACCATCGGTTGGCTAGGAACCGGTTATGCGCTGGCATTCACCGGCGGCTGCATCATCGTTCCGCGCCTCGTGCGACGCGTTGGCCATGTCCGCGTCTTTGCCGTGCTCTTGACGCTCCTCAGCATGTCGATGCTGATGCACGGTCTGATCATCGATCCCTGGGCCTGGACGCTGTTTCGGGCGCTGGCCGGTTTTTCATTGGCCGGCAGTTACATGGTGATCGAAAGCTGGCTGAACGAGCGCGTCACCAATTCGACACGCGGCATGGTGTTTTCGATCTACATGATCGTTTCCATGCTCGGACTTCTCGTTGGCCAGTATATTTTGCCGTTCGGCGACCCCGCGACACAGGCTTTGTTCATGATCGGGGCGTTGATCTATGCTGGCGCTCTGGTGCCCACAGGTCTTTCAAATGCGCAGTCACCACGCCCGCTGACGCAGGTATCGCTGGACCTTCCCGGGCTCTACCGAAAGTCACCCGCTGCGTTGATTGGCTCGCTGCTTGCGGGGATCATCGCCGGCGCCTGGAACTTTCTTGCGGCTATCTATGGCCGCGAGATTGGCCTGTCGACGTTCGGCATTGCGACGATGATCGCGAGTTCGATGATCGGCGGAGCAATCTTCCAGTACCCGATCGGCCGAATATCGGATTTCGTCGACAGGCGCTACGTGATGGTCGTGGCCGGGATCGGTGGTGTCGCGATATCGCTGACGATGATCATGGTCCAGCCCACTACGCCGTGGGTGGTCTATACGTTGATGTTTGTTTTCGGGACGGTGCTGTTTCCGATCTATTCGCTCAATGTGGCGCACGCAAACGACTTCGCCGAACCCAGCGAGTTCGTCAAGATTTCCAGTGGATTGCTCATTGTTTACGGCGTTGGCAGCATGATCGGCCCGCAGATCGCCGGGCGGTTGATGGATCTGAACGGCCCTTCGGGATTCTTTGTCACGATGGCAATCAGCTATGCGGCCTATGGTTCCTATGCGTTCTGGCGCAGCCTTCGCCGTGCGTCGCAAGCTCCTTCTGAGCGTCCCGATTTCGCCATTCGCCCGCATGACCGGCCGCAGACGCCGGAGACTTTCCAGCTGCACCCCCTGAGCGAGGCGGCGCAGGAAGAGTAGTGGTTATCCCTGCGGCGTCGAGACCTTGCGGGCACGTGCCCGGGCGAGGCCGAGCCGATGCTCGCGATATATGATGAAGATGCCGGCGCTGATGACGATTGCTGCTCCGGTAATCATCTCCGCTGTCGGGATGTCACCGAAGAGCAGATAGCCGAGGGCGAGCCCCAGCAGCATCGACGTATATTCGAACGGCGCAATCGCCGACATGTCGGCGTGGCGGTAGCTTTCGGTCAGCAGAATTTGCGCAACGCCGCCCGCAATCCCGGCGAGGATCAGACAGGTCGCCTGAAAGGCAGTCGGCCAGACCCAGCCAAACGGAAGGCTGACCAGCGCAATGACGCTTGAGGCGATGGAGAAGTAAACGACGATGGTCGGCGTGCGCTCCGTTTGAACCAGCTTGCGCACGAGCAGCATGGCAATGGCGGCGAGCCCCGCACCGCCCAGTGTCGCCAACGCGCCGACAGCCTGATCCGCGCCGAACTCGGTTTCCCCGGTAAAGAACGACATGCGCGGCCAAAGGATGATGACGACGCCGACGAGACCGAAGCACACTGCCGACCAGCGATAGAGCCGCACCGTTTCGCGCAGGAAAATTGCACTGCATACGACGGTCAGCAGCGGCGTCGCGTAACTGATTGCGATGGACTCAGGCAAGGGAAGCTTGGTCAGACCATAAAAGCTGAGGCTCATGGCGCTGACGCCGACGAAGCCGCGCCAGAAATGGCTGAAGGGCTCGCTCGTTTTGAACGCCACAGCCATCTGCCCCTGCCATGCAATGAAGGCAATGACCGGAAAAATTGCGAAGAAGGAGCGGAAGAACACGAGTTGGCCCGCCGGAATACCGTCAGATGCTTTCAAGAGGCTCGACATGCAGACGAATACGCAGACCGAAGCGACCTTGAGACCAATTCCCAGCATGACATTGGTGCTGCGCGCACGATCTGCGACAAGTGGTTCACCATCTCGCGGGTGAACGATAGTGGACACGGTTTTACATCCTGGAAGAAAGAGTGGTCGGCGGCGGTATGGAATTGTAAACTGATATATCTTTAGGATGGTTTAAGCGGCCACACCAGTGGGCAATCATTCACGTTGCGTTTGTGAACCAAACAAATCGGCATTTGTTGTGCCCCACAAGAAAGATCGATAGGGTCCCCGCCATCAATAAGGACAGTTAGACGATGCGTACCGATACCGGCCAGGTTTTTCATCTGGAAGATTACAAGCCCACCGATTTTCTCATTCCCGAAACCCACCTCGATTTCAGTCTCCATCCCGAGCGCACAGTCGTCAAATCCACACTGCAGATCGAGCGCAGGGAGGGTGTTGCATCCGACGCTCCTCTCATTCTGGACGGCGATGACCTCAAGCTGGTTGATATCCGCCTCGACGGCGCCGTTCTTGGCGACAATGCCTACGTAGCGACGCCAGATCGTCTCGAAATTCGCGGCTTGCCGGAAAATGGCGCCTTCACGCTAGAAATAACCACGGAGATCAACCCGACCACCAATCGGCAATTGACCGGCCTTTATCGGTCGAGCGACGTTTATTGCACCCAGTGCGAGGCGGAAGGTTTTCGCCGCATCACCTATTTTCTCGACCGGCCGGACATGCTCTCCGTCTACACGGTGCGCATCGAAGCCGAACGCAGCGAAGCACCATTGCTACTGTCGAATGGCAACCCCAAAGATAAGGGCAGACTTACCAACGGCCGTCATTTTGCCGTCTGGCACGATCCGCATCCGAAGCCAGCCTATCTGTTCGCGCTTGTCGCCGGCGATCTTGGCGTGATCACCGACACGTTCACAACCGCTTCGGGGCGTCATGTCGATCTCGGCATCTATGTCGAGCACGGCAAGGAGCCCCGCGCGCTTTATGCCATGGATGCGCTGAAGCGTTCGATGAAATGGGACGAGGATGTCTTCGGCCGTGAATATGATCTCGACGTGTTCAATGTCGTCGCGGTGTCCGATTTCAACATGGGCGCTATGGAGAACAAGGGGCTCAACGTCTTTAACGACAAGTACGTGCTGGCCGATCCAGACACCGCGACCGATACGGATTATGCCGGAATCGAAGCGGTGATCGCTCACGAATATTTCCACAATTGGACAGGAAACAGAATCACTTGCCGCGACTGGTTCCAGCTTTGCCTGAAGGAGGGGCTGACCGTTTACCGCGACCATGAGTTTTCCGCCGACATGCGTTCGCGCGCCGTCAAGCGCATCGCCGAGGTGAAGGGCCTCAAGGCGCATCAGTTCCCGGAAGATGCCGGGCCCCTCGCCCACCCGGTGCGTCCGCGCCAGTTCCGCGAGATCAACAATTTCTACACCTCGACCGTCTACGAAAAAGGTTCCGAGGTTGTGCGTATGATCCGTACCATTCTCGGGCCGGATCTCTTCCGCAAGGGCATGGACCTCTATTTCGAGCGCCATGATGGCGATGCCGCGACGATCGAGGATTTCATCAAGGTCTTCGAGGATGCGTCGGGCGAAGATCTCAGCCAGTTTGCGCTCTGGTACGACCAGGCCGGAACGCCCAATCTCGCCATCACCTACGACTATGATCAGGCAACCAAGACCTTCGAGATCGAGATCGAACAGTCGCTGAAGCCGACACCGGGCCAGACTTCGAAAAAGCCGATGCACATCCCCGTGCAGTTTGCGCTGCTTGGTGCCAAAGGTCGTGAGCTCAGGCCGCGCTCAGCCAAGGGCGGTCTGGTCAAGGACGACGTCATCCATCTGCGCAAGCGCAAGGAGCGCTTCAGCTTTTCCGGTATCCCGGAACGCCCGGTCCCTTCACTGCTGCGCGGCTTTTCGGCACCGGTGACGCTTACCAGCGAATTGACCCGGACCGACCTCGCCTTCCTCGCCCGCAACGACGGCGATGAGGTGACGCGCTGGCAAGCCCTTACCCAACTGCTCAACGCCAAGCTGACGAGCAATGCCAAACGCGTCCGCGGCGGCAAGCCGGCGACAATCGAGAACTCGTCGATCAAGCTCCTCGGCGAGATCGCGTTCAACGTAACGCTGGATGAGGCGTTTCGGGCGCTGTGCCTTAGCATCCCGTCCGAAAGCGACATTGCGCGTGAACTTGGCGCGAATATCGACCCGGATGCCATTCTTGGCAGCCGTGATGCATTGATCAGCGCCGTGGCCGAAGCACATGCGGGGAAGTTCGCGCAAATTTATAGCGAGCTCGCGCAGGAGGGCTCGTTCAAGCCGGACGCGGCCGGAGCCGGACGCAGAGCGCTGCGCAACGTGCTGCTCGACTATCTGAGCGTCGCCGAGGGTAGTTCGAAGCGGGCCGCGACGCAGTTCAAAAACGCCGACAATATGACAGATCGGGCTGCTGCGCTTGGTGTGCTCGTCCAGCGCTTTGGCGACAGCGATGCGACAAACCATGCGCTGCAGGCCTTCGAGGCGCGTTTCGGCAATGATCCACTCGTCATGGACAAATGGTTCGTGGTGCAGGCGATGCAGCCGGGAAATGAGGCACTGGACAAGGTGCGCGAATTGATGACTCACAAGCTGTTCTCGCTTGATAATCCCAATCGCACCCGGGCTTTGATCGGCGCATTTTCCAGCGGTAATCAGACGGGCTTCAATCGCGCCGACGGCGCCGGCTACAAGTTCTTTGCCGAGACAATCCTGACCATCGACAAAAAGAACCCGCAGCTTGCCGCACGGCTTCTGACGGCGATGCGCTCGTGGCGATCGTTCGAACCAGTGCGACGTGAACATGCGCGTGAATCGCTGGCGAACATCGCTCGAGAGACGGGACTTTCGGCCGACGTGCGGGATATTGTCGAGCGAACGCTAGCCTGAGAGGCCCGTCCGGAGGTTATCCACTGCCCTGTTTATTCATCGTCCTCGGGCATCGCCCGAGGGTATCTTAAGTCATTTCAAGGAGTTATGACTCGTCGTCTGATTGTAGTTTTGGCCCGCCATAAGTATTGATAAATATTTAACAAAGGGACTAGACACGCAGAATCAGTTTTGATTCACTACAGGTGCTTCGGATGTGCGGCGTGCCGAAGCAAATCACTGATTACAAAGGTAAAATGAGGGGGCCATTCGATGGCAAATGCGGACGCGTATCGCGCGCCGACGGGGAAGAATTATGCCAAAAGCCGGAACGATGCGCGGGGGCGCAACCGGCTTTCGGGTCACATAAAACTTCTCGCCGATCCCGCCTATGGCAAGCTGCTTGCCGCCGAGCCCTATCTGCGCCGCGCGATTCCACCGCTCATCATCGTCTTCCTGCTCGCACTTGCTCTCGCGCGCTCCATGTCACTTCTCGGCTGGCGTGACGACACGGAGCGCACAGCCCGCGCAGCCTTGTCCATGGCAGCAACCCATGTGGCGAGCGTCATCGACAATCGCATGAATGGCGGCCAAAAACTGAGCGTGGGTGACCTGCAGAACATCATCGGCGAAATCCGCGCCAACGATCTGATCCCATCGGGCATGTGGTTTGCCATCGCGAATGATGAAGCGAACATCGTGGTCTCATCGGATGGTGGCGACTATTGGCGCAACAAGAATCTCGAGCGTTTCGTAACCGAAGGGCAACCGCTTTTCCTCTTTGGAGACCGGGCCGGCGCAATGCCCGTAAAGGTTGAAGGCACACCTGCCCTCGCCGCCTTCAGCCGTTCGGGCAATGGTGCCTATTCAGTCTTTGTCATGCACCCTGTCGAGGCCATCTTCGCCGACTGGCGTCGTGTCGTCTCGATCAACGTCACGATGTTCGCCGGCACGGCAACGATCATGCTTATCGTTCTCTATGCCTATTTCAGCCAAGCGGCTCGCGCGCAGGATGCGGACGAGCTTTACCAGCACACGCAAGCACGGGTGGACACGGCGCTGGCGCGCGGCCGCTGCGGGCTGTGGGACTGGGACATGGCTCGCGGGCGGGTCTACTGGTCGCGCTCCATGTATGAAATGCTCGGCTACGAGGCTTACGACGCCATTCTCTCGCTCGGCGACATATCGTCGATCATCCATCCAGACGACGACAAGCTCTACAGCCTTGCGGCACAGGTTGCAGCCGGTGAAATAAGCCAGATGGACCGCGTCTTCCGCATGCGTCATGCGGAAGGTCATTGGGTATGGATGCGGGTGCGAGCGCAGGTTGCAGATGCAAATGTCGGGGATCTGCATCTCGTAGGCGTCGCCGTCGATGTCAGCGAACAGCACCGTTTCGTTCAGGCGACAGCACAGGCCGATCAGCGCATCCGTGAGGCGATCGAAAGCATCTCAGAGACCTTCGTTCTGTGGGATGCCGATAACCGCCTGGTCATGTCGAACAGCAAGTTCAACGAATATTCAGGGCTCGCCAATGAGTGCCTGCTGCCAGGCATCGGTCGCGAGGAGCTCGAGCCACGGATCCGCGCTGTCGCTCTGGAAAAGCGCATGGCCAATGAACACGGTCGCAATGGCGCGCTGACGTTCGAGCGGCAGTTGGCCGATGGCCGTTGGCTACAGGTCAATGAGCGCCGCACGCAGGATGGGGGCCTCGTGTCGGTGGGTACCGATATCACCCAGTTGAAAGTGCACGAAGAACGATTGGTGGACAGCGAGCGCCGCTTGATGGCGACAATTCACGACCTGAGCCTTGCACGCAAATCCGAGATCGAACGTACGCTGGAGCTTACAGAACTCAACAGCAAATATGCTGTCGAGAAGGAGCGTGCAGAAGCGGCAAACCGGGCGAAATCAGAATTCCTCGCCAACATGTCACACGAATTGCGCACGCCACTCAATGCCATCATCGGCTTCTCGGAAATCATGCATTCTGGAACATTCGGCGCGCTCGGCTCCGACCGCTACGTGGAATACGTCCACGACATCCATACCAGCGGCAACTACCTTTTGAACGTCATCAACGACATACTCGACATGTCAAAGATCGAGGCCGGGCATTTCTCGCTGGATCGCGAGGAGATCGATCTTTGCCCGCTCATCCGCGAGACCGTGCGCGTCGTGTCGCTGCAGGCACAGGAAAAGGACGTGAAGGTCGATACCAGGATCGCGGAAAGCGTTACACTCAATGCCGACCGCCGTGCCATCAAACAGATATTGATCAATCTGTTGTCGAATGCCGTGAAATTCACCGATACGGGCGGGCGTATCTCCGTTCGCGCGCGGAAAGTATCGGGTGCGCTTGTCTTCACTATCGAGGATACCGGCTGCGGTATTCCCAAAGAAGCGCTGAAGAAAATCGGCCAACCTTTTGAACAGGTGGAAAATCAATTCACAAAATCACACGCAGGTTCAGGATTAGGTCTCGCCATTTCTCGTTCGTTGACCCAACTACATGGTGGAGCATTGAAGATACGTTCCACCGAAGGTGTCGGTACAATCGTTTCTGTGCGCATACCAGAAAGAACAGACGGGTAACCTCCCCAACTAATACTTTAGCATTAGTTGCTAGCTAGTCCTAATGAGCGTATACTCAACCGAAATATTGAGGGAGGTGTGCCATGCTGAAGAAATTCGCATGTATGCTTTTCTTGACGTGCGCTGTTGCCCTCCCTCCACCTATTCCGGTTGGGGCACAACAAGCAGCGCCAAGCGAAGTCATAGAAGGTGTTTGCGACGTTCCGACAGCAATTAAAGAGAATTGGGACGTCTGGTATGAAATCACTGCCGTCAAGGGAAACGGGCTGTTTCCCACCCATGTGCATGATGGCATCGAATGCGTGACGACGATCAAGGGCACCGGATTTTGGTGGACCGCCGACAAAGGCGGTACCACAACGAAGGTTCCGACGCAGCAGACTTTGTTGATACCTGACCTTACGGTTCACACCGGAGGAAATATGGATCAAGGCGAAATGCACTACCTTTCTACACACATTATGCGAGCGGGTGCACCTTTCCGCGACATTTGCACTGCGCTTGGCGCACCGACAAGCATGATCGTTAATGTCAATTCGTCAAATCCGTTCAAGGTAATTTTTCGTAATCAGAAACCCATCGACGGTCCGTACAAGGTCAAGCAGAGCATCAAAACACTGCCCACGGGAGCCAGTGATACGGTTCGTGGCAACGAGCCCATTTACGTCGCTGCCGTCGATGGCGCGCTTGTCTTGAAGTCGGGCAGCGATACACGAACGCTACAAGTCGGCGAGGGATTTCTGGTTGCAGCCGGTACAACGGTCATAGTGGGCAATACGGCCGAGGGCAAAGCCCGGTTGGCCATACTTGAAGTAACGCCCGCAGGCTGACGTTGCTAGGTGGAGCGTGTGCGCTGTATGCGGTTTGCTGCAAGCAGGACATCGAATGTCTTCCGCACCGATTGTGCGGTCTCGGCCAGCTGACTTTCGACACGTTCCATATCGGGCAGATCACAGGCGCGGCAGAGCAATTCAGACAGTCCGGGCGGGAAATCCTCGCGCTTGACGTCGCCGTTCAGGCACAGGCGAATGATCTGGGTGATGCCCGTATAGAGATGAGCCGCTTCGACGAGGTTGTCGGTCACGGCTGGCTCGGCGAAGTCCGGTTTCAGCTTCTCCAGGACCTCCGCCGTTGGTTGCGCATTTGCTGGCCCGTCGACATTTCCCGTCAGCACGGCAAACTGGGCAATGAATTCGATATCGATGATACCGCCGGCAACGAGCTTCAAATCCCACGCATCGCTCGGCGGCTTCTCTGCCTCGATCATCGCGCGCATGTCCACGACATCCTTGGCGATCTTTGCCGGATCGCGAGACATGGCCAGAATATCGCTGACGTCCTCTTCAATTTCGGCAAACAACGTCTCATCGCCGGCAACCGGCCGGGCGCGGGTCAACGCCATATGCTCCCAGGTCCAAGCGTCATTTAGCTGGTACTTGCGAAAGGCGTCGATGTGCGTCGCAACCGGCCCCTTGTTGCCGGATGGGCGCAGCCGGAAGTCGACCTCGTAGAGCACGCCTTCCGACGTTGGCGCGGACAGTGCCGCGATCAGTCGCTGGGTCAGGCGCATATAGTACTGCGAAGGGCGCGAGCCCCTTCTCCCCATCCGACTCCTCGG
Source organism: uncultured Alphaproteobacteria bacterium (assembly GCA_963776115.1). Classification (GTDB taxonomy): domain Bacteria; phylum Pseudomonadota; class Alphaproteobacteria; order Rhizobiales; family Rhizobiaceae; genus Phyllobacterium. Next base: position 285,132 of record CAVZLS010000006.1, on the reverse strand, counting down.
CATGCTCATCATGGTCATAGAGCAGGATGAGATCGACATCAGACCCCGCGGTCAGTTCCCGGCTGCCAAGCTTCCCCATGCCAAGAATGGCAATGCGCCCGCCACTGATCCTGCCATGTTTGCTGGCAAATTCATCCATGACGGCCTTGAGGGCCCTGTCGATAACGAGATCGGCCAGATGCGAGAAGGCTTTGCCGGCCCTTCCCCCGCTGATCGCACCAGTCAAAAGCCGGATGCCGATGAGAAAGCGATGCTCGGCCGCAAAAATACGCAGGCGATCAAGAATATCCTCATAGACTTTGCAAGGGCCGAGGAAACTCTCCAGTCTTTCGGCGAGATAGGCACGTGTCGGCACATCGGCAAAGATCGCTGGATCGAGCATGCCGTCGAAAATATGCGGCTTGCGGGTGATGATGTCGGCGAGCCGCGGCGCTGCGCCCATTATCAGCACCAATAGGTCAAGCAGGCGTGGATTGGATTGCAGCAGGCTGAACAGCTGGATGCCCGCCGGCAGGCCCTTGATCATCCCGTCGAAACGCATCAGCGCCTCGTCGGCGCGGCTGGTCGCGCCGAAAGCCTTCAGCAGCACCGGCGTCAACTCGGTCAGGCGCTCGCGTGCCTCCGCCGATTGTGTCGCGCGGTAGCGCCCGAAATGCCAGGTGCGGATCACCCGGCAGATATCGCTCGGCCGCTCGAAGCCGAATTTCTCCAGCGTCTTCAATGTATCGGGATCATCGACGTCCCCGGTAAACACCAGATTGCCCGCTTCAGCCGTCAGATCTTGCGCCTGCTCGAACAGGGCGGCGTAGTGGGTTTCGACAGTCTTAAGGGCCGCTCGAAAATCCTCGGCGAAGGTCTCACCATCCTTGTAACCCATCATGTGGGCGACACGCAGAAAGTTCTCGTCGTCGTCCGGCAGCATGTGCGTCTGCTCGTCGGCAATCATCTGGATACGGTGCTCGACATCACGCAGAAAACCGTATTTCTCCGCCAGCGTGTCGCGTGCCTCCTCGCTGATCCAGCCGAGGCCATGCAGCGCGCCAAGCATATCGACAGTGCTGGAACCGCGCAGTTGCGGGAAGCGGCCACCGGCGATCAATTGCTGGGTCTGAACGAAGAACTCGATCTCGCGGATACCGCCGCGTCCGAGCTTCACATTATGACCGCGCACGGCAATCTCGCCATGCCCCTTGTGCGCATGGATCTGCCGCTTGATCGAATGCACATCGGCAATCGCTGCATAGTCGAGATATTTTCGCCAGACGTACGGCGCAAGCTCTGCCACGAATCGCTTTCCCGCATCGACATCGCCTGCGACCGGCCGGGCCTTTATCATGGCAGCGCGTTCCCAGTTCTGCCCGCGACCTTCATAATAGTTGAGCGCGGCAACAACCGGGATGGCCAATGGTGTTGAACCGGGATCGGGCCGCAGCCGTAGATCGGTGCGAAAGACATAGCCGTCGGCGGTGCGGTCCTGCAGGATGCGCACCAGACGCCGCGTCAACCGTGAAAAGGTCTCGACGCATTCATAGGGATCGGTGATGGCCGGACTGCGCTCGTCGATGAAGACGATCAGGTCGATATCCGAAGAATAGTTCAGCTCGAATGCGCCGAACTTTCCCATCGCCAGAATGATCCAGCCGGAGTCCTTGTCCGGATGTTTCAGATCAGGAAGTTTGAGCTTGCCGGCCTCGTGCGCGTCACGCAGCAGAAAACGCACGGCGGCGCCAAGACATTCTTCGGCAAGTCGAGAGAGCCACAGCGTCGTCTCCGAGGTCGTAAACTGACCGGACAGGTCGCCCAATGCGATGAGCACATGACCCTTGAGCTTTGCTTGCCGAAGCGCGGTCATCAGGCCGGCTTCGGTGACATCGTCGCCCTCGCTCGTCGCTGCAATTTCCTGCATCAGCGCGTCAAGGCGTTTGGCCAGGGGCATTTCGAACAGTGGTTCGATGATTTGCGGGCGGCGCAACAGAATGGCACGTAGATAGGGGGAGAGGTCGAGGACTGCTGCAACAAAGGCGGCGGCAGGCTTGTTGGCTGTCAGTGTGCCGACGCCGGCACATTCCTTTTCCGCCGCGCGCGTGAGGAGGTCACGGAGCAAAGCTTCGGCATTCTGCTTGTCCAATGGTTCCAGATCGCGCAAGGCCTGCGCAAAGAAAGGCGCGTCAGCGCCTGCCGCTCCGGAACTCATGCATTCTCCTCTCCCACCGGAAAAACGAGGACAGCCCGCAGCCCCGGCGCATTGTCAGTCAACTCCAATGTGCCACCGTGCAATTTCATGACGGCCTTGGCAAGACTGAGACCGAGTCCGGATCCCGGTTGCGAGCGGCTTTCCTCCAGACGCACAAAGCGTTCGGTGGCGCGGGCCACCTGATCTGCCGGAATTCCTGGACCGTTATCGGCGACAGTAACCTTGACCTTGTCGTCCTGCTTCTCCACTGACAGCGTTACTTCAACCGGATTATCGCTGACGCTCGCATATTTGATGGCGTTGTCGACGAGATTGGAAATGGTCTGGCCGATCAGCTCGCGGTTCGCCTTGACAGGCGTTTCGTCGATTGGTCCTAGCGTAAGCTTGACGTCCGCCTCCTCGGCCGAAGGCTCGTATAACTCGAAAACGTCTTCGACAATTGTCGATAGCGCAATCCGCTCCATCGTCTCGGTCGAATAGCCGGATTCGAGGCGCGAAATCATCAGAATTGCATTGAACGTACGGATCAGCTGATCGGAGTCGCTGATCATGCCTTCCATAGCGGCGCGATAAGCCTTCGTCGTCTTGGCGCTCGAAAGCGCAGATTCAGCGCGATTGTGCATACGCGTCAGTGGCGTCTTCAGATCATGAGCGATGTTGTCGGAAACGTGCCTGACGCCTTCGTTCAGTTCCTGAATGCGCGCCAGCATCCCGTTGAGATTTTCCGACAAGCGGTCGAACTCATCTCCGGATCCGCTCACCGGAAGCCGCCCGGCCAGATCGCCGCCCATGATGCGCTGCGAAGCGACCGATACCTCGTCAATACGCTGTAGCGCACGCCGCCCGACGAAGAACCATATCAAGAATGCACCGACACCCATGATGCCGAGAGCGGCCATGAGCGCCCGGCGCACGACGAGCCGGACCTGTTCCGGCTCACCCAGATCGCGGCCCACCATGACCCTGATGCCGTTCGGCATGACGATGACCCTGGCAATGGCCGTGTGGACCTGCGGATCGCTACCCTCATTGTAACGTTCATAGGTGATGGGGCGCTCTATCCAGCCCTCTGTCTGCAAAACGCCGACCTCGATGCTCTGGACATTGCCGGCAACTATGCGCCCTGCCGGGTCCGTTACGAGATAGAGGTAAGCGCCCGGCTGACGTCCGCGCCGATCGATCGTTCGCACGAGACCGACAATGCCGCCCCGTTGGTAGACCTGACCGATACTCTCGATTTCTTCATTAATGGCCGTCTCGGTCTGCGTCGTCAAAAGCCGGACGGAAGAACTGGTGATATAGAATACCAGCACCAGCGCGCAGATGGTGAACAGTACGAGGTAAAGCGCTGACAGTCGCACGGCTGTCATTTTCATCATGGCACGAAAACGGCTCATGCATTGGTTCCGGCAGTCGCCTTCAGCATATAGCCGGCTCCACGCACCGTGTGCAGAAGGGGCGTTTCGAAGCCCTTTTCGATCTTGCCGCGCAAGCGCGAGACATGCACATCGATGACGTTGGTCTGCGGATCGAAATGATAATCCCAGACATGCTCCAGTAGCATTGTTCGAGTGACGACCTGTCCGGAATGGCGCATCAGATATTCGAGCAGACGGAATTCGCGCGGCTGGAGGATGATGACCTGACCGGCCCGCTTGGCGGTATGCGATAGGCGGTCGAGTTCGAGATCGCCGACGCGATAGACAGTTTCCGCCTCTTTCGGGCTCGATCGCCTTTGCAGGACTTCGATGCGAGCCAAGAGCTCGGAGAAGGCGTAAGGCTTGGTAAGGTAATCGTCGCCGCCCGCCCTGAGGCCGGTGACACGATCATCGACCTGACCGAGAGCAGAGAGGATCAGCGCCGGCGTATCATTGCCTTGGGCGCGCAGAGCCGCGACCACGGATAGACCATCGCGGCGCGGCAGCATGCGGTCAACGACCAGGGCGTCGTAAGTTCCCTGCTCCGCCAGCGTATAGCCGGTTTCGCCATCGCCAGCGATATCGGCCGAATGCCCCGCTTCGGCGAAAGCCTTCTCCAGGTAACGGGCCGCTTCGCGGTCATCTTCGATCACAAGAATCTTCATGGCAGTACATTAAGCCGGTTTTGGTGAATGAGTGAAGTATCGCACATCGCAGAAAGAAAAGCGGGCGGCAGAGTTATCGAAGGATCTGCCGCCCTTTTGTGCTTTGGCGCTAGCGGGGGTGGATGCAGCGCCGCCGCAACCCTTATCTCGTGTGGATCAACCTTGGTTGATAGGCAGAGCCACAAACCGCGACTGGTCGTTGGTCTGCACCTGGAGAAGAACGGCCTTACGCCCGGTCTTCGATGCATCTGCAATCGCAGTTTCAATTTCCGCACCGGTCTTCACCGGCTTGTTGTTGACCGAGACAATGATATCGCCCGTCGTGATACCCTTGTCGGCAGCATCGCCCTGGCGGTCGATATCCGTCACCACCACGCCCTTGCCATCATCGGATGGCATGACAGTCAGGCCGTAATCGTCGAGCGCCGAAGGTTTTGCCTGTTCTTCCTGCTGCGGAGCAGCATTGGCCTGCTGATCGTCCTGCGGATATGGCTTGATCGCGACGTTGATCGACTTCGCCTCGCCCTTGCGCCAGACTGTGAGCTCGGCATCCTTACCGGCGCTGATTGCCGCAATCTTCTTGGCAAGATCACGCGGATCAGCGACCTTGTCACCATTGACTGCGGTGATCACATCGCCAGCAGCGACACCGGCTTTGGCTGCAGGACCATCGGCCTGAGGCTCGGCAACAAGTGCGCCTTTTTCTTCAGCAAGGCCAAGCGATTCAGCAATTTCCTTGCTGACTGGCTGGATCTGAACACCAATCCAGCCACGCGAAACCGTGCCGGTCTTGATCAGCTGATCGACAACATTCTTGGCGGTCGTCGCCGGGATGGCAAACGCAATACCAACACTGCCACCCGAGGGCGAGAAGATCGCCGTATTGATGCCGACCACTTCACCGTTCAGGTTGAAGGCTGGACCGCCGGAATTGCCGCGGTTGACGGCAGCGTCGATCTGCAGGAAGTCATCATAAGGACCTGCACCGATGTCGCGGCCGCGGGCCGAGACGATACCAGCCGTCACAGTGCCGCCAAGGCCGAACGGATTACCAACAGCCACGACCCACTGTCCGACGCGGACCTGGTTGTCGTCACCGAAGTTTACATAGGTGAATTTGCGTTTGTCATCGACCTTGAGCACCGCGAGATCCGTGCGCTTGTCCTTGCCGATCAGCTTGGCATCGAGCTCGGTGCCGTCATTGAGGACGACGGTATATGCCGAACCATCTTCAACCACGTGATTGTTGGTGACGAGATAGCCGTCTTCAGAGATGAAGAAGCCGGAACCCTGTGCGGTCGGACGAATGCGGTCCGGGCGGTTTTGGTCGCGTTGCGACTTACGCTGTTCCATGCCGCGTTTGCCCTGCTGACCCTGCTGGCCCTGGCCAAACTCAAAGAAGAAACGCTTCATGGGATTGTCATCGGGAAGCTGGTCCATCCCGGGAAAGCCCGTGCCGTCATCGGCTGTATCGTGGACGGCGCTCTTGACGCGAACGCTGACGACAGCGGGACTGACCTTTTCGACAACATCGGCGAAGCCGGGCTGCTGGGGAGCATCTACACGCACGGCCTCAGCCTGCGCCGGGACAATGGCGCTGAGCGGTCCGGTCGCCAGAAGCCCCCCGACGAGAGCCGAGGACAACAGGGCGGCGGCAATGCCCGCGCGGTAAACAGAGGACTTACGAATGTTCGGCATGAATGTATCTCCTTGGACATCTGATCGATCTTGGATCGTCTTGTAATACCAGTGATACAGATAGGAAGGTTACGTCGCCATTTCCGCATTATGACAAATTTGTAAGGTTCTGCGGAAGTTGGGGCAGCTTCACGCAATCACTTTATTGCGGCAAGCGCTGCCGATAGGCCTTTCAAGGGCGCTTCGAAGACAAGGGGCACTTCCGCGGTATCTTTATAAAATACCTGCACGTTTGCCTCTTTGGCGATTTGCTCACGCAAGACTGGACCGACCGGTAAATACGTCACGCAAACATTGGCGTCGCAGGCATTGGTAGCGATCATGACCGGTTCTTTTCGTGCAGGGAAGGTCAGGCTTATGGGCTTCCCAGGGCCAGACCCTGGCCGCGTGCGCAAAATCATCATTGGCTTGCCGCCTTCGGTAGCTGCCAGTGACCAGGAGAAGGCGAACTGCCCTTCGCCGTCCAGAATTGTCTGGGTGATATTGCAAATCTTTTTCTTGGCCTTGAGGTTTTCATCGCACCGCAGTTCCCAATTTTCAAAGGGCTGAATAGTGCGGCGATAGCGACCGAGTTCTGCTCCCTGTGGAACGCTCACCTCGGACGGCTTGATGCTGTAACCGGAATTGGAGAGCTCCTGTCCGGCCGCGGGTGGGCACGGCAAACCGGACAGGAGCAGGCAAGCCAGCGAAATGGGGCGTTTCAAGGCTTGCCTGATCATGACGAGCTCAATTCAGTGTGAAGCTGATGCCGGCGCCGACACCGAATTCGCCGCCGCTATAAGCACCCGAAACGTTCGCCCGGACTTTGCCAGTCTCGCTCGTATAGCCAGCGCCGAATGCCGTGGCACCCTGCCCGCGCCAGCCGCCGCCGCCCATTGCCACACTGATCTTGCCGGGCCTGTTGTCGTAACGCAGCGACGACGCAGCCAATCCGATCGCCGCCGCCTGCCGAGCTTCGCTCCGCACCGACCCAATATCCGAGGAAAGTTCCGCGAACTTCTCGTCCGTATATTGGTTGGCTTTGTTCAAAGTGGTCGCGCCGACACCGTCAGCATAGTGCTGTGTATAGCTCTTCGACTGATCGATATATTCGTTGTATTGGTTGGTGATCTTGGCAGTTTGCTCCTGCACGGTATCTTTCAGCTGCTTGACGTTCACCGCATCGGTGTCCGTCTTGCCTGCTTCAAGGTTGCTGATGAGCACAGGGGCATTGGGATCTGCGCCCTGCAGTACAACTTCGTTGGACTTCGTGCCATCGGGATTGAGCTTGTACTTGACGGCGTTGTCGTCGAGCGTCTTCATCTTTTCGTTGGTTGCATTCAGCTGCGCACCATTGATCGCATCGGTGGACGTTGCGTTCACGGCACCCTGCTGAAGATTGGTGATCTTCGTGCCGCCAGTCAGTCCACCATCGCTCGATGCCGGACCTTGCAAGGTGATCAAAGTCTTGGGATCTCCACTCTTGCCATCATACGTCACAGCGCGGTCGGTGAGGCTGCCGACGTTTGTTGTGAGGTTGGTAATATCACCCTCAACCTTTGTGACGCGGTTTTCGACACTGGTCACGCGAACATTCGTATCGTTCAACTGCGAGCCATTGACGGCATCGGTTGATGTTGCGCTCACGGCACCTGCCTGCAGGTCTGTGATCCTGTTGGTGCCACTCACCGCCTTGGTGGCTATGTCCGTATGGCCGGCGGTGAACGCTTTCTTCGTTTCGTCCCAGATCAGCGCGTCATTGCCCAACGCATTGAGCCGATCAGTGACATTGTCGGTTTTCGCGTTGACGATCCTGACGCTGTTGTCGAGCCCGCCAAGCGCATCGCCGACATTGTCGTGATCCTTGGTGGTTAGCGTCCCGTTCTGGTTGATGACAGTTATTCTGTAGGTCGGGCCGGTAAACACGCCGTTTGCATTCCAGCCCGCGCCACCGCCAAAGGCACTTGCCATCCCGAATATCTGCGAGCCGTTGATGGCCTCCATCGAGGTTGCGTTGACAGCGCCATTGCCGAGATTCGAGATGACTGTGCCATTTGCGCCGGCACCGGCGAGCTTGACCTTGCCGTAATCGACAATTTCGCCTGCGTCGAGTTCACCGTTGCCGTTATTGTCGTCCCACACATATTTCACGGCCACATCGCCAAGCTTTTTTCCGGCGTCCGCCAGACCTTTCAACTGACCAACATTGGCTGCGTCCGTATCGGCCTCACCCGCCTTGAGATTGACGATCTTGTTCGTCGCACCAGGAACGCCATGTGACGCGGAGTAGGCCGTGGCTTTTGGATCCCACAGCAGCGCATCCTTCGTCAAGTCGCCGATTGTAGTATTGATGGTGGTGATGGCGCCCTCGTTCTCAGTCACCCTTCCATCAACCGTTTTCAACTGACCGAAATTGACCGCGTCCGTGTCATCGACGCCTGCCGACAGATTGACGATCTTGCGTTGGCACCTGGATTCCACAGCAGCGCGTCCTTCGTCAGATTGGTGACCGACGAGTCGATGGTAGTGATGGCATTGGTGTTTGTTGTCACCTTGTCGTCAACGGTCTTCAACTGACCGAAATTGACCCCGTCCGTATCGGCAACGCCAGCCTCAAGATTGATCAGCTTGCGTGGCCCTTTTGTGCCGGCAATATCGATGGCCGCACCGTCGAGGTCCTTGGCAACAGTGATGTTTGCCCCCGGCCCCGCCTGCTGCACCAACCCCTCCTTACCGGTCATGATGTTGTTGATATCGCCTGTGTTCTTGCTGATATTCGTTTCGTTGACAGTCACCCTGCCGCCCAAACTGCCAAGAGCCGAATTGGTGGCGAAAAGCTGCGAGCCGTTCACCCCGTCCGTGCTCGACGCATTGACTTGTCCTGCAGCCATATTGGTCAATTGCCGCTTATGCATTGCATTGCCAATACTGACCTGGCTGTAAGCGTGATTGCCCGCAAAATCATACTGCATGCCATTAATTGTTACATTTGCCGTCGAAACAGGTGCCTTGTCAGTGACCGAATAGCTACCGAGCGCCACTCCACCAAGATAGTTCGCGCGGGCACCCGCGCCGAGGGCAGTTGCGCCGCTCACGTTGTCCGCCGTTATCGTACCACGTCCCAGCGCCACGCCATCCTTTTCATACGACTTCGCATCCGCGCCGATCGCTATTGATGCCAAGTCATCATCGGGATCGTCGGCGTAAGCGCCGGTCCATCCCGCCTGTGCGTTTGTCCCGATCGCGATTGCGTTTTTGGGCATTGTCATCGCGCCGTTGCCAATTGTGATTGAATCGATACCCGCGGCGCTCGTAGTGGTATCGCCAATGGCCAGGGAGTGGGTCGTCTGGTTGTTCAAACCGATGAACCCTCCGTTGACGTAGAGTTCGCCACCGATCGAGAGGGACGTCGGGGGGCCTACTTTCTTGGGCCCGTAAAACAAGACGCGGTCAGTCTGACTTGCCTTATCGTCGGGAGCGCAAGCATTACCGGACATTGACCTGGATTGGGGCCCGGTGCCACCACCGTCCTCGACTATCGTACAGCCCGTATCTATGTTGTCGTTGATGTAGATGCCTGCGGCGTCCGCCGTTTGATTCAGACAGACGACCAAGGCCGCGATGGCAGCAGTCATACGTGCCGAATACCAAATCGGACCCCGCTGTCCAGAAACTCTGGTTCGCCGCAGACCGAGCACGCGACAGGCCATGCGCAGGATCGCTATCAGGCGGCGTCGCTCAGAACGGTTGCGCCGTTCCCTTTCAATACTTGCCAATTTCCAGCAGTATGACTTGGTCAATGAATCTATTTTCAGTATCAAATTTCTCATATTAACTCTCTCTAAATATCTTTTTTCGAGCAGCATATGCTCGTAAACCGTGCATTTCTAAAGTATATTGCAACTGCAAGACGCAGATATCGGTGTCTATAAACTGTGATACCAACTGCAAAAATATATCGAGCAGCGGCACCAACTCTTAATATAATATTAAAAATTCTGTGCGGCCCAGATATAGCAATCTGATATATGACGCAACGAAAAAATTAAGTTTACGTGTGTAATTTTATGGAGTGACAGACAGTCATTTCTGGCGCCTGTACGTTGTTGCACTGACCAGTCTATTGTAGGTTGAATTCTTCGCTTTTCGACGAGACGCTCGATTCGTCATCTTGCCATCTGGAGTTCAATCATCATGCCACCGCTCGGATCGACTTTGCGTGTCCACCAGCCCTATCCGGGGATTCTCGCCTTCTATGACGGCCGGATCGACGGGGTGCGCGCTTATTCGGACGAGCCAAACTGGCTCGATGACGGCGCCTACTCGCTTGGTCTGTGTTCTTACGCGCTCGTGTCCGGTAACCAGGCGCTGGTCTACGACACCAGCATATCGCTGCTCCATGCGAGGATTATCCGCAAGACGCTGGAAGAGGCCGGGGCCAGCAATATCCGGGTCGTGCTCAGCCACTGGCACACCGACCATATTGCCGGCAACGAGGTTTTCGCCGATTGCGAGATCATCGCCAATGATCTGACCGAGCAGGCCATGCGTGACAATCGAACCAATCTTGAGAATCGAAACCCGCCTATCCGGCCAGTGATCATGCCGAACCGGATTTTCCACGGAGAGCTACAATTGAAAATTGGGGAAATCGATGTGGAGTTGCGCCATGCCGATATTCACAGCCATGACGGGACAGTGATGATTCTGCCGCGCCTCAAGCTGATGTTCGCCGGTGATACGCTCGAAGATCCAATCACCTATGTCGACGAACCAAAGCGGCTCCAACATCATCTGCGCGATCTCGATCGCATTGCCACGTGGGACTTGGAAAAGATACTGCCCAACCATGGCGCCGAAGCCGTTATCTTTGCCGGCGGTTATAAGCCGGACCTGATCACGGCAACTCGCAACTATGTTGAGAAACTGCTGCGCCTGCGTCATGAACCAGCGCTCGCCGGCTTGGAACTTCGGGCCTTCATCGCCGACGATCTGCGCTCAGGCGCAGTCCAGTATTTTGCGCCTTACGACGCGGTCCACAGGGCGAATGTCAAGGCCGTTCTGTCCGGCCATGCCGGCGAATAGGCTTCAATCTCCGGTCGCCGTGAAGAGCTTCTTCAGCTGCTTCTTCTCGCTGTCTGAGAGCGGCGTCGTTTCCACAGAAGTCGCGCGGCGCCGGCGGATCGACAGCATTATCGCAACGCCGCCCGCAAGCAGAACTACGATAGGGAACCCCCAGAGCAACAGCGTGCTCATCTGCAAGCGCGGCCTGAGCAGGACGAACTCGCCGTAGCGTGCGACGAGGAACTCCACTACTTGGCTATCCGTGTCGCCGGCCACCAGCCTTTCGCGAACCAGAACGCGTAGATCACGGGCGAGATCGGCATTGGAATCGTCGATGGATTCGTTCTGGCACACCATGCAGCGCAATTCGGCGGAGATGGTACGTGCGCGCTTTTCGAGCACGGGATTGGACAGCATTTCGTCGGGCGACAGAGCCTGCGCGCCGGTCGCAGCAAAGCAAAGTGCCAGGCCGAGGGCCAGAGCTGCAAACAGCGGTCTCATGAGATGGCTCGCGCCGGTTGCGGCTTGGCCTTGCCCATAGACTTGGCAGGTGCACCGATGCGCAGACGCCGGTCGAGCAGTGACATGCCGCCGCCAATCATCATCACCACGCCGCCAAGCCAGATCAGCGTCACCAGCGGCTTCCACCAGATCCGGACCACGATGCCGCCATCCTTGGCGGCATCGCCGAGCGAAACATAGAGTTGGCTGAACATGAATGTCTTGATGCCCGCCTCGGTCGTCTGCATCTTGCGTACGGGGAAGAAACGCTTGGCCGAGACAAGATCGGTCACCGGCTGCCCCTCGTCGTTCAGGATCGTGAACTTGCCCTGGTCCTCGGTGTAGTTCGAACCTTTGACAGCATCGACGCGATCGAAACGCAGTGTATACCCGCCTGCCCGAATGCCGTCGCCCGGCTTCATCACCAATACGCTTTCGGTTGCAAAGGTCGTCGTGGCAACGATGCCAAGAAGCGTGATGCCAAGTCCGAAATGCGCAAAGGCGGTGCCAAATACCGAGCGCGGCAGCCCCGTGATACGCTGTGCCATCCCGCGAAGTGAGGTCTTGCCGATGCCGGCCTTGAGCGACAGATCGGTCACTGCGCCGAGCATCAGCCAAACAGCAAGGCCGATGCCGAAGGCGGCGAGCACGCCGGAAGCCGATGTCTTGTAGAGGACGAAAGCGACAACAAGCAGCGCCACAAAAAACGCCGTCATCAATCGCTGGGCTACGGCGAGGATATCGCCGCGCTTCCAAGCCAGCAGCGGTCCGAACGGGACGGCTGCAAGCAGCGGGATCATCAACGGGCCAAATGTCAGATTAAAGAACGGTGCACCGACGGAGATCTTCTCGCCGGTCAGCGATTCCAGCAGCAGAGGATAGAGCGTGCCGATCAGTACGGTAGCGGCGGCGGTGGTCAGAAACAGGTTATTAAAGACCAGCGCGCCCTCGCGCGAAATAGGTTGAAACAGCCCACCGGGCGCCAGCGTCTGCGCCCGCCAGGCGAAGAGCGCCAGTGATCCGCCGATGAACAGCACGAGGATTGCGAGGATGAACAGGCCGCGTCCCGGATCGGTGGCGAATGTATGTACTGAAGTCAGCACGCCCGAGCGAACGAGGAAGGTACCAAGCAGCGACAGCGAAAAAGTCAGAATGGCAAGGAGAACGGTCCAGATTTTCAGCGCCGATCGCTTTTCCATGACCAGCGCCGAATGCAGCAGCGCCGTACCCGCGAGCCAAGGCATGAACGACGCATTTTCCACCGGATCCCAGAACCACCATCCACCCCAGCCGAGTTCGTAGTAAGCCCAATAGGAACCCATGGCGATACCGCCGGTCAGGAATATCCAGGCAGTCAGTGTCCAGGGACGTACCCAGCGTGCCCACGCGGCATCGATGCGGCCGTCTATCAGAGCTGCAACCGCAAAGGAGAAGCAGACCGAGAAACCTACATAGCCGAGATAGAGCATGGGCGGATGAATGGCGAGGCCGATATCCTGGAGGATCGGGTTCAAATCCTGGCCTTCGATGGGCGCCGGATTGAGCCGCGCAAACGGATTGGACGTGCCAACGATGAACAGCAGGAAAGCGCTGCCGATCCAGGCTTGCACGCCAAGGACGTTGGCTTTTAGCGTTGGCGGCAGATTATTGCCGAAGAAGGCGACGAGCGCAGTGAAGAAACTGAGGATCAAAACCCAAAGCAGCATCGAGCCTTCGTGATTGCCCCACACACCCGTGAATTTGTAGAGCAGCGGCTTTTGCGAATGTGAGTTTTCAAAAACGTTCTGCACGGAAAAGTCGGAGAGAACGTGCGCGGAGGTCAGCGCCGCAAAAGACAGCGCAATCAGGGCGAACACAGTAAACGATGCCGGCACCGCAACAGCCATCATGCGGTCGTCATTGCGGCGTGCGCCAAGCACCGGCAGCACAGCCTGGATAATCGAAAGCGCCAGTGCCAGCACCAGGGCGAAATGTCCGAGTTCGACGGTCACTGCTTGCTCCCTCCCTGCCAGACGCCCTTGGCTTTCAGACTATCGGCAACTTCCTTCGGCATATAGTTCTCATCGTGTTTGGCGAGCACACTGTCGGCCACAAACGCGCCGCCGGGCATAAACTTGCCTTCGATCACGACGCCCTGATCTTCACGGAAAAGATCCGGCAGGATACCATCATAGGTTACGGGAACGCTTTTGACATGGTCGGTGACGGAAAAACTGATCCTCGTGCCATCGCCGCGCACGACGCTGCCCTTTTCGACCAGACCGCCGAGGCGGAAGCGCGACTCCGATTCAACATCGGACGTCTGGATGTCGGACGGCATGCGAAAGAATGCGATCTTCTGCTGCAGCGCGAACAGCACCAGTGCCGCTGCTACCGCCAGGACGAACAGCCCTCCCCCGATTACCGAAAGCCGCTTCTGTTTGCGCGTCATCAATTGTTCTCCGGTTGGTCCGGTTCGTCGGCAAGGCCAAGCTCGTTGGCCACCGCATCGAGCCGCGCAAGCTTGTCTGCACTCAGCACCTTTCTCGCCCGGCCCAGCGCTTCCAATGCATCATTGGGCCGGTTGAGAACCACGTAGGATCGGACAAGCCGCTCCCAGCCTTCAATATCATCAGGTGATTGTTTCAATTTTTCGGCAAGGTTCGCGACCATGCCTTCGATCATCGCGGCGCGGTCCTGGTTGTTCATGCCGGCAGCAGCCTCGACCTGCGAGGCGTCCGGACCGGTTTTCTCGACATCGCTGACGTCCGGCGCATCGCCGGCAATTTCATGATCGAGCCTCGTCAAGGCGGCCTGCGCCTGATCCCGCCACGGAACATCCGCAGGCGCTTCCGCCAGCAGCTTGCGGATCAGGTCTCGCGCCTCCGGCAGGCGGCCCTGCTGCATCCAGCCATCGATGATATAGAATTGCGGCCGCATGTCTTTTGGATCAAGCGTCATTGCGCGCTGTGAAGGCTTCCTCCGCGCGGGCGGTGATCTTGCCACCGGTCTCTGCAGCCAAGGCTTGACCCAGACCGAGTTGCCGGCCCGCACTGTCACCATTCAACCTTATGGTGTTTTGATACGCGGCAACAGCGTCTCCAGGCCGTCCCATACGCAAATAGATCGGCGCCAACACTTCCCAGCCCTGCCCGTCATCGGGATTGAGCGCGAGATGCGCTTCGGCGCGCGCAATCAATTCGGCTGGCGTGCTCTGATCCGCCGGCTTCGCAAGCCGTTCCGCCAGTGGCTGGGCCGGCAAATCCGGAGAGCCGAGCTTGGTGTATATACCCCATGAAATCAACGGGATGGCAAGAACAGTTGCGAGCGTGAGCCATTCGCGCGTCGCGCTTTTCGTTCGGCCGGACAATCGCCTTGTCGTCCTCCACGGCCTTGGCCGATTTGAGAAGACGGCGTCCGATTTCGGCGCGTGCCTGTTCGCTGCTGGCAGGGTCGATCAGACCGCGCTTTTCATCGGCGTCGAGTTCGCGCAGCTGATCGCGATAGACCTCGACATCATATTGATTGTCCGACACGGGCGCTTGAACGCGTCGCGTCAATGGCAAAAGCACAAGCAGCGTCGCAACTACGGTCAGAACAGCAGCGGAAATCCAGAAAACCATGGCTGAGACATACCCCCACCCCCGCGTAAAATCCAAATGGATTTAAATTGATAGGGCAATTCGCCGCAAAGGTTGGCGGCGTTCATAGCTCCAGCGGGAACGGCGTAGACTCCCAGATATGTTCCATTCCGAAAGCTGTCACGGCCGCGGCTTCCAACCGGTGCAGAGTTTTCGCGATATACACATCGGTCCCCAGCCTCCAGAGCAGTATGAAATTCAGGAAAAAATTTGACAAGGCGTTGATCAAACCAATATTCAACCGGCCACATTTGCAAGGCTGCATCAAAATCACCATGGGCTGCTGCCAGCATCATGTTAGGAAATTTGAGGCGTTCGAAGGCACCGGAAAATATCTTCGACTTCCCATTTTCATAGGTCTTGTAATCATCCAGGGAAGCAATCGAACGCAACCGCTGTAAAACATTTGCTTCGATATGCGCTCTCATGGCCTCTACGGTGTGCGGCTTGGTCACATCCCAAGTGCCAACGGATTGGTCATAGAGTCGTTCTGAGTTCCATCCCCAAAATCCGTACTGGCGCACAGGTTCGAGCGCCAGCATATCTGTGACGACCTCCGGTACGAAGGCCACTTTGTCGATACTCCGGTCGACGAATACACCGCGTGTTACATGGTAAATTGGTTTAACAAGAAGAAAGCGCCCAATTAGGGCCAAATCGGAATGCCGATCTAATAGTGGCTTTAACGCCTGCCTGACCTGAGCAATCGTAGTCATGTTTCAACGTTCATCCGGATTAACTTCCACAATAACAATATCTTCAATATGCGGATAATGCTTATGTACCGTGTTTCGCAATTCTTGAGCCCGCGGAACGCTGATGCCTGCTTTTCCCGTCTTGAAATCATAAATGCAAACGCGACTATTCGTTTCGGGACCCAAAAGGTCAATACGAATAGTATTTTTCAAGGCATACTTGCCGAAGTTATCAATGCTCTCTTCCGCTGCCACCTCCTCGGCAAATTTCAAGTATGATCGTTCCGCACGCAAGATGTTGGGATAATTTGCGTTGGCGAGCTTCTTCAAATTCGTATGCGCAGCTGTGCCAAACAACCACGGCGTCTCGTAGTCAGACCGTGGCCCGGCCCTTTTGACCGCCTCGTTTGCTAGCGACTGGACGATACCAATTTCCGGGCAATATCTTTTGACCTCATTCTTCGTCAACAGTTGGACAGTTGCCTTCATTCGTCTTCTTGGCTGGAGTTGATCGTCCGCACCCCAGTCCTTCGGACGAAACAGCAGCACCGGCTTGAGGCTCGGATCCCGCTGATTGGAGAGCCGGTTATATTCGGCAATGGCATCTTCTGTGAGCAACAGCCCGGTGGAACGTCCTCCCTCGCGCAAAAGGTGAGGAGGTGCAAGCAGGATGCCAGAACCCGTTCCTCCGCCGGCTATGCCGCCGCTTCCACCGCCACCCAAGGCCATGGGGGATGAAAGCGGGTCTTCACGACGCATGTATACCGGCTGCACCAAGCCTGAGGATCCACCACTCTCACCGGTCCACTGCCCGCCGTCTGGATTCCCCGCGGGAACACGGGGCTGGTCGGGATGGAAATTCGCCTTGCGTCCGAGAAAATATGAATCGACGATATCCAGGAAATCCTCGTTCATCCTGATCTCGGCCTTGATCAGGGCCAGCATTGCGGCATCCGGTTGATGGGTGTGAAGTCTCATTCTCGCAGCAAGGATCCGCTGTTTGGCTGATATTCTCAGCAACATTTCTTGTGACATGAAATACTCTCGTTCTGTGAAAAAATTCCTATTAAAAATTAATTGCGTGGTTCACGGGACATGCCGCGCGATGATCACAAGTTGAAATTAAATAGCCTATCCCGAGCAGGTAGCTGTTATCCGCGAGGGATGCTCGCGGCTGATTTCATCCGATTAAAAAGAGATTGCCTTGCCAGACTCTACGTCAGCGGTGTCCAGCTGCCGTCCTCGTTCCTGCAAGCAGTACCACGTGCTGATTGCGGTGTACCGTCGATCCGCACCGTGTGCGTGTATTGCCGGCAATTTTGCGAGCCGACCTGATAAGGCTGCGCCGCGACGACCTCACCTGAGTGGCTGCCGCTGCTGTTTTTCCATTCGACCGTCTTGCCGGCAGGCGAATATTCCAGCGCCTGGTATTCGGCCTGCAGGGCCCGCTTGCGATCCGATGCGTCCAGAGATGGATTGTTTCCGATCAAACCATTGCCGAGCGCTGCGAGAACCCCCGTCGTGGCGGGTTGTTTCGAGCCACCCGTCAGTTTGCTCAGCGTGCTTCCGCCATTGCTCTTGGGCGCCGACGTCGTGGAACATCCGGCTAAAACAACGACGGCAAGCAGGGAAATGACTATATGGAATTTCATCATCGGTCCGTTTTAGGGTGTCCTTTGTAGTGGCCTTTTATGGCCTGATTAGTCGCTCGCTTGCAAGCTCGATTCAGGTAGCCGCAACCGGAAGTGTCAGCCGCGCTGCCAGACCACCGAGCTCGGGGCTCCGTTCCAGCCGCAGCGTACCGCCGTATTCCCGGACCGTGTCGTTGACGATCGAGAGACCGAGGCCTGTCCCCGGCTTGCTCTCATCCAGTCGTTTGCCGCGTGTCAGCGCGTCCTTGATCTGCCTTGGCGCGAGACCAGCACCATCATCCTCGACGCTGATCTCAAGCCCGCTATCCACCTTCGCGAGCGTAAGCCTGATAACACTGCGGCCCCATTTTCCTGCATTTTCCAGAAGGTTGCCGACGACTTCTTCCAGGTCTTCCTGCTCACCGGCAAAAATCGCATCATCCATGTAATTGTTGAACTGAACATCCATTCCAGGATTGAGTTTCGTGGTGACCCGCACCAGGCGGGTGAGGATCGGGGTGACCGGCGCGCGAAATACCACGCTGTCGCGCTGTGCGGCTACGCGCGCGCGCTGGAGATAGTGCTGTACCTGGACCTGCATCGCCTCGCTCTGCTCGGCGACAATTCGCCCTTCGCTCCCGCCGATCGTCCGGCTTTCATTTACCAGGACGGAGAGCGGCGTTTTGAGCGAATGCGCCAGATTGCCGACCTGAGTGCGCGATCGCTCCATGATGCGGCGATTGTTGTCGATCAGCGCGTTCATTTCACGCGCGAGCGGCGCGATTTCGTCGGGCAGACGTTCATCCAGCCGCGAGACCTTGCCTTCGCGGATATCGGCGAGGGAACGGCGAACACGATCGAGCGGACGCAGACCGAACAGGATCACGGCCGCGTTGATCAGCGTGCCGCCAAGAGCAAATATACCGAGGTAAAAATAAAGCGTGTTACGGAAATGGGCGATTTCGCCTTCGACCTCGCTCAGATTTCCCATGACCCTGAACCGGGCAACGCGGTTTTCCGCGTCAAGAACAACTTCGGTTTCGACGACGGAAAGCTGCTGGCCGTTGGGACCTGGTTCTATATAAGAGCGTTGAAACGACGTATCGAAGGGAACATTGAGTGTCGAGGGCGAATCTATCTCCCTGTCACCCAGCGAGACAGATTTGAGCGAACCCTTCAGATTGTCTGCGACAGGTTCGACCGACCAGTACCAGCCGGAAAGCGGGCTGGAATAACGCACTTCACCCGGATCTGGACGGCCGGCAAGCGTGCCGTCATTGACGCTGACCGAAGCGATCACGCTGAAGAGATGGGCGGAGAGCAGCTGCTTGAAGCTCTGGAGGCGCGATTCGCCATAGATCGTCGAAATGATGGTGGCGATGGCAACGAAGGAGATGATGGTCCACAGCGTCGAGAGCATGATGACGCGCAGCGACAGGGAACGCAGGCTGGGAAGATAGCTGGTCAGCGGGATTGTCACACGTTGTCCTGCCTTTTGATGGCGTTCAGGAGGGTGGAATCGCCCAATGTCCACTATGACCTTGATGCCTTGCGATTTGATCCTGTATCCCATCCCGCGGATCGTCTCGATGAGATCCATACCCATTTTCTTGCGCAAACGGCCAACAAACACTTCGATCGTGTTGGAATCCCGATCGAAATCCTGATCGTACAAGTGCTCGACCAGCTCGGTGCGGGACACCACCTCGTCCATGTGATGCATGAGATAGGACAATAACCGGAACTCGTGCGAAGTGAGCTTCAGTGCAGTACCGTTGACTGTCGCCTTCGAGGTCTTGGTGTCGAGCCGCAGTGGGCCGCAGGTGATTTCCGACGAAGCATGACCCGCAGCGCGCCGGATGAGAGCCCGCAAACGCGCCAGAACTTCCTCGATATGAAATGGCTTGGCGACATAGTCATCGGCACCCGCATCGATACCGGCGACCTTGTCACTCCAGCGGTCACGCGCGGTGAGCAGTAGCACGGGCATAACGCGCCCATCCCGACGCCATTTTTCAAGGATGGTCAGTCCATCCATTTGCGGCAGGCCAATATCGAGGACCACGGCGTCATAGGGTTCGGTATCGCCAAGAAAGTGGCCCTCCTCGCCGTCGGAAGCCTTGTCGACCACATAACCAGCATCGGTCAAAGCATCGACGAGCTGGCGATTAAGATCACGGTCATCTTCGACGACGAGTATTCTCATGCAGGATTTCCCTTGCCGGCGTGGATCAGGCGGATCAGTTTGCTGGTACGGCGACTTCCACACGGCGCGGACGTTCGCCATCCTTGCCGGGGATCAGAACCACCACGACGCAGACTTCCTTGCCGTTCTGCACAACCGAGGTGGCCCGCGCAAGTGTCCCGCCTTGCGAATCGGCCACCCGTTGTCCCACTGAGGAGCAATCTGCAGCAAAGGCAGTGCCGGCGTTGAGGACGCCAGCGACCGAGATCAGGCCCGCAAGGGGCAGGGAGATAAAGAGGTGTTTCATCATGGCGTCATTATTATCGGTTGCTGTCTGAACGATGCATGAACGTTTGGTAATGTGACTGTCAGAATTGCCACAAGTTCACGCCTTTTAACATCATATTTCTTTACGTGTTATGAGCGTTGTAGCGCTGACGCGGCCAAAAAGTGCAACAATCCCACTCAGCGCGGTCACAAATTGCACAATCGTATCGGTAAATGCTCCCTGGTCGATGCCATCGGTGGAGATGTGAAAGAAGTTTGAACAGGAAAACAGGATCGTCACGATCGACGCCCAGACGGTCTTCGACAGATACCACGCTTTTTCAGTGCTCATTGTAAATTCCTTTTTCAAATGGGGTGAACGAGGGTCCGTTGAAATTCATGTCAAGGCGAGGCGAAAATGATGGTTTTCGAGCACCGGAGCGCAGAAAAACGCCATTTGCAGACCGCCATGGCTTGAATCTCAACAGACCCTAGAAAATCAATTAATCTGCAATTTACCGCGGGCAGCCCGCCCCGGCCCGACTATGGCCGATATCATCGCAACGCTGAAGTCGATTTCGGCCGTCAGGTTGCCAAGATCGGATTGTCGTTGGGAGACGCTGTACGTCCAGTTTGGTCCTTTCACATCTACGGATCGAACCAGCTTTTCATCCTTTCTTATTTCAACGCGGTAAGCCTCACGCTCTTCGCCAAGCGGAATGTCTGGCGCGAGCCAACTGTCTGCATCGATCCGTCCACGTCTTATCCAACTGATGTGGACGTCACCATTCGAACTCGGTCCGCGACCGGATTTGCACGGGTTCGAGCGGCTGCAGAGCGCGCAACCCGCCCGTCCGTTGAACGGTACTGAAGAACTGATCGGTGAAATCCTCTCCGGAAGCGCCAATGCGCCAGGAAAGTTCGAGACCTGTTTCCTCCGATTTCAATCCAGCCGGGCCCACCGCATCAGTCATCAAGATGAATGGTGTACCCGCAGGTCTTGGCTGCATGGCCTCGCGCTCGGTACCGCACTGTCCGCGCAACAGCCCGCTCAATCGCCACACATCACTATGTATTTCCTCTGCGTTGATAAACTGCAGCACCTCCCAATTGCCATCGGAAGTCGCCACCAGTGCAGAGTTTGCGCCGCTGAATATCTGCGACAACGAAGTTGAACTCAGTTCACCGTGATAGAGCTGCACGTCGAGTGCCCGTCCGTTCAGCAATCGGCCGCTGGCTCCACCCGCCAGCGGCGCAATGAGCTCCCCCATCACCGCGCGGTTGGCAATTACAGTTCGTTGCTTGAAATCAACTGCTTCGGGTGAAGCGTAAACGCTCGTCCCGCTCCAGGGATCGGCAAAAGCCGCGATGCGAAACTGGTCCGAAGGCTTTTCCACGCCCGGCCACATCGGCAGGTCCAGAAGTTCGAAATATGGCCTCCCGCGAACCGCAGATTTCCCGCCATCGGCAGGCACCGGCAGCGCGCCTCGAACGGGATAGCGGACATGTTGCGGTAAGGCCCTGGCCTCGACCCGGCGTGTGGCCCCATCTTCGATGGAGGTCACGACGAAATCCGGCGCCGAGGTGTTGCCGGCAACTCTCACCCGGTCACCCGGCTTCAGGGCAGCCTGCTTCCAGGGCACTTCAAACGATGCGGTTCGCCGCGCGGCCCGGCATGTCTGCAACGCCTCCTCAGCCAGCGATTTCGCCTGCGCCGTATCGATCATGCCCGGGAGTCCGATGTTTTCCGTGCCTTTGCCGTCGAGGCGCTCGGCAAAACTCATCGCTGCCTGGTAGTCCAGCATCGGGTCGCGATAGGCGATTTCAATGCGTGCAGGCTGATCCGTCAGTTCCTGCATCCGCCAGATAACCGGTCCACCCTCCTCCTGTTCTACGAACTCCTCGATGAGCGGCGCCATCGCATCCATATGCGCCGTGCTCCGGAAAACCAGGCTGTTGCCGCTCTCGAAACCATCGACCCCGTAAAGGGCAAGCAGGGGCTCGATAGCGGCTCGGACGCTGGTCGGTTCCTCGATGACGTAGCCGCTGACGAAACCATCCACCCGGCTGGTATCAATATTGCCCGTACCGAAATCGCCGAGGATCGCAGCCAGCAGTTCGTCGAGCGCGACTCCGGAGATCCGCCCGTTCAGCCAGTGTCCTGTCGTCCAGTTGTCTCCATCCGACCAGAGCGACCTGTGCAACGGAAATTCCGGAAACGGCCGTGTATCCCACGCCCAGACGTACAGGCGGTCCACATCGAGCATCGCGCCGGCGTGTCCGCCGTTCCAGTGGCTGAAATGCGCGCGCAGGAACCGGTTTTGCGCGAGATCGCAACGGCCGTGGTCGGAAAAATAAGGATATGCGCCCTCCGACGACTTCATGTCGGGAAAGACATTCGGTTGGTTCGGACCTTTGTCGGCCGCCGGGCATCCCAGTTCCGTCAACCAGATCTTTTTCCTTCGGGCTGCCACGGTGTCGGTACAGCGCTCTCAACACCGCCATGCTCGGTTGTAGTGTGTGTTTTTCCACCAGCCCGTTGAGATCCTTGTAGCGATAGACCCAAGACTTCCCCGCCCCATCCGTGATGGTCGTGCGCGATCGCAGTGTTCTATTATCAGCCGATTTATAGTACCAGTCGTACCCTTCGCCCGCCGCAATCTGACCCTGCAAGCCGCCCAGATCATACGGCGAGGTAAACCCGTCCGGATTTGGAACACTGTAGTCCTCATCACGCCAGTCGCTGAGCGGCATGTAATTATCGATGCCAACCGCGTTGATCGCCGGATGCGCCCACAGCGGATCGAGATGGAAAAACATGTCACCTGATCCGTCCTGCGGATGGTGGCCGAAGTATTCTGTCCAGTCCGCGCCATAGGTTAGTTTGCAATCGTTGCCGAGAACGTCACGCACGTCACTGCCAGGTCACAGAGCGCGTTGACGAAGGGAAAGCCGTTGCTCTGGTCCCTGATCATGGTCAGCCCGCAAAGCTCTGACCCGATGAGAAAGGTTTCAACGCCGCCCGCGATGACGGCCAGATGTGCGAGGTGCAACATCAGCCTGCGATAGCCCCAGTCATCCTTGTTCCCTCGGTAGCTGACCAGATCGTTTCCGGATCTGAAATCACTGCGTTTCTCTCCCGGCAAAGCAGCGACCTGACCCGCAGCGGCTGCCGTACCGTTGGCGCTTCCGGGGCGGTAGGGCGCCGGATGGCACGTAATGCGTCCGCGCCATGGATAGGCAGCTTGCCGGGGTCCGCCATATGGATCCGGCAACTGGTTGTCGGCGCGGATGTCCATCATCACGAAGGGGTAAAGCGTCACACTCAGCCTTCTCGCCTTGGCGTCCCGAATGGCATCGATAACGCTTTGATCTGACGGCGTGCCCCCATAGGCGGCGCCCGTGCCAGCGCGCGAGATGAGATGTGCCTGCGACCGCGAAATGCCGCCTGCCTTCCAGGTGCTGCTTTCCTTGTAGCCGGACCTGTCCATAACGCCGGGTTTGATCGCGCAGTTCGCTGCCCGCAAATCCGTGCCGAACCATGGCACGACAATCGCAACATGCTTCAGCGAACGACAAAGGTGCTGCAGTTCATCCATTGAGGCCTGCCAATCGGTGCAGCCGCAGGCAGTTGCGATTGATGCCCTTTGTCTTCCCTTGGACGGCTCACTGGTAACCAGCTCGGTGAAAGCCCGAACTCCGTCGCACCGGGAACCAGCGCCACCGCCTTCAGATTACGTCGCGCACACTGCCTACGGCGCGCACGACTTCGAGCTGGAACTGCGGAATGCGATTGCCGTAATCGTCCAGCGGGAAACGATCGAAGACGACGTAAGCCGTGTTCCGCGATAGGCCGGCGCGTTGCCTTGCTCCCTGCTTGGCCTCGATCAGCGGGTCAACGGCTGACCGCTCGCTCCCGTTGTGGACCGTATCGTGCTACGGGTCTGGTCCAGCTCCTTTCCGTCCACCCAGATGCGGCGGATCAGGCTGATCTCGCCCTTCAGCGACTGCGATCGCGAAATTGGCAAAGTAAGTATCTTCGGTGACTTTGGCCCGCCTTTGCCGCCTGACGCGAGGTGGTCTTCACTTCCTCGAAGCGCGTTGCCCAGATCAAGCGTCCCGGCGAGCCGTACGGCGCCGTACGACGCGCGGCAATGCCGCTCCCTCCTCGGCGAACGTCGGCCGCATCGACGACATGCGCGCACCTTCGATCGTCTGCCCGAACAGCGCTTGATCGATCAGGTAACCGCCAATTGATGCAACGCTGCCGCAATCGCTGCAGCTACTGTTCCCGAGGTGGTAAAATGCACCAACAGCGGTCGTGAGAACGATTGTCGCCATGCGATTGAATTCTTTCTGAAATTACTGAAGTAACGACTGGATTTTACAATGCTGCTGTGCGTGGTTCGACAGGCTCACCATGAGGGGTGTAGATTGGTTGTAGAGAGCCAAAATCCGCAACATTGGCGATTGTCATTGCAATCAACCCACCTCCCTCATGGTGAGCTTGTCGAACCACGCACGGCCGCATTGCGATCCGGAAATGCGAACACCCCGGCCATGCGCTTGCGCCATTGCGGAACCAGAGCGGATTCCAGAACGCTGTGGCCCTCGTAGGCGTGGATGAAACGCCCATGGTCTGCAAGAATGCCGAGATGTTTGGCAGCCACTCCATCGCGCCAGCGGAATACCATCAGATCTCCTGGTCCGGCACCGATAACCGGCTTTTCGGTCATGTGCCGCCGCGCGGCATCGATCAGCGGATCGGCTGTGCCCGTCTCCGCCCAATCCATCGAATATGCCGCAACCGGTTGCGGTTCCTTCCCGTAGAGCGCCCGCCAGATGCCGCGCACCAGTCCGAGGCAATCGCAACCAACCTCGCATCTCGATCCACCGTGCCGGTAGGGCGTACCAATCCAGCGGCGTGCTTCGAACAGGCTTCCTCTGCAACGCTCATGGTACCAGCGGCTTTCCGTCGAAATTGCCCTTGCCATCCGCGTAGTTATAGGCGGCATCGTTGCCCGGCAGATGCGGAAAACCGCGAAAATTGGCACTGTTGGCGAATTTCGCCTTGCACTGCGCGAAGCTCTTGTCGCAGCCCGGCAACAGGGAGAACCAATCCCCAACCGTGATGTCGGGCATCTGCGCGTCGCGCAGGCTGAGCCGAATGCCGTTGCCATAGGCGCCTGATTGAGAACGACATTCGTGCGCCCTGCACTTCGCCGGATGTCCAGGTCAGCGTGCCATTGTCGAACCAATCGCCGCTTGGAGGCTGCAGCCCCGACACGACAATCTCCCGGTCCGACATGATCTTCGTGACGGTCCCTGCCTTGATTTCCGCCCGCATAGCCGCAGCGGCCATCGCCAAGCTGGGCATCGCAGCGACGCGTAATGCGCCGGCCGCTGACCTTGTCGAGATCCACCGAACTGCTTTTCGTTTCGGCCACAAACTTGCCGCCTGAACGCGTAATCGCCCCGATGCGAGCTCTGCGCAGCAGAGTGAGTTGATCCGGTGACGCCCAGTTGACCAGCCATGTTTCCACGGTCGGCGCGTCGAACGCACCGCGCTCGATGTCGATGTCGCTGATGCTGGCAGACGAAAGCGCGCCTTCGATCTCGGCACTGTCTACCGCAAGCCCCAACGAGCTTGGTTGCTTCGCTGGCGCTGAGGCCGGTTTGCGGCTCGCAGGCGATGCCGCCCGACCAGCAATGTCCGGTCATGATCCGTGAAGCCCTGTATCATCCCGTCGTTGCGGCGGATAATCCAGCAGAAACAATGCGTTGTTACCTCACCTGCAAGATGTGATTCAAGCGCCTGAGGGATTGCCGTCATGCCTTCACCTCGACGATCGGTATGGACGGGAATTTCACCCGCCTTGAAGGATTTGATGCTGATCGTCAGCCGGTCCGTATCGAACCGCGCCGGCACATCGAAGCCAAAGCCAGCGGTCACTCCGGCTCCGATGGAGGTATTTTTCCCGGCTGGAAAATGAGTGTTCCCGTTAGCCAGCTCGACGACGAAATCCAGCGCCTCCATCTTTTCGACGCCGTTGACCGCAGCGCGCACGCTGCCTCCCTGCGCCTTGGTGATCGGCCGCACGTAATCGCCGTAGCGCTTGACCAGCTGGAACGCCGCATTGATCCCGTCGCCATTGCCAAGGACACTGGTCACCCGATGCAACCGTCTTGTCCGGACCGGCACGACAGATGATCGAACGGATCACGAAAACGGAAGGCATGGAGCGAACCTCGCCGCGCCTCGAAGAAGGTCATCACATCGTCGAGATCGGCCAGCGATCGCAACCCGGTCCCCGCATCGTAATGATGCCGCGATTGCGCCCAGCGCGAGTTGCGCTGTTCGAAGCCAGACGTCAGCGGGACGATCTCATTGCGCCACTCCGGCCCGCCGGTCGCGCCGAAGGAAACGCCGGTCGGAAACCGGACGTCGTGAAAAGCTGTCATGATTGGTTTCCTAAAAAGTTCGGGCGCCCTTGCGTGCCGCCCGCGCAAGCATGCCGGTCAGCTGCGCCTCGGATTTGCGGAAGGATGTGGCGTCCGGTGTCGATACGTTGAAAGTAACGTTCACCGCCGAGCCGCCGCCCTGTGTTGCAACGCCAAGCCGTCCGTCCGCCCCGCGCGTCAGAGGCATGATCGCCTCGGTGCCCGCTTCGCCCATCAGCCCCAGCGACCCGCCGGCGTTGAAATAGGTGGGGCTGGAAACAACCCCGCCCTTGGCAAAAAATGTCGGCCTGTCGGCAGGTAACGGCGGCGTTCCGTAAAAGGCTCCGGGCTCCCTTTTCATGCCTCCAATAAAGCTTGAAAACAGCCCGGAAGCCAAATCCTGCAGAGGTTTCAATCCTGCACTCAAGCTCATGCTGGCGATGCTCATCGCGAGCTGCTTCAGAACATCGCCCAGCCCCTGCCCGCTGACCGCCGCGCTTTTCAATGAATTCGTCAACGTGCGGCCGAAAAGCTCCGACTTTTTCTGCAGAGCGTCCAGGGCGTCATCGATGCCGCTGGTATCGCCTTTGACCTCAACTGTGCTTTCAGGATTTTCGGGCATTGGTTTTTCCTATTGTTCATCCGGAAATGCTTGCATCAATTCTGCAAGAGCGGTGCGCGTCGGTGCGACCCGGTTGCCGGGCCTATGGAAGGCAGCATTGAGCTCGCGTGGTGTCATCGCCCAGAATTCCGCCGAGGAGAGCCGCAACACGCCAAATCCCGCCGCCATCATGGCCGCCCACGGAAATGGTTCGCTGTGATCTTCCTCAGTTTTCAACGGCTTGATCCGGCTTGCTCCGAATTTGTTTCACCGAAGGTCGCGCTCAACAATTCGCCAACGATGCGGGCAAAGCCGGTTATTCCCCCGTCGGCGCGCATTTGCGCAATAGCTTCCGATGCCAGTTCATTACCGCCGCCGCGCAGGCCCGCACCAACAATCTTCAGAATATCGTTTGCCGAAAGCGCGCTCGTGGAAAACCGTTTTAACAAGACAGCCAGATCTTCCGCGCCGAATGCATCTTCCAATTCCGCAAGGGCCCCAAGTGTCAGGCACAATGTCCACGAGCGCCCATCCAGTACGGCGCTTATTTCACCGCGATGCCGGTTCACCATCAAACGATCTCCTTGAAGCGTGACAGGGCCTCGCGGATTCCAGTGCGATCTCGAAGGTGACCTCGCCATTATGCGCGCCGCCATATTCGAGCGCTACGATCTGAAACGATCCCTGCAGCATGCCAAAATCGGGCAGACATGATCTCCCAGTCCGGGATGTCTCCGTTGAAGAAAGCCTGGCGGAACAGCGCATCGGACGGCGCGTCCTTGAAGAGGCCGGAGCCGCTGATCGACGCTTGCTGAACCCCGCTGCCGCCCAATAATTCGCGCCAGCGGCCAACCGCATCCGCATCGGTGACATCCACGGTCTGCGTGTTGAAAGCCAACCGCTTGGAACGCATTCCCGCGCATGTAACGTAGGCTCCATTGGGCCCTGCGATCTTCAACAGGATATCCTTACCTCTTTGAGCGCTCATACGAATTTCCTTTCGAAGTGATTGAATTCAAGCGGGGAGTTCTTCCGTCACCACGCGATAACGCAGAATACCGAGATAGCCATCGCGGTTATCCTCGGCACGCGCCTGTGAATACTGCAATCCCAAATTCATCACCTGTGCCCAGCAAGCGTCAGGACGAGCCTCGTCCAGCAGACCGCTCGATGATGTTCATGATCGTGAACACCGATTTTCGGCCGCTCGCCCGGTTCCAGACGTTGAGCGTAAACAGATGTTCGCTGCCCCGTTCGGTGGCCGTGCTCCAATCGTAGATATTGGAGGAGCCGAGCGTCACATAGGGAAACTCCGCCTTCTCCGGCACACGGTCATAGACCCGGCCCTCTATCAATTTTTCCAGCGCACCATCCGCCTTCAAAAGCGCGAGAAGTGCCTTTTGCAATTCCAGTCCGGCACTCGTCATGGCTTGGCCTCGTTCGTAGCCTTGCGCTTACGCTTTGCGTTCGCGACTTGATCTTTTTCAGTTCTGGCAGCCGCATCTTCCGCCAGCTCGATCGCCTGCCAGCGCAAAGTCTGGATCAGGTCGGCGACGGTCATCTGCATCGTGATCTTCATCGGCTCTCCTCGCGCACGCGGCAGACCAGATAGCGCCCGCTATCGTCGGGATCGTGCAGTGTCAGGATCTGAAAAATGCGCAGCCCCTTGCGCAGGCGCATGGTGCTGGCGATATCGCTTCGCATCCGCAGCGTAACGCGGTGCGTGGCCTCGGGCAGGCCTTGCTCGCCGAACATGCGCAGGCCGGACTCCATCGGTTCGATTTGCGCCCAGACGCTGGCGATCTCGACCCAGCTTTCCACGAGCTCGCCCGTGTCGTCGGCAGTGGTTATGGATTTCTCAAGCAAAAGCTCGCGCGACAGACTGCCCGGATCGATGAAGAGCGCCGGCATCAGAGCGATACCCTGCGCCAAAGCCCGATCGCCCGTTCAAAGGCCGGCGGATAGGAGACAGGTTGCTGCGCAGCGCCGTAGACACCGCGAAACTCGTACCAGTGCGCGACCAGTGTCATGATCGCATGGCGCAGCGCATCCGGAACCTCGGTGCCTGTTTCGCCGAAGCCGGCGATGAAATCGATCTCCAGCCCGATTAGCGGCTGTGCCGACCGGTTGCGCGGCGCAACGTACAGCCTTGCCGGACGCGCGTGGCCACTGCAGATGGAGGTCGTGCTTCGCAATCGAAACCTTTGCCCCATCTGCGATGTATGCTGTCACCAGCGATGACGTAGCGCACCGGATATTTCGCGATCCTTACCACACCGCTTGTCGGCCAGCTGTCGAGATATAACCTCAAGGTCTGGTTGATCAGCGCAAGCCCGGTCTGAACCTCGAGCGTTTCCCGCGCCGCCTTGATCAGACCCGTCAGCAGCGTGTCTTCGCTGTCATCGTCGAGACGTAAAAATTGGCGCACCTCCGCCAGCGTCACCGGCTCCAGCGCCGGCGGCTTGATCAGTGTCATGGTCATCAGGATCAGACCCCGAATTTCAACAGCTTGATGGCGTCGAAATCCTGCACGCCGCCGCCGACGCGTTTGGTCGTGTAAAACAGCACATAGGGCTTGGCGGAATAGGGATCGCGCAGCACACGCACGCCGGTACGGTCCACCACCAGATAGCCCCTTGCGAAATCGCCGAAGGCAATCGCGGGGCTGCCCGGGCCGATATCCGGCATGTCCTCGGCCTCGACCAGACCGAAGCCGAGCAGCGAAGCCTGAGCGCCAGGCGTTGCGGGCGGCGCCCAAAGATAATTGCCGTCCTTGTCCTTCAGCTTGCGGATTTCCGCCTGCGCCTTGCGGTTCATGACCCAATTGGCGTTCTGGCGATATCCGGCCTTCAGTGCATAGATCGTATCGAGCAGGATGTCGGAGGCATTGGCGGCAGGAAATGCACCGGCGGCCCCGGTCGATAGCGCGCCGAGTTTGCCCCAGCTCCAGGCGCTTTCGGCCACGCTGTCATAATTGAGGAAACCGCGCCGAGTTTGTTGACACCGTCGCCGCTGATAAAGGCCTTGCCCTCCTGCTCGGCAAAGGCTGTCTCCACCTCCGCGGCGATCCATTGTTCCACATCGACCACGCCATCGTCGAGCAGCGAGGATGTCGCCGCCGGCATGGCGTAGAGGAACCCCCATGGTCGGGAATTGCAGTTCCGCCAGTTTTGCGCTGTCGGTCTGCGGGCGTATGTCGGTTTCACCCACCCAGCCGACCGCTGGCCCCTTGATTGAAAACGGCTTTTTCAGCACCGATCCGGACACGTGCCGCACGGCGAGCACGCAGTGGGCGCAAGATGCTCGCCAGCCGCCGGCCGATTTCAGTTTCGAGTTCCGGCGGCACCAGATAGCCGCCATCGGTCGGCGAACCGACCGACAGTGCCTTGGTCTCGATGGCACGCACGCCGCTTTCATCGCCGCGCCGGACGTAGCTTTCAAAGGCGTTCTTGTGTTCGAGCGAGGCAAGCGGGTTGACCCCGCCATCCAGTGCAGGCCGTGCCTGTTTCAATTCCAGGCGGTCCATGGCCCGCTTTTGCGCGTCGAGCGCCATGTCGATGCGCTCGATTTTCTCGGCCGTCGAATATTCTGCGCCCGCGCCTTTTCCCATTCTGTCGAGACGATAATCATTTGTAGCCTTGTACTCGTGAAATGTGCGGGCGAATTCTTCAAAGCTTGCATGATCGCTCACTGCTTTCGTTTCGAGCTTTTGCTCAATTCACTCATCATCCTTCCTTTGGCTTGTTAAATAGGTTGAAAATGCGCATGACCTGTCCTCCGTGTGGCTGAGGGCGTAGTTTCAAGGTTGCTCCCCGGCAATCCTCTTTCAGGATGGGGTGGAATGTCAATTATCATACGGAAGATCAGCCTGGCCTGCGTGTTGGCAGCTTCGGTGGTTCGTATCCCGATTTATCGATGCGCTTGAGGATTTCCATCAGGCACATTCGAATACGCCATCGTCATTGCTAAAAAGAATGTTGGAATCGGCCGCGCGCCATATCCGGTTCAATTCCTCGAAGTGATGCACGTTTTCCAGCACATCAAGTATGAACGCTTTGATCACCTGTTGCTGTTGAGAATTGACATGTTTGAGGGCAAAGGCAAATCTGTCTGTTACCTCTAGCGATAAATCATCGAAAATCACAGGATTAAAGTTTACGCACAATGCTGGAAACTCCGGTGGTATTTTCATGCTTCGCGCTCCGAGTGGTTCCATCGCATTTCGCTGCCTGTTCACCCCTTGGAATGCGATGTGAACAGAACACGGCTCAAACTGCATCGGGGCAATTGAACTTTGGGCTAGGGGGCGGCGCTAAAAAACCTTTGTTGGGCGACAATAAATGGTCAGATCGGACTTGTCAGCCAATACGACGGACAATCTCCGCCAGAAAATCTCGTATGCCATCGTCATTGCTAAAAAGAATGTTGGAATCGGCCGCGCGCCATATCCGGTTCAATTCCTCGGAGTCATGCACGTTTTCCAGCACATCAAGTATGAACGCTTTGATCACCTGTTGTTGTTGATCAGTGATATTCCCAAGCGCGAAAGCAAATCTGTCTGTTACCTCAGGGAATGCATCGAGAATTGCCGGGTTGAACCATACGCACAGTTCCGGAAATTCTGGGGGTATTTTCATGGCTTGCGCTCCGATAGCTCTTCGTTGCATGGCATTGCTGTCCTCACGCGGATACCCTCGCTTTGTCCTCTTGTCGTGCTCGATTCTTACTCGCACATTAAATGTCGTTCGCATATAGGAGTAACTATTAGACTTTGGTCGGTAGGCTTCCCTGCCCGTTGGATGTCCAAACCGCATATTTAGGGTCGCCGCATCAAGCTCCCCGTTCGCAACCGCGTCCACCAATTCTCTGTTGTTCTGCAAAACTCTGTTGACCATGTCGTTGGCATTGATCTGATTGTCGAAACTGCCGTAGGCCTCGGCCCACTCAGTAGCTTTACCCCCTGGCGTTGGCCATTGGCGATAATCTGTGCGCATGCGCGCTTTCAACGCCTCATCTTGCGCCACATGGCGACTTTGGTGTCCGATCCCCTTGGGCACTTCTTCTTCGTCATCGACCGTGTATCTCTGCGGATTGTCACTGTCTGCCTGCGCCGGTCGTACCGGCGTGCCATCCGGTGCTTTCGGGCCAATGTCGGGTTTCTTCGCAGGCAATGCCCCCACCGAAGCGCCCTCCTCTGGCAATAGTGCCATCCGGTTTTTCCCTATCGCCCCACCTTCGGTCAAACGCATCCTGTTTGAGTGGCGGCGCCCGCCATCGGGGTTTCCGGCTGAAACACGCGGCTGGTCCGGATTGTATTTTCTGTACCAGAGCTGGAATGGCTCATAGAGCAGCGAGCGGCTTTTGAGCGCCTCGTTCGCCTCCTCCAATTGCGCCATCCATCGGCAATTGTGATCGCTCTGGGGGCTCAGCTTCAGCGCCTCAATCAGAACCTCATTGGCCTTGATGTTCCAGAGTATTCGCGGCTGGTTTGAGTAATCCCTGTCCGGCATGGCGCCAGCCAGGCTCTTCACCTGCCCTCACCCGCGCCGATGGCAACATCGGAAAAGTTACCACCGAGATTTCCCAAAGGTCCGCCTCGTGGATATGGCGGATGCCGCCACCATCCGCCTTGGCCTTGATCGTCTTGAAGCCGATGGAAAGCCCATCGATGGCGCCAGAGCGCATCAGCTCCAGCACTTCGGAAGCCTTGGCGACACCCTTGGCCAGCTTGCCCTCGACATAGAGCCCGCGCTTGTCCTCGCGAACCTCCGTCCAGGTGCCGATCGGCTGGTTCGGATCGTGCTGCCACAGCATGCGGATGCCGGCGGCACCACGTGTCTGGATCGACTTCAGAAAGGCTCCCGCCTGAATTCGCGTCCTTGCCCAGATCAACCTCGCCGAACAGACTGGCATAGCCGGAAAAGCTGCCATCCTCCGCCACGGTCTCGACGGTCAGTCCGGTATATTTTTTCCCAAGTCTTGGCAGGAAACGCCTATCGGACATTGGCGATATCCCTTTCGTCAGAGGGACTTCTATCGATTTGCGGAGGTTTCAATTCACCGATGCGCGCAGCGATGCGGGCGAAAATGCCAAGCGCGGTCCAGGCGGCGAGGCTTGCAGCCGTCGCCCCCATCAGCATCAATTCGGTTTTCCCGAGCTCACCGCCAATGTCGAGTTCGGCAGCGATCTTGATCCCGGCTACGCCGCCGAAGGCGAGGCCGCAGACAATGCCGACGATGAAGCGGATGGCCGCTTCGCTCTTGTCGCGCGGCAGCATGTAGGCGAGGGAGACAGCGGAGCCTGGCAATGCGCCCGCCGCCTTTGCCGCCAGATCCAGGCGGCATCGGACCAGTGTGTCATCTTATTCTCCCTGATTTGTTGGGGCGTAGCCGACTGCTTCTCGCTTTTCCTCATCGCTGAGGAACGGCGCAGCGCCGATCCGCTGCCACAGCGCATCGCGTTCCTGGTGAGAGCCCATCGACGCGGTCGAGATCGGGCTCGATACGCAGCTCGTTGCCGTAGACCGGGACCGAGCCAGGCAGCGAAAGCCTTGGCTGTGC
This sequence comes from uncultured Alphaproteobacteria bacterium, assembly GCA_963776115.1. Lineage (GTDB taxonomy): Bacteria > Pseudomonadota > Alphaproteobacteria > Rhizobiales > Rhizobiaceae > Phyllobacterium. Next base: position 251,612 of record CAVZLS010000006.1, on the reverse strand, counting down.
GTGTCACCATCGGGATCACCGTCAGGCGATAAAAAGCGCGGTTTGCTTCCGCGTAGTTGGCGTAGGTGTTGTCGCCGGGAATGCCAAGCAGCATGGGCGGAATGCCGAAGGCCAGCGCGATATCACGGCTTGCCGTGTTCTTGGCGGCGATGAAATCCATATCGAGCGGCGACAGCCCCATGGATTTCCAGTCGAGCCCTCCTTCCAGCAGCAATGGACGACCAGCCTTCGCCGCACCCGTATAACCCTCTTCCAGCTCGCCTTTCAGGCGCTCGAACTGATCTTCCGTCAGGTGACTGGTTTCGCCCGGCGCATAGACGAGCGCTCCGGAGGGCCGTGCCGAATTGTCGAGCAGCGCCTTGTTCCACGAGCCGGAAGCGTTGTGGATATCCAGTGCCATCAGCGCTGCTTCGAGTGGTGCGAAGCCGTAATGATCATCGAGCGGATGGAAGAGCTTCAGGTGCAGTCCGCGCCCCTCATCGAGCGGGATCGTGCGCTTCTGCGCGCCGACGCCGTAGTTCAGCGCGATGGGCCAGCCATTGTCATCGGCAATGATACGAACGCGATCCGGCCGCAAGAGGTGCAGCTCGCTCGCCCCACCGCCGCTCTGCACCCGCTCCACATAGGCGTTGCCGGAGAGCAGCAGATGGCCATACAGCGCCTCGAGGAAGCTTGCCCCGTCGGTGCCGCGGTGCGGGTTGATCAGAAGATCGAGCATCGGATGCTCGCTGTGCTCGGTCTTGCCCTCATAGAGCAGCCAGGGAGTTGCGCCGGCCGCTTCCGCTAGATGACGGACGCAGCGATAGGCAACGGGATTGCGCATGAAACCTTGCCGCGAAAGCCCGACATAACCGCTCTGCGACCAGCGCGCCTCGCGGTCGAATTGCAAGGCGACAAAGCCCTGCGCCGACTTCTGCTGCAGATACGGGTTCTCATTCGCAGCGCGTCGGCGCCACGGCCAGTTGAGTGCCATGCGAAGGGGTTCTTTCTCAGTTGTAGAACGGGATTTATTCGTGTACAAAACTATTATTCGTTACACTTTTAATCTTACGTTCCCGATTTTTCGTGCCGCGAAGGCTTTGAAAATCGTCAGGGATGAGGCCAAACACGCTTGGCCAAATTGCGAACCTGGCCTCGACTTTGCCGTGCGCGTTTTTCCTTGAATGTCGTCGACTGATGCGAGTTGAGCCCGCCCGAGCTGACAAGCATCGAGGTAGCCGCCGCATGACGAGACGATTCGGCCAGTTCCTCGACGGGACCGCCGTTCGTGATCTTCGCTAACCTCGGAGCTGCAGGCAATTTCGCTGATCAGTTTTCCGTTTCGCATCACCCAGTATGAAAAGAGAGGACGAGCCTACGATCTCAAATCCTAAGACGTGGTCGCAAATCATTTTCACGAAGGATCATGGCTTGACCCAAGCAGATATGGGATGCTGTTGATTTCCCTGAACTCACTGACGAAGCCAACTCGCTAACACGCGTCCCTGGCGACGGAAGTTCTTCCTCCCGAGTTCTTCGACGCAATCGACTAAGTGCGCCGAACTCGTGGCCGGCCTCCCGTCGAAAAACCCAAGAAGCTCGTAACCCTGCGTCTGGACCAGGATGTGATCGACAAGTTTCAATAGACCAGCAAGCAATGGCGCTCGAATATGAACGCAAGCCGTCATGCGCGCCAAGATATAGGAAATGTCACCCCACCACGCGTATCCTCGGGCTGCCATCGCGGCGGCGCAGGAGATCGCTAAGCGCCCAGACGAGCGCGTCCACACGATCCGGAGAGCGGCCGTTCGACAAGCCATTATGCGCGAAGTCGCACATTTCATCCTCCAGCAGGGGAAAGCCGCGCCGCATGGCGTACCCTTCCCTGTTCGTAGAGCGCTGCGATCGGCTCGGCACGCAAGGCCTTGCCGCGATTGGCCCGCACGGAACGCACGGGAACGCCATCGTCCTCCGCTGCGATCACCGCAGCGACCATATCGCCGCCCTGATTGACCTCGGCAATGATCAAATCAGCCTCCAGCCTGTGAAACAGCGCAATCGCCCTCCTCGCCCATTCATGCGGCTTGGCCGGCGCAAAACTCTCGTCAGCGAGCACCCAGGCCACTCCGTTCTCACCAAGGCCGGCCGCCACGATGCCGCAAGCATCTGATTTCTTCGTTGCGCTGGCTGGAGGATCGATCGCAACGACGATCCGCTTCAGCTCCGGCACGTCTGACGAGAACACGTTCTCCATCATCAGCCGGGACCATAGCGCGTCCGGGCTTTCCTCGATCAACTCGCCGTCGAGTTCCTGCCGCCCGAGCCGCGTACCGCCATAAAGGCCATTCACATGCTTGACGAAGCCCGGCGCAAGATTGGCGGCATTCTCCTGCATTTTCATGCGGCGCACACGAACTGCCGCATCGGCGAGCATATTCTTGAGCAATGGCAGGGGCCTTGGCGTTGTCGTCACCACCTGGCGCGGGTTCAACCCGAGGCGCAGGCCGAATTGCAGCATATCCCAGGTCTCCTGAACATGTTTCCATTTGCACAACTCATCGCACCAGGCCGCGTCAAATTGCGGACCGCGCAGGCTGTCCGGATCCTCGGACGAAAACATCGAAGCCGTGGCGCCGTTTGACCAAACGAGACGCCGCCGTGTCATCTCGTAGCGTGGTCTCTCTGCGCGGGACACCTTCATGATACCCGACGGCCCGTCGATCATGACTTCGCGCACATCCGCCAATGTCTCGCCGACCAGCGCGATGTTGCATGAACCACGCGTAGCGAATGGCCGGTAGTTTTGTGCGACGCCGTTGACCCATTCCGCGCCTATCCGGGTCTTGCCGGAGCCGCGCCCGCCAAGGATCAGCCATGTCTGCCATTCACCGTGCGGCGGTTGTTGCGCTGTCCTTCCCTGGCAAATCCACTCCCGTTCGAGCGCTACCGATTCCCTTTCGTTGAAGTTCTTTCTGGACCAGTTCTCTTGCGCGGCTGTCAGCAAGTTCATCGATCCTTTCATCAATGCGTTTCAGGACGGCGCGAAGCTCATCGGCACTCAGGCTGCCCACGGTTTGCGCTCTTGTTGTTGCAAAGCGCTCTTGTAGATCGCTCACGCGTTCAATAGTGCGGGCAAGAAGCGCCAGGGCATCGAGCCTCACTTTGCCCGACGCTTCTTCATCCAGCGAGGAAAGCGTATCCAGTTCCTTGCGCAGCAGATCCATGATCCGCTGGGCAAGACGCAACTGCCGGTTTCCCTGTTGCATATCGCTATACGACAGACCGTCGCGTTTGAGCGCTCGCAGAAACTGGCCTTCTGTCAGTCCGAGCAGCGGCACGACCTCGGCGGCCGATATGCCATATTCGCGACATAGCGCAAATGCGCTTCGCCGGCGCATGGCGGCGGCAAAATTGACGATCATGGATTGTCCTTGAGGTAGGAGCCGAAACGGATCCACTCGCCCCCGGCTAACCGGCCCGCGAAGTATTGGACTCACATTTCCGACGATGACTAAAACCTACAGGACAACCGTTACGCAGTCAAGGATTATATTCCTAATAGAGAAAATTTTCTTAACTGCGTGAGAAGAGAACTTTGAGAATTCAACCTGATGAGGCAGCTGGTGTGGTTTTCGAGAACCGGAGCGCAGCGGACGTTTTGGTCCGTGAGCACCGGAAGCGCAGAAAATCGCATCAGATGCCCATCAGGGTGAAGTTATCGAGGTTCTCTATGCCTTTTTCCAGCTGAGAGCCAGCAGCCCTGCCCCGATCATCAGCGATCCGCCTGTCCGGTTGACGATGCGCTGGACCTTTGGCTTGCGGATGGTCTGGCGCGCCATCGATGCCATCACGGCGTAGGTTGCAGCATTCAGCGTCGCGAGAACGAGGAAGGTCGTTTCGAAGATCACCATTTGCGTGAATATCGGGCGGGTCGTATCGAGGAACTGCGGCAGGAAAGCCACGAAGAAAATAATGCTTTTGGGGTTGAGGGCAGTCACCACGTAGGCGTGGAGGAAGATGCGGTACGCCTTCTCGTTCTTTTCCGGCATTTCGCCGGTTTCAGGATTGGCGATCGGCGCACGCCAGAGCTTGATGCCAAGATAGATAAGGTAAGCGGCGCCAACCCATTTCAGTACGGTGAAGATCGCTGCCGATGCCGCGAGCAAGGCACCAAGTCCAAGCATGGAGGCAGTCATCGCAGTGAAATCACCGAGCGCAACACCCGCAACCGTCGCCGCCGCAAAGCGCCGGCCGTGGCCAAGCGCATAGGAGATGACGAGAAGGATCGTCGGACCGGGAATAGCGAGAAGAATTGCCGATGCTGCAACGAATGCCAGCCAATGCTCGATGGACATGCCTATGCTCCCACTTGGAAAATGACACCAATCCACCGGACAGGCGCAATTGCAAGTGGAAACTTTTTGGCAACAGTCCCGGTCAAATCTCCATATCGGAGGCGCTTACCCTTGTGACATTAATCACAAAGGCGGTATTCTTTTTGTGGGATGAAATGACCATATTAAAGCCTAAACAGCCGCCTCAAGAAGCTGTTAAGTGATATCCGCTAAACCATGTGCCTTCAGGGGCAAGCATGGCTTAGCACAGGGCAGGCAAGAAGTTTGATGAACGCGCCAAGGCCGGACAAGAAACGCAAGCGATTCAAGGTCTCGCCGCTGCTTGGGCTTGATGCCTGGATCGATTCGACCCTTTACGAAACGCGCTTTCGCCTTGCAGAATTCTGGGAAGACACCACCATCTTCTTCCGCCGCTTCCATGTCACGGGCTGGCGTCGCGCTATATTCGAAGTTCTGGGCGAAGCATTCACCTGGGGTACAGTCGGTTCCGTGCTCATGCTGACGCTGGCTATCCCGGCCTTTCATGAAACCGAAAAGAACTGGCGTACACGCGATGATTTCGCCGTGACGTTCCTCGACCGCTATGGCAACGAGATCGGCCAGCGAGGTATTCTGCACCGCAGTGCCGTACCCATTGACGAATTGCCGGACCACGTCATCAAGGCCGTCCTTGCAACTGAAGACCGTCGCTTCTTCGACCATTTCGGCATTGATTTCCTCGGGCTGTCGCGCGCCATGACGGAAAACCTGCGCGCCAATTCCGTTGTCCAGGGCGGCTCGACCATTACCCAGCAGCTGGCGAAAAATCTGTTCCTCAACAATGAGCGAAGCCTTGACCGCAAGATCAAGGAAGCTTTCCTTGCCCTATGGCTGGAGTCAAACCTCACCAAGAAGGAAATTCTGCAGACATATCTCGACCGCGCCTATATGGGCGGCGGAACGTTCGGCATCGCGGCGGCTTCCGAATTTTACTTTGGCAAGAGCGTCAAGGATGTCAATCTGGCTGAGGCGGCAATGCTGGCCGGGCTTTTCAAGGCACCAGCGAAATATGCGCCGCATGTCAACCTGCCGGCAGCGCGTGCCCGCGCCAACGTGGTGCTCACCAATCTCGTCCAGGGCGGATTGATGACCGAAGGCCAGGTGGTCGGCGCACGGCGCAATCCCGCAACCGTGGTCGATCGCGGCCGCTCGGAAAGCCCGGATTATTTCCTCGATTGGGCCTTCGATGAGGTCAAGAAGGTCGCGCAGAAAATGCCGACCCATACGCTCGTCGTCCGCACCACGCTCGATACGGGAATCCAGAAGGCAGCGGAGGAATCCGCGGAATATCATCTTCGCCAGTTTGGCAAGGAATATCACGTCACCCAGGCTGCAATCGTTGTGCTTGAAAACAACGGCGCTGTCAGGGCGATCGTCGGCGGCCGCGACTATGGCGAAAGCCAGTTCAACCGCGCCACGGCCGCGCTGCGGCAGGCGGGCTCGTCGTTCAAGCCCTATGTCTATGCTGCCGCCATGGAAAAGGGCATGACCCCGAAGACGCTGGTCTCCGGTGGCGCGGTTTCATGGGGCAACTGGTCGCCGCAGAATTATTCTCGTCAGTATCTGGGAAAGATCGACCTGACCACCGCACTGGTCAAATCCATCAATACAGTGCCCGTGCGGCTCGCCAAGGATTACCTGACGACCGCGCCCATCGTAGCCTTGACCAAGGCCTTTGGCGTTGAGTCGCCGATCAGCTCGCACAAGACCATGGTGCTGGGCACCTCAGGCATGACCGTCATGGATCAGGCAACCGGTTACAACGTCTTCGCGACCGGCGGCATCGCCGGCATGCGTCATCCCTTCACGCAGATCTTGAGCCAGAATGGCGATGTCCTGTGGGATTGGAAGAAGGACGGCGTGAAACCGCATCGGGTGCTTTCGCAAACGGCGGCAGACAACATGAATATCATGCTGTCGCAGGTGCCGGAATGGGGCACAGGCCGGCGTGCCGCTTTGCCGATGACGCGCGCGGCGGGCAAGACCGGCACCACGCAAAGCTATCGCGATGCATGGTTCGTTGGCTTTACCGGCAACTACACGGCCGCAGTCTGGTTCGGCAATGACAATTTCACGCCGACCAAGGAATTGACGGGCGGCATCCTTCCGGCAATGACCTGGCAGCGCTTCATGAACTATGCGCATCAGAACATCGATCTCAAAGCCATCCCGGGCATCGACCCAACCATGCCGAAGCAGGACAAGGTGGCGGCGGCCAAAGAGGCAGGAGGCCGTTGACGACGACGCGCTGAAAGCGGAAGAGCGGCCACGGGTTCTTTCAGGCGCCACCGCAACGGCCATCCGTGAAATCGGCCAGGCGCTGAAGGCCGCGCCGCAGCTCAAGCTGCCGATCCTGCCCTCGAAAGTCTCCGCGCTTTGATTGCGTGCCCCAACACTCGCGTGTACTTCTGATTCGATGCTTCGAAATGTTCTCCTCGCCCTCATTGCGCTTGTGATTGCCGTCGGCGGCGGCACGCTGAGCGCATGGTATGCGGTCAACCGTTTCGATGGCTTTGGCGCGCTTACCGTCGGCCAATGGACCGGGCATCCGGAAGCAGGTACCCTCCTCTCCGATCCTTATGCCAAGGCGCGCGCCGCCCGCGAAGGCGCCTTTCCGCTTGGGTCCGCCGAGGGTCTCGCCTTTTACGCCTATGATGATAATCAGGGCCAGGCGCTTGACCGGCGCTGCTCCTACAGGATCGAAGGCAATAGCCCCAATTCGCGTTTCTGGACGCTCTACGCAGCCGACCGCTCGCTCATCGCACTTGACCCGGGTAAGGACCGCCTGCCTGCGCTGCATTCGCGGCAAATACTCCGCCAGGAGAATGGCCAGTTCGTCGTGCTCGTTTCGCCCAAGGCGCAACCGGGAAACTGGCTTGCCACGATAGGCGCCGGACGGATGGTGCTCGTGATGACACTCTATGACACGCCTGTCGGCAGCAATTCGGGCCTCGTCGACATGACATTCCCGGCGGTCACGAGGATCAGTTGCGATGGGTAAGCTTTTTCGCGCCCTGCTCTTTGGTCTCATCGGCGCCGGCATTGTTCACATCGCGGTTGTCCTGCTCGTGCCCTTCTATTCCGATCGCAACGCCTGGTCGCGTATTTCCGCCTATGGCGATGACTGGCAATTCCATAGCGTGACTCGAGACCGAGCGCCCGGCACCGTGCCGCTCGCCTTCGATCCACTGTTTCAGGCAGCAGCCTGCCGCTTCGATATCGAGGATCTTCCCGCCCACATCACCGGCATCGGCACGACACCTTATTGGTCAATCTCCGTCTACAACCGCCAAGGCGAAAACATATACTCGATCAACGATCGCACCGCGATCGCCGACCAGCTCGATCTGGTCATCGCGACACCGCTGCAAATGATCGAACTCAACAAAACCAAGCCTGCGGCGGCGGAAAATTCCGTGCTGATCGAGGCCGACATGGATGAAGGCTTTGTTGTCATCCGTAGTTTCGTGCCGGATGAGTCCTGGAAGGAAGAAATCGATTCCTTCCTGAAAAGCGCCAGCTGCACGCCGCTGCTATAAACGACGCAGCGACTGGATCCAATCGCTGCGTCGTCCCGCGGGAATGCTACTCCTCCAGGGGCTCGTGCGCTGTTTCGCGCGCCAGCAGCAGCACCAATCCCGTCACGCACGCCGCACCTGCCACGTAGATCGAGATGGCGTAGGAGCCCGAATAGCTTTTGAACAGCGCCGCCATGATCAAGGGAGCGAATCCACCGCCGATAATCCCGGCAAAAGTATAAGCGAGCGATGCGCCGGTAAAGCGGATGCGAGTCGGAAATTGCTCGATGATGAATGACGCCTGCGGACCGTAAAGACACGCATGCACGATCAGGCCACCGACGGAGGCGAGCACGATCGCCATGGTCTGCGTCGTATCGAGCAACACGAACATGAAGAAGGCCCAGACTGATCGCGCTGAGGACGCCGAGCGCGAGCACGGGTCGCCGTCCCCAATGATCTGACAAGATCGCAAAGAGCGGAACGGCCAGCGCGTTGAATCCTGTACCGATCAAGAGAGCCATCAACGCCGTGGACTTTGGTAGTTGCAGGACGGTGGTCACATAGGTCAGGGTGAAGACAACGATCAACCCGTAGAGCACGTCGCCGCCGATGCGGGATCCACCCGCCAGCAACAGGCGGCGCCAATGATTGGTGACAACCTCCTTGACCGGCGCTTCGGCCTTGGTATGCGCCTCTTCGAGCTGCTTGAACATCGGCGATTCTTCAACGCCGCTGCGAACCCACAGCCCAAACGTGACCAGCACCAGACTGAGAAGAAAAGGAACGCGCCAGCCCCATGCAAGGAAAGTTTCGTTGTCCATGAGCGACGTAAAGCCATAGATCAGGCCGGTCCCAAGAAGGGTGCCCAGCGCGGGTCCCATCTGTGTCCACGAGGCATTGAGTCCCCGCTGGTCCTGCCGTCCATGCTCGACCGCCAGCAAGACTGCGCCCGCCCATTCGCCGCCGAGAGCAACACCCTGCACGAAGCGCAACGTTATCAGCAGCAGCGGCGCCAGTATTCCGGCGGAGCCATAGGTCGGCAGCAGGCCGATGGTCGCAGTCGTTAGCCCCATGATGATCAGCGTTATCACCAACACTGCGCGGCGGCCGATCTTGTCGCCGAGGCGGCCAAAAAACAGGCCGCCGAGCGGGCGCGACAAGTAACCGATCGCGTAGGTGGAAAATGCCAGCATCGTGCCGACCATGGGATCGACACTCGGGAAGAACAGCTGGCTGAAGACCAGCGCCGCCATCGTGTTGTAGATGGTGAAATCGTAATATTCCAGCGTCGTGCCGATCACGCTTGCAAGAGCCAGACGCTTTGGATGAGCTGAAGGTAAGCCGATACTCTCGGCGGTGCCGGTAATTGATGACATCGAAAATATCTCTGTTGAAATGGTGTAAGAATAAACTTAGCGCGCGTAATAATCCGCAATAGGATACGCAGCCGCCATTCGTGTCAAGCACGCAAGTGCGGTAAAAGCTGATTTAATAAGCAAAGATGCGAATTGCTTGAATAACAGGCAGCAATTTAACCTGGCTGCGGCATCGTATCGAAAAATCTGCGCGGTGATTTTGGTTTGGCGCGCTTTGGCGCTTCCGGTGCATAACGCTCATAGCGCACGCCGGGAAAAATCGTGATTTCGGCAGTCGTCTGCCGTTCGTTGTCTGCAATGGTGCGGCGCTTGTTTGCGCTGCCTGGAAATGTGATGACCAACCCCATATCGCCCATCCGTTTTAGGATGTGTCGAAATTCGCGATCATGACGAGGCGAAAACGGTGGTTTTCGAGAACCGGAGCGGAGCGTACTTGAAGTACGTGAGCACCGGATCGCAGAAAAATGCCGTTTGCAGGCCGTCATGGCGTGAATATCAACGCATCCGAGTTCGTTGATCTCCTTGATACGCCGATGCTTACGCGCGCACGATTTGCGCCATAATTTTCAATAGCCCGCCGATGGTTAACGGGTTGCTAACGCTTCAAGGCTAATTTTAGCCATTGTTTAGAGTTCGGGCTCGTAACCTCGTACTGCGTCTCGTGGAGTTGTGTTCGTGAAGTATCCTGAGTTTCGGGCGCTTGAAGACCGCAGTAGCGGCAGCAAGGCTGACGATCTCCTGACCGCGTCGATTACTGCCTTCTGCTGCGTCGCAAGACCGGCAAAGAGCGATGCGCAGCAACTCGAGGACCTCGCGGTTCCGCTCCTCGCCCTCGCCTCGCAGCGGGTACGGCGCCATGCGGCCGCCGCCCTGTCGGAATTTTCCCACGCACCGAAACGGCTTGTCATCGCGCTTGCGGAGGACGAGGTGGATATATCCGCGCCGCTTCTGTTGCGCTCGCCGGTTCTGAATACGTCCGACCTGATCGACATCATCGCGCATAAGGGCCTTGGCCATGCACGGGCGATCGCGCGGCGCGAGATCACCGATCCCGAACTTCTGCGCGTGCTGCATGGGTTCAACGACCCGGCGATTGAACGTGCTTTGACGTCTCAATCGAATTTCGTCCATGGCAGGGAAAGCGACATGCCCGACACCCTCTCGACCCAGGAATCGCCGCGCCTGCGCGAAACGCGTGAGGCGCTGAAGGCGCTGATGCGGGACAGCGATGCCGGCTTCTCCAGCGATCAGGCTTTGGCCGAACATCTTGTCGATGCGGCTCTTCTCGACCAGACCACCTTCTTCGAACAGGAATTTGCCAAGGCGCTTGACCTCGACGCCGACAGCGCAAAACGCATCATCGGCCATGGCCTGAACGCAGAACTGACGATCGCGCTGGCGTCTCTCGGACTTTCTGCCGAGGCCGCGCATCTCGTCCTCACTGGGCTGTTCGGCCTCGTCCACAAGGATCTGCATTCGCTACGTCTGTTCGTGCAATCCTATCGCCAGATCGATCAGGAAAAAGCACGAGGCGACCGTCGAGCGCTGGAAGGCACAGGAAAACTCGCAGAAACTACGGCAGAAACTGCGCGAGATGGCCGCGGACTTCGAGAACGGCGCGCGCAAGGTTTCCTAGTCTTTCGCGACCGGAAACAGCTCGATCGATCGCCGCGATAATCCTCGATCTCGACGATCCACAAATCCCGATCCCAGCGCTTCTGCTTTTCCAGATCGTCATTGATTTCCATTTCAGCCACGCCGGTACTTCAATGGCGTGAACAGCCGCTCATCGGGCTTGGTTTCGTCATAGACCATCTGCGGTGCTGGTCCGAAGAGATCATAGCTTGCCGTCCGCATTGCGGAACTTGATGAAAATAGCGCCCGCTTCCGCCGCGCCCTTGTTGCTCAGTGCAGCGAATGCACCTGTACCATTGACGCGCCTGACCAGTGCGGCAACCCAGAATTCAGATGTCAGGCGCATGCGGTTTCTCTCAATTCGGGCGATGCAGTCGATGCCGATTATCTCTCCCCTTGTGGGAGAGAAAGGATTTACCTGGATTTAGCCTCTTTGCTAAATCCTTGGAAAATCCAAGTGAGGGGGTAGTTCAGTGAAGCAAATCCCCTCTCTGGCGATTTCTAGCACTTAGCAAGGGCTAAGATGCTGAAATCGCTTTCTCCCCCGCACAAGGGGGGAGATAGCCAGAGCTTAATTTATTAAACCTATTTCCTGCATCTTGGCGAGCAGCTTTTGATCCGGCTCGCCCGTCACCGGCAGGCGGAACAGCTTCTGGAATTCGCTCACGGCACTTTTGGTGGAGGCGCCGACCTTGCCGTCAATCTCGACCATGTCATTGCCGAATGCGCGAAGGCCCGCCTGAACCCGGACGATTTCGGCTGGCGACAATCCGCCAGCGCTCGCGACGGCTGCATTGTCTTGCGCCGGACTGGTCGAAACCTTTTGGATTGTAGCCTTTTCTTGCGTCTGTTCCGGCTTCTTCTCCGGTATGGCGATGCTCGCGGTGGTCTCGCTGGCATTGTCAACAGCCTGCTCGGGCTCGATACCCATGGCGGCCGTCGCCTTGCGATAGGCATCGATGGCGGCGCGGGTACCCTTGCCGGAAATCCCGTCGACAGTGCCGCTGTAAAAACCCAGCGCCAGCAATTTCTGCTGCAGTTTGGCGACTTCCGGATCGCCGCCTGGCGCCAGAACCGGGTCGCCATTGATCGCGGCGGCAATCGGGTCGGGGCTCTGCGGAATGGGAACAGATTTTACCTTGCGAATGGGCGCGTCGGCTGATTGTGCCTGCGAGGTACCGCCCGGCAACGAAATATTGCTTTGCTTGACGGGTTTGAAAACGAGTTCCGGCCGCGTGCGGAAGAACACGCCCTCATGCACATGCGGCTGATACCAAAGCGCATTGGCGGAGATGAAACCGAGCGTGACCAGAAAGGCCGTCGTGCCGCCGGCAATGCCGGGATTGCTGGCGATCAGACTGCCGGTTGCGAAAACAGCCACGGCGAACTTGCCCCGCCTCGGAGCGCGCCGCTTGCTGCTAGGCCGACTTACGGGCTTCCTCATGGGAACCTCCCTCGATATCGCTTTCGATCTTGAATTCGACAATGTTCGCCTCGTCCGAAAAATGTTCGATCACGGGACCGTCCAGGGGAATGCGCACGTCTACAACGGTGCCGTGCCCCGGAGTACTCTTGATCCTCATCTCGCCGTCATGCAGCCCGACAAGGCCCTTGACCGTGGCAAGGCCAAGGCCCGTACCTTCGTGATTGCGCGTGTAATCGTTCTGCACCTGCCGGAAAGGCTGGCCCAGAGGTCTTCAGGTCCGCCTCGGCAATGCCGATGCCCGTATCGCTGACGGAGAAGGCCAGCATGTTATCTTCGATCAGCGCATCGATGGTGACGACGCCGCCGCTTTCGGTAAACTTGATGGCGTTTGAAACCAGGTTGATCAGCACCTGATTGATGGCGCGGCTGTCGGCAACGACATTGCCGATACGCGGGCTGACACGGTCGCACAGCGTCACGCCTTTTTGCGAGGCCTGATGCGCCATCATGTCGTGCACCATGGTCACGGCATTCTTGAAGGCGAAGCTCTCCGTGAAGATCGGATAGGTGCCCGCCTCGATCTTCGACACATCCAGAATGGCGTTGACGACGGAAAGGAGATGATTGCCTGACTGGTTTACAAGTTCCACGTACTCACGCTGGCGACCGTCCGGCAGCTTGCCGCAAATCTCCTGCAGCAGCACATCGGAAAAGCCGATGATCGAGTTGAGCGGCGTGCGCAGTTCATGGCTGACCGAAGCAAGGAACCGACCCTTGGCGATTTCGGCTGTTTCGACCTCACGGCGCGCAATTATCAGCGCATTGCGGTCGGCGACAGCCTCAGAAATATCGGTCGCGACAACGACAAAACCTGTCGTCCTGGCTGTGCGGCACGGCGCGCAGACGATAGGTAGCGAAGCGCACGTTATGGGCGTGTTTCGACGTAGCGCCCGGTGCAACACACCGCAGCTTGATCTCGGCCGTCGCACTCGAAGCGCCGCTCTTCATATCCGACAGGAAACTCAAAAACTGTACACGATCCGACACATGCACGCGGTCGAGCAGAGGCGTGCCAATCAGGAGATTGCGTGCGATGCCGAACTGGTCCTGCGCATTGGGCGACAGCGAGAGAATGAGCCCATCCATTCCAAGACTGAACACAACGCCGTCGATAGCGTTCTCCAGATCGGCCACGCGATCATCGCGGCGGGCAGCAGCGGTGCGGGCGGCGAGAGTGCTAACTGTTCTGACAATGAGTGTCGCCAAATAGCCGAACGAAGCAAGCAGCACCAAGGGCGACAATGTCACGCTTTCACCTGCCCGCATCGCAACGACGAAGAGTGTTGCAAGCACCCCGGCGGCAATGCCAGCCGGCAGGCGAATGGATTTCTCATCGCGGCAGACAAACCAGGTTTCGAGAGGGATGGCCGCGGCCATGATCCAGAGCAGCAAATTCGTCGATGGTGCGGTGACACCGATTGCGGCGACAGACAGAGAATAGGCCATAAGCGCGCTCATGCCGACCGACGCACTGTTCTTCGATACCGAAAGCGCACCGCAAAAGATCATCGGAAGCGCCAGAACGCCGGCAACGAGGCTCAACATCGCGTCGAGTTCACCCGCGATCGAGTGGCTGGTGGTCAATGCGACAGCCAGCATCAGCGGCATGCCGAGAAACGCGCCGGCCATACGCGCGTCCCGCTCGGCGGTAGCACCACCAGCAGCGGACGGACTGACCCAGCGCTTGCACAGGCGGTTGTAGCCTGCCGCAATTCTGGATTGTGTGACGGAGTGAATCGGCACCAACTTTTTCCTGCTTTCCGCGAAATCCGGCCGGAGCCGGATAAGTCGCGGTCATTTCCCGAATGTTCTCTGCAACATTCCTGTCGGCGTTAACTTTTGCAGATGAGGCTTTAAGGAAAGGATAAAGCGGGGCCGCCGGACGCCAAGCGAACCGTGTTTCAAGCGATTGTGACGGTCATGGTAAATGAAGGGTTTCGGCTTTGAGCAGCTTTGCCATCCGAATCGTAAACCATCGGTTTCGCGAACCGCTTTTGAAAGCAGAGGGCGCCGCAGGGACTGTAGGGTTTCGTCAAGGCCGACGCGGATGCCGACTCACTGCTTCACAATTGCTCACAGGGCAATCAGGATCTTGCCGTCTTCGACTTTCACCGGATACGTCCTCAGATTGACGCAGACGGGCGCGCCTTTGGCCTGGCCTGTCCGATAATCAAAGCGCCCATTGTGCTTGGGACATTCGATGACATGATCCATCACCAGTCCGTCGGCAAGATGGACCTGTTCATGGGTACAAAGCCCATCAGTCGCATAATATTTGTCTTCGGGCGAACGATAGATTGCGAAGGTCCTGCCGTTGTGATCGAAGCGAACGACATCCTCCTCATCGATATCGTCGGCCTCGCAAGCCATAATCCAGTTTTCGGTATCAACGCTGCTCATTATCTTCCTCCTCGGTTGTTTTATTCTGCGGCTACGGCGTGCATCGGCAGCGGACGGCGGACGTACCAGCTCGGGTCCTTCACCTGTCGCAGCACGGCGGGAATGATCTCTGCATAGCAGGCCCACAGGCCCTCGTAGGCGGGCGGGCACTCGTCCTTGATCATCTCATGCAGTCTTGGGAAGATTATAGAACGGCACCATCGGGAACATGTGATGCTCCACGTGGTAGTTCATGTTGATATACATAAAGCGGAAGACCGGATTGGTTTTCCAGGTGCGCGTGCTCAGACGATGATCGCGAATATCCTCCTGCATGCCAGCGTGCTGCGTGAGGTTAAAGAGCTGGGCCATGAAGCCGCCGTAGAAACGGGGCAGCACCACGAACATCGCCGGCAGGATCGATTGCGTCAAAACGCACGCAACGATGACGGCAATGAATACCGCGACAAAGGCTCGCGATGACCAGAAGACCTTGCGTTTCTCCCCTTCCGGAATGAAGTGGCGTCCCTCCTCGTTCAGGCTTCCGAATGCATGACGCACGATAGAGGCGATCTGGGTCAGTCCCGACTTGATGAAGAAGAGATCAAGGAACATGCCAATGATGTCGGGCGGGCGTGGCACCGCAATTTCCGGGTCGCGACCGACGAAAAGCGTTTCCGTGTGGTGGCGCGAATGGCTCCAGCGCCAGTAATGCCCCTCATGCAGGGTCATGAAGCCGTTCAGATGATAGAGAATCTCGTTGATCCGGCGCGTCTTGAACGGGGTGCCATGCGACAGCTCATGCGCATGATGGTCGGCCATGGAATAAACCAGCCCGTAGACAATGAAGGCCGGAATGCACCACCAGGTACCCCACGTCAGGTAGGCTATGATCCCGGAGCCGGCGAGAAGTGCCAGCCAAATTCCAAAATGTCGTAGACCTGCTGCATCGGACCGCTTGATGAGTTGCTTGAATTCCTTCCGATCCACCTTCGCCGAAAACCATTCGGCCTCGACCTTCTCCTCGAAGGCATCGCCCGTTATGACGGCGGCACCGTCGGCGTTGCCCACCAAGGCATAACTTCGAATTCCATCACGCATTTCGGCCTCCCTGACGAACCCGGAAAATACGTCGACAGGCACGCTCAGACAATTGGAATGAAATATTTCCTTTCAAAAACTGTCCGGTTGAGCAACAATGAAGTGGAAGAATTCTTTCATTGAGGTCACATGCGCCGTCCCAACATGACCACGCTCGCAAAGGAAGCCGGAGTCGGCCTTTCTACAGTCGATAGGGTGTTGAACGGCCGTGCGGATGTGCGGGAGGAAACCGCCAGCCGCGTGCTGGAAGCAGCCGAGAGAATCGGGTTCTACGCCACGCCGCTGCTGCGCCAGCGGCTGAAGACCGACGTACCCCAAAAGACTTTCGCGTTTCTTCTCCAGCAGAAGACGACGGCCTTTTACGAACTACTGGGAACTGCACTCCGGGAGGCCGTTGAGAGCAGCCCCTCGATCCGTGGAAAAGCGATCGTCGAGTTCATGGATGATCTCACGCCCGGAGCTGTTGCCGAGACGCTAAGACGCGTTGGTCGTGGCGCTGACGGCGTCGCCATCGTCGCGGCCGACCATCCGAGCGTTACGTCCGCCATCGACGAACTGGCGGCCAGACACATCCCGGTCATCGCGATGATTTCGGATCTGACTGCTCCATCGCGCTCCGGTTACGTCGGTCTCGACAACAGAAAGGTCGGCCGAACTGCAGGCTGGCTTCTTGCCAACATGATCCCCGCCCCGTCTGCGGTGGCAATCTTCGTCGGCAGTCACCGCTATCTCTGCCAGGAAGCCTGTGAGATTGGCTTCCGGGCTTTCCTGCGCGAGAATGCGCCACATCTTCATCTTCTCGAACCAGTCGCTACATTCGAGAGTGACCAGTACGCGTTCGAGGCAACCCTCGACCTCGTAAAGCGGCATGAAAGCGTCAAAGGCGTCTATGTCGCCGGAGGCGGTATCGGAGGAGTGATGGCGGCGATGAAAGAGCTTGAAGCCGACAAGCGCCCTCTGGTAATCGGCCACGATCTAACGGAAGCGACAAGTGTTGGCCTCGTCAGCGGCACGCTCAAGGCGGTCCTTTCTCATCCAATCAAAGAAATCGCCAGGGAAACTGTAGAAATCCTGATCGCCCGCACCTCGGCAACCCTCGATGCACCAAGCGTCACGCACCGAATTCTGCCAATGCAGATATTTACGCCAGAAAGTGTCTAGCGAGCGCCAAACCGCTCTGATGGTGGTTGTTACCTCAACCCCGTTTACCCTCAGCAGTTATTAATCGTTCCTTTCTATGATCACTCAAATGCAGAAATGCGTTTCAACGGGTTTTTGCCGGATCTGTGTCAGTGTCCACCACGAAGGGTTGAATAGCGACGCCATAGAGGACTGCTGCAATGTTCTTTCTGATCAGGTTTGCGATCAAGTTCTGCTTCTGGATGATGCTGATCTCCTTGTTCATTCCCGTGGACTCGAAAGATCAGCCGCAGGGAGGTGCCCAGCCCGGCCCGATCGAGGCGTTACTGGCTGCGCAGGAGACGATCAGCGATCTCAGCGATTTCTGCACCCGCAAGCCACAGGCATGCGAAACCGGCAAGGCCGCACTCTCCAATGCCGGCGTCCGCGCAGGCGAGGTCGCGAAGGTTGGCTATGAGTATCTCGATGCGCGCATGGGCGAGAATTCGAAGAAACCCGGCGCGCAAAACGCCGACACAGAATCCGGCCAGGGAGACGCCATAAAGGCAAAACTGCGTGAAATGGCCTTGCGCGAAATTCTCGATGCCGCCACCCGCCAGCGGGAGCAGGCGAACGAGATCGACGACAAGACCCAGACGGGGACCGTTTCCCGGAAGTGATCGAGCTTTTTCGATTCAGGCGGTGACGTTGGAGATTCAAATCACTATATGTGATGCATGGCACAGACAATTGACGATATTTTTGCTGATTTCGACTTTCTCGATGACTGGGAAGATCGCTATCGCTATGTCATTGACCTCGGCCGCGACCTGAAGCCTTACCCGGAAGAAGCGCGGGATGCCGCTCACAAGGTCAGGGGCTGCGTCAGCCAGGTATGGCTGAAGAGCGCGCTCAATGCTGACACCGATCCCGTCATCGAGTTTGTCGGCGATTCCGACGCGCATATCGTGCGCGGTCTCGTCGCGATCATGATGGTGCTCTATTCGGGCAAGCGCGCTTCCGAGATCATGGCGATCAACCCCGAAGCCATATTGAAGAAACTCGGCCTCGATGAACATCTGACGCCGCAGCGCTCCAATGGCCTGCGTGCCATGATCGGCCGTATCCGCAGCGAAGCCCAGAATGCACTCGCCCCCGCAGAGGTCACGCAGCACTAGTTTCCAATCTCCGGCCGGTAATCCTCTGTCCCCCAGTGAATAATCCTTGGGTTTCTTCGTGCAAGTGCCGGCGGGTGATAGTGCCGGTCGAGTACCGCCAGCGCAGTCTTCAGGATCAGTTTTGCCGAACGCACCGGCCATTGCCGTTCGCGTTCAACAGTCTCCAGCCCTTTCAAAAAGCAGCAAACGTCGATCAGCACGCCGGACAATTCCGGTCCGACCGCCTCCAATGCCCTCTCGACACGCTGGCGGGCGGCGAGTGCCGCATCGGTGATCTCGAGCACACCATTGTCGCGTGAACCGGAGCCGGTTACACCCCAGTTGACGCCGATCGACGGCATGAGATTGCCGAGTGTAAAATCCGATCGCAGCCGCTCGCCCGCCTTGAACGCCTCATCGTCGATCAGCGGCAGGCCCTTTGCATCCTTGCGGTTGCGAAGCATCGCCAGCGGCGACTCCGCGTCATTGCTGCGCAGCCGCACTGATCCGCTCTCATCGGCAATGGCAATTATCGCTTCGCTCCGATGCTGCCAGGCGTAAGGGTCGTTCGTGCATTCGAGACGGCGAAGCCAGGTACGTCCCGCATCGCTGATCGAGACCTTGCCTTTGCTGCAAAACCCCGAGACCTTGGCTCAGCGCGAACTTCACAACGTTTCGCGTCGCGGAAATCGTGCCATATGCGCCGCTTTCCAGCACCAGCTTGTCACAATTTTGCGTTTCGACAATTTCCGCGGCACCTTTGGCGATAAAACGCAACAGCCGCGCAATCTCCTTGTGGGCTGGCGCCATCATGCGCGCAGCCTCCCGCTTTCCACGTAGGCTACCCGAATGATGTTTTCGATCGTCTGGATGATCCGGTCGAATTCCAGATCCTCGCGCATGTCCTCGACCAGATGGCAGGCATGATTGACCGTGCTGCGATCGCGACCGAAGGCGCGCCCCACCTCGCTCATTGTCAACGCCAGTGTGACATGCGCCACATACATGCCGACCTGTCGCACCCTTGCCACTGAACGCTCACAGCGCGAATGAGAACGCAGATCCCGGCCGCTCACATTGAAAAAAGCCGACAGAATATCAAGGACCCCGTCGCATAGCTGAAAAAGGCGCTCATCGACCGGCGCTTCCTCGTTGACGACCATAGGCCGCTTGAAACGGCATCGTCTCGCCTTCAGCGTATCGGTGACGGTCCGGGCTTCGGCTCCAGAGCGGATCAAACGGGGCAAACTCGAAGACATTCTCACTCCATTTTGATTTTAGGAATATCTTCTTATATCGAAACGAACAAGGGCGTGGATAAGTTTTCTCATGTACGCTCATTAACTATCTGTTATTAATATACTTTTTGTTTTATTATCGACCTTTATAGGACTCTTATCCTACATCACTGGTGTTTGGCCATACTGCATCCATCCCTCAACAAGAAGGAATGGACGCATGTGGGCAATCGATTGGACCAAACAACGGAGCGCGTTTATCGCGTCAAAGGACAAGCATGCCAGCGAGGCGCGGCAGCGCCTGGCGTTGCAGATACTCTGCAACGCCGATCTGGATGGATTGATTGCGCAAGATGATGAGACAAAGTCTCATACATGCAGGCGGCTGAAGCGCCTGATCGAGCGTGAGCGCCTCAAAGGCGTCAAAGGCCACTGGAGCTACGATCTCAATCGCCACATTGGATTGAAGCAGGCGCTCGATACATTAAAGTCATCGATGCGGGAAGACGCAGTCAGTCAATGATCGTCACCGGAGATGATACCCGCAAACGCGAAACGGCGCCTCTCGGCGCCGCTT
Organism: uncultured Alphaproteobacteria bacterium; assembly: GCA_963776115.1. Lineage (GTDB taxonomy): Bacteria > Pseudomonadota > Alphaproteobacteria > Rhizobiales > Rhizobiaceae > Phyllobacterium. The sequence goes on along the minus strand of CAVZLS010000006.1, from coordinate 231,650 downwards.
CATCATTATTTCATAGACCTGCTTGGCTTGCACCCAAGATGCGGAAGCATCGGAAACGCATAAAAACCCGCGTATCAGATGTGCATCAGGGTTGGCAAAGCTCTTTAAGCGGCCTTCTTGCGCTTGCGACCCAGGCCCATATTCTTTGCCAGGCGCGAACGGGCTGCTGCATAATTCGGAGCGACCATCGGATAGGAAGGATCGAGGTCCCACTTCTCACGATACTGTTCAGGGGTCAGGTTGTAGTGCGTCATCAGATGGCGCTTCAACGACTTGAACTTTTTGCCGTCTTCGAGGCAGACAATAAAATCATCCGCGACAGACTTTTTCGGATTGATAGCTGGCTTGGGTTTTTCCTGGATGGCAGTTACGGCTTCCAGACCACCGCCAACCCGGCCAAGGGCTGCATGAACATCAGAGATGAGACCGGGCAGATCGCCGGCCGGCACTGAGTTGTTGCTCACATAAGCAGCAACCAATTCCGCTGTGAGTTCCAGCAGCACGTCACTACCAGTTGTGTTTGAATTGTCGAACGTGGTCATCTAAGTCCAATTCCTTCGTCTAATTTGAAATCTGGATAGGTAGATTAAAATCACCAATATAAAGTCGATAACAGGCGAAGTCTCCTACGCCATTGGTAACAATCTATTCCGGATTTCGTCGAAAATGTCAAATCAATACTTTGCCTACGAAAGAAATATTTCAAATAATCCCCAGGGCAGAGATTAACCGTTAGCAGCAGGAGATAGACCCAAGAAAGCCGGAACCTGAATGCCCACGCAGTAACAAGAATGCGCATGCAAAAGGATTTGCGGCATACCACTAAGACAAAAAATGGCAAAAATGAGGAATGCGGCGCAATACTTGAAGCATTCTATAATAACAGATATTGCGATGTGTAGTGTTCATCCCTACATTTGCGTAAAAAGGAACCAACGATGAACACAAAGACATTCAAGGTCGTTAAAACGGACGCCGAGTGGCGTGAACAGCTCACGCCGGAGCAATATCAAATCACCCGAAATCACGGGACGGAGCGCGCCTTTTCCAGTCCGAACTTTGATAGTAAACTCAAGGGATTATACAAGTGCGTTTGCTGCGATCGCCCGCTTTATCGCTCTGAAACCAAATATGAATCCGGCACCGGCTGGCCAAGTTTCACTGCCCCGATCGAGCCTGACGCGGTCAATGCGATCGAGGATCGCTCCTATGGCATGCTGCGAACCGAAATAAAATGTGCCGATTGCGATGCCCATCTCGGCCATGTTTTCCCGGACGGCCCTCCCCCTACCGGCCTGCGCTATTGCATGAATGGCAATGCGTTAGTCTTTGATCAGGATTGACCAGCCGGTAACTTGCTTTACACCTTTTAATGATTGCCCCCTCCGGCGGATTTTTCGATCCGCCGGGTCACTGTCGAAAGTTTTTTCCATGACCGATACGCCCCGTTTTTTGAGCATCCCTGCGCCGCAATCCGACAAGCACCCGATATCCGATACGCGCCACGGCATCACCCGCACAGACGATTACGCCTGGATGCGCGCTGACAACTGGCAGGACGTTTTTCGCGACCCTTCCACGCTGGATCCGGCGATTCGTTCGCATCTCGAAGCGGAAAACGCTTACCAGTCATCGCTGATGGCCGACACCAAGGATCTTCAGGTGGGGCTTTTCGACGAGATGAAGGGCCGGATCAAGGAGGATGATTCGTCGGTTCCGTCCAAAGACGGCCCCTACGCCTACGGAACCTCCTACAAGACCGGCGGCCAGCAGCCACGCTTTTTCCGCACGCCGCGCGATGGCGGACCTGAGACCATGCTGCTTGACGGCGACCTCGAAGGCGAAGGCAAGGCCTATTTCCGGCTTGCCTCGGCGGATCACTCTCCCGATCACAGCAAGATGATCTGGGGCTTCGATGACAAGGGCTCAGAGTTCTTCACACTGAAGGTGCGTGACCTCGCGACCCTGCAGGATACCGCCGAGACGGTCAGCGATACATCCGGTGGCGGCGTGTGGAACGCCCAGTCCAACGGCTTTTATTACACGCGCGTCGATGCCAATCATCGGCCGTCCCGCCTGTTCTACCACAAGCTTGGCCAGCCCGAGAGCGAGGACCGCCTGATCCACGAGGAGAAAGACCCGGGTTTCTTCCTCGGCGTCGGCGGTAGCACACTCAATGATTTTGTCTTCATCGATATCCACGATCACGAAACCTCGGAAATGTGGCTGCTGCCGGCCAATGACGATACCGCCGAACCGAAACTGGTCATCGAACGGCAGACCGGCGTCGAATATAGCCTCACCGAGGGCGGCGATGTCTTCTACATCCTCACGAATGCCGATGGCGCCAAGGATTTCAAGATCATGAGCGCGCCGGTGAACGCACCGGAAAAGGCCAACTGGACCGAGATCGTTGCCCACAAGGCGGGACGCCTGCTCCTCGGCCACTCGGCCTACAGCGATCACCTTGTCTGGCTCGAGCGTGAGAACGGCCTGCCGCGCATCATGATCCGCAACCGCCATTCGGGCGAGCAACATTCGATATCGTTTGATGAAGAAGCCTATGCGCTTGGTCTGCAGGGCAGCGCCGAATATGACACGGAGATCATCCGCTTCTCCTATTCGTCCATGACCACGCCGACCCAGCTCTACGATTACAATATGCGCACGCGCGAGCGCACGCTTCTTAAAACGCAGGAAGTTCCCTCCGGGCACAATCCGGACGATTACATCACGCGCCGTCTGCTCGCCCCGGCACCGGATGGCGAGATCGTACCCATTTCAATCGTCTATCATCGCGACACGAAAATCGACGGCTCGGCGCCTTGCCTACTTTACGGCTATGGCTCCTATGGCATCACCATTCCGGCAAGCTTCAACACCAACTGCCTGTCCCTTGCCGACCGTGGCTTCATCTATGCCATCGCCCATATTCGCGGCGGCAAGGACAAAGGCTATGACTGGTACGAAAACGGCAAGCGCCTCAAGAAGAAGAACACTTTTACCGATTTCATCGCCGCGTCCAAGCACCTCGTCGCGGAAGGGTTCACCAGCCATGACCGTATCGTCGCGCAGGGTGGTTCCGCTGGAGGTCTGCTGATGGGTGCCATCGCCAACATGGCGCCAGGCAATTTTGGCGGCGTCATTGCCGAAGTGCCCTTCGTCGATGTCATCAACACCATGCTCGACGACACGCTGCCGCTCACCCCGCCGGAATGGACCGAATGGGGCAATCCCATCACCTCGGCCACCGACTACGCCTACATGGCTTCCTATTCGCCCTACGACAACATCGTCGCGCAGGATTATCCGCCTATCCTTGCCGTCGCCGGCCTCACCGATCCGCGTGTGACCTATTGGGAACCGGCGAAATGGGTGGCAAAGCTGCGGGACTTCAAGACGGACGACAATCCGGTGCTTTTCCGCATCAACATGGATGCGGGACACGCCGGTGCCTCGGGGCGCTTCTCGCGGTTGGAAGAGGTCGCCTACGTCTATGCATATGCGTTGAAGCTGGTCGGGAAAACCGGCGTTTCGGGATCAAGCTGAGATCGGCTCAGCCAGGCGAGCGTGGGTCGATTGGCGTGATCGGACCGCAGATCCAGAACAAGCTCGAGTGCACGCGCAGCAGCCAGGACACGTCCCTCAGCCCGTCCGCGGCCAACGATCTGCAGCCCAACAGGGCGTCCATCAGAGGTGAATCCGCAAGGGAGACTTAGCGCTGGCGAAGTCGTCAGCGTGATCGCATAGGCTATAGCCAGCCACTCGACATAGTTTGAGAAGGTGTAGCCGTCACATTCCTTCACGAACCGCTCGCCCACGGGATAGGCGGCGACGATCGTGGCCGGACAAAGCAGCAGGTCATAGGTGTCGAAAAACGCATTCATCCTGCGGAACATCGCGGCGCGATTGTTTTCCGCCTGGACAAGGTCTGCCATGGAATAGCTGAGGCCCTTCTCGATGTTCCAGACGACTTCGGGCTTCATTTTGTCTGCATGGCTTTCCAGAAGGCCCGCATAACTGGCGGCGAAGGCCAGGCCCCGCATGACCTGGAAAGTATCATGTGCTTCGGAGAGGTCGGGATGCGCTTCCTCGACAAGGGTGCCTATCTCGCCAAAACGTGCGGCCGCCGCGCGACAAATCGATGCCACTTCCGGGTCCACCGGCGTAATGCCGAGATCTGCGGAGAAAGCAACGCGCGCGGGCCGCCAGCCGGAGCGCGCCGCAGCAAGGAAGCTTTCAGTCCTCGGCAACGACAGAGGGTCTGCAGGACTTTCGCCGGTCATCGCATCAAGGAGAAGCGCCGTGTCCTCGACAGTACGAGCCATCGGCCCCTTGACACTCAGCAGGCGATCGATCTTGGCTCCCGGATTGCTGGCAACGCGACCGGGGCTGGGGCGTAAGCCTACCACGCCGCAGAAACTTGCGGGATTGCGTAAGCTGCCTCCAAGGTCGGATCCTTGTGCCACCCAAGCCATGCCAGTGGCAAGTGCCACCGCTGCCCCGCCGGACGAACCCGCGGCCGAGAGCTTCGTGTTCCAGGGATTCAGCGTCGCGCCGAAGACATCGTTGAATGTATTGGCGCCCGCACCAAACTCCGGCGTGTTCGACTTTGCGTAAATGACCCCGCCTTCAGCCTCGATCGTCTCGACGAGAATGTCGGATTTTTCTGGAACGTGCTCAGCGAAGATGGTCGAACCATAGGTGGTACGCACGCCAGCCACGTCCGTCAGGTCCTTTATTGGCACCGGCAGACCCGCCAGACGGCCGCGGCTGCCGAGGGGCCGTTGCATCAGCAGGCGGGCTTGATCGCGGGCGCGATCGAAGCAGAGGATGGGAAGTGCGTTGACGGCAACATCGACAATCGCCGTGCGCGCTTCAAGCGCATCAAGACAGTCGAGCGGCGTCACCTCACCCCGATTTAGCAGATCGACGACGTCGCAGGCGGGCATGTCCGTCAGACCCACATCACCTGTCATGACCTAGTCCTCTGCCGGAGCGCCGCAAGACGGTACTATACGTATCTTCGGGGCGGTGTCCAACCGGCCCCTCGTAACTGTAACGTACTTGCTCCGTCGAAATAGCGTGTCAACCTGCCCTGGGATCCACCCAGGGAGAGGTTCGATGTTCAAAGACACCAGAAAATGTACAGGCCGCAGAGGCGGTCTGTTCATTGCCACGCTGTGCATGGCAGGGCTTTTCGCCGGTGCCGCCGCCGCCCAGCAACCAACCGCGGCACAGCAAAGCGCCATCAAATCCGCTTGCCGGTCCGATTTCATGGCGCAATGTTCGGGCGTGCAACCCGGAGGCAAAGCCGCACTCACCTGTCTGCAGCAGCATAACTCGTCACTTTCTTCCGCTTGCCAGTCGGCACTAGCGGCGCTCGGAGGAGGCAAGTCAGCGCCGGCAGCATCTTCAACCGGCACGGCAACTGCCCCAGCCGCAACCGCCCCCGCGACCGCGACTGCTCCTGCCGCAACTGCACCCGCCGCAACAGCGATGCCCGCGCCGTCTTTCACGCCACGCCAGGAGATGATGATCGTCCGCCAATCGTGCGGCCCTGATTTCCGGAGGCTCTGCAGTTCGGTCGCCTTGGGCGGCGGGCGCGCTATCGCATGCCTGAGGAACAATTTGGCCAACTTGTCGCCGACCTGTCAGAAGGTGCTGACAGCCGGACGCTAGTGCCTTCACAGTTACCTTCACTTCGCCGTGCTGCGGCGTTCGCGCAGTTCCCTGCGTGTTGAAATGAGCTATAAATACACGACGCCCGCTCGGGGGATTCGGACGCTTGGTTTGTTCTTGAATAGCCTCGGAGATTTTAGATGAAGAGAAGCGCATTCGCCCTGTTACTCGGCCTTGGTTTCCTGGCGCAGCCGGTGCTCGCTCTCACGGATATGTCGCAAGTGCAGGCGGCGGTTCGCAAGAATGTCAGCGAATATGCCGGTCAACGCTGCAACACGCCGCCGCGCGGCTCCGGGATCATCCTCGGGCAATATACCGGCACGACAGACAACCCGATCCTTTCCATGGGCGGCGACAATACGACGGTCTCGTTCTTTCGTTGCTTCACCTCCATGCAGGAATGCCAGGGCTGGCTCTACACCTTGCGCAGCAAATACACCGATGGAAATTCCGTGCTGATCAGCTGCAAGAAGAGATAGGTTTTAACGCGAGGCACGCAGCGCCAGACGTAGCTCCTCGATCCCGCATATAGTTGGTAAAAAAGGCCGATGGAGCGATCCACCGGCCTTTGATGTCCGTATCGAGCGTGACTTACGTCACCAGAACCGGCGTCTTGTTCGGTACGCGGTCGTAAAGGTCGATGATGTCCTGGTTGATCAGGCGGACGCAGCCGGATGAGACGGCCTTGCCGATAGACCACCATTCCGGCGAGCCGTGCAGGCGGTAGAGCGTGTCGACGCCATCCTTGAAGAGGTAAAGCGCGCGGGCGCCGAGCGGATTTTTAAGTCCCGGCTGCATGCCGCCATTGCGCGCGCTATACTGCACCAGTTCCGGCTGGCGGGCGACCATTTCATCTGGTGGCGTCCAGGTTGGCCAGTGGCGCTTCCACTGGACGACGGCGCGGCCCGACCAGGCGAAACCTTCCTTGCCGATACCAACACCGTAGCGGATCGCCTGTCCGCCTTCGCGCACCTGATACAAGAATTTGTCGGTCGTATCGACGACGATCGTCCCCGGCTGTTCGCCGGTCGGATCCTGCACGATCTGCCGAAGATAGCGCTTGTCCATCTTTTCGATCGGGATCGCCGGCAGTTGATAGCCGTCGTCTTCGCGTGCTGAATACATGGATTGAAACGAAGCGAAAGCCGGGTCGACATCCATTTGCGGCGTCGCGAGGGGATTGCCATAGTCATCGACCTGGATGACTGGCCTGTCGTCGCGGATCTGTGCGCAGCCTGCGAGACCGGCTGCGGCAGTTGCAGTCAATGCAGCCAGGAAGCCGCGACGGGAAAGTGTGTTTTGCATCATTGAACCAGGTTGGTGACGGGATGGGGAAACGCGAAGTTGCGCCGCCTAAACGCACAATGAATATGGCGGCTAACCGTTGACAATAGGGCGCAAACAAGGCGGCTGGCCGACTGTTGCCGCGCCGCAACAAAAAGCCCGCACGCAACGGAATTGGCCGTTCAACTTCGGATAAACACTTTGTGAGAACGCCGATGAGGCGTTGGTTGCAAATCGCTTACGCTTTGTGATTCGACTGGGTTTTAGATTCGGCGCATTGACGTTGGTGTGAAATAGCACTTCGATAGGAAAAATTACCAGCGGGACGGAATCAGTATCATGGCGGTCAATACTCAAGCCCAAACAGTGACATGGACCTATGTCGATGGCGACTGGTACGAAGGAAATGTGCCCCTGATCGGTCCGCGCAGCCATGCGATGTGGCTGGCTTCGACGGTCTTCGATGGCGGGCGCTGGTTCGAAGGGGTTTCGCCCGATCTCGACAAGCACGCAGCCCGGGTCAACACATCGGCCATCGCCATGGGGTTGATGCCGACCATGAGCACCGAGGAAATCATCGGCCTCGCCAAGGATGGCCTGAAGAAATTCGACGGCAACACGGCCGTCTATATCCGGCCGATGTACTGGGGCGAGCATGGCGGCTATATGGGCGTCCCCGCCGATCCGGATTCAACCCGGTTTTGCCTGTGCCTCTATGAGGCGCCGATGATCGAGCCGAGCGGTTTTTCGCTCAGCGTCTCGCCATTCCGCCGGCCGACTATTCGAGACTATGCCGACCAATGCCAAGGCGGGCTGTCTCTACCCGAACAATGCGAGGGCAATCCTTGAGGCCCGCTCGCGCGGTTTCGACAATGCGCTGGTGCTCGATATGCTCGGCAATGTCGCCGAGACCGGCACGTCCAACATTTTCATGGTCAAGGACGGCCATATTTTCACGCCTGCACCCAATGGAACATTCCTTTCCGGCATCACCCGCTCGCGCACGATCGATGTGCTTGCCGATTATGGTTTCCGCACCACACAGACGACATTGAGCGTGCAGGATTTCCTCAATGCCGACGAGATTTTCTCGACCGGGAACCATTCGAAGGTCGTTCCCGTTATCCGTATTGAAGACCGCGATCTTCAGCCGGGTCCGATCGCCAAAAAAGCCCGGGAGCTTTATTGGGAGTACGCGCACTCCACTCCGATAATTTAACTCTCGAATTGGCCGGATCTGAAATATTGATCCGTTTCGCATTGCTCCTGAAGAAATACGGACCTATGTAACGAACGCAGGTTTTGTCAGGATTGGCGACCATCCCATTCCGGGGCCCCTCCCGGGTAGCCAATCCGGTCACAATTGAATCGAAGAGGAGACTTCCATGGCTTTCGAATTGCCCGCACTGCCGTATGATTACGATGCGCTCGCACCCTATATGTCGCGCGAAACGCTCGAATATCACCATGACAAGCACCATAAGGCTTACGTTGACAACGGCAACAAACTGGCTGCCGAAGCCGGTCTCGAAAATCTTTCGGTCGAAGAGATCGTCAAGCAGTCCTACGGCAAGAATGCCGGCCTCTTCAACAATGCCGGCCAGCATTACAACCATCTGCATTTCTGGCATTGGCTGAAGAAGGGCGGCGGCGGCAAGAAGCTTCCCGGCGCACTGGAAAAGGCCGTTGAATCCGATCTCGGCGGCTATGACAAGTTCCGCACCGATTTCATCGCTGCCGGCACCACGCAGTTCGGCTCCGGCTGGGCCTGGCTCTCCGTCAAGGACGGCAAGCTGGAAATCTCGAAGACGCCGAACGGCGAGAACCCGCTGGTTCATGGCGCAAAGCCAATCCTCGGCGTCGATGTCTGGGAGCACTCCTATTACATCGATTATCGCAACGCCCGTCCGAAATATCTGGAAGCGTTCGTCGATAATCTGATCAACTGGGAATATGTCGAAGAGCTTTACGGCAAGGCCAAGTAAGCGGCCCTACGAAACAGAAAATGGCCCCGTCATCGGGGCCATTTTTTATACGCCTAGTCAAGTAGCGTCGCGACTGTTTCCGGAAGTCATGGCGCTTTGACATCGGCCTTCAAGACGTCCTGCATACGCGTAAGATGTCGCCTTGTCCCTGGCTTTTAAAGACACTCGAAAACATCCGGATCAAGTTTAAGGTGAACGGATCTCAGGCTCTTTCGGCTCAACAAGACGAGCATTTGCCCAAAAATCCGGCCCCAATTCCTCACCCTTCGATGGTCTCGGAATTGCTGGAGAGTACTTTCCCTCCAATATCCATTTTCTCCAAGTCGTCGAGCGATGCCCGCTTGATATTGGTCATGTTCAAGTTGACCTCGCTTTCCACGCTGTTATGAGGCGAGTCGCCTGTTCGATTTGTAACAAATGAACACATTGGTATCTCAGACCGATCACAGTGCGTTTGCCCCTTTTGCCGCAATCGTCTCATTCATGTCTTCGATAGAAACCGCTTTAACCGGCTTTCTGAGAAGACCCTTGAAAGCCGTCACCGGAAGGATCGCCGCCACGATCGTAAATGCACCGTCAGCCGTTTGGATGAGTTGATCCGATCGCCCGTATCCACGCGAGCGCTTCGCACAGCACTTGGTATGGTAATCTGGCCTTTCGAGGTCACGGTTGCTGCAGGCATTGAAGTACATGTCCTCAGATTGTACTTCCTTACATATAGGTAAGGATTTTGAATTGCAACGGATTTTGCCGCGAACGCTGCGTTCCCCGCGCATGAGACCATTTGTTAGGAAGACAGATGCGGTGGTATGGGTTAGGTTGTTCTGGATTCTCGCCTGGAATGAGACCATCAACAGAACCAATGCGCCCGGCATCAGCTCCCAAAATAGTGCTCATTCTTGGCAGCGCACCGGATGCCGTGCGATCGCGTGAGTGGCAGCGTGCGCCGTTCGATGCGATCGTCGCGATCAACAACGCCTGGCGGGTGCGCGACGATTGGAACTACCTTCTCCACGCGGGTGACTTTCCGCAGAGCGCAATGCCCGCGCCGGAGTTGGCGCGCGACCGCAAGATCCACACGGCGTCCGATTATGTTCCTGCACAAAACGCCTATGGCGGCTTTGTCTATGCGGGTGCGACGATGTCGCTGACATCGGCCTACTGGGCCTTGCATACGCTCAAACCGGATGTACTCGCATTCCTTGGCTGTGACATGAACTACGACCAGGTCGGGCCAACGCATTTTTATGGCTATGGCAATGCGGATCCGCTGCGCCCGGATGTGACGCTGCAGAGCCTTGAAGCAAAGACGGGGCGGCTGATGATTTCGGCAGCACGGCAGGGGTGCATTTGCGTCAATCTTTCCCGTCTGGACACAAGCCGGCTGGTTTTTCCGCGTGTCGATATCGACGAGCTCGGAGCGTGGTCGCTGAGCGATGCGCAGCTTCGCATCGACAGCGTCTTGCGGCAGGTCGACGAGACACAATTGCAGCGTGCCGAAATCCGCGAAAGAACGCTGGGCTATTATTTCCCAAGCGGCGAGTATTGGCTGTTTTTGGACCAGATCGACGGCCGCGAACTCCGATGCCTCGACAGTATGTGGCTGGCCGCGCTTGGCCGCAAAGAGACTGCCCCTGCGCTTGAATGCTCAGAGACCGTTGGAAAGTCGCTGCGGCGAGGTAGATGGCGTGGTTTTCGAGACCGGAGCGCAGCGTACATTAAGTACGTGAGCACCGGAAGCGCAGAAAATCACGTCAGATGACCGCCGCAGTAGACTTTCAAACGGCTCAGATTGAATAGTAGATTCTGACCGAGGTTCCCTTGCCGGGCGTGGAACTTATATCCAGACTCCCTGCCATGGTCTTCATGAGTTCAACGCAGTTGGTGAGTCCAAGGCCAACATGTCCGCCAGCTTTGGTGGAGAAGAATGGCTGTTTTGCCTTGGCCAGCAGATCCGGGCTCATTCCTCCCCCATTGTCGCTGACGGTCAGGATCAGTTGCGAACGGCGCAGGAATCGCCGTCGCACGGTTCCGGTGATGGCGATGATGGGGTCGGTGCGTCCGGCAACCGCATTGATGGCATTCAGTACGAGTTCGTCCAGCAGCAAGTGGAACTGCGATGCGGGAACATTAACAGCGCGCACTTCGTCATCGGCGTTTACATTCAGCGTGTTGTTGCTGTTCGTGACTATATTGTTGATGATCTGGCCGAGTGGTGCAGGCGGCACCTTGGCGCGGGCATGGCCTATCATCATCAAACCTTCATTGATCGAATCGAGCTCCACTATCGTTCGCACGGCAGCATTGGTCATTTCGGGTGGCGGCATCGAATGTCCGTTCAGATAGCCCAGAAAAAGGCGCAAGGCGGCGACCCGCGTTCGGGTCATATGGGCGAAGAGTAGCGAAAAAGACCTGATGTGCTGATCTTTCTCCCAACTGATTTTATTGTGTTGCCAGATGGCGATCACGCTCAGAATGAGCGCTGCGATAGCGCCAAAGAGTATGAGCATGTTGTGTGCGGCATCGGTGGCGATTTGCGCCGTTGCACTCAGGCCCTGGCTATAGTCGACTGTCACGCTGGCCAGGCGAACAAGATAGCCATCGACAGTCGTGATGGATCCGAGGGCCTGCTCGTAGTTCCCGCCATGGACGGCTACTGGCATGACCGTAAGGTCGATCGCTTCGATAGCATGGTGCAGGATGGCCATGTTTGGCGGCTTGATGAATGCGGCTGCGTAGTCGAGACTTGCTATCAGTTTCAGGTTGAACCGCAACAATCGAAGATCCTGCAACAATCGGGAATCATTTTTCCCCGTGCTCATGGACAGTTCCAGATAGCCGCTTATCCGGGCGGCCTTTTCTCTCGATTGGGCCAATCGCCATCGGATTTCAGAGGCTTGGCTAAGCGTGAGTTCTGTTTGTTGCCTATAAGTGTCTGTGCGCAAAATCGACCAGACGCTGAGACACAGCGAGATGAGGAGGCCTGCGTAAAGGAAAAATGGCAGGATATGGCGTATCGCAGGCCTCATTGGCTGGGACGCACATTCACGACAAACCACACCCAAATGGACTTGCGGCTTAGAATGTAAGAGGATGGAAGCTCGTTGAGCGGCCAGACCAGATAAAAGGGCCCGCCATCGTCGATCGATAGCGACCTGTATAATTGGCCATCCTTACAAAGACCGCTCGTCCTGTCCTCTTCCACGCACTGCTGTTCTATGGCCACCATGGGTGAAAAAGTATCGATCTCTTTATTCGTGACCCTTGCGATGAAGTCATTATAGGCGACAATTTCGAATTCTTTGACATCGGCAAGGTGGCTCCTGGCGAGGATGTCTTTGAGCAGAGGGCCGCGAAAGCTCGTTTTCTGGCCTTTTTTGCTCCAGGGCGTCGCCGTTGTTCTCTCGTGCAGATCAAACCCGCTGCGCAACTGTTTTTCCGTATATGTCGCTGTTTTTCCGGGCGCCTGTTCGATCGTCAGAATGTCCGGATCAGGAGATTGGGATCTCGCAATGGTGGAATTCCCAAGGACGGCCACCAGAAAATGACCTTTAGAAAATTTTTCATAAACAATGCACCTAAACCGGTCGCATTCTGACGTTGACGGCGACTGCGAGCCGGTGCTGAAATAGATTGATAAAATCAAATATCGAAATAACAGACGAGACTAAGCCACACTACAATGAATTCGGCAACTGCCCGAATTTCAAAAGTTTGGCCCGGGCGCGCTTGTAATAGCGCTCCGCGGAAGCCGCGTCGATATTGAGATGCTCGCCAAGCTGATCGTAGATCGCCTTGCGGCTGATATTTGGCGGCCTTTGCATCATCCACTGCACAAGTTCCTGTTCCCTCGGCGAGAGCACCGTGTGGTAGACTTCCGGTGACATGCTGGTTTCGTGCATCAACCCGACACAACATCCATGATCTGCTATCGTTTGCAGAATTGCCGTCATGGTGCCGGGTTTGAGGCTGTTTTTGGCAATATAGCCGGCCACTCCAAAACCTCGGACCTCTTCCCACTCCTGTGCACTCTCGGCACCGGTGATAACGATGTGTATAGCAGCAGGCGTTCGTTCCACGATAGTGCTTATGGTCTTCAGACGATCCGTCCCGGACCGCGGATCGTAACCTGGCAGCCCAGGATCGATAAGAATTCAGCGCAAACTGATTGGCCTCGATCAGCTCCAGTGCTGTGTCCATCGTTGCAGCAGCGTGGACGACGCAAGCAGGAATTGCGGCTTGCAGTTCATGCACAAGCGCGAGGCGCATCAAGTGCTGGTCTTCGACGATCAATACGTCTTGCAGGGAATGCCTTATTGTCAAAAAAAGTGCTTTCAAAATGAATGCTATAATTCAAAGTATTTTCATAGCCCGATTCGGCTTCGCGTAAAAAGGGACAGCGCTGTCACTTTCGCCTGATCGTCACGAGGCGTCTCGTTGCTGCTTCTGGACGCAGCTCGTGCGAAACGGTGCGCTGATTGCGATTGACATATTATTAACCATCACGTAGCAGGGCTTTTATTCCTGCGACTCAATATGAAACACACTATTTAAACCTGCCACAACTGTAATATTGAAGTGTAAAGGCCGGAGAACCGGGGAATACTAAGGTATATTTTGACGCGAAAGCGTCGCGCAGAGTTTATTTTATTGATTTTATTGGAAAAATTTATATGCAACTCGATCTATTATTTAACGGCGTGAATTCAATTCACTGTCCTGATTTGCGCCCCGACCACGGGGACAGCGCTGTCACTTTCGCCCGCCAGCGATTCGCGTCAATACGCCGGGATGAAAGCAAACCACGTTTTTCAAGCGCCGCGACTATCGGCGCCCGCTACCATCAACGATAACTCCACGGAGGCCAGGATGGAAAAGATTCTATTGATGATCGCCATTGATTATCATGAACAGGCGAGGGCCGAAGTCGCTCGGCTTGTTCTTTCATGCACTAAACTGAAGGCAGCAGGCGTCGACACCGAGCTGCTTGAGAAGCGCCTTGCGACAGCGAGGGAAGTCGAACGAAGCATCAGAGATGAAATGCTTCGCTGCCCCACAGAATATATTGAGAATGCTGCCGCCAAGGTCGTGCATCTACGCCAGACCTTTACGCAGGACCATGCGACAAGCGAGGCGAGTGGGCGCTAATTCTCCCATAACTATCCTGGCGGCACTTGTCGCTTGTTGCACAGAAGTGGCCCCGTCATTGGCGGGGCCGCTTTGCATTCGTCGCTTCGAAAAACGTGTGACCAATCCATTACTGCAGTAACAGATCCCGCGCCCCATTTGAGAAACATTTCAGAAACGAAACACCACAAGCGGGAAATAGCGCCGAAACATCGGCATCCGATAAAGAGGCAGGTGGACCGATTCTACACCTGCGCGTTGCAGTCCCTCCTCTTCTGTTACCCACCAAAGGAAACCCAAGGATATGAAAACGTCTCTTTATACAGCTCTCGGCCTTGCTATCGCCCTCGCCGTCTCCGCGCCTGTACTTGCCACGAGTGCAAGCGCTGCGGAACCGGTTCATCACAAGCACCACCACTATCATCATCATCATCACGTCGTGCATCACCCGAAGCATCATGCATGGCACAAGCATCATGGAAAGCCCGTCTACAAGCACGCATAAGGTCCGACACGCAAGCATAGGGGCGCTTCTTAGGCGTTCCCGGGTATGTGCCGGTTATCACTCGATGATGACCGGCATTTTCATATGCACACCTGCTTGGAGACCGTTTGCAACGTCGCTGGGGCGGCTACAGACTGTTCACTAAATTCCCTTGATCTAAATATCGATAGATTATACTTACGTCTATGCTACTTTAGGCATAGTCTTATCGGCCGGCGGCTGCCGGGATTTGGGGACATCGTGAAAAAAATTCCAATTGCTCTTTCCTGTGTCATTGCCGCTTCCAGCATTGTCTCTCCTGCTGCAGCGGACACTGCGAGCCTCCGCATAGGTCTAACGATCGTATCTGCTGCAAAACGCGGTCCGGCGATCGCGTATTACTCGCCAAATTATGCGAAGTTTCGAAGAACCGCACGGATCTGCGTGCTTTTTCACGCATTGGAACAACAAGTTCTCAAAAGTGATCGCCCCTTTTTGATCCTTGCCTCATAGCTGACCGTTATTCATCCGAGGTTCAGAGAATTGGACTTATGTCTAATGTCTCAGGGACGTTTATGTGTTGAAAGCCTTCGGCTAAAGCGGGGCTTTCACTGGAGGAACAATGAGAAAGCTGATTTCAGCCCTAAGCGCGGTTTTGGTCTCGATCGGGACACTGGTACCAGTCGAAACGGCCAGCGCGGCGCCTATGACAATTCAGCAGCCAGTCGAGATCTCGAAGGCTGCTCCGAACGCAAATGTTGAAACCGTCCACTATCGTGACCGGTGGGACCGCCGGCATCATCGCCGCTGGGACCGCAGGCACTACGGTTGGGAACGCAGGCATCATCGCCGCTGGGATCGCAGGTACTACGGTAATCGCCGGTATTACCGCCCCTACTACGGGGATCGCCCATACTATCGAACCTGGGATGACCCTTACCGGTACCGTAGAAGCGGGATCTATCTACAGTTCTGACAACATGACCAGCCCCGGCGTTTAACGCCGGGGCTTTTTGCTCCATTAACTTGCTGACAAACGAAAATGTGATCGCAATTGCCGCGTGCTTTTCGCAATGTATAATCTAGAGTGCCCACCGGAAGCCCTTGAAGCCACATTACTTTAGCCACAAGAGTTGGAGACACCCCATGAACAGACTGATTTCGTTTGCAGCGGCGCCTTTGCTTGCCATCGCACTTTCGGCACCGGCAAGCGCCGATGCACTCGCTGACCGCCAGGCGCTCATGAAGGATCAGGGCAAGACCGTCGGCAGCATCACGCCGATCATCAAAGGCGAAAAGCCGTTCGACGCCGATGCGGTAAAGGCCGCACTGGTACACCTGAACGAGGATGCGCAGAAGATCGATGTGGCGACACTGTTCCCGGCGGGCTCGGATCAGGGCAAGACCACCGTTTCGCCGAAGATCTGGGAAGACAATGCCGGCTTTGTCGCAGCTGTGGAAAAATACAAGAAAGACGCAGCCGCAGCAGCCGAAGCCAACCCAAAGGACCTTGAGAGCTTCAAGGTCGTGTTCAATCAAATCGGTGAAAATTGCGCTTCTTGCCACAAGGCGTTCCGCATCAAGAAAGACTAGGTAAAAGGATGGTGCGCAAGCTCGCATTGCTCATCATCATTCTGGCACTGATTGGCGGCGCCGGGTTCTGGCTGCTCTCGGCCCCCTCCCATGTCGATCCGGCAAAGCTTGCCGCGGCAGCCCCCGGTGATCCGCAACGCGGCATGAGCATCTTCTGGCAAGGAGGCTGCGCCTCCTGCCATGCAGCCCCGGGTGCCAAAGGCGATGCACGGCTGGTGCTGGCGGGTGGTGTCAACCTCGTCACGCCGTTCGGCACCTTCGTGACGCCAAACATTTCCCCATCGAAGCAAGGCATCGGCGACTGGTCCTTCGCCGATCTCGCCAATGCGATGATGGAAGGCGTCTCACCGGATGGCAGGCACTTTTATCCGGCCTTTCCCTATACATCCTATGCGCGCATGCAGGTGCAGGATATTGCCGATCTCTACGCTTTCCTGAAGACCTTGCCCCCGTCCGACAACGTTGCCGGGCCGCACAGCTCGGTTTTCCTTTCACGATCCGGCGCGGCATTGGTCTCTGGAAGCGGCTCTTTCTTTCGCCGCAGCCGGTCCTCACGCTGGCCAATGCCACCGATGTGATCAAGCGCGGTCAATATCTGGTTGAAGGCCCGGGCCATTGCGGCGAATGCCATACCCCCCGCGATACCATTGGCGGGCCGGACAACACGCAATGGCTGGCGGGCGCCAAGGCGCCTGAGGGCAAGGGCGTCATCCCGAACATCACCGGCGGCGAAGGCGGCATCGATTCCTGGTCCGACAAGGACATCTCCTATGCGCTGGAGAGCGGTTTCACTCCGGATTTCGACTCACTTGGCGGCTCGATGACGGATGTGGTCCTCAATATAGCACATCTCGAGCCTGCGGATCGTGACGCGATAGCCGCCTATCTTAAGGCCGTACCCGCGCACCCGAACGGCTTTCCAGCGGCGAAGTGATTTCGCCGCCTCCGCCAAAACAGGCATGATTTTCCCCATCCGCGCGATTGTTCGCACGTTCTGACGTCGCCGACGCTGATCCATTGCGCCATCCTTTATCGGAAGCCAACGTTATTGGAAGGGATGCCTCGCATGATCAATCGCAGACAAACTCTCGCTTTGCTCGGTGCTGCCGCAGCAACTACCGCTCTGCCCTTCGCAGCGCATGGAGCTTCGGAATCGCCAAAGACACTCCGCATCGGCTGGCAGAAAAATGGTGTCCTGGCACTGGCCAAAGGCAATGGCGCGCTGGAAAAACGTTTTGAACAACGCGGTATCAGTGTCAGCTGGTCAGAATTCTCTTCCGGGCCCCCGCTCCTCGAGGCACTCGGCGCCGGCGCTCTCGACTTCGGTCCGACAGGCGATGTGCCCCCGCTTTTCGCGCAGGCAGCAGGCGGAAATCTGGTCTATGCTGGAACCTACAGGGGCGCACCGGCGGGTTCGGCCATCTCGTCCACAGGATTCGCCCTTGCAGTCCATAGCCGATCTCAAGGGCAAGCGCGTCGCCTTCGAAACGTGGTTCGAGCGCCCACAATTTCAGGTCAAGGCTCTACGGACGACCGGGCTGGCCGTGACAGACATCGTTGCATCCGACCTCACGCCTCCCGATGCGGCCGCTGCCTTCACTGCAGGTCAGATCGACGCCTGGACGATATGGGATCCCTATTTTGCCGTGGCCGAGAAGCGCCCGGAAGCTCGGGTGCTGGCAACCGGGAAAGGCGTCGTCGATTCCTGGTCGTTCTTTCTCAGCAATGGCGACTTTGCCGCTTCGCATGGCGATGTTCTGGCGGATGTCCTTGATGAGCTGGCGCTCGTCGGCCGGTCAGCGCAAGACAATCTCGACGAAACAGTCCGGATCCTTGCGAAGATAACCGGCGTGCCTGAGGATATCGAGAAGGTTGTCCTGACGCGCGAGGGAGCGGATCTCAGCAAGGTGGCGGGTGTTACGCCGGAAGCCGTTGCCTATCAGCAGGCGTTGGCCGATGAGTTCTTTGACCTCAAGATCGTGCCGAAGAAGCTCAATGTCAGCGATATCGTATGGCGGGCCAAGCAGGCATGAGGCAATCTTTCGTCTGATTAAATTTCTCGCCCGGGCGCAGCTTCCCATTGAGCCCGGCTTTCTTTCATGATGCCAGCAACAACGATGCACTATCAGAAACGCGCTCCGGGCTGGATGAGATCGCCACATTCAACGTAAACGGTATCAACGGCCGCCTGTCGTTGCTTTTGCGATGGCTTGCGGAGGCTCAGCCGGACGTCGTGTGTTTGCAGGAGCTAAAGGCGCCACAGGAAAAATTCCCGGAGCGGGCGATAAACGCCGCGGGATATGACGCAATCTGGCACGGACAAAAAAGCTGGAACGGCGTTGCCATTCTTGCCAAGGGCACTGAGCCTATAGAGACCACACACGACCTCCCCGGGGATCCGGACGATAGCCATAGCCGCTACATCGAAGCGGCCGTGAAGGTGTCCTGATCGGATGCATGTATGTTCCGAACGGAAATCCGGCGCCGGGCCCGAAATTCGATTACAAGCTGCGCTGGTACGACCGCCTTTCGCAACGCGCTCGGGAACTGCTGCGACAGGCGCGCCTGTTGTACTTGCCGGCGATTATAATGTGATGCCGACGGATCTGGATGTCTACAAGCCCGAACGCTGGATCGACGACGCGCTTTTCGGCCCCGAAGTCCGAGAGGCCTTCGCGAAGCTTGTTGCGCAAGGGTGGACCGATGCCATTCGCCACCTGCATCCCGACGAGAGGATCTACACGTTCTGGGACTATTTCAGAAACGCCTGGGGCCGCAATGCCGGCCTGCGTCTCGACCACTTCCTGCTCAGTCCATCGATAGCCAATCAATTAAGCAGCGCTGATGTCGATCGGCACGTGAGAGGCTGGGACCACGCAAGCGGATCATCGCTCCGCCTGGATCGTTCTCGATGAACCTGCGCACAATTCCTTGTCTTAAACTTTCGGCGAATTGACACGACTGACAACCGAACGTATCGAAAACCCGATATTAATCGATTTAAATCCTCTGGGAGAGGAGTTTCGCGTTGCTGAGGTCGCCCGCTGCATTTTTAACCATTCACTTTTTATCGATTTTAATTTCCAGGAGGAAACATGTCTTTCAAGAAAACCCTTTTCATCGGGGCTGCTCGCCTCGACCATGCTTGCCGGCTGCGATAGCGACGACAAGAGCCCGCCAGCCGATACCACATCGCAAGGCACCTTCGACCAGCTGAAGGCCGAAATCGGCCAGCTGAAAGACGAGATCGGCAGGAAAGCAGGAGAACCAGCAAACGTATGCCGAGCTCAAGGCTGCTTTGGCGCAATTGCAAGCACTCGGTCTCGGCGACTTGAAGACAGAGATTGCCCGCTTGCAAAGCCGGGTGACGGCGATGGAGACCAGCCTGAAAGAGCTGACCGTGCTTTCCGCGCGTCTGGACAAGATCGATAACGCCTTGAACGGTCTGGCCGCGAAAACCCTGTCCGACGAACCGGGCCAATGGCGAGATGTCGGCTGGTATGTCCTAGCGGCGCTATGGGCTTTTATCCCGTCAGCATGGGCCGGCCGGAATATGCCATCGGTGCGCCGTATTTCGAGAAGATGAGCATCAAGCTTGAAAACGGCAAGAAGATCATCATCAGTGCGCCCGGTGTCAGGCACGCCGATCGTTATGTCCCAGAGCGTCGAACTCAACGGCAAGCCGTACACCCGCAACTATTTGTTGCACTCCGACATCAAGGACGGCGCAACGCTCGACTTTGTCGTCGACCGAACCCCTCGCAGTGGGGAACCGGTGAAAACGACGTCCCCACCTCGATCACGCAAGGCAGCGCAAAACCAACGCCACTGGTGTCGTTGCTGCCTACGGCTGGTTACGATGTAACCGCAAGCACGGCCACCAATGTCGGACGTGTTTTTGACCGGAACTCCGATACTGAATGGTCCAGCCCCGCCGGAACTGCACCATCGATCGAAGCGGTCCAAGCCCGGAAAAACCAGCGGTGTGGTCAAGCTCTATACGCTCACGTCCGGAGCAAGTGCAGGTCGGATTCCGCTGGTTGGACACTGAAAGGCTCGAACGATGGCGCGGCTGGAAACGCTCGACGAGCGCAAGGATCAGGCCTTCACCTGGCGCCGGCAGACGCGGCCCTTCGCTATCAAGGATGCAAAAGCCTATTCAGGTACAGGTTGAATTTACCGGAACAGCCGCCATTACCGTACCGGAATTCGAATTGCTGGCCGAGCCGCTAGCGCCGTAGAGCCCAAACCAAAATTCGTCAGGGGGTGGCGAAAATGGTGGTTTCGAGCACCGAAGCGCCGCGTACGTTCGGTGCGTGAGCATCGGAGCGCAGAAAATCGCCATTTGCAGCCCTCCATCGCGAATTTCGTCTCGGCGGGATATCACCGCCTGCTGAGGCTACCCAATATCCCGCGCACCAGAGCGCGGCCCAGCGACCCCCCGACGGAGCGGACGACGGATTTCATCGCGGCTTCGGCTACAGTACGGCGGCCTCTTCACCTGGCGCCCGCGCGGGCCGGTCTCGGTTCACCGCCAAGGAAATCGGGCAGCCTCCACCCGCCAGTGCTATCGGCGCTGGCCTCCTGCGCCTCGGTTTCGGTCTTTGCCTGCTGCGCCTTCTTCTGCAAAAGCTCATAGGCGGATTCGCGGTCGACCATGGTTTCATAGAGGCCGCGCACGGGGCTCGCATGACGGCGACGCGTTCGGCGTCGGTCGCGGGCCGAGGCGGCTGTCGGGCGGGCGGATGGCGGTGCGGGCACCACGGGCGGCGCGCCCTTGTCGTCCAGCGTCGAGACCAGGGCCTCGCCGATGCCCAGATTCCTGATGGCCTCGGCGGTGTTGAAGGCGGGATTGGCGCGGAAGCTTTCCGCCGCCGTTTTCAGCCGCGTTCTGCTCAGCGCGGGTGTAGGCGCGCAGGGCGTGCTGGATGCGGTTGCCCAGCTGGGCCAGCACCGTGTCGGGGATGTCGGCGGGGTTTGGGTGACGAAGAACGCCGACGCCCTTGGAGCGGATCAGGCGCACGACCTGCTCGACCTTTTCGCGCAGGGCGTCGGGCGTGTCGTTGAACAGCAGATGGGCCTCGTCGAAGAAGAAGACGAGGCGCGGCTTTTCGGGGTCGCCGACCTCGGGCAGCTGTTCGAACAGTTCCGACAGCAGCCACAGCAGGAAGGCGGCGTACAGGCGCGGACTGGCCATCAGCTTCGTCGCGTCCAGCACATTGACCTGGCCGCGGCCGTCCAGGCCGGTGCGCATCATGTCTTCCAGCCGCAGGGCCGGCTCGCCGAAGAAGGCCTTCCCGCCCTGCTGTTCCAGCTGACAGGAGGCGCGCTGGATCGCGGCGATGAGGCGGGGGCGACATTGCCGACCTCGCGCCCGATGCGTTCCGCTTCTCGCCGACATGGACCAGCATGGCGCGCAGGTCGTCGAGTCGAGCAGCAGAAGCTCTTCATTGTCCGCGACGTGGAAGAGCACCGACAGACCCCCTCCTGCACCTCCTTCAGGTTCAGCATACGGGCCAAAGCACGGCCGATCTCGCTGACCGTGGTGCGGATCGGATGCCCCTTGAGGCCGTACAGGTCCCAGAACACCACCGGCGCGGCCTTCGGCTGCAGCGTCAGCCCCATCGAGCGGCGGCGCGGGCCAGCAGCTTCTCATTGGGCGAGCCGGGCACGCAGATGCCCGACAGATCGCCTTTCACATCGGCGCAGAACACCGGGACGCCGGCGTCGGAAAAGCCCTGGGCCATGATCTGCAGGGTCACCGTCTTGCCCGTCCCGGTCGCGCCGGCGACGACGCCGTGGCGGTTGGCGCGGTTCAGCAGCAAAGATTCTGCCTGCTGATAGGTATCGTCGGGCTTGCGGCTTGCACCAAGGAAAATACTGTCATCGGCCATGTCGTTCGTCCTCGTCGCGACGGTCACTTTATCCACGGTATAAACAGCCAAACTCCACGCGACAATGGCCAAGGCTTTATCGTGTCCGGAAATTTGCAAACGCCCGGCAAATTCGGAATGCAAATGGAACAGAAAAATACGGAAACCCTGCACAAGACGTACGTGTTCCCATGCAAGAAAGTGCGAATTCTGGTGCAGGAATTTCATCGTCCGATTGCAATTTGATTGTACGAGGTTGAGAGAATGATCCAGATTGACTTAGAGCTTGTGCGGAGGGATATTCCCGCATATTACGTAAACGTAATTCATATCAGACGGGAGATTGGACTAATGGACGAACTTATCGCGCGCATTTCCGCCAATGTCGGCACCTCATCCGGACACGGCTCGCAAGGCTGTTGGCCTCATTCTGGCATTCCTGCAGAAAGAAGCGCCAGCCGACAAGGTTGACCAGTTGATTGCCGGCGTTCCCCGGTGCTGAAGCTGCCATTGCCGAGGCCAACAATAGCGGCGGCGGGACTTTCCGGCTTGATGCCGGGCGTCATGGGCCTCGGTTCCAAGCTGATGGGCATTGGCCTTGGCATGGGCGAAATCACCGGCATTTCCAAGGAAACCATTGCTTTTGCTCGTGAAAAAGCCGGGCAGCGGACCAGTCGACGAGGTGGTGAATTCCATTCCAGGTCTGAGCCAGTTCGTTTAAGCCGACCTCATCGCCAATCCTGAACGCGCGCCCTTTTCGGCGCGCGTTTTTGTTTTCAGGTCCGGTTGATCGAGACACCGCCATCGACCAACATCGCCGAACCCGTGGTAAAACTTGAAGCATCGGACGCGAGATAGAGCACTGACCTGGCGATTTCGTCAGGCATTGCCCGCCGCTTAAGTGCGTGTAATCCCTCAACAAAAGCGAGCTTTTCCGGTGTATCGACCCAAGCCTCCGCCAAGCTGGTTGCAGTTCCGCCGGGCAAAATCGCATTCGGTTCCCTCATCCCTTGCGGACCAAGCTCTGCGGCGAGTGTCTTCATCAGACCAATGACCCCTGCCTTGCTGGCGGCATAGGCCGCGGTGCCCGGCATTCCCACCGTGTGGCCGACAAAGGTCGAAGTGAAGATGAGCGAGCCACCGCCGCGTCTCAGCATCGCAGGGATCTGATATTTCGCCCCGAGAAAAGCGCCCGTCAGATTGACGTTCAGCGCCTCGTTCCAGCCCTCTAGCGAGACGTCCGGCGTCGGTCCCATTTCTCCATTTGTGCCGGCATTGTTGAAGGCAATGTCAAGCCCGCCAAAGGTGCTTTCCGCCAGTTCAACCAATGACTTGGCATAGGCTTCATCACGGACGTCGCCGGCCAGAGCGATGGCTTTTCCACCGTCCAATTCGATCGCCGCGACCAACTTGTCAAGCTCACGCTGGCGCCTTGCGGCTACGATGACATTCGCGCCTTCGCCAGCAAAGAGCCTCGCTGTTTCATAACCGATGCCAGAACTCGCGCCGGTCACGATGGCCGTCTTTCCCAATAGCATGTTCATTGTTTTGACCTTTCGCGTTAAACTTGACACCAGCCTTTCACGCCCGCTCCGCTCCAGCCACCCGAAACCAGACATGACGAAAAATTGGGTGTTTTCAAGAAGTTGCGCCAGCGGCACTTTGCTTTGTTGCGAAGCAGCATAACTCCTCCTAAAGTCGCAAAAACAATGCGCGCAACAGGGGAAAAAGCATGGACGCGTCACTGCTCAAGCAAACTGAATTTGCGCATTGACCGGGATGGCTGGGTTAAACTTGCGCGAAAAGCCCTAAAAGGCGCGGATTTAGATAAATCCCTGGACCTTGAATGGACCAATTCGCTCTTATCGCCATCGAACCTCTCTATGAACGACGCCGCAACGCGCTGCTGACCCCGCGAAAAAATCCCTCGAAGCCTTGGCATATCGTGCAACGTATCGACGATCCGGATCCGGTTCGTGCTAACAGGCAGCTTTTGGAAGAATTGGAAAACGGAGCCACCGGCATTGCCTTGGTATTCGAGGGCGCACCGAATGCTTTCGGCTATGGCCTCCCCTCGACGCGTGAAGCGGTCGACAAGGTGCTCTATGGCGTTCATCTCGACATGATCCATCTGCGCATGGATGTGCATCCGAAAAGCCGTGCCTGTGCCGACTGGTTCGTGGATTACATGCGCCCTCGGGATGTAAATCCGAAGACGCTGAGCTTCTCGCTTGGCATTGATCCCGCCGCCACTCTGGCGGGAACAGGCCGTCTGCGCATGAGCCTTGCAGCGCTGAAAGCCTCGCTGCCACAATCGCTTTCGGGCTTTTTCTCATCCGACCTTCCAGAAATCGTGCTTGAGGCGGACGGCCGCGTCTACCACAATGCGGGTGCAACCGAGGCACAGGAGCTCGGTGCGATGCTTGTCCGGCGCCAGTCTGGCCGGCTCCGCGCTGCTCGACGAGGCCGGCGCTCGGCCCATTGTCTATGCTGCTCCTGCATATCGGTCGCGACGCTTGCGGTCGACCAGCGACCAGTTCCTGTCGATCGCCAAGACTCCGGGCGCTTGCGGCGCCTCTGGGCGCGGCTGCAGGAGGCTGTGCGGCGCGCACGCGATCCGCTCGCAGGCAGCGATCCATGCCGAAACGAGCCGTACCGCATGATCACCCGGCACGGATCCCGACACGGAACATCTCCTGCGCAACGACGATCGCCGCCTTTGCCGCCGCCGCCGGCGGCGCCGATTCAGTATATCGCGGTATTGCCCCATACGGTCGCCCGTGGCTTGCCCGACCGCCGGCGCGCGGACGCCTCGGCCCGCAACACGCAGCTCCTCATCGCAGGAAGCAAGCAATCTGGCCATCAAGGTCGCCGACCCGGCTGGCCGGCTCAGGCGCGCTGGAGGCGTCTGACTGATGCGTCTTGCGGAGAGCGGCCTGGGCGGAGTTCCAGGCGCATCGAGCAGGAGGGCGGCATTCTGCGGAAAGCCTTGCTCGACGGCGACCTTCCCGGCCGCGTATCATTGCCAAGGCCCGCCATGCCCGAACAGCGGAATACCGTTCCGGCAAGCGCGCCAGCGTGGGTACGACGCTCGTCCCTGCTCGGCAGGAGCGGCCGGTCTACCGTGCTTGAGGCGCCCGCGCAGGCCTTTCGGCACGGCGAGACGGCGTCCGTGCGGCGCCAGAACCGGTAGCCTGTCCCGCGCAAGCCGATGAAGAGCTTGCAGGCCGCCACCTCATAGAACGCGCGTGCCCGGATTTCGCTCGCGAGCCGATTGGCAAGAGCCGAAACCCCTCGCCCCAACGCCGGAGGCCGCAGCCTGGAGGACGCCTGAGGGTATTCAGGTCAAGCGCTCCTATAGTGATGCGGCGCTGCGCGGGCTGCCGCACCTCGATAGCTTTCCCGTGCCGCACCGTACATCCGTGGCCCCTATCCGACGATGTACGTCCAGCAGCCCTGGACGATCCGGCAATATGCCGGCTTCTCGACAGCCGAGGAATCCAATGCCTTTTACCGGCGCAATCTTGGCGCTGGCCAGAAAGGCCTTTCCGTTGCCTTCGATCTCGCCACCCATCGCGGTTATGACAGTCGACCACCCCCGTGTCGCAGGCGACGTCGGCATGGCAGGCGTCGCCATCGACTTATTTTCTTCGATATGCAACAGCTGTTCGACGGTATTCCGCTCTGGTGAAATGACCGTTTCCATGACCATGAACGGGGCAGTGCTGCCAATTCTAGCGCTCTACATCGTTGCGGCGGAAGAACAGGGCGTCGGCCAGAAGCAGCTCGCCGGAACCATTCAGAACGATATTCTGAAGGAGTTCATGGTACGCAACACGTATATCTACCCGCCGCAGCCTTCGATGCGAATTGTTTCGGCATCTTTTCCTACACGTCAGAAAACATGCCCAAGTCTCAACTTGATCTCGATTTCTGGCTATCACATGCAGGAAGCGGGCGACCGCCGACCTTGAGCTCGAGATCGCCGACGGTATAGAATATGCGCGCGCTGGCGTCGCGGCTGGTCAGGATATCGATAGCTTTGCGCCGCGCCTCTCCTTCTTCTGGGCGATTGGCATGAATTTCTTCATGGAAGTTGCGAAGCTGCGCGCTGCGCGCCTGCTTTGGGCCGCTTTGATGAAGAAGAACTTCAATCCGAAAGACGAGCGTTCGCTGTCGCTGCGTACCCATTCACAAACCTCGGGCTGGTCGCTGACAGCACAGGACCCTTACAACAACATAGTGCGCACCATGATCGAGGCCATGGCTTCGACACAGGGGCATACGCAGTCGCTGCACACCAATTCTTTCGACGAAGCGCTGGCTCTACCAACCGATCACTCGGCTCACATAGCCCGCAGTACACAGCTGGTCTTGCAAAAGGAGTTCGGCACGACGCGCACAATCGATCCCTGGGCGGCTCATTTTATGTCGAGCGGCTCACGCATGACCTTGCCGCCCGTGCCCTCGCCCACATCGACGAGGTCGAAGCGCTGGGCGGGTTGGCCAAGGTGATCGAAGCTGGGCCCGAAGATGCGCATCGAAGCCGCTGCAGCCCGCACACAAGCCCGTATCGATAGCGGCCGGCAACCGGTCATCGGCGTCAACTCCTATCGCCCGACCGAGGATATGGAAGTCGACGTGTTGAAAGTTGACAACGCGGAAGTGCGCGCGCGCCAGCTTTCCAAACTGCAACAGTTGAAGGGAACACGCAACGTTGCCGCCGTCGATGCAGCCTTGTCTGCCCTGACGGCAGCTGCGAAGGCAGGCAAAGGCAACCTGCTCGACCTGGCTATCCAGGCAGCGCGGGCGCGTGCAACGGTTGGCGAGATATCGTTGGCGCTGGAAAAGGCCTATGGACGGCATGTTGCCAATATCCACACGATTTCCGGTGTTTACCGCAAGGAAGCCGGGAAAAACGAAGTCATCGACCGCGTTAAAAGCCGAGGCGGTCGCCTACGAAAAACGCACGGGGAGGAAACCTCGTATTCTTGTCGCAAAGATGGGCCAGGACGGCCACGATCGCGGCCAGAAGGTCATTGCAACTGCCTTCGGTGATCTGGAATTCCAGGTCATCGTTGGCGCCATGTTCCAGACGCCTGAAGAAGTTGCGGACCTCGCCGTCGAGAGCAACGTCGATATCGTTGGCGTTTCATCGCTGGCAGCTGGACATCTCACACTTGTACCGGAGCTTAAGCAGGCGCTGAAACGCCGCGAGCGGGAAAATGCCCTTATCATCGTTGGCGGTGTCATACCGCCGCAGGACTTCGATGCGATCCTCAAAGCAGGTGCAACGGCTATTTTCCCTCCCGGCACTGTAATCGGCGAGGCTGCCGAGAAGCTCATCGATACCTTGCTGGATTTATTGTGAAATGATTTATGTCTACGCGCTGCAAGACGATTATCTGATGCCGAGTGCTGCGCTTGCGGGGGCAGAGCTGCCACCTAACGCAGTCTGGATCGACCTTATCAACCCGACGCATGAAGAGGACGTCCAGGTTGAGAACTGGACCAAGGCGACCATACCGACCCACGAGGATATGATCGAGATCGAGGAATCCAGTCGCTTCTATTCCGAGAATGGCGCGCAATATCTGACGGCTTCCATCCTGCACTCCACCGAATTGAAACATCACGGTATTGCTCCGGTATCTTTTATTCTCACAGGAAAGCGGCTTGTCACTGTCCGCTATACCGATCCGAAGGCGTTCATTCTGTTCATTGGTCGCGCGACCAAGCCGGGGAACGGTCTCATTACACCCAAATGCAGCGGCATCAGCATTCTGCTGGGATTGATCGAAGCTGTCACGGACCGGATTGCGGACATTCTCGAAGGTGTTGCCGGTGAAATTGATGTGAATTCTCACGCGATCTTCCGGCGCTCGGAAAATGACAAGCCTATGACAACGAAGAACTTCAGGGACAGTCTCAACAATATCGGTATTCAAGGTGCGTTTCTTTCCAAAATTCGGGAAAGCATCGCCGGCGTCAGCCGCCTCCTCGTTTATACGGCTGCCATTCCGGAAGAGGCTCTGGGCAAAAAGGATATACGGGCCACGATCAAGTCGCTGGAGCGCGACACCCAATCATTGAGCACCTATGTCGATTTCCTTTCCAACAAGGTGACCTTTCTGCTGGATACGGTCGTTGGGCTCATCTCAATTGAGCAAAACGCCATCATCAAGATTTTCTCCGTCGCCGCTGTGGCCTTTATGCCGCCGACGCTGGTCGCGTCGATCTACGGCATGAACTTCCATTTCATGCCCGAACTTGATGAGGTCTGGGGCTATCCGATGGCCATCGCCCTGATGATCGCCTCAGCCGTTATCCCGCTCCTGATCTTCCGCAAAAAGGGCTGGTTGTAAGACCAAGGTCGATATTGGTCGTATGGTTCCTCAATGTTATGTCTTATGTTATAACAGAAGGACCAAGTGATGACGAAGACCGCAAAGTCAGTGAGCGAAACATTCGAACGGCAAATGGCGGCGGCCCATTGTGTCATGGACAGATATGAGGATGTGCTGCAAAAACTTGGTTCTGGCAGGAGCAAAACCATGAATGTAACGGTGCGAAAAATTGGCAATTCAGAGGGGGTCATCCTGCCCAAAGATGTGCTCGAGCGGAACCATCTAAAGGCGGGTGATCGAACTCGTCCTCATCGAAGAAGGCGACGGATTGAAATTGCGCCGCCTGCAAGATAACCCTGAAGAGTTTGAAAACAAGATGAAGATCGCCCGAGAGAGAATGAAGAAGTACGAGACCGCATATCGCGTTCTCGCTAAATGACGGAATTTCACTCGCGCGAATTTATCGAAGCTCTCCATGGGGAACAACTGCGACTGCACGGTGGTGCGCCGGGCGTACGTGATGTTGCCTTGCTCGAATCCGCGCTTAACAGGCCCCTGCAGAAAGAAGCGTATGGCGAGCCAGATCTATTTGATCTTGCCGGCGCCTACATCTTTGGAATCGTAAAAAACCATCCTTTCGTGGATGGAAACAAACGGACAGGCTTCGCAGCAGCCGACCTGTTTCTGTACTTCAACGGTTTCAGTCTGGAAGCAACCCAAGAAGAAGTCATACAGCTGGTTTTGATGATTGCCGCTGGCGAAATTGACGAAACCGGCGCGGCAGCCTTCTTCCGCGATCACATAGAGCCGGTATGAAAAACGCTTTGAATTAAATCTCTTGAGGCCCACTGCTCAAAGTAGAGATTCAACTTCAAGGTGCAGTAACGATCGCCGTTATTTCCCACTCGCGATCATTCAGCACGAAACTGTCGCCAATGGATTTACCGAACATTGCCTTCGCCATGGGTGACACATGCGAGATCTTGCCATGGCTGGCGTCCGCTTCGTCCTCGCCGACAATTGCCCAGGTTTGTGACTTGTCGTCTTCATCGGCGATTGTGACCGTCATGCCGAACCGGACCACGTCACTATGCGGATCGGGGCGTGAGACTTCGGCTGATTCCCTGCGTGCGTTCCAGTACCGCAGATCGCGTGAGGCCCGCGCGATCAGATCGCGGTCAGCCTCGGCGTTGCCTTTGGCCAGCGCCTCATGCGCCGCTGCGAGTTCGGCATCAATGTGAGCGAGGCCCTTTTCCGTCACCAGATTCCGGTGCGGGCTTATCGGGCGCTCGCCGACATCGATCGAGGAGTTGCTATCGTCTTCCTTTGTGAAGGCCCTGCTCATCGAACGAAGGTAGGCCTTGCTAGGCCCTACAGCAAGTGCAATCCTCCATCACCCGTCTCATTCTCTTCCGCGGATAACAATATGATCAACCGACGCTTCGTCCTGACCGGTCTGGCCTCGCTTGCCGGCGTCGGCATTCTGCCGCGTACCACGCAAGCACAGACCGCATCAGGAATAATCAACGCTGTGGAATTCGGGTTGAACCCGGGGGGCCCGGACGATCAGACGATCAAGCTGAATGCGTTGCTGACCAAAGCAAGTTCGTCCGGTCAGCAGATATTCCTGCCACCTGGAGCCTATATTGTCTCGGGTGTGCAGTTTCCCGCCTATGTCAATCTGCTCGGTGTTTCCGGCAAGTCGCGTCTTCTGTTCGGAGGCAAATCTGGTCTGATAAGGGCCAATGGTTCCAGCCATATTCAACTCAACGGTCTTGTAATCGACGGCGACGGCAGGCCGCTAGGTGATAGCGTTCGAGGGCTATTCGAAGCCAGTAACGTCGCTCATCTCGTATTGGATGATTGCCAGATTGTCGGTGCGCGCAAAAATGCCGTGGACCTCTTCAAATGCGGTGGGCGTATCGAGGGTACGCGTATCTCCGGCGCCAGCGATGCGGCCATATTTGCTGCGGACTCCACCGGATTGGAAATCACCGGCAATGAGATCCACGATTGCGGTAATGGCGGCATTCTCGTTCAGCGCTACGAGCAAGGCCGAGACGGCACGATCATTACGGGCAACCGCATAGGCAAGACCAGGGCGGATTCAGGCGGCACCGGTCAGAACGGCAACGCCATCAATATCTTTCGCGCGAACAATGTCGTCGTTTCCAACAATGTCATCAACGACAGCGCCTTTACCGCGATCCGCGGCAATAGCGCCAGCAATTTGCAGATCACCGGAAACAATTGCAGTGCGAGCGGCGAAACCGCGATTTATTCGGAATTCGCTTTCGAAGGCGCGGTCATCGCCAACAATCTCGTCGATGGTGCTGCAAACGGCATATCGATGGTCAATTTCGACAGCGGCGGCCGGCTCGGAACCTGCAGCGGCAATGTGGTCCGCAACCTCTCGACCAAGGGCCCGTATCCCGGCACCTTCGGCATCGGTATCAGCGTCGAAGCCGACATCTCGGTTACCGGCAATGTGGTTGAAAACGCCCCGCTCTACGGCATACAGCTCGGCTGGGGCGCCTATATGCGCAATGTGATTGCGACTGGAAACATCGTCCGCACGTCAGGCGAAGGTATCTATGTCAGCGTCGTCGAGGGCGTCGGTTCGGCCATCATCTCCGACAACATTATCCAGGGTTCCCGGAATGGCGGCATCGTCGGTCATAGCTGGACTGATGTCACGGTCAAGGATTTGACCCAGAAGAGCGCCCAGATCTATCCAAACCTTACCGTCGAGCGGAATATCGTCAATTGATATCGGCGTCCGTCAGCGCTTCTGTCGGGCTGATGACACCATAAGTAATGCCGTTCCAGTTGCGCATTTCGCGATCAGCAAACCGGTCGAGCTTCGACTCCAGTTCGTCCTCGTTGCGATAGATCCGGGCGAGAACCGTAGCGATGATTGCCTCGGACGCCCGCGCGCTCCCGTCATCGCACTTGATAGCGATACCGAGCCCGAGTTCCGGCAATGCACCGGCGTAGACGCCTTCGGCGCCACCCTTTACGAAGATGCGGTTTGGAGCCATCTCCATTAAAACCGTACAGGCGCGATTGGTACCAGCGACATAATATGGTGCTGCCATCGCCGCATCGACAAGGCGCCGTGCCGCAGCGGCACGGACCGGCTCGAATCCGATTCCCGTCGCCATGCGGGCGAAGCCATGCGCCAGGTTTCTCAACGGAATGGCATAGGTCGGGATAGAACAACCATCGGTGCCGCAGCGATCCAGCGTGTGCGGTGCGCCGGTGACGCTCTCCATCGCATCGCGCACCATATCCTGTTCGGGCGAACCCAAGGCGGAATAGCCGTGCGTTTCGATGCCAAGATGCCGGCACGTGCACAGGAACCCTGCATGTTTGCCGGAACAATTATTATGCAGCGGCGTCGGCTCCTGGCCGCTTTTCGCCAGTGCAATCAGCACGGGTTGCTGCGTCGGCCAATGCGAGCCGCACTCAAGTGCCGAAACATCGAGCCCGGCACGGCCGAGCATATCGGCGGCCTTCGCCACATGTTGCGGCTCGCCCGAATGCGAGGCACAGGCCATGGCGAGTTCCTCATTGCCGAAGCCATAGGCATCCGCCGCGCCGCTCTCGACCAGCGGCAGCGCCTGAATTGCCTTGATCGCAGAGCGCGGAAAGGTCGGTCGCTCGATGTCGCCAAGCGAGAAGACGATCTTGCCATCGCCATCGGTCACGATCACCGCGCCACGATGACGGCTCTCCACCGTTTCGCCGCGAAAAACTTCAACCAGTACCGGATTGCTCATGTGGCTCCACATGTGTCCGTGGTGATGACGCTAAGCCAAGAAACACCAGCATTGCTAAATTCAGACGAACAAGATCGTCATCACTCGATCGTCCGATAGACATCCCGATTTTGGATTTCGGCACGGATGAAATTTTATCCACCATGACCCAGGATTGATGGCGCAAGCCATCATCAGGATCTGGATGCTATCATTGGCCGGGCAAATGGTACCTGAAGGTCGATGCTCGTCAACGTGCTTATAACGATCGAATTCCTCTGGTAAAAACTATCTGGTTGAACAATGACCACAGGTCGACGGCTGTACCTGCATAGTCTTTGCCCCCGACGACCGTCCAAACGTCACCCCGTTTCGTCATCAATTGTCATCGAAGTCGGAAATTTAATCAGTAAATGCCGATCGTCTGCCTCAGCCGGAACTACGTTGGCCGCCACTCAAACAGCTTGTTGCGCATTCTCCGTTCCGTTCCCGAAATGACATCGTGCTGCCAAAACTGCACTCGGACGCAATTCCCTGTGCCCGCAATTGACGCTCACGATGCTCCTTGACCTTCTGCTGAGAGGTCTTTTTCGGTTGGGCGGACGAACGCATATCATGCTCCTGATAGGTTACATGTTTAACCTATCACAGCTTTCGCTTGGATGCTAGCAGCCTTATTTGATCCGCTCCAGCACCGAAACATAATTGGCGACCGCTGCGCCGCCCATGTTGAAGATACCCGCAAGCTTGGCGCCCGGCACCTGTATGCCGCCGGCCTCCCCGGTCAACTGCATCGATGACAGCACGTGCATCGAGACGCCGCTGGCGCCGATCGGATGCCCCTTGGCCTTGAGACCGCCGGAAGGATTGACCGGCAGGCGACCGCCCATCTCGGTCTGGCCTTCGAGTGCTATCTTGGCGCCCTCGCCCGGCTTCGCCAGTCCCATTGCCTCATACTCGATCAGTTCGGCGATGGTGAAGCAATCATGCGTTTCAACGAAGGACAGATCATCGATGGTCACGCCGGCTTGCTCCAGCGCGCGCTTCCAGCCTTCCGAACAGCCCTCGAACAGCAGGATATCGCGCTTGGAGATCGGCAAGAAATCCTGAACGTGGGCAGCCGCACGAAATGCCACGGCACGCTTCATCTTCAAGGCAGTCTGCGTATCGGTCAGCACCAGCGCTGCCGCACCGTCGGAGACGAGAGAACAATCGGTACGCTTCAACGGACCCGCAACGAATGGGTTCTTCTCGCTCTCCTGCCGGCAGAAATCATAGCCGAGATCCTTGCGCATCTGCGCATAGGGATTATTGACGCCGTTCTTGTGGTTCTTGGCAGCGATCATCGCCAAGGCGTCGGATTGATCACCGTATTTCTGGAAATACGCGGCTGCGATCTGGCCGAAAACTCCGGCGAAACCGGCGGGAATCTCGCCCTCTTCCGGCAGATAAGACGCTTTGAGCAAATTTTTGCCGATTTCCGGACCGGGCGTCGATGTCATCTTCTCGACACCCACGACAAGTACGACCTTGGCGCTGCCCGCACGAATAGTCTTGATGCCCTGATGCACGGCTGCCGAGCCGGTCGCACAAGCGTTTTCAACACGCGTCGCGGGCTT
Source organism: uncultured Alphaproteobacteria bacterium (assembly GCA_963776115.1). GTDB lineage: Bacteria > Pseudomonadota > Alphaproteobacteria > Rhizobiales > Rhizobiaceae > Phyllobacterium. The sequence continues at coordinate 197,895 of CAVZLS010000006.1, read as the reverse complement.
GAAGCGAAAGGCATCACTCGCCTGCAGGACCAGGCTGGCGGTGAAATCCTGGGGAGAGAAACCGGCATTGAAATGACCAAGCACGATCTCGTCGACGTCTTCAGGACCGATGCCGGCATGATCGAGCGCCCCTACCGCAGCTTTGACGATCAGGCTTTCGACAGTTTCGCCTTCCAGCTTTCCAAACGGCAGATGCGACCATCCAACGATACAGGCAGTCATTTCCATTCCTCCAAAATCTCTTTCTCTTGAGCTAACCATGAAACCCGCGCGATTCAAGGTGAACCTGCATGACGATGTTACGGCCAGAAATATCGGTCGTCATGCGGTGCGCAATGGCGTAACTGAAACAGCGACCATCACTACCATATGGAAAATGCCATAGAGACGAATTTTGCCCCTGCCGGAGCCTGCATGAGACCGAACATACTTATTCTAATGGTTGATCAGCTGAATGGAACACTTTTTCCAGACGGCCCGGCGGAATTCATCCATGCACCGCACCTGAAGGCATTGGCCAAGCGTTCGGCCCGCTTTGCGAATACCTACACTGCCTCGCCGCTCTGTGCCCCTGCCCGTGCTTCTCTGATGTCGGGTCAACTACCATCGCGCACCCGCGTCTATGACAATGCGGCAGAGTTTGTCTCGGATATCCCGACCTACGCGCATCATCTGCGCCGTGCTGGTTACTACACCGGCCTCTCCGGCAAGATGCATTTCGTCGGCCCGGATCAATTGCATGGCCTTGAAGAGCGCCTGACCACGGACATTTACCCGGCGGATTTCGGCTGGACACCGGACTATCGCAAGCCGGGAGAACGCATCGACTGGTGGTATCACAATCTTGGCTCGGTCACCGGCGCGGGCGTTGCCGAGATCACCAACCAGATGGAATATGACGACGAGGTAGCGTTCCACGCACGGCAAAAGCTCTACCAGCTATCGCGTGAATCGGATGATGCATCGCGCCGGCCATGGTGCCTGACAGTCTCCTTCACGCATCCGCACGATCCTTATGTGGCGCGGCGCAAATATTGGGACCTTTATGAGGGTTCGCCTGCGCTCGATCCGAAGGTCAGTGCCATTCCGTTTGAAAAACAGGACCCGCATTCAAAGCGGCTACTCGAAGCATGCGAGCATCATTGCTTCGACATAACAGCCCGAACAGGTTCGGCGGGCGCGGCAGGGCTATCTCGCCAACATCTCCTATATCGACGACAAGGTCGGCGAAATTCTCGAGGTCCTGCAGTCCACACGGATGCTGGACGACACGATCATCGTGTTCACGTCAGATCACGGCGACATGCTGGGCGAGCGCGGCCTTTGGTTCAAGATGAACTTCTTCGAAGGTTCGGCGCGCGTTCCGCTGATGATCGCGGGCAAAGGTATCGCTCCGCAATTGATCTCGGAGCCGGTGTCGACACTTGATATCAATCCGACGCTCGGCGCGCTTGCAGGTATCGATATCGCCGAAATCCTGCCATGGACCGACGGCGAGGATTTGACACCTGTCATGCAAGGCAAGACGCGCGTCGGTCCCGTTCTGATGGAATATGCGGCGGAAGGCTCGAACGCGCCGCTCGTCTGCATCCGCGAAGGCGCCTACAAGTTCGTGCATTGCGAGATCGATCCGCCGCAACTCTTTGATCTTGAATCGGATCCGGATGAACTGACCAACCTCGCGACCGATCCGGCGCATGCCAAGCTGGTCGCAGATTTCACGGCGAAAGCCCGGGGCCGCTGGGATATGGCTCAGTTTGATGCCGCGGTGCGCGAAAGCCAGGCGCGGCGCTGGGTGGTCTATGAAGCGCTGCGCAACGGCTCATACTATCCGTGGGATTATCAGCCCCTGCAGAAGGCTTCCGAGCGTTACATGCGCAATCATATGGACCTGAACGTTCTGGAAGAGAACGCCCGCTACCCGCGCGGCGAGTGAGCATGAAGAGCATTATGGAAGCAGATTTCGTCATCATCGGTTCTGGTTCTGCGGGTTCCGCGATGGCTTACCGCCTGTCGGAGGATGGCAAATATTCGGTGATTGTCATCGAATTCGGCGGCACCGATATCGGCCCATTTATCCAGATGCCGGCGGCACTGTCCTTCCCGATGAATATGAGCACCTATGATTGGGGCTTTATGTCCGAACCCGAGCCGCACCTTGGCGGGCGCCGTTTGGTCACGCCGCGCGGCAAGGTCATCGGCGGCTCCTCCTCGATCAACGGCATGGTCTATGTGCGCGGCCATGCACATGATTTCGACCATTGGGCGGAAAGTGGCGCGACCGGCTGGTCCTATGCAGATGTGCTGCCCTATTTCAAACGCATGGAACACTCGCACGGCGGCGAGCCGGGATGGCGCGGCACGGATGGCCCCATGCATATACAACGCGGGCGCCGGGACAATCCATTGTTCCACGCCTTTGTCGATGCCGGCCAACAGGCGGGTTTCGAAGTTACCGAAGACTATAATGGCTCGAAGCAGGAAGGCTTCGGGGCCATGGAGCAAACCATCCACAATGGCCGCCGCTGGTCCGCGGCCAATGCCTATCTTCGCCCGGCGTTAAAACGCAAAAACGTGAATCTGGTCAATGGTTTCGCCCGGCGTGTGATCATTGAGAGTGGGCGAGCGGTCGGTGTCGAAATCACCCGGCGCGGCAAGACGGAAGTGATACGCGCCCGGCGCGAAGTGATCGTCGCCGCCTCGTCCATCAACTCACCCAAGCTGCTGATGCTGTCCGGTATCGGCCCCGCCGCCCATCTGAAAGAGCATGGAATCGACGTCGTTGCCGACCGGGCCGGTGTCGGCCAGAACCTGCAGGACCATATGGAGGTCTATATCCAGCAGGAAAGCCTGAAACCGATCACTCTGAATTCCAAGCTCGGGCTCTTCTCGAAGGCCATGATCGGCGCCGAATGGCTGTTCTTCAAGACCGGCCATGGCGCAACCAACCATTTCGAATCCGCAGCTTTCGTCCGTTCGAAACCCGGCGTGGACTATCCGGACATCCAGTATCATTTCCTGCCCGCGGCTATCCGCTATGATGGCCGGGCCGCGGTGAAGGGTCATGGTTTCCAGGCGCATGTCGGTCCGATGCGGTCGAAGTCGCGCGGGAGTGTGACGCTTCGCTCATCTGATCCGTTCGAGAAACCCAAGATCGTTTTCAATTACATGTCGCATCCCGACGACTGGGAGGACTTCCGCCACGCCGTACGGTTGACGCGCGAGATTTTCGGACAGGCGGCACTCGATCCCTATCGCGGCAAGGAGATTTCACCGGGTGCACATGTGCAGTCGGACGAAGAGATCGATGATTTCCTGCGCGAACATGCGGAGAGCGCTTTCCATCCCTGCGGCACCTGCAAAATGGGCTCGGCAAACGATCCGATGGCGGTGGTCGATCCGCAGTGCCGGGTGATCGGCGTCGAAGGTCTTCGTATTGCGGATAGTTCGATCTTCCCGCGCGTTACCAATGGCAACCTCAATGGCCCTTCGATCATGGCCGGCGAAAAGGCTGCCGACCATATTCTTGACCGCGATCCCCTGCCTCGCTCCAATCAGGAGCCGTGGATCAATCCGCGCTGGCAGGTGAGTGACCGATGAATGGCCATGCTTCGACTTTTTCTGCTTGCGTCGCCGCTGTGCGTGGTTCGACAAGCTCACCATGAGGGATGTTGCTGATGACAGGGAGCCAAGAACAACGCCGTCGGTGGTTAATTTCTGCAATCAATTCACCACCCTCATGGTGAGCTTGTCGAACCACGCACAGCGCCTAGGCTGACAAACGTTAGAACCCAGGAGAACACACATGCGCGCGCAGCCCAAGGCATCGCATTTCATCAATGGCCGCTTCGTCGAGGACAAGGACGGCAAGCCGCTTGATGTAATCTATCCTGCAACGGGCGAAATCATCGCCAGGCTCTTTGGCGCGACACCGGCGCTGATCGAGCAGGCGGTGCAGGCCGCCGCCGCCGCGCAACCGGCCTGGGCTGCACTGAAGCCGGTGGAACGCGGCCGTATCCTGCGCCGCGCCGCCGATATCCTGCGTGCCCGCAATGCCGAAATCGCTGAACTCGAAACGCTCGATACCGGCAAGGCTATTCAGGAAACGCTGGTTGCCGATCCCGCATCCGCTGCCGATGCGCTGGAATTCTACGGCGGCATCATAGCCGGGTTCAATGGCGAGATGATCGAGCTTGGCGGATCCTATGCCTACACGCGCCGCGAGGCTTTGGGCGTTTGCGTCGGCATCGGCGCATGGAATTATCCGATTCAGGGTGCAGGCTGGAAGTCCGCTCCAGCGCTCGCTGCCGGCAATGCCATGATCTTCAAGCCGTCCGAAAACACGCCGCTGTCGGCCCTCGCCTTGGCTGAAGTCTACAAGGAAGCGGGCTCTGCCCGATGGTCTGTTCAACGTGTTGCAGGGTTTCGGCGATGTCGGCTCGCAGCTGGTCGATCATCCGCTCGTTGCCAAGGTCTCGCTGACCGGCTCGGTTCCGACAGGCAAGCGCGTGCTGGCACAGGCGGGATCGCATATGAAGCACGCGACCATGGAACTCGGCGGCAAATCTCCGTTGATCATTTTCGACGATGCCGACGTGGAAAATGCCGTGGGCGGTGCTCTCCTTGGCAATTTCTATTCAACCGGCCAGGTCTGCTCCAATGGCACGCGCGTTTTCGTACAGGGTGGCATCAAGGAGCAGTTCCTCGATCGCCTGACCACGCGCACCAAGGCCATTCGCCTCGGGGATCCGCTCGATCCGGAAATTCATCTCGGACCACTGGTCAACGCCTCCCAGCGCGACAAGGTCGTGTCCTACATCGAAAAGGGCAAGCCGAAGGTGCGACGCTGCATTTCGGTGGCGGCGTCCCGCAGATGCAGGGTTTCGAGGGCGGGTGCTTCGTCGAACCGACCATCTTCACCAACGTGACTGACAATATGGTCATCGCCCGCGAAGAAATCTTTGGCCCGGTCATGGCGGTTCTGGATTTCACGGATGAGGAAGAAGTCATCGCCCGTGCCAACGATACTGAATTCGGCTTGTCAGCCGGTGTATTCACCAAGGATCTGTCGCGCGCGCACCGCGTGATCAGCCAGCTCAAGGCCGGCACCTGCTGGATCAATACCTATAATCTTGCACCGGTAGAAATGCCGTTCGGTGGCTTCAAGCAATCCGGCGTTGGCCGCGAGAACGGCCTTGCCGCGCTTTATCACTATAGTCAGATCAAGTCGGTCTATGTCGAAACCGGCAAGGTAGAGAGCCCTTACTAAGGCCTCTTCGCCGACGTAATCCACGTATTGCGTCAGCGCGCAGACAAGGTGATAAAAGATCGAGGCCGGAACATCTTCGGCCTTGGCGCGTCCCGTCTCGTCGATGAGGTCGATCCACAAGCCCCTTTGGCGCAGGTTCGATATGCCAGCGGAAAAGACGCCCTACTCGAGCCTCCACTTCAGGCTTCAAGTCCGGTCCGCCATTGCCGTCAAGCGCCATCGCCGCCTTGACTGCTTCGGTCTGCGGCCAGCTGCGTGAATTCGTGTCGAGCGGCAGGCCGTGACGCGACACCGCGTCGTAGGCAAGACCCGTCGCCCGGTTCAAGCCATTGGCGATAGCCGACGAATATAGCTTGCGTGCAAAACGGACAATGTCTTTCTGACCCGATGCAGCAGCGAAATTGACCAGCAGCGAGGCCCATTCGAAATGGTGACCAGGTTCGGTCCATTCGCCCTGCTCGCCGGGTGCACGCTCCCAGTCATTGCTGAAATATTCGCCCAGTGTCCAGGTCTCCGCATCGAACATGTGATGCCGGAAGAGATCGACGATTCGCGCCGCCCGCTGCAGGTAATCGCGATTGCCTGTCACGGCATGCCAGGCGAAGAACGATTCAAGCAGATGCATATGCGGGTTGGACCGGCGCAAACCCTTGTCATCCGGCGTTTCCAGAAAGCCGGTCAGCCGTGCGTCCGCGAGATATTCGTCGATGAATACGAAAGTCTCCGTGCCGAGCGCCAGCGCCTTTTTATGCCCGGCCTTATGCGCGTGAGCGAGCGCCAGCAGCACAAATGACTGGTCATAGGCATCTTCGGTAGCGTCAAGAACACTGCCATCCGGATTAAAGGTTTTGATCCAGCCGCCGCGATCCGTGCGTCCATTGGCCGTAATGAAATCGATACCATGGTCGATCAGCGCATGGGCCGGTCCATCCCAGCCCATTTCGTGGGCCACGGCAAACGCGTAGATCTGCCGCGCCATTGTTCGCATGCGTTTTGGTTTCGTGATGGGTGTCGCTTCGAATGACATCGCCTCGTGGAAGCCGCCATGGCGGTCATCTACCCCTACCGTGGACCAGAGAGGAAGGGTCTCGTCGAACAGCCAATGCCGCACCCTGTTGCCATAAGCCCCGACCTGCGGCAGGCGATCCTGCGCGGGCGTAAATTTTGTTTCGAGACGTCCTGTCTTCTCCAGTTGCTCGACGATCTTGCGAACATTCTGGCTCTCGCTGACCGGCGCGACGAATGTCGCGTCCGCCGTCGCAACCACGGCAGTGTCGCGCAACCCAACCGCGGAAAGCAGGCGGCCGTCACTGCGCAGATAGCTGTGCTCGCAATCGATCGCCACAACATCGCCCACGATTACATTGCCGTTGCCATCGACCGAACCGACCTCCAGTAGCGATTGCCAGGAACCAAGATCATTCCAGCGGAATTTCGCCGGAACAAGTGCGATGTCCGAAGCCCGTTCCATGATGGCATAGTCAACCGAAATGGATGGCACGGCCGCGTAGAGATCATGCGGCAGATACGTGCCGGATATGTTGGTGTCCGCCTTGTCGAGCGCAGCAATCGGCGCCGTCCCAAATATCGGCAGCATGTGTTTTGAAGGCATCGCGCATGACACTGGCGCGGAAGAGGAAAATACCCGCATTCCAGAGGAAATTTCCGGATTCAAGATATTGCTTGGCGGTCTGCTCGTTGGGTTTCTCGACGAAACGCACCACATCGCGGATACTCTCCGTCTGCGGGCCGACTTCGATATAGCCAAAGCCGGTTTCCGGCGGTCCGGCTGGATACCGAAAACGACGATCCGCCCGGCTTTCGCCGCTTCGACACCCGCCTCGACCGTGTTCCAGAAGTCACGATCCGTGGTGATCTCATGATCGGACGGCACAACCAGCACAAGTTCATCGCCATGCTCGCGCAAGGTTATTTCCGTTGCCAGCACGACTGCAGACGCCGTATTGCGGCCCATCGGTTCGAGAATAGGCCTGCCGCCGGCAAGATCGATTCCGGCCAGGTCCTGGTTGATGTGGTCTGCATGACGTTCCGAGGCCAGCAAGATACACCGGAACAGCACTAGCTTCGATCCGGGCGCCCATGCGCTTGACCGTTCGCAGCAGCATCGAGCCCTGCCCGGAAAGATTGTGGAATTGCTTGGGAAAATCCTCACGCGATAGCGGCCAGAGCCGCGAACCGACACCGCCGCTCATGACAAAGCTGATAATCTTTTGCTTTTTCTGCCGCCATCGATCGCATTCCCGCTGTTCGAGCGCCCCAAAACTTGCTTTTCCAATCGATACAAGACTTTCCGCCTCGATCACAGTAGGCAAATTGGCTGTTTTACGTGTGCAACCGTGGATTACCTACTCGCCGTAATTAAAAGTGAGAAGGAAACAACTTGCAGGCGCTGAAACCGGACGTTATATACCCCGCGTACTGGTCACGGAGTGTAGCGCAGCCTGGTAGCGCACGTCGTTCGGGACGACGGGGTCGGAGGTTCGAATCCTCTCACTCCGACCAGTGAAATCGAGTAGTTGGCTACCCTCTTTCATCTCACGGCAATGATTGGTCATTTTCCGCCTGCGTGGGGCGCGCCATTGGCTGGATCGTCAACCCTTTCACCGCTCGTACTACGCTAACCTTCAAACGCCTCAGCTGGACGCCGATCGCCAAGACATGGCCCCATTGCGTTGCGGATTTCAGCACTATTGCCTTACCTGGTTTTTGCGACGTAAGATATTTACGGCTTCGCTATTCCAGCGTGGGGGCCAAGCAAAATTGTGGAATCGCAAAGGGGGATTGTTGATATGCGAACATTAATTGCTGCTGTGGCGGCATTGTTTATGCTTTCGGCCTGCACGACGACAGAAAAAGATCTCAGTATTGGCACGGTGGCAGGCGCGGCAATCGGCGGAATCGCTGGTGGCGGCAGAGGGGCTTTGATTGGCGCCGGGGCTGGCGCTCTTGGCGGACTGTTGGTTCGAAATCTGCGAAACGGCAACTGTCAATATCGTAACAGTCGCGGTCATATCTATACAGCCCGTTGCAGGTAGTCTACGTCCAAGCTGCCTAAACACTCTTCATCAAGACTTTGACGCGCTGCTTCGGTGGGGCGTTATTCGTTCACGCGGCCGAAACCGCCTACGCTATATCCTTGATGGCGTCGAGAGGTCCCTTGAGTGCGGTGCGCGGCGGCACAAGTTCCGGCTGAATGAGGTAAGTCTGCACTGACGGACGGTTCTCCGCCATGATCTCGAACGCCTTCGTGATCATCCCTTCGATATCCTGACGGATCATGATAACCGGAAACGGCAGAAACGACCCGAACGGATCGTAGTCATAGCAGCCGACGACGATATCCAGGAACGCTTCATTCGGGTGCTGCGCCATGAAACGCAAAAGCCCTTCGAAATTGATGGAGGAATTGATGAACAATCCTCGCGGCAGCTTCCCTTCCCGCTCGTAGAAACGCTCGAACGCAATTTGCGCCATGTTGGGCGAGTAGCCGGTCGGTTCGATACACTTGTCTGAATCCCCCTGCATCAGCTCGCGTTTGATGGCGCGAAATCCGCGAATACGTTCCCGGCTCGCGTGATCGTCGCGGCCGCCAAACAGATAGAGTTCGTCGGGGCCAAGTTTCAGATCATCGCTGAAATGACGAATTATCGCCTCTGTCAGCATGCGCGCACCCTGATAATTATCGCTGATCACGGAGGGCGCCTTGCTGCCTGGCAGATCGATATTGACGTGTTTGAGGCCGGACCCGATGCACACGGCATGAACACCGTCGGGATCGGTGGCGCCCGCCACGATCAGTTCGTCGACGGAATAGGAAATCAGCGTTTCCACTGTTCGCCTTTCCTCCTCCGGATCACGGCAGGCACTGACGACGATGGGACACTGCCCCCGGCTGCGAACGTGTGCTTCGAACGACTGTGCCATTGATGAAAAATAACGGTTGTCGTGAACAGGCAGCAGAAGACCAACAAGGCCAGACCTTGAACTCCGCAGTCCCCGCGCTTGCAGGTTCGCGGTGTACTGATGCTGATCGGCCAGATCGCGTATCAGCGCAGCCGTACTTTCCTTGATCCGCCGCTTGCGCCAGGTGCCGTTGAGAACCGCGCTGACCGTCGATGGCGAACTTCCGGAAAGCACCGAAAGGTCGTAGATCGTCGCCTTTTTCTTCGGCTGATGTTCCATGATTTCTCCTACTGCCAAACATCGCTTGACGAAAGTGGCAAACTAAATGATATTCATTGCACCATCGATTGTGCAAAAATGCAATATCGGTGGTGCAGACATCGCAGCGTGAGGAGGCGGTGATCGAGCGGCCATTCGGTTCTGCCAATGACCGCCGCCCGATTGGATGTTAAGCTCCCATGGGGAGCACAGGAGGAGGAAACAATGAAAAGATTTGTAATCGCCGCCGTTGCGGCATCGCTGTCTTTGGCGGGCGCCTTCACGGCTCTCGCCGCCGACAGCGGCAAGGTTGGTATCGTGGTCAAGATCGGCGGCATTCCATGGTTTAACGCCATGGATGCAGGCATCAAGGAACAGGGCAAAAAGCTTGGCGTCGACGCCTTCATGGTTGGGCCGACGAGTGCCGATCCAGCGCTCCAGGTTCGCGCCATCGAGGATCTGATTGCGCAAGGCGTGAAGGTCATCGGCGTTGTGCCGAACGATGCCAAAGTTCTGGAACCGGTGCTCAGCAAAGCCAAGGAAAAGGGCATCATCGTCATCACCCACGAGTCGCCGAGCCAAAAAGGCGCTGATTGGGATTTCGAACTCGCCTCTGCGACCGGCTTCGGTGAAGCGCATGCCAAGCTTCTCGCGGAAAAGATGGGCGGCAAGGGCGAATATGCCGTTTTCGTTGGATCGCTGACTGTTCCGCTGCACAATGCGTGGGCTGATGCTGCCAACGAATATATCAAGAAGAACTATCCAGACATGAAGCTCGTCGGCGAGCGCTACGGCGTTGCCGAGGACGTGGACAAGAGCCGCTCGACGGCGCTCGACCTCATTTCGGCGCATCCCGACCTCAAGGGTTTCCTGGCGTTCGGCAGCCAGGGACCGATCGGCGCGGGTCGCGCTATCGAAGAACGGCGCAAGACCGGTGAAATCTTCGTGCTAGGACCGTTCTCGCCGGGCCAGGGACAAAAGCTCATCAAATCCGGTGCCATTTCCGGCGGCTTCATGTGGAATCCGAAGCAGGCAGGCGAAGTCTTTGTCACGCTTGCTGACAAGCTGATGAAGGGTGAAAAACTGAAAGATGGCGACGATATCGAAGGTCTCGGTGTAATCCACCCTGACGTCGAGAACCACAACATCATCGTCGACCAGCTTGTGCCGATCAACAAGGAAACCGTGGCCGATCTGGCCAAGATGGGTCTTTGATCAACACTGGTTCTTCTGCTGCCGGTGTAGTTACGCCGGCAGCGTCAAGTCTCCGATTTTGACAGGCACCTATAATGGCAGACATTCCGGGCACGGGCGCAAAGCCCCTCTTGTCGTTGCACAATATCAATATGACCTTCGGCGGCATCAAGGCGCTCAAGAATGTGAGCTTTGAAGTGCTGCCGGGCGAGGTCCATTGTCTCGCCGGGGAAAACGGATCCGGCAAGAGTACCCTCATCAAGATCATAACCGGGGTTTATCGTCCGGAAGTCGGCGCGGTCATCGACTATGACGGGCAAACCTATTCGCATATGTCTCCCGTTACTGCCCAAGCCAGCGGAATTCAGGTGATCTGGCAGGACCTTGCTCTGTTCCCCGAAATGACCGTTGCGGAAAATATCGCTTTCCAGACTGTGATCGGCCGTTGGCCGCGGTTCGTGAACTATCGCACCATGCGTGATATCGCGATCAAAGCGCTCAAGCGCCTTGGCGTCGCACTGGATGTCGATGCACCGCTGAAGGATTACTCGATTGCCCAGCGCCAGATCGTGGCCATTGCCCGCGCGCTCGTCGGCGAAGCGAAGCTCGTTTTCATGGATGAACCGACAGCTTCCCTGACGCAGTCCGAAACCGACCATCTGATCGAGATCGTGCGCTCGTTGTCGGCTTCCGGCGTCGCAGTCGTATTCGTCAGTCATCGTCTGGCCGAAGTGCTGGAAATCTCCAACCGTCTCACCGTGCTGCGCGATGGCGCCCTGGTTGGCGTTTACCCAGTGGAGGGAATGACGCAATCACGTGTTACCGAACTGATGACCGGCAAGAATTTCGATCAGCAGGTGCGAGCAAAGTCAGTTCGAGATAATCCGATCGTTCTCGAAGTCAAAAGACTTTCGCGCCCGGGTCAATTCCACGATATTTCGTTCAACGTTCGGAGCGGTGAAACGCTCGGTATAACCGGCCTGCTGGGCGCAGGACGAACGGAACTCGCGCTGGCGCTCTTCGGCATGCTCAAGCCCCGGTCCGGATCTGTCTCGCTGCACGGAAAGCCGGTACGCTTTTCATCGAACCGCGACGCGATCAAGGCGGGGATCGCCTATCTCTCCGAAGACCGCCTGTCGCTTGGGCTGATTCAGCCGCAGTCGATCGCTGACAATCTGGTAATTGCCTCGCTCGATCGCATCAAATCCGGCGGCCTCTTGTCCGATGACAGAAAACGGCAGCTGGTTGCGCGGTGGATCGCCGATCTTGGCGTGAAGATCGGCAGACAGAGCGATGCGGTCTCGACCTTGTCCGGTGGCAACCAGCAGCGGATTGCGATCGCCAAATGGCTGGCTACTGACCCGAAGCTCCTCATCCTCGATGCGCCGACCGTCGGCGTCGATGTGGGCGCGCGCGCAGGCATCTTCGAAATCGTGGCCAAGCTCGCCGAGAGTGGTCTTGCCATCATCCTGATCTCGGATGAGGTTCCCGAAGTTTATTTCAACGCCGACAGAGTCCTGCACATGGCGCAAGGCCAGATCGCAGGATGGTTCGATCCGCAGTCGTGCAGTCTCCAGGACATCGAGGCCGCCGTCTATGCGTAAGCTCGTTCAATCCCACGCGACCGAATTCGCGCTCCTCGCCGTCATAGCGGCCATCTGTCGTCGTTCTTTCGCTGACCACCGACAGCTTCTTCTCCTTGGGCAATGCATTCGATCTGCTGAACACGAGTTCCGTCAACATCATCTTCGCCGTCGGGCTTCTGGTCGTGCTGATTGCGGGCGGCATCGATATCTCGTTCGCGGTTGCCGCGTCCGTCGTGCAATATGTTACGGCCCTGATCCTTGGCTACATCGGTGGTGGCGGCTGGATCAGCGGGCTCCTCATCGCCGGCAGCCTCGGCATATTGCTCGGGGCATTCAACGCCTTCCTGATCCACCGTTTCCGCATCATCTCCATCGTCGCCACCATCGCCACCTTCAATATCTATTTCGGGCTGCTGATGTTCTTCACGCAAGGCGTATCGATCTACGATCTGCCCGACTGGCTGACTGACAGGGTGGTGCTGTTCGAACACGAGATGGCCGATGGAACATGGGCGGAGATAACCTTGCCCGTCCTTGTCATGGTGATCTGCGTCGCTGCGACATGGCTGTTCATAACCCGAACCACGACCGGGCGGCAGCTATACGCCTTCGGTGACAATCCTGAAGGCGCGCGCCGCTTCGGCATCAATATCGGCGCCATGCAATTCATCGCGTTCGGATGGCTCGGAATGATGGCCGGAATCGCCGGTTTGATCCAGGCGCATTATGCGCAGGAGGTCGTGCCGAACGCACTGTACGGGCGGGAACTCGACGTACTGGCCGCGGTCGTCCTTGGTGGCGCAAGGCTTGGCGGCGGCAAGGGATCGGTTCTGGGCTGCGTCCTCGGCGTCCTTCTCATCGCCATCACCCAGAATGGATTGAACCTACTCGGCGTATCGCCGTTCGCCTTCAAGATGATCGTCGGCGCTATCATCCTCGTCGCCATTACGCTGTCGAACACAAGCATCGAAAAGCTGTTGCCGTTCATGCGAGGAGCCCGCCGATGAACACGGCCGTCAACCGCATCAAAGAGTTTCTCGGCCCCGAGATAGCGGGGCCGGGCTTGGCCTTCGTGGCCGTGATGCTGTTCTTCAGTCTCGCGTCTCCGCAATTCCTCAGCTCTGCAACGTTCGGATCGGTGGCGTTCCAGCTGCCTGAACTCGGCCTGCTGACCCTTGCGATGCTGCTGCCGGTTTTGACCGGTGGCCTCAACCTCGCAATTACTTTCACGGCGAACCTCGCGGGTCTCACTGTCGCCTGGGTGCTTCAGGCCAATGGCGGTGTGGACGCAGGCATGGCTTCGTTTGTCCTTGGATGTATCCTGGCAATCGCCGTGGGCGCTGCGACCGGTGTCGTGATGGGTCTGGTCATAGCCTATACGCGCGCTCATCCCATTCTCGTCTCGCTGTCGATGATGATCTTTGTTCGTGGTCTCGGTGAGTTCTTGACCCGTGGTGGCGATATTTCGGGATTTCCTGCCTTCCTGCAGCCGATCGGTCACGGTAGCCTCTTCGGCATTCCCATACCGCTCCTGATATTCATCGTGTGCGTGCTGGTTTGGCATGTGCTTTTGACGCGGCTGAAGCTCGGCTTCAACACCTATATGATTGGCTCCAACATCGACGCAGCGCGCTATTCCGGCGTCAACACCCGCAAGGTGCTTGTGCTGGTCTACACCCTCTCCGGCGCCATGTCCGCGGTCGCAGGCATCATCATGCTGGCGCGCTTCAATTCCGTGCGGGTCGGCCATGGCGAGTCTTACCTGTTGATCACCGTGCTCGCCTGCTTCCTCGGCGGCGTTAATCCGTTCGGCGGGTTCGGACGTGTGATCCCGGTTTTCGTCGCCCTGGTGGTGCTCCAGCTTCTCTCGTCGGGGCTCAACCTCATGGGAGCCAACCAGCATCTGGCAACCGCGGTCTGGGGCATCCTCCTGATCGCCGTCATGATCCTGCGTTGGCTCGCCGCTCAGCTCATGATTTTCAATCGCAGAAAAGGATAGGAAAATGTCTGTTCATGGATTTGGCGTTCACACCAGCATGTGGACGATGAACTGGGACCGCGCCGGTGCCGAGAAGGCCATTGCGGCAGCGGTGAAATACAAGATGGATTTCATCGAGATCGCACTGCTCAACGCTCCTGCCGTCGACGCCGCACATACGCGCGCACTCTCTGGACAAGCATGAACTGCCGGCAGTCTGTTCGCTCGGCCTGCCTGAATCGGCCTGGGCCTCCGTTCGTCCGGACGCTGCAATCGAACACCTCAGGGTTGCCATCGACAAGACCGCCGAGATGGGCGCCGTCGCGCTTTCAGGCGTCATCTTCGGCGGCATCGGCGAACGAACAGGCGTGCCGCCCACGGAAGGCGAGTATGAGAACATCGCACGGGTGCTCACCGCGGCAGCGAAACACGCCAAGAGCCTCGGCATCGAGCTCGGCGTCGAGGCGGTCAATCGCTATGAAAACCATCTGATCAATACCGGCTGGCAGGCAGTGCAGATGATCGAGCGTGTTGGCGCCGACAACATCTTCGTTCACCTCGACACGTACCACATGAACATCGAGGAAAAAGGCGCTGCCAATGGCATTCTCGACGCGCGCGAACACCTGAAATATATCCACCTTTCCGAGAGCGACCGGGGAACGCCGGGCTACGGCAATTGTCCGTGGGACGAGATCTATGCGGCGCTCGCGGCCATAGGTTTCAAGGGCGGACTTGCCATGGAAAGCTTCATCAATATGCCGCCGGAAGTTGCCTACGGCCTGGCGGTGTGGCGGCCCGTTGCCAAGGATGAGGCGGAGGTCATGGGCAATGGCCTGCCCTTCCTGCGCAACAAGGCGGAGCAGTACGGTCTCATCTGATCAATCGCGGCACGGCATCGATCAACACCCGCGTCGCTTCTGCTTGTGGCGCGGCAAGCACCCCTTCGGTGGTGCCGTTCTCGACGATACGGCCTTCATCCATGACGATCATCCGGTCGGCGAACGCCCGCACGACGGCAAGGTCGTGTGAAATGAAGAGATAGGCGACCCCCGTCTCATCCTGCAGATCGAGAAGCAGGTTGAGGATTTGCGCGCGTACTGAAACGTCGAGTGCCGAGACAGGTTCGTCGAGCACGATGAGATCCGGCCGGGTCAGGATTGCCCGGGCGATAGCGACCCGCTGGCGCTGGCCACCGGAAAGTTCGAGCGGCAAACGTTGTTTGAACTCGGTGCCAAGGCCAACGCGTTCGAGAATCGCATCAATGGATGCGTCAAAGTCCTTTGGTTCGGCAAGTCCATGGATCCGCAAAGGATCTTCCAGAATGCGGCGGACACTGGCGCGCGGATTGAACGCAGCCAGCGCATCCTGAAACACCATCTGGAATTGGGGACGCATGCGCCGCAGGGGTTCGCCATGCAATCGTGTGATATCCCGGCCATGAAGCTGGATCGAACCCGCATCCGGGTTTGCAAGCCGCATGATCAGTCGCGCCAGTGTCGTCTTGCCGGAACCCGAAGCGCCAACGATCGCCAAGGTCTCACCTTGCGCGATCGAGAAAGTCACATCCTTCAGTCCCGCCGCGCCGCGATCGCCAAAGCGCTTGGCAAGATTGTTGACCTCCAACACCGGCAATGCACGCGAGCTTTCCGTCATTGCAACTCGCTCGTATCGATCTCGGCAAGCCGCTTGCGGCGTGGCGTATCCAGCGCAATATGCGTGCTGATCAAAGCCTTCGTATAAGGATGCTCTGGTTGGCCAAGCACCTTGGCGGCCGAACCGCACTCCACCAGCCTGCCCTTGTAAAGCACCGCAATCTGGTCGGCCCGCTCGGAAGCCAACGCGATATCGTGCGTGACGAACAGCAGCGTCAGGCCGCTATCGCGCACCAGTTCATCGAGCAGATTGACGATGTGTCTCTGGACGACCGTGTCGAGCGCGCTGGTCGGCTCGTCGGCGATGAGCAGCGAGGGATTGCCCGCCAAGGCAGCGGCAAGCGCGATACGCTGCTTTTGTCCGCCGGAAAACTCGTGCGGATAGCTGTTGAGCCGCGACAGTGCTTTCGGGATACGCACACGGTCAAGTAGCTCCACCGCCCTGACGCGCGCCGATATCCAGCCTGTCCCCTCATGCGTCATGACCACTTCGGCGATCTGGTCGCCTATCTTCATCACCGGGTCGAGACTTCCGCTCGGGTCCTGAAACAGCACGCCAATGTCCTTGCCGAGCTTTGGCACATGCGAGAACCCCGGAAATTCTATCGCCCCCTCTGTTCTCGCCGATTTGGGCAAGAGGCCGGCAATGGCCATGGCGAGCGTGGACTTTCCCGAGCCGCTCTCGCCAATCACCGCCAGCCTGCCGCCCTTGGCAAGATCGAGAGACACATCATGCAAGGCGGCGGTCTCGACCATAGTTCACACAAAGATTCCGGACACGCAGATAAGTCTCTGTCATGGCTGCAATCTTTCCGTCCGTGACAGCCCTCGCCCAAGCAAATGTACGCCGAGAACGGTGACCACCAGAGCGATACCCGGAACGATTGAAAGATATGGCGCGGCCCGCAAGACTGTGCGGCCCTCGGCAATCATGCTGCCCCAGGTCACCCGGTTAGGGTCGCCGAAACCGAGGAACGACAGTGCAGCCTCGATGAGAATCGCGGCGGCGACGGAAATGGCCGCAAGCGATGCCGTTGGTCCGAATGCGTTGGGAAGCACTTCGCGAAAGGCGATTTCGAGCGGGCGCATGCCGAGTGCGCGCGCTGCGGCAACAAAATCGCGCTCGCGCAGTGACAGCACCTCCGCCCGCGTCACCCGGGCGGCTTGCGTCCACGTTCCAAGGCTGATGGCAAAGATCAGCGTCGGAACGCTCGGTCCCGTGACGCTGATTGCTGCAAGTGCCAGAAGGAAGCTCGGCACGGTCTGGAATGCCTCAGTGATGCGCATCAGCACCGTGTCGGCAAAACCACCCAAATATCCGGCAAGCGTGCCAACGACGCTGCCGATAACCAATGCGACAGCCGCAGAGAAGCAGGCGACCAGCAGTGTCGTGCGCGTGCCATGCAACAGTCCGGCAAACACGTCGCGGCCAAGACGATCGGTACCAAGTATGTGTGCACCGGATGCGAAGGGCCGCAACATCGGCTCGCCGGTAATCGCCAGACGGATCGCCCGGCGCGATCCATGGCGCCAGCAACGCCATGAGGAGGAGAACCGCGAGCACGACTGCGCCTGCCCGTCCCTCCCAGTTCAGCATCCGCCAAAACCTCATCGCCCGACCCTTACGCGCGGATCAAGCTTGCCATAGGCGAGATCGACGAGGAGATTGACGATGATCACGGTGATGGCGCTGCACAGGATGACCCCGAGCAGCAACGGCGTATCGCGGCGCGCCACCGCCTCTGCCGCCAATCGGCCGAAGCCTGGAATAGCAAACACACTCTCCACCACGACGCTGCCGCCAAGCATCGCCGCCGCCTGCAAGCCAAGCATGGTAACGACCGGCAAGACTGCATTGCGCGCCACATGCCGCCAAACGATCCGCCCCCGGCTCAATCCACGCGCTTTCAGTGCCTTGACGAAAGGATCGCGCCAGATCTCGCTCATCCGGTCGCGCATCAAGCGCAAGTAAAGCGCGAGATAGACCATGGCGAGCGACGCAACCGGCAGGATCAGATGCGCACCGATATCAGCCATGCGTGCAAGACCTGTCCTTGCCGGACGCGACTGATTCAATGCCGCCGATCGGCAGCCAGCGCAGATCCACGGCAAAGATCACGATGAGCACAAGACCGAGCCAGAAGCCCGGAACCGCATAGAGCGCGAGCGAACTGGTCGACAAAAAGCGGTCGCGAAACGATCCGGGATTTGCTCCGGCGACCACGCCGAGCAGCGACCCGATGAAGAAGGCCAGCGCTGTCGCCACGCCCATGAGCATCAACGTGACGGGCAAGCGTTCCAGTATGACCGAGGCAACTGGCCGTTCGAAGGCTGTGGACCAGCCAAGATCGCCTTGGGCGAGCGCCGATGCGTAGGCCTTGAAGCGGTAAGCTGGCCCTTGGTCTAGGCCCCATTCCTGGCGCAGTTGTGCAATCTGTTCCGCATCCATGCTGCCGGATCGTGCCACATAGGAATCGACCGCATCGCCGGACGCAGCCTCAAGCAGGAGGAAGCTCCCGACCAGCACCACGAACAGAACCGGAAGCGCCGTTACGAGACGTCTCAGGAAAAAGGAAACGAGAGGCGACAAGGAAAACTCCGGCTGGCGCGAATACGCGTTGAGTCTAGAGGGATTGCCGGGGAAAAACAAACGAGTTTGCACGAACAGATCGTGTCGTATATACACGTTAGTATATACGCTTCTCGCTCCAAGGATATGCATATGCCGCAGATTGCAAAAGTGTTTAACTCCGGCAATTCGCAGGCCGTTCGCCTGCCGAAAGAATTCCGCTTGAATGTCGACGAAGTTGAAATTTCTCGCGAGGGCGACGCGCTCATCCTGCGTCCCCACAAGACCGACAAGGAGGCCTGGAGTTCGCTTAAAGCGGCTCTCAACCACGGATTTCAGCGAGGACTTTCTAGATGGGGGTCGCGAGCAGCCATCGGAGCAGGACCGGCCAGAACTGGACGACCTGTTCAAATGATGCGCTATGTTCTCGATACCAACGCCGTCATTCACTTGGTCTCGCGGAAATCGGACACTTTGGTCCGCCTCATTCTGGAAAAACGCGAAGGGGAGATTGGTATCCCCTCGATTGTCGCTCATGAGCTCTACTTCGGCGTCTATAAGAGCCAGAAAGTTTCCTTCAATCTGGAAGCTCTGCGCCTGCTTCTCACTGATTTTCCCATTCTGGAATTCGATCAGGAAGACGCACGCGTATCGGGAGAGTTGCGCAGCGCACTCGCTCAAACCGGTGCGCCGATAGGACCTTATGATGTGCTGATCGCAGGTCAAGCGAAAGCCCGCGACTTGACCGTCATTACCAACAATGTGCGCGAGTTCAAAAGGGTGGACGGCCTGAAGGTCGAGGACTGGACGGCCTAGGTTTCTCCTACCCCTTCAACCACACATCAGCCCAATTCGAAACCGCCCAGCGCGGATTGTTCGAAACGTTCTGCACGCTGTCGCGCGCCACGGTGATGAAGGAGAATTCGGCGACATTGATCAGCGGCAGATCGTCCGCCACTTTCTTCTGCAGCTCCTTGTAAAGCCCGGCGCGCTTGTCGGCATCGATCTCGGAGGCGGCATCCTTGATCAGCTTGTCGACTTCCGCGTTTGCATAACCATACTGGTTGGAGAAAGGCACGCCCGCTGGCAGACCGCTTTCGAACAGGATCGTCGTCGAGATCGCCGGATCGGACCGATAGACCGGCGTCGCAACGGTAATGTCGAAATCATGGTCGGTATAGACAGCCTTCAGGTGGGCTGGCGTATCGTTGCTGACGATCTGCGCATCGACGCCGATCTTGGCCAGCGCCTGCCGAAGATAATCGCCGAACTGCTTGGTTTCATTGAAGAAAGGCGCCGGCAACAGCTTCAGCTTGAAGCGATTGCCGTCCGCACCGCGTTTGTAGCCAGCCTCATCCAGCAATGCCTCCGCCTTGGCCGGATCGAAAGCGTACTTCGTCACATCGGGTTCGAAAAATGTCTTGTCGTAGGCTGGCACCGGTCCGGTCGAAGATTTGGCATAGCCAAGGAAGATCGTCTTGACCACGAAATCATGATCGATCGCATGCGCCAGCGCCTGACGCACCTTGACGTCAGCGAGTTCCTTGCGGCGATGGTTGATTTCGACAATCAACTGATAGGTAAGTCCTTCATAACCATTGGAGTAGACCTTCAGCCCCGGCACCTTGGAGATGCGTTCGAGGTCCGCGAGCGGAACAGCGGAGAATGCAGCCAGCTGGATCTCCTCGGCTTCGAGCGCATTGCCTGCCGCGGCGCGGTCCGGCAGGAACTGATAGACAATCTCGTCGAGGAACGGCTCGTCCTTCCGCCAATAGGCGTCATTGCGCTTGAGCAGGTAGTATTCGCCGGGCTTGTATTCGCCGAACTTGAATGGCCCTGTGCCGACCAGTTTTTGATTGGCCGGATTCTTGGCGATATCCGTGCCCTCATAAAGGTGCTTTGGCACGACTGATGTGACCACAGGCAGGGCGTTGCGGATTAGCTGGAATGGCGTCGGTTGTGAAAACTTGAAGACAGCGGTGTGATCGTCCGGCGTCTCGACACTTTCGAGGTTCTTGAACACCACCCGCCCCAGATTTTGCAGCTTCTTCCAGACTTCCAGCGCGGAAAACGCCACATCCGCCGAGGTGAATGGCTTGCCGTCGTGCCAAGTGACACCTTCGCGCAGCTTGAAGGTCGCGGTCAGTCCATCGGCCGATCCTTCCCATGAGGTTGCAAGTCGCGGATCGAGACCATCCTTTCCATCATAGGACTGCTCGGCCAGCGGCTCGATGACCTTGCTGGCGACGAAGAACACACCATTTGAAGCGACGATGGCGGGATTGAGGTTTGCCGGTTCGCTATCCCCGGCAACGATGAGACGCCCGCCTTTTACAGGTGTAGCAGTCTGCGCACGAGCCCATTCGGGCAGAAACATCATCGCTCCGACGCTCGTGGTCGTCGCGAGAAAACTGCGCCTGTTCAACAGGATACGGGACATTGTTGCAATCCTCTCAATCAGCAGAAAAAGGTTCGGATAGAATCCCGCTCAACGCGGCAATGAATTGTCGGGCGAAGTCCGGTTCTGCCGAAGCGCCCATATGGCCAACACGGAGCACCTTGCCCGCTGTCTCCCCGCGCCCGAGCGAGACAAGAATGCCATGGTCGTGCAACAGGCGATCGCGCAGCGCCACATCGCTGATGTTTTCCGGCACCTTGAAAACGGTCGCTGTCGGAGAGCAGAAAGCTTCTTCCTTTGGCCACAAGGGCAGCCCAAGCTCGAACAGGCCCTTTCGCGTGATCGCCGCGGTCAGCGCATGGCGGGCCCACACGTTTTCGGGGCCCTCCTCCACATAACGGTCGAGCGCGGCGTTCAGCGCATAAATCTCGCCAATGGAAGGCGTAACCGGAAAAGGCTTTCCGGGTTCCGATGCATCCTTCCAGGCAAGGAGGCTGAGGAATGATCCCACCGGCGCGTCCGGATTGGTTTCGATCTTCTGCCAGGCACGCTCGCTCAACGCAATCAGGCTCAAGCCAGGCGTGCTGCCGAGACATTTCGACGGCGACGTGATGAAGATGTCGGCATGCGCTTCCTGGGGATGCACGTTCATGCCGCCGAAGGATGACACGGCATCGACAATGAGGTACGCGCCATGCTCGGCGACGACCGCACCGATTTCGTCCAAAGGATTGAGCGTGCCGGACGGCGTATCGTGGTGGCATAGCGCCACAACCGAGATATCCGGCCGCTTTCTCAATACCTCGCGAATCGCCTGTGGATCGATAACATCATCATAGGGTACGGCGAGTTCGATGACTTCCTTGCCATAGCGTGATGCCCAGATGGCAAAACCTTTGCCGTAAACACCGGAAACAAGATTGAGGACGACATCGTTTTTCGAAATCAATGCGCCTGCCGCCGCCTCGATGCCGAGAATAGCCTCACCCTGCATGATCACCGGAGCAATGTCGCAGCGAAGCGCCTGACGCAGCTTTTCTGTTACGTCAGCGTAGAACGTTTGAAATGCCGGGTGATAGTCATAGAGCACCGGCGATCCCAGCGCCGCAAGCACTTCGGGATAGGCGGGAACAGGACCGGTGGTGAGCATCAAGGGCGGAATGGGAAGCATGGTGCAGACCATATTCTCGGGATTTCCAGAAACCAAGAAAAACCGTTTTAATTTCACGGGAATATGGACGCCGCTTATCTCCCCCCTTGTGGGGGAGAAAGGATTTTCCTGGATTTAGCCTCTTTGCTAAATCCTTGGAAATCCAAGAGAGGGGGTAGTACACCGATGCAAATCCCCTCTCTGGCGATTTCTAGCACTTAGCGAGGGCTAAGATGCTGAAATCGCTTTCTCTCCCACAAGGGGAGAGAAAATTCCGCCATCACCTCACTCCAGCGGGATCACATCGACAGACTGCTTCCCCTTTTGCGAGCCGCTTGTCTTGAGCACGCCCACAATGGGTGACACATCGGAGTAGTCGCGGCCATAGCCAATGGTGATGTGATCGTTCCCCGCAGCCATATTGTTGGTCGGATCCAACTCCTGCCATCCGGCTTCCCGTCCGCACCATGCGCGCACCCACGCGTGCATCGCGTCAGCGCCCTCCAGCCGCTCCTTGCCCGGCCGCGGGATTGTTCGCAGAAAACCGCTGACGTAACCGGCCGGAATGCCCAGTCCGCGCAGTCCTGCAATCATCACGTGGCTGAAATCCTGGCACACACCCGCCTTCAGATCGAATGCCTGACGCGCGGTCGTGCGCACGTCTGTCGCGTCACCGTCATAGGTGAAGTCCGCATGGATGCGCTTGTTGAGATCATTGACCACTTCCATCACCGTCCGCGCATCGACAAGGCTCTGCGCGGCGTAGGCCGTGATATCCGGGTCGATCGCTGCATGAGCGCTCGTGGCCAGGAAATGGTGCGGCGCATCGGCGGCAATCGACCAGACGCTGCGTATCTCCTTCCGAAGTCCGGCAAGATCGGGCGAAACATCGAGCATATTCTGCGGCCGAGTCACATTCACCCGGGCCATCATCGTCACATCCAGTGTCTCGTGCGGATTGCGATAGACGATCGAGGTCACGCTGGTGGAGAAAAAGTCCGTGAATTCAGAACGCTCGGTCGAAACCGGATCAAAGGAAAGGCTGGAGGCAATAATGCGTTGAACGCCGGTCATCTCCTGCGGCATGACCCGGATGTGGTGCCGACCACCCGCAGCGGACCGCTCGTAGTCGTAGTGAAGATGAAGGCGGATATTGTAAAGCATCATTGGGGCCTTCAGGCGAAATAGGTGTCGGAAATCATATTGGAAAGATTGCCCAATTCGAATTCTATTGTCTCGAGCTTCTCAGGCGTGAGGTCGTTTGCCTCCATAATCGCAAGCTCCGTATGCAGACGCAGCACTTCCTTGGAAAATAAAGGCATGTGGGTGTCTGAATCGCGCGCCGGCAGCAGACCAAACTCCGTCTTAAGCGCGTCAAGCTGGAAGATGATCGAGCGCGGATTGAGTGGATCGAGTCCCAGAAGGTCGAGCACGCTGAGACGGCCCGAATAGACGCTGTACTGGCGCCGATGGGTCATGACACTGTCGCCGATCTCAAGCAGCATTTCCAGCGCACCCTCGGCCGCATCATCCCGCGACAGCGTCGCCAGAATGCGCGTCATCTGGATGCCACGCTCCAGGCGGCGGCCGATTTCGAGGAAGCGCCAGCCGGTGAAACGATACATGTTTTCATGCACAAGGCCGGAGAACCCGGCGAGCTTGCGCAGGATAATGGTCATGGCACGCGTGGCATCATCGCCCGGCGAAACCGCATCGTTAAAACGGTGAATCGTCTTCGACAGGTCGCGCAATGCCAGCCAGCCATCCGGCGAGAAACGGTCACGAACGCGGCCTGCGCTCAGCATGGCGCCGTCAATGGAGCGCTGCAGTCCCTTTGGAATTGCCGTATCGAGATTGACGCCAAGCGGCTTCAGATAGACGCGCATTTCGTCAAGCAACGGAGTTTCCATGTTCGCAGCTTCGGCGTAGCGGGCATGGCAGGCGCGCAGAATCCGCGCTGTCCCTTCAGCGCGCTCGATGTAGCGTCCCATCCACATCAAGTTTTCAGCAGCGCGGCTAGGCAACGTGCCCGGCACGTTACGCCGGAATGTGTCATCCTCGCGTGGCAGCAATGTATCCTTGGGCACGGGTCCACTGCTGGTAATCCAGACATCGGCAGCCTGCCCACCCCGCTGCATGGCAATCGCCGCCGTGTCCATCGTGCGTCCGACCCGGGCAAAGCCGCCAGGCATGAAGCTCCAGCCATCCTTGTGGCGTGCCGCAAAAACGCGCAGCACGAATGGCCGCGGTTCCAGCTTGCCATTGACATAGACTGGCGTAGTCGAAAGCTTGACTTTTTCCTGGCCGACCAGTCCGCGCCCGTCCTTCTCCAGCCGGGCGAGAAGGGCGGCCCTCGCATCGGCATCGAGCGACGAGCCAAGCACTGTCGCGTCCACATCCTCGAAAGGAAGCCGCGTCGACAGCGCCGGACCAATCATCATCTGGTCGATCCGGTCCATGACATGCTTGCGTTCCTTTTCCTGCCCGCACCACCAGGTGGCGATGCTTGGCAGCGCGAGATCGCGATTATGCAACGCCTTGGAAATTGCCGGCAGAAACGCCAGCAAAGCACGCGTTTCAAGTATCCCGGAGCCGAGCGCGTTGACCAGCGAGACCGATTGCTGACGGAGTGCGCCGACAATGCCGGGCGTGCCGATCCACGAGTCGGTTTTAAGCTCGAGCGGGTCCATATATGCGGCATCCATCCGCCGCCATAGAACGTCGACAGGCTTGAGACCGGAGACAGTGCGCACCATCACCCTGCCTTTGCTGACTGTCAGGTCATCGCCTTCCAGAAGCATGAAGCCGAGATACCGGGCAATATAGGCATGTTCGAAATAGGTCTCGTTGTTGGGTCCAGGTGTCAGGATCGCGGCACGTCCCTGTGGATCGGTGACGAGGCTCTGCAGCGAATCGCGGAAATCCTTGAAGAACCCCGCCAGACGGTGCACGTTCATGGCGCCGGAAATATCCGAAAGTGCGCGTGTCGTCGCCACCCTGTTTTCGAGCGCGAAACCGGCACCGGAAGCGGCCTGCGTGCGATCACCCAGCACCCACCACCGGCCATCAGGCGCACGCCCAAGTTCGAATGCGCAGAAATGCAGGAAATGGCCGCTCGCCGGTTTTACGCCTGCCAGTGGATGCAGGAATTCCGGATTGGAGGCAATCAGATCCGGCGGCAATATTCCATCGCGGATCAGTTTTGTCTCGCCATAGATATCGGCGACGATCTCCTCCAGGAGGTCGGCGCGCTGTGTGAGACCGGCAGTGATTGTCTGCCAATCCGCCTCATTGATCAGAATCGGTATATGCGCCAGCGGCCACTCGCGTTCCTGCGTGCCGTTCTCGTCATAGACGCGGTAAAACACACCGGCATCGAGCAAGTACTGGTTGGCGCGGGCAAAACGTGTCGCGAGCTTTTCAGGACCAATCTGGTCGAGCGTATGGAGCAGTGTTTCCCAGCCCGGCCGCACCGCGCCCGATGGATCGATCATCTCATCGGCTACATCAGGCAGGGGCTTATAGCTTGCAAGCAGGCCGGAACTTGCGCGAAATGGAGCTTGGCTCACCTTTGACATCGTCGCTTTTCGATACCTGTGTTCATACCCGCGGCCTTCGTAGATCAAGCGTCATTGGAAACTCCGCTGCGGGCTGTTCCCTTCTGAGCTCGTAAGCTCCGGCTGTGTGCCCGCGCGGCTCAAACCGGGTAAGCCTGCGTGCTTCCGCCTCGTTTGAATTCACCGGAAACGTATCATAGCTACGGCCGCCCGGATGTGCGACATGATAGACGCAACCGCCGATAGCACGTCCCGACCATTGATCGTAGAGGTCGAACACCAGCGGCGTATTGACCGGGATCATCGGGTGGAGACCGGATCGCGGCTGCCACGCCTTGTAGCGGACACCGGCGACGGCCGTGCCTTGCACGTCGGTCATTTTCAGCGGTACTTCGCGACCATTGCAGGCGACGCTGTGGCGGGCAGGATTGAAGCCTTCGACCTTAACTTGAAGCCGCTCGACCGAGCTATCGACGAAACGCACCGTACCGCCAATCGCGCCCTGCTCTCCCATGACGTGCCAAGGCTCCAGCGCCTGGCGCAGTTCAAGCTTGACGCCTTCATTCTCGATTTCACCGCAGAATGGAAAGCGGAATTCGAGTTGCGCCTCGAACCATTCCGGGCGGAAATCAAAGCCGTTCTGGCGCAGATCGGCCAAAACATCCAGAAAGTCCTGCCAGACGAAGGCCGGCAGCATGAAGCGGTCATGCAACGTGGTGCCCCAGCGCACAAAACTCCCCTCGATCGGCGTGTTCCAGAACCGCGCGATCAATGCCCGCACCAGCAATTGCTGCGCGAGGCTCATACGGGCATTGGGCGGCATCTCGAATCCGCGAAACTCGACCAAACCCAGCCTTCCGGTCGGACCATCCGGAGAAAACAGCTTGTCGATGCATATTTCCGAGCGATGCGTATTGCCCGTCACGTCGACCAGCAGATTGCGGAACAGGCGGTCGACGAGCCAAGGCAGTGGCGGCGTGCCCTTGCCGGGTAACGGCACCTGCGCCATGGCGATCTCGAGTTCATAGAGGCTGTCATGGCGCGCTTCATCGAAACGCGGCGCTTGGCTGGTCGGCCCGATGAACATCCCCGAGAACAGATAGGACAGTGACGGGTGACGCTGCCAATGCAAAACGAGGCTTTTCAACAGATCAGGCCGGCGCAAGAACGGACTATTGTTCGGCGTTTCGCCGCCGACCACCACGTGGTTGCCGCCGCCTGTACCGGTATGGCGGCCGTCGATCATGAATTTGTCGGCGCCAAGCCGCGTCTGCCGCGCTTCCTCATAGATCGCCGTCGTTACCTCGACGCATTCGCGCCAGTTCGACGCCGGGTGAATATTCACCTCGATCACGCCGGGATCTGGCGCAACACGAATGACATTGATGCGATGATCCTGCGGTGGCCCGTAACCTTCGATATGGACCGGCACCCCCAATTTTGCCGCTGCAGCTTCCGCCGCGCCAACAAGTTCGAGATAGTCTTCCAGCGCCTCGACCGGCGGCATGAAAACGCTCAATCGGCCATTGCGGGGTTCAACCGAAATGGCGGTGCGCACGGCGCCGCCGATTTCACCGAGCTCCTGTTCGACACGCTCTTGTTGAGTGCCCTCGGCCGCAGTGAACGAAGCCACAGTCTGCGGCGCGTCTCGGGGAGCCACTCCGGGCTGAGCAACCGAATCCGGCAGGGGGCCCCGCTCGACAGATGGGTCTACGGGCACGATAAACGGATATTCAGATGGGGGAACATGCGGCAAAGAACCGAGCGGCAGGCGATAGCCAACAGGCGAATCACCCGGCACCAGAAAAAGCTTGCCACGACGCGTCGTCCATTTTTCGCTGCGCCAACGTGGGCCAGCAGCGGCCTGGCTGTTCCAGCGTTGCACGGGGAGTACGAAACCTGTCGGTTCCGTCAAGCCGCGCTCGAAAACGCGGGCCATGCGACTGCGCTCTTCCGGGTCCTTCAGTTTGGAATTGGAGGGATCGACGTTGGCAGGCAGATTGCCTTCCTTGACGATCCATTCGGCCGGGTCTTCATAGGCAGGCGTGACCATCTCGTTCTCGACGCCGAGCACCTCGGCCATGCCGGTTAGAAGCTTGCCCGCATCGTCCGGCTTGATCTTTGCCACGCTGTTCTCGGCTGCAATCAAATCCGGATTGACCCAGATCGGCTTGCCGTCCTTGCGCCAGTAGAGCGAGAACGTCCAGCGTGGAAGGCTCTCGCCGGGATACCACTTTCCCTGCCCGTAATGCAGGAACCCGCCCGGAGCGAAACGCTCGCGCAGGCGGCGGATAAGCTTGTCTGCCTTTTCGCGTTTGGTCGGGCCGACAGCATCGGTATTCCATTCGCCGGATTCGAAATCGTCGATCGATACGAATGTCGGCTCGCCGCCCATGGTCAGGCGCACGTCGCGCTCTTTGAGGAACGCGTCCACCTTTTCACCAAGTGCATCCAGCGTCGTCCAGGATTCATCGGAGAATGGCTTGGTAATGCGTGGGTGTTCGGAGACGCGCGTAACACGCATATCGAAGCCGAATTCGACATTCGCGGGTTCCGCCATGCCAGAGATCGGCGCCGCATTGCGATAATGCGGTGTGGCAGCAAGCGGCACGTGGCTCTCGCCAGTCAAAAGACCGGATGTCGGATCAAGGCCGACCCAGCCTGCACCCGGCAGATAGACCTCGCACCAGGCATGGAGATCAGTGAAATCCTGGCTCGTGCCGGCGGGCCCGTCCAGCGAAACAAGATCGGGCTTCAACTGGATCAGGTAACCGGACACAAACCGGGCAGCAAGACCTAGATGGCGTAGCGCCTGCACCAGAAGCCAGCTCGAATCGCGGCAGGAACCCGTGCGAACGTCCAGCGTTACTTCCGGCTCCTGCACGCCGGTTTCCATTCGAATGACATAGCCAACTTCGCGCTGGATACGCGCATTGAGATCCACGACGAAATTCACGGTGTTTGTCGGCGTGCGATCGACAGTCGCGAGAAAATTCGAGAGCAGCGGGCCGATCGGCTCCGGTTTCAGATAGATCGACAGGTCATCCTTTATGTCGTCTGGGTAAGCGAATGGCCAGGTCTCGGCGACGGGTTCTACGAAAAAGTCGAATGGATTGTAGACGGTCATGTCGGCGATGAGATCGACTTCGATCTTCAGTTC
The DNA here is from genome assembly GCA_963776115.1 of uncultured Alphaproteobacteria bacterium. Taxonomy (GTDB): domain Bacteria; phylum Pseudomonadota; class Alphaproteobacteria; order Rhizobiales; family Rhizobiaceae; genus Phyllobacterium. Next base: position 169,197 of record CAVZLS010000006.1, on the reverse strand, counting down.
CGTCACCGGCTCCGGGAAAACGAAGCGCGCCAGGAAATTACCATAGGGATCCTGCTGCAGATTGACGAAATGGTTGGCCGGACTGACCTTCAGCGAATGACTCAGAACTTTGGTCCGGGAATGAGGCGCAGGTTGCAGACGGATCACTTGCGGCCCGAGCATGATCGGGCGGTCATATTTGTAGTGGGTCAGATGATAGACTGCTGCGTGAATTGCCATGTCGCCTCAAATTTTTTTCTGAAATGCTTGTCCCCGAAGAACCGTAGCCTACTCCACGCCTTTGTTAAATGTCCCTGCCAATTATTTTAGCACATCAGACCTTTGCCGCATAAACGGGCTTGGCCACACAACTTGGAACGCCGTCGCGACCTGACGAATGCAACCCTGCATTCGTTGCCGCCAAGACCGATCACAGTCACCTTCGTTGAGTTTTGTAAGTGAAGCAGAAAACACCGAGCCAGCCGGTGTATCGGAGACGATAGGCCTCTCCGACCTTAGGGCAAGGGCCTTGCTCGCAAGACAGGAGGTGACGCTATGTGGTTTCTGCCACTGCGCATCACCCTGGAATTGAAAAAGACCCGGACGAGCTGGCAACTCACCATCCGAGTCTTCTTTCAATAAAACCAGGAAAAAGGAAGGCGGGCGAAAGCCTGCCTTCCACTCCCTGCCGAAACATAGCATTTCTCCACTTTTTTCCAAGCTATATGTTTCAGTGAAAGAGGTTCCATTCGAGCATTCTTTCCTCTACTGATTATCGAGATGGTTTCTCCGGCAAGACAACGCCGGAGATGAAAAGGGAACACGGTGAGGCGTACCCAAAAGGGACCGAGACCGTGGCTGCCCCCGCAACTGTAAGCGGTGAGCGATGCCTGAAGATGCCACTGGTCGAATGATCGGGAAGGCAAGGCAAAGCTGAGACCCGCGAGCCAGGAGACCTGCCATCGATACTGAAATTCGAACCGGACGGGGTGTGCCGGGAGCGATGCGATGTTTCCCGCTGCAACGGTCCCCTTCGCGGGTCTGTGCCTGATGGTGGCGCTACATTGTCCGTTCCCTGATCCTGTCCCCTGACAGATGGACGGGAATGAACACCCCAAAGATTTTCTCTCGCGTCAGACCAGTTCTTGCTTTCGGCATGCCGACACTCTTTACATACGTTATAACATTACGTAATAAACGCGTTGTACGCTACGACTTTTGCTGCCTTCCAACATTCGGAGAACTGTGCTCATGAGTCATATCGTGCTCAACGCCGAGGCCGTGACTTATCGCATCGCCGGCGAAACCTTGGTCGAGAAGGCATCGTTGACGATCGAATGCGGTGGGCGCCTGGCGATCATCGGACCGAACGGCGCCGGCAAGTCGACCTTGTTACGCATGCTGGCAGGTCTTCTCCAACCAACCTCCGGCGATGTCACTCTGCGCGGCAAAAGCGTCAGCCATTTGACACCGCTTGAGCGTGCCCGGCAGTTTGCCTTTGTCGGCCAGACCGATACTCCGGCGCTGCAGCTTTGCGTCGAAGATTATGTCTCTCTCGGCCGTATTCCGCATATTGGCGCCTTTACCAAGGTACGGGAACGCGAAATCGTGGCCGAAGCATTGCACCGCGCGAAGATTGCGCAGTTTTCGCGACGTGCCATCGGATCGCTGTCGGGCGGCGAGCGTCAGCGCGTACAGTTGGCGCGGGCCATTGCCCAACAACCGGCTGTGTTATTCCTTGATGAACCAACCAACCATCTCGACCCCAGGGCGCGCAGCGAGTTGCTGTCACTGGTCGCCGGACTTGACGTGACGACAATCGCGGTCTTGCACGATCTGCCTTTGGTCGCGCCCTTTGCCACGCATGTCGCGGTCATGCACAACGCCCGGGTAGTGGCCACCGGCACCCCCGATGAAACGCTGACGCCTCGGGTTGTCGGCGATGTCTTCAATCTAGACGTTTTACGCTTGCGCCATCCATCGCAGAACCGCGACCTCATGGTGTTCGAGACGCCGGAACCATCGCCACCAGTCCATCCCCACGCACGGAGCATTTGATGAAAAAGACAATTCTTGCCCTCGCACTGACCGTATTGTCGACACCCGCTTTCGCATTTCCCGTTACTGTCGACAGTTGCGGCAAGCCGCTGACTTTCGATGCCGCGCCAAAACGAGCGGTGATCCAGGATCTCAATATGAGCGAGATGGCCTTCGCACTCGGCCTGCAATCGTCGATGGTCGGGGTGACCGGCATCACAGGCTGGTACAAGGTGGATGACGCCTTCAAGAAGCAGCTTGGTCAAATCCCGGAACTCGCTTCCAAGGAACCGACGGTGGAAAACCTCGTTGCCGCCAACCCCGATTTCTTCTTTGCCGGCTGGTACTATGGGATGAAACCCGGCGGTGACGTGACGCCGGATACGCTTGCGCCCTACGGCATCAAAACCTTCGTCTTGACCGAGAGCTGCGTGCACCTCGACAAGAATCGCCCCGCCGCCTCGATGGATCTGCTCTATGGCGACATAACGAAACTCGGCAAGATTTTCGGCAAGGAACAGCAGGCCGAGGCACTGGTTTCGGGCTGGAAGACACAGCTCGCGGAGATCAAGAAGAGAATCAACAGCAGCGGCGAAACCCGTGTTTTTCTTTATGATTCCGGCGAGGACAAGCCCTTCACCGCGGGCAAGTTCGCAATGCCGACGGCGCTCATCAGCGAGGCCGGCGGCACCAACATCATGTCCGACATGGAGACGAGTTGGGGCACGACGTCATGGGAAACCGTCGCGGCACGCAACCCGCAATTCCTCATCCTGCTCGATTATCAGGATGGTGCAGGCTATCAGAAGCTACTCGACTTTCTCAAAGCGCACCCAGCAATGAAAGAAACCGATGCGGTGAAGAACGAGCGGTTCGTGGCCCTGCGCTATGCAGAGCTCACCCCCGGTCCGGCCAATATCGAAGCCATCGGAAAGATCGCCAAGGCCATGCATCCGGAAGCTTTCTGAGAGGTTATCTCCCCCCTCGTGGGGGAGAAAGCGATTTCGGCATCTTAGCCTCTTTGCTAAGTGCCAGAAATCGCAAGAGAGGGGATTTTCTTCACTGAACTACCCCCTCACTTGGATTTTCCAAGGATTTAGCGAAATGGCTAAATCCAGGAAAATCCTTTCTCTCCCACAAGGGGAGAGATAATCGGCATCTGACGTCCTTAAGATATGAGAATCTTTCCAATGGGTCCTGCTCGTATTCATCAACGCTTAATGCTTGCCGTTGGCGCGACCCTGGTCATTGCCCTCGCTCTGCTATCCATCGCCTACGGCTCGACTGTCATACCCTTGAGCGATGTGCTGAATGCCTTCGCCCATGCGGCCGGTCTCAGCCACCTCAACACCACGATACCAATCGAACGGATTGTCGTTGATCTGCGCTTGCCGCGCGTCATACTGGCCATCTGCGTCGGCGCCGGGCTCGGCATTGTCGGTGCGATGTTGCAGACGGTAACCCGCAACGATCTCGCCGATCCCTTCCTGTTCGGGCTATCATCGGGTGCCGCAGCCGGTGCGGTTTCGGTGATCAGCATTTTCGGCGACCGCTTCGGCATCTGGACACTGCCGATCGCTGCGTTCTGCGGAGGCATGCTCGCTGCAATCATCGTTCTGCTGCTGGTTCGGCGTGTACAGGGTCAAGGCCCGGAACGCATGATCCTTGCGGGTCTTGCGGTCTCGTTCCTGTTTGCCGCGCTCACCAACTACATGGTGTTTTCCGGTGATCAGCGCGCCGCCCATTCCGTCCTGTTCTGGACGCTTGGAGGGCTCGGCCTCGCACGCTGGGAAAACCTGCCGCTGGCGTTGCTGGGCCTCGCCGCGATCCTCCTCCACGCGCTCTATAACCACCGCAACCTCGATGCGTTTCTTGCCGGCGAAAATACGGCGGAAAGCTTGGGCGTCCGCGTCAACCGTACGCGCAATACGGTCTTCATCGTCTGCGCATTTTCAACGGCGATCTTCGTTTCGGTCGCAGGCGTCATCGGTTTTGTCGGCCTGATGATTCCGCATATCGCACGGCGTTTTGCCGGACAGCTTCATGCGGGCCTGATCCTCACCTGCGCACTGCTCGGCGCAACATTGATCCTCCTGAGCGACCTTGCCGCACGGCTCCTGCTCGCGCCGCAGGAACTGCCGATCGGCATCGTTACGAGCTCCGTCGGGGCGTTCTTCGTGGTGACGCTGCTGTTACGCAAGCGGTCGGGCTAGAGCCTGCCGCGTGCCACGAAGCTGGGATTGGCGAAATCCGCATCATTGGCCTGGTTGCGGCGGCCATAGGTCAGCGGCTTGCCGTCAAGCGTAAACGTGATGCCGCCCGCGGCGCGCAGAACCGCGTCACCTGCCGCCGTGTCCCATTCCATCGTCCGGCTGAGCCGCGGATAGATGTCCGCTTCGCCCCGCGCCAACAGCCCGAACTTGATCGATGAGCCAACCGAGACGCAATCGGCAATGGCGAAATCCTTCAGATATTCGTCGGTTTCCGGCGTACGGTGTGAGCGGCTGGCGACGGCAATCATTTCCGCGGCGCGGTCCGGCACGAAATGCTGTTGCGTGTGGTTACGTTCCCCATGGAATCGACGGTCACTTCCTGCGCACCCTTGGGGCCGCCGGTAAACAGCCACCCGCGTACCGGAGCATAGACGATGCCCAGCACCGGAGCGCCGCCTTCGATCAGGGCGATGTTGACAGTGAAATCACCATTGCGATTGACGAACTCGCGCGTGCCATCGAGTGGATCGACCAGGTAAAAACGGTCGCCGAGATCACCGGGCACATGCCCGCCGGAAATCTCTTCCTCCGCGACGATCGGAATATCGGGCGTTGCCTGGCGCAGCGCCTCCAGGATGATCGCTTCCGCAGCGTGGTCTGCCGCGGTGACCGGCGACTTGTCGTCTTTCAACGCGACATCGCAGCCTTCTATGTAGATGCGCAGAATTTCGCGTCCGGCGGCAATCGCCGTGGTTTCGAAGGTCGTGAGAAGAGTGGAGTAATTGAATTGCGAAAGCATTGTCACGGGATTTCCAGTTATAGCGCTGTTTATCTCCCCCCTTGTGGGGGAGAAAGCGATTTCAGCATCTTAGCCTCTTCGCTAAGTGCTAGAAATCGCAAGAGAGGGGATCTGCCTCACTAACTACCCCCTCACTTGGATTTTCCAAGGATTTAGCAAAGAGGCTAAATCCAGGAAAATCCTATCTCTCCCGCAAGGGGAGAGATAGCCAGAGCTTAAATCGACCACGAACTTTGATCGTAGTTGAAGACAATGCCGTGCTCCACGAGAAGCTTTTCAACCTCTGATGCCAGCTCTTCCGTCGTCCGGCCCACTGTCTTCAAATGCAGTTCCGGATGCTCAGGCGCTTCATAGGGCGAGTCCACGCCGGTGAAGTTTTTGATCTCGCCGCGCAAGGCCTTCGCGTACAGCCCTTTGGGATCACGCTTCGCACATTCCTCAAACGGCGTGTCGACAAAGACCTCGAGAAATTCGCCGTCGCCGAGCAGTTCGCGCACCATGCGGCGCTCGGAAGCAAACGGCGAAATGAACGATACGAGCACGATCAATCCGGCGTCAGCCATCAGCTTGGCCACCTCGCCGACACGGCGGATGTTCTCAACGCGGTCTTCTTCAGTAAAGCCAAGATCGCGATTGAGACCATGCCGGACATTGTCGCCGTCGAGAATATAGGTGTGCTTGCCGAGTGACGACAGGCGCTTCTCGACGAGGTTGGCAATCGTCGATTTGCCGGAACCCGATAGACCAGTGAACCACACGACTGCCGGTTTCTGGTCTTTCTGCGCAGCGCGCGATGCCTTGTCGACGTCGAGAGCCTGCCAATGCACATTGGAAGCGCGGCGTAGCGCAAAGTCGATCATGCCGGCGCCGACCGTCGCATTGGTCAGGCGGTCGATCAGGATGAACGACCCCGTCGAGCGGTTCGACTTGTAGGCATCGAACGCGATTGGCACCTGCGTCGAGATGTTGACGACGCCAACTTCATTCAGGTCAAGCGATTTGGCCGCTTCCTGCGCGAAACTATTGATATCGATTCGATATTTGAGATCTGTAATCGTCGCGGTGACCTGATCGGTTTCCGTCCGCAGGATATAGGATCGCCCCGGGATCAGCGCATGCTCGGCGAACCACACGACGTTGGCGGCGAATTGGTCCGCGACGTCAGGCCGTGCTTCGGGCGCGACCAGCATATTGCCGCGCGAAACCTCGATCTCGTCATCGAGAACGATCGTGACCGCTTCGCCCTCGCCGGCAGACTTTAGGTCGCCGTCCCAAGTGACGATACGCTTGACCCGCGAAGACTTGCCGGATTTGGCGACGACGACTTCGTCGCCCGGCGCTACGCTGCCCGAGGCAATGGTGCCGGAAAAACCGCGGAAGTCGAGGTTGGGCCGGTTGACGAACTGAACCGGAAAGCGGAACGGACGTGCGTCGTTCGCGCTTTCCAACGGCACGTTCTCCAGATGCTGCAGCAGCGCCGGTCCCTTGTACCAGGGCAGGTTGGCCGATGGCCCGATGACATTGTCGCCAAAGCGCGCCGAAAGCGGGATGGCCTGTATTGTCTTGAATCCGAGTTTGCTCGCAAACTCCTGATAATCCGCAACAATCTTGTCGAAAACATCCTGTGAATAATCCACGAGATCGATCTTGTTGACGGCAAGAATGATGTTGCGAATACCAAGCAGCGACGCAATGAAACTGTGGCGCCGCGTCTGGCGCAGGATGCCTTGCCGCGCATCGACCAGCACGATCGCAAGGTCCGCAGTCGAAGCGCCGGTCGCCATGTTGCGCGTGTATTGCTCATGGCCAGGCGTGTCGGCAACGATGAACTTGCGCTTCGGCGTCGAGAAGAAGCGATAGGCGACATCGATGGTGATGCCCTGCTCGCGTTCAGCTTCCAGCCCGTCTACCAACAGGGCGAAATCGATATCTTCGCCATTGGTGCCATGCTTGCGGCTATCCTTGGTCAGCGCTGCCAGCTGGTCCTCGAAGATCAGCTTGGTGTCGTAGAGCAGACGTCCGATGAGCGTGGATTTGCCGTCATCGACTGAGCCGCAAGTGAGAAACCGCAGCAGCGATTTCTTCTCTTGTTCGGCCATATAGACGTTGATTTCTTCGGCGGCTGAAGCTGCAGGCGAAATCTTGATCTGTCCTAGCTTAGACATCAGAAATAGCCCTCACGCTTCTTCTTCTCCATGGAGCCCGCTTCGTCCTTGTCAATCATGCGTCCCTGCCGCTCGGAGGTGCGCGAGACGAGCATTTCGCTGACGATTTCCGGCAGCGTTGCCGCGCCAGACTCAACAGCTCCCGTCAGAGGATAGCAGCCGAGCGTGCGGAAACGCACCATTTTCTGCTGCAGCACTTCGCCGGGAAGCAGTTGCATCCGTTCATCATCGCGCATGATCAGCATGCCGTCACGCTCGACAACCGGACGCCTCGCGGCAAAGTACAGCGGAACGATCGGAATTTCCTCCTGCATGATATATTGCCAGATATCGAGTTCGGTCCAGTTGGAGATCGGAAACACCCGGATGGATTCACCCTTGGCGACGCGGGTATTGTAGATCTTCCACATTTCCGGCCGCTGGTTCTTCGGGTCCCAGGAATGCTGCGCATTGCGGAACGAGAAAATCCGCTCCTTGGCACGAGACTTTTCCTCGTCGCGGCGCGCGCCACCAAAGGCCGCATCGAACCCATATTTGTCGAGCGCCTGCCGCAGTGCCACGGTTTTCATAATGTGCGTATGCGTGTTGGAGCCATGCGTGAAGGGACCGATACCCTGCTCGATGCCTTCCTGATTGCTGTGAACGAGAAGATCGAAGCCTAGTCGCTGAGCTTCTGAATCACGAAATGCGATCATCTCCTTGAATTTCCACGTGCTATCGACGTGGAGGAATGGAAATGGCGGCTTGGCCGGATAGAAGGCTTTCATCGCCAGATGCAGCATGACGGACGAATCCTTGCCGATCGAATAAAGCATCACGGGATTGGAGAACGTCGCCGCGACCTCACGAAAAATATGGATTGCTTCGGCTTCAAGACGCTGGAGATGCGTCAGGTTCTTGGTCATGAAAATTACTATCCACTCTCGCTGTCGGCATCAGGCGCAACGAATATCAACTGAATCACGCGGCGTATCAATATCGCCATTGCTCGCGGCAACATAGTGGAAGGGCGGTATTTAAGGAAAGGATGGTTTCACAAGGGATGCGAAATCCACGCGAATTTATTGCCGTGAACGACATTTTATCAGAATGCGATTCCATAGCAGGACAACGCCGGAGTCCAGCTTTTTTAAAACATGCAATCCGTGGAAAATTGATCCGGGGTTCTCACCACCTGAGCAACTCCCTCGCCGCCATCCTTGAGCGCGCCTTTCCGCGTCATCGTTAAGCGCCTCTCTCTCCGTCATCCTCGGGCTTGACCCGAGGACCCACAGCAAAGGAGAGCGGACCGATCCGTTAATCCGACGGGTTCCATCCACCGCCAGCGGCACATATCTCTCCCATTCATCAGGTACTTGGCTGGAATGCGCTGAGTGAGCTGCAACCCCAATGCTTCCTTGCCATGGGTCCTCGGGTCAAGCCCGAGGATGACGGAGAGGGCAGCGCTTCATGCGCCTCCGGTGGATCACGCCGGAAGCACAGAAAATCGCATCAGATGGCCGTCAGGGTGAATTATCGAAGGTCTTCCGGTGGGATAACGCCCTTCGTCAGTATAAAACACCCGTAAAACCGCCGCTCGCCGGTGGCGATGACGCAATAGGCATTCTTGGCATGTTCATAGAAATCCATCCGGTCGATAGAGACCATTGGCCAATGCTTGCCTTCGGCGGCGTCGATCTCCGCCTGCATTTCTACCTGCACATCAGGGATCTCGTCGGGACTGCCGACGATTTCCATGCGCGCGGCGGCGTCATCGATGAACGTGTCGAGCGGCATGACCGAGAGAATGGCACGCGCGGCTCTCGGTGCGGTCACAGCATCAATGCGCAACAGCCGGCCGAGCCGTGTCTGACGTGCAATGGAATCCCCCGGAAAATTCGTATCGCATATGACCAGCCGATCGCCATGGCCCATAGCTCTCAGAGCGTAGAGTACATCCGCATTCAGTAGTGGATCCAGATTCTTGAGCATGTTTCCTCCGATATATCTGATTATTTCGCGCGATTTTGCAGAAATTGATTGAATTCTTCGGCCGTCGCGTAGGACTTCTGTGTGCCTTCGCGGGTGATTGAGTCAGCGGCATAGAGCGCCGCTTTCCTGAGCGAGGCTTCGAGCTCCCGGCCCTCGACGTAATAGCGAGCGAAGCTGCCGATGAATGCATCGCCGGCGCCTGTCGTGTCTTTCGGCTGGACTTTGAGAGGCTCGATCAATGTCGAGGAACTTGCCGTGATCAGGCGCGCACCGCGGGAGCCGAGGGTGACGATGACCGTGCGGATACCCTTGTCAATCAAGGAACGCGCTGCCGTTTCAATCTCGGCGTCTGTCCCGGTAGGCATGCCGGTCAGCAGCGCCAGTTCGGTTTCGTTGGGAACGACGAAGGTTGCCTTGGTGACCTGTTTCGGATCGAGATCAGGCGCAGCGGGTGCAGGATTGAGGATGGTTTCGATACCATGCCGATCAGCGAAGGCAATCGTGTAATAGACTGTCTCGAGCGGCACTTCCAATTGCATCAGGATGAGGTCGCAGCGCTTCAGGTCTTCTGCGGCAGCATCGATATCGGCGGGCTTCAGATCATTGTTCGCGCCCTTGATGATAAAGATCGAGTTCTCGCCGCTTTCATCGACAAAGATCGGCGCAACGCCGCTCGATTTGCCCGTAACGGTCCCGACATGCGAGACATCGATGCCGTTGCTCTTGAGGTTGTCGATGGTGCTTTGACCGAAAACGTCGTCGCCGACCTTGGTGACCATCATCACATCGGCACCAAGTCTTGCGGCAGCGACGGCCTGATTGGCGCCCTTGCCGCCAAATCCCATCGAAAATGCCGGCGCTTCCAAAGTTTCTCCCGGCGCAGGCATGCGGATGATCGATGTGACGAGATCGGTCATGTTGCTACCAACGACCGCGATGCGACGTGCCATATCTGTTTCCTCTTCGGTCAATAGTCTTTTGCCAATGATCTATAGCAATGATTGGCCGGAAAGAAACAGGTCTTGTCATGAAATGACTGGCTGGGGCGGGAGGGTTCGAACCTCCGAATGGCGGTACCAAAAACCGCTGCCTTACCACTTGGCTACGCCCCAAAATGTCAACGCTGATGGGAATATTCGGCGTGACAGCGCGGCCTTATAACCTCTGGTTCCAGCTTGTGCAATGTGAATGATTGGAGAGTTTGTACGTTCTCCGCAATTGTTTCCGCGTTTTTTCATGACCAAGGCCAGGACGGGGCATTGGACCTAGAGCGGTTTGTGACCATATTGGATCAATCCTGTTTCTCGGATGGCGAGACAATCCACGCGGAAGGTGGCGAGGCCGATGCTTTTCCATCGGACGACGCCGCCTGACAAAGTGGTTGGCCGCCAGCCGGAAACCCGCAGGGCCGGGTGAATTTGGCCCAAATCCGTCGGGCTTCGGCGTCGTCCGATGGAAAGGCATCGGCCTCGCCAAATCCCTCGACCTTGAACCAAATTCCCTCCGGCAGGATGATTCAATATGATTACAAACCGCTCTAAGTCAGGGTTCTGTTCAGAAATGCATATCGCTAGGCTGGAGCAGTATTGCGTTTTGACGGCGAAGCAGCAGCACCGTGCCAGCCGGTGCGATCAGGGGGATGGGCCTCCCTGGCTGAGGCATACGGCCAATATGCTGTCAAAACTTGGAGTGAAGCGAATGTGGTTTCTACCGCTGAGCATCACCCTGGAAGTGAAAAAGAATCGGATCAGCTGGTCACTGACAATCCGATTCTCATTTTCACTAACCTAGGAATGGGGGGTGGGCTTCGGCCTGCCTCCTATCCAAGCGGGAATATAACACTTCTCAAGGAATTTCCAAGAGTGCTAAGTGACCACTCCGAGGTCGTACAACTACGGGAATCAGCATTGGCCGCCATCATCGCTCCTTTTCTTGCCGCTGCCGTCGCAAGTGCCGTCTTGCTGACGATCATCATGCGGGCGCTTCCTGCAGATTTCCTCGGTGCGGCGGTGACCGAGCGCTCCAATCACACGCAGGCGGCGCGGCAATTGGGCGGTCTCGCCATCGTTCCGGTCATCATTGTTTCGCTGTGGATATTTGGTCCGCGTCCGGCCTTGACCGGCAGTTCCTTGGCGCCACAAGCCTTGCGGCAGCTCTGCTGTGGATCATCGGTTTCCTCGATGACCGCCATCATCTGCCCGAAACAATCCGGCTTGCATCGCAACTCGCAGCCTCGGCGGTTGCAGTCTATGGGCTCGGGGCGGACTTTCGCCTGCTGCCGGAACTCCTGCCTTTCCTTGTGGAACGAGGTCTTCTCGTTCTCGCCCTCGTCTATTTCATCAACCTGACCAATTTCATGGACGGGCTCGACCTGATGGTCGTCTCAGGCCTCGGCATTCCCCTCGCCCTGCTTGCCGTGTTTGCGGTCTTCGGACTTGCCGCGCTCGGGACCGGCAGCCTTGCCGCATCGATTGCGGGAGGGCTCGCGGGCTTTGCCATCTTCAACCGGCCGAAAGCGAGCGTGTTTCTCGGTGATTCCGGCAGCTTGCCCATCGGCTTGCTCAGTGGGCTTGCCTTCTTTCGGCTTGGTCATGATCTGTCGATCTGGGCCGGGCTGATCCTGCCGCTGTTTTTCATCGCCGATGCAACATCGACGCTGTTTATGCGGCTAGCGGCTGGCGACAATATTTTCGCCGCGCACTCGAAGCATGCCTATCAGGTAGCGAAGCGCTCCGGCTGGTCGGTCTGGGGCATCGTCATCAGCGTCGGCGTGCTCAATATCATACTTGGAGCCTGTGCCATTGCAGCGGCACAACACGGTCTGTTTCGTGCCGCAGGTATTCTCGCGGCGCTGATTGGCGTTGGGTTCGTTTTGCTCCGGTTTCGAGCCAAATTGCGCTAGGCCCTAGGACGTTGCGTACTCGAACAGAAGCTTGCGCACAGCATCCGCGTCCTGCTTTTCGATCAACTGCCGCAACTCTGTGATCGCTTCGGGCAAATGGTTCACGGAATTGGCGCCGCGCTTGGCGCGCAGAATTTTAGAGTGGTTCGTCGGCGACACACCAGTCGGATCGTAGAACAACTCTTCATGCAGCTTCTCGCCATCGCGTATGCCGACGGTGACGATTTCGATATCACCCTCCGGATGGAGGCTGTCCTTGATCGAAAGGCCAGCAAGAAGAATCATGTTTTCCGCAAGATCGCGGATGCGCACGGCTTCGCCCATTTCGAAGCAGCAGAATATCCCCGCCCTCGGAAAGCGCGCCCGCCTGAATGATCAGTTCCGCAGCTTCGCGCACCGACATGAAATAGCGCGTCATGTCGTCATGGGTGACCGTCAACGGACCGCCATGGGCAATTTGTTCGCGAAACAGCGGCACGACCGAACCGCTGGAACCGATCACATTGCCGAAGCGAACCGAAGCGAATATCTGTCCGCTGCCCTGCCTGCTCGCCTCATCGCCATGATAGCGTACGATGAGCTCGGCCCATCGTTTGGTCGCGCCCATGACATTCGATGGCCGCACGGCTTTGTCGGACGAAATGAGGACGAAATTTCTGACCCCTGCCTCGCGCGACAATGCGGCCAGCACCTCCGTACCGATCACATTGTTTCGCGCGCCCTCGACAACATTTTCCTCCACCAGCGGCACGTGCTTATAGGCGGCACAATGATAGACATTCTCGATCTTATGCGCCGCAAGCACGGTTCTGATCAACGGCGCATCGGCGATCGAACCGAGCACCGGTACGATCAGACAATCGCTGACCGCGGCGAGCTCGCGATGGAGCTGATAGATGCTGTGCTCATTGACATCGAAAATGACCAGCTTCGCCGGTGCCAGCTTGACGATGGTGCGGCAAAGCTCCGACCCGATCGATCCGCCAGCGCCAGTCACGAGAATGGCACGGTCTTCCACGGTCTTGTCGAGCAGGATAGGGTCGGCCGGCACTGGCGAGCGGCCCAACAGGTCATCGATATCGATGTCGCGCAGATGGCTGATCAGGTATTTTCCAGCGGTCAGATCTGAAATCGCCGGGAGGATACGAACCTTGACATCGAGAGACTTCAACCTGCCGATCAGGCGGCGGCGCTGAATGCCGCTCAGTGACGAGGTCGTCACGATCATCTCGTTGATGCCGAAATTGTCGATGAGAGTCTCGAGCTGCGATGTCGGGTAGACACGGATACCAAGAATATCCATGCCATGCAGGCTCTTGTCGTCATCGACAAAACCCGCGACGAAGACTTCGTTCTGCGACCTCAAAGCGTTCGCCAATTGGCGGCCAGCATCGCCCGCCCCGAATATGAGACACTGCCGCGCCAGCAGCTTTTCACGCAAGGGGCTCCACAGCAGCCATTTTGCGGCAAAACGGCTGCCGCAGATGAGACCGATGCTCAGCACCCAATAGAGAAATGGTATGGCGCGCGGCACGCCTTCGGCGCCGGTCATCAGCGTCAGGAAGGCGAGGCAGACCCAGAGAATGACGGAGATCGTCACGGCCTGGATCATCGTCCAGATTGCCTTGTCAGGAAGGTAGCGGATGACAGACCGATACAGCCCGAAACGCACGAACACCGGCAGACCGATCAGCGGCGCAGCGACCATCAACAAAGCTTGCTCGCTGTTCGGGATAAAAAATTCACCGAATCTCAGCAAATAGCTGAGCCAAATAGCGAAAGTCAGCGTAACCATGTCAAAAATGACAAGGAGTATCTGCTTGTAACGACGCGGCATCATCGAGACGCTTTGCCGAAAGATTTCCAATTTCATTAATCCTCAAGGTTCAAGGCAAAAAACGCAAGACCAGTAGCATAGGGCATCATAAATGCAATGCTCGTCTATCGATCAACCGGGACGTGCTTGGAAATCAACAGAAAACTCGATATATTGTGTGTCGGAGAGAGGGCAGGCTTCCGCCCGCCCTCCTTTCCTTACCGTATGAAATGGACCCGGAGGACAACTTGCCAGCTGTTCCGGGTCCTTTTCAACGTAAGGGTGATGCTCAGTGGTTTGTACCACATCTTGCCTTCACCTCCGAGTTTGCAGCGAGGCCCTCGCCTCGGTCGGAGCGGCCTATCCTCTCCGAATACACCGGCTGGCACGGTGTTGCTGCTTTCGTCCGCAAACTTTGCTGACCATGATTTGATTTGCTTCCGGCCACAACGAATGCAGGGTTGCATCGATCTTCAAAAAACACGTTGCAAGGTTGTTGCAGCGGCCACTTCCCGCTGGCGGTTTATCCACCACCTATGGGGTGGCCTTAAAGTCGTTGGTCTTGATCGATTGCTGAAAGGACAGCCAGATGGACCAGACGACGACGAACCTCAAATTGCCCTATATAGCGCCGTCGCAGGCGCAAAAGCATGTCACCCACAACGAGGCTATCCGCGCGCTCGATGCGCTGGTGCAGCTCTCGGTGATGAGCCGCAAACTGAAGAATGCCCCGCCGGAGCCCTCGGAAGGAGACCGTTACATCGTCGCGTCCGAAGCCGTCGTGCCATGGGCGGGCAAGACGGACCAGATCGCCGCATGGCAAGATGATGCCTGGGCGTTCTTCCAGCCGCAGGAGGGCTGGCACGCCTGGGTTGCCGAGGAACAAACCTTCGTCGTTTTCAATCGCAATTCCTGGAGCAGGGTAACGAGCGGAACCAACCCGGCCACGTTGATCGGTATCAATACAGTTGCTGACGAGAACAATCGGCTGGCGTTAAAAAGCCCTGCCTCGTTGTTCGATCATGTCGGCGGCGGCCATCAGCTGAAAATAAACAAGGTGGACGACAGCCATACCGCCTCGCTGCTTTTCCAGTCCAATTATCAGGGCCGGGCCGAAATGGGCACAATGTGGGGTCGTGATTTTCACATCAAGACCAGCTCCGACGGCAATCAATGGCAAGACGCCATGATCGTCGATAGCGCCACGGGGATTGCCCGTTTTCCCTCAGGCATTGCTCATTCGGCCACCGGCAAGAAGCAGTCCGGCCTGATTTTCCTCCCGCCAAGCAACAGCGGCACGGTGATTTTCCAGCCGCTGGGGGTTCGCACCCAAGCCGTGAAGACCGCCAAACTGGCTTTGATCAGCGCTGATATCGTGACTTTCACCAGCAATACCGCCGGCGAGTTCTTCGGCGCCGCCATGCGCGGCCTATCCATGGTTCGCATCTGGAATGTAACCAAAACACCGGCGCAACCGGCGTTCGCCAAATGGGACACGGCGGCCAATCAGCTGCAAGTGAGCAACGCCGACGACATCAAGCTATGGTCCGCGGGCGATACGATCCAGCTTGGCGATCCGCTTACCAGCCTCATCGCCATTGATATCTCGCCGCTGATGCAGAAACTTCTGGGAAGCGTATTCCGGCAAGACGGCCTTCTGCTTGATGCAGGGAACACCGGGAATATCACTGTCGCCTGCAGGGATCAGTCCCCTGCATCCACATCCAACCTCGTCTATTTCAAAATGGATGAAACTCGTAGCTTCAGCCTGATCGGTATTTATGGGTGAAGGCTGCTGCTGTGCGTGGTTCGACAAGCTCACCATGAGGGAGCTTGTGGTTTGCAGAAAGTTCGCGAACACCAACGCTGAGTGACTATCGTGCAATCAGCCCACCTCCCTCATTGGTGAGCTTGTCGAACCACGCACAGCAGCAATGCAGCAAGAATTCTTTCAACTGCCTCTGTAAGTCGAATACCCCCACGGCGTTACCAACAGAGGCACATGATAATTGCCATCGGCATTCGCTATTGAAAACCGGAGAGGAATATCGTCAAGGAACGGAGGCTCGTCACGGGCAATTTGCGATGCCTTGAAATAATCCTCGATGAAGAACGTCAACTCGTACTGACCAGCCATCATCTCATCCGGTGATAGCAGCAGCGCATCTGTCCTGCCATCGGCATTCGTAACCGCAGTCTTGAGCAAATGACGGCCGGTTTCGTCGATCCGGTGGAGGGTCAACGCCATGCCGGCGGCCGGCTTTCCCGCCGCCGTATCGAGCACATGTGTGGATAACTTTCCCATCAAAAGCTCCTCATGCAAATAAATCGTCGAGACGAAAGCGTGCGATCAACGCGATCTGCCGCAGCGCTTCGATCACCTCTTCGCCCGAATTGTGGTTCAGGCGTTGGCGAAACGCCGCCATGATCGAATGCTTGTCGTGCCCCCGGACCGCAAGAATAAACGGGAAGCCGAAACGGCTCTGATAAGCGTTGTTCAGCCGATGAAACTCTTCGAACTCAGCGTTCGTCAACCTGTCGAGACCCGCGCCCTTCTGCTCGCTCGTCGATTCCGCGGTTAGATTGCCCTGCCGCGCCGCCTTGCCCGCGAGATTGGGATGTGCCCGGATGAGCCCGAGTTGCGCCACCTGCCCTGACGCGTTCACGGCATTGACCATCGCTGCGTGCAGGTCCTCGGTACTGGCAAAAGGCCGTAACTTCGCCACAGCCTCCGGAACCCAAGGCGAGTGCTCGAATATGCCGCCTAGCGCTCCAACGAAATCCGTGGCGCTTGCCCTGTTCAACTCATCAAGTGTCATTCATTCCCCCTCGTGCGGTCCGCACAGCCCGTAAAACCGCCTCGGGGGTCGCGGGCGCATCGAGCTGCGGCACCCCGCCACGGATCGAAGCAATTGCATCGCGAATGGCCAGCCAGACCGAGATGCCAAGCATCAACGGCGGCTCACCGATCGCCTTGGAGCGAAACACCGTTTCTTCCCTGTTGGGCATGTTGTCGAGAATGCGCACATTGAACTCAGGCGGCACGTCGCGCGATCCGGGTATCTTGTAGGTCGATGGCCCGACAGTCCGCAGCTTGCCCGCTTTGTCCCACCACAATTCTTCGCACGTTACCCAGCCCATGCCTTGCACGAAGGCGCCCTCGATCTGGCCAAGGTCAATGGCAGGATTGAGCGGTGAGCCGACGTCCTGCAGGATATCGGCGCGCAGGCAACGCGTTTCGCCCGTAAGCGTGTCGACAGCAACTTCCGCCACCGCAGCGCCATAGCTGAAGTAGAAGAAAGGCCGGCCCTTCATCGTCTTGCCGTCCCAATGAATCTTCGGCGTTGCATAGTGTCCGGCTTCTGAGAGCTGGATGCGCTTGGCCCAGGCCATTTTCGCCAGTTCACCGAAGGATACGGAACGATTGTCGGCGTGGACGCGGCCTTCGCGGTAGACGATCACGTCTTCCTCGACATCGAAATGCTCGGCTGCCACTCGTGTCATACGGGCCTTGATTGCCGTTGCGGCCTTGAACGCCGCCATGCCGTTGAGATCCGAGCCGGTAGACGCCGCAGTCGCACTGGTATTCGGCACCTTGCCTGTCGCGGTGGACGAAATGCGTACCATGTCGAGCTCGACCTGAAACACCTCCGCCACTACCTGCGCGACCTTCACAAACAGGCCCTGCCCCATTTCGGTGCCGCCATGATTGAGGAAGATCGACCCGTCCAGGTAAACATGGACCAGCGCACCCGCCTGATTGAGCGAGGTCAGATTGAACGAGATGCCAAATTTGATCGGCATCATCGCCAGCCCGCGCCGGATGACCGGATTGGCAGCATTGTGCGCGTCGATTTCAGCGCGGCGATACTCCCACTCGGCGGAGCCAAGCACCGCATCCGTCACCTCGACCAGACGATTGTCCTCGACCTGCTGGCCATAGGGCGTCATGTCGCCGGTCTCGTCGCCATAATAATTGACCGCCCGTACCGCATTGGGGTCAAGCTTCAATTCGCGGGCGATCGTATCGATAACAGCCTCGATGGTGATAATTCCCTGCGGGCCGCCAAAACCGCGAAACGCCGTGTTGGACACGGTATTGGTCTTGCAGGCATGCCCGATAAAGCGCGCGTTCGGGATAAAATAGGAATTGTCCGTGTGAGTCAGCGTCCGCGTGATAACCGGTCCCGTCAAATCTGGCAGATTGCCCGCCCGCGCCAGATATTCGACATCGAGACCGAGAATGCGGCCCCTATTATCGACACCGGCCTTCCAGTTGGCGATGTAATCGTGGCGCTTGCCAGTCGCTACCATGTCATCGCGGCGCTTCAGCCGCATCTTGCAAGGTTTGCCGGTCTTGGCTGCAACCAGTGCCGCGGCGCCGGCAATGATCGTCGGTTGACTTTCCTTGCCACCAAATCCGCCGCCCATGCGTCGCACCTGACATTCCACAGCGTTGGCGTGTACGCCGAGAATACCGGCAACATGGTGCTGTACCTCGGTCGGGTGCTGGGTCGAGGAATGCACCAGCATTTCACCGTTCTCGCCGGGAATGGCATAGGCGATATGGGTTTCGAGGTAGAAATGGTCCTGCCCGCCGATGTGCAGCTTGCCGGAAATGACATGCGGCGCGCCTGCAAGAGCAGTTTCGACATCGCCCTCGATGACCTCCTGCGGCGGCAGAACGTAGCTTTTTCGCCGGTGCGCCTCTTCGATATCCAGCACGGGCTCGAGCGTCTCGATATCGAGCTTTACCTTTTTGGCGGCGCGATACGCCGTTTCGAAATCCCTGGCAGCAACGACCGCGACCACCCGTCCTTCGTGATCGACAATATCTTCGGCAAAAAGCGTTTCGCCGTGAAGGATTGGCCCGACTTCATTGTGGCCTGGCACATCCTTCGCGGCCCAGACACCGGCAACACCATCCATCGCCAGCGCTTCGGAAGCGTCGAAGCCGTTCAGTTTGCCGTGCGCCACCGGCGAAAGGACGAAGGCCGCATGCAATGTGCCAGGCAGTTCCGGCATATCGTCGATGTAATTCGCCTCACCCGCCACATGGCGCGCGGCGGAATCATGCGCAATGCCCTTGCCGACAATGCTGCGCTGGACGATCTTGGCGTCAATATTCATAGGGCCATGACCTCCACCGTCTCGCCAGCTACATCGCGCCAGAATCGTTCAGCGAGGTTCGCGGCAACCTGTAAGCGATATTCGGCACTGCCGCGCCAATCGCTCAGCGGTTTAAACTGCGCAGTGATGGCACTTGCACATGCTTCGATAGCTGTTTGGTCAAACATACTGCCGACCAGCGCCTGTTCAGCTTTTGGCGCGCGCTGCGGCGTTGCTGCCATGCCGCCGAATGCGATGCGAGCGCTGCGAACCTGACCTTCTTCGCGGACAATGGAAAATGCCGCACAGACAGTCGAGATGTCCTGGTCGTAGCGCTTGGAAATCTTGTAGACGCGGAACTCCTGGCCCTCAGCGGGCTTTGGGACCGATACCGAAGCAATCACCTCATCGGCGCGCAGCTCCGTCTTGCGATAGTCGAGGAAGAAGTCTTCGAGCGCCAGAAAACGATGCCCGCTCAAAGATGCAAGTTCAATCTCAGCTCCGAGCGTAATCAACGCGGGCGGACCGTCGCCGATCGGGCTTGCGGTGCCGATATTGCCGCCGATGGTCGCCATGGAGCGGATCTGGGTCGAACCAAAACGGCGGATCAAGGTCGCAAAAGAGGGGTAATATTCGATGACGCTGGCAAGAATCTCTTCCCACGTTACCGCCGCACCAAGGCTCAGATGATTTTCGGTCTCGCGAATGGCACGCAGTTCGCGCACACGGGCAAGCGAAATCACCTCGTTCCAGTCGGAATGATAGTCCGCCAGCGCGACGCCAAGATCGGTGCCACCGCCAAGCAATATCGCGTCAGGCTTCTCCTTGCGCAGTTGCAGCAGATCATTCAGCGACTGTGGTTGATGAAATGTCGAACCGGACGCCGAAATCGTCGTGCGTGGTTCGAACTTCGCAAAGGCAGCGACATGCGGGCCCGCAATCGTCGCATTTCCGGCCTTGCGCGCGGCCTCGACGATCGGCCGGTACCCGGTACAACGGCACAGATTGCCCGCCAGTGCATCGTGGATGTCGGAATCCGTGACTTCCGTCTTGCGAGCCGCAAGACCGGCTCCCGCAGCGCTTCTTTGTGCTGCTAGGCCGGCTAGAGAAATCACGATGCCCGGCGTGCAAAAGCCGCACTGGGACGATCCGTTTTCTGCCATCGCCGCTTGTACCGGGTGCAACTGCTCCGTCTTCAAACCCTCGACCGTCACGACGGCGCGGCCATCGATCTGCCCCATGGCGAGAATGCAACTGTTGGCCGCTTGATAGTGCACGGCCCCCTCATGGTGAGCTTCGTCGAACCAAGGATCGCCGATCAGCACCGAGCATGCCCCACAATCACCCTCGGCACAGCCCTCCTTGGTGCCGGTCAGCCGCGGCCCGCTGCGCAGCCAGTCCAGTACTGTCGTATCCGGCCGAACCGAGGCTTCCTGCTTTTGACCATTCAGAAAAAAACGTATCGTTTGTGACATGTTGCCAGCTTCAACCGGCTGGGCTTGGGCGTCAAGCGGAAAGCAATTGTCATCCTAGTCAAACGGCAAGGTTTTCAATCCTGTAGACTTTATCCCGCCAGAAAAACTCTTCGAGATTATTTCCCTCCCCACCACGATCAACGACGAGAAAATCCGACGCTTCGTCCAGTGAAATCAGCGGGTGATGCCAGGCATTGCGGGCGTAGTTGACGCCCTGATTGCCCTGGCACAGAAATGCAACCGGCATCGCCGGCTTGCCGCCGTCGTCCTCAGCCACCACAACCAGAAACGGCCGGTTCTGCAGCGGTATGAATGCCTGGCTGCCAAGTGGATGACGTTCCAACATGCTGATATCGACAGGCAGCGCAAAGGGCTTGCCCCGGAAGATATTGACCAGCACCCGCGCGCCTTCGCCCGTTACATCGACATTGGCGAGATCGTGGTAGCGCTCAGTCGTGCCACCATTGATAAGGCGCAATTCAGCGCCTTGCGTCTCGATCACATCGCCGAACCGCGCAAACGCTGGCTTGGTTAGTGGTCGCACATCAAGGCCCGTGATTTTCATGCCAGTGCCTTGCGATATCGATGCGGCGTGTGATCCACACATCCTCGTGGTGCTGGATGTAATCGAGAAACCGCTCCAGCGCCGCCGCCCGTCCCGGGCGCCCTACCAACCGGCAATGCAACCCCACCGACATCATCTTTGGCGCGCCGTCCTTGCCCTCGCGCAGCAGGCAATCGAACGTATCTTTCAGGTAAGTGAAGAACTGATCGCCGGAGTTGAACCCCTGCGGCGTAGCAAAGCGCATGTCATTGGCATCGAGCGTATAAGGCACGATCAGGTGCGGTCCCTTCGGACCTTGCACCCAGTAAGGCAGTTCATCGGCGTAGCTATCGGCGGAATAGACGAACCCGCCCTCCTCCATGACGATCTTCAGCGTGTTGTCCGAGGGCTTGCCCTGATAGATCCCGAGCGGCCGCGAGCCGGTGATTTCCGTGTGCAGGCGCACAGCCTCGAGGATATGCTGGCGCTCGAGCTCTTCGGGGAAATCCTTGTATTCGAGCCAGCGCAGGCCATGGCTGGCGATCTCCCAATCAGCCTCTTTCATGGCGGCAACCGCTTCCGGATTGCGCGCCATGGCGAGTGTCACGCCATAAACCGTTACCGGCAGATTGCGGCGCGTGAACATGCGCCACAGCCGCCAGAAACCGACGCGGGACCCATATTCATAGATCGATTCCATGTTGAGATTGCGCTGGCCCGGCCAAGGTTGCGCCCCCACTATCTCCGACAGCAGGCATTCGGATGCCGGATCATTGTCGAGGATCGAGCTCTCTCCGCCCTCTTCGTAGTTGACGACGAACTGCACAGCGAGTTTCGCGCCACCCGGCCATTGCGGATCAGGCGGATTGCGGCCATAGCCAATCAGATTGCGGGGATAGTCTGGCATTGAGGGAATGGTGTTACTTGGAATGCTTTGGCTTGTCGTCGCGACGATCATCGCGTGTGACAAACGCCACAAAGGCCACCATAAGCAGCCCGCCAACCGGCATAATCATGAAGAGCATAAACTGTTCCACTGTCACGGTTTTAACCCTTTCAACGTTCGTCTCGCATACAAATGTAATGCAGTCGCAAACATAATACAAATAGCTGTGCCGAGGCCGATTAAAGCACTTGGCCCACTTGCGTTATAGATGCTTGAGGTAAGGGGTGCCAATCCGCCCACGGCATACGAGGCAACGGATAAACCGTTTAGCCAAGTCGCCGTGAGCTTTTTCTGCTCATTATAAACAGTCGCCAAAACGTCCAATATGACACCAGTCAAAAGCAACAATTATGGAAAAATACATAATAAAAAACGGCGAACTATAAATAGAGCGCCGGTTTCGCCGGCGCTCTGGTAAATATCACCGGCGCTTGAGCAGGGATCCCACGGCCGGAACAACCGCTGCGGCGAGCGCAAGCTTCAGCATATCGCCGACGATGAAAACACCAACGCCATAGGCGAGCGCCTTTTCGAAGCCGAAGAGATAGGCCATCCACAGGAAGCCCATGCCGAGGATAACCACCTCAGCGGCCAGCATGGCGAGGCCAAGGACAATCGGATTGCGGGTAAAGCCGTTGTCGGCAGCGCGGCCAACGATCCAGGCGGCAGCAATATAGGACAGGAGATAGCCGCCCGTCGGGCCGACCATATAGGCGAGCCCGATGCCCTTTTCCGGTGTTCCGGTGAATACCGGCATGCCGAGCGCACCCTCGAGCAGGTAAAGCGCCATCGTCGCAACGGCAAGCCGCGAACCATAAGCCGCCGAAATCGCGAAGACCGCAAACGTCTGCATCGTCACGTTGACAAAGACCATGTCGACCTTGGTCTTGGCGGCAAGCGTCATCAACGCAGTGCCGACGAGGGCGAGCGAAACAAACCACACGGCTTTGGCGAGCTGGCCTTCCGGCTGGAACGTTTCGGCAAGAGAACGGGTCTGGGCAGCAATCATGTTCTTATCCTCCGGAAGGTCGTGAACCCTACAAATTCACGCCTCTAGCTTTCACCATTTCATGAAAAATGTATATTGAGGATCATGCCGCACTGCAATACGTCGAAAGCCGCACAAAAGGTAAATCCCGATCAATGAACCTCGTTTTCGACAAGGTATTTGCGCCGCATTATGGCGAAGCCATCGATATTGCGCCGAATATACAGCGTATCACCGTCAACAATCCGAGCCCCTTTACCTTTCACGGCACGAACTCCTACCTGATCGGTAAAGACACCCTCGCGCTGATCGATCCAGGTCCCATCGACGAAGCGCACAAGGCGACGCTCCTGCGTGCCATAGCCGGGCGCCCGGTCAGCCATATTTTCGTCAGCCACACACACCGCGATCATTCGCCGCTCGGCAAGCGTGTTGAAGGATGAACTCGGCGCCATTCTGGTGGCGGAAGGACCGCACCGCCCCTCCCGCCCGTTGCACACGGGAGAGATCAACTTTCTCGATGCGAGCGGCGACACTGATTTCGTGCCCGACATCATGGCACCAGACAATTCCATCATCGAGGGCGATGGCTGGGCGCTTCGGAGCATCCATACCCCCGGCCACACGGCAAATCACGTCGTCTTCGCGCTCGAAGGTACAGATATCCTGTTTTCCGCAGATCACGTCATGGCTTGGGCAACGTCCATCGTCGCGCCGCCCGATGGCTCGATGTCCGACTATATGGCGTCGCTGGACCAGCTGCTTGCCCGGCATGACCGCGTCTACTTTCCGGGCCACGGCGGCCCGGTTACCAAGCCGAAAGACCTTCATGCGCGGCCTGAAAGCGCACAGGAAAATGCGCGAGCGCGCAATTCTGGAACGGGTGCGCGCCGGAGACCGCACCATTCCCGTCATGGTCGGGGTGATCTACCGCGAGACCGATCCGCGCTTGCACGGCGCGGCCGCCCTGTCGATGCTGGCGCATCTTGAGGATATGGTCACGCGAGGCCTCGTGCAGACCGAAGGCAATCCGGCGATCGATGGCGTTTATTGGGCGTGAAATACCCGGTAACAGCACCAATGGTCTATGCCGCTTATCTCCCCCTTTGTGGGGGAGAAAGGATTTTCTTGGATTTAGCCTCTTCGCTAAATCCTTAGAAAATCCAAGAGAGGGGGTAGTTGAGTGAGGCAAATCCCCTCTCTGGCGATTTCTAGCACTTAGCTAAAGAAGCTAAGATGCTGAAATCGCTTTCTCTCCCACAAGGGGAGAGATAAGGGCAGCGGTGAAGCAACCTACTGCGCCGGCTCGGTCGTTTCTTCTTCCGGCTGGGCGCTCTGCACTTCCGCATCGAGCGCCGCCATGAAGGCAATGATACGGTCGGCATTCTCGCCGAGATCATGGATGCCGTAGCGCGAGACCGAGCGCATATCGACATAGGTTGTCTCGCCCTCGTCGGAAAGCCGGATAACCGCATCGCTGGTGAAACCGAGCAAAAAGGTTCGCGCCACCACTTCGAGCAGGATTTCCTCATCAACGCCCGGCTCGCCTTTTTGGGCAACAACCGTCCAGCCATTGTTGGCGATGACCTTGTTGATTGCAGTCAGAATGCGATCAGGCGAGCCATCATAGCGGCGGCCTGTCACCTGCGGGTAGGCGCTGGATTGAAGCGCGCGGCTGTCCTCGTCATTCACGACGGGGTTCATACGCTCTGTCCTTTGCCCGGCCGCAAACAGTTCGGGCGGATCGGTGATGTCGGTCGAAACGTCGTAGATCCTCGGCAGCATCAACGCCTGATAGAGCGTCGTGGCAAAGGGCGCCAGCACCACGAACGCGATCATCATACCCCAAAAGGCACTGGGAAAGCCCATATCGCCCCGGCGCCAGACACTGGTGAAACCCTTGAGACTGAGCAACAGCGCCAGCAGTGCGAGGCCAGCAACAATGGCGAGCAGCCAGAGAAACTCCGGCGTTTCGATACGTTCGAACCGATGGCCAAGTCCCGAAAGAACAAACAGAATGAGGCCAAGAAACGCGATGCGTACCGACCATCTGGCGGAAATCGATCGGCGGCGTCGAATATGCGGTCGCATGAGCATTCCTGATTGCTGCTGACTGCGTCACAGCTAATCGCAATTTCACGCCGAGACAAGCATTTGAACTTCCGGCGGCGGTGCGTGGTTCGACAAGCTCACCATGAGGGAAATCTGTGCTCTGCAGGAGTTAAGAATTGCTGCGTTTACAACTATCCTTGTAGCACGCCAGAATCCCTCATGGTGAGCTTGTCGAACCACGCACCATCGACCTGCAATTGTCTCTACGCCACCATACCGATATAGGCCCGCTTCAACGCATCGTATTCCAGGCCAATAGCTGGATCGCTCTTGCTGATCTTGCCGTTTTCCAGATGCCCGGCATAGCGGCGCAGAAAATTATTGGCGTTGACGCCATCGACAACGGCCACATCGTACCAGCCATCCTTGGTCGCGATCTCGACCGTCGTCGTTCCACTGACTTCCTTCGCCTTGTCGATCACCTGTTCGGTACCCGAATAGGCATCGATCAGTTTCAGCTTGCTGCTCGCCGTTTGCCATTTCTCAAAGACGATCTGCAGTTTCTTGCCGTCATCCGCCGATTTCAATTCGATGATGTCCGGAAGCTGCGTTTGTTGCGCATCCAGAGAATTGCCGGAAAATTCGAACAGATAGCCGTTGGGGCCGTGGATGGCATGGGCGTAATCGCCTTCGACCTTGCCTCCTGTGATCTGGGCATAGTCGGTGACTTCGACGGGCAAACCGCCGGTCTTCACGCCTTCGACGGTATAGTACCAGGATTTCGCGTCGGTCCTCGAATAGGGGGGCACATAAAATGCCGCCCCGAGAGGCCCTCTGTTACGGATCACCCATTCGACGCGCTTCGTTGTGCCGGACATGTATCCCAAAGCGGAAACACACCTGAAAATCATAGCCAATGGGGAGTATTTCGCAGCGTGTTTTATCCTGTTTGCTGCCGATCGGCTTGCCCGCATGAGCGTCGGCCTTAACGTCGGCAATCCCCGGTGTGAATTCGGCATCCTTTGCCGCCGCCGCCCTTGCACTTGTTCGGTTGGCTTCCGTAAGGATCGTCGCTTTTTCACCGGGCGCGATGAGTTTGTCGAGTCCTTCGGTCCGCGTCCGGCTGAAATCGAACGTGCTGGTCAGATCGCCAGCAATGGCCCGGCGCCAGGAGGAGATAGTGGCAAAGGCCAGCGTGTCCACGGCTTGCTTGCCCCGGGCAATCAGCCATTTGTCGAGGAAGCGAATGACAGGATCGAAAATAAGATGGGAAAGAAAACCTCACTCAAAGCAAGCGGTCGCTCTTGGTATGGTCAACTATGTATGTAGACCACCATGAAAATCCACCCGCGTACATAGGGAAAGGCCCGATTGTAGCAGCGCCCCTATGAGCTCACAATCAATTGTCCAATCGTGTCATACCCCGTCCCGATTGGCAAACCCCTGACCCGTCGTTGTGCTTGAACCCCAGCGGCGGGCTCTTTGTGTTTGTGCTCGTTACTCAGTACTTGATGCTTCGACCCGTCTTACGGGCATCCTGCTTAGTCGCCCGCTTATCCTGACGGCATGCAGCGTTGCTTTTCTGGTTGGCGGCGCGACAATCCTGCTTGGTTTGTCGTGCTTCCGGACGCGCTTGCTGGCGGGTGTCACGCGCTTGCTGCCGTTGTTGAGATTGGTCAGTGGCCCACGACAGTCCCGGCAAACCTGCAAGCGATATCGCGATCACCGATGCGGTGAATAGAGGCTTCAGTATAGACATTTTAGTATCCTCTTCCAAAAAGGGTTTTGAGAGTGAAACTAACGATAAGAAAATACCCAGTCCGCACGATGGCTGTAGCTAAGGACGGGTTGGGCATCAATCGTGGTAAACACGATGAACGTTGTTCGCTCGGCGCAAAATTTGGTTTTTTCCAAAAAGGCCCGCTGCCGCGAGGTTTAGAAACCGCGGCTTATTTCGGCGCAATAAGGAAAAGGGTTAGACGCCTTTTCCCTTTACCATAGTACGCTCGGTTTACGGGATGACCAAGCGATAACAACATCCTTGGCAAATCGGCATCTGTGAACAGAAGTCGCGCAGGTTTGTCAGTGCCGCCCAAGAAGCAGAAAGTTGTGGTGGTGGTGAAAATTACCAGCGACGATGTTGTGTGGTGGATAATATTCAGCATCATTGCAGCGGTATAGCTGCGGCCAAGGGCCATCGCATTGGTGAATGGTTTATACTTGGTATGCTATTTGGGCCTTTCACCATCCTCTATGCGATCTTCAAGTCGCGACGTTGCTCATAGGCCGGCAAATGAAAAAACTTCTTACAGCCCTCGCCATCGTCCTGATAGCCAATGCGGCTCATGCCGAAGCTACGATACGGTGTTACGTCAAGAGTAATGTGTCATGCCGTGTCAATGCTGGTGATGGCAGTGACAGGAGCACCGATGAATTTGGAATGATGAAACCCTCTGGGCAATGTTACCCCAATCTAATAACTACAGACTGGATCACTGTCGACAGGGGCAGGAAAACATTTGCCGAGTGTTCTGCGCATGGTTGCAGCTCCGACAGCCGTTGATATTAGTGAGGGATTTGGCGGACAGGTGCTATCAACCAATAACAAGCTTGCATGGCCTGCGATGATCTTCATCAGTGCACTAAATCCACACCCATTTACACTTATGCGTCAGATGGGTGTCACTGACAAAGGCATGGCCGATTTCTACCTTATGACGGGCATCTGCTCGGAAAACTAAAAAAGAGGGTGATTAAACTGTACCGCCTTTAACGGCATCGCCGCGAAGCTCGCGCAGCATAACCCAAAGTTTTCCAGCCGCTGCATCTGCTTCTCGAAACTCGTCAGAGTCCATACCATTGGCTTGTAGGATATCGGAAGCCTTCGCCGTTGCGGCGGCAAATTCCGCGTACACGCGATGGTACTCCGCCGCTTTTTCACCGGTCAAAGTATAAAGGGTCATGCTGTCTATCTGCTTCTGGTTCGATACGACATCAAAGTAGTACAAGACGATGCAACAAATCTACTCATCATTTATTTGTTTGCCGTCAATAGCAGACCGGAAGCCTCCACGAACGTTCGCCCGGGCGGGAGTATCTCCGCCACACCCTTGGTCTCATCAAATCTGGGTGGACCAGTTCCAAGCACTTTCGCCTGAACGTCCTTCATCGTTTCCAACAGACAATAACCATGATGAAATCACGTCGATCCATGGAAACATTCCTAAAAATATTAAACTATTGATTTTACTAAATTTATCTAGATAGAAAACATTTCAGATGCATTGTCTGCAAAATTCGTACCTGCAGTCCCAATACCGGGAGTGCATGAAATCTGGATGACAATCCGTGGGGCGCATCGGCATTCAACCCCACCTGCATTTAAGCCGTTTACACTTTATGAGTGGATCAGGTGTCACAGTGCTGACATGATCACCGTCCTGATTTGGACAATCGTTTCGGGAAAACAGAGGGCGGAATGCAAACCGCATTTCAAACATGAAGATAACGAGGCCGGACAATATGCCTGAAGCTGGCAAAGCGGTTTCGCTTGAAGTTGTGGAAATCGAGCTTGCGCTCGGTGCCCAGGATATAGTCGCCGACGGTTTTGAGGGCGCCTTGCGCAAAGCCGCAGATCTCGTCGGCGGCGAAGTGATCTTCAATATCAGAGCACCGGAAAACAGCGATCAGCAGCGGATCGCCGCCATCTCCGTGTCAGACGGTACGACCGACCAGACGGTGTTCGTGATGCTCGGCAACGACGGAACAAGTTTGACCGTGACCACGGATCAGCCCGAGACCGCACCGCAGAGCAAACTCGGGATGGATTTTGCCGCGCTCATCAAACGTTTTCGGACTTAGAGCGGCGCTCGTCTATTCCGGCAAGGTTTTTGCGCAACAATACGCGAAAATGGCACAAGACCTGACGATTCCTATGCATGAATAGTCGATTCCGGGATGCTTTTTTGCACCCTGAGTTGAAATTTTGGTTAGCAAGGTTGCAAGCAGCTTTTTTGGGGCGCCGCGCTTTGCACTTTCAAACGAGTCTGGCTAAGGTCGCAAATCTTTCAAAACCGGAGTTACCCAATGGCGAATGGCCATCCCCTTACCAATGTCCAGCAGCGCGATATCAACGCGGTTTTGCACCCCTACACTGCCCTCCACAAGCTTGCAGAAACCGGGCCGCTGGTCATGGGGCATGGCAAAGGCGTCTACCTCTACGACACACAAGGCAAGGCATATATCGAGGGCATGTCGGGCCTGTGGTGTGCGGGTCTCGGCTTCGGCGACGAAGAGATGATCGAGGCTGCCAACGAGCAGATGCGCACCCTGCCCTATTACCATCTCTTCGGTGGCAAGGGTATGGAGCCTGCCATCGAACTTGCTGAAAAGCTTAAGGAAATCGCCCCTGTACCAATCTCGAAGGTGTTTTACACGTCGTCCGGTTCCGAGGCGAACGACACGCAGGTCAAGCTTGCCTGGTACTATAACAACGCCCTTGGCCGGCCGGAAAAGAAGAAGATCATCTCCCGCGTCAAGGCCTATCATGGGGTGACCGTAATGGCCGCATCGCTGACCGGGCTGCCCGGAAACCACAAGGGTTGGGACTTGCCCGTGGACCGCGTGCTGCATACGGATTGCCCGCATTATTACCGTTTCGGCCTCGAGGGCGAAAGCGAGGCCGAGTTTGTGGCGCGTCTTGCCAAGTCCTTGAAAGATATGATCGAACGGGAAGGACCAGAGACGATTGCCGCCTTTATCGCCGAGCCGATCATGGGTGCTGGCGGCGTCATCGTTCCGCCTTCGGGCTACTTCGCCGCCATCGAACCGATCTTGCGCGAGCATGATATTCTGATCATCGCCGACGAGGTCATCAACGGTTTCGGCCGTACGGGCAACTGGTGGGGGAGCCAGAGCGTCGGCATGACACCGACGACCATATCCGTCGCCAAACAGCTGACAGCGGCCTATGCGCCGCTCGGCGCCGTGCTCGTCCCCGAGGACGTCTACCAGGCCTATGTCGACCACAGCGCCCAGCTCGGCAGTTTCGGCCATGGCTTCACTTATGGCGGTCATCCCGTCGGATGCGCGCTCGGCGTGAAAGCAATCGAAATCTACCAGCGCCGGAATATTGTCGAGTATGTTCGCGGGCTGACGCCGACTTTCGAAGCTCGGTTGAACAAGATCAAGGATCATCCGCTCGTCGGCGAAGTTCGTTCCTGCGGACTTGTTGGGGCGGTGG
Organism: uncultured Alphaproteobacteria bacterium; assembly: GCA_963776115.1. GTDB lineage: Bacteria > Pseudomonadota > Alphaproteobacteria > Rhizobiales > Rhizobiaceae > Phyllobacterium. The sequence goes on along the minus strand of CAVZLS010000006.1, from coordinate 138,959 downwards.
AGATGGTTGCTGACAAGGCCACGAAACGCTCCTTCGATCCGGCGCACGGTGTTGGATCAAATCTTGCGAAGTTCCTGGAAGGACACGGCGCCATACTTCGCGCCCTTGGCGATACGATCGCCTTCTGCCCGCCGATGGTCATCACCGAGGACGAACTGAACGAACTCTTCAACCGCTTCGAATTGGCCCTGGCCGACACCGAGGCGTTCGTTTCGAAGAACGGGCTGCGGGCGGTATAATATCTCAATTGTCAAAGTATGAAAGGGCGGCTTTCGGGCCGCCCCTTCTCGCTTTATCGCAGGGTGATCTCGTAACTCTTTGCTTGCCCTTGAGCCTTCATCCGGACGTAAATGACTGGAATATTGCCGTGGTCAGGATCATGACCGGAAATCCATCCTTCGTTCGTCTTTGAGCGATGAGATGTTGGCCGCAGACCTGCTTTGCCTGGCCATCGAACTGACACGTCATGGCGACAGCATCGGGCCATGAATTTTCACCGTGTAATATTCCAGGGCTCCGGCTTGAAAGTACCGGCGAGATCTGGAGTAGCTGTTTCGAAAGTAACCACCTTGTCTTTGCGCTCTACCGATAGTGTCTGGCAGGAAATAGCTGCCTGTTTCATAATCATAGGTCTCGCCGTCATCATCATAATACTCGAACGATGTAAGCTTTGTATCCGGAAACACTTCTACATCCAGTTCTTTCAGTGGCTTTTCTCCCACATATTGCACGTCGTCGTGCATCATCGGGATAATCGCACCCTGGCGGATGAAGAGCGGGAAATTGTCCTCCCATTTACCTGTCGCAAAATCGATCTCGTCCTTGCCACCAATGTCGGTTGCTCCGGAGTTCCACTCGTGTCCAACTGCCCTGCGGGCAGGTAAATATTCTTGATTGATCTGTCCTTTGTAATGTCCACGACCGGAGACGCCAGCAGCCACTCACCGAATAGCCACGAGTCGACATTGTCGCGCGACATTCTGGTCGTTTGGCCAATCGAAGATCAAGCGGACGGACAATGCCGACGCCGGTCTCTGTTGCGTTGATGTTCATAACTGTAGATGTAGGGTATCAACTTGTAGCGCAGCCTGATTGCCTCATAGCGGCGACCGCCGCAGTTTCGCCAGGGCCATACAACCAAGGCTGACGTTGTATCCCATTTTCGCCATGCACGCGAAAGATCGGCGTGAAAACCGCAAATTGGAGCCAGCGAGCATACATCCTCTTGTTCGTCACGTCCCCCCACTCCCTTGTGGAATCCCCCGGTATCCATCGTCCATTGCATGGCCCCGACATTGACGGCGCTCAACATTTTCTGCGCGCTGAGCAGCCATGCTCTTAAAGCCGTTTTCGATGTCTCCGGACCAGAGGCCATAGGCGTAACGCTGTGAACCCAAGATAGAAGTTACGGTTGATCGACCAGACGCGTTGACCGGGTCTTTCTTTCCGCTGCCAATTGTAGACTGCCACGCTGCGCATCCAGACCTTCGGTTTCATTGCCTTCGCCATCGGTGGCGCCGCTCGAACCGAACTCATCGTTCCACCACCCGGCGATACCTGTGTCGACCAGGCTGCCAAGCTTGCCCGTGTACCATTTGATCATTTCAGGATTTCCGAAGTTCACATGGCGCATAAATGTAGGGGTAAAGTAATCCTTTACCGCCATAGTGTGCGGCATCCACCAGTTCTTCTTCGTCGCCTCCGTACCTTCCTCGGATTCAATCGGAATACGGGGCTTCAGGATAACTGTTAGATTGATCCCGCTGTTCTTCGCAAACAACTGCAAATTCTTGGCTGGATCGTTGGCTGGCCGGTTGGGGGCCATGTTTGGAAACCGTTCGAGGTTCCAGGTGAACTGGGAGTTGGGAACTTTCGTGCCGTCGATCTTTGTCCCGCCCCAGTACATCCAGTCCAGATCGAATGTAAATCCGTCGATGGGTATTTTCTTGTCTCGGTAGTCCGTGATGATCTTGCGGAGCTTTTCCTCCGTCAACCCGGTCAATTTATCTGGTTTCCACTCATCATTCGCACCCCATTGGCTGTTGGTAAAGCCCATGGCCCACTTTGGAAACAATGGTGAACGGCCACTGATCTTCGCCACCGCGCCGAATATTTCCGCAGGCCGGCCAACTATCAGGAAGTAATCGATGTCCGGCTTGGATACGGTATCGAACACGATACGGCTCGAATCCGAAAGATTGACTGTTCGCCGGTCGACCTCCTTAAATTCGCTGTCTTTCACGTGTGCAACAGTTGCCGACCCCATCGTGTCTACCAGAACGCCATAACCGCTCGTGCTCCAGACGAGCGGCGCTCCGGCATGCCCTTGATCGCCCGTTTTCAGATGCTGTATGCCCGTTCGTCGCAGTCCGCCAGGGTCGATGCTCGAACTCGTCGCCGATGCCATAGAGCGCGTCGCCGACATCGTGTTCGATAACCACTTGCTTCTTTTTCAAATCCTTGGCCCGGGACCGCGCCAGCTCCTTGCCTTTCGCATCCTTGAGAATGATTGTCTTGGTCTTTCTGTCCCACCTTGCCGTGTACTTGTTAGCTACGACGATTTCGGCCATATCAGCATTGCCCTGCACCTGCGCATTGACTTCCGTAACGGCTTCGACAGGTCCCGCATCATCCGCTTGCGGAAAGATTCGGGTTGGACCCGTCGCGGTCATACCGCCCGGGCGCAGATGAATGCGCACCACATTTGCCGCAAATGCGCGAACTTCCAGCACATCTTTTTCCAACTGAACATCGAAGCCGCCCTGTTTTTCCGTGACGCCCGCTGGGAATTTTACAGGCTCGATATTAACGCTGCCCGTCTCGCCTGCGGGTTTACCGTCTGGGCCGGGCTTGCCGTCTACGCCATTTACACCAGCCTTGCCGTCTACGCCCAGTTTGCCGCTCTGCACCGGGCTTGCCGTCTACCGATTTGCACCAGACTCTCGCCTTGTCTACCGGCCGTTACGCCGTATCGCCAGACTTCGCCGTTTGTCGCCGTTTGCGCCTGGCCCGACTTCACCTTTGTCTCCGATCGCACCCTTGTCGCCTGTTGGTCCCTTTTCGCCGGGCTCACCCTTGGGTCCGGGCAAGCCGGCAAATGTGCTGCCATCCGATTGTGCCGGTCTTCTTTAATCGTTGCAACCGGCGAGACCCGGCAACAACAGCAAGCTCAGAATAGAAATTTGAATTCGGTTCAAGATATTCCTCCTCAAATCAAGGTGAGCCAAAACCAGACATTTCGAAGGAAAATCAATGATATGCGCAGCCGCGCCTGAACGTGCGGCGCCGTTGCGCAGGTGGCTGTATCGCCACGAATTGCGCATCAAATAATTTGATCCGGCTATGGTGTGGTTCTGTCTTTTAAAAATGGTTCGCTAAAAAATGAACTGCGCGGATGTATCCGCAAAAATCATATGAATTTTTATATCTTCATGCGGATGAACCCCTCCCAAGGTGTCGCTCAATGAGCGTTCCGCAACGAACACAATACAGACAAGCCTGTCAATTATCCCAAAGTCTAGATATTTCGATAGTCGTATAAATATCAACGATGGTTAGACGCCTGGCCGTATTGGCTGCTCGCTCTCCTGAACGTCCTCAAGACGTGTAAAACGGAAGCCTTTTTGCTTCAGAGCCAGAATGCCTTTGACGACACCCTCTCCCGCTACTCGTGTCGGCTGGTTGACATGGGCGATGATCACGTCGCCATCCTTGGCGGCTGCAATTCGCTTTTCAACCTGACCGGCCAGTAACGAGGCACCCACGTCGGCGTTCAGGGAATAACCGGCCACCCGATATCCCATCTGATGGACGAGTGTTATCGCATCGTCGCTGTAGCGTGCCGTCGCGTCACGATACCAGGCCGGCTTCGTCAGTGTCGCCGCGGTCATCGCATTCGCACCGCCTTCAATCTCCGTGCGGATAGCAGGTAGAGATCCTGCCGTCTTCAGGCCGAACATCCTGGGTTGGTTGTCTATGGCCGGGATATGGTTAAGCCCATGATTTTCCAGTTCAAACAGGTCTGGATGCGCTTTCATGATCGCTACGAAGGGGCATTGTGCTTGAGCCAGCGGCCGGTGACAAAGATTGTCGCCGGGATATGGTTTTCAACCAACGCATTGAGGATGCGCTGATCTGTCTGGCCGGAACAGGCATCCAGCGTCAAGGCGACTTGCGGCGTTGCATCGCCGCCTTTGGTGATGAACAGCTTGGGTTCTATGAAGTGGGGATGTTCCTTGGCTGCTGCCGTGACGACGGAAGGCGCAAAGAACAATTGCAGTGATGATTGCAGACGTTGAGCGCACGATTTTCGCCATGTTTTGAAGAATTTCGCGCGGACAAGGCGCGCGAAACCAAGCATATTTATGGCAGACGTTTGGTTCAGGACCTAGGCATTCTTCGCCTTTGCCGACGCCTGCGCTGCCGCAAGCCGGGCGATCGGAACGCGGAACGGCGAGCAGGAAACATAGTCGAGCCCCACCTCCTCGCAGAAGTGGATGGACGCTGGATCGCCGCCATGTTCGCCGCATATGCCGAGCTTGATTCCGGGCCGCGCGGCCCTGCCCTTGTCGGCGCCGATCCGTACCAGTTCGCCAACGCCGTCAATGTCGATCGTTACGAACGGATCCTGTTCGATGATACCCTTCACCTGATAGCTCATCAGGAAGGATGAGGCGTCATCGCGCGAGATGCCGAATGTCGTCTGGGTCAAGTCATTGGTGCCGAACGAGAAAAACTCGGCAACTTCGGCAATCGAGTGGGCACGGATGGCGGCACGCGGCAGCTCGATCATTGTTCCGACCAGATAGTTGATCTTGATGTCAGCCTCTTTCATCACATCGGCCGCAACCGCATCGATGCGCGCCTTGACGAAATCGAGTTCGGCACGCAGTCCGACCAGTGGCACCATGATTTCCGGTTCGACAGGAGCGCCTGTCGATTTCGCCGCTTCCACAGCAGCTTCGAAAATTGCCCGCGCCTGCATTTCCGCGATTTCCGGATAGGAGATAGCAAGACGGCAGCCGCGATGGCCGAGCATCGGATTGGTTTCGTGCAGGCTATCGGTTCGTTCGCGCAGCTTGTCGGCGTCAACATTCATGGCAGCAGCGACTTCGGCGATTTCTTCCTCGGTTTTCGGTAGAAATTCATGCAGGGGCGGGTCCAGCAGGCGAATTGTGACCGGCAGGCCATGCATTATTTCGAACAATTCCACGAAATCGGACCGCTGCATCGGCAGCAATTTGTCGAGCGCAGCACGACGGCCTTTCTCGTTGTCGGCCAGGATCATTTCACGCATGGCGACGATACGTTCGCCTTCGAAAAACATATGCTCGGTGCGGCACAATCCAATACCTTCAGCGCCAAATGAGCGAGCCGTACGGGCATCGACAGGTGTTTCCGCGTTGGCGCGCACTTTCATGCGCCGCGTCTTGTCAGCCCATTCCATGATCCTGCCGAAATCCCCGGAAAGTTCCGGCTGCCGCATGGGCACTGCGCCCTTCAGCACCTGGCCGGTGCCGCCATCGATGGTGATGATATCGCCCTTCTTCAAAACGACGCCCATGGCGAGCAGTGTCTCATTGCGGTAGTCGACGCGCAGCGAGCCAGCACCTGACACGCAGGGCTTACCCATGCCGCGTGCGACGACTGCCGCGTGGCTGGTCATGCCGCCGCGCGTGGTCAAGATCGCCTCGGCGGCATGCATTCCGTGGATGTCTTCCGGACTTGTCTCGATACGAACCAGAATCGCTTTGCGCCCCTCGGCCTTCAGCTGCTCTGCGTCTTCCGACGAGAAGACGATTTCGCCTGTGGCCGCCCCCGGAGATGCCGGAAGGCCTGTTCCGATTATGTTGCGCTCTGCGCCTGGATCGATGGTCGGGTGCAGCAATTGGTCAAGCGAAGCGGGATCGATGCGCAAGACCGCTTCCTCGCGTGAAATCAGGCCTTCTTCTGCCATCTCCACTGCAATCTTTAATGCTGCCTTGGCGGTACGCTTGCCGGATCGCGTCTGCAGCATCCACAGTTTGCCGTTCTCGATGGTGAATTCGAGATCCTGCATGTCGGTGTAGTGCTTCTCGAGCCGTTCCGACACTGCGCAGAATTCGGCAAAGGCCGCAGGCATTATCTTCTCCAGCGAGGGCTTGTCGGAGCCCGCAGCAATACGTGCGTCTTCGGTGATGTTCTGCGGCGTGCGAATACCGGCAACGACGTCTTCGCCTTGCGCGTTGACCAGGAACTCGCCGTAGAGTTTCTTTTCGCCGGTGGATGGATTGCGGGTGAAGGCAACCCCGGTCGCCGAGCGATCGCCCATATTGCCGAACACCATCGCCTGGACGCTAACCGCCGTGCCCCAGCTCTCCGGAATGTTGTGAAGCCGCCGGTAGGTAATCGCGCGGGCATTCATCCAGCTGGAAAATACAGCGCTGATTGCGCCCCACAGCTGTTTTTCCGGATCCTGCGGGAAGGGCTCATCAAGTTCTTCTTCAATCTTGGCCTTGTACAACGCAATGACATTCTTCCAGTCGTCGGCTGTCAGTGCCGTGTCGACCTCATGGCCAAGGTTGGCTTTGGTGTCTTCAAGAATCTCCTCGAAAACCGAATGATCGAGGCCCATGACGACGTCGGAATACATCTGGATGAAGCGGCGATAACTGTCATAGGCAAACCTTGCATCGCCGGTCTCGCGGGCAATCGCCTCCACTGTCTCGTCGTTGAGGCCAAGGTTGAGCACCGTATCCATCATACCTGGCATCGACGCACGCGCTCCTGAGCGCACGGAGACCAGCAGTGGCTTTTCCATATCGCCAAAGTTGCGGCCCGTTATCGCGGCAATGTGGGAGAGGGACTTTTTTACATCCGTTTCGAGCGTGTCCGGATATTTGCGGCCATTGTCATAGTACCAGCTGCAAACATCTGTCGTGATGGTAAATCCAGGTGGAACCGGCAAACCAAGTGCGCACATCTCGGCAAGATTTGCGCCTTTTCCACCTAACAGATTGCGATCACCGGCGGATCCTTCCGCCTTGCCGTCGCCAAATGTGTAGACCCATTTTACCATTGCAGCCTCCCTTGCCGCTGAACCACAAGAGAGGTCTACGCGATCAATTCGTCAAGCACCATTAAAAAATGCTGCATCGCAGCATTCAAATCGATTAGCAGAGTAAATCCGCATTAAGCTTTGAAATCCTTTGTCATTTACGATCGATCAGCTCGCCTCACGCAGCTGTTCTGCGGTCTGCAGATCGACGGAGACCAATTGGCTCACGCCCTGTTCGGCCATGGTCACACCGAAGAGGCGGTTCATCCGGGCCATGGTGATGGGATTGTGGGTAATGACGACAAACCGCGTATCGGTGGAAGCCGCCATTTCATCCATCAGATTGCAGAAACGCTCGACATTGTGATCATCGAGCGGCGCATCCACTTCGTCGAGAACGCAGATCGGTGCCGGATTTGTGAGGAACACCGCAAATATCAAAGCCATTGCGGTCAACGCCTGTTCGCCGCCCGACAGGAGCGTCATCGTCTGCGGCTTCTTGCCGGGCGGGCGGGCAAGGATTTCGAGGCCCGCTTCCAGCGGATCGTCCAACTCGATCAATTGCAGTTCCGCAGTGCCGCCACCAAAGAGGTGCGTAAACAGGCGCTGGAATTGAACGTTGACCACTTCGAATGCGGCCAAGAGCCGTTCGCGTCCCTCCCGGTTCAAACTCTGGATCGCCTGGCGCAGTTTCTTGACCGCTTCGATGATATCCTCGCGCTCGCTGACGATCGTTTCAAGCCGTGCGGAAAGCTCGTCTTGCTCTTCCTCAGCTCGCAGGTTGACCGCCCCGAGACGTTCGCGCTCGATCTTCAGACGTTCCAGATTGCGCTCCGTTGCATCTACATCCGGCAGCGGATCATCAGGACCGAGCCCAGTCAGCTTCATCACCTCATGCGGTGCACAATTCAGCGCCTCGACAATGCGGGTTTCGGCATCCTTGCGGCGTTCTTGCGCAGCAGCGAGCCGTTCCTCGGCGCGTGCCCTGCCCTCGCGCGCTGTGGCCAGAGCCTGAATGGCGTCGGTTGCAAGCTGGTCCAGTTCCCGCTGTCTGTTTTCCGCGATGGCAAGCTTATCGGCTGCATCCTTACGCAATGCCTCTGCTTCGGACAATTGCGAAAGCAATAGTCCGATTGCGCTCGGCAAGTTCGTCGGGCGCGTCGGCAAGATTTTCCGCCTCGCGTTCCGCTTCCAGGCGGCGTTCGGAAAGTGACGTGATCTGGCGGTCGGCATTATCAGCGCGGTTGACCCAGCTCTTGCGTTCGTGACCAATCGCTTCGAGGCGACGCATACGATTTTCGGCTTCGCGGCGCAGACCATCATGAATCGCGCGGGCTTCCGCCAGTGCGGCGCGATCAAGCGTGACTTCGCTCGTCAAATTGGCGAGCCGGATATTGACTTCATCAAGGTCGGCAGCACTCGACAGCCGGGTTTCCGCCTCCAGGAATTGCTCCTGGGTTTCCTCCAGGTTTTCGGCAAGGCGAGCCCTGCCCTCTTCGAGCGCGGCGCGGCGGCTGGACAATTGCCCCGCGGCGCGTTCGGCGGCGGCCAAGGCTTCGCGCGCATCGGTGACGGAGCGTTGCATGCCACGCCATTGATCGCGTGCAGTTCGCTCCACTTCGACGGATTGCCGTACGGCTGCTTCGGCGGCGAGCTATTCCGGCTTCCGCAGCACGCAGGATTTTCGTTGCCTCGACCACTTCAAGATCGAGTTCGGCCAAACGGTTCTTCTGGGCAAGGCGTTGTGCAGCCGGCGTTGGTGCATCGGCGCTCGCCGTATAGCCATCCCAGCGCCACAACGCGCCGTCGCGGCTGACCAGCCGCTGACCCGGCTTCAGCGCGGACTGTAGCCGCGCTCCGTCTGCCTCGGAGACAATGCCGATCTGGGCAAGACAGCGCGCCAGTTGGCGCGGAGCCCGGACAAATTCCGCCAAGGATTGAAGACCTGCCGGCAATGCCGGGTCCCCGGAACCGTCTACCTCACCCCAGAAGACCGGAGCGCTTTTGTCCGTAGGTGCGTCAAGATCCTCACCTAATGCAGCGCCAAGAGCTATTTCATAACCCTTCTCGACTTTCAGCGCCTCGACGACCGCGGGAAAAAGGTCTGACCCGCCAAGGTTGATCATCTTGGCTAGCGTATTCGCTTCCGTCTCTATACGGCCCAGACTGCTGCGCGCTTCCTGCAGCGGCTGGCGAAGTTCGGCCTCCCGCCGGCGCGCGGTTTCCACCGCCGCTTCAGCGGTGAGCGCAGATTCTTCGGCCTGCTCAAGTGCTGCTTCAGCGGTTTCCACCAGACCTTGTTTTTCAACAGGATCGGCCAGCGCGCCGATTTGGGCTGCGACTGCAGACAAGTCGCGCTCCACATCGCTCATCTGACGCATGAGGCGCTCGCGCCGCTCGGCACTCTCGCGCAAGTTCCGCTCGACCTGCGCACGTTCGGCCGACGCTTCTGCGCGCTCGGCAGTAACCTTGGCTAGTGCTGCTTCGCTTTCTTTCAGCTTGGCGTCGGCGCGCTCGAATTCTGCACGCGTTTCGATCTCGCGTTCGCCAGCATTGGCATTTTCTTCGTTGAGCGACCGCTCCTCCGTGTCGAGACGTGCCAGCACATCGGCATTATCGCGCACCATCTGCTCTTCGCGAGCAATATCGGCAGTGAACTGAACGAGGCGCTTTTCCAGTTCGTTCTGGCGCGCCCGCATCCGCTCGGCTTCCTCATTGAGCTGCGAACGCGCGATGGTCAGACGCTGCAATATCGCCGCCGCCTTGGCTTCCGCTTCACGCAAATCGGGCAATTTATGTGCGCCGATCGCCTGTTCCTTGGCGGCGTTCATCTGCTTTTGTGCCTGATCGCCGACGCCAACCGTCGCCACCGAGAGCGCCGATTGCGCCTCGCCTTCCTGCGCCTTGGCAACGGACCATTTCAGATGCAGAAGAATGGCTTCCGACCGGCGTATATCGGCGGACAGGCTTTTAAAGCGATTTGCCTGACGCGACTGCCGCTTGAGGCTTTCGATCTGCGTTTCAAGCTCACCGACGACATCCTCGAGCCGCTCAAGGTTCTGTTCCGCTGCCCGTAGACGCAGTTCAGCCTCATGGCGACGGGTATGCAGGCCGGAGATCCCTGCGGCCTCTTCCAGCAAGGCCCGGCGCGCCTGTGGTTTCGCCTGGATAAGCTCGCCGATACGGCCCTGCCCGACCATCGAAGGCGAACGTGCGCCTGTCGATTGATCGGCAAACAGCAATTGTACGTCCTTGGCGCGCGCATCCTTGCCGTTGATGCGATAAACCGAGCCGGCCTCGCGCTCTATGCGCCTCGAAACCTGGAGCTCGTCGGCATTGTTGAATGCGGACGGCGCACTGCGGTCCTGATTGTCGAGGAAGAGCGTGACTTCCGCGGTATTGCGTGATGGCCGTGTCCCCGATCCGGAAAAGATTACATCGTCCATGCCGGAGGCGCGCATGTTCTTGTACGAGCTTTCGCCCATCACCCAGCGCAGCGCTTCAACGAGATTGGACTTGCCGCAGCCATTGGGACCGACGACGCCGGTCAAGCCGCTTTCAATGACGAATTCTGCGGGTTCTACGAATGATTTGAAGCCGAGGAGGCGGAGCTTGGTAAAGCGCATCAGATGCCCTTTCCGACAAACACCGCACATGCAAGAGATTGGATGGCGGACACGGCTAAGTGCCCGCCGAAAACCTGGTGGCGGTTACTTAAGCAGTCCGTCAATAATCGCTGACATTTCGTCAACCGAAAGGGCTCCCGAGTATCTGGTGCCATTGATGAAGAATGTTGGAGTAGCATTCACTCCAAATTCATTGGCTCCGCGCTCACGCACAGCATTCACATCATCCAGAAGTTTTTGGTTCGTCAAGCAAGCCTTGAAGGACTCCTGTGTAAAACCGGCCAATTTGGAGATTTGCAGCAAAGGTTCTTCTGCATTTGCCGCTCCTGCCCACTGTTCCTGCTGTTTGAAGAGAACTTCGACCAGCGGGTAGTAGCGCTCTTCAGGAGCACAACGGGCCAACATGAAAGCAGCCGCCGCGCGCGGATCAAACGGGAATTCGCGCAGGATAAGCTTGGCCTTACCCGTATCGATGTATTTTTCCTTGATCGTGGGCAGGGTCGTCGTTGCGAAATGCGCGCAGTGCGGGCACGTCATCGATGCGTATTCAACGATCGTTACGGGCGCTTCGGCCTTGCCCATCACGATATCTTTCAAGGTACCGGGCGCAAGCAGCTTGGCCTCATCGACCGTCCCTGCAGCAGGCGGAACCTTTACATCGGATGCATTCGGGACAGGAGTAGCGGTCTTGTGCCCAAGCCTCCGTACCGGCGGCCAAAGCGATGGCGGCCGTGGAAACAGCGGCGAGCGTCAGAATTTTTCTGCGTGTCAGCAATTCAGTCATAAGATCACCTGTCTCCGGTGTTGGTTATGCAAATACAAGTCTTTGACTCGTTAGTGGTTTATGCCAGTTTCTTTAAGGCACAGCATGCGTTCTGTCTTTGAATTTTTCGTGATGCGACATCAATGAATTCACACTATTAAAATTATCGTTTCATCTTGTCGGCATGAATACTCTGCCCCAGCCGTTGCAGCGCCTCGCGTAGACCATCATCCTCGATCGGTTCGACGGAGCGGCTGATCTTGTCGGCTGTTGCCGCGTCTACAGGCGGCAGGGCCCGGCGTTTGGCAACCGGCTGCTCGACAGGCTTCTGTTCGATCTTGATCCTGCCGACAGCTGCAAAGCCCAGAAATGCATTGACGCGGCTGATGATTTCGCCCGTTTCGTGTTGAATTCGCATGGCCGTAAAACCTTGACAAGCGACGACCAGCGTTGCCGGCTGGAACGGGTCATTCTCATGTGCCCGGCGCGGCCAAAGAAGTTTGAGCGGTCTTGATTGCGCGCCCAGGGCTGGCCCAACGACCTCTTCCCAAGCCTGAACAAGTTCGATCGTTATCCCCGCGCGCTTGCGCAACACAGGATCGAGAATTCCTGCAGCTGGGTCGGCAAGTGGGCGAAAGCCTTTTTTACTGCGATCATCGCTCATTGGCCTATCGCACCTGTTTCAGAGGAGTCTCAGCGGCCATTATAGCCGCGGAACCATTCAACGAACAAAGGAATACCTTGTTCCAGCGTGGTGGCGGGCGAAAAACCGAGGTCTCGTGATGCAAGGTCGATGTCCGCATACGTACATTTAACATCGGCGGGGGGCATCGGCTCAAATTGTTTGATCGCCTCTCGACCACAGGCTTTTTCGATGATTTCGATAAAACGCATCAAAGCGACCGGCTTGTTGTTGCCGAGATTGTAGACTGGCGCCGTTCCTTCGGGATGGGCGAGAATGCGATTTACGGCTCCATAAACACCGCTGACGATATCATCAATGAACGTGAAATCGCGCTGCATGTGGCCGTGATTGTAAACCTTTATCGGCTTGCCCTGCAAAATCGCATCCGTAAAAAGCCAGGGGGCCATGTCAGGGCGACCATAGGGGCCATAGACTGTGAAAAAGCGCAGGCCTGTCGAAGCAATCTTGTGTACGTGCCGATAAGAGTGAGCAAGAAGCTCTGCCGAGCGCTTGGTCGCGGCGTAGACCGAAACAGGATGATCGACGGGATCGTTTTCGGAGAACGGTACTTTGGTATTGGCGCCGTAGACCGATGAGGAACTCGCGTAAACCACAGGAGGCCGCTTCGGCATTTTCAGCGCCTGCTCGAATATCGTCACCTGACCATGTACGTTGGCATCGACATAGGCTGCCGGGTTTTCGACCGAGTAGCGTACGCCCGCCTGTGCTGCGAGGTGAACGATGATGTCTGCATCCGTATCACTGCCAATCGCAGTGGAAAGCCCTTGGGGGTCGGCTATGTTGCCACGAGCAAAACGGATACTGGAAAGACCATCCAGCGCGGAGAGCCGGGCTTCCTTGAGCGCTACGGGATAATAGTCGTTGAGATTGTCGATCGCGATAACATCAAAGCCTTCGCTGGCGAGCCGTCGCGCAACGTGAAATCCGATAAAACCAGCTGCTCCGGTAACGATGGCCTTCATAAACTACCCAACATCATTCTAAGCACTCTTCGCCATGGCGAGCTTTTGGTCCAACTCACTCAAAGCAAGCTTGTCGGCTTCGGCGTGGGCAGCCAACTGCGGTATCGACAGATAGGGCGAGGGGCCAGATATCCAACAGATCATCAGCGTCAGATAAATGAAAACCGCGTCCGTCGCATCATGACCGAACATGATACCCAGCATGCCCGTAACCACATAACTGCTCACCAGCAATAGGGAAATAGCGATTGCGAGATCCCGGCCCGGCCCGGGCTCCTTCTTGCGCGCGGCGATTATCGGAGCAGCAAGAAGCCCGACCACCGACAGCACACCCAGTATACCGCTGTCGACTGCGGCATTCAAAAGACCGTTGTGAACGTGAGTAAAAGACATTTTCTTGTCAGGAGGCAAATTCAGGATCTCGTTGACCCGGGACATGCGATTTTGCGGACCATAGCCGATCAATGGCGATGCCAGAAAAGCCCGCTTGGCGGCCGACCACAGCATCAGTCGCGCATTGAGCGAATTGATACTGTCTGGCTGACGATCCAGCTGCACGATATCGCTTTCGAGCGCGTGATAGCGCTCTGTCACCTTCATTGCCGCAATGGCGATGATGCCAACGATTATGACAGCTCCAACAACCTTCACGACATTGGTGATTGTCGGCAGGGTTTGTCCTCGCAAGTACCAATACAAGATGACAAAGTTTATCGGCATGACCAGCCAGGCTGAGCGCGTGCCGGAGAGAAATGCACATACAAGACCACAGGCAAAACCAGCGATTGCAATAAATCGCTCGGTCTTGCTGTCTGAATGTGCATTGAGCAGTGAAATGCTGCCAAACAACACTGTAAACAGTCCGAACACCGCGGCGTTGCCGGCGCCCCCTTCAGCGCGAGGCGACAGAAAGGCGATCTGGACGATGCTGAATATGAGCGAACCGATCATGCCGATGCCAGCACCGGTGATCAAAAAGGGGACAAGACGACCGGGAAGGCTTGCTCGAAGCCGCGGCAGAACAGCCCAGATCGCAAGGAAGGGAATCATCTTGAAGATGAAGGTAACGCCCTTCGACGCATCGGGATGCACAACCACTGAAAGCATGGTCACGAGAACGTAGAAAGTCAGACACCAGGCCACGATCCTGTCGGTTCTGCTCATCTCGAACCGGAAACGTTTTGCTGCCAGTGAAACGATTGCCCATAAAAAGGCGCAGACCAAGGTCACGGAAGTTCCGCTTGCCAGCAGGCCAGGAAACAGCGCAAACACAAACGTAAAGAGACGATTGTTGCGATCGATTCCGATAAAATGCCCCCGTGTAGGGAGCATTAACGCTTTGGCTAATTGATCTGGAAGCATTTAAGGTTCCGAATGATTATGAAATTCATGCTTGCAACCGTTTTTGTAAGAACCGTCAAGGCTTCGTGTAGCGCAGTTTGGAATTGATGCAACCAATAACCACCCGCCTGCTACTATGGTATGATTCCCATCATCGAACTCTACCATGGCGCATTTCGCCGCGCGAGCGTCTCGCAGGCATAACTGCCGATCCCTATCGGATCTGGCTTTCCGAAATCATGCTGCAACAAACGACGGTCGAAGCCGTCAAATCCTATTTCCGCGTTTTCATAGAAAAATGGCCGACAGTCATGGATTTGGCCGCCGCGAGCCAGGATGACGTTTTGCGCGCGTGGGCTGGCCTTGGCTATTATTCGCGCGCGCGAAATCTGAAGAAATGTGCCGATATCATCTGTGCAGAATACGGCGGGCATTTCCCGTCCGATCTCGCCATTTTGAAGTCGCTGCCCGGTATCGGCGATTATACAGCGGCCGCGATCGCCTCGATTGCGTTCGATCTGCCCATGGCCGTTGTCGACGGCAATGTGGAGCGCGTCATCACGCGGCTCTATGCTCTCGCCACTCCTCTGCCATTCGCCAAGCCTGAGATTCGCACGTATATGCAGGCGCTTACACCTGATGAGAGATCGGGGGATTTTGCGCAGGCAATGATGGATCTCGGAGCGACGATCTGCACGCCCAGGCGACCGGCTTGCGTCATTTGCCCGCTCAACGACAATTGCCAGGCGTTGAAAACCACCGATCCGGAATTCTTTCCCGTGAAAGCGCCCAAGAAAGAGAAGCCTGTTCGCGTTGGGGCTGCCTTCGTCGCTGTTTCCAATGATGAGGTGTTTTTACGTGGCCGTGCAGAGACGGGATTGCTTGGTGGAATGGCGGAAGTTCCGACGACTTCATGGACGGCACGTCTGGATGGGGAAACCGAATTGGATGCAGCCCCCTTTCCGGCAAACTGGGTCGCCACCGGCAACATCACCCATATTTTTACGCATTTCGAATTGCGTCTTAAAATCTACACAGCCCATAACGTAGAGAAAAACGCCATTGCCGGTGGCTGGTGGGTCAATGTCGATAAATTGGGAGGCGAAGCCTTGCCCACGGTCATGAAAAAGGCCATTGCTGCCGCCATTCCAGATGCGTTCGCAAGGAGAAAAAATTAGAATGACTCAGGTCAAGCATATCGTTTTCGACATTGGCATGGTTCTTATTCACTATGACCCAGATGCCGCCTTCCTGGATGTCATTCCCGATGCCACTGATCGCAAATGGTTCTTTGACAATGTCTGCACACACGAGTGGAATATAGAGCAGGATCGGGGGCGGAAATGGCCGGAGGCTGAGGCTCTCCTAATCGCCAATTTTCCCGACCGCGAGCACCATATCCGCGCGTTCCGGCGGAACTGGCACATGATGGTTCCGCATTCGATCGATGGCAGCGTCGAGATCATGCGCAAGCTGATCGCCGATGGTCACGATGTGACGATGCTTACCAATTTCGCCTCGGACACTTTGCGCGAGGCCTGGGAGCGATACCCGTTCCTGACCGAAAGCCGCGGCGTTACGATTTCTGGCGATGTCGGCCTGATCAAGCCCGACAAGGCAATCTACGATCACCACGTCGCTACCTTTGACCTTGAAGCGTCTGCGACGCTCTTCATCGATGACAGCGCCAAGAATGTTGCCGGTGCCAAGGCCGCAGGTTGGCAATCGGTGCAATTCATCGATCCTGAAACACTCAAGGCCGATCTCAACAACCTTGGAATCCGCATCTGATCCCAGCTAAAAGCGAAACGCCCGAGGCATGCCTCAGGTGCGCCGCGGGCATGTTGGGATTCATGCTATGACGCGGCGAAAATGGTGGTTTTCGAGCACCGGAGTGCAGCGTACATGGTACGTGAGCACCGGAGCGGAGAAAAACGCCATTTGCAGGCCGTCATAGCATGAATCTCTAGCCGCCTGCGGAAACCATGCCCGATCGCACCTGCTTGCGCAGTTCGTCGATCGGCTTGAGCACGCCTTCGTCTTCGAAGTGCCAGAATGTCCAGCCGTTGCAGGCATCGAGCCCCTGCGCTTTCGCGCCCATGCGGTGGATTGATCCTGCATCACCGCCCGTCGTCACAGTACCATCAGCACGTACGATAGCAGCATGGCGCTTGCGAATATCGCTCAGAACCGCACCCGGCTTCAACATGCCGGATTCAATGATGCTGCCGAATGCGACACGCGGTTCCGCGCGTTTACTGGTCATAACGGTGAGGTCGGCACCAGCTAGTGGGTCCACCGCAGCGATGCGAGCCGTCGCAGCATCGATATATTTCTGTTCCCGTTCGATGCCGACAAAATGCCGTCCGAGCCGTTTGGCGACGGCACCGGTGGTTCCCGATCCAAAGAACGGATCGAGAATGACATCCCCCGGTTTCGATGAAGCCATGAGAATCCGGGCCAGCAAGGCTTCGGGCTTTTGGGTTGGGTGTATCTTGTCGCCATTCTCATCTTTAAGACGCTCCGAGCCGGTGCAAATCGGGAAAAGCCAATCCGAGCGCATCTGAAGATCGTCGTTGGCGGCCTTCATGGCTTCATAATTGAACGTGTAGCCCTTTGATTTCTGATCGCGCGATGCCCATATCATTGTCTCGTGGGCGTTCTGGAACCGGCGGCCGCGAAAATTCGGCATCGGGTTGTTCTTGCGCCAGATGATGTCGTTGAGCATCCAGAATCCGAGATCCTGCATTGTCGCGCCGACGCGAAAAATATTGTGATAGGAGCCTATGACCCAGATCGTGCCGTTCGGCTTCAGCACGCGGCGGCATGCGAGAAGCCAGGCGCGCGTGAACGCGTCATACGCCTGGAAGCTTTCGAATTGGTCCCAATGATCGTTGACCGCGTCCACCTTCGACTGATCCGGGCGATGCAGATCCCCCTCGAGCTGAAGGTTGTATGGCGGGTCGGCGAAGATGATATCGATCGAATGATCGGGCAAACGGTTGAGAGCGGCGACGCAGTCGCCTTTGAGAATGGTGTCGATCCAGGAAGTTTGCGGCGCTGCCTGGGGCAGATCATTCACGAGACGTACTACGGACATTTGATACTCGATTACTGGAGACGCTTTACACAGCGGTATGGTTACCGCACACGGTAAATATCGCGTTAAGCGCAATGAAATCGGAGGAATGAAAATGTGGCTCTGGTCTTTGACCCGATGGCCATAAACGTGTAGTCGATGCCCGACATCCCCCAAAACGACCGGAGCCGCTGCTGTTGCGGCGCTATTTTACGAACAGGTATGACTAATGGAACCTCAGCTTATTATTTTCGACTGCGATGGCGTGCTCGTCGATTCAGAAATTCTTGCCGCCGAAGTCGAATCCCAGCTGCTGACACAATCCGGCTACCCCATTGAACCGGAAGACATCGCCGAACGTTTTGCCGGGCTGACCTGGACGGATATTCTGCTTCAGGTGGAAAAGGAATCCGGCATTCCGATTTCAGCCTCGCTGATCGAAGAATCGTCGCGGCAGATGGACCATAAGCTGCGCAACGAACTCAATGTCATCGAGGGCGCCGAACAGGTCATCGCAGCATTGAAATATCCGAAATGTGTCGCATCGAATTCGATCAGTTCTTCACTGAAGATGATGCTCGAACAAAGCACGCTCTATGATCTCTTTGCCCCGCACATCTTCTCAGCCCGAGAGGTCGGTACACAGAAGCCGAAGCCGGATCCAAACGTGTTTTTGTTCGCTGCGAAGCAATTCAACGTAGATCCGGCGCGCTGTATCGTTATCGAAGATTCGAGCCATGGCGTTCACGCTGCAAGGACTGCGGGCATGCGGGTAATTGGTTTTACGGGCGGCGCCCATACATATCCCGGCCATGCCGACAAGCTGACCGATGCCGGTGCGGAAACGGTTATCAGCCGTCATCGCGATCTGCCGGCAGTTATCGAAGCAATGACGGTGTGGTCCGAAGCAGTCTGACTGGGGTCAGGATCTAGAGGAGGCTGGCATGGCGCCAGCCTTTTCACTGTGTTTTCGGCTTTGATTTTGACGCCGCGCTTGCAGGCCCTTCGTCGAAACCTATGAACACCTGAATGTTCTGCGCCGTTGGCTTTGGGAAACTCACACTGGGATCGTTGAAAACGAACTGTGTGGCAGCACTGCCATCCGAAGCGGAAATCGCCTGTTTGTGCAGCGTCGAGTACAGCACATTTGTTCCCTGAATGACGGCGACGCGGATAGGCACTGTAATTGTGCCGGGGGTAAATTTTGGACCAGGTACGACCTTGCCGGAAACGGCTACATTCATGGTCATGGTACCGTCGCTTGACTGGCACGACCGCGTTTGGTTCGAGATTGAAGCTTGATAGATCAGGTTCTCAGGCGTCTTGTCAGCTGATTTTCCATAATTCGTCAGGACCGAGGTCCCTTCGCGGATCGTCACCGTGGGGCAGAACGCTGTCAATTCTGACGCTGTTATGCGTTTTTGCGCTTCCGCGGTGGCCAGCGCTTTCTCACTATTCGGGTCGTCCTTGTTGCTGCCGCTGGTAGAGCATCCTGCAAGACCCATAGCAAAGATCATTGCACAAACCGGGGCGCAAAGTTGATAGAAGGGCAGAGATTTTTGTGCTTCTGACTTCATGAACAGAACTTTCCTTGAAGAACGAACCTTGACGAACGAGCGTGTTCTATACCAACGGTAAGGAAATAATGCGACGGGGCATTGCAGCCTTTTTTTGACAAGGGCAGCGACAGCACTATTGGACAAAACACATGAGGCGACCGAGATGAAATATGTGAGTACCCGGGGAGAAGCGCCGGTTTTGGGCTTTTCCGATGCGCTTTTGTCCGGTCTTGCCCGTGATGGCGGGCTCTATCTTCCGGAGCAATTTCCACAGTTTTCCGCAAGCGAAATCCGCTCGCTGCGCGGCAAAACCTATGCGGAAGTCGCCATTCAGGTTCTGACGCCATTTATCGCCGGCGACATAGACCAGGCTGATTTCGAGAAAATGGTGCATGAAGCCTACGGTACGTTCCGCCACGAAGCCGTCTGCCCCTTGGTGCAGACCCGGCACAACGAGTTTGTTCTCGAGCTTTTCCATGGACCAACCCTCGCCTTCAAGGATGTGGCGATGCAGCTGTTGGCGCGACTGATGGATTATATCCTGACCAAGCGTAACGAGCGCGCCACCATTGTCGGTGCAACTTCCGGCGATACGGGCGGTGCAGCCATCGAGGCATTTGCCAACCGGGATCGCACGGATATCTTCATCCTGTTTCCGCACAACCGCGTTTCGCCAGTGCAGCAGCGGCAGATGACGACATCGGCGGCATCGAATGTCCACGCGCTGGCCATCGAAGGGAATTTCGATGATTGTCAGTCTCTGGTCAAAGGTATGTTCAACGATTTGGCCTTCCGCGATTCCCTTTCTCTATCGGGGGTCAATTCGATCAACTGGGCGCGGATCATGCCGCAAATCGTCTATTACTTCACGGCTGCCGTTTCACTCGGAAGCCCGGAGCGCCCGGTATCCTTCACCGTTCCGACTGGCAATTTTGGCGATATTTTTGCAGGCTACGTTGCGAAGCGCATGGGCCTTCCAATAGACCGGCTCGTCATTGCGACCAATGATAACGATATTTTGACCCGCACGATCGAAACGGGAATTTATGAAACACGGGGCGTACTGCACACTACATCGCCTTCCATGGACATACAGGTTTCTTCCAATTTCGAACGCCTGCTCTTTGAAGCGCACGGCAGGGATGCCGGCGCAGTGCGCCGATTGATGGGCGGGTTGAAACAATCAGGCAGCTTCACGATTTCCGACACTGTGCTTGCCGCAATCCGCGCCGAATTCGATGCAGGGCGCTCTACGAGGGCTGAAACGGACGAGGCAATCGCAGATGTCCTGAAGCAATCCGGCTATCTTCTCGATCCGCATTCGGCCATCGGACTGAAAGTTGCGCGGGAGAAGGCCGGGCGGGAAACGCCAAGCGTTGTACTTGCCACTGCTCATCCGGCGAAATTTCCCGATGCCGTCGAGGCAGCGAGCGGCATTCATCCTGACCTTCCGCTCTGGCTGGGCGACCTCATGCAACGAAAAGAACAGTACACGGTACTTCCCAACGACCTTAAAAGTGTGGAAGAGTATGTGAGCCGACATTCAAGAGCGGCGGGTAAGGAGCATTGAATGGGCGTTGAAATCAGTCGCCTCTCCAACGGTTTGACGATTGCGACAGAGACAATGCCGCATGTGGAGAGTGTAGCGCTTGGCATCTGGGTCAAGGCAGGGTCGAGGAATGAGGGCAACCATCAGCACGGTATTGCTCATCTTCTTGAACACATGGCTTTCAAGGGAACTGAAAATCGTTCCGCCTGGAAAATTGCAGCCGACATTGAAGACGTAGGCGGCGAGATCAATGCGGCCACCAGTGTTGAAACAACGTCGTACTATGCGCGCGTTTTGCGAGACGACATGCCTCTGGCAATCGACATCCTCAGCGATATCATGACCGGTTCGAAGTTCGACGCTGACGAGCTCGAGCGCGAAAAAAATGTGGTCATGCAGGAAATCGGGGCCGCTCACGACACGCCTGACGACGTTGTCTTTGACCGCTTCACGGAAGCAGCGTTCCAAGACCAGACGATCGGCCGGACAATTCTTGGAACACCGGAAACCGTGCAATCCTTTTCTTCCGCCGACCTACGCCGCTACATGGACGAACAATACAGCGCCGAGCGCATGGTCGTCGTCGCCGCTGGCGGTGTGAAGCACGATGAATTCGTACGCGAAGTCGAGAAGCGTCTCGGTTCCTTCCGTGCCAAATCAACGGCACCGGAACCCGATCTGTCGCATTATGTTGGCGGCGATTTCCGCGAGCAACGCGACTTGATGGACGCACAGGTCGTCATCGGCTTCGAGGGACGCGCCTACCACGTTCGCGATTTCTATGCTTCGCAATTGCTGGCCATGATCCTCGGCGGTGGGATGTCTTCCCGTCTTTTCCAGGAAGTGCGTGAGAAACGCGGACTGTGTTATTCGGTCTATGCGTTCCACTGGGGTTTTTCCGATACCGGCATTTTTGGAATTCACGCCGCAACCGGGCGCAACCACCTCAAGAAGCTCGTCCCGGTCATCATCAATGAGCTGCATGAAGCTGCTCGCAACATCAGTCAGGAAGAGTTGAACCGTGCACGTGCGCAATATCGTGCCAGTCTCCTGATGTCACACGAAAGTGCCGCGAGCAGGGCCGGACAGATTGCACGGCAGATGCTGCTCTACGGGCACGCAGTCTCGACCGAAGAACTCGTCGAGCGTTTGTCGAAGATCACGACAGAGCGCCTGACGGATCTCGCGGGCCGCCTCTTCCTCGATACGACGCCAACGATTGCCGCCGTCGGTCCGGTTGGTTCGCTGATGAAATTCGCCGATGTCCGTCAGGGGCTTACTTCTGCAACAGCAAGTCCCCGAAAAATCGCAGTCTGACGGCCAGAGAGCCTCGAAGGCCATGATCGCCCTGCCCTTCCTGAAAAGCGCCGCGCCGCCCCTGCAGGGCGAGCGGCTCTATTTGCGTCCGCCGCAACTTTCCGATTACCGCGCGTGGTCCACACTTCGCGCGCAGAGCCGCGAGTTCCTCTCGCCGTGGGAACCTCTCTGGGCGGCCGATGATCTGGAGCGTGGAGCCTTTCGCCACAGAATTCGTCACTATGACGAAGAGGCTGCAGCCGGTACGGCGCATCCCTTCTTTCTTTTCCGCAACAAGGATTCGCGCCTGCTTGGAGGCATTACGCTCGGCAATATCCGTCGCGGCGTTGGTCAGAATGGTATGATCGGTTACTGGATCGGCGAGCCGTTTGCCGGACAGGGTTTCATGCATGAAGCACTGGGCCTGCTTATTCCCTATGCTTTTACCAAGGTGAGGTTGCACCGGCTGGAAGCGGCCTGTATTCCAAGCAATGAAAGATCGATCCGCCTTCTCGAAAAAGCCGGATTTCAGAGGGAAGGACTGCTACGCTCATACTTAAAGATAAATGGTATGTGGCAAGATCATCTGCTCTTCTCGATGATTGAAGGCGATGTACGGCGCTAGGGAAATAAAGGTTGTATCAGTGGAATTATTGACGGGACGAATGCTGAAAGGCTTATCGCGGGTTTTTGCGCTCGTCATTTTGTTGATATCGATGCAGTCGGCCGCGAATGCGTTCGAGACGATCAAGATCACCAAGGAAAGCACGGCGCTTGACCTGTCAAAAGCCGTCGAAGTGTACCGGAACCAAGGCGAGACTTTCCAGATTTCCACTGCACCGGGTACCGACGGTATCGTTCGCCGCATCGAGGTGCAGGCCAACGACAAGCGGTCTACCGGTGACTGGGCAGCCTTTTCCCTTGCCAACCCGACAGACGAGCAGATCGACCGGCTGATCGTCGCGCCACACTTCCGCCTCGTCGGATCGGGTTTCATTTGGCCCGATCTCGGCTCGACCCGCATCGCATCCATTACGCCGAGCGAGGGATTCGCGCTGGACCGGCAAGCCAGCGAGGATGCCGATATTTTCCTGATTACGCTCAATCCCGGAGCCGTCATCACGCTTGTTGCCGAACTAGCATCACCCAACCTGCCTCAGGTTTACGTTTGGGAGCCGAATGCTTACAAGGACACGGTCAACTCCTATACGCTCTACCGCGGCATTCTTCTCGGAATCGCTGGCTTGCTCGCGTTGTTCCTGACCATACTGTTTGTCGTCAAGGGAACGTCGCTTTTTCCTGCCACAGCCGCGCTTGCATGGGCGGTACTGGCGTACATCTGCGTCGATTTCGGCTTCTGGAACAAGCTGATAGAGATAACGCCAGGCAATGAACAGATGTGGCGAGCGGGCACCGAGGTGGCGCTTGCGGCGACGCTGGTGATCTTCCTGTTCACCTACCTCAATCTCAACCGATGGCATGACAATTTCAGCTATGGCGCGCTGACATGGATTCTCGGCCTCGGCATCGTCTCCGGTGTCGCCATTTTCGACCCGCCAATCGCGGCCGGTATCGCCCGCTTCTCCTTCGCCCTGACCATCATTTCGGGCATCGTCCTGATCGGCTTCTTCTCCTTCCGAAGTTATGATCGCGCGATCATGCTGATACCGACATGGATACTCCTGCTCGTCTGGTTGATGGGCAGCTGGCTCACCGTATCGGGAATTCTGGCCAATGATATCATTCAACCTGCCCTTGCCGGCGGCCTCGTTCTCATCGTTCTCCTCATCGGCTTCACCGTCATGCAGCACGCATTTTCCGGTGGCGCGCTGCAACAGGGCCTGTTCTCCGATGTGGAGCGGCAAGCGCTCGCCATCATCGGTTCCGGCGATATCGTCTGGGATTGGGATGTGCCGCGTGATCGCGTCGTTACCACGCCGGACCTCACCAATTTCCTTGGTGCTTCGGCAAGTTCTCTGCATGGCGCCGTGCGCAACTGGTTGCCGAGCCTGCATGCGGACGACCGCGATCGCTTCCGCACGACCCTTGACGTTATTCTCGAGAACAGGCGCGGCCGCATTTCGCAAACATTCCGCCTGCGTGCCAATGACGGCCACTACTACTGGTACTCGCTGAAGGCTCGCCCCGTCATCGGGTCCGATGGTGAAATTGTCCGGTGTGTCGGCACACTGATTGATGTCACCGAGCAGAAAAAGGCGGAAGAACGCCTGCTGCACGACGCTGTGCACGATAATCTGACGGGCCTGCCGAACCGCGAACTCTTTCTGGACCGCCTGGGCTCCGTCATCACCATGGCGCAGACCGAGAGCAGAATCCGCCCGACCGTGTTCATCATCGACATTGACCGGTTCAAGCAGGTCAATGACGGCCTTGGCATGTCGGCGGGCGATACATTTCTTCTGACCATTTCACGTCGTCTGCACCGCCTGTTGCGGCCGCAGGATACGCTTAGCCGTCTGGCCGCCGATCAATTTGGCCTCATTCTCGTTTCCGAGAGCGAGCCCGCCAAAATTGCCGCATTCGCCGAAGCGGTGAAACAGGCAATCCGGGCGCCGATTGCCTTTTCCAAACGCGAGATCGTGCTGACCGCATCGCTTGGTCTGATTACCTGGACCAGCGGCAGCGCCGCCTCACCGGAAGATCTGGTCAAGGATGCCGAGCTGGCCATGTTCCAGGCCAAGCGGTTCGGCGGCGATCGCATCGAGCCGTTCCGCCCGGCCTTCCGTGCAGTGGGCAGTGACCGGCTTCAGCTGGAATCTGATCTGCGCCGCGCTCTCGAACGACGCGAAATTCACATGGCCTATCAGCCAATCATGCGTCTGGAAGACAACAGCATTGCCGGATTTGAAGCCCTGATGCGCTGGGATCACCCGCGCCGTGGCTCCATTCCGCCGTCGGAGTTCATTCCGATTGCCGAAAGTTCGGGCCTTATCGTGCAGCTCGGCCTCTTCGCCATGCAGAAGGCGGCGGAAGACCTCGTCAACTGGCAGCGCAATCTTGGCGCCTCGCCGCTCTTTGTTTCGGTCAATATTTCCAGCAGCCAGCTGATCCGGCAGGATCTGATCGATGACGTACGATCGGTGCTCCTGCAAACCCAGATCGAGCCGGCGAGCTTGAAACTGGAACTCACGGAATCCCTGATGATGGAGAATCCGGAGCGCTCCAACTATGTGCTCTCCAGCATCAAAGCGATGGGCGTCGGTGTATCGCTCGATGATTTCGGCACGGGGTATTCTTCGCTGTCCTATCTGACCTCCTTCCCGTTCGATATGATCAAGATCGACCGTTCGTTCCTGAAGGCGGATCAGCCGCAGAAGGTGACACTGCTTCGTTCCATGATCAGCATGGCGCATGATCTTGGATTGTCGGTTGTGACGGAAGGCATCGAGAACGAAAGCGATGCGCTGCAACTCCGCCAGATGGGCTGCGAGTATGCGCAGAGTTTCATGTTCAGCCCGCCGCTTACACTGGACGTCGCGACGAAGCTACTGCGTGAGCAGTTCCAGCAATCTAAAGCGTCGTAGAAATCACATCAGCGTTGCCGTCAGAGTGAATTATCTCTGATACTGCAGTTGCAAATTCGTCAGGCCGAGGCGAAAAGGTTGATTTCGAGCATCTGAGCGGAGCGTACGTTTGGGTACGTCAGCACCGAAGCGCCGAAAATCTGCCTTTGCGCCCGGCATCACGAAGAATGCAACTGTAGTATTAGGCGTGGCCGGCGACAGTGGCCAGCCGCGAAGGATCAACGCCCATATAGGCAAGAATCCGATCGTACTTGCTCTCGATATCCGTGTCGAAAAGCAGCTCCTGCGACGCCTTGCAGGTGAGCCAGCCATTATTGGCGATCTCGGTCTCGAGTTGACCCGAAGCCCAACCGGAATAACCCAGAGTCATCAGGGCTTTGCGCGGTCCACGGCCACCAGAGATGGCACGCAGTATATCCACAGTTCCCGTCAGGCAAATCTCTTCTGCGACCGGCATCGTTGAATCGGTGAGATAGTCATCGGAATGCAGGACAAAGCCTCGCCGCATTTCGACCGGTCCGCCATTGCGCACCAGAAAATCGCGCGTCCGTTCAGGCATCATGATTGCCTGTTGCTCATCGAGAACACCCAGTTGAACGAGGATATCCGAAAATTCCATGTCCTGGACACGGTTGATGATCAGGCCCATAGCGCCTTTCTCAGAGTGCGCACAAACATAGATGACCGAGCGCGCAAACCGGCTGTCGTCCATTCCCGGCATAGCGAGAAGGAACTGTCCATTCAGAAATCCGGTCTCTTTGTTGGCGTCTCTGAAAATCTCCATGAGAATAAAGGTACCAAGGATTCTGTAAATGACAACGGCTTTGGGTAACGAATTGTAAATGATACTTAAATCCCTCAGCCGCGCACGCATTGCCGGATTACTTCTCACACAGAAATGATGCGCAAAAACAGTCACATCCTTGATAGTGCCCAAAAGGCCTGTAAAGGTCCCAAAATGAAAACAGAATTGCTCTTTCTTGCCGCCGTGATTGCGTTTGCCGCTCCGGCGCATGCAAACTCCGAATGGACGAAGACGCCCGGCGGCAATGTCAGGCTCGTCATCGACAATCCCGTCCAGCCATCGCCCGAGATCCGCGGAGCTATAGAGATTAATCTCGATCCGGGCTGGAAAACCTATTGGCGAGAACCCGGTGATGCGGGTGTGCCGCCAGAACTCGATCTCACCGAAAGCACCAACATTAAAAGCTATGCGCTTTCGTTTCCAACACCGCATCGCTTCGATGAGGGCAATACCCACTGGGCGGGATACAAAAAACCGATCGCCTTGCCAGTGACGCTCACGCTCGCCGATCCTGCCAAGCCTGCCCATCTGAAGGGCCATGCATTTCTTGGGATTTGCGAGACGATCTGCATCCCTGTCAAAGCGGAGTTTGATTTTACGGTCGACAACACCAAACCGACCGACGCGCTGACCAAAACGCTTGTAGATTCGGCCTTCGAACAGCTGCCGGGCGAAGCGTCGGCGACATTCGGGGCGCGTAGCGCGGTACGCAAGGATGATCGCGTGAGGGTAACGGTCGACCTTCCTTCCGATGATCCAAACACCGACATTTTCGTCGCGGGCGATGGAATCGTTACGTTCGGCATGTCGAAACTGAAGGACCGGCAGGCAAATGAAGCTGTTTTTTCCGTGCGGATCATTTCCGGAAAGGACAAAAAGACGCCGCCTCTCAACTACACGCTGGTTCAAGGAGACAAGGCCGTCTCCGGTATGATCAACGTGCAGGAATAACGATCAAAATTCTCGACTTTTGCAAGTACGCACCCTATGTGCGGAAGGTCGCATATCATCATCTCACAGGGAGCTATTCATGACGATCAAGGTGGGCGAACGTTTGCCGGACGCTGTATTCAAGACGAAATCGGATGAGGGCGTCAGTGAAGTCCGCTCCGATGCGCTGTTCAAGGGCAAGAGGATTGTTCTCTTCGCTGTTCCTGGCGCATTCACGCCGACCTGCAGCATGAACCATCTGCCAGGTTATCTTGAAAACAGGGATGCCATTCTGGCAAAGGGCATCGACGCAATTGTCGTGGTAGCCGTCAATGATCCGCATGTCATGGGCGCCTGGGCCAAGGCAACGAATGGCGAGGGCAAAATTCAGTATCTCTCGGACGGCAATGCCACTTTCACCAAGGCCGTCGGTCTCGATGTCGATCTTGGTGCCGGTAATATGGGCATACGCTCCAAGCGTTATTCAATGCTGGTTGAAGACGGCGTGGTGAAGCAGCTCAATATCGAAGAGTCTCCTGGTCAGGCTGTCACCTCGAGCGCAGCTACCATTCTCAATCAGCTCTAGAACAAGAGCATATCGGAGTGGGGATAAGTCTGGGTGTAGATCCAAGCCCCCTCCCTGCTGCTATGCAACCTCCCTCTTCAAAAGGGGGGTAAGAGACATTTTGCTGTCGGTACTAGATTTTGGCAAAAGGCACTGTGCGTGGTTCGACAAGCTCACCATGAGGGAGATGGGTGAACTGCAAGATAACCGGAGGCGTCGAGGGGCATCGGTGTTGCTGTTCCTGGCTCCTGCAATGAACCCACTTCCCTCATGGTGAGCTTGTCGAACCACGCACAGCAAGCATTGCCATCGGGCAAATCAGCAGCCTCAGACAGAAATAATTGTGGCTGTTTATCCACGCTCTCCAAACCCGGGTTATCCTCTCCCCATCCTCTCGAGGGGAACTGCTTCCGGAGCCGTTCGAAGTGGGGAGAGGACCGGCGCCTCCGATGGCGGGTAACGGGCCCACTGTCCGGGGAAGTTCTGTCCAAGGACGCCTCCAAGGTGAACTCCATCAATCCTTTCGCCGAAGTCGCCGGCCGCTGAACATCGGCTGTGATGAAGACAAAGGCTGATAATACCATCGATGCGCGTTAGATGGTTAAAACCTTAATTTTACTCGGGCGCAATCCTTAAGCCTTGGCCACGTACTCTGAGCATTCGGGCGCCGGGGGGATGACAAACCGGCCTGATGAGAAAACGCTTTCAGGGGAAAATGACCAAATTGAAGAAACTAGCAGCACCATTCATCGCCATCAGCTTGCTCGCCGGTTGCGCCACGCCGCCCGGCCGCATCCAGCCGCTTGCCTATGCCAGCAATTGCCCACCCAACGCGGCGCAACAACTTGCCGCCTTTTCATCGGTTCAGCAATCTGCCGCGACCAATGACGCGCTTGGCGTTTTCCTGATCGGTTTGCCGGTAGCCAGCATGAGCGGAGGCGACCATGAGGCGGAAATCGCCCATCTGAAAGCTTGCACCATGGGGCGCGGCGTCAAGGGCATCATGACCGGCCAGTAACGTTATGAGGGGATTGGTTCGCGCCGATCCCTCTATTCATGCCGGGAAGGCCCTATCGCCGGGCCTCGCGAAATACCGGCCGCAACGTATCGCCATCCTTGCGCCTCGCGCACCTCTTCACGTGATATGCTTAAACTTGCGGCATTCGCTTCTGTTTGAAAGGTGCCATGCCGGCGCGCGCGAGTTCGTCGGCACGCTCGTTCTCCGGATGACCCGCATGCCCTTTGACCCAATGCCAGACCACCTTGTGACGCTTGCGCGCTTCATCCAGCGCTTGCCAGAGTTCGGCATTCTTCACCGGTTTCTTCGCGGCAGTTTTCCAGCCGTTACGCTTCCAGCCGTCGATCCAGCCAGAAATACCATCGCGAACATAGACCGAATCCGTATAGAGATCGACCTGGCAGGGTTCCTTCAGGGCATTCAAAGCCGAGATCGCCGCCATCAACTCCATACGGTTGTTGGTCGTGTCGGCTTCACCGCCAGAGAGTTCCTTTTCATTGCCGTTCCAGCGTAGAACCGCGCCCCAGCCTCCCGGGCCGGGATTGCCGGAGCAAGCGCCATCGGTAAAAGCCTGGATCTCCTTCACACTTTTGACCCTTCCAGGATAAGCCCGTATTCTTCTGCCGACTTGATCTGGCGGTGAAAGCGCATCCGGCGGATGTATTCCATCGGGTCTTTTTTGACGACGAGGCTGCCTTCCGGCGTGTTGAGCCAATCGTACAATCTTGTGAGCATGAAACGCAGCGCCGAACCGCGTGCAAGGACAGGCAGGCTTACCGCTTCGTCCGCCGAGAGCGGGCGAACAGAATTGTAGCCTCGGAGCAAGGCTGTGCCCTTGGTTAGATTGAAAGAATGATCCTTTTCAAAGCACCAGGCGTTCAGGCAAACGGCCACATCGTAGGCAAGCAGATCGGTACAGGCGAAATAGAAATCGATCAGTCCCGACAATTTGTTTCCCAAAAAGAAGACGTTGTCTGGAAAAAGGTCGGCATGGATGACACCCGAGGGCAAGTGCGACGGCCAGTTGGACTCGAAGAAGGCCAGATCGGTCTCTGTCTCGTCTGCAAGCCCTGGTTCAACCCGATCGGCACCGGCCTTGGAATTATTCCACAGGGGCCGCCAGCCTTCCACCGAGAGCGCATTGGGGCGGCGCATGGGGAAATCCTCGCCTGCGACATGCATCCTCGCCATTGCCTCGCCCAAGGCAAAGCAATGCTGCACGGTCGGGCGGCGCATCCACATGCCTTCGAGAAAGGTTACGATCGCAGCAGGCCGACCAGCCAGTTCGCCGATGCTTGATCCGGACTTCTGGTTCACTGGCAAAGGACAGCGTATCCCCTTGCCCGCCAGATGGCGCATCAAACCGAGAAAGAACGGCAGATCGTTGCTGTTCACACGTTTCTCGTACAACGTCAGAATGTACGATCCAGTGCTCGTATGCAGCAGATAGTTGGAGTTTTCGACGCCCTCGGCAATGCCCTTATACGAAAGCAGCTCGCCGATATCGTAGTCCTTGAGGAAGTGCGCCAAGTCGATTTCATTGATGTCGGTATAGACGGCCATTACTCAGCGGCTTCCGTTGACGAATGCCATATCGGCGCTCGTCAGTTCCACGTCGCGCAGATCCCGCATCACATGGAAATTCTCGGTCTCGATGGTTGTTTCCGCGAGTTCGATCGACACGATATACCGCTCCGAAAAGGACTGGATGATTTCGTCAACGATGATCTCCGGAGCTGAAGCTCCGGCGGATAATCCGACCACCGAAATGTTGCCGACCTTGCTCCAGTCGATGTCGCCGGCTCGTTGAACCAGCAGAGATTGTACGGCCCCCGACCGTTCGGCGACCTCAACCAGTCGCTTTGAATTGGAAGAGTTCGGCGCCCCCACGACGAGAAAAAGGTCGCAGCCTGGAGCCGCTGCTTTCACAGCGTCCTGGCGGTTCGTCGTGGCGTAGCAGATCGATTCTGCAGCTGGTGCCGTCAGCGCGGGGAAGCGGCGCTGCAACGTCGCGATGATCCCGGCAGTATCGTCAACGGAAAGTGTTGTCTGCGTCACGAAGCCGAGGTTATCGGGATCCTCGGGGACATAGGTCTCAGCTTCGGCGATGGTTTCGACCAGCGTCACCGCACCTTCGGGCAATTGACCCATCGTACCGATGACTTCCGGATGGCCTGAGTGACCGACGAGGATGACGTGGCGGCCGAGCCGCTGGTGGCGCATCGCCTGCTTATGAACTTTGGAGACCAGCGGGCATGTTGCATCCAGATAGAAAAGGTTCTTGCTTTCCGCATCGGAGGGAACCGATTTCGGCACCCCGTGCGCGGAAAAGACCACAGGCTGATTGCGATGCTCCGGAGGAATTTCGTCGAGCTCTTCGACAAAAACCGCTCCGCGAGCCTGCAAGCCTTCGACGACGTAGCGGTTGTGCACGATCTCATGGCGGACGTAGACAGGCGCGCCATATTTCTTCAACGCCAAAACGACGATCTGGATGGCGCGATCCACACCGGCGCAAAAACCGCGCGGTCCGCACAGGCGGATTGTCAGTGGTTTCTTGTCAGCCATCGTATCGTGTCTCATGGAAGCGTTGCAGTGTTGTTGGAATTGGGCGGCAATCAACGCGAAGTCAAGTCCGAAGCTTCAGATTGGCTGGGATCAGGCTCGTTTGGATCTTTGGGATGGTATCGTTGCCAAAGCGAAATTCCCGCGACCGCGAGCAGTGTCGCGGCGAGGCCATACCAGGTTACCGCGTATTGCAGGTGGCTGTTTGGCAGATCGATGATCGTTACACCGCCGACCGGCAGGCCCCCGGGATTTGGCGTCTTGTCGGCATCGATGAAAAAAGGAACCAGCCTGTCGTTGGCGATGCCCGACTGTCCCGCCATCGTTGGCAGGTCTTTCCAATAGTAGATATTGGTCATGAGGTCGTTGTTCGGCACGATCGACGAAGGCTTGTCATAAAGCGGATTGCGCGCAAGCCCCGTTACAACCACCTGTCCCTCAACTTCACCTTCGGGCCGTGTCACGGAATTCTTCTTGTCATAGGGAACAAAGCCACGATTGACAAAGACTGCGCGACCATCATCAAGCAAAAGCGGCGTATAGACGTAGAACCCGGAAGTGCCGTCATAGGTCGCGAAATAGTGACGCTCGCGATCATTAAGCAGCCGGCCGGTCACTGTCACTGTCCGGTAGTCGACATCCTTTTCAGCCGCCCAGACTTTCTCGATCTCGGCAAGCGAAGCGGGCTTCGCATGGGTTCGAGCTTCTATCTCCGCCAGCAGGCCTTCCTTCCAATAAAGGCGTTCCACTTGCCAGGTCCCGAGGGCGATCAAGATCGCGAAAACGATTGCACCCAGGACAACTTTAATCCACGGGAAGCGGTTGCTTGGTAAAGGTGTCACGCGCTCAGTCATGGCTATCCAGCGTATCAAGCCGACCCTCTGCGGCTTTATGCTTGTACTGCAAGGCTATCAGAATGCCCTTCATCCAGCGGAGCGCCGTAAGGCAGAGCACGAGGGCCAGGGGTATCCACAGGATAAAATGCAGCCACAATGGCGGATCGAGCGTCACCTCCATCCAGAGGGCAAGGCCGACGACAATGAAGCCGATCAAGAGCATCACCAGAACTGCTGGGCCCTCGCCCGTGTCGATGAATGAATAGTCCAGCCCACAGGTAGAACAGTGCTTCGCCGGCGCGAGAAACCCATCGAACAGCTTCCCCTGCCCGCATCGAGGACAGCGTGCTTTTACACCGGCAGTTACGGGGTCAACTGGTGGGTAAAGCGCCGTGTCTTGATTCATGGTCATGTGCCTCAAGGCCGGAGGGGCTCTGCAGTGAGTATATCGGATGGTTGCGCAGGAATGTGCTGAAAAAGTGAGAGCGGCCGTGTTTCCACGACCGCCCGCAAATTTTAGACAAGTCCGCCTATTCCACTGCTATCGGAGCACCCCAGGATGCCCATACATAGATCGAGAAGAACAGGAACAGCCAGACCACGTCAACGAAGTGCCAATACCAGGCCGCAGCCTCGAAGCCGAAATGTTTGGTCGGCGTAAAGTCACCGCGAAGCGAACGAAGCAAGCATACGGCAAGGAAGATGGTTCCGATGATGACGTGGAAACCGTGGAAACCCGTCGCCATGAAGAATGTTGCACCGTAGATCGAATCCTTGAACGCAAATGGAGCGTGAATGTATTCGTAGGCTTGCACCGATGAAAAGAGCAGACCGAGCAGGACAGTGAGCGTCAGGCCCCTGATCAGGCCCTTGCGATCATTGTGGATCAGAGCATGGTGCGCCCATGTGACCGTCGTGCCGGACAAAAGCAGGATGACAGTATTATAAAGTGGCAGGTGCAACGGGTCGAGAACTTCAATACCCTTCGGGGGCCATACGCCGCCGGTGAATGCTGTCCGCGCTACTTGCGCTGCTTCTCCGGGAAAAAGACTGGCATCGAAGAAAGCCCAGAACCAGGCAACGAAGAACATCACTTCTGAAGCGATGAACATGATCATGCCATAGCGCAAGTGCAATGACACAACCCGTGTGTGATGACCTTCCTTGCTCTCCTTGATCGTGTCGGACCACCAGCCGTACATCGTATAAAGAACGATCATCACGCCTATAAGCAGGATCCAGGGGCTTGTGAGGTTAGCGTTGAAAAGGACAAGCTCGCCGCCGGCATGATAACGCATGAAAGCGATGCCGCCGATCGCGAGAACAAACGCGCCAACCGAGCCAAGAAACGGCCACGGGCTGGGATCGATGATGTGGTAATCGTGGTTCTTTTGGTGCGTCTCGGCCATTCTAACCCTCGCAAGGTCTGTTCATTGGTTTTGACACCGGGCTAGGCCGGCGCAGTTTAGAGTTGTCCCGATGTACCATTCTTCTTGACCTCGGTATTGGCAGCAACGGGTGCTGGCATAGGGATCGGGAAGAATGTGTAGGATAGAGTAATTGTGTTGACGCCCTTCAGCTCAGGCGCATTGACGATGTCCGGATCGACAAAAAAGACGACCGGCATTTCCAGATCTTCACCTGGCTTCAGGACCGTATCCGTGAAGCAGAAGCACTCGACCTTGTTGAAGTAAGCACCCGCCGCCTGCGGCGTCACGTTGAATGATGCGCGCCCCGCGGTCGGTTTGTCGACGATGTTCTTCGCCTCATATTTGATCAGCTTGGTTTCGCCGATATTCATCGTGACTTCGCGCTGTACAGGCTCGAACTGCCACGGCAAACCACCAGACGTATTGGCGTCGAAACGTACAGTGATTTTTTTGTCAAGAATTGTATCGGACATCTGTTCGACGCGCTGGGTCGTGCCACCATATCCCGTGACCTGGCAGAACATGGCGTAGAGCGGGACGGCAGCAAACGCCATACCCACCATGCCGAAGAAGAAGGCGAGGCAAGAAATTGCGATCGTCCGGTCGGAAACCTTGCGCTTCGGTGCATCGCTCATTGTGCGGGCCTCGTTACGGGTGCCGTTTGCGAAGAATGATTGGCCCCGATTTTCGCCCATGTCCCGACATAGACAACGACGACAAACGCGGCCAACGCCAGCGCGAGCGCCAGGGAGCGGCTACGCTGTGCCCGCTTCTGCTTGTCCGTAAGGGTTACCATGTCGTTGCTCATATCAAACACCAGCTACCAGAAATGCCTTGCGAACCAGAATCTCGCCGAGGAGCACCGCGTATAAACTGAAAAGATAGAAAATGGAGAAAGCGAACATCTTCTTGGCAGGCTTCAACATCGCATCGCCAACTGGAGCACGCCATACAGTGAAGGCCGAAGCAAGAAAGGCACCGCCCATCGCTATGGCAAACAGGCCATAACCTGGCCCCGCGAATCCCATGATCCAAGGGAGGACACCAACTGGTGCTACCAGCAAAGTATAGAGAAAAATCTGAAACTTCGTCGATGCGGCTCCCGCCACATTGGGCATCATCGGGATTTTCGCCTTCTCATAGTCATCCGACATGAAGAGCGACAAGGCCCAGAAATGCGGCGGCGTCCACAGGAAGATGATGAGAAAAAGGACGATGCTTTCCATGCTGACGGAATTCGTGACCGCCGCCCAGCCGATCATGGGTGGAAACGCACCCGCTGCTCCTCCGATAACGATGTTCTGCGGCGTCGATCGCTTCAGCCACATCGTATAAATGACAGCATAAAAGAAGATCGTGAACGCCAGTAGAAATGCCGACGAGAAGATTGACGAAAAGACCCAGCGTTACGACTGAAAAGGCCGACAGCAGGAGACCAAATGTCAACACCTCGCCGCGCGAAATACGTCCCGCAGGGATCGGCCGCTTGGAGGTACGCTTCATAATGGCGTCGATGTCGGCATCGTACCACATGTTGAGTGCACCTGAGGCGCCTGCCCCGACTGCAATACAAAGGATGGCGATTGCGGCCAAGACGGGATTGATCTGGCCAGGGGCAGCCATCATTCCAACGAAGCCGGTAAAGACAACCAAGGACATGACGCGTGGCTTGAGCAGCGCAATATAATCCGATGCATTGGCTTCCGAGAGGCCAATACTCGCATCAAGATTTGCGTTTTTCTCAATCAGTGCCATTTGATCCGTCTTGTTTAGGCAATGCCGGGACAACCTTTGGCAGTCCCGGCATTGAAGTGTTTACTTGATGCGCGGGAGCTGTTCCCACTGGTGGAATGGCGGCGGCGATGACAGCTGCCATTCGAGTGTCGTTGCGCCCGCACCCCAAGGATTGGCTCCAGCCTCACGCTTCTTGGCGAACGCCTCGAATACGCCGAAGAGGAAGATCAGAACGCCAACGCCAGAGATGTACGAACCGATCGACGATACTTCGTTCCACCCTGCAAAAGCATCAGGGTAATCGATATAGCGGCGTGGCATGCCGGCGAGACCAAGGAAATGCTGCGGGAAGAAAACCAGATTGACGCCAATGAACATCACCCAGAAATGCGTGTGGGCAATTTTATGGTTGTACATGTAGCCGGTCATTTTCGGGAACCAATAGTACCAGCCGGCGAAGATGCCGAACACTGCGCCCAACGACAGCACGTAATGGAAATGCGCAATCACATAATAGGTGTCATGCAGTGAACGATCGAGACCGGCATTGGCCAACTGAACGCCCGTCACACCACCAACCGTGAACAGGAAGATAAAGCCGATCGCCCAGACCATTGGCGGCTTGAACTCGATGGATCCACCCCACATTGTGGCGATCCAGGAGAAGATCTTGACGCCGGTTGGAACCGCGATGACCATCGTGGCGAAGACGAAGTAGCGCTGCGTATCGAGTGACAGGCCCACGGTGTACATGTGGTGGGCCCAAACGATAAACCCGACGACACCGATGGCAACCATGGCGTAGGCCATTCCGAGATAACCGAAGATCGGCTTACGCGAGAATGTCGAAACGATGTGACTGATGATGCCAAACGCCGGCAGAATCATGATGTAAACTTCAGGGTGACCGAAGAACCAGAACAGATGCTGGAACAGAATTGGATCACCGCCACCTTCGGGCGCGAAGAACGCGGTGCCAAAGTTGCGGTCGGTCAGAAGCATCGTGATACCACCCGCCAAAACCGGGAGCGCCAGCAACAGCAGGAATGCAGTGATCAAAACCGACCAGGCAAACAGCGGCATCTTGTGTAATGTCATGCCGGGAGCGCGCATATTGAAGATCGTGGTGATGAAGTTGATGGCACCAAGGATCGACGACGCGCCGGCAATGTGAAGCGCGAGAATGGCAAAATCCATCGCAGGGCCAGGCTGACCTGATGTCGAATATGGCGGATAGATCGTCCAGCCACCGCCCGTACCGAAGCCACCGGCAGGACCCGGAACGAACATCGACAGTATCAACAACAGGAGTGCAGGCGGGAGCAGCCAGAACGAAATATTGTTCATGCGCGGGAAGGCCATGTCCGGGGCACCGATCATGATCGGAACCATCCAGTTGGCGAAACCGCCGATGAGCGCAGGCATGACCATGAAGAAGATCATGATCAGACCATGCGCCGTCGAAAACACATTGTACATCTGCTTGCCGGCGTCGATAGCCGCGTCACCTTCAAAGCCATAAACCATGGAGGCCAGACCATGGAAAATCTGGATGCCCGGCTGTTGCAGCTCGGCGCGCATGGCGATCGAAAGCGAACCACCGATAAGGCCAGCTATGATCGCGAAGATCAGATACAGCGTACCGATGTCCTTGTGATTGGTCGAATAAACCCAACGCGTCCAGCCAGTAGGCTTGTGAGCGTCGTGTGCTTCGTGAGCTGCAGAACCTGCCATCAAAGTGCTCCCGTTCCTCAATAAATCGCGTAAAGCCGGCTTAGTTGCCAGCCACGCTTACATTCTTGTCTGCGTCGATTGCTGCGGTCAGCGTCTTGTAGGCACCCGGAAGATCTTTCCCGGCGGCAGTAAACCACGCATTGTACTGATCCTGTGAAACGACATGGATCGCGATCGGCATGAAGGCATGATCCTTGCCGCAAATCTGCGAGCACTGACCGTAATACATGCCTTCCTTGTCAGCCTTGAACCAGGTCTCGTTGCTGCGGCCAGCAACGGCATCCATCTTCACACCAAAGGCAGGCATGGAGAACGAGTGGATGACGTCAGCTCCGGTGACCAGCAAACGCACAGTCGTATTAACAGGGACGACCATTTCATTGTCGACCGCCAGCAGGCGCGGGTAAGCCTTTTTGTCTTCCTTCCCGGTAGCGGCACGGTCAGTCTCTTTCAACATGACAGAATCAAAAGAAACCGGGGCTTCGCCTGCCTGATATTCGTAACCCCAATACCATTGATAGCCGGTGGCCTTGATCGTCAGCTTCGGCTCTTCGGGTGAATACTGTGCCGTCAGCAACTGGAAGGAAGGAATTGCCAGGAAGAGAAGAATGACGACAGGGCCTACGGTCCAGACGATCTCAACTGCCGTATTGTGGCTGGTCTTTGACGGAACCGGATTGGCGCTGGCGCGATAGCGATACATCACCCAGGCCAGCAGTGCCATCACGAAAAGCGTAATGGGAACGATGAACCATAATGTATAGCGTTCAAACCACTCGATCTGCTCCATAATGGCAGAAGCGGCTGGTTGGAAAGTCATTTGCCAAGGCTCCGGCTGGGCTGCATAAGCAGTGCCGGCACTCAACAGGCCACTCAGGATACCCATCAGCGTGACAATATTCTTCTTCACCTAGAAATCTCCCGAATGAAGCATTGATTCCATAGAATAAGACTGGGCAGCGTGATGGCCCGATGTATGGCGCGTTCAAACCACACATTAGCTTACATCGCAAGGAAGGCGAACGTGATCTCATGCGGCATTTTTGCGCGCGGCTTTCCAGCCGCAAGCCCCAGACCGCTCGAAGCAGCAGTTTTTTCGTTCTTGCAGCTGTTTTGCAGCGCACAGGGCCATTGGGCTCACAATCCGGCCATTTTTCGGCTACACCACATCTTACAGGCCGCGCTATGCTGGGGAGCGTTTGAGCGGTATTCTTTTCATCCGGGGCGGAGCGGTTTAACGTCTGGATGATTCGTTTTGGAGCCTACATGTTCTCTTTCGCGCTACGTAGCATCGCTGCCGGTCTGCTTGCCCTGTCAATGACTGTCGTTGCGGGCACCGCAATGGCAGCGCAGCAAAGCGGCACAGTCAAGTCCACCCATGGCGCATGGTCGATTCTATGCGATACGCCGGCGGGTGCCAAATCGGAGCAGTGCGCGCTTATCCAGAACGTCGTCGCGGCGGATCGTCCGGAAATGGGCCTCTCCGTCGTCGTTCTGAAAACTGCGGACAACAAAGCGAAGATCTTGCGCGTCCTTGCCCCCCTTGGTGTACTCCTGCCCAACGGCCTTGGCCTCAATGTGGATGGTAAAGATATCGGCCGCGCTTACTTCGTTCGTTGCTTCGAGGATGGTTGCTATGCCGAGGTCATTCTGGAAGATCAGCTTGTCCAGACGCTAAAGACCGGCAAGGCGGCGACATTCATCGTCTTCCAGACACCGGAAGAAGGTATCGGCATTCCGGTCGAACTTAATGGGTTTGGCGAGGGTTTCGATGCACTCCCATAAGTTTCGAGGGAGTTTGCGGTTGTCGAAAGGGCTGTGAAGGCCTACATCCCGTTCACACCATTTGAACCGGACCCATTCTCATGAAAAGTCTCATCGACAGTTTTGATGCGCCGCGCGATAAAATCCTCGAAACCGTAAAGCAGAGTCTCGACGGAGCGGATGATGGCGAACTCTTCATCGAATACAGAGAATCAGAGGGTCTCGCCTTTGACAATGGCCGGCTGAAAAACGGTTCATTCAACCAGGATCAGGGTTTCGGCCTGCGCGCCGTGGCCGGTGATTCGGTCGGTTATGCGCACGCGGGCGAGTTGTCGCTAGGCGCATTGAAGCGTGCCTCGGATGCAGCTTCGGCGGTAAGGACTGGCTACGCCGGAACTTATACCGCAGCGCCGCCCGGAACGAACCGCAGCCTCTACAGCGACGAAAATCCGCTTGGCTCTCCGAGTTTCGAGGCGAAGGTGAAACTGCTCCAGGAGATTGACGCCTATCTCCGGGCGAAAGATTCGAAGGTGCGGCAGGTTTCGGTATCGCTTGCGGCTTCATGGCAGCAGGTAGAAATTCTGCGCGCCGATGGACATTTTGTCCGCGACGTTCGCCCCATGGTTCGGCTTAACGTGTCCGTGGTTGTCGGCGATGGCGACCGGCAGGAAAGCGGAACTTATGGCGCAGGCGGCCGCAAAGGCTTCGGCGAATTCATCGTCGCGGATAAATGGCAATATGCTGCGGATGAAGCACTACGACAGGCTCTCGTAAATCTGGAAGCAATCCCTGCGCCTGCTGGTACGTTCGACATCGTGCTTTCCAGCGGTTGGCCCGGCGTGATGCTTCACGAAGCTGTAGGCCACGGTCTTGAGGGTGATTTCAACCGGAAGAAAACGTCTGCCTTTGCCGGTTTGCTCGGCCAGAAGGTAGCCTCGAAAGGGGTTACCGTTGTCGATGACGGTACCATCTCCGAACGTCGGGGCTCACTGACAGTCGACGACGAAGGCATGCCGACCAACAAGACTGTGTTGATCGATGACGGCATTCTGGTCGGCTACATGCAGGATCGGCAAAACGCACGCCTGATGGGAATGGAGCCAACCGGCAACGGACGTCGCGAATCCTATGCGCATGCGCCGATGCCGCGCATGACGAACACGTATATGCTCGGCGGCGACAAGACGCCGGAAGAAATCATCGCCTCGGTCAAGAACGGAATCTATGCCGTTTCCTTCGGTGGTGGCCAGGTAGACATCACCTCCGGCAAATTCGTGTTCGGTTGTACCGAAGCCTACATGATCGAGAACGGCAAGATCGGCGCGCCCGTCAAGGGCGCCATGTTGATCGGCAATGGACCCGACGCGATGCAACGCATTTCAATGATCGGCAATGACCTGCAGCTTGATACGGGCATTGGCAATTGCGGTAAGGGCGGTCAATGGGTGCCAGTGGGTGTCGGCCAACCACATCTGCGTATGGATCAGATGACCGTAGGCGGGACGGCGGTCTAACTATAGGTCCCTATTTTTTGCTGAGCAAAGCCACCACTTCGACGTGCGACGACCAGAGAAACTGATCGATTGGCACCACGCGGTCGATTTTATAGCCACCCTTGACGAGGATGCTCAGGTCGCGGCCGAGGGTGACGGGATTGCACGAGATCGCCGCAACTTTCGACACGGTGGATTTCGCGATCTCGATTGCCTGTGCTTCCGCGCCCGCACGCGGCGGATCAAAAACGAGACCCGCATACGGCTTCAGTTCCCGCGCCAGAAAAGGTCGCCGGAACAAATCACGGCGCTCCACCGTGACCGGCTTGAGACCCTGAACATGCCGGATGCTGCGATCCATCGCATCAACGGCGGACTGCTCGCCCTCGACAGCGTGGACTGCTGATTTCTCTGCCATCCTGAATGTGAAGGTGCCCGACCCACTAAAAAGGTCGATTGTCTTCTTGGCCTTGGCCAGATGCCCAGTCACCAATGCAGACATGGCCATCTCTGCCTCCAGGGTCGCCTGGAGAAAGCCGCCGGCGGGCAGGAATACTGGAACTTTACCAAATTGAACAATGGGCTTTCGTGGCTCGACGATGATTTCGCCTTCAAAGCTCAGTCGGGCAAAATCCTTCTTGATAACCAGCGCTGTCAGCGCCTGGCGTTTGGCGGCGTCGGGTGCGCCACACCCTGATGCCACAATATCCAGGCCTGAAGCCGTCGATGTGACTGTCAGCTTGAAGGGTTTCATACCGCCACCAAGAACGGCAACCAGTTCGCGGAGGTCGTCAAGACGCGAAACGATTTCCGGCACTGTTACTGGACATTCCACAATATCCACCAGTTCGTGACTGAGATGCTTGTTGAAACCGAGTACGGCACCCCTCTCACTCGTGCGGACGGCAAAAACGGCACGGCGCCGGGTCTGCGGCGCACACGGCACAAGCGGATCGAGCGTGAACGCGAACCCCCTGCCCGCGAGCGCGTCGTGCACGAGTGATCTTTTCCAATCGCGATACGCGCTGTCCTGCCAATGCTGCAACGTGCAGCCTCCGCACTCCTCAAAGTGGCGGCAGGCGGGCGCAATGCGCTCGGGCGATGGTTCCAGTAGCGCCACAAGCGTGGCACGGCCATTTTCCAGAGCCACATTGGCAACCTCGCCGGGCAACGAAAACGGCACATAGGCGCTTCCCGCCGAAGTGGCGGCAATGCCGTCGCCGCCGGCGCCCATCCGTTCGATCGTTACGCGCGTACTCATATGATTTTACTTCTCAATCGTGGCTTTCAGGCCGGTCAGCAGAAACTCGCGATTGCCATCGCCGCCCTCTATGGGCGAAGGGCAGTACCCAAGGGCTTTCCA
The DNA here is from genome assembly GCA_963776115.1 of uncultured Alphaproteobacteria bacterium. Lineage (GTDB taxonomy): Bacteria > Pseudomonadota > Alphaproteobacteria > Rhizobiales > Rhizobiaceae > Phyllobacterium. Next base: position 97,260 of record CAVZLS010000006.1, on the reverse strand, counting down.
GCCCGGCAATCCATCCAACCAGTTCCTTAGATCATTTGCGACGCGTTCACCATCCTTCGGATCGCGCAAAATGCCGCCTTTCCCGATAGCTTCGCGCCCGGCCTCGAATTGCGGCTTGACGAGAAGAACGCAGTGGCTGCCAGGCTCTGCCAGATCCAAGGCCGGTGGTAGCGCGAGTTTCAACGATATAAAACTGACGTCAGAAACGACGAGATTGATCCTGTGACCACCAAGATGCTCGCGGACCAATTCCCGGGCATTGAGCATTTCAAGATTTATGACACGTGCATCAGCCTTGAGACTCTCATGCAGTTGGCCATGACCAACATCGACAGCGATCACGGTATCTGCACCGCGCTTGAGCAAAACCTGCGTGAAACCACCGGTGGACGCACCGATGTCGAGAGCAGTGCAATCTTTCACATCGATGGCAAAATGATCAAGACCGGCAACAAGTTTCAACGCTGCGCGCGAGACATAGCTACTGGCGGGATCATCGGCAAGGACTGCTGCGTCGATGGAAACCGTGGTGCCCGGCTTGGTGATGACAAAACCGTTGACTTGCACCGTGCCGCGTATGATGGCGTCGCGTGCCCGTGACCTGCTTGCAAAAAGGCCCCTATCAACCAGAAGCTGATCGAGCCGCATCAACGTTACGCGCGAGCTGGCGAAATAATGTGCTCGCGCCCAAGTGCGCCAAAGACAGTTCGCACAATGCCCGCACTGTCGAGACCTGAACGGGCATACATTGCTTCCGGTTTAGCGTGGTCGAGATAGAGGTCCGGCAAGATCAACGTGCGGACACGAAGGCCGTTATCCAGCAACCCGTCGCGGCTCAAGAAATGCAGAACGTGGGAGGCAAAGCCTCCGATCGCTCCCTCCTCCACCGTAACGAAGACCTCGTGCTCCCGTGCCAGACGACGAATCAAATCCTCGTCCAACGGCTTGGCAAACCGTGCGTCGGCAACGGTTGTAGAAAGTCCCGCTGCATCCAACTCATCTGCAGCGGCCAAACATTCTTGCAGGCGGGTACCAAACGAGAGCAATGCGATCTTCGACCCTTCACGGACAACCCGGCCTTTGCCGATCTGTAGAACCTGTCCCCGCTCAGGTAAATCGATACCGACGCCGTCACCGCGAGGATAGCGGAACGAGATCGGCCCTTCATCATACTCGGCCGCCGTGCGCACCATATGGCGCAACTCGGCCTCATCAGATGCGGCCATGACGACGAAGCCCGGCAACGCAGCCAGGAAACCCGTATCGAATGAGCCGGCATGGGTCGCGCCGTCAGCACCGACCAGCCCCGCCCGATCTATGGGAAAACGTACCGGCAAGTTCTGCAGTGACACATCATGCACCACCTGGTCGTAACCACGCTGCAGAAACGTCGAATAGATCGCGGCAAACGGCTTTAAGCCTTCGCTTGCCAGACCAGCTGCGAAAGTCACGGCGTGCTGCTCAGCGATACCAACATCGAAGGTACGTTCCGGGAAAACTTCCCCAAAAAGGTCGAGACCGGTTCCGCCCGGCATCGCTGCTGTTATGGCAACGATCCTGTCGTCGTGACGTGCTTCCTCGATCAGGCTCGTGGCAAAGACCTTCGTATAACTTGGCGCGTTGGCCGGCGGCTTCGCCTGCGCTCCGGTAATGACGTCGAACTTGTTAACACCGTGATATTTGTCCGCAGCTGCCTCCGCCGGAGCGTAACCCTTGCCCTTTTGGGTAACGACATGGATCAGAACCGGGCCGTCCATCGTATCGCGGACGTTCTTCAGTACGGGCAACAGATGGTCGAGATTGTGCCCGTCGATCGGCCCGACATAGTAGAAGCCGAGCTCTTCGAACATGGTTCCGCCGGTCCAGAAGCCACGCGCATACTCTTCCGATAGGCGCGCCTTTTCCTGCAGGAATTTCGGCAGTTTCTTTGCAAGCTGCTTGGCGGTTTCGCGGAATGAACGGTAAGCGCGCCCGGAGACAAGGCGCGCCAGATAGGCGCTCATCGCGCCGGTGGGCGGTGCAATGGACATGTCATTGTCATTGAGAATGACGATCAGCCGCGCATCGAGTGCTCCAGCATTGTTCATCGCCTCATAGGCCATGCCCGCCGACATCGCTCCGTCGCCTATCACCGAGATCACGTTGCGCTTCGTGCCGGAAAGATCGCTGGCAACCGCCATTCCGAGACCTGCGGAAATGGACGTGGACGAATGGGCAGCGCCGAAGGGGTCGTACTCGCTTTCGCCGCGCTTGGTAAAACCGGAAAGCCCGCCTTCCTGCCGCAGGGTCCGGATACGGTCGCGCCGGCCGGTTAGTATCTTGTGCGGATAGGCTTGATGGCCGACGTCCCAAATGATCCGGTCATGCGGCGTATCGAAAACATGATGGAGTGCGACCGTTAGTTCGACGACCCCAAGACCGGCGCCGAGATGGCCGCCCGTGGTCGAAACCGCATCAATCAATTCGGTGCGCAGTTCCTGCGTCAGTTGAGGCAGATCGGATTCCGGCAGTTGGCGCAAATCCAAAGGAACTTTAACGCGATCAAGCAGTGGTGTTTCAAAATTCTTGGCCAAAGCGCAGGTTCCAATTCCAAGCTCAATTCTTGCCGTTCCCTAAAGGAAAACCAGCCGACCAGCAAGAAGCGGAGTTTACCGCTCCATGGGGCGGTTTTCAGGCAGCGGTATGAATTCTTCCTCGTCGCCAGGAACGATATCGAAACGGCCCGTGCGCCATTCTTCTTTTGCCTGCTCGATCCGCTCTTGGGATGAAGACACGAAATTCCACCAGATATAGCGCTTGGACGGCAGAGCAGCACCTCCAAACAGCATGAAGTGCGCGCCTTGCGGTGCGCGGACAATGATCTCGTCACCGGCGCGGAACACCAGTAGACGGTCCGCCGGGAAGTTCTCTCCGGCAACTTCTACCGATCCGTCCAGCGTATAGATGGCCCGCTCCTCGGCAACGTTTGCTGGCAACTGAATATGGCTTCCCGGATCAAGCCGAATGTCCACGTAAAGCGTTTCCGCATGCTGTTTGACGGGAGAACCAGCCCCATGGAACTTGCCCATGACGATACGCGCTTCCATACCCGCTTCGCGCAGTACCGGCAGTTCACCTACGCCTGTATTGGCGAAGGCTGGGTTGATTTCCTCCAGATGATCTGGCAGCGCGAGCCAGGTCTGCAGCCCCGAAATCGGCAACGGCTCGGTCCGCAACTCCTCCGGTGAACGTTCTGAATGAACGATTCCGCGGCCCGCCGTCATGAGATTGACGTCACCAGGTTTGATGACCATCTCCGTGCCGAGGCTGTCGCGGTGGCGTATGTTCCCGTCGAAAAGATAGGTCACAGTCGAAAGGCCGATATGCGGATGCGGCCGCACATCAAGCGCATCGGTCGGGCGAAGGATCGCCGGACCCATCCGGTCGAAGAAAATGAAGGGACCGACAAGTCGACGCTTGGCGCTCGGCAGGGCACGCCGAACTTCGAGCCCACCAATATCGCTGGTGCGCGGGATAATTAGCGTCTCGATTGCATCGATTGCTGACTAAGTCACCTATCTTGGGATCTGGGCAGGGGGAAAAACTCATTCGCGCTACTCCGGAGGGGTCGGAGCCCTAGCATAGCGATTCATTACGATGCTGAACAGCATCGCTGTGCTTCACTCCGGATCGAGCGGCTCTGTGCCGACGGGTTCACCGTTACGGCCAAGACGGATTTTCTGCACCTTGTCTTCAGCAGCGCTCAAGAGAGTATCGCAATGCTTCTTGAGAGCTTCGCCCCGCTCATAGATCCGGATCGACTGTTCAAGTGGCACATCACCACGTTCCAGATCATCGACTATTTTTTCCAGCTGATCGAGCGCCTGCTCGAAGCTCATGGCAGCGATATCGGAATTGTTCTGTACATCGGCCATGCTTCATCCTCCCATCAAGCGTCTTATATGTGCGCCCGCCGAGAGCGACATACCCTTGAGGTCGTAGCCGCCTTCCAGAAGGCTGACAAGGCGGTTTGACGCATAGCTCCCAGCTCTTTCCATCAGGGCACCGGTCGCCCAGTCAAAATCGTCCTCGTTCAGATTTATTTCCGCCAACGGGTCGCGGTGATGGGCATCGAAGCCGGCAGAAACAATAATCAGCTCCGGCCGAAACTCATCGATAGCGGGGAGAATACGCGTGTTGAATGCTTCTCTGAAATGGTCGCTGCCAGTCTGCGGGCTGAGAGGCGCATTGATGATATTGCCAGCACCCGTTTCGTCCTTGGCTCCGGTGCCGGGATAGAGCGGCATCTGATGCGTCGAACAGTAAAGCACCGACGGATCATCCCAGAAAATGTCCTGCGTACCATTGCCGTGATGCACGTCCCAATCGACGATCGCAACGCGTTCGACGCCATGAGCTTTTTGGGCGTGCCTGGCGGCGATCGCGGCGCTGTTGAACAGACAAAAGCCCATGGCTTTGTCCCGCTCTGCGTGGTGGCCGGGGGGACGCGAAGCTACGAAGACATTGTCCGCGACACCTGTGAATACGTCATCCACAGCGGCGTTCGCTGCGCCGATTGCGGTCAACACCGCTTCCCAGCTTTTAGGGCTCACAGTCGTATCCGAATCGACTCGGGTCAGCCCTTCTTCAGGGATGGTATCGCGGACACGTTCAATAAACGTTTGGGGATGCGCATAAAGGATCGTTGTTTCGTCGCCCATTGGTGCCTGGACGCGATCCAGTGCATCGAAGGTGCTATCCTCCAGCACCTTATTGAGCGCGCGCAATCGATCCGGCCGTTCAGGATGCCCCGGAGGTGTCAAATGTTCCAGATAAATCGGGTGCGAATAAAGACGGGTTACCATGAAAGCTTTCTGCAACAGCAAAAGGGCATGAGCATGACCAGGCGGTCACGTTCAAATTGCACCAGCTACCCGCTGTTGTACAAGAGACAAGTCAGCGAATTCTACCGTACGTGCCGATTGGTCAAGCTATGCTCAATGCCTGCGTCAGATCGGCAATCAAGTCATCCGGATGTTCGATGCCGATCGACAACCTGATCGTTGAATCCAGCACGCCAATGCGCTGGCGCACGTCGATGGGGACGCCCGAATGAGTCATCGTTGCCGGATGGCTGGCCAGCGATTCCGTACCCCCAAGGCTGACGGCCAGTTTCAATATCTGCAATGCATTGAGGAACTTGAAGGCCGCCGGCTGTCCACCCACGATGTCAAATGAGAAAGTCGAGCCAGCCCCGGTGCATTGAGCGGCAAACGTTTTACCAAGGGGTGAAGACGCGTCGTGATATGGCAGATAGTGTATTTTCTCGACCTTCGGATGATCGCGAAGGAAATTGGCAATGGCCAAGGCGTTGTTGTCGGCCTTTTCCATGCGAATACTGAGAGTTTCGAGTGATCGGCCGAGCATCCAGCAGGAATGCGGATCGAGTTGCGTGCCGATCGCGCCACGCAGCGCCTTCACCTGTTTCATCACGGCTCTTGATCCGAGCGCTGCTCCGGCAATCAAATCGGAGTGGCCACCGACATATTTTGTCAGCGAATACAGCGAAATATCCGCGCCGTGCTCGATGGGCCGTTGGAATACCGGTCCAAGCAACGTGTTGTCGCAAGCGATTATCGGGCGGTGACCCTGCTTTTCGCCAATCGCCTCGGCGATCCGGCGGATCATTGCCACATCAACGAGGCTGTTGGTTGGATTGGCAGGCGTTTCGATCAGGATCACCGAAACGCGGCCCTTCTGCATCGCCTGGTCAGCGGCAGCTTGTACCGAAGCTTCGTTCACGCCATCAGCGAAGCCGACCGCTGCAACGCCCATGTTGAGGAACGTCTTGGCGAGCAGCGTTTCGGTGCCGCCATAGAGCGGCTGCGAGTGCAGGATCGAGTCGCCCGGACGGACGAATGCAAACAGGGTCGTGGCAATCGCCGACATTCCCGAGGAAAAAACCGCACAGCTTTCCGTGCGCTCGTAGACAGCCAGCCGGTCCTCAACGATTTCGCTATTGGGATGATTAAAACGTGAGTAGACCAGACCAGCCGCCGTACCGGCCGGCGGTTCCTTGCGACCAGAGACAAAATCGAAGAAATCCCGGCCTTCTTCCGCGGACTTGAATACGAAGGTCGAGGTCAAGAATACAGGTGGTTTGACAGCCCCCTCGGACAGTTCCGGGTCGTAGCCGTAGTTCAGCATCAGCGTCTCAGGATGCAGTTCATGATTGCCGATATGTGTTTTAGAGGGATGGGGAGCGGTCATGGCAGTCTCCTCGCTGAATGAGCCTATCCAGCGAGATTATAGCAAATCCAACGACCATTCCTTGCTATTTTGAAGCGGCCTTCGCAAGAAGCGAGAGCCAGTTTTCAAATAATATCGGTCTTGGTGATCTGGATACCAAATCCTTCGAGCCCGACATAGTGCCGTTCGCGCGAAGACAATAGACGGATCGATGTGATGCCGAGATCCTTCAAAATCTGGGCACCAAGCCCGATCTGACGCCATTCCTCTTCGCGCACGCGCGCTTCCGCATGGACTTCGCGCTCCTGCAATGCTGCACGATTGCGGTCATCATCCCGGCCAACACCGACCGATCCTTCGCGCAGATAGACAATAACTCCGCGCTTTTCCTCGGCGATGCGCTTCATGATACTGTCAAGCGTGTTGCGGGCTCCGAATACATCGCTCAGCACATCCTCACGCTGCAGGCGAACAGGAACATCCTCACCATCGCGAATATCGCCATAAACGATGGCGGCATGGTGCATCGGCTCCCAAGGCAGTGCGTATGTTATTGCCTTGGCACGTCCGGCACAGGTATCAATCTCGTACTCGCCAATTCGCTCGATCAGCGTTTCCTTGCGCTGGCGGTAGGCAATGAGATCGGCGACCGTTACCTGGTGCAGCTTATGAGTTTCGGCAAAGCTTGCAACCTGGGGGCCGCGCATAACCGAACCGTCGTCGTTCACCAACTCGCAGATGACTCCGACAGGCGGCAGTCCTGCCAGCTTGCAAAGATCAACAGCGGCCTCTGTATGGCCGGAACGCATCAGTACGCCCCCTTCGCGGGCCACCAGCGGAAAAATATGACCGGGACGCACGAAATCGATGGCACCGGCATTTGGATTGGCAAGGTTTCTGGCTGTCAACGTGCGATCTTCAGCCGAGATACCGGTCGTCGTGCCATGTTTGTAGTCGACAGTGACAGTAAACGCCGTCGAATGGGGAGCATCATTGTCGGCCACCATTGGCGCGAGATTCAAACGTTTGGCGTGCTCGCGGGTCATCGGCGTGCAGACAATGCCTGACGTGTGGCGAACGATGAAGGCCATCTTCTCTGGCGTACAGTGAACTGCGGCGACGATCAGATCGCCTTCGTTCTCGCGGCCGTCATCGTCCATGACAACCACGATTTCGCCGCGTTCGAAAGCGCGTAGGGCATCGACGACCCGTTTTTGATTGTAGGCCATTTGAGCGTCCCCTTGCTTAGATACGGCCGGTCTGGCCGCGATGTCTGAGATAATGATCTGCGATGGCGCACGCCACCATTGCTTCGCCGATCGGCACGGCACGGATACCGACGCATGGGTCATGCCGGCCCTTGGTCATGATATCGACTTGATTTCCATCCGCATCGATGCTCCGGCGCGGCGTCAAAATCGATGATGTCGGCTTGACGGCAAAGCGCGCGACGACCGGTGCGCCGCTGGAAATGCCGCCCAGAATGCCACCGGCATGGTTGGACAGGAAAATTGGCTTTCCGTCGTTACCCATGCGCATTTCGTCAGCGTTTTCTTCACCGGTAAGTCTGCGCAGTGTCGAAACCATCGCCAATCTCTACGCCTTTCACGGCATTGATCGACATGAGGTAGCTGGCGATATCCTGATCAAGCTTGCCGTAGACCGGAGCACCGAGACCTGCCGGAACGTTCTCCGCCACGACTTCAACAACAGCACCGATGGAAGAACCGGCCTTGCGAATGCCGTCCAGATAGTCCGCGAATATGTCGACCGATCCCGCATCCGGTGTGAAGAATGGATTGTTGTTCACCTCATCCCAATCCCAACGGCTGCGATCGATGGTATGTATTCCCATCCCAACCAGTGCGCCACGCACAACGAGACCGGGCACCACCTTGCGCGCTATGGCGCCGGCGGCAACGCGCGCAGCGGTTTCACGCGCCGAAGAACGTCCACCGCCCCGATAGTCGCGGATCCCATATTTGACATCATAGGTGTAGTCGGCGTGACCCGGACGATACTGGCGAGCAATATCGCCGTAATCCTTGGAGCGCTGATCGGTGTTCTCGATCATCATCGAGATCGGCGTCCCCGTCGAAATCATGGTAACGCCGTCATCTTGCAGCATAACGCCGGAAAGCACGCGGACCTGATCAGGCTCACGACGTTGCGTCGTGTATTTCGACTGCCCGGGCCTGCGCTTATCGAGGTACGACTGGATCTCCGCTTCCGTGAAGGAAATACCTGGAGGGCAGCCATCGACCACGCATCCAAGCGCAATTCCATGGCTTTCACCCCATGTGGTGACGCGAAAAAGATGACCGAAAGTATTGTGCGACATAAGCGTACCCGACGTTTTGTCAGGGGGTTTTATGAGCGTTTACTCCTGTGGTCAAACCCGCCGTTGAAATTCCTTTATCCCACACGAAAAAAGCAATTGTTTTGCCACAAATGGAAGCTCTAACTTGCGTCATTGACCGGCATACAGATTTGATAATAGGGGAATTCAAATGCGCTTCATCGTAGCAACGTTCATGTTCATCGCCTCCCTGCTTCCGGTCGGCGCTCTTGCGGACGATGCGCAAGGTACAATCACCAAGATCGATGAAGACAATTCGACCATTACTCTCGACGATGGCAAGGTCTATAAATTGCCCGGCGAATTTGACCTGAGCGTTATCGAGCAGGGTATGAAGGTTACGTTGATGTTCGACGTGGTCAACAAGGAACGCTTCATCACCGACATCGAAGAGACCACGGAATAGCTACAGCCAGGTAAGGTGACCATCCTCCAGGCGCAGAAGTTGATCCTGTGTGATAAGAAGATTGGCGGCATCGTGGCCGTCCAGTTTCTCGACCATGCGGAATATCGTTCTCAGGCAACCGCCATGGGTTACGCAGACCGTGGGTCCCTTTACCTCGGCTAACCAACTAGCAACACGAACACTCAATGTCGCATAGCTCTCGGCGGTGTCCCCCGGTGGGACGAAATTCCACTTATCCCGCCCCCGTTCTTCTACAAGTTCCGGCGTCTTGGCTGCAATGTCTTCAATCATGAAGCCCTGCCAATCTCCGAAACTCACTTCCATCAGTCGTGGATCGGTATGGTAGTTCTTGGGATCGAGACCCATGCGGGTACGGATTCGCTCCATTGTATCGCGCGTGCGCCGCAAAGGGCTGGCAACGAAATCGAAGCCCGCCCCATCGCCGATCAATGATTTCAGCAGATCACCATTGCGATCGGCCTGGGCCCGGCCACGCGCATTCATATCGACATCTGCTTGACCCTGGATTCGTTCGGCGACGTTCCAATCCGTCTCGCCATGACGCGAAAAGTAGATCACCGAGCCAGGCAGAATCACTTGAATTTCAATCCTTGACGACAGAGATATCCGGTGCGTCGACTGCTTTCATTCCTACGACATGATAACCGCTATCAGCGTGATGGATCTCGCCCGTGACGGAGCGCGACAAGTCGGAAAGGAAATAGAGACCCGCATCGCCAACTTCCTCGATCGTCACAGTACGTCGCAGTGGCGCGTTGTACTCGTTCCACTTCAGGATGTAGCGGAAATCACCGATGCCGGAAGCAGCAAGGGTTTTGATCGGGCCTGCGGAAATCGCGTTGACGCGAATATTGTCCGGGCCGAGATCGACAGCCAGATATTTGACGCTCGCCTCAAGTGCTGCCTTGGCAACGCCCATGACATTATAATTCGGCATGACCTTTTCTGCACCGTAGTAGGTCAGCGTCAAGATGGAGCCGCCATCGGTCATCAGCTTCTCCGCCCGCTTGGCAACCGCCGTTAGCGAAAAGACGGAAATCAGCATCGTCTTTGTGAAATTGGCTTCCGACGTGTCGACGTAGCGACCTGTGAGTTCATCCTTGTCGGAGAAACCGATCGCGTGGACCAGGAAATCGATCTTGCCCCAGTGCTGCTCGAGCGCAGCAAAGCAGGCGTCGATGGTCGACGCATCCGAAACATCGCAATGCCCGCATAAAAAAGCGCCGAGTTCCTGTGCAAGAGGCTCGACGCGCTTTTTCAAAGCATCGCCCTGATAGGTAAATGCAAGTTCGGCACCTGCGTCGTGCGCTGCCTTGGCAATGCCCCAGGCAATCGACCGATTGTTGGCGACACCCATTATAAGGCCGCGTTTACCCTGCATCAAACCAGTTTTGGCGGTCATATACCAACCCTTCATGAGACTTATGATTGATGTGGGGTATCGCACAGCCCGCGCCGGGCTTCAAGCGCGGTATCTAATCTGGTTTTGGATTTTCAATGACTGGAATCGCGTAAAAAGGCTTCCAAAGCTGGATCCCCATGTTCCGGCAACATGATGCGGACGTGAGCGAACAGATCGCCATGGCCATCTGGCTTCTTTGGCAAACCCTTGCCCTTCAGCCGTAAAACCCTGTCGGAACTGGTCCACGGCGCGACTTTGACCGCTACACGGCCATTGAGGGTTTCGACTTCCTGCCGCGAACCGAGGGCAGCGTCGCTCAACGAAACCGGAAGTTCGACATGCAGATCCCTTCCCTCGACCCGAAATTTCGGATGCGGTTTGAACCGCACTGTGACTAAAGCATCACCAGCGGTGCCTCCAGGAACAGCTTCTCCCTGTCCTTTCAAGCGAATCGTTTGACCGTTTTCCACCTGTGCGGGCAGTTTGATAGCCAGCCTTTTGCCGTTGGGAAATATTGCTTCAACCTTTTCGGCGCCAGCTGCCTGCTCAAGGCTGATATCTATAGTTGCCTGTAGGTCGGCACCTTTGCGTGGCCCGGCGCGACGCGTGGCCCCGCCAAAGCCGCCCATGCCGGCGGTCTCGCCAAACAGGCTGCTCAATATGTCTTCGGCACCAAGGCCAGATGTACCGCCGCTACGGAACTCGAAACCGCCCGGACGGCGCCCGCCGCCGAAACCGGCAAACGGGTCGCCGCCGCCGGCGCTCGAGTAACCTTCAAAACCTTGCGGTGCGCGCTGCTTGCCTTCGGCGTCGATCTCGCCCCGGTCAAACTGGCCGCGACGCTCCTTGTCACCAACGATTTCGTAGGCCTGATTGATTTCGGAGAATTTTGCCTGTGCTTTCGGGTCATCCTGATTCTGGTCGGGATGATATTTCTTGGCGAGTTTGCGAAACGCCGATTTAATTTCCTCGGGCTTCGCCGTCTTGGCGACGCCCAACACGCTATAGGGATCGCGCATGTGTCTGCCTTTCTTCGCAACGGAGCGAGATGTCTTGGGATTCCGCTGCTATATGCTCACGAATAGGAAGAAATTCCAGAGATTTGAGACGAAAAAGTTGAAAAATGGCCCAGATTCTTCATGTGCTACATAGGCGCGAAGGATTTCAACGTCCACTGCCCGCCATTTTGCATGCAGGTCTCGCCCTTGTAAATCATGACCCCGTCAAATGACTCGCGCGAAGTCTGGAACTCGCGGCAAAGACCGGCGTCGTCTTTCTTTTCAGCAATGGTCGTTATTGTACCTTGGCTGCCGGTTTCGGGATTCGACCAAGGAACCGGCTTGTTGCCCCACTGGGTGAAATTCAGCGCCGAGACGATGTTGCGCACTGTCAATTGATCTGACGAGCCCTTGGCGTCGACAGGTTGTGCAGGAGCGACCGACCCTGTTACTGTTGCCTGGTCTGGAGCCGCTTTCTCGATGCTGAAATCCTTCATGGCGCAGCCCGACAACAAGCATAGGGCAACACCAACGGCAAAGCCCGGATAAGGCCCGTGCCAATGCTGTTTTTTTGCACCAAATTTCTTGCTATCAGATCGTAGAAACGCCAAACACATATCTCTCTTTAACAAGGTCAATCCGAAATGACTATGGGACTATGGATTAAATGAAGTTAACAACAGATGACTTCACGGAGAAATCCGAGCCGTTCGCACTTTTCGATGAATGGTTGGCGGAGGCAGGCAAGACCGAGCCCAATGACCCCAATGCTGTTGCGCTGGCAACAGTGGACAACGAAGGATTGCCAGATGTTCGCATGGTACTCCTCAAGGGATTCGATAGCCAAGGCTTTGTTTTCTATACAAATTTCGAGAGCCAAAAGGGCCAGGAAATCTTGGGGTCCATGAAAGCGGCAATGTGCTTTCACTGGAAATCGCTCCGCCGTCAAGTCCGTATCCGCGGTCCGGTCGAGATCGTCAGCAGAGAAGAGGCCGATGCCTACTATGCAACGCGCCCTCGCGGAAGCCGTATTGGCGCCTGGGCATCGAAACAATCTCGCCCCCTTGAAAGCCGGTTTGCGCTCGAAAAGGCCGTCGCCGAATACACCGCTCGTTACCCTATCGGTGAAATTCCGCAGGCCCGACTATTGGTCGGGGTTTCGCATTCGTCCAACGTCGATTGAGTTCTGGCACGACCGGCCGTTTCGCTTGCATGACCGGGTGGTCTTCAGCCGTCTTACGCCGGAAGGCGACTGGGGCAAGACAAGGCTCTATCCTTAGTCAGCTCTTCTTACGCGTGAGAAAGGCCATCAAAGCGCCGCGCGCCTCCTCGGACTGGAGGCGCTCGGCGAAAAACTTTGCCTCCAGTTTGATACGCTCGACAACGTCTTCCCGCGGCATCCGCAGAAGATCGCGTGAAATCTGCATGGCTTCCGGTGGCTTTGCTGCAATCTCGGTCGCCACACTCAAGACTGTGCTTTCCAGTTCCTCTGTATCGACCAGCTTGTAGACCAGTCCCGCCTCTTTGGCTTCAACCGCGTGCAATCCTTCGCCCATGGCCAGGAAAGCAAAAGCCCTTTGGTGGCCCATCAATGCCGGACCCAGCAAACTGGATCCCGCTTCCGGTACCAGTCCGAGATCGACAAAGGGTGTCTTGAAATATGATTGCGGCGTAGCGAACGTCAGATCGCAATGGAAATGAATCGTGGTGCCGACCCCAATCGCAAGGCCGTCCACGCCTGCCAGAAGCGGCTTCTTCGCGTTGACCAGCGTAATCAGAAAATCAATGACTTCGCTGCCCATATTGCCAGTGGTGGCAAAGGCCATGAAGTCCTGCAGGTCGTTGCCGGAAGAAAAGGCTCCTGGCACGCCAAAGAACACGTGGGCGCCAATCGAGGCATCGGCATCACCCTCGACGATCGCCTTGGTCATCGTCGTATACATTGCGCGGGTAAGAGCGTTCTTCTTGTCCGGCCGGTTCATGCGGATAATCTGGACTGGCGCCATGGCGCTCGATTTGAATATGGTCTGACATGGATTTCCTTATGAAGCGAGGGCTGAACGCGCGTCGAGTAAACTGGCCGCACCATGAATGACGCGGTCTTTTAGCGCGCTGGTTTCCGATAGTAGGTTTTCAGCAAAGAAGCGCGCCAACGCCGTCCGTCCAGCATGCTCGCTGCCCAGTGCACCTTTTGCGAGGTAAGTCGCTCCGGCGGCGAGACCGAAAAGCCGCAGATAGGGCGTCGCTCCAGCAAAAGCCGCGCTGATCTCGCCGTTGGCCAGCGCCTGCTGCAGCCAAAGGCTCGCCGCCTCCAGATCTTCCAAGCCCGCCAGCAGACGTGGCCCGGTCTGTCCGAAATCTAGACTGTTCGATGCGGCCACGGCCTCTGCTACGGCGCGCAGCTCAGCGATATAGGTTCTGATGTGCTGCCCGCCATCCAGCGGCAGTTTCCTCTGGACGAGATCAATGGCCTGGATACCGTTGGTGCCTTCGTAAATTGGAGCAATACGAGCGTCGCGCAGAAATTGCGCAGCGCCAGTCTCTTCAATATACCCCATCCCGCCATGGACCTGGATGCCGATCGACGCCACGTCGACGCCGATATCGGTCGAAAATGCCTTGGCGACCGGAGTCAGCAGATTGGCACGATCTGCCCAGTGCCGGGCATCGTCTTCCGACGCTGTTTTTGCCATGTCGATCGCGTGCGCGCAGGCATAGGCAATCGAGCGAGCGGCCCCGGTCAACCCCTTCATCGTCAACAGATTACGCTGTACATCCGGATGTTCGATGATCGGGCTCATACCCTCGCCCGTCCAGCCTGGCGCGCGCATCTGACGGCGCTCCTGCGCATAGCCCAATGCCTTCTGGTAGGCAGCCTCCGCCACGGCGACGCCCTGAATGCCGACTGCGAGGCGCGCATTGTTCATCATGGTAAACATGCAGGCGAGCCCACGATTTTCCTCCCCGATAAGCCAGCCAATGGCGCCTGGCTCCTTATCTTTGGCGAAACCATCGCCGTAGATCATCGTGCAGGTGGGCGAGCCGTGAATGCCCATCTTGTGCTCGATGCCACCACAAAAGACGTCGTTGCGAGGGCCAAGCGACCCGTCCTCATTGACCAGAAACTTTGGCACGAGGAACAATGAAATACCCTTGGTGCCCGCCGGCGCATCGGGCAGGCGTGCCAGAACCATATGAATGATATTCTCTGTGAGGTCGTGTTCGCCGTAAGTGATGAAAATCTTCGTGCCGAAAATGCGATACGTACCATCATCGACACGTTCGGCTCTGGTGCGCAGGGCGCCAACGTCGGAACCAGCCTGCGGCTCGGTGAGGTTCATCGTTCCCATCCACTCGCCGGATATGAGCTTTGGCAGAAAAGTGTGCTTCAACTCATCGGTAGCATGCGCTTCCAGCGCTTCGATGGCGCCGAGTGTCAATGTCGGTCCAATGCCGAAGGCCATCGAGCCGGAATTCCACATTTCGAACGTCGCGATCGCCAGCATCATCGGCAAGCCCTGCCCGCCGAACTCGTGCGAACCGGTCAAGGCATTCCAGCCGCCCGCAATCCATTCCTCGTAAACGTCTTTCCAGCCCGGCGGCATGGTAACTTCTGCATCCTTTAACGGAGTACCATGCTTGTCACCAACCTCGAGCAGCGGCGCGACACGGGTAGATGCGAATTTACCCGCTTCTTCAAGAATGGCGTCTACCAGATCATCCGACAAATCAGCGAAACGTCCTTGCGCGATGACTTCGTCGAGTCCGGCGATTGTCTTCAGAGTATGGGCGATTTCATCGACGGGCGCGCGGTACATCGATCATGTCTCCTCATCCAGTGATGCTCGTTGCGGGCTGCACATTGCAACTTCGCGCAGGCTCGAGGCAAGCTTATTTTTACGTAAACGTAAGATATTGCAATAGTGGTCTGAAAATCCCGTTCCGGATAGCCGTTCAGTGCGCAATTAACGGTGGCTAACCGTTTATTAACCGCGATGCGGTGACCATCATTCGGTACTATCAGATTTAGAGACTTGTTCGCGAGGTGCGAGGGAACCACCACTTGACAATCCGCGTACGTGCTTTTGCCATGTTCGTTGCCGCCCTCATGTCTGGCGGCCTTGTCCATGCGGAGTCGGAGTTCCGCTCGCCCTGGGCAAACAAGGAACGCGCGATCATACTCGACGGATACGAACACAACTCCTTCAACCTTATGGAAATCGCCAAGGACCCGCGCGTTGCCGCCTTCATCCACAAAGGCTCCGATGGCATGCCCGCCAACTACCATTGCAACCGTATCGTCGATGCGATGCAACAGGAATTGTGCAAGCGCATATGGCGCAATTATTCCGTCTCGCGCGAGCTATACCAGACGCGCCGCCAGCTCGCCAAAGCACTGGGGCTCAAATGGGGAGCCTATCATCTCGGCCGTCCCGGCAATCCGATCGAGCAGGCCAATCATTTCATCGATTACACCGATCCGGCTGACGATGAGTTGATGGCGATCGATATCGAGGACAACGACCCTGATAAGTTCATGTCATTGCAGGATGCACAGATTTTTGCCGAGCATATCAAGTTCCGCACCGGACGTTATCCGGTTCTCTACACGAACGGCATAACAGCGCGATATATCGCCGACCACCGGCTCGAGTTGCCCATCCTGTCACGCTTGCCGCTTTGGTACGCGCGTTACCAATCCGACATCGCTCCGCATTTTCCCAAGGGCAACTGGCAGGATTATGTGCTTTGGCAGTTCACATCGCAGAACAATTGCACCGAGCGGCGCTGCCCCTATCGCCCGCCCGGGACCAGCCGGGACATCGACGTCAATATCGCCGATATGACGGTGACCGAGCTGAAAAGGACGTGGCCGTTCGGTGGTCTGGTCGACGCTATCCCGCCGGACAATCTGCCAACGCCCCGCGACAAGCCACCATATCAACAACCCGTACTGGTCGCTTCGACCGAACCCTTGCTTCCTCCAGTCAAGGGGGCGGTAGACAGGACGATAACTGCTTCGGTGGTGGTGCAGCCTACGGGCCGACTAAGGGCCAGGACTCTCACTGTAGACGCGCTGTCTCTCGCCCTCAGCCAATCGGTCTCGCGACAGATCGATCACTTCTATGAGACCCTGCCCTTCGGGATCACGACCGCATGTTTGAAGAAAACCAACATGGCAGAAGATGCATCCGATCGCATCCGTTACCCCGCCTTGACGCCTTTCCTATAGCGCCTTTTCACGTTCGATGGCGCGCCAGCCAATATCATGGCGGTAAAAACCCTCCGGCCAATCGATCTTCGCGATCGCGGCATAAGCTGCCTTCTGCGCTTCCTGAACCGTCTTGCCGCTTGCTGTAATGTTTAGAACCCGGCCGCCATTGGCGATCAGTTCGCCATTCCTGTCGCGCAGTTCCCGCGTGGAAAATCTCGACGTTTTCATCATCGCCAGCGGCGTCAACGCCTCTGATCACGCTGCCTTTTTCCGGTGCCGCCGGGTAGCCTTTGGCGGCCATGACCACTGTCAGTGCCGGATCGTCATTCCAGCGAACGGACATCTGATCGAGTGCGCCGTCGGCCGCGGCCTTCAGCAGCAGCAACAGATCATCCTTGCAGACGCAACATCAGCACCTGTGTCTCCGGATCGCCAAACCGCGTGTTGTATTCAATCAGTTTCGGTCCATCTCTGGTGATCATCAGGCCCGCAAACAATACACCGCTGAAAGGCGCGCCGATCTCGGCCATACCGCGCATCGTCGGTTCGATCAGGTCGCGCATGGTGAGGTCGATCATCGCCTGTGTCATCACCGGCGCTGGCGAATAGGCCCCCATACCGCCAGTATTCGCGCCGGTGTCCCCATCGCCAACACGCTTGTGGTCCTGTGCTGTGCCGAATGGCAGCGCTGTCTTGCCATCGCACAGGCAAAAGAAACTGGCCTCTTCGCCCTCGAGATATTCCTCGACGACGACTTCGGCACCGGCTCCACCAAATGCCCCTTCGAAGCAGGCGTCCACAGCATCGAGCGCTTCCTGAAGTTCGAACGCGACGACGACGCCCTTGCCTGCCGCGAGCCCGTCGGCCTTGACCACGATCGGCACGCCTTCCTGCCGGATATAGGCCTTGGCCGCTTCAGCCTGAGTGAAACGCTGATACTTGCCGGTCGGAATATCGAACTGGGCGCAAAGGTCCTTGGTGAAGCCTTTCGAACCTTCGAGACGTGCGGCAGCCTTTGAAGGGCCGAATACCGAAATTCCGGCGGCGCGCAGATCGTCGGCGATGCCAGCGACCAAGGGCGCTTCCGGGCCAACCACAACGAAGTCAATCGACTTTTGCTGGCAGAAGGCAATGATCGCTTCGTGATCTGCCGGATCGAGTGCAACGCATTCTGCAACGCTTGCAATGCCTGGATTGCCGGGCGCGCAATAGAGCGTCGACAACACCGGCGAGGCGGCGATCTTCCAGGCCAAGGCGTGTTCGCGGCCACCCGAACCTATCAGCAAGACGTTCATCGAATTTGAGCTCCGCTTTGAAAACTGTCGTCTCGGTATGGTGTCACGCCGCAAGGGTCAAGCGCGCACCACGGATTTGCCCTGAAAAACTGCCTAAACCGCTTGACTGTATTGCCCAGCGCTGCAAGGTCAAAGCATGACTTCAGAAAAAGACATCATCCAGTCTACGCAGGCCCGCGGCAGGGTTTTCGATGCACCGTCAGGTCATTGGGTCTATCGGACATTGCCGAACTGGCTCTGGCCCTATGCGCAGCTGGCACGCTGGGACCGGCCAATCGGCTGGTGGCTCCTGCTATGGCCGTGCTGGTGGGCGACCGCCCTCGCAGCTTCTGCCGGTGCAAAGGTCGGCGCTCCGCTCTGGTCAGTGTTGCCTTCGCCCTATCATTTGGTGCTGTTCCTGATTGGCGCTATCGCCATGCGGGGTGCGGGCTGCACCTATAATGACCTCGCCGACGAAGATATCGACAACAAGGTTGCGCGAACACGCTCGCGGCCGCTTCCGTCGGGTCAGGTGACCCGCAAACAGGCCAAGATTTTTCTCGTTCTACAGGCGCTTGTGGGGTTGGCAGTCGTGGTGCAGTTCAACCTGTTCACCGTATTCCTTGCCATCGGATCACTGGTTATCGTTGCCATCTATCCTTTCATGAAACGAATAACCAACTGGCCACAACTTGTTCTGGGACTTGCCTTTTCCTGGGGTGCGCTTGTGGGATGGTCCGCGCACTTTCGGTTCGCTCGACTGGCCAGCTGTCCTGCTTTATGCCGGATCGATCCTGTGGGTCATCGGCTATGACACGATCTACGCCCACCAGGACAAGGAAGATGACGCGCTGGTTGGCGTGCATTCAACCGCCAGGCTGTTCGGCAGCCGCACGCGAGAAGCGCTGATCGTGCTTTATGGCGGCGCATTGGCCCTCTTTCTTGGAGCCTTTGCCGTGGCCGAAGTCCCGATGCCGGCCGTTGCCGGACTGCTGGCTGCGGGCGCGCATATGTATCGCCAGATCATGACACTCGACATCGATAATCCGAACGAATGCCTCAGGCTGTTCAAGTCGAATACCGTCGTTGGCTGGTTGATCTTTCTCGGCCTCGTGTTCGGTGGGTTGTGGACTGTGGTCAAGCCGCTGTTCTGAGCTTCATCATGATTTCAAAGAACAGGGTGTGCTTTCCCCTTGCCACGCCCTCATCTCTGAGTCTGGCCATTGCTTGCATTGCTGGGAAGACGGGCGGTCGTCGAAGCGCGTCTTTGTAGAATAAAATGCGATCCGAAGACCGCCCGTCCGGCGTTTTTTGATCCCGTCCGTTCCGCTTGGGAGGCCTCGGCTTTGGGTGAATTGCTTCGCCCGCTGCCGAAAGCCCCTTTCGAAGTGCTCGTCCAGCACACGCCAGTCGTAGTACCGGCAGGGGAACCCTTGGACGGAACTTCCCCGGACAGCGGGTCCGTTACCCGCCATCGGAGGCGCCGATCCTCTCCCCACTTCGAACGGCTCCGGAAGCAGTTCCCCGTGGAAAGGACGGGGATAGAATAAGCTCAGGTTTTGGGGGTGTGGATAAACAGCCACGATTATTCTTGTCTGAGGGTGCTGATCTGCCGGATGGCAATGCTGCTGTGCGTGGTTCGACAAGCTCACCATGAGGGAGATTGGGTGGGTTGCACGATAACCGGAGGTGTCGCGACTGGCATCAGCGTTGCTGTTCCTGGCTCCCTGCAATCAACCCACTTCCCTCATGGTGAGCTTGTCGAACCACGCACAGTGCCTTTTGCCAAAATCCGAGCACCAACACTAGAATGTCTCTTAACCCTCCCCCTTGTGGGGGCCGAAGGTGGGCGAGACCAGTGGCTCGCCCCGGAAGAGGCTGCGAAGCAGCAGGGAGGGGTATTTTGGATTTATACCCAAAACTTATCCCCACTTAGGCGCTTTTCTGTCGGCTACTTCCCGCCCTGAGCGATGATCTCCTCGCCGCCAATCACGAGCCGCAGGCCGAGATCACCCATCTTGCGACGGGCAAGAAAGCGCGGACGGCGGCGGCGCGGCTCGCGGCCCTGACGGCGCTCTTTTGGCGCTGCAACAGCAACCGGCCCGATACTCTGTTCCAGCTGCCGTGCGACACCGTCTTCCTCGACCAGCATCATCGGCAGTTTGAACAGGGCCGACCAGGCACGCCAATCCGCAGCGATATCGTTGAGATCATGCGCAACCAGCAACGGCACAGAGAGATGCGGGTCCGTGTGCATAAGTTCCAGAGTTACCGTGATATCCCCAATCTCGTCTTCGGCGGCGCGCGCCGTCACGCCGAGAAAGGCGCAGGCTGGCAAGGCGAGCGAAACAGGCAGATGACTTGCCGGCAGCAACCGCTTCACCACCGCACCGCGTTCGTGCAGCGTGAAAGTGATATCGTCACGGTCGTCGCGCGTGGCGTAAGTGACCGTCTGTGGCAGATGGAATGGGTCAAGCCGGAATTCCCGACCTGCCCAAACCGGCTTGGCTCCGGTTTTCTTCATGTGACGCCTTCTGTCGATCCTGAGAGCCGGTTTTCCGGTCTTCTCTGTATTTCCCTGTAGTGCGGACCATTTTCCGGTCTCGTTAGGGCAACAATAGGCGCCAACTTTCCCAATCCCGCTTAACGAACGGGGTTAACTCTTTCTGATTAGGTGGAATGGTTATCGAAACCCAACCGGCACCAAGATTTTGGTAAGAGGCATGAACGAAATTGGTTTGCACGAATATCGTGCGTGGTTCGACTGAGCGCTCACCATGAGGCAGATGGATTGATTGCAGGGAGCCACATTCTGCAATGGTGGTGATTATCCCTGCAGGCCACTCAGAGTCCCCTCATGGTGAGCCCCGTCGAACCACGCACGATAGACATGCAAGCTCCTTCGTTGCAGCCCTAAATGACTTTTCCGGGGTTCATGATACCCGCCGGATCGAAGGATTTCTTGATCCGGCGCATGAGATCGAGCGCTACCGGCGATTTCGTCTCGGAAAGCTCCTTGCGCTTCAATTGCCCGATACCATGCTCTGCCGAGATCGAACCCTCATAGGCACGGACGATATCGTGCACACTCTTGTTGACTTCGACCCAGCGATCGAGAAACGCCTGCTTGTCGGCGCCTACCGGCTGGGAAATATTATAGTGCAAATTGCCATCACCCATGTGGCCGAAGGAAACGATGCGTGCGCCCGGGATGAGATCGAGAACGGCGGCATCAGCCTCGGCGATGAAGTCAGGGATACGAGCAACCGGAATGGAAATATCGTGCTTGATCGAGCCGCCTTCCGGCTTTTGGGCGTCGGACATAGCCTCCCGCATGTGCCAGAATGATTTCTCCTGCGCCGTACTTTCCGCAATCGTCGCGTCTTCGACGAGGCCGGCTTCGAACGCCTCGGTCAAGATCGCTTCGATGGTCTCGCGAGCATCCTCAGCCGAGCGCGACGAGGAAATATCGATCAGCACATACCAGTTGTGCGGCTGCTGCAGCGGGTCGCGGACGCCATCGGTGTGGGCGACCGAAAACTCGACGCCGATACGCGGCATCAGTTCGAAGCCGGTCAAGGACGATCCTGCGTGGGTCTGCGCGAGGCTCAAAAGCTTCAATGCATCATCCGGACTGGCAAGACCTGCATAGGCGACGCCCTTGCCCTTCGGCAGCGGGAAGAGCTTCATGACTGCGGCGGTGATCACGCCGAGCGTACCTTCCGCGCCGATAAAAAGGTCTTTCAGATCATAGCCGGTATTGTCTTTCTTGACGGTTCGAAGATCGTTCAGGATTTCGCCCGTGGGAAGCACAACCTCCACCCCAAGACAGAGTTCGCGCGTATTTCCGTAGGCCAGTACTGCGGTTCCACCAGCATTGGACGAGAGATTGCCGCCAATCTGGCATGAGCCTTCCGAGCCGAGTGATAGGGGAAACAACCGGCCAGCTTGTTCAGCCGCTTCCTGGAGCTTCTGCAGGACAACGCCAGCCTCGACGATGGCAAGGTTGCCCGATGTGTCGATGGAACGAATTGCGTTCAACCGGGATAGCGACAGGATGATCTGGTCGCCGCTTTCATCAGGTACCTGCCCCCCCACAAGGCCGGTATTGCCGCCCTGGGGAATAATGGCTGTGCCGGTTTCAGTTGCCAGTTTGAGAATGGCCGAAACTTCTTCAACCTGCGCCGGACGCAACACCAACGATGTCTTGCCACCGAACTTGTCACGTGGCTCCACGAGATAAGGTTCAATGTCCTGTTTATCGCGCAGCGCATACTTCTCACCGACAATCGCCGTAAAGCGTTCGATCAATTCCAGTGTCAGGGTCATTTTATCTGTTCCATCTCGTCAGTCGAAAGCGAGCGCGGCGCGGCAGCACGGACGAGCCGGTCATTGATGGCTTCGCCCAGTCCGTTAAAGGGAATAGGCTCAACAGCAATCACCGCACCGCCGAAGCTGTCGAGGCGTTTCATGAAGTCGAAGAGGTTAGCAGCGGCCTCGCGCAAATTGCCGGTCTCGCTGAGGTTGAGGCTGGCCGCAGCAAGTTCCGCGTCCATGGCACGCAGCGGACCGAAAGCAAGCAAGCACTCCCCTTCCCGCACCTCATGCACATTGAGCCGCACGCTCGCCGACGGCGCATAATGCGACGTCATCATGCCTGGCGCCTGAATGGCGGCGCGCTGATCCAGGCGTTCCAGCTTGTGGCCGATAACCGCCTCTATGTCTTCAGCAGCGAGCCCGCCCGGACGCAACAACAAAATTGCATCCCCCTGCACTTTGACGATCGTCGATTCCAGCCCAACCTCGGAAGGACCCGCATCGAGGATGAGCGCAATCTTTTGACCAAGATCATCGGCGACGGCTTTAGCACTCGTGCCGCTGATCTTTCCAGACGTATTGGCGCTCGGAGCCGCGAGCGGCCGATCGAGCGCCGCGATGATCTTTCCGGCAATCCCGCGCGGCATCCGCAGGGCTATGGTGTCCAGACCTGCCGCCACGAGGGGATGAATTCCCGCATCCGGCTTCAGGGGAAGGACCAGCGTGAGCGGGCCCGGCCAGAACGCATCGATCAAGCTCCGCGATAGAGGATCGATCAGGGCGTAGCGTTCCGCCATGGCGATATCGGAGACATGACAGATCAGAGGGTTGAAATGCGGCCTGCCCTTCGCTTCGAAAATTCTGGCCACCGCATCGCCATTGGTGGCATCGGCCGCGAGCCCATAAACGGTCTCGGTGGGAATAGCGACGAGTTTGCCTTCGGCAAGCGCAGAAGCTGCCGTCTCGATTGCTTGGTCGTCTGCCGCAAGGATGAGTGCCAAAGCTGTCTCCGATCGCGGGGTCTATCGAGACAACGCCGTGGCGGTCTGCAAACGGCGTTTTTCTACGCTCCGGTGCTCACGTACCAAAATGTACGCTGCGCTCCGGTGCTCAAAAACAACCATTTTCGCCTCGCCCTGACGTGATCTCGATAGACCCCGGTGCATTGCCTACACGATGGAGAATACCTGCCGCAAGTGGAAACTCGGCTGATGAACACGCCGAATGACATCATGCATAAAATTGAATCCATCCTGAACAAGGCTTGGCAATAAATCGCTGTTAACAGTCGGCCAAGAAAAGAACAGGGACGGGTTTGCCATGCTTCGCCAAATCATTGCCGCAACGACCATTGCGCTATTCACGGTATCCGCCCAAGCTGGCTCGATCGACGAAGTCAGCGGGTCGGCCAAGCCAAATTCCGTCTCATATGTCGGCTATGACAGCTTCGACGCAAACGGCAATCCGATCTGCTCACCTTGCCTGGCGCAAAAGGCAAAAGAGGCAGCCAAGCTGAAAGCCTACGCTGAACGGCGCGAACGTTCGCGCCAGTATATGGCGCGTCTGCAGGGCAACGGTACACAATCCGACTCGATGATGGCCGCCAATGCAGCGCCGCTTGTGCAACCCGGCCAGCCGGCACCTGAAAAGGTCATTGCCGATGTTGGCGAAACGCCGCTGCGCGCCGGCGTGCAATAGACAGGCGCGCTAACAGCAGCGCCTATCTTCTTGTTATCCCGCGATTTTTGAGAAATCCGCAACCGTGTTCGTCGCTGTCCTGATGCGGGAGAGCAACGCCAGACGGTTTGCGCGAATGTCCGGATTATCGTCGTTAACCAGCACTTTCTCAAAGAATGAATCAACCGGTTCACGCAAAGCGCTAAGTGCGATCATGGCGCCGGAAAAGTCTTCGTTTTGAATCGCTTGCGCCGCCTGGCTCTCAGCTTGATTCACCGCCGCTGAAAGCTCCCGCTCTTCTTCCTGTGTGAAAAGCGCGGCGTCGACAACCGGGGAAATCGGCGTTCCCTTCTTTTCCTCGGCGCTCAGAATGTTGGCGGCACGCTTGGTGCCGGCAAGAAGGTTCTTGCCGTCTTCCGTATTGAGAAAGACCACCAGCGCTTCGACCCGGCGCGCGATCAGCAACAGATTGTCAGCGCCTTCGGTCAGCACCGCGTCGATCAGATCGTGGCGGGCACCGAGTTCGCGCAGGTGTACTTTCAGACGTTCATGGAAGAAGCTGAGCAGGTCGAGGAGAATGGGCTGGGACCGCTCGGAGAGCTGGCCGCGTATACGCTTCTCGAAGCCGGAGATGGCGTTGGTGACATCCTCCTCGCCGTCGACGTCGCCCGTATCCTGTGCCGCCTGGTCTTCCTCGAAATGCTGGATGCGCTGCTCGATCTTTTCTTCGCGCAGCTGGATGAACGCCGATTGAAACAATGGCAGCAGTTCGATTTTCCATTCGCTGGAAAGGAGGAGGCGTATGACGCCGAGCGCTGCACGTCGCAGGGCGAAAGGATCTTTCGAGCCGGTCGGCTTTTCGTCGATTGACCAGAAGCCGACGAGCGTGTCGAGCTTGTCGGCGAGGGCAACGGCGATCGAAACCGGATCGGTTGGCACAAAATCGGACGGACCTTGCGGCTTGTAATGTTCCTCGATTGCAGCGGCGACGGAAGGATGCTCGTTCTGCAGCAACGCATATTTACGGCCCATGCCGCCCTGAAGCTCGGGAAACTCGCCGACGATTTCGGTCGTAAGATCGGCCTTCGCGAGAACAGCGGCGCGCATTGCCAGCGCTGGATCAGCGCCAACCAGCGGGGCGATTTCACGCGCAAGATTCTTGATCCGCGTGACGCGTTCGCCCTGTGTGCCGAGCTTGGCATGGAACGTGACATTCAGCGCATCGAGCCGCGCCATGCGCTGGTCCAGCGGCTTCTTGAGATCAAGATCGAACTTGATTGCAGCCGGGGCGAGCGTGTGCATATCCGGCAGATCGTGCTGGTCGGTGTTCCAGAAATAGAGCGCGTCGGAAAGGCGCGCGCGCACGACTTTGCCATTGCCGTGGGCAATCTCGCGGCCGCCATCTGTCGCCTCTATATTGGAAACGAGAATGAACTTGTTGGACAGCCTGTCGCTTTCGCCCTGTTTGCGCGTGACGAAGCATTTCTGGTTGGTCTTGATCGTCAGGCGGATGACTTCTGGTGGAATGGCGAGGAATTCTTCCTCAAACTCGCCCATAAGCACAACCGGCCATTCAACCAGGCCCGACACTTCTTCGAGAAGCGCATCATCTTCGACCAAGCTCGAGACCGGACGCGAATGCGATATTCTGCGCGTCCGACAGGATGATTTCCTTGCGGCGGTCGGCGTCCAGAACGACCTTGGCTTTTTCAAGCTTGGCGACATAGTCGTCGAAACGGCGAACGGTGATCGGTTTGCCGTCGCTCAAAAACCTGTGGCCATAGGTGACATTGCCGGCACGCAGGCCATCGATCTCGAAGTCGACGACGACAGGCTCTTCGGTTTCGGGGCCGAAAGTGCAGACGATCGACTGCAGCGGACGCACCCAGCGCAGGCTGCCCGGCTTTGACGACGCTTTACCCCAACGCATGGATTTCGGCCAGGGAAACGCGGCGATGATCTTCGGCATGATTTCCGCGATGATCTCTTCAGCGGCGCGGCCGGGCTTGGTCAGATGAGCGACATAGAAATCGCCCTTCTTTGGATCGGTATGGACGTGCGCCTCGGATATATCGGCAAGGCCCGCAGAGCGCAGGAAGCCTGCAATCGCCTGATCGGGAGCAGTGACGCTCGGTCCTTTGCGATCCTCATGCACGTCCTTGGAACGCGCTGTAAGGCCACGTATGTCCAGCGTCAGGCGTCGCGGTGTCCAGTAGTCACCTGCGGCCTCATAGGTGAGACCTGCCTCGACCAACGCATCCGTCACGAGCTTTTTCAGATCGCCAGCGGCCTTGCGCTGCATGCGCGCTGGTATTTCTTCCGAACGAAGTTCGAGCAAAAGATCAGGCATTACACGGACTCGCTTTTAAGATTGGCGCCGCCGGCTTCCGTCAGCAGGAAGGCCTCGCCGCATGCCTTGGCGAGGTTGCGGACCCGCAGAATATAGCTCTGGCGCTCGGTCACCGAAATGACACCGCGCGCATCGAGAAGATTGAAGGCATGCGAGGCCTTGATGCACTGGTCGTAGGCGGGCAGCACCATCTTGTGCAGCGGGCTGTTGTCACCCGCCTTGGGAGCGCCAGCGCGCAGGAGCGCCTCGCACTCGGCTTCGGCATCCTCGAAATGCCGCAGCAGAATGGCAGTGTTCGCGTGCTCGAAATTGTGCCGCGAGTATTCCTGCTCGGCTTGCAGGAACACATCGCCATAGGTGACTTTTTCATCGCCTTCGAGGCCATTGAAGTTCAGGTCATAGACATTGTCGACACCCTGCACATACATGGCGAGCCGTTCGAGACCGTAGGTCAACTCACCGGAAACCGGCGCACATTCAATGCCGCAGACCTGCTGGAAATAGGTGAACTGCGAAACTTCCATACCGTCGCACCAGCATTCCCAGCCAAGGCCCCAGGCACCGAGGGTCGGGCTCTCCCAGTCGTCCTCGACAAAACGGATATCGTGCAGCAGCGGATCGAGCCCGATCGCCCGCAGAGAGCCGAGATAAAGCTCCTGCAGATTGGGCGGCGATGGCTTCATGATCACCTGGTACTGGTAATAATGCTGCAGCCGGTTCGGATTTTCACCGTAGCGGCCGTCCTTGGGGCGGCGCGAAGGCTGCACATAGGCTGCCTTCCATGGCTTTGGTCCAAGCGAGCGCAGGGTCGTTGCCGGATGGAACGTGCCGGCGCCGACTTCCATGTCATAGGGCTGCAGGATCACGCAGCCATGCTGGGCCCAGTAATTGTGAAGCGTGAGGATAAGACCCTGAAACGAGCGGGTCGGCTGCATATGATCGGGGAGTGAAACGGTCACCGCATGGGCCTTCTATGACGACAAGGAATGAAGTGCATATTTTTGTTTGGAAGCATGATCTTATCCGAAAAGTCGAGCAACTTTTCGGGACCATGCTCTAAGACCTGCACTCCAGCCGGTCAAGTAGAACCAAGCAGTCAGCCCTTCTTGTCGGGAGCCGCTGCCGGCACTGGTGCAACAGGTGGCTTCGGTGCATCGGGGCCATTCTTGGCAACGCCCGGATCCTTGTCATCGGGAAGGCCGTTCTTCAGCTTCTCCTCAATCTTGACCAGATCTTCCGGCTCGGGCTTGGAATCCCGTGCATGCGCCCATTGGAACGTTGCTTCCAGTTTGCGGCCGGCCCGCCAATAGGCATCGCCCAGATGGTCGTTGATCGTCGCATCTTCCGCCCGTAGTTTCACGGCCTGCTCAAGCTGGGTCACCGCATCATCATAACGGCCAAGGCGGTAGTAGGCCCAGCCAAGGGAATCGACGATGTAACCGTCCTGTGGACGAGCTGCGACGGCCTTCTTGATCAGATCAAGCCCCTGCTCGAGTTTGGTATTCATGTCGATCCACGAATAACCGAGATAGTTCAGCACCTGCGGCTGGTCTGGATAGAGTTCCAGCGCCTTGAGGAAATTCGGCTCGGCCTTGTCCCATTGCTTCAGGCGCTCGTAGGCGATCCCGCGCTGATAGAAAATCGTCCAGTCAGTACGAGTCGGCTCCTTCAGCGCTGCAACAGCTTGATCGTAGGTCTCGGCAGCTTTCTGATAATTCTTGTCTTGCGAATAGATGCTGCCGATCGCGAGATAGGTACGCATATCTTCGGGTTGGCTCTTGAGCAGGCCATTGAGGTGCTGGATGGCCTCGTCATTGCGCTTAAGGATCGCCAGATTGATGGCGAGTTGCATCTCGGCATCGCGGCTATAGGGAGAATCCGCAGAAATCTTGCCGAAATAGTCGATCGCCTTGTCTGACTGTTCAAGCTTGGCGCTGATGTCGCCGAGCTGGTACAGCGTCGCGTCATGATCCGGACGAAGTGGCAAGGACATCTGCAAATAGAGCTTCGAGAAAGCTTCGCCGCCATTGCGGTTGATGGCTGTCGCCACCGTATAGAGCACCTCGGCCGCGCCCTGTTGCGGGGTTTGTATTAGCGGTTTTACCGTCTTCCCATCAGCAATCTGCTTGCCGAATTCAGCGAGCACCATGCGGCCGGAAAGCACCTCCGAGGCTTCCTTGACCAAGGCTTGGGCACCGTCCTTGTCGCCAGAGCGCATCTTGAATGACGCAAAGGCTTCGACGAGACGTTCATAGGTGTCGGGTGCTGCCGCAACATTTGTCTTGTCGTCGATCGCGCTCTGGTAGAACGTTGCAGCCTTATCCTTCTGGCCCGCCATGTCCGCGATCAGTGCGGAATTGTACGTCTTGAACAGTGTGAAGCCTTCCGGCCCCTGCAACTTGTCGATCATCGAAAGCGCTTCATTCGGCTTGCCAGCGCCCGCCTTGGCCCAGGCCGCAACGAGCCCGGTTATCATGCGGTCAAGATCGGACTGGAGCGACAGCATCATCAGGGTATCGACTTGCCGGTATTGTTTCCTGTTGAGAGCGTCGATACCGAGAGCCAGCCGCGAAAACCGTTCGATTTCCGGAACGGCCTTCAGTTCCTCTGCTAACGGCAGTGCTTGCTTGAACTGTCCGTTGGTCAACAGCACCAGCATCAGGCTCTGCCGCAGCTCCGTGTTCTTCGGATCATACGCCAGCGCTTGCCGGTAGAAAGAGATTGCGCTGTCGAAGTCATTGCTGCGCTCGGCGGTACGCGCGGAAAGGAATGCGCCGGAAAGAGTGCCGGCATTCAATGTCGGAGTGTTGTTGGTCGCGGCCTGAGCGGACGCAGCTCCCACCGTTAACGCAGCGAGCGTTGCGCCCATGACCGAGCCAAGCAATTTACTACGCTGCATAACAAAACCCTCTTTGTGTTCCCGAATTGAGATGATTGTCCGAATCCTCAAGGAAACCATGGCCTTTTTACGGTTTTCGCTCAAGGTTGATCGAATGTTCCGAGTTTTGGGCCTTTACGCAGCGTAAGAACCCATTAATTGACCCGGCTGATGCAGAAGTCGATGACTTCGAGAAGCGCATCCTTCTGCGGCGACTGATCGAGTGGAGCGAGTGCATCCCGGGCGATGCCGCCAAAATGCCGGGCGCGCTGTATTGTATCACTCAATGCACCATAGCGCGTCATCAATCCTTTGGCTTTTTCCAGGCCCTTGTCGTCATTTGCACCGTTTTCCAGCGCGTCCTTCCAGAAAAGCCGCTCTTCGGGTGTTCCGCGCCGGTAGGTGAGCACGACCGGCAGGGTTATCTTGCCCTCCCGGAAATCATCGCCGGTATTCTTGCCGAGATCTTTGGCATTGCCGCCATAATCCAGAGCATCATCGACAAGCTGGAAGGCCAGCCCGAGATTGAGCCCATAGGAACGCAGCGCCTGACGGTCGGTCCGCGACGCGCAAGCGATGATCGGTCCGACTTCAGCGGCTGCAGAAAAAAGCGCTGCCGTCTTCGCCTTGATAACGGCAAGGTATTCGTCTTCGGTGGTTTCGAGATTTTTCGCAGCTGCAAGCTGCATTACTTCGCCTTCGGCAATCACCGACGCCGAAGTCGCGAGCACATCAAGTGCGTCCAGCGAGCCGACATCGACCATCATCTTGAAAGCCTGGCCCAAGAGAAAATCACCGACCAGAACGCTCGCCTGGTTGCCCCAGATCATGCGCGCCGTGCGCTTTCCCCGGCGCAGATCGCTTTCGTCGACAACATCGTCATGCAGCAATGTCGCCGTGTGCATGAATTCGACGCTGGTCGCGAGCTTGACATGGCCATCGCCGTGGTAGCCGAACATGCGGGCCGCAGCGAGTGTGATCATCGGGCGCAAACGCTTGCCTCCGGAAGAGATCAGATGGTTCGCAACCTCCGGAATCATCTCGACGTCAGAGCCGGCTTTCGACAGGATGAGTTCGTTGACGCGGGCCATATCGGCGCCCGTCAAATCGATCAGCGGCTGTACCGATCCGGTATTGTTTTTCTTATCGTCAAGACTGACAACGACGCCCAAAACGAAACTCCCTGCGGTTCTGGCCTGATGCGGCGACACCTTATTTTGACAGCCTGTAACCCGCAAGCGGCGAATTGGCGCGCAAAATTTGTACTAGTGGAACGAATTTGACATTTGAGTCCTGCGGGGCAGCAATGCTCTTGCTCAAATGTCAAATTCAAGGTTCCACTAGAAACCAATAACTTGCTAGTGGTCCTTTGATTCTGGCATTCGCAAAGAGCGTCCTGCAAAAATGGGATGCGAATGTCAGAATCGGACCACTAGGGTGACAAATTCGTGATAAGGCCATGCACTGCTTCATACAATCAGGGCAAGGCGCTTTGCGCTGCCCTGCAACGGTAGTCAAAATGATTGAAATACTGCGCACAAATGATCCGGTTTTAATCTCTTTTGTCGAATCACTCCTGAAGGAAGCGAAGATAAACCACTTCGTCGCCGATTTCGAACATGAGCATTCTCGAGGGTTCGCTTGGTATTCTCGGGCGCCGCATCATGGTTGATGGCGACCGCGAAAAAGAAGTGCGACAATTGCTCATAGACGCCGGTATCGAACAGGAGCTTCGCGACTGACTTATGCTCGCCGACGCCTCACAGACGAAGGACGCGTTTCATCGCGGCAGATTTTACCTGTTGCAACCCGCTGCAAAAGGGCACCGCTCCGGTGTGGACGCGATGATCCTCGCCAGCGTGGTGCCGACTGATTTTGCCGGGCGGGTCGCCGATCTTGGCGCCGGGGCCGGTGCCGCAGGCCTTGCGGTGCTCTCCCGCTGCAATGGCTCAACAGCCGTCTTGATCGAACGATCGGACTTCATGGCTGAATTTGCGCGCAGTTCGCTGGCGCTGCCTGAAAACAACGCATTTTCCGGCCGTGCAGACGTTATGCAGACAGACGTAACGTTGACAGGCAAGACCCGTAATGCCGCCGGACTTGCCGACAACAGCTTTGATTTCGCCATCATGAACCCACCCTTCAACCAGCCTAGCGACCGCGCGACGCCCGACCCGGTAAAGGCGGAGGCGCATGTCATGACCAAGGACATGATGGAAAAATGGGTGAGGACGGCGGCTGCCATCGTGAAACCCGGCGGATCGATCGGGATCATCGCGCGGCCAACATCGATAACGGATCTGCTCGACGCGCTTGAGGGACGCTTTGGCGGGCTGACCATCGTTCCCGTGCAGCCAAGACCGCAAGACGCCGCCATTCGCATCGTCATCAAGGGTATCAGGGGAAGCCGCGCGGGACTGTCGCTCTATCCTGCCCTTGTCTTGCACCATGAAACCGGAAATGCATTCACCGAGCGGGCAATTGCCATCAATAATGGATTGGCGTCGCTTTTTTAGACTTTGATCCCATTGTGATTTCCTGCATGTGGCCTACATGGTTCTGACAACACATAGCGACAGGAGACACGCTTGGCTCGATTTATCCGGAAACTATTGCCCCGTCGCTGGCGTCCCGACTATCAGGAAATTCCGGTTGTTCGCCTACACGGCGTAATCATGTCTGGCGGCGGTCCCTTCCGGCAAAATCTCTCGCTTGCATCGACGGCCGCTGTCCTTGAGAAGGCTTTTGCAGAAAAAGACGCACCTGCAGTCGCAATCTCCATCAATTCCCCGGGTGGATCGCCGGTTCAATCGCGTCTGATCTACCGGCGCATTCGCGATCTGGCCACGGAAAAGAACAAGAAAGTCTACATGTTCGTCGAGGATGTTGCGGCCTCGGGAGGCTATATGATCGCTGTAGCCGGCGATGAAATCATCGCCGACCCCTCCTCCATCGTCGGCTCCATTGGCGTCGTCTCGGCAAGTTTCGGATTCACCGAACTCATCAAGAAAATCGGTGTTGAACGCCGGGTACATACAGCGGGAAAGAACAAGGCAACGCTTGATCCGTTCCGGCCCGAAAACAAGGAAGATATCGAGCATTTGAAGGCGCTTCAGCTCGAAATCCACGAGACGTTCATCAATCTCGTCAAGGAACGGCGGGGAGAGAAACTGAGCGATAATCCCGACTTGTTCACGGGTCTGTTCTGGACAGGAACGCGGGGCGTTGAACTTGGACTTGTCGATGGTCTTGGCGATATAAGATCTTATCTGCAGTCACAATACGGCCCAAAGACCCGGCTAAAATTGATTACGCAGCCACGGGGCATGTTCGGACGCAAGATTCCGTCTACCGAAACCAGAATTGAGGCGCTTGGAGCCAATCTGGCCAATGGTGTAGTCAGTGCTGCCGAGGAACGCGCACTTTGGTCGCGATTTGGGCTATGATCTGAGCGCCGCGAATTTTGGCAAGCTCGCAGTGGCGTGCTATTAATACTCAGAACATCTGGTTTTCGAGGTTGGGACGATGCCACAATTGATCTTTTTCGCTTTGGTCGGCTGTGCTGCCTTTTACGGCTATCGCTCGTTCAAGAAAGAGGCGCAGCGCGTTTCAGAGCGCGTTCGCGAAGCGGAAAAAGAAGTGCAGAATCGTGCACAAGGAACATTGGTGCAGGATCCCGAGACGGGCGAATACCGTTTGCGCAAAGACTGATTTTCAATGCTGGACAGTGTAAAGCCTAGGGCGCTAGAGCGCACGATCAGTTTGATCGCCCCTGCCAAGATCAATCTTGCCCTGCATGTGACGGGGCGGCGGGAAGACGGCTATCATCTGCTCGACAGCCTCGTCGTGTTCGTGCATGTCGGCGACAAGGTGAGCGCCAAACCGGCGCCATTCGATTCCTTCGAAGTGTCAGGTCCCTTTGGACGCGGCTTGCCCGATGACGAAACCAATCTCGTACTCAAGGCAAGGAATGCTCTGCGCGCCCGATTTCCCGACAAGGCCGCTCCTGTTGCCATTCATCTTGAAAAACACCTTCCGATCGCTTCCGGTATCGGCGGCGGTTCGAGTGATGCTGCAGCCACTTTGCGGGCGCTGACAGCGCTCTGGGGCATCGAAACGAACGAACTGGCTGCAATCGGTCTGACCTTGGGCGCAGATGTCCCAATGTGTCTGTATGGCCAGCCATTGATTGCACGGGGCATCGGCGAGGAAATCGAAGGTATCGACGACTTTCCGCATTTGCCGATGGTCCTCGTCAATAGTGGTGCAGCAACCTCAACCCCCCAGGTCTTTTCGGCGCTTGTAAACCGCGACAACCAGCGTCTTCCCGCGCTACCCAGGCTCTCCAGCGTGGATGATGTCTGCGTCTATCTCGGGCAGACGGACAACCATCTCTTTTCAGCAGCTGAAAAACTCACTCCGGCAATCGGCGATGTTATGACGGCGTTGCGTAACACCGATCCTCGATTGGTGCGCATGTCCGGTTCCGGCGGTACCTGTTTTGCAATTTACGGCAGCGACCAAGAGGCCGAAGCTGCGGCAGCGGCGCTCAAGCGGGCTCAGCCGGGTTGGTTCGTTGTTGCCACACACAATGGAGGAGTTGATCTTGGCCCGGATCGATGAGACACGACCGTTTGTACCGGTCAAGATCGCCGTTCTGACGGTATCCGATACACGTACGCTCGAAGATGACAAATCCGGAACCACATTGTCCGAGAGGCTTCTCGCCGCAGGTCATATATTGGCAGAGCGCACCATCGTCACCGATGACGCCAAGAAAATTCGGGATCGCGTGCTTTCGTGGTCAAAGGACCCGCAAATCGACGTGATCATCACCACGGGCGGCACAGGCTTTACCGGCCGCGATGTTACCCCGGAAGCGCTCGAACCGATCTTCGAAAAGCGCATGGACGGCTTTTCCGAAGTGTTCCACCGCATTTCCTATGACAAGATCGGCACTTCGACCATCCAGTCGCGGGCAACTGGGGGCGTCGTCAATGCGACCTTCGTTTTCGTGCTGCCCGGGTCGCCCGGTGCCTGCAGGGACGCCTGGGATAATATTCTGCAATACCAGCTCGACTACCGGCACATGCCGTGCAATTTTGTCGAGATCATGCCGCGGCTGGATGAACATTTGACGCGCGGCGGCAAGGGCTAGGTCTTCTTTGACGGGGCCGGAATAATCTCCGCCCGAAGCCGTTTCATGGCAAGCCCGCGCGCAATATCGGCGGCCTTCTTTCCTGGACTGAACAATGCCATTGATTGGCGCTTCGAAATGAGCAACCCATCAGCCAACGGGTTGCCCGGAGAGAATACGCGGCTCAGAAACGGCCTGCGATGAGTGTGCGAGCGGGTAAAGCAAGCGGGACCCTGCATGCGTTCCGCATGAACTGCAACGGGTTCGATCCACCCATCCAGCAAGTCGCGCGCCGGGCTCGAGAAATAGGAACCATTCACTGCGCGCACGCCTGAAACCATCGATCAAAGTCTGGTCCTGCAGAAAGATGCATCCGGCAGCATCGGCAACGCGATGGGTCTGATCGACAGAGCCCTGATCGATGATGATCACATCGCTCAAAATACCTTCCACAGCGCCGCCCACCAGTCCGCTAAGCGTCCTCGCCAAAGCCTCATCCGAATTTTGGGTTTCAATCAGGACGGAAATCATCAGGAGCCAATATAGTATTATTATAAGAATTTCCATCACTCCTTTCGGCGAAGATTGTTCTTGCTTTGTTCTCAAAGTTTGCTAGGAATAGATTCATGTTGCGGCTATGACGAGCGACTCATTTCGCTCCCTGCCAAAGGAGACAAGGCAAATGAACATTGTGGTGCAAGCAGACAAGGCTGCCTTTGGTCAGGGCCGTGCACAACATGCGAACGCGCTGATCGAGGAAGCTGGCCTGAGGGTTGACCATCAACGGCGGCGCGGCCGCGGAGCCGGCATCAATCCAACCGGCAGGTTCGAAGCAGAGACCCGCCATGTCTACGATGACGGCTGGGAAACCATCGAGGATTTGCCACCTTTCAAGACCGAAGTGCAGGTGGAAAAGCCGCGCACGATCATTACCCGCAACGACTCGCCGGATATCAGTTTCGATCGTTCGATCAATCCCTATCGCGGCTGCGAGCATGGGTGCATCTATTGTTTCGCCCGCCCGACCCACACCTATATGGGTCTTTCGGCAGGGCTGGATTTCGAATCCAAGCTGTTTGCCAAGCCCGATGCAGCGAAGATGCTGGACAAGGAATTGTCCAAGCCCGGCTATACCGCAAAGACGATTGCGATCGGCACGAACACTGATCCCTATCAGCCTGTGGAAAAGAAATGGCGTATCATGCGGGACATCCTGCAGGTGCTGGAGGCACACCAACATCCTGTTGGAATCGTTACAAAATCCGCGTTGGTTGTGCGAGATCAGGACATTCTTGCACGCATGGCCGAGAAAGGCCTCGCCAAGGTTGCGCTTTCGGTGACGTCACTTGATGGCAAGCTTGCGCGTACGATGGAGCCTCGCGCCTCGACCCCGACGCGGCGCTTGCAGGCGCTTCGCAGTCTCTCGGATGCCGGTATTCCAGTGAGCGTGATGGTTGCCCCGATCATTCCCGGCCTCAATGATCATGAGATCGAACGTATTCTCGACAGTGCCCACGCCATGGGCGCCAGGGAGGCTGGTTATGTACTTTTGCGCCTGCCGCTGGAGGTCAGTCCGATCTTCAAGGACTGGCTGCTACGCAATTATCCGGACCGCTATCGCCACGTTCTGTCGCTTGTCCGGTCAATGCGAGGTGGCAAGGATTACGATGCTGAATGGGGTAAACGCATGCGCGGTGAAGGACCCTATGCCTGGCAGATCGGCAGGCGATTTGAGATAGCAGCCAAGCGGCTCGGCATCAATGTGGACAAGCGCCGGCTGCGTACGGACCTGTTCGAGGCCACCCCCGGAAGCGAACAATTGTCACTGCTATAAGCCGGTACGCGAAGTTCGAAAGAAAATTCCAACGAAAGATTGGATCGTTCATTGAATCAATAACTTGCTTCCGTCAGGCAGCCCCCCATCGAGCCTGACGTGACCCTGGCGTCCGCCCCATCTGCGCCAGGGGACTTGCAGAGAATCAGAGCGAATGCGAGGCTCGTCGCAACATGGCTCGATCGCGTTCTGATTCTCTGCTTCTTCCTATCGAACCTGGCAAACCGGACTTTGCCAGCGAGCGGAAAGCTTATGCGCAGCGGGATTGAGCTTGTCGCCGGTATAGACGAGGCTGGGCGTGGTCCGCTGGCGGGACCAGTGGTGGCCGCCGCGGTCATCTTGAACCCGAAGAAGATCCCCAAAGGTCTTGACGATTCGAAGCGGCTGACACCGCAGCGCCGCGAGGAACTTTTTGATATTATTACGGAAACGGCGCTCGCCTGCGCAGTGTCGAGCATTTCCGCGCCAGTGATCGATGCAACCGATATTCTGAAAGCCGCACTCCAGGCGATGCGCCGGGCTGTGTGCGGTCTGGCAATCCTTCCGGGTCATGCGCTCATCGACGGGCGCGACGTGGCCCCAGGGCTTCCCTGCCCGGCGACGGCGCTGATCAAGGGCGACCAACGTTCCGTATCGATCGCGGCGGCCTCCATCCTCGCCAAGGTGACACGCGACCGGATGATGGCACAGACCGGCAAATACTTTCCGCTTTATGGTCTGGAAATGCACGCCGGATATGGGACGGAGTACCACCGCAATGCCATGGAGGCGCATGGTCCGGTGGTCGGCCTGCACCGCTTCAGCTTCTCGCCGCTGAAAGAGCGCCAGACCTAAGGTCAGTCGATATTCATGCCATGTCGGCCTGCAAACGGCGTTTTTCTGCGCT
The DNA here is from genome assembly GCA_963776115.1 of uncultured Alphaproteobacteria bacterium. Taxonomy (GTDB): domain Bacteria; phylum Pseudomonadota; class Alphaproteobacteria; order Rhizobiales; family Rhizobiaceae; genus Phyllobacterium. Next base: position 60,278 of record CAVZLS010000006.1, on the reverse strand, counting down.
CCAGTGCTCACGTACCAAAATGTACGCTCCGCTCCTGTGCTCGAAACCCACCGTTTTCGCCCCGCCCTGACATGAATCTCAACAGCCCTGGCATTTCAACTTGGCACCACCAAATTTCACTCATCGGTTGAAATTCTTGCGCCAGAATCGCACTTTCTTGCATCGGAATCGCGAACTCCTGTGCGAGATTCAAGGATTCTCTGCGTAAGACATCTGCGGATTCAGATCAAAGTGAGAATTAAAAAGAAAGCCGCCTTTCGGCGGCTTCGTGAACGTTCGAAGTTCCCGTTCTTGCTTTAGTTAAGGCGGGATTTTACTTCAGTCAGCGATGACTTGAAGAAGTCAGCCGATGTCTTGGCGTCCACCTTGTTGCCAAGAATATGGCTGGCCGCTGCAACAGCGATATCGACGGCGGAAGCCCGAACTTCGTTGACGGCTTCGGTCTCGGCCTGAGCGATCTTCTGCTCGGCGAGCTTCTTGCGGCGCGTCACATATTCTTCGGTTTTCTGTTTGGCTTCCTCGAGAAGGCCATGCGCTTCACGCTCGGCAGCGGCGACGATCTCGCCCGCTTCCTTTTCGGCTTCCTTGCGCTTGCGCTGGAATTCCGCAAGCAGGGATTGCGCTTCCTCGCGCAGGCGGCGGGCTTCTTCAAGCTCGTCGCGAATTTTATCAGCGCGACCGTCGAGCGATTTGTTAACGACTGCCGGAACCTTGAGATAGATCATCAGCGCCAGGAAGATGACCAGTCCGACCAAGGCATAGAATGTTGCGTCGAATTCCATTGTGGTTCTCCTCAGCCCCGAACAGCTTTGACCGCGGCGGATATGCTTGCCTTGTCGATGCTACCGCCGAGGATCTTCTTGACGATCTCGCTTGCGGTATCTTCGGCAATCGTACCGACTTCCTTCATCGCCTTGTCCTTGATGGCGGCAATGCTGGCTTCGGCGTCGCTCAATTTTTTCTCGAGGGCTGCCGAAATGTCGGCCTGTTCGGCGTCGGCTTTTGCCTTGGCTTCATCACGGGCGGTCTGGGCAATGCCACCGGCCTTCTTCTTGGCGTCGGCCAGTTCCTGCTCGTAGGCAGCAAACGCGTCATCCGAGTCCTGCTTCATGCGAGCAGCCTGATCGAGATCGGTTGCGATGCGATCACGACGGGTTTCGATGATACCGCCGATGCGTGGCAGAACTACCCGCGACAGGAACAGGTAAAATGCGGCAAATGTTACCGCCAGCCAGAGAATCTGCGATGCAAAATGGCTGGAGTCGAAGGGCGGGAAAACACCTTGCTGATGCGGCACACCGGTTTCAGTGTGCGTCTCGGCTGCGTGGGCGTCAGGCGTCGCGCCCGGTACAGCCGGTTCCGGTGTACCATGCGTGTCGGTCTGAGCGACTGTTTCCGTTGTGGATGCGGCGTTCGCCGAAGACACAAACATATAAAATCCCCTTGAAGTCGGGCGTTTCCCAAATCAGCAAACATGGTTTGCTGCAGATAAGAAACTGGCCACGCAAAGCGCAGCCAGTATCAAGCGCCGTTCAGATTAAACAGCGAAGAGAAGCAGAAGAGCGATGAGCAGCGAGAAGATGCCCAAAGCTTCGGTAACGGCAAAGCCGAATACCAGACGGCCGAACTGGCCATCAGCTGCTGAAGGGTTGCGCAACGCACCGGAGAGATAGCTGCCGAAAATATTGCCGAGGCCGAGGGCCGTTCCGGCCATACCAAAACAGGCAAGACCTGCACCGATGTACTTTGCTGCTACCGGATCCATATTAAACTCCTTTTAGATCGATTCATCATTGATAGATTGCGTTTGGCGGAACTCCGCCGGTGAAGTCTTTTTTAGTGACCGCCGGGATGGACTGCGTCATTCAGATACATGCAGGTCAGCACGGTGAAGACGTAGGCCTGAAGGAAAGCCACCAAAAATTCGAGACCGGTCAGCGCCACTGTCATCGCAAGCGGCAGCACGGCTCCGCCTATACCGAGCGCACCGAGAGCGCTCAAGGAAGCGACGAAACCAGCAAACACTTTCAGCGTGATGTGGCCAGCAAGCATGTTGGCGAAAAGACGAACCGAAAGGCTGATCGGGCGGGAAAGGAACGAGATGATCTCGATCGGAACCACCAGCAAAAGCAGCAGCGTGGGTACGCCGGAAGGAATGAACACGCCGAGAAATTTGAAGCCATGCTTGGCAAAACCATAGGCAAGCACGGTACCGATCACCAGAATAGCAAGCGCGAAAGTGACGATGATCTGGCTGGTGACTGTGAAGAAATAAGGAAACATGCCGAGCATGTTGGCAACGAGCACGAACATGAACAGCGAGAAAACGAACGGGAAGAACTTCATTCCGGCATTGCCTGCCGATTCGCGCAAGGTCGAGGCGACGAACTCATAGGCCATTTCCGAAATGGATTGCAGGCGGGTTGGAATGAGACCGCGATTGGAGGAGGTCAGGTAGAGAAATGCCGATGCAACGCCAACCGTTGCAACCATGAAGGCCGACGAATTGGTGAAGGATAGATCAATTCCACCCAGATCAATGGGAATCCACTTGGTGATATGGAATTGATGAATCGGATCGTTGGACACTGTAACCTCGTCTCTCTCGCATCATTCCCGCAAGCATCAGCTCGCAAGGCTATTCCGGTTTGTCGCGCTCGGCATCCTTGATGGACTGCAGACCACTGTTTTCCGCTACACGTCCCGCAGAGCGCAGGATATTCAGCGTTCCAGCACAAAAACCAAGGAGGAGCAGGATGATAAGCCCCCAAGGTGAAGTACCCAAAAATCGGTCAGCTAACCAGCCCAACCCCGCACCAACCAGAACGCCGGCAATAAACTCGCTCGACAGCTTCATGGCCTGCGCGACACCGGAGGCGGTTTCCGTCCCCTTGTCGTCTGAACCGGATTTTCGCGCTGCACCTCTAGAAGCAAGTTTTGCTCCCAAAGCACGACGACGGCTCTCCAGTTCCTCCGAAGTCAGCATCTTCCCGGCACCCGGCGTGCTACCGACAGAACCTGACTTATCGGGATCCTTACCCGTGGCCAATGGCATGTCCTTTACACGCTGAATGCGAGGCTTCACCCCCGCTTCGAAGTCGCGCGCAACATATTGTTACGGTCCACGCTAGTCAAGGCGCATAGCCGAGACTTCTCAGGGGTAATTTTCATGGTGAAATTCAACATGTTAGCCAAATATGACTATATGTCTCACCTCTTGATCGAAGTTTTGCGGTCGAATCCCTGCCGATCGTGCGGATGTGGGGCGCTTGAACGGACCCCGAGAGCCGACAATTTCAGATGTCGCACAGCCTGGTTCAACCCTGCGTTTCTTGCAGGTCGCATTATTCCAACCATAAATGAAAAGCGGACAGCGTCACGGGATTTGAGGGCTAAAGCAGGAAGCCCCGAGCCAGCCGGTGCATCGAAGGGATGGCCGCTTCGACCTTTGGGCAGAGGCCCTGCCTTCAAATCTGGAGGTAATCTACTATGTGGTACAAGCCATTTAGTATTGCCCTTATTATGAGAAAAACCCGGACGAGCTGGTCATGGACCGTCCGGGTTCAATTCAAATAAGGAAAGGGGGACGGGCGAAAGCTCGTTCCCACTCCAGAAGCAATATAGCAGCTTTCCCGTTGTTTCCAAGCGTGCGACGATCAAATCCAGCCGCCACCGTAGGTGCGATAAAAGATGTGCTGGCCGATCCTGTCGATGCGCTTCATGGTATGCGCCCACATCGCCCGGACATAGACCGCGTGATAATGCGTGGCCGAGCCAATCTCGGGCAGGAAAATCCGCCCCGATGTGACGGCCATGGCGACTTCCTGCGCCACTTTCCATTGCTTGGGCTCGGTTACATTGAGTTTGCGTCCTTCGCAGGCAAAGGAAAACTGGCAGCGGTTGATCCAGTCATCGTTCTGGTAGACGACCTTGCAAATGGTTTTTGGATAGGCCGGATTGCGCACGCGATTGAGAATGACCTGCGCCACGGCTGCCTGGCCTTTGACGCTTTCACTCCTCGCTTCAAAGTAAATGGCGGTTGCCAGACATTTCTGTTCTTCCTTGGTGAATACGACGGGGGGCAAGGGCGTCGCAAGCCAATCATGGTCGCCGGCGCCAAGCTGCGGAATAAAGCGGCCCGGGAGTTTCGGCTCATTCAAGATTGTATCAAAGGGAGATGTTTTGGAATAATCCGGAGCTGCAGGCGCATAACCGAGTGCCAGAACATCTGGCTGATTGTTGTTGACGAGGTTTGCCAGCATCGGCGGCAAATCCGGTTCAGGCTTGTCGGGGACGCGGTTGTGGAACGCGAGAGCGATCTCGAATTCCTTGCCGGCAATCTTCGGTTTGGCAAAGGCCATCTCGACCTCGACGCCATGAGTCGGGCGAGTCAGCATGCTTTGGCGCTGCAGGATAGAACCGGCGCTAAACGCCTTGGGCGGCGCTTTTTTACTGATTGTGACAATGCGGCCCTGTTTTTCGGCGCGGTTGATACGATCTTCATCGGGCGTCGCGCCCGGTGCTTTCTGTGAACCATTGATGACGATCGGGCCAATACCGGGAGCATTGATACCACTCGCGGGAACGCTGGACGTGATTGCCTTTTCATCGACGAAGGACATATTGGCCTTCTGGATGGAGCCGGCCGGCGATTTTTCCAGATAGGAAGTCCAGCGGCCTTGCCCGGACTCAGAACCGGAAAGCATGCTCGCCATGTCCTGGTAGGCAGTGACGGTCGGGGAGAGCAAGTAAATCGCCGCTCCGATGACCAGTGGACCAACGATATTCCGATCTGTTCGAGCTCTCAGCCGGGAACACGCCCGCAACAATCCAGAGAAACGCACGCCGATACCCCACTCACAACCGAACAATTCTGGTCGTAAAAATGAAGCATTAACCTTGATGGAGGGTTAACGAGATCGGGAGAATGGTAGTGAAAATCCTTCCCCTACCGCTTCTTCTTTGCCCGTCCGGCGAAGGGATTGTCCGAGGTGCGGAGCACGAGGCGGATAGGCACGCCCTGAATATCGAACGTCTCGCGAATCCCGTTGGCCAGATAGCGCACATAGGATGTCGGAAACGCATCGGGACGCGAGCAGGAAATGACAAAGCCCGGGGGCCTCGTCTTGACCTGCGTGATGTACTTGATCTTGAGACGCCGTCCGGCGACGGCGGGTGGCGGATGATGCGCAAGAACGCCTTCCAGCCAGCGATTGAGACGGCCGGTCGAAATGCGGCGGTTCCAGATCTCGTCCGTCGAGGCAACGGCGGCCATCAGCTTGTCGATGCCTTGATTGCGCTCACCCGAGATCGGCACCGCGCGGATGCCCCGGATCTGCGGCAACAGGCGTTCGGTCTTTTCGCGCAGGTCAGCCAGAACCATCTGGCGGTTTTCGACGAGGTCCCACTTATTGAATGCGATGACCGGCGCACGGCCTTCGCGGATGATCAAATCGGCAATCTGCAGATCCTGTTTCTCGAAGGGGATCGTCGCGTCGAGCACGATGATGACGACTTCGGCAAAGCGGATGGCACGCAGCGCGTCGCCGACGGAAAGCTTTTCGAGCTTGCCCTGCACACGCGACTTGCGGCGCAGGCCGGCGGTATCGAAAAGCTTGATCTTGCGGCCGTTCCACTCCCAATCGACCGAGATGGAATCGCGGGTGATACCGGCTTCCGGACCGGTCAGCAGCCGGTCTTCGCCAAGCATGGTATTGACGAGAGTGGACTTGCCGGCGTTGGGGCGGCCGACAATCGCAATGCGCAGCGGTTTCGACGCATCATAGGCCGGAATGTCGTCGGCGTCGGGGTCATCAATGTCATCGCCGATCAGTTCATCGAGCGAGCGCGGAACCGCAGGGATGGTGACGGCGATGCTATCGTCTGCATCATCCTTTGTGTGCTCATCGGGAAAGACACGCTCTTCGCCCATGATCTCGACAATGGCATCGCGCAGGTCCGGAAAACCCTGGCCATGTTCGGCCGAGATCGGTGTCGGCTCGCCGAGACCGAGCGCATAGGAATCGTACATGCCGGATTCGGCGCCGCGCGCCTCAGCCTTGTTGGCGACCAGAATAACCTTCTTGCCTGAACGCCGCACGAGATCGGCGAAGGTTACGTCGGTCGGCGTGATGCCAGCCTTGGCATCGACAAGGAAGAAGACGAGGTCAGCTTCGCCGATGGCAAGTTCTGTCTGGGCGCGCATCCGGCCTTCGAGCGATTCGCTGTCGACCTCTTCGAGGCCTGCCGTATCGATGACGTCGAACTTCAGATCGTAAAGCTTGGCGCCATGGACGCGGCGATCGCGGGTGACTCCGGGAAGGTCGTCGACAAGCGCGATCTTGCGGCCGACAAGCCGGTTGAACAACGTGGACTTACCGACATTCGGACGGCCGATTATTGCGACGGTAAAGCTCATTGAATTCCTGTTCTTCAGCCGGCGGCAGCGGCAGGTGTGGCGCCGGTGCTCTTCAAGAGATCAAGCATGGTATCGGCGAACTGGCGCACATTGGCAGGTGCAGCCTGATCATCGGAAATCTGCTGGAACAGCTTGGTCGCATCTGCACCGCGGCCGGCCTTCCAGGCGGCAAGACCAAGCGCTTCGCGGGCGGAGTGGCGCATTGGATTACCGTCGGATGAAAGAGGCTCGGCGCGAGACGCCACGTCATCATAGGAGCCGGTATCGACGAGGATGAAGGCGGCGCGGAGCTTGGCGAGATCGCGGATAGCCTGCGGAATGGACGTGTCGGCGGAGACCTTGTCGAAGGCTGCAACGGCGCCGGCGAGATCGCCTTTCTGGGCGATGACACCGGCTGCGCGCATACGCGCCAGCACCGGATAGGCGCCGTAACCATCCTTTTCGAGCTGGTCGAGGGTCTTCAGGGCTTCGTCGTTCTTGCCGTCGCGAACAAGGTTGAGCGCGGCGAGAAACTGATCGCCGGACTGCGAGGCCTGCTTTTCCGTCCAGTACTCGTAGAAGGCAAAGATGCCTGTGCCGACAACAAGCGCCACGACCGCGCCGATCAGGAGCGAGCCATAGCGCTTCCAGAATGCCTTCACCTTGTCGGAGCGCAGTTCTTCATTTACCTCACGGAAAAAGCCGTCGTCAGTCATGGTGCCTCTGGGTAGCCTTGTGCCACCGGATCAATTGCTGGACGCGCGGAAGCAAACGCTGCCAGCGCATGGAATAGGCGCTTTTAGTCGGAAACTTCGCAGGATGTAAGTGGCAAACGAAAATTAGCCGTTACATCGGCTGAACGCCAATCAAAAGCGCATGCAATTTCCATACGAAGAGCACGTAGAGCACGAGGCCAATGACAATGCCGATCACATCGTTGGAGACCGGGCCGGGAACGATATAGGGCGCCGCAAGTCCTGCCCGCTCCTGCCGCTTGATGGCGATGCGATCGACCACAGCCCAGGCCAGGAACGACAGAAACAGGATGAGCGACGCGAGATCGCCATTGGCGAGCAGATGCGCCAGCGCCCAGGTCTTGATGGCGATCAGCATCGGATGTTTCAGCGCCGGTTTCATGCGGCCGGGTTTTGCGATGAAAATACCGAGGAAAATGAAGGCAAACAGCATCAGCAGCGCGGTGACGTGCTTCATCCAGACTGGCGGTTCGTAGAGCACCGGAGCGTCGGGTCGTGCCATGCCGTAGCCCCATACGAGAAGCACGAAACCGACGAGCGAAATGACCGAGTAGAGACCTTTCCACGTGTTCTCGCCCCACTGCTCCATCCTGGCGAGACGCCACTCCGGCGCAACGATGCGTACCGAGTGAATTCCAAGAAAAACGATGATCCCAAGAATCAGTACCAGCATGACCGCCTCCCTCAATGCTGGCGGGAAGATAGACCCATGCGGGACCGGTTAGAAGGCGTATCGCTTGCGGTGGATCGCCGCGTCCGATCATCGCCACATTTCACCTGTAGCGACAAACATCCCTCCCCCGGAGCCGCGTATCCCGCATCATGCGTTCGATCTGTACCGTTCTCGCCGCGTCCCTCGCGTTCTCATTATCCGCGCCCGCCCTGGCAACAAGTGGGGTGGAGCTGCGCGGTTCGATTGGCGCCAAGCCGCAATACGTGCTGATCTCGTTCGACAATTCCGGCAGCAACGCGCTTTGGGACCGCAGCCGCGCATTGGCACAACGTTCAAACGCCAAGTTCACCTATTTCCTCTCCTGCGTATTCCTGATCGATCGAGACGACCGCAAGTCCTATCAGGCGCCGAATGAACCGGCGGGACGCTCCAACATCGGCTTTGCCACCTCGAAGGAGGATATTGCCCAGCGTCTCGACAATATCTGGCGGGCGCGCAACGAGGGCAACGAGATCGCCAGCCATGCCTGCGGGCATTTCGACGGCAAGACCTGGTCGAAGGCGGACTGGGAACATGAATTGACGACATACAAACAAGTGCTCAGCGATGCCTGGAGCAAATATGGCGCCGACCCGGAACCGCAAGGCTGGAAGCACTTTGTCGATGCGGAAATACGCGGGTTCCGCGCACCTTACCTTTCGGAAAGTCCGGCGCTGCTTTCAGCGTTGAAGGACAAGGGCTATGTCTTCGACGGCAGCGGTGTATCACGCGGTCCGGCTCTGCCGCTGCATGCCGGCGGTCTCTATCAATTCGGACTGCCGACGATTGACGAGGGGCCGAAAAACAAGCCGGTCATCGCCATGGACTATAACCTCTTCGTGCGCCATTCAGGGGCAGTGGAGCGCCCCGATCACCTCGACGAATTCGAGAACCGTGCCTACGACGCATTCAAGGGCGCCTTCGAGCGCCAGTATGAGGGAAAGCGCATTCCGTTCCAGATCGGCCTGCACTTTACGCTGATGAATGGCGATGCCTATTGGCGCGCGCTGGAGCGTTTCACCAGCGAGGTTTGCGTCAAAGCGGACGTGCGCTGCACGACCTACAGCGAATATTTGAAAGAGACCGGCGGAACGACGCCAGTCGCCGGCGCGGAATTGGTGAAACCGGCAGCGAGCGGCGGGATCTGACTGCCGCCCCGTGATCTGTTTCAAGCTGCATCCAATACGGACACGACTACTTTCTTGCCCAAGACGGACAATGCCGCCTCGAGAACCGGAAGTTTGGTCGGGTGATCGGGGTCGAGAATACGCCTCGCTTCCGTTTCTCCCTTGCCCAGACGCCGGGCCAGTTCTGATTTTGAAATACTCGAGGCCTTGAACGCATCTACAACTGCGAGTTTCAGGGCATCGGTCGCTTCAACTGGTATGTCGACGAGGCGTTTACCCTTTCTCATCGATGCGGGCAACTGTTTGCCTTCAACAAGATAGCCGCGGAGAGCCAATCCAAGGGCCTCGATGGCATTCAAACGCGCTTCATCCATATCCGCGCCATGGGTGATGGCTTCTGGAACATCTGGAAAAGTTACCAGAAACCCACCGTCCGGATCTGGCTCGAACTGAGCATGGTAGGAATATTTCATTGCGATCATCCCTTCGTCGTCAGTCGATTCCCAGCTGTTTTCTGATAAGGCGAATATAGGTTGGCGTGAGTTCGCCGGATTTGATCGTTGTGGACTTGCCGCCGAGCCTTACCCTGTAGTGAGATCCCTTTCCCCTATTTTCGACTACCTCGAAAACCAGCTTCAATCGCCTGGCTGTATCACGAAGCTCGCGAAGAAGAGCTTCCCGTCGTCAATGTTTCGCACATTTTTGTGCGAAGTGCAATGACGAGTCTCACACAAAAACGTGCGGTCTATCTATGGGACATTAGTATAAGCTTTGTGGGCGGCGGGATCTGACCGCCGCCCACTATGCGATGGTCATGCTTCTTCGGCTTGCGTCCGCAGATAATGCTGATCGATCTCAGGCAAGGGCTCGTCGTAGATCACCGATTCGAAGGCGCGTAGACGTTTGTAGATCGACAGCAATTCGACGATCGTCGACCATGAATTGACGAGATACTGGAACAACTCGCGCACCTGGTCGAACACGTTGGATATCTGTGTCATCAGCCCGAGCGAAAGTTTGCCCGCAGCGATCGAAGGGATGAGCACGAGCAGCGAGAAGATGTTGTCGGCCTGGAGATAGAGGATGCGGGCGACATTGAAATACAGATAGTTGAAGTACAACCGGAAATAGTTTTTCCGGACATTCGAAAACAGCTGGGCCATCGTCGGTGGCTGTGCCCTGCTCTCATCATCCTCGCCGTAGACCAGTTCCTTACGATATGCCGCCTCGACACGCTGATTGCGGAACTCCAGCCCCGGCAATCTGTAGCCGACCACAGCGAGAAAGAACGTCCCGAACAGGGACCAGCCTACCGCGGCCCATACGAGCGCATAGGGTATTTCGCCGATGATCGGAAGTTCGGTTACTTCCTTGGAAAGCGTGAACAGTACCGGCAAGAAAGCGATCAATGTCATCACAGAGCGAACCAGACTGACACCGAGGCCTTCAACGGTCGTGGAAAATCGCATTGTATCTTCCTGAACACGCTGCGAGGCACCTTCAATATGCCGAAGTTGTTCCCAATGCTGCATGTAGAAATTGTTCATCGCCGTGCGCCAGCGGAAGATATAGTGACTGATGAAAAAGGCATTTATCGAGCCAATCGTGACGGCCACAAAGGCAATACCCGATATATCGACGAGGCCGAGATACAACTGCTCAGCGGTGACAGGGGAGGTCTTGGCGAGCGCTGCCTGGATCAGGTCGTAGTACGGCCCATACCATGCATTGAAGGCGACGCTGACCTGAACGGAAAAATAGGTGGCAAAGATGATCAATGCCGAGCCCAGGATAGACCAGTTTTGCCATGGATGCGGACTGTAAAAGGCCCAGAACGCGTAGAAAAGCAACGTTGCGGCGGCGTAGTAAATGTAGAACCAGAGAAACGGTTTCGACACGAAGAGGGCAACGCCAACAATCGCCGGCGTACCCGGGGCAGCTGGTGGCAGACCAAAATTGCCGCCAAACTGCTGGCCACCAAAGTACCAGAGGAAGATAGCCGCTAGTGCCCATAGTATCGCGGAAATGAAAAAGAGCTTTGGCCTGGGGAAAAATGAGACAAACACGGTGAGTTCCTCGAGTGAAAAGTCATGCACTTTTGTGGTGTTACGAGTTGCACGACTTTAACAGCACGAATAGGGCAAAAAGGAACCGTTGTAATTAAATTGCTGTAATGATTTGGATATGTTGGTGGGCGATCTCTACGGCACAACAGCTATGCGTGGTTCGACAAGCTCACCATGAGGGTGGTGGTTGATTGCAGGAGCCAAGAGGCTACAGGTTGCAGTTATCGGGTCCATGTCGGTTATCCCTGCGACCAACCAACGTCCCTCATGCTGAGCTTGTCGAACCACGCATATTAGTAATGCAACCCGGAAGATCAGGCACTCAAGGCTTTCTACGTCCCGCGGAAAATGCAAAGAGCGCCGCCACAACGAGACCCGCTGCCGCAGCAAGCGTGGCAACGGTGAAGTCGCCGGTGATGTTGGCGACATATCCGCCGATCAGCGGTCCGATGATCTGGCCGATACCGAATGCGGCGGTCATCACCGCCATGACGCGGCGCTGTGAATGCGGCAGAAGCACGCGCCCCGCCTGAAAGCCGAAGGCGGTGATGACGATGAACGTCAGCCCCAGCAGGAGACCGCCCAGCAAGGGCCCGGCCGGCGATGGCAGAACGACGCTCGCCGCAACGCCTATCGCCTGAACAGCACAGCCCACCGCCAGCGCGACAAACGGACCGGCACGCCGCAAGAGCGGTGTCCAGAGCCAGACGGATATGGCGCCGGCAGTGCCTGTCACGAACCAGACCAGCGCTTCCATCCATGGGCTGCCATGGCTTGAGCGAACGATGGCGATGATGAACGTTGCGGTAATGATGTAGCCGAAGCCGAACAGGCCATAGGCAATGTTGATCTTGATGAATTCCGGCGTCCAGACGATGGGCGGTTCCGCCGCGGCCGAACCGCTGCGCGCCGGGCCTTGTCGTATCAGCGCGAAGACGGCGATGAGGCCGAGAACGGAAAGGACGGCCGCGCCGATCCAGTCTTCCCGCCAACCATGACCGCTGGCGGAACTGAACGCAACGAGCAGAGATGAAATCGCTATGCCAGTGCCAACGCCGCCGAAATGCATCGCCTGCAAATCTTGCCGGTTTGCAGCGGCGAGATGACTGAAGACGATCGTTGCGGTGAAAACCAGCATGAAGGCGCTGGCAACGCCTGCAAAGAAACGGATGACGGAAAAGAGCATCACCCCGTCACTGACGCTCATGGCGAAACAAAGCGCGGCGCTTGCGGTGAGAGACGCATAGACCAGGGGTCGCTCGATGCCTGACGCCCAGCCGAAGCCGGCAATGATCGCACCGAGCAGATAACCGAAATAATTGGCCGAGGCGATGAGACCGGCATCGCCCGGTGTCAGGCCAAGATCGCTCATCATGCCGGGCAGGATCGGCGTGAAGATGAACCGGCCGATACCCATGCCGACTGCCATAGCCACCAGACCGCCGAGAGCGAAACGAACGGGAGATGCGGCAGGTAGCTTCATGCGCGGGACATTATCGCCGCGTCATCCGGTGACAAGACAATAAATTTGATCGTTACGTGATTTCGGGTGATCGGTTGGGGCAGATTTGTTGTGCGTGGTTCGACAAGCTCACCATGAGGGAGTGCGTGGGCTTCAACGCTCATCTCCAACGTTGCAGCCGGTGACTCTATCCAATCGAACCACGTCCCTCATGGTGAGCTTGTCGAACCACGCACCAGAGATTTGCTATTTATCCAATCGTCTGCTTGACCTCCACGCCTCGACGCGTGATGCGGTACACAGCCGCCGGGGGCAGATTGCAGAAGGCGCGGCCTATGCACACGGCCTCAAGATCGAGTTCGTTCAAAACAGCTGCCGGCACAGGGCAGCGAAAGCCATAGGTGAATTGGTAAAACGCACCATCGTTGCGCAGATTGCTGAAGGCCCCACTGAGAATAGCTGCGACCTTGTCGGGCATGCTCAGGAACGGCAGTCCGCTGACGACGGCACCCGCTGGTTCAGCCTTGAACAAATCCTGTCCGCCGAGCTGTGAGGCATCCATCTGCAGGATTCGCATGCCCGGGAAGCGCGTCTGCAACAATCTTGCAAATTCAGCGCCGTATTCGATCAACGTCAGGTTACCGGGGCTCACACCGCGCGCCAGCAAGGCATCCGTAAAGACGCCTGTGCCCGGGCCAAGTTCAAGGACGGGACCGGAAGCAGCACCGATTTCGCTGGTGATGAGCCTTGCCAAAGCCGCACTAGAGGGAGCGATCGCGCTGACTCTCGACGGATTGGTGATCAGGGCGCGAATAAAAGTCCATACATCGCTTGTCGTCATGAAACTGTTCCACCGTGTTGACTGCCTGATTCGGCCAGCGGTGCGGCATCAGCGACCCCAATTGCGCAAATATTACGGCTTTTTGCAACTGCGCTTAAATTAGTTTGCAGGTGCTGGCATTGCCCCCCGCAAGTCGACCCCATTCATAAAGTTTTCTTTGGGTCGCTTCTTGCCAAAGTCAATTAATTAGGTAAGTTACCTAATAATGTGAATTTGGTGAAGGCGCATCCATGCTCGTGGGAATCGATATCGGCGGAACGAAGACGCAAATGATGGCAGCCAACGGCCTGGCGGTCTCCGATATATCGATGCCGACTTCTGAGTGGCGAGCGCGGCAGAACGCCGAAGCCGACGCTGCCACGCTCGTTGCAGCCTTGACGAAAATGACCGGAGGCAAACTGCCCGAGGTTCTGGTTGCGGGTTCGCATGGCTGCGATACCGACGAGGAATGCGGGGCTTTTCAACAGCGGCTCGCACAGCTGCTGCCGGCAACGGTGGTATTGGTCCTCAACGATTCAGAACTGCTTCTTCCGGCGGCAGGCAAGGATGTCGGCATCTCTGTCATCTGCGGCACGGGCTCCATCGCCGTTGCCCGGAGCGATGACAGGCGGATGATCGCCGCCGGGGGCTGGGGATGGTATCTCGGCGACGAAGGCAGCGCCGCCGGCCTGGTCCGGGAGGCGGCACGCGCAGTGCGCAGGTCGCTCGATTCGGGCGAACCTCTGGAGCCGCTGGGCCGCAGCCTGCTTCAGGCACTTGGCATCGACAATCCCGTTGAACTCGGGCGCGCGCTGGGCGATCAGGGAAGCGCCGCCAGGATTGGCAGTTTCGTACCCCTGGTCTTCGCGGCAGCCGATGCCGGATCGGCGCTCGCTCTTGATGTCATAGCGCAAGGCGGCAAGGCGCTCGCGGCACTGGTCTCGCGCCTGATCGATCGCGGCGCACCGGGGAAGGATATCGTGACGGGCGGCGGCGTCATCACGCGCCAACCCCGTCTTTTCGAAGCGTTTCAATCGGCACTCGCGACCGTCGCGCCAGACTGGAAATTGACGCTTCTGCGCGAACCGCCGGTTATCGGCGCCATGGCGCTCGCGCGGCAACTGCAGGCGGGAGAGCGCCCGGCCCATCTGCCGCTCCCCCATGTAGCCGGCACTATCTCGAACGAAGGCGACTGGAGGGCGGCATGAGCGAACAAAGGATCATTCCTGCGCGCAACTGGGGCCAATGGGTGATCGCCATCATCCTCATCGTGATCGTTGGTTTTCTGCTGGCCATGGTTATCATGAGCCGCCACATCACATGGTCGGCGATCCCGCAATACCTCTTCGATGAAACGATTCTCGAAGGCATCAAGCTTACCATCCTTTTCACGGTGCTTTCGATGCTGATCAGCATCGTTGCCGGCGGCGATGCTGGCGATGATGCGCCTCTCGCCGAACGCGATCGTCAGCGGCTTTGCCAGTCTTTACATCTGGTTCTTCCGCGGCACGCCGCTGCTCGTCCAGATCATCTTCTGGTTCAATATCCAGCTCTTCATCCCGAGCATCGATATCGGCTCGATCCATTTCGATACGAACTCGATCATCACCGCCTTTGTCGCCGCCTTGCTGGCCCTCAGCCTCAACGAGGCGGCCTACATGGCGGAAATAATGCGCGGCGGATTGATGGCGGTCGACAGCGGCCAGCAGGAGGCCGCGAAAGCGCTGGGCTATACGCCAACGCAGGCGATGCTGCGCATCATCTTTCCGCAGGCGCTGCGGGTTATCATCCCGCCGATCGGTAACCAGACCATTTCGATGCTGAAGACGACCTCACTGGTTTCGGTGGTGGCGGCGCAGGATCTCCTGACCCGCGCCCAGAATATCTACGCCAAGAACTTCCTCATCATCGAGCTGCTGATCGTTGCCAGCATCTGGTACCTCGTGATGACGACGGTCGCTTCGAGCTTGCAATACATGATCGAACGCCGGCTTGGCCGGTCCACCAGCGACGCACCTATGGCCTGGCGTGCTGCCCTGCGCCTGCTTCGTGCCGAAGGGAGCAACGGATGAGCGAGCAACCAGCACTCACGAGCGGCGGCGTCGCCATGGTCGAAGCTCTCGATGTTCGCAAGTCATTCGGCGCACACGAGGTGCTGAAGGGGATCAACCTGACGATACGCAAGGGCGAAGTCGTCTGCCTGCTTGGCCCGTCGGGGAGCGGCAAATCGACGTTCCTGCGCTGTATCAACCATCTTGAGCGCATGAGCGGCGGGCGCATCCTCGTTGACGGCCATCTGATCGGCTACAACGAGCGGCATGGCCTGCTCTACGAGATGAGCGGCAAGGAGCTCGCCCGGCAGCGCCAGGACATCGGCATGGTGTTCCAGCGGTTCAATCTCTTCGCGCATCACGACGTGCTCACCAACATCTCGCAGGCACCGATACTGATCCGCGGCCAATCGCGCGAACAGGCCTTCGCCCGCGCCAGGGAGTTGTTGAAACTCGTCGATCTCGAGGGGCGGGAGGACGCCTTTCCTTACCAGCTTTCCGGCGGTCAACAGCAGCGGGTCGCCATTGCCCGCGCACTGGCCATGAACCCGAAGCTGATGCTTTTCGACGAACCCACCTCGGCGCTCGATCCGGAACTCGTCGGCGAAGTGCTGGCGGTCATGCGCAAGCTTGCAGCCGATGGCATGACGATGCTCGTCGTCACGCATGAACTTGCCTTCGCCCGGGAGGTCGCCGACCGCGTGATCTTCATGGATCAGGGTGTCGTCGTCGAGGAAGGCCCGGCGCGGCAGGTCATCGACGCGCCCCAGCATGAGCGAACCAAAACATTTCTCAGACGAATGCACTGACCGGACCGGCAACCATTTGTCTGAAGGCCGCACGTCTTTCACGTGCATCAAGAAAAGGGGAATGCCATGAATACCAGATTGTTGAAACTGTCTCTTGCGACCCTCGCCGTCCTGATGGCGGGCACGGCAGGCTTTGCCGCCGGCACCGACCAGAAGCTGCACGACATGCTTCCGGAGAAAATCAAGACCGCAGGCGAGATCAAGGTCGGAACCGAACCGCAAACGCCGCCCTATGACTTTTATGGCGAGGACAACAAGACCATCATCGGACTGGAGCGCGAGCTGCGCGACGAGATGGGCACGCGTCTTGGCGTCAAGTTCACCGACATGCCGGCGCAGTTCGCCAGCATCATTCCGGGCATACAGGCCGGCCGCTTCGACATCGGCATGTCTGCTTTCGGCGACTTCGCCGAGCGCGAAAAGATCGTCGACATCGTCAACTACATGCTTGAAGGCACCAGCATCATCGTGCTCGAGGGAAACCCGAAGAACATCCACAAGTTGAAGGATGCCTGCGGTTTGAATGCCGGCGCGGTCCAGGGCTCGATTCCGCTCGAACTTCTCGACAAACAAAAAGGCCTCTGCCCGGCGGACAAGCCGCTCAACGTCATGCAGTTCCCCTCCAACGACCAGATCAAGATCGCGCTGCAGAGCGGACGCGTCGACCTTTCCATGGATACGACCGGCGTTGCCGCCTACAGCCTGCAGCATCAGCCGGAAGGCAACAAGAAGATCGAACTCGTTCCCGGTGCACAATATGCCGTCGGGTATCAGGCCGTGCTCGTCGGCAAGGAAAGCAACCAGCTGCGCGACGCCCTCGCCGCCACGCTTCAATCGATGATCGATGACGGCTCCTACGCCAAAATCTTCGACAAATGGGGTCTTGGCGAAAACAAGCTCGACAAGATCACCATCAACGACGCGGCCCGCTTCGCCGACTATCTGAAGCTCGACTAACGCACCCTTCTCCCAAGGCCGGAGGGCACCGCGCCGTCCGGCCTCAATCTCATCAGCATACGGAATGAAAAATGACCGACAGAGTCCCCTACCGCGAGGCCATCGCCCTGCAGCCCGCCGCTCTCGAAGCCTGCCTGAAGAGCGTTTCCAGCACGCTGGATACGATCGATCTTGTGCCGCTGAAGTCGGGAACGATCGTACTCGCAGGCATCGGCGCCAGTCTCTACGCGGCGGTCGTTGCGGCGGCGCAGATGCGCAATCAAGGCATGCGTGCCTTTGCACTTGCGGCGACAGACCTCTATGACACCTCCATCGATGCGGGCGATGCCTATATCGCATTTTCCGCATCCGGCCGCAGTATCGAGCCGGCGAAGGCGATGGAAGTGCGCCCGGACCAGCCGACCTACGGTATCGCAACGGGCGGCGGAACGCCGCTCTCCAAGGTCGTTCGTCACATGATCCCGACAAACAGCGGCATCGATAGCGGTCCGAACACCACCAGCTATCTTGGTTCGTTGCTGACGGCGGCATTGCTTGCAGACAAGGCGGGGCGCCCTTCCGGTGCCGATTGGACAGCGCTGCCCTCGGCCGCAAAATCGGTTCTCGAAACGGTCAGACCGCAAGTCGAGAAGGCTGCGAAGATGCTTGGCAACCGCAAGGCCATCGATTGCGTCGGTGCAGGCTGCGCCTACGGTACGGCGGGATATATATCGCTGCTGATCCGCGAGGCGGCCCGTATTTCCGCTCAGGATTGGGACACGCTGAATTTCCTGCATGGCCCGATGGAACCGAACGACAAGGATAGCGGCGTCATCCTTTTTGGCGATGGCCGTGAAGTGCAGCTCGCCAGGGATCTTGCCGGCTTCGCCATTCCGTCGGTGCTGATCACAAGTCGCAGTGACGTGGCCGATGCCGACAATCTCGTCGTCATCAACGTACCCGCGTTCAGTCCCGGTATTGGCGATGCCATCTTGCAGGCCATTCCGGCGCAGCTGATTATCGCCACGCTCTCCGAGGATGCCGGGCTCCCCGTCTGCAACTTCCGTTACCGCCAGACGGATACGAAGCTCGCTGTTGATTGAGTATCTTATTGGCGGACAGGTTCCGCCAAACTTCCCGGATAAAGAAAGGCGGCGCTGCTGTCTTCCCCGAGCAAACCGGCCATGGCGAAATCAACGCCCAGACGCATCGCGCCAAGCACCGTCGCCTGGTTGGAAAGTTCGCTGACCCTGATCTCCACCGGCCAGCAAAGCTCCTTCACGACCTTGTCGACACCTTCGAGCAGGATCGCATTCTGTCCGACGCCGCCCCCGAGAACGACCAGCTCGGGATCGAGTATACTGACGCAGGATGCAACCAGATTGCCGATATCGTTGGCGTGTCTTTCGACGCACCGGCGTGCATAGTCAGACGTTTGCGCCAGAGAGAACAATTCAGCGGTCGAAACGGGTGGTTTGCCCTCCGATGCAGGCCAATTCTCCTTGCAACGCTGCAGGAGCTGCACCGAACCCAAGTAGGTTTCAACATGCTGGAAGCGGGGCTTCTCCGTTTCGGACCAGGGAAAAGGCAAATGCCCGACTTCGCCTGCCCCGCCGCGGAACCCGCGAAACAGCTTGCCATCCAGGACAATCCCTACACCGACCTTGACGCCGATCTGCAGATAGATGGCAAAGGAATGATGCTTGGCCGCACCTTCGTGATACTCGGCCAGTGCAGCGCAATTGACATTGTTCTCGACCACGATCGGCACGTTGTAGGCGTCCTGCAGCCTCTGCAGCGTCTGCGCAAAATCATCGCGCGCTGGAAGCCGCTCGAGCGTCTGCGAAATTATATTGGGCAGAGCAATTGCGATAACCCGCAGCGGCCCATGGCTTTTCCCGCATTGCGACAAGAGAGATTGGATCGCCGTTTCGATTGCCTGGAACCGCTGCACGGCATTTTCGCCATCAACGCCAACCGGCTGCTGCAACTCGACAAAATTCTGACCATCGAGCTTCGACGCCATCGCATGGATCTGGGTGGTGCCACAATCGACGCCAATCGCAAAACCGGCCTCCGCGCCTAACCCGTACGTCACCGCAGTGCGGCCAACGGCCCCTCTTGCGACACCGTTCGAAGCTACAAGCCCATGGGCTTCGAGTTCGCCGACGGCGGCGGACATTGTTGGCTTGGAAAAAGCCAGCGCGGCGCTCAGTTGCGGCCTCGTGACCGGTCCGGAACGCGAGATCATTTTCAGGACTGATCGTGCGCTTTCTGTAAGTGGCTGATGGACGATCGGGGCAGCAATGGTTTTCAAGGGATATCGTTTCAAAATCTGTCCGGAAAAGGCTTCGCATGAACTGCCACGCGACATGGGTGTTCGGTAAGGCAGTTTACAATATATGTCTTCGATACAGAAGTCCCGCCCGTCGACCAGCGTCGCTTTCGAAACGTCACCCTGCTGCTGCGGGTTTCCGCCCATCGGCAATGACACATGCTTCAGGCAGTTTTTCGCCATCAAAGACTGAAATGACGGTTTTTGCCGCAATCATGTTGGTTCGGGCGAGAGCCTCCACCGACGAGCCGGCGGAATGCGGCGTAGCGATCACATTGGGCAGTGCGATAAGTTCGTCCGAAACCGGCTTGAAGGCGGGATCGCCTTCGCTGACATAGACATCCAGCCCTGCCCCGGCGATCCGGCCACACTTCAATGCAGCCAGAAGGTCCCGGTCATCGACAAGCCCGCCACGCGCGGTGTTGATCAAAATGGCGGTAGGCTTCATGAGCGCAAGCGCGGCGCTATCGATGAGGAACCGCGTTTCCGGGGACAAGGGAGCGTGCACACTCACGACATCGCTCTGCCGGAGCAGCGTCTCCATATCGACATAGGTGATGCCGTTGGCTTCGCCATATTCCCGGTCAGGACGCGGGTGGCAGACAAGAATGCGCGCTTCAAAACCCTTCAGGCGTTGCACCAGGCTCTTGCCTATACGACCAAGGCCGATGATGCCGACGGTTTTCCCGGAAAGGTCGGAACTTGTCAGAATGGACCAGTTGCCGGCCAGCATGCGGTTTTGCGATTCGCGCAGGCGCCGGGCGACGGCCAGCATCAAGCCGATGGTGTGGTCGGCGACCGAAGCGTCGTTTCCGCCTGCGCCGATGGTGAGGACACGGCCGAGGTCCCTGACGGCGTTGACATCGACCCGGTCATAACCCACCCCACGTCGCGCCAGAACCTGCAGATCCGGCAGAGCGGTCAGCAGTTCGCGTGTGACATAGGCCTGACCGACGATCCAGCCGGATGCGCCTTCAAGCAGGCTGGCCAATTGCGGCGTTGCCAAGCTGCCATCGCCCTGACCTTTCTGCCATTGGACGATCTCGACCTCGCACCCATGCTGTTTAAGGTAGGCGTGCGCCTCTTCATCGAAGAAAGGCGAGGTAACAACGACGCGTCTATGCGAACTCTTCATGATCTCATATCGATTGACGGGATTGGATCCCTGCTGGTCAGCAGAGCTTCGACATTATCGCCACTCCTGTTGTTTTCAAAGCAAAAATCGGCACGAAAAAAGATTTCGTGGTTCCGCCATCTGTTGCCGTCGATCGGCCGATTCTGGTCTCGATTAACTGTCCGCTGGAAAACAGGCAGTTGACGCGAGCGCAAAATGAGTTTTTTAATGGCCGCGTCGCTGGACTAATCAACGGCATACCGGCGATTGAGAGCCCATGTGCTCCAGCCAGGTGGGAGCACGGACATGCCCCAGAGACCCAATTTCAAGCTTTCATGCCCTGATTGCGGAGAAATCTATCTCCACATACCCCATGGTATAACGAACTCGACGGTCATCCACTGCAGCATGTGCGGCAGCACCTTGGGAACCTGGCTGCAGACAGCAGCGTCTTTTATTGCCGATGGCGGCCAAAATGACGGGTTCGGAATGCGTGACGCACCAATCATGGGGGAAGCGGCAAGAGATGCGCCACAATGACTGGTCATATCATGTCTATGGCCCCGTGTTCTTTGTCGGCGTTGCGCTTGCCGTAGGTGTCGGCTGGTTGTTGCATTGACCGGCAGATTTCTGCTCACGCCTGCGTGCTGTCAATGGATTCACCAAGCCTTGCCTCGTGCGGAATTGACCAGCCGAAATAGACTTCCGCATCGGTGATTTGGCCATCGCGCACCACCAGGATCTCCGTGTTGCGAAACCGATGGCCATCGGTGTTGCGTCCTTCATAGGTAACAAAGACCTTGTCGGCGTAGGGCAAGAGATGAATGAACTCGAAACTCTCCACCGTCTCGCTATTCGGCCAGCAACGCGCAAAATAGGTGGCGCGGTCGATCCGGTTGTCGAGTGGGCTGGTGAAGTGAAAGTCCTCGGCAATCAGCGCCTCTATCGCCGCACGATCCTTTGCGACATAGGCTTCATAGCTGGCGCGGGCAATCTCGGTTATATCCTTCGTCATCGATCATTCCTTCATAAGCGAAGCGATCGTTTCGTCTCGCCGACCGTCGATCAACAATCGAACCTGGACTAATTCGCCGGGGCCGGGTTTTTCGTTTGAGTATCTCCCCCGGAGCCGGTTTGAGGCGTGGGGTTGGGGTCGGCCGGAGTGTTCGTGACAGGCTGATCTGTCGACGGCGCTGGCGGGGGTGCGCTCTGCCCTGCGCTGCCGCTATCTCCAACTCCTGCCGCGTTGTCGACGCGCTCGCCATAGAGCTCGGCCGCGCCCCATGCGACAAGCGCGAGGAGAAGCGCTACGATCAGTACGTTTAGCACTGGTCTCCCGAGTGGACCCTGGCGCGCTTCGTTCGTTGTTTCACGGACCGGAGATTTTGAAGGTTTGTTGTCCATTACGCCATCCTTTCATTGCAAAGGATGAACCGATCAACAACAATATGGTTCCCCGAAAGATGGCTGCGGCGCGCGCTATCCGATCCAGTTCCATCGATTGCTGGCGAATGCCAGCGCCATAAACCCGACGGACAGCCCCGAGGGCCGCTTCAATGATAAGCCAGAGTATTAAGATGCGCTGGAACACGAGAAGGTAGACTATACGGTTTTCAGCAATGGGCCGTGCAGTGAAAGTGCCGCTCGAGAAATGATAATGAACAACAATAGATCCTGGCTTCTTGAAATCATTGTGTTTGCAATCATCCTTATTGTGCTTCTCTCCGCGAGTTTTTCCTTTCTACCCTCGTAATGCGGTTGCGGCATCAAACCGCCGATCTGCAGGGGGATCAACCAGACGAGAAGAACACTTCTCCCCTCCCTGGAACTTGAGGCAGATGTAGAGCGTTTTGCGGTGGTACAACATCGTAGGAGGACGTGATGAACGCTCATGCCATGCCAACAAAGGACGAAATCGTGGCCCTCGAGAAATCCTATTGGGACGCGATGAAGGCGAAGGACGGTCGCCGCACTTCAGAACTCTCGGGTAAGACTGCCCTCGTCACCGGCACACAAGGCGTTATGCGTATCGAGAAAGAGAAAATGGGGAAGATGACCGAGGAAGGAAAATGGAGCCTCGAATCCTATGTCTTCGAAGATGTCGAAGTATCCACGCCTTCCCCAGATATTGCGCTCATTGCATACACAGTTCGGCAGAGCGTTACGATGGACGGCAAGTCGCAAGATATGAGAGCAGCCGATAGTTCCGTCTGGATTCGCGGGTCAAATGGATGGGAGTGTCACGCCCATAGCGAGACACTCCTAAAGTGACCACTAGAACCTCGTAATACGGTTGCGGCAGGATGCGGTCCTGATCGTCAGATCAAAAGCGTTGCGCTGCCCCAGGCGATCAAGGCGATTCCGGCGGCGCGACCAACCCACTGGCCGGCAGGAAACACCTTTTCAACCAGCACCAGAATGGCGAGCGCGGCGATCCACACCAAATTCATCACGCCACCCACGAACAACAACGCCATCAGCATCCAGCAGCATCCGACACAAAAGGCCCCGTGCAGTGCGCCCAAACGCAGCGCGCCAAGGGCGTGAGGACGCCAGTGATTGGAAAGGAATGCCGTCGGCGCCCGGCAATGCGACAGGCAGGCGTTCTTGAACGGCGAGAACTGATACAGGCCCGCGGCGATAAGGACGATGCCCGAAAGCCAGCGGCTCTGCGAACTCATCGTCGTTGAGACGAATGCCTCGCGTTCGAGCAGCCAATGCATGGTAGCTGCCACAACGGCGAATCCCAGCCAGACCAGGAGGTAGCCCGCCACAAATACGCCAGTAGGCGCCAGCTTGTCCTGGATCTGACCCTGTGTGAGCGCATGGCGGTGCACGCGCGCATAGAGTAGGACAGTCGGCACGGCGCTCGGCGACATCATGGCGACCATCATGATCCACCACATGGCGATCATCAGCGTCCAGATTGGCAGCCCCCAGATCCGCGGCTGCGCCTCCATGGCCATCCCGCTCATATCCATGCCGGGCATGTCGGAGGTCATGTCGCCAGTTTGCAAGTGTGGGAATAAGGCGAGCCTCGACATCTCCCACGCATTCATGCCGAGCCCTGCACCCGCGACTATATAAAGCCAGGCCAGCAGGCACAGCACCACCAGACCGGCGATCGTGATGAGCCGATCGCGTCTGAGCAGGCGTTCGAGTGGCGACGCGCTGTCCATGCGGCGCGTCAGGCTCGCACGACCCCGTGATTGTTGAGATGCAACCGCGCGAACTGCCCGTAGCTGTCCTTCATGGTCACCTGAACCGGCCCGGTGGTGCTGCTCGAAGCGCTGCCGATCTCGGCGACCGCATATTCGAAGCCGTTCGGCAACACGATCTGAGCACGCGAGTCGGCGCCGGTCACCTTGTTGCGGATCGGTTCGCCTGCCGTTTCGATGTAGTCCTTGACGAAAATGCGGCCCCTGCGGCCGTCGATATCGAGTTCGAGGTCGATCTTCGTGAAAACCGGGTCATTCATTTTTGTCACGGTTGAGGCGTAGACGGCGAACATCGTCGCGAACGGGTCGGTATCCTGGCCGGTCATGATGCGCAGCAGCGCCTCCCGCTGCCGGTCGGTTGCGCTCTCGTCGACGAAAGCGATGGCTTCGCCGTTGCCTTGGTGGATGGCGCCAGGCCATTTGAAGATTGCAGCAAGCCGGAGGCCATCGAGAACGGTCTCGCCATGATGACCTTCGTCGATCTGGATGCCCGCAACGGCATGGCAATGGCCCTTGTCGGGCAGCGCATTGAATTGACAGTTGCAGCCATACTCGCAGGTGCAATTAACGAGTTCGCGTCCCTTGATCTCCCAAGAAGTCATGCTGTCCTCCCTGATCTCGAAGTATTAAACCGCCATCATACACCTGTGCCAGCAGCGCCGCCATCCCGCCGCGCCATGGAGGACGGCAGCCCAACACGCTTTCTCGCCGATCCAGGGTCGCCTGCCGCCCAACGCGCGTTTGGAGAGAAACAGGAGCTTGACCACCACCCCAGACCGGAACATACATAAAGGCGGGTCAATTCTCGGCAGGAATGCCGGGGCAGTTCTCGGTGGGTAATCAACAGACATGGTATCCGAAGCGAGCGCGACTCGCCGCCCAAACACCACTGGTCTGCGCCGATTCCTGGATCTCCAGCAGCAGCGCGATTGGATGCACGGCAAGACGATCCTGCGCGACGCCGACGAGCGCTCGGAGTCCCTGGAACTGCGTCTCAGATACGTTGCGCGGTTTGAGAAGCTGCTAACCCGACCGCAGGCGCAAGAGGTCCTGGAGATTCTCCGGCGCTACGGCCGCGACTGCATCCCGATCCCGCGCCAGACCGAGCGGTATTACTGGTCGGTTTCCTGTCTGCCGTCGACTCCGGGCAAGGCGCTCGTTCGCGTCAATGCGAGCTGGATGGAGCTCTTCTCGCTCTATGCCGACGACGGTGACATCCGCGCGCTATTCCTGGTGCACCTTTCCGATTTCACCACCGACCATTCACTCGATCAGGGCCGGGTGGACGAAGCATTTCTTGAGCGCTGTGTCATGACGCCGGAAGATGTCGGCTATTTCTTCCCCCGCGGCGAGGATATTTTCGGCATCAAGGTCCGCGGCTCCCTCGATCGGCAAATTCCTCGCGGCGCCCCGTGCTTTGCGGGCCATCCGGGCGTTCAACCTGACGCACATGAACCGGGGCCGGAACGCCTATCAGGCGAGCCACTGCTACAGCCTGGCGGATCACATGCTGAGTGGTCCTGTACGCTGAACGGGGACGGTTCGAATCTTCGACTGTGAAATGGCGCGCCAACTCCGCGAATTGACGATTCTATTGCCGTCGATTGCCCCCGTCACTCCCACTCGATCGTGCCGGGCGGCTTTGAAGTGACGTCGTAGACAACGCGATTGATGCCCTTGACTTCATTGATGATACGCGTTGCCGCCTGACCAAGGAAACTCATGTCATAATGGTAGAAATCGGCGGTCATGCCATCGACCGAGGTCACTGCACGCAGGGCGCAGACGAACTCGTAGGTACGGCCATCGCCCATGACGCCGACGGTCTGTACCGGCAAAAGCACGGCGAAGGCCTGCCAGATGACATCGTACAGACCGGCCTTGCGGATCTCGTCGAGATAAACCGCGTCGGCCTCGCGCAGGATTTCCAGCTTCTCACGGGTGATGCCGCCCGGGCAGCGTATCGCGAGACCCGGTCCCGGGAAGGGATGACGGCCGATGAAATGGTCCGGCAAGCCAAGCTCCTTGCCGAGCACGCGCACTTCATCCTTGAAGAGTTCGCGCAGCGGCTCGACCAGCTTCATGTTCATACGTTCGGGAAGGCCCCCGACATTGTGGTGCGATTTGATCGTCACCGACGGACCGCCGGTGAACGACACGCTTTCGATGACGTCGGGATAGAGCGTGCCCTGTGCGAGGAAATCAGCGCCGCCAAGCTTTTTGGCTTCCTCTTCAAAGACTTCGATGAAAAGCCTGCCAATCGTCTTGCGCTTCTTCTCGGGGTCGGATTCGCCTTCGAGCGCACCAATGAACCGATCCTGCGCGTTCACGAGAATCAATGGCAGATTGTAATGCTCGCGGAACATCTGGACGACATCCGCGGCTTCGTTCTTACGCATCAGGCCATGATCGACGAGGATGCAAGTCAGCTGGTCGCCAACTGCTTCATGGATCAGCAGGGCCGCAACAGACGAGTTTACACCGCCGGACAAAGCACAGATGACTTTCTTGTCGCCGACCTGCTTGCGGATGAGATCAACCGCCTTCTCACGGTAGGCCGACATCGACCAGTCGCCTTTAATTCCGGCGATGTGATGGACGAAGTTTTCAAGAAGCTTCGCCCCATCCGGCGTGTGCACCACTTCCGGGTGGAACTGGACGGCGTAATATTTTTTGGCCTCGTTGGCGATCGCCGCAAAGGGCGCGCCCGTGGAAGTGCCGACGACCTTGAAGCCCGCCGGATATTTCCATGACCTTGTCGCCATGGCTCATCCACACCTGATGGCGTGTGCCCTTGGCCCAGACGCCATCGAACAGCGCGCATTCTTCCTGAATGTCGAGAAAGGCGCGGCCGAATTCGCGGTGATGCCCTGCCTCGACCTTGCCGCCGAGCTGGGCGCACATGGTCTGTTCGCCATAGCATATACCGAGAACCGGGATATTGGCGTCGAAGACTTCCTGCGGCGCGCGCGGACTGCCGATATCGACGGTGGAGTGCGGACTGCCCGAGAGGATGACTGCCTTCGGGTTGATGCGGTGGAAGGCTTCGCCTGCGGACTGGAAGGGAACGATCTCGGAATAGACGCCGGCTTCACGCACGCGCCGTGCAATCAGCTGCGTCACCTGACTGCCGAAATCGACGATGAGGACTGTATCGGGATGAGTGGGTGTGTTCATGGCGGGCCTTTAAAGCAAATGTCGAGTCGGCGCAATGGGTTACTGGCACCCGCGACAAAAGTGATTCCGATCGTTCACAGGATGGATGAAGCGGTTGTAATTCTGATTCAAGAAACAGTGGCGGAGATCAAATATTCAACGAACGATCCTCAATCGCCCCTGCCATCGCTTCGACTGCGACTGCCAGCTTTTCGTCGATGACGTGCAGATATTCCTTCCAGTCATCCACATGGCGAAGGTCCGCCGAGCCGTCGGAAATGCCGCGCAGACCGATGAGCGGCAGCTCGAAGCGCTGGCATGCGCGCAGCACGGCGAAGGTTTCCATCTCCACCATGTCCGCATCGATCTGATCGTAGGCGCTGCCCGAGACGATGTTGGCGCCGGTCGACAGCGAAGCCTCTTTCACACCGGGTATGCGATAGCCAAGCGGGACCACAACCGGCAAATTCAGAAAGGGCGTTGCGCCTTTTTTGAAGCCGAGCGCGGAAGCATCCATGTCGCGGTACGAAACGCTGGTGACCTGGTACACTTCCGTCTGCTCGAGTGTGCGCGAACCAGCAGAACCTAGCGACACGACAAGGTCCGGCAGCGCACCATTTGCGGCGAGGCTCGCCAGCGTTGCCGACACGCTTACCGCTGCCTCCACAGGGCCAACTCCGGTGATCAACGGTGTGAAAAGCCGCTGCAGATGCGGCCCGTATTCCGCATCGACGGCCATGACAAAGAGGACACGTTTACCGCCGATCATTGTTACATCCTCGAACACATCAGCCTGCATTGAGCCTCCAAAGCGACCCGTTGAGAAGCGTCGCGAACGCCACCCACAACAGGTAAGGCACGAACAAAAGTGCCGATACCGGCTCAGAACTCCACGTCACCTTGATGAAGCCGATGATGGTTATCAGTAGAAGGACGATGACGATGAGCGCAAGGCCCATCTGCTGGAAGCCGAAAAATGCCGGCGACCAGAGAAAATTCAGCGCCAGTTGCGCCCACCAGAACTCCTGGGGCACGCTCAATCCACGATCCCACACCCGCCACCCGGCGATGGCTATGAGGATGTAGAGGATTGTCCATACCGGAGCAAAAATCCAGTTCGGCGGATTGAAGGAAGGTTTGACGAGACCGGCGTACCATTCGCCGGGAAGAGTGATGTAGCCAATGGCGAGACCGCCGCCGATAACCAATACGAGAAACAACAGAAGCGCTTGGGAACGGGACATGCATATCCTCTCTTCAACGAAGGTCGCAGCCAGTTTGTAGCCTTATTTTTCCCGCCTGAGAACTGAAATGAAAAATCCATCAGTCGACGTGGATAATGGGGAAAGGATGGTTGTCCCGTCTTTAAACAGCGGCTTCAATCCCGACTCTTTGGAGACCGCCTCCTCCCATAAAGGCTGCGTATCGACGGCACTGTATTCGCTGTTGGCATCAAGAAACGCTGCGACCTGGTCGCCGTTTTCAGGCGCGAACAGCGAACAGGTTATGTAGACGAGCCGCCCGCCCGGTTTCACGTAAGCCTTCGCCGCGTCCAAAACCTCGCGCTGCTCCACTTCGCGGCGTTCGAGCTGCTGGTCGCTGAGGCGCCACTTGGCATCGGGCCTGCGCCGCCATGTGCCGGAACCGGTGCAAGGCGCATCGACCAGAACCATATCCATCTGGCCCTCGAGCGGGGCAAGATCGCCGACATTGGCATGGGCCTGCGCATTGCGCACCCCTGCCCGCTTCAGCCGGTCGAAAATGGGTGCAAGGCGGGCGCGCTCGGCATCATAGGCATGGATCTGACCCTTGTTGCCCATCTCTGCCGCAAGCGCCAAGGTCTTGCCGCCCGCACCGGCGCAGTAATCGAGCACCTGTTCGCCAGCCTTGGCGCTTGTGAGTTTCGCCGCGAGCTGCGAGCCCAGATCCTGTACTTCGAACAGGCCGCGCTGGAAGGCGGGTTCGGCCTGCACGTTCGGGTGGCGGCCCATGGCGCGCAAGGGCGGGACGCGTACGGCAGTTTCCAGCAATGGTGCAGGATTGGCACCGGCACGCGCGAGTTCCTTCAAAACCTTGTCGCGATCGGCTTTCAGCGTATTGACCCGCAGGTCGACCGGCGGGCGGTCGCTGAGGGCTGCCGCTTCCTCGACCCATTTGTCGCCAAAGATTGCCTGGAAATGCGGAATGCACCATTCCGGAACGTCGGCGCGAATATGATCCGGCGCAGAATTGAGATCGCGGTCTGCCCAGACCGCCAGGCGTTCGGCTTCCAGCGGTTCCGGCGCGAATTTATCGCCTTCGAGGGCGGTATTGATATCCTCGATGTCGAGTTCCGCATCGGAAAGCAGAACACCAAAGGCGATATGACGCGCTGCATCGCTATCCATGCGCCAGCCGAGCGACAGTTTCCGCCTGAGGGCGTCATAGACGATATTGCCGATGACCGCGCGATCGCCCGCACCGGCAAAGCGATGCGATAATCCCCAATCCTTCAAGGCGTCGGAAGCCGGCCGCTTGCGATTTTCAATATCGTCCAAAACTTCGATTGCCGCCTGCAGGCGTCCACCAAGTCGCATATGCATTCCTTCATTCAATCAAGAGTGTGTCGCATACATGGGCCCGGCAAGAAAAGAAAGCCGGAGCGTGAACCCGGCTTTCTGATGTTGCGAATAGCGCTAACGGTGCCGCTTCTCCCTCCCCTGGGGGAGGGAGCTGCGTTCGCGGAGGGTTATGAAAGAAGATGGTTGCTGAGCGAGCGATTACTCGGCAGCGACGCCTTTTTCTTCCTGCGAGATAGTGCTCGCCTCGTAACCGTGTGCTTCCTTCAGGGCAGCGCGCACGCCAGCCTCATAGTCGGGATGAACACGCTGGAAATGCGACCAGCTGACGTTCGATGATCGCGCCCGGCACGCCATCCATCGCCGCAGCGACGTTGGAGAACAGGCGCGAGCGCTGACCCGCGTCGAAGAGGTTGAACAGCGCCGTCACCTGGCCGTAGTCGTCATTGCCGATACGGTGGTTGTAGCGGTCCGCATCGCCCGAAAGCTTCAGCGGCGGCTCCTTCGCCGATGGCTGTTCTGCAGCACCGGAGAAGCTGTTCGGCTCGTAGTAAGCGTCGACATTGCCGGACTTCTGGCCGAAGAAATTCATCTGGCCATCCTTGTGGTAGTTGTGGACCGGGCATTTCGGCTGGTTGACGGGGAGCGCCTCGTAATGCGTGCCGAGGCGATAGCGATGGGCGTCCGCATAGGAGAAGACGCGAGCCTGCAGCATCTTGTCCGGCGAATGGCCGATGCCGGGCACGACATTGGAAGGCGAGAACGCGGCCTGCTCGATCTCGGCGAAATAGTTGTCGGCGTTGCGGTTGAGTTCCATGACACCGATTTCGAGCGGCGGGAATTCACCGTGCGGCCAGACCTTGGTCAGGTCGAACGGATTGTATGAGGTTTGTTCCGCCTGCGTCTCGGTCATGATCTGGACCTGGACAGTCCATTTCGGGAACTCGCCGCGCTCGATGCCGCCGAACAGCTCTTCCTGATAGGTTTCGCGCGACTTGCCGATGAGCGTTTCGGCCTCGGCATTGGTGTAGAACTTGTGACCCTGCTGCGTCTTGAAGTGGAACTTCACCCAGAAACGCTCGCCGGCATCGTTCCAGAACGAATAGGTGTGCGAACCGTAGCCGTTCATGTACATCGGCGCGACAGGCAGACCGCGGTCCGACATGAGGATCGTGACCTGATGCAGGCTTTCCGGCGACAGCGACCAGAAATCCCACATGGCTGTGGTGGAACGCATATTGGTGCGCGGATGACGCTTCTGCGTGTGGATGAAATCGGGGAACTTCAACGGATCGCGGACGAAGAAGACCGGCGTGTTGTTGCCGACGAGATCCCAGTTGCCTTCGCTGGTATAGAACTTGAGAGCGAAACCGCGCACGTCACGCTCGGCATCGGCTGCACCAAGTTCACCGGCAACCGTGGAAAAACGCAGAAGCAGCGGCGTCTCGGTGCCGGGCTGCAAAGCCTTCGCCTTGGTATACTTGGAAATGTCGCCGGTGATTTTCAGTGTGCCGAACGCACCCCAGCCCTTGGCGTGAACGACACGCTCAGGGATGCGCTCGCGATTCTGATGCGCGAGCTTTTCCAGGAGCTGATAATCGTCCAGCAGAACAGGACCGCGCTCGCCGGCGGTTCTGGAATTCTGGTTGTCGGATACCGGTGCACCGGCGGTTGTCGTCAATGTTGGACGGTCAGCCATTGGCTTCTCCTCGAATCTCGCGTTTTGACAATAGGAACCGCAGGCGCGCTAGCGCAGCCGCGTTCTCAACCACACCATAGAACCTTTCTAATCATAGTTTCCAATTGATTTTAGAATGATTATTGATAGGATTTACTTATCATGTTTTCAGTTCGCCAAATGCGCTATTTCGATATTCTCGCCAACACGCTGCATTTCCGCAAAGCTGCGGAGATGGCACGCATATCCCAGCCTGCCCTCTCGGCGCAGATCGCGGAAATGGAGCTGCTCCTCGGAGCCACGCTGTTCGAGCGGACGCGGCGGACGGTCGTGCTTACGGAGATGGGCAGGCGTCTGCTGCCGCGCATACGCGGCATTCTCGATGAAATTCGCTCGCTTGAGGAACTTGCGGGACAGAGGCGTGGCACCTTGAGGGGGCGGCTGCGGCTTGGCATTATTCCGACGATTGCGCCTTATCTGCTGCCGCTGCTGATCCCGGATCTCCGCGAGGCCTATCCCGAACTTGCGATCGAGCTGCGTGAAGCCGTTACCTCGAAGCTGGTCGAGGATCTGCGCCTTGGCGATCTGGACGCCATCATCGCGGCCCTACCGATAGAAGGCGAAGGTACGATCGCCAAACCGCTGTTTCGCGATCGCTTTCTGATCGCAACATCGAACAATGATATCGACGTTCTCACCTCGCCCATGACGCAGGAAGACGTGGCGCTTGAGCGGTTGCTTCTGCTTGAGGAGGGTCATTGCCTGCGCGATCAGGCGCTTGCCGTGTGCAGCAATGTCAAGCAGCGCCAATTGGTCAATTATGGCGCGACCAGCATGGCGACGCTGCTGCAGATGGTCAGCCACGGCATGGGACTGACGCTGATCCCCGAGATTGCCGTGCGCACCGAAGCCGGCCGCAATAACGTACGCATCGTCGCTTTTGCCGATCCGGAACCATCACGCGAAATCGGCTTGATCTGGCGCAAGCAGAGCGAGCGGCGCGAGGACTTCGAAGCGCTGGCGATTACAATCGTCGATTGCAGTCGCCGGTTGATGATTTCGGCGGATGAACTGGACGATCTTGCCGCCTAGAGCAATTCCGTTTTCTTCGAATCACGGAAATGCTCCAGCTCTTTGGTTTTACGCAATTCCGGATGGAAAACCGGTTCCCACTTTTCCTGGAATTGCTTTAGACCACAGGTGGGACGGCGAGGTGCAATGCCAGCATGACCCACAACGCCCCATTGAGAATAAAGCCGAGGACGAAGATCGGCTGGCGAAAGGCAAGCCGGTTGGATGTTATGTGCACACAGGTGTGGACCACACGCATTGCCACAAAACACCAGGCTATGATTACGGCAAGCAACGTGGCGCCATTGACCGCATAGAGCGCCAGGCAGACGACATAGAACAGCATCGGCAATTCGTAGAGATTGATCAAGTTGCGAACCGTCGCAACGCTGGCCTCCGGCTCTTTGAGCGGCAGCTTGAAATCCCTTGCACTGGCCTGGCCGGTGACAACGGCTTGCCGACGACGCAGCATAAGGACGGCATAGACACAATAAATAAGGAAAGTCAGCGCGATCATCGGCCAGAAAATTGCAGTTTGTGACATGGTCCCTCCTGTTATTCGTTTATACGTTCTTTTCAGGGATGCGATTTGTGCGCAAGCCCGGTATCGCCTGCAGACTGGTTGCCAGATGATCAATGAAGGCGCGAACCTTGCGCGGCAGGAAGCGAGCAGTCGCGTAGACCACGTGCACATCCATCGGCGCATAGGCATAATCGCGAAGAATCCGAACGAGCTTGCCCGAATCAAGCAGTGGCTGGATCAGCGGGACTTGCGCCCCGCCGATGCCGAGACCAGCGCACAGTGCTTCATTCAGGACAAAGGCGTTGTTGGCAAGGAACGTAGAGCGGATTGGCGCTGCGAGAGCGCCACGAGGGCCGATCAGGGGAATCGATTCGCCCTGTGGTGACCATGAGAACCGGATGTAGCGATGCTGGATAAGGTCGTCCGGTGTCCGGGGTTTGCCGTGGGCAGCGATATAATCCGGAGAAGCCACGAGAATGCGTTCGAATGTGGCAAGTTTTCTGGCGATCAGATCGGAGGATTTCAGATCGCCGAAGCGGATCGCTACGTCGACGCCCTCCGCAATCAGATCGGCAAAGCGATCATCGAGCACAAGTTCAACTGTGAGGTCCGGATGCAGGCGCTGAAACTCGATGATTATGGGCGAAAGATGCATCTGGCCAAAACCGACAGGACCATGAACGCGAAGGTTTCCGCGAAGCGTCGTGGATAATTCGCCAGCGCTCTCTTCCGCCTCGTCCACCGCCTGCAGGATTTGCCGTGCATGCTGATAATAGGTTTCGCCACCTTCGGTAAGCGCCAGCTGGCGCGTAGACCTGTGAAACAGACGCACGTCCAGATGCCGCTCCAAAGCTGCCACCTGCTGGCTGACCGCCGGCTGGGTCAGGCCAAGTTCGCGCGCCGCTGCAGATAAAGTGCCAAGCTCCGCAACACGGACAAACGTCTTCATCGCAGCGAATTTATCCATTATCACCTCAAAGAATTTCTTATGAATGTTATCATCTTGTGGCACCTACGCAAAGTTGTACGAATGGATCATATCTGTTTCAGAATCTGAATTGGAGATTTTGAAATGACTAAAAAAGCAGTTGTTGTTGGTGCCAATGGTATCATCGGTGGCAATCTGATTTCGCATCTTGTCGAGCTGGGCGACTGGGAAATCATTGGCCTGTCACGCCGCGGCGGTGCCCCAACCGGGAAAGTCAGCCACATTGCGGTCGACTTGCTCGACACGGCGGAAGCCAAGGCGAAACTCGCACAGCTCACCGACGTGACCCATATCTTTTACGCGGCCTATCAAGACCGGCCGAGTTGGGCCGAGCTTGTGCCGCCAAACCTCGCCATGCTGATGAATGCAGTGAACGCAATCGAGCCGATCGCGCCCGATCTCCAACACATCAGCCTGATGCAGGGTTACAAGGTCTATGGCGCACATCTTGGCCCATTCAAGACACCGGCGCGCGAGACCGATGCCAATCACATGCCGCCGGAATTCAACATCGATCAGCAGGATTTTTTGGTGGCATTGCAGAAGGGCAAGAGCTGGACGTGGTCGGCACTACGGCCATCGGTCGTCGTGGGCTTTGCGCTCGGCAATCCTATGAACCTTGCTTCGGTGATCGCCGTCTATGCCTCGATGTCGAAAGAACTCGGCATACCGCTGCGCTTTCCAGGTAAACCCGGCGCCTATGACAGTCTGCTGGAAATGACGGATGCCGGGCTGTTGGCGCAAGCTACCGTTTTCATCGCAACGAACCCGCAGTGCGGCAATCAGGCGTTCAACATCAACAATGGCGATCTGTTCCGCTGGAGCGAGATGTGGCCGAAGATTGCGCGGTTTTTCGATCTGGAGGTCGCGCCGCCGCTCCCAATGTCGCTCAACGTCGTCATGGCGGACAAGGAAGATTTATGGAACCGCATGATCGAGAAGCACGGTCTTGCCAAGACACCCTACGAAGATGTGTCGTCCTGGGGCTTCGGCGATGCGGTCTTCGGCTGGAACTACGATTTCTTTGCCGACGGCTCCCGCCTGCGGCGCGCTGGTTTCCATGAATATATCGATACGGCAGAGATGTTCATACGCGTCTTCCGCGACCTTCGGGAACGGAAGATCATTCCGTGACCCACGATCACGCAGGGTCAATGTCGGTCAGCTGGAAATCATTGCCTTTGTAGAGCAAGGGCATTCCGTAGAAGCGGGCGCAGGCATAGGCGAAACAGTCGCCAAAGTTGAGATTTGCTGGATGACGGCCCTTGCCGTAGCGATCAAAAGCTTCAAGCGCGAGAAAAGCCGCCTGCGGCGGTATTCCCACCAACTCGATCGCTGCCAAACCCAAAAAGTCCTGAACGGCGGCCGTGGCTTTCTCAATCGGAAGGTTCAGGATTCGAGCTATATTGACTGCGGTCTCCCACACGGCAGCTGGAGAGGTTACACGCTGGGGTGACGTCTCCATTTTTGTAGCGAGGGAGCGAGCATCGCTCTCGCCTGTCATCATCGATACCATCGCCGAAGCATCTATGAACATGACATCAACCGAGCAGGTAGTTAGGTACGGAGTTAGTCATACAAGCTGTCCCGAAATTGCTTGTCTGCCGGGAGCCCTTCTTCCAAGTTTCCTTTGCGTCTCAATTCCTGGGCGAAATTGGACACAATATCGGGCAAGCTGAGTTGTGCGTTCTGCTCATCCAAAGCTCGCTGCAAAGCTTTCTTCACTGCTTCGGTCTTGGAGGTGGCCTTGATCGCAGCTTGATAGCGGCGGGCCAGCTCATCGATCCTGTCGTCCTTAATATAAAGCGGCATGGTATATCCTAGTAAATATATTCTCGATATAATGTAGAGGATATACCGCTCGATATCAATAGGCTAAGCCGCGTTACGCGGTGTAAGGCTCACCCTGGCGTCGTGGTCTGTCATAGTTGAGGAAAAACTCGTCGAGCTGCGGCGGTGGAACATTGGTACCTGCCAGCATGGCATGCGCCTGACCGCGGTGATGGATCTGATGCACAAAAAGGTGCGATAGCAAGAGGTAGATCGGCTCTTGCGAGGTGTCGCCAGTCCCCCAATTGATCGATACGATCTTGTCGAGGTCTTCGGGCTCGATATCGTCACAGAAGCCGATAAGGCTACTATCGAACTCTGTCTGTGCCTGCTTCAGGTCCGAAGCCTTGGGATAAGGTATATCGCCGACGAGGTCGATATTCCTCCGTCCTTTGCCAATCATATCGGCCATGTAAATGTGATCGACGATAAGATTGTGGTTCAGCGTCAACTGGATGGATGGGAAGAAGCTGGTACGCTCTTGAGCAAACTCGGCGTCGGTGAGTTGCTCACACGCGCTGAGCAGCCGGAAATTCGACCAGGCGCTGTTGCGCGCCATGGCCGAGAAGTGATTGCGAAGGGCGATGTCAGACATTGCCCTTCACCTTTGATCAGTTGCCGCCCGGATAGTTCGGGCTTTCGCGGGTGATCGTGACATCATGGGTGTGGCTTTCGCGCAGACCTGCATTGGTTATGCGGACGAATGTAGCCTTTTCGCGGAATTCTTCCAAATTTTTTGCACCGACATAGCCCATGGATGCTCTGAGACCGCCGGCAAGCTGATGCAAAACGCCTGAAACCGGGCCCTTGTAGGCGACCTGGCCTTCGATGCCTTCCGGCACGAGCTTCAGTTCGTCGCGCACTTCAGCCTGGAAGTAGCGATCAGCCGATCCCCGCGCCATGGCGCCGACAGAGCCCATGCCGCGATAGGCCTTGAACGAGCGGCCCTGATAAAGATAGACCTCGCCGGGGCTTTCTTCTGTGCCGGCAAGTGCCGAACCTGCCATGGCTGCGGACGCACCCGCGGCAAGTGCCTTGGCGAAATCACCGGAATACTTGATGCCGCCGTCGGCGATGACCGGCACATTCGATTTATGTGCTGCTTCAACCGCAGACATGATTGCAGAAAGCTGCGGTACGCCGACACCGGCGACGATCCGCGTCGTGCAGATCGAGCCTGGTCCAATACCGACCTTGACCGCATCAGCGCCCGCATCGATCAGCGCCTGCGTTCCCGCGGCAGTGGCGACATTTCCGGCGATGATACGCACGGCATTCGACATCTTCTTGGCGCGGGTAACAGCATCGAGAACGCGCTGCGAATGTCCATGGGCGGTATCGATGACAAGGACGTCGACGCCGGCAGCAATAAGCCGTTCGGCCCGCTCGAAACCATCTTCACCGACGCTGGATGCGGCGGCTACACGAAGCCGACCCTGCGCATCCTTGGCGGCATTCGGGTTGAGCTGCGACTTCTCCATATCCTTGACTGTGATCAGGCCAACGCAATAACCCTTGTCGTCTACAACCAGCAGTTTTTCGATGCGATGCTGATGTAAGAGGCGCTTTGCCTCTTCGTGCTGGACGTTGTTCTCACGCACGGTAATCAGGTTTTCGCGCGTCATCAGTTCGTAGATTTTTTGGGCAGGATCGGACGCAAAGCGCACATCGCGGTTGGTGAGGATGCCGACAAGGCGGCCCGGCTTGCGGCTGCCCTCGCCGGAATTCTCGACCACAGGAATGCCTGAGATGCCATGGGCGCGCATCAATGCCTGCGCATCGGCAAGTGTTGCGTCGGGCCCGATAGTGACGGGATTGACGACCATGCCGGATTCGAACTTCTTGACCTGGCGGACTTCTTCGGCCTGCAATTCAGGTGTCAGATTGCGGTGAATGACGCCCATGCCGCCAGCCTGCGCCATGGCGATGGCAAGGCGCGATTCGGTAACTGTATCCATCGCCGCTGATAGCAACGGCAGGTTGAGTTCGATATCGGGAGCGATGCGGGTGCGAATATCGGTCTGGCCGGGCATAACCTCGGAATGACCTGGCTGGAGCAGGACATCATCAAATGTCAGTGCGAGTGCGCCTGTCGCGGATTCAACGATTTTTGCCATGACCAATTTCCTTGCAATACGGGTAATACGACTAAAGGGCGCACCACGGTGGTGGGGCGCCGATCAAGTTCTGTTCAAGTGAATTGGCACGGGCTGGTAACATGGATATGTCGGTTTGAAAAGATCAAAACGCAATTACTGGCATTCCAACTGTCACCAGGCCCACAATATTGTAGCAATATCCGGCGCAAAAGCGCCGGACCTGCACTACGGATCAATTCGGTCAAACGTCGAATTGATAGGTAGCTGGCACGAATCGATAGCCCGTTTCCTGCTTTTCGACAAAACCCACGCCAGGGAAAGGCATGTGGTAGCCAATGAACGGTACCTTGTCGGCCGCTATCATGTCGAACACCTTCTTGCGTGTTGCCGCGCCCATGGCCTTGTCGGTGTCGAAAGCAACTTCCCAATCGGGCCGCTGCAACGAGGCGACGTAGTGATTGGCTGTGTCAGCGGTCAGGACAAGATGCTTGCCAGCCGATTCGACGTGGAAAATCATGTGGCCGGGCGTATGACCATAGGCCGCTTCGCTCGTGATGCCAGGGACGACCGCATCACCCGCCTTGATGAAGGTGAACTTGTCGGCAAGCGGCTTGACCTTGGCATTGACAGCCTTGGCATTGGTTTCCGCCGGAGTACCCGTGCGCGCAGCGTCGGTCCAGAAGTCATATTCGATCTGCCCGCCGACATAGCGCGCATTGGCAAAGCCCGGCGTCTCGCCATTCATCAGGCCGCCGATGTGATCGCCGTGCATATGGGTGATGACAACAAGCGTCACCTGATCAGGCGTATAACCCGCGTCTTTCATATTCGCCTCAAGCCGACCAAGACCATTCTCGCGGCCGCCGGCACCAAAGCCTGTGTCGACGAGCACCAGTTCAGATCCGGTGTTGATCAGAACCGGCGTGAAGCCGTTGACCATCTTGGTTTCAGGCAGGAAATTAGCGCGCATCAGTTCGGCGACTGCCTCCTGGCTCTGATTGGCGCCGAAGGTTGGAAACGGACCATCACCGGGGCGAAGCCCATCAAGCAAGGTGGTGATCTCGAAATCGCCCAGCTTGAAACGTTTGAAGCCGGGAGACTTGATGTCCGATTGCGGAACAGCCGCCTCCGCGATGTCAGAAATCATCTGCGACATTGCCAATCCGCCGGCCATGGCGCTTGACGCGAGAAAAAGGTTGCGGCGGGAAATCTCGAATGCAGACATAGGATGGTCTCCTTCAGGCAACAATTGCAACGCGGCAACGTCGGCGCTGCCGCTCCGTTCCTGCTGAATAGACCAAAAATCGTCGCAACTGGATCACTTCTGATTGATCGCCGCTTGAGCCCCAGCATCACGAGTGCTATCGGAACTCGCAAGGCCTCCCCGAGTCCCATAAAACGAGATTCACCGCCTGCTTTCTCACCACCTGAGAACTGGAATTCAACTTGAACCGTATCGTTCCGCTCGTCCTCGCCGTCGCCCTTTTCATGGAGAACATGGACTCCACCGTTATCGCGACGTCGCTGCCGGCGATCGCTGCTGATATCGGCACTAGTCCGATCGCTTTGAAACTGGCACTGACCGCTTACCTCGTATCGCTCGCGGTTTTCATTCCAGTCAGTGGCTGGATGGCCGACAGGTTCGGTGCAAAGAATGTTTTCCGTGCTGC
Organism: uncultured Alphaproteobacteria bacterium; assembly: GCA_963776115.1. Classification (GTDB taxonomy): domain Bacteria; phylum Pseudomonadota; class Alphaproteobacteria; order Rhizobiales; family Rhizobiaceae; genus Phyllobacterium. The sequence continues at coordinate 20,903 of CAVZLS010000006.1, read as the reverse complement.
CATTGTTGTTTTCGTTCTCGGATCCATCGCCTGCGCCGTCTCTGGTTCGCTCCTCGAATTCGTCGTATCGCGTTTTCTGCAGGGTGTGGGCGGTGCAATGATGACGCCTGTTGGCCGTCTCGTGCTGGTGCGTTCGACGCCGCGCAATGAACTCGTCAGCGCTATGGCATGGCTGACAATGCCGGCGCTCATCGGCCCGCTGATAGGGCCCCCGGTTGGCGGTTTCCTGACGACCTACTTCAGCTGGCACTGGATTTTCTTGATCAACGTTCCGATTGGCATCCTCGGAATCATCATCGCCACGCGCTATCTGCCGTCGATCGAAACCTTGGTGCAGCGGCCGCTGGACGTTCCCGGTTTCTTTTTAAGCGGTATCGCCGCCTCGGGCATCGTCTTCGGCCTCTCCGTCGTCAGTCTTCCAGCGCTTCCGACATGGGTAGGCATAGCGACGCTTCTGACCGGCATCGTTTCCGCTGTGCTTTATCTTGTCCATGCACGCCGAACTGCGGAGCCGTTGCTTTCTCTCAATCTTCTGGACAATCAGATATTCAGAGCGGCAATAGTCGGCGGCAGTCTGTTCCGCATCGGCGTCGGGGCAATCCCGTTTCTCCTGCCGTTGATGTTTCAGATCGGCTTCGGCCTGACGCCCTTTCAATCCGGAATGATCACCTTCGTATCGGCACTCGGCGCCATGAGCATGAAGCTCGTTACAAAATGGTTCTACCGGAAAACCGGCTTCCGCAATTCGCTCATGTACGGATCATTCGTCGCCGCGATATTCGTCGCGGTCAACGGGTTCTTCACGCCGGAAACGCCCTATTGGCTGATGATCCTGTTGCTTCTCGTGGGTGGATTTTTCCGTTCGCTGTTCTTTACCGGGACGAACGCTCTCGCCTATGCGGATATCCCCAACGAGCAGACGAGCCAGGCGACACCGATCAGTTCAGTCGCCCAGCAGATTTCGATCGCGCTTGGTGTGGCCGTTGCTGGCGGCATTCTCGAGATTACGACCAAGATACACGGCGGCCCGCTGCAGCTCTCCGATTTCCATATCGCCTTCTTTGTCGTGGCGGCAATTTCGGGTTTGGCGTGCCTGTCGTTCAGGGGTCTGCAGCCTGACGCGGGTTCAGAGGTTTCAGGTCACCGGCCGCTGATCAAGGTGGCAGCACCGGCGGAATAGCGGCAGTCGCAATCAGAAAGAGTTAGTCAATCGTATCGCGGTCGTCAGGCAGTCCCTTGAAGTCCCTCGCCAGCAAATAGAGCTCGACAGATTCCGCGCGTGACGCGGGTGGCTTCACGTGATGAACAGACTTGAAATGCTTTTTCAGCAGTGTGAGCACTTCATTTTCAGTCCCGCCCTGAAACGTCTTGGTGAGAAAATGCCCACCGGGTCGCAGAACGGAGACGGCAAAGTCCGCGGCGACTTCGCAAAGGTGGGTCGTGCGTATGTGGTCGGTACGGCGGTGGCCGGTCGTCGGTGCAGCCATGTCCGACAGGACGATATCCGGTTGGCCGCCGAGTGCTTCCATCAGCCTGTCCGGTGCTGCGTCATCGAGAAAATCCATCTCGAGCAAGGTGACGCCCGGCAATGGATCGATATGCAGATAGTCGATACCAACGACCGCTGGAACGTCTTCCGGGGAGCCCACGATCGAAGCCGCAATCTGGCTCCAGCCACCGGGAGCGGCGCCCAGATCGATAATGCGCTGACCTTTTTTCAGGATCTTGTAGCGGTCATTGATCTCGATCAGTTTATAGGCGGCGCGCGAACGATAGCCGTCTGCCTTGGAGCGCTGCACATAAGGATCGTTGATATGACGCTCGAGCCAGCGACGCGACGATTCCTTGATCGTGCCCGCCTTCTTCTTGATTTTGGTATGCAGACCGCGCGTGCCTGTGCCGCCGCGTCCCCCTGTCGTCGTCTTAGCCATAAGGGCCCCTATTCCTGGATCATGCGGTTGCACGCAACCAGCGATTGCGCCACGCGCCATCACGCGACATGAGTTCAGTCAAAATACCTTCGCGCAGCCCGCGATCGGCCACGCGCAATTTCTGGCTGGGCCAGACGTTGCGGATAGCATCGAGAATGGCACAGCCGGCAAGAACGAGATCGGCGCGATCAGCCCCAATGCACGGATTGGCAACCCGTTCATCGAAGCTCCACGACAGGAGCTTGCTGGTCATTTCCGTGACATCGTCGTTCTGCATCCAGATACCATCGATACGGCGGCGATCGTAGCGCTCGAGACCGAGATGAATACCGGCGAGCGTCGTGACCGTGCCAGATGTGCCGAGCAGATGAAAGTTCTGGCTCTTGACGAGATCGCCGAGCTTGTGACGCTCGGAGAAGTCATTGATCAATTCGGCAACATGATCGACCATAACCGCGAAGTTGTCGGTGGTCACATCACGCCCGCCGAAGCGTTCGGCCAAGGTGACCACGCCGACAGGAAGCGACGTCCAGGCAATGATATGTTCTGCAAGCCGCGGAGAGCGGCGCTCGGAAACATCGATCAGCGCGATCTCCGAGGAACCGCCGCCGATATCGAACAGCACGACTGCGTCGGTTTCACGCTCGACCAGCGTGCCACAGCCGGATACAGCAAGACGAGCTTCGGTCTGGCGATTGATGATCTCGAGCTCGAGCCCGGTTTCGCTTTTCACCCGCGCCAAGAACTCCTCGCCGTTCGACGCCTGACGGCAGGCTTCGGTGGCGATAAGCCGGGCGCGGCGCACATCGTGGCTCTCAAGTTTGTCGCGACAGATCTTCAGCGCCTCGATAGCGCGATCCATAGCGTTGTCGTTCAGGCGCCCGGTCGCGCCGAGGCCTTCACCGAGGCGGACGATACGGGAGAAGGCATCGACGACGCGAAACTGGCCGGGGCGGGTGGGCGACGCCACGAGAAGCCGGCAATTGTTGGTGCCAAGATCGAGTGCGGCATAGAGCGGTGCTCCGAAATGCCTGGATTCGCGCCGCTGCGTGGCTTGAACCGGGGCTGCCGGAGACGGCTTTGCTGTCGCAACAGCTGGCGGTATCGTATCGACAGGTTTGATCCCGGCGCGGCCCCGACGACGAAAGCGATTGGGCCGCCGCTTCTTGGCGGCTTTGGCCGGAGTATTGGCAGGGGGAGGCGAAACGCTCGAGACAACGACTGGCTCGGTCGAAGCAGGCGCCTGTTTCGACTTGCCGCGCTTTCTGCGGCGCGCACGTTTCTTGTGGTTCTTGTCGAAGCGTCCTTCCAGGGAATCGGATTGGCTTTCCTGCCTGTGATGTGCAGGATCCCCATGCGGTCCGGGCCCATTCTTGGTGGGACCTTTAGTGCCGTTCAGCACCATGTCACCACCAGACGCCCCTCCATTCGGCGCGATTGGCGCGCCTCTCTCGGGGTCTTTCAAAGTCTTATCCTTCGAGCGCCGCGCGAACCCATAAGGACGCAAGCAGGACGCTTTTTAATTAACGTTGGATACAATGTAACATCATTTGCCGAATATCCAAGAGACCATTTGATATCCCTATCGCGACGGGCATCTGACACGGCTCTGCGGCGCTTCCCGTGCTCGAGGACTGCAAGGGTCAGGATACTTCCGCAATGTGCTCTGCAGAATTTTCAACAGCCTTCCAACCAGTCGATTGGAGCTTGGCCGAACTTGCAATCAAGTCACCGTTCAGCGTTTTCCAGCGATCGCCCTGGCCTGTTATTTGTGCGGCAATGTCTAATATCCACGGCGGGCATGAAAACAACCCAGGCTTGCGGCCACGCCGGCGTCGTATGGCGGCCAGTATCTGCGGTACCGTTACTGGATTTCTGTCCGATACAATGAATGTGCCACGATCGGTTTTCGGTTCGTTCAAACTATGGATGATGGCGCGGCAGAGAGCGGCACGATCGAGCAAGGATCGTTGACCGGCCAAGGACTTCAGTGGCAACGGGACAGGCAGTGCCGCAAGTTTCATGAGCATCGCCATGTTACCCTTCACACCCGCGCCATAAACGAGCACGGGACGCAGGATCGTATAATTTCCACGGTCCATAGCTGAGGCGATTTCGGCCTCGGCTGCAAGCTTGGCCCGACCGTAATCATCGGTTGGTTGTGGCAGATCGCTTTCCAACGCGACGCCTTCGTGAACGTTCGCACATTGCGCACGTATCGACGACAGGAAAACAAACTTGCCCGAAATGGTTTTATGCGCAGCCTGAGCAAGCTTTGCCGCCAGCACGCAGTTGACTGCATGATAGGTATGGGTGGCGTTGACTAGTTGCGTGTGAGCGATAGCGGCCAGATGCACGACATGATCGACATTCTCGAGGATGCGCTCGAATGCTTCGACAGGCTCGTCCGGTGCAGGCAGACGCTCACTTTCCGTGTTGGAGCGGCTAGCGTTTCGCGTGGCACTGATCACTCGGTAGCCGGACGCTTCCAGTTGCTTGACCAATTCCACACCGATGAAACCCGAGGCTCCCGTCACGAGAACAACGCCCGTTACCATATGATTGAATCCTTCCAACAGTTGCCACTCATATCAACAGAGACGTTTCCACATCAATGCGGCGTCAGGGACTAAATCGAAAGGACTAATCGGGAGCAATAGGGCTCGTGGCATACCTATGATAAGCGTTGGAACAGGGACCGCAATCAGCGCCCGTTCGTAAACTCTACTGCGGCGGCCATCTGTCGCGATTTTCTGCGCTTCCGGTGCCACGTACTATAAGTACGCTGCGCTCCGGTTCTCGAAAACCACGCCATATGTCTCACCGCAGCGACTTTCCCAACGGCCTCTTACTATCGTTATGGAGTAACGCCTATGCGTCAGCCCGATTTCCAGCCGCTTGAGACAAAAGACTTCCTGATACTGGCCGCGATCATGGTGGCCATTCTTTGGGGATGTTGGGAAGCTGGGACGATACTTGCCAAATCAAGCAACCCAAGTGGCCAGCAGTCCAGCATCATCCCGGATCACCTGACCGCCTGATCGGGGCCTTGCCGCACCCGGATCGTTGGAGGCAGACCAAGTCTCACACGTACGTTTCCGATCTTTTGATCTCTTACATTCACACATGTTCCCGTTGAAAATTCTCGCATAAGTTGTATTAGTGCGCGAGCACAATTTTGAGATGTCCCCTCCATGTCTGAGAACGATCATCAACCGGTGAAGTTAACCGGCATCTTGCTACTCGCTGCTGTTGCGCTGGTATTTCTCGCTGTCATCTGGCTGATAGGAACCGCATTCGCGCGGACAACAATTGTCCACGATGGGAGCACAACGGAACGAATGACCTATGCCAGCGTTGTAGTACGCTGACCCTATTTCCGTCAGCGGAGGCTTGGTGCCGACTTAGCCTATTATGCCCTCCCCGGGGCGGTGCCAAGCCTCACCTGGCCCGGCAAGCGTTTGCCAATCAATCGAACTTTACGAGATTGTGGACCGGCAAAGGACCTCCGGGAAACTGGACAAGCCGTGACCCAACGGCGAGCGGCCGCCTTTACCAGGCTCGCGCCGTCAAGCGCGATCGGTTGCCGGAGCGTTTTGCAGGAAGTCTTGGATAGGCGACATGAAAAAAGCCGATGCAGTTCTCTCAACACCGGCTTAGTGGATGCAATCAGATCAGCCGATTGTGCTCGACGAGCTGCCGCAGGCGGCGCAGCTTTCCATCGCTGTCGGGGTTTACACGGCGGGGCTTCTTAGCGGCCGGTTTTGCGGTCTGCACGACGGTGTCAGGCGATGCGGTAGCAGGGGTTTTCAGCCTTTTCAGGAAGGTAATCGTGCGATTCAACATGGTGAGTATCCTCCAAACGCCCATAAAGCCGCAGTGGACCAGGAATCCAGCGGAAAAACTTCGACTTTTGAGGCAACTGAACGAATTTTAGCACCATTCAAACGGGGGCGCCAGAACTATCAGGAGCCGCAATTAAGCCGCAAATGACGACCTACAATCGCGAATCGTCTTTTGGCCAAAGCTTGGCTCTTCGCGGCGTCAGAGGTTCTCGACCCGCCAATCTCATTCCAAATGACCGATTCTGTACGCACTCGATTTTGGTTGTTGTTATGCAAGCGGCCCGTAATCGAAAAAGCCTCGTCCAGCAGTCTAGTTTGTAACTTTGTAGGAGCGCCGCCATGGCCAAAGGACAACAGAAAAGCAATCGCGAAGTGCGAAAACCCAAGAAAGAGAAGGTTGCGCCGAAGGCCGATGTTCCTTTCAGCTCAATGATCAAAAAAGCCGAAAGCACAGCGCCCAAGGCCAAGTCAAAGGGCTGATTTAGCCAAGCAAGCCCCGGCGATAATCGGGGCTTCATCTTAGAGCCCGTCTTGAAAATCTACTGCGGCCGCCATCTGGCGCGATTTTCTGTGCTTCCGGTGCTCACGTACTTAAGTACGCTCCGCTCCGGTTCTCGAAAAATCACGCCATACGTCTCGCCGCAGCGACTTTCCAAACGGCCTCTTACAGGATCTGATAGCGCAAGTGGGTGACCAGCGGCGACTGGATAGTTCTTGTGTTTTTCAGCTCGATCGTTTCATCACCGATCTCGTCGAACAGGCGCGTCCCCCGCCCGAGCAAAACCGGCGCGAGTTGGAGAACGATTTCACCCACCAGTTTCGCTCGCAACAGTTGCTGGGCGACATTTGCACCCATAACAATGATATCCTTTTCACTTGCAGCCGCTTTCGCCTGCTGCACAGCGCTTTCGACACCGTCGTTGACGAAAGTGAACGCCGCGCTTTTCATCTTCAGCGGCTCACGTTTTTCATGGGTGAGCACGAAGCTCGGGGAGGGATATGGCGTATCCTCCCAATGCGGCAGCCCCAGATCGAAGGTTCGCTTCCCGAGGATCACCGCACCGATGTTGGCAGGCATCTCCCGTGCCATGTCGCGGTCGACTTCAGAGCTTCCGTCAAACAACCAATCATGCAACCGTTCGCCGCCCTCACCCATGGCATCTTCGGGGCTGATATTCGGCCCGGCGATGAAGCCATCGAGTGACATCGTAAACGAGACAATTACTTTTCCCATGCCGCTTATCCCTTTCTGATGGTCCGAATTCTAATTTCGCCAAATGTCTTTCACAACCGTTTTCGGGTTGATTGTGCGCCGTCCAAAATGTGAACAAAACAGGAACAAATTCCTTTTCATATATGCAAGGTTGTGGCAATCTTCCTGGAAAAGGAGATTCTGATGAACGCCATATCCAAGCAACCAGACGACGAAATCGAAGAGGCTCTTGCGTATCACCAGGGCGATGCACGGGCGACAATCGCTGCCCTTCTGGCGGAGCGGGAATTCCTTTTGCGGGAAATCGAGTATGCTTCTCTCGCCATGTCCTATGGTTTTGCCCGGGGCTGGAAACCCGGGACAGGTTCGACGCGTCAAACGACAGCACGATAGACTTGGAAGGTTTCGCGTGCGATGGTTGTATATCCAATAATGCGAGATGCAATGAAACATAGTCCAAAACAGATGCCTGAAGTTGGCGTCCACCCGAAACGGGTCCTGAGCCCTTCGGAACAGAAAAGTCTGGCAACAACCGCTGCTGCTTCTGCAATCATCAATGATGAAACACATAAGTGGGAAAGCAAGACGGCACGTCTCAAAGCTTTGCGACTTGCGAAGGAAGCTGAAGAGCAGGCAGAAATCGCTGCCCGTCCACCTGCTGCTCCAAAAGCAAAGAAGACCAGCCGGACAGCTGCCAAAGCCAAGTAGTAGCACTACAGGCGCTGAGGCGTCACTCGATCGCGCGCGCAATGACGAATCAATTGCCGTCTCATATTCGCATGCCAATGCCGGACGGCGAAAATATTTCGAAATAGAAAAGCCCCGAAAAGACTGGGGAATAGACTTTAGTTCAGTCTTTCGAAATTATTTCTCAGGCGTTGGCATTGACGAAACAAGCGCTTAGCCCTATGTATGGCCTATCGGTATTTGGTAGTTTGTAATTAGTTTTATTGCGCCACAGGCGCTCTGAAAGATCCTTCTTCAAAAATCGAGCTAAAAACTGCATGGCGCGTCGTGCCCTGTATTAAAATATTTCCATTGAAAGGGTTCATCATGAGCACTGGAACAGTAAAGTGGTTCAATTCCACAAAAGGCTTCGGCTTCATTCAACCAGATGATGGTTCAGCAGATGTATTCGTACACATCTCTGCCGTTGAGCGCGCTGGTATGCGCAGCCTCAATGACGGTCAGAAGATCAGCTTCGAATTGGTCCGTGACAACAAGTCCGGCAAGATGACTGCTGATCAGCTTCAGGCTGGCTGATAAATAATTCGTCTTCGCGGTCTTTGACCACGGATGTACTGGCACTGATAGCAGAGACGAATTTGAGAAGGTCGGGTTTTCCCGGCCTTTTATTTTGTCCAGATTTTGATGCTGGCGCAAGAAACCAAGACATTTCCGCGCGAGAGGAAAGAAATCTCTGGAAAGAAACAATTCGCCAACACACAGTGCGACTCATCATGCCCTTTCTTCCAAGGGTATCGCATTGTTTGAAGGAGTAGCCCGGTCATGAAAGTTCTCGTCCTTGGCAGTGGCGTCGTCGGCGTCACATCGGCCTGGTATCTGGCGCAAGCGGGACATGAAGTCACCGTCATCGACCGCCAGCCCGGACCGGCGCGCGAGACGAGCTTTGCCAATGCCGGAGAAATATCGCCGGGATATTCCTCGCCATGGGCCGGACCCGGTGTCCCGGTCAAGGCAATCAAATGGATGCTGATGCATTTCGGCCCACTCGTCGTACGGCCAAAGTTCGATCCCTATATGGCGCTATGGCTGGTCAAGATGCTGCGGAACTGCACGTCTGCGCGTTATGCCCGGAACAAGTCACGCATGGTTCCAATCGCTGAATACAGCCGCGATTGCCTCAAGGCGCTGCGTTCGGAAGTCTCCATTCCCTATGATGAACGCACGCAGGGAACTTTGCAGCTGTTCCGCACGCAGAAGCAATATGACGGAAGTGCCAGCGACATCGAAGTGTTGAAAGGATTTGGCGTACCTTACGAGCTTCTGGATCCTGCGGGATGTGTTGCGGCCGAACCGGCACTGGCCAATGTCAACGGCAAGTTTGTTGGCGGTCTCAGGCTCCCCGGCGATGAAACCGGCGACTGCCAGATGTTTACCGAGAAACTCGCCGCACTCTGTGCCGACGCCGGGGTGACGTTCCGGTTCAACACCACGATCACCTCGATCAACACCAGCACGAACCGTATCGCCAGCGTCTCGACCGAGACGGAGGAGCTGACGGCAGACGCCTATGTCGTTGCGTTCGGCAGCTACTCGCCGTTCTTGCTGCGGCGCATCGGTGTGCATATTCCGGTCTATCCGGTAAAGGGATATTCCATCACAGTTCCGATCACCGACGCTGACGCGGCTCCCGTTTCAACCATCATGGATGAAACATACAAAGTTGCCATCACGCGGCTCGGCGACCGGATTCGCGCTGGCGGTACCGCAGAGATTTCGGGCTATGATCTCGCTTTGCGCGATGCGCGACAGGCGACGCTGAAACATTCGGTTGGTGATCTGTTTCCGAAAGGTGGCGATTTGAGCAAGGCAAGCTTCTGGGCGGGCTTGCGACCGATGACGCCGGATGGTCCGCCCATCATAGGAGGCGGTACGAGGTACTCGAATCTCTATCTCAACACCGGCCACGGCACACTTGGCTGGACAATGTCCTGCGGCTCTGGCCGTGTGCTCGCCGATATAATTTCCGGAAAATCGCCGGATGTTGACGCATCTCCGCTGAATATCAGCCGCTACGGCTGATATTCATTCGCCGGCTTCAAAAATCGCCGATAAACCATTTAAAACATTACAAATTGTTTAGATTGATATTCAGTTTTCGTTCATCTCGTCAGGCCTAAAACCGGGGTGTCCCAAGACAACCCGTGGTTTAAATCAAGCCGCGCAACTGACGAGGAAACGAAATGAAAAAGATCGCTCTGGCAGCACTTGCCATCTCCCTGATCGCCACGCCTGCCGCGTTCGCCCAACAGCAGAATTACAAGGGTGGCCATTACGGTCATCAGCAGGACCGCGTGGTAAAGAAGCGGGTCGTTACGAAAACCGTGGTGGTGAAGAAGACCCGCTGGTCGCGTGGCCACGCGCTTCCCTACGAGCTACCGTCGCAATGTCGTGCGCGACTATCACCGCTATCATTTGAAGACGCCACCGCGCGGTTACCAGTGGGTCAAGGCAGACAATGATTATGCTTTGATCAGCATCACTTCGGGTATCATTTCAGCGCTCGTACAGGCACGTTGATCGGAAACTATTCTGAAAAGGCGGCGCCATGGCGCCGCCTTTTCGTATTCAATCGACAAACACCCGAACACTCGCCGCTCGGCCGACGGAATCGATAACTGTGAGCGTCGAATATCCGCCGCCGTCCGGGACCCATTGGTTGACGCGACGGCGCGATGTTTCCGGCAAGGGTTTACCATTGGCGAGCCAGCGAAATGGCGCGCGGCCGCCCTGCAGTTTCAGTGCCAATGGCATGATTTCACCGCCTGCTGTTGCTCCAAGCTCGATGCGTGCGCCTTCAGGCGGATAGACGATCTGCGGTGCCGGCTCGCGTGTCGAGGAAGCGAGCAAGCCGCTCGAATTTATCGAAAAACGCCGCTGGCTGATCGGCAGCTGGGCCTGGGCTATGCGGGTAGCTCCAGCTGGAGCGGGCGGCAGAGGCGTAATGGCGACGCCGGATTTTGCGAAACCTTCGAACAGGATCGGCGCGGCCGAGCCAAAGCCCGTCAAACCCGGCACTGCGCCATTGTCTGGCCGCCCGACCCAGACGCCAAGGACATAATTGCCATCGAAACCGACCGACCACGCATCGCGGTAACCGTAGCTTGTGCCGGTCTTGTAAGCGATGCCGCGCTGCCCGGAACCGAGGGGCGGCATGACACCGGAGAGAATATCCGCAACGTTCCACGCCGCCACCGGTTCAAGCAGCGGCTCGCCCTCGATCGAGCCGGGTTTGTCCTGAATTCCATCGCCGAGTTGCATTGGCCGGCCGCGATTGGCAAGGCCCGCATAGAGCTGCACGAGGTCCTTCAGGGTAATGCCAACACCGCCGAGACCGATGGCAAGGCCTGGAGTTTCATTCGGCGGCAACACCGGCCGAACATCGGAGCGGCGGAACCGCATCATCAGCCGTGCCGGACCGACTGCGTCGAGCAAACGGACCGCCGGAACGTTGAGCGACAATTGCAACGCCTGCCTGATGCTGACATCGCCCTGATAGCTCATATCGAAATTGCGCGGCCGGTAGCCGAAGAAGTCGGCGGGCCGATCCTCGATGATGGTTTCCTGGCTGACCAGGCCATCCTCGAAGGCCAAGCCATAGATAAAGGGCTTGAGCGTTGAGCCTGGTGAGCGATTAATCCGGGTCATGTCGATCCAGCCCGAGCGGCTTGCATCGAAGTAATCCGCGGATCCAACCTCGCCGACAATCTCCCCGGTGCGCATGTCCGCCATGATCATGGCGACCGATACCTTGGGACCGAGCTTGCCCGCTGCGTCCCTCGCGACCGCTTCCAATCCCTGCTGGACCCGCCGGTGCAGCGTTGTCAGATGCCGCCTGACGGACGGCTCCTTGCGCTGGGCGGCCTCTGCCAGATGTGCTGCATAGGCTGGCAATTGCAAACGGCGCGACGGAATTGGTGCAAGACCCGCCCGCTCGGCTTCGCCCTCACCCACAACTTTCTCGACTGCCATTCGGTGTAGAACGCGGCCACGCGCCGCTTCGGCCAATGCGAGGTTGCGGTCGGGCCTGCGTCTTTCCGGCAATTGCGGCAAAGCGACGAGCAACGCTGACTGCGCGACAGTCAAGCGGCGCGGCTCCTTGCCGAAATAGGCAAGACTTGCAGCGCGCACCCCTTCGAGATTGCCGCCATAGGGCGCGAGTGACAGATAGAGGTCGAGGATTTCGGCCTTGCCCAGACGCCGCTCGATTTGCAGGGCGCGGGCAAGCTGCTGAAATTTTGCAGTGAGTGATCTGCCTTCGCGCGGCTCGATCAGCCGGGCAACCTGCATGGTCAAGGTCGAGGCGCCGGAAACGATACGGCCATTGCTGACGAAGCTGCACCGCTGCGCGTGCAAGCGCGACGGGGTCGATGCCCCGGTGCTGCCAGAAGCGCTGATCCTCATAGGCGATGAGCATGCGAACGAATTGCGGATCGACATCCTTTGCTGTCGTGCCGAGCCGCCAGCGGCCTTCGGAGGTCGCAAAGGCGCGCAGCAACTGTCCATCCGCATCCAGCACCTCGGTCGAGACTTCCCTCGCCTTTTCCAGGGGCGGTGGAAAGGCGCGGTCGGCCAGGTCGAGGCCAAACGCAAGCACCGTGGCCAGCACCAGATTGGCCGAAACACCGATGCAGAATTTGCGCGTGGACCACATTATTGTGCTGCGACGACCTCCATGCGACCGGTTGCCGTGCGCGCGGAGAACTGCGGACGATACATGTCCTCGACGCTGGCCGCCGGATGGTCATAGGTGCCGGGTGTTACCGCACGGACCACATAGGCCAGCGTGATTTCGCCATTGTCCCCCGTCGCCCGGTCAAAGGCGGCAACAAAGCGATCGCTGCGGAACTCCGTGTGCGCTGCCTCCACTTCGCCGATCCAGTCGAAATTCGACAGGCTGGCGCTGTTGACGAGACCGGGATTATCGATCTCGAAACCAGCAGGCAAAAGATCGGTGATCAGCACACGCGACGGCCAGTTGTTGTTCTCGGTCACTTTCAAAACAACCACATAGCGCTCGTTCTGCTTGGCCTGGCTGACATTGGCCTCCTTGCCATCGAGCGTGTAGTAGGTGCGCTCGATGTTGAAACCATCGCCGCCGGCAGGCAGCGGCTGCGACGGAGACGCCACCGTCGTCACCACTGCCGATACAGGTTCGGCGGTCGCATTGGTGATGGTCACCGGTTGGGCAAGCAGTTCATCGCCGGTCAATCGCGCCGCATAGCCTCCGCTATGGGCAGCGCCATTGATGTCGAGCTGCAGATCCCTGTCGCCGTCCTGAACTGCACGCGCCGCAAGCAGCATCCATGTTTGCTCCTGCGTGCTCGTATAGGTCTTGTGCTCCCATTCGTTGGCGACGATCTTCGACAGTTGCGGGATGATGGGCGGGACCGGCCGGCTCTCGGCAGCAAGCGCCAGAACAGCAGCATCATCACGCAGCGACGAGCCGTAGTCCGAACGGACCAGACTGACATTGGTCACGGTCGTCGCCTGTTGCAGGGCATTGGTGAAGATGCTCTGCGAACGCTGGGCATCGCCATAAAGCGACAAGGCGGCCGCAAGATGCGCGCGCGACAATGGTGTCGGGAACTCGCCGAGTTTCGTGTCTGCGTAATAACGCAGATCGCTGATGGCGGCCTTGCGGTTACGCGCCAGGACATAGAGCGCATAAGCGATTTCATTGCCCTGATCCTTGACATTCACGTCGTAGCTCAGAGAGTTCTGCAAGTTTTCAAGCGCTTGTACCAGAGCCTGTTCCGGCACGTTGTATTTCTGTTCGCGGGCACGGGTGAGGAAATCCGTGACATAGGCATCAAGCCAGAGGTCGCCGGAACCCGGAGCCCACAGACCGAAGCTGCCTGCAGAGGATTGATACGACAGGACACGGTAGATCGCTTCCTGCACGCGTTTCTGCACTTCGCCGTCGTCGGCAATTCCAGACTGCCTGGCGAGATCGCTCATATAGAGCAGTGGCAGGGCGCGGCTGGTCGTCTGTTCAGCGCAACCATAGGGGTAGCGATCGAGCGTCATCAGCAAGGCGGGAATATCGAAGGCGGCCGAGCGGGTGACATTGAGACTAACGGAAGCCCCCTGCAGGACGCTGCCAGCCAGCAACTCGCTATCCACCTTGAGGCTGCTGTTGGGTCCAAGCTTGATCGGCCTGCGCACGGTCATCGGCAGCGTCGCCGGCCGAACCGGGACATTCAAGGTCTGCTCGAGCGAGAGACCAGCGGCATTCGACAACTTGACCGACACGACCCCGTCGCCCGGCTGATTGCCTGTCAGTGGCAAGGTAAGGTTTGCCTTACCACCTGCAGCCAGATTGACGGTTTGTGACGCGGCCGGTTGATCGACCTTCACCGCAGGATTGCTGGTGACCTGCACCTGATAGTCGCCTGCCGGCGCGTCGGTATTGGCGATATCGAGCCGTAACGCGGCCTTGTCGCCGGGGGCAAGGAATTTCGGCAAGCTGGCGGTGACGACCACGGGATCACGAATGACCACGTCGGAGGTGGCATGGCCGACACCCGATTTCGACCACGCGACAGCCATGACACGCGCCGTGCCGTTGAACTGCGGAATGTCGAAGCTGACATTGGCCTTACCCTGTGCGTCCAGCTTTACCGGCCCGGAGAAGAAGGCGATCAACTTTTCGGTGGGTGGGCTGCCTTGCATCGGCATCTGTGCGCCGTCACCGCCAGTACGCAGCTTGCCGGTTGCGCCCTGTGAACCATCGATCAGGCGGCCGTAAAGGTCACGAATCTCGAGACCGAGCTGGCGCTGGCCGAAATACCAGCCGTCCGGATTCGGTGTTTCATAACGGGTGAGATTGAGAATACCGACGTCCACTGCGGCAACGGTAACGAACGCTCCCTCGTTTGCACCGGCACCAGTGACCTGAAGGGCGATATTCAACGGCTTACGCGGTTCGGTCTTCGGCGCCGTGTCCAACTGTACAGCGAGCTTGCGATCGCCCGGATTGACGTTAAGCCATTTGACGCCGATGGCACGCATCGGCATATGGGTTTCCTGCGCGTCACCCGGACGGAACAACGTGGCGGTGACGTATGCCCCCGCACCCCAGTCAGCGGTGACAGGAATATCGACTTCGCCACCCTCGGCCGGAATGCTGGCGCGCTTGGTTACCAGCAAATTCTCGGCCCCGACAGTCACCAGCAGTTCGCCGGCGAAACGCGGCGAGACCTTCAATTTCGCCGTCTCACCGGGGGCATAGTTTTCCTTGTCGAGAGCGATCTGAAGACCATCTGGCGTTTCGGTGGAAGTGGTCGCTACATAGTAGCCGGCATCGAATTCAACGCTTGAGGCGGGGCCATCCGCGGTCGCGGTTTCCACCTCCAGACGGAACTGTCCCCAGGTAACAGGGACCGAAATATCGGCGCCATCCGCCGTTGCATCGATTACGCCATTCGCAACTTGCTTGGTCGAAAGGATCGGCTCGTATTTCCATGAATTGCCGTCACGATACCACTGATAGTTGCGCTCAACGCTGATGAGTTTCCACTGGAGCCCCTGCATGGCCTGTTTCTGGCCATTCTCATCGACAGCAATGACATGAAATTTGCCAACGGAGTTTTCGGCGAGAGCACCTGAGAACTCTGGCTTGATGCCGATCATCGAGCCTTGCTGCTTGACCGGCAGCGTCAATGTACGCTCTACGGCGCGGCCGCCCGCTTCCTGCATGCGCACGACCACATTTGCATTGAGGAGCTGTGTGGTGGACGGAGCATCTGCGACCGATACATCGAACGTCGCCTGGCCGTTCTCGTCTAGTGGCTGCAAATCCTCGAGCGGCACGCTCGTATTTTCACTCGCCTCTTCATCGGCGAGCCCAAAGAGATAGCCCTTGAAATCAGCGCTTTCACGTGTTGGCTTCAGCGCGACTTCGCCTTCAAGTTCGAGCCCCGCAGCGGGAGCGCCATAGAGAAAGCGGCCGTCCACCTTCACCGGCGTTGGCTTGCCGATCTCAATAAATTTGGCGTCGCTGGTCAGATCGAACTCAACCCTGTCGGGTACGAAATCTTCAACCAGGAATTGCTTTTCGGCGATTGGCGACTCTTTCGGATCGGTGAATATCTGCATCGTCCAGGTGCCGCGCATGGAGTTGGCTTGCAACTCCAGATCGAGCGTATGCCCGCCGAGACTTGCGCCGTCACTGACCATACGGCGATCCTCGACGCCGTCCGGCCGTTTGAACACAAATGTCAGCGGAAGTTTTTCGACGGCATTGGCGGCGTTATCCCGGGCGAGCGCGGACGCATGCACTGTTTCGCCGGCGCGATAGATACCGCGTTCGGTCCATGCCAGAATATCGATCGCGCCGGGCGCGGGACGGCCGGTGACACCGCGGTCCGAAAGGTCGAAGCCCGCGCGGGTCATGTCGAGGAAAACATAATCCGCATCGCCATTCTTGGCGGTGATGACTGCAGGAGCGGTGGCTGCAGTGCCACGCATCAGCCCGGCGGTAAATGTAGCGCGACCTTCGGTATCGGTAACGGCAGTGCCAAGTATCTCGTTGTTCTTGGCAAGAAGCTGAAGCTCGACACCGATGAGTGGCTGGGCCGACGCAAGCGAGCGAGCAAAAACATTGAGCCCGTCATTACCCGCATAGGTGGTGAGGCCGATATCGGAGACGACGAACCATTGGGTCGCCTGGGCATCCCATTCATTGTTCTTTGCGTCAGGCGAGACGGCAGTCAGGACATAAACCCCGGGTTTGCGTTGCGGCAGGGCTTCATCGACAGGAAAACTGGTGACGACATCCTTGTTGAGTTCGGACTGAAGATCGATCGTGCCTTGCCAGACAAGTTCACCCGATTCATCCTGCAGACGCTGAGCGCTATAGCCATCCATCTGCGTCAGGAATTGCGAACTGGTCAGAAGTGGGGCCAGCCCTCGATCACCGATGCGATAGAGCTTGAGATTGGCGCTGGTCGTATTGACCGAAACGATGGGAATGCCGCGACGCACGGTGCTCGGCAGCACAAAGCTATCGCCGGTAAAGCGCACCATGGCGGAGCGGTCCTTGATGTAGATATCAAGATCAACGGGCGCCTCAAGAGATTCGCCCACCGCGGATGGCAGCCCGGGACGCAGGGCGAGCTTGTAGCGCTGGCCATGCTCCAGACCCTCAACACAGATCTCGCTGCCCTTGGCCTCCAGAGCTTTCGGGGCAGTTCCGTTCAATGTCACGAACGGCGTATAGTCCGTGCCCATTTTCACCAGAGGATCAGAGAACTGGACACAAGCACGGGGATTAACGCTATCCGCGTCGATCGTATGATTGGTGACGCGGAAACCCTGCCGCGATCTGAGGTCGAGATAGGCAGCCTCCACCGGCTTGGCGTTGACGAGCGCGAGACTGGCTTTGTAGGCCTCAAGCGAGGCGCGATAGTTCTCGGAGTTTTGCAGCGCATCGCCGAGCACTGCCAGAGCGTCTGCGCGGCTTTGCGTCGTTCGCGTCAACTGGTAGCCGTTGAGCGCGGCCAGCGCTGCCTGTCCGGCGATATAGGTATTTTTCTCGGCGTGGTTCGCCGCACGTGCGGTCTCGATCCAAAGCGGGCCATTGTCGGGCGTAACCGCCAATGCACCTCTGAATGCTTTGAGAGCGTTCTCGATATTGCCCTTGGCAACCTCGGCGCGTCCGGCCGCGACGAGACCATCGACACCTAACGCCTTCTGATCGTCGGTGACGCTCAGGCTCGCTTTGACCTGCCGTGCATCCTGCGCAAGTTGGTCCGATACAAATTGCAACTTTGGCGGTGCGCCGATATCGGGTTCATCGGCAGTCTCGACAACCTTGCCGGCAACAGAACCCGGCGCCGTTTTCAGCTGATTGAAATCGGATTTGAGAAAGCACCACTTCACCTTAGGGTTGTAGGTGAATGCCTTGCAGGACTGGTCGGCGAGACAGACCAATTCGCACTGATCCTGGGTGACATCCTGTTCCGTACGCAGGTCAAAACCGAAATAATCGCCGTCCTTCGTCGTAACGACATCGCGATTCATTTCCGCTGCGCCGACCGGCGCGGAAAGAGTGAAAAGAGTGAGAAGGAAGGCCGAAAAGCCGATGACCGAACGCAGAGACATAAAGTCCTCCCACTGCCACTATTTTGGTGTGGGGGCACTGTTCAAACTTCGGTATAACTTGTCAACAGATCATGCGATCCGGTTGCATTCTCCCGCTCGATTTCGCTACGAATCCAACGCTGGAAGTGCAGCGTCTGTTGGCTTGGTTTGCGGTTATTTGGTGTGATTAACCAATAACCCACCGAAGACGGTACGCGTGCGGGGAAAGGCGCGACAAGCCTCCCGTCCGCCAAGGCATCTTCAACGAACAGATCCCAGGCGAGCATGATGCCCTGCCCGCTGATTGCAGCTTCAAGGCCAAGCCATGGATCGGAAAAAGTTGTCCCGTCGAAAGGCAGCGGTCCTTCGAGACCAGCCGCAGCCTGCCAATCATCCCAGCTGAACATCGGATTGTCGTAACAGATGATCGGCTGGTTGAAGATGTCGGCAGGGCCTTTCAATCTGAGAGCCACATTCCGCGTGCAAACCGGAAACATCCTTTGCGGCAGAAGCCGTTCCGGAGCGCCATCCCGCCAATCGCCTTTTCCAAGCCGGATGGCGAGATCGATGTCCGAACTTTTCAGATCGACGATGCCGGGCGAAGGATCGATGCGGATTTTGAGATCCGGATGGGCACTGCGCAAACGGCCAAGACGTGGAACGAGCCATTTCGAGGCGAAGGTAGGGGCGACGGAGAGCATGAGCGTCTGATCCGTCCCATCAGCCATTGCGACGGCCTTTGACAGTGACTGAAAGCCTTCTTCCAGCCGGGCAAGAAAGCCTTTGCCGAATGGCGTCGCCACCAGCCCGCCACGGGTTCGCTCGAAGATGGCATGTCCAATCTGGCCCTCGGTGCGTATCAATTGCTGGCTGACCGCGCTGACCGATACGCCGAGTTCCTCCGCGGCCTTCGGCAGTGAGCCCAACCGTCCGATCGCCTCTACTGCCTTCAAACCGTTGAGATGGACCTTGTTTAAATTCTTCATGAAGATTTTCTTTACGAAGGTTTCGCCAATCTGGATTGCAAATATCACGTATCCTGAACAGAATAGCGCATATTTGAACATAAGGGAGTCAGACGATGAAGATTTTCTTTCTGCTCCGAGCCCTGATGGCACGGTTCTGCGGCGGGCAAATCGTGTCCGGAGATGCTGAGTCCTGCTGGCAAAGGGATCCACTTGCGCACCCGACATTACAGGCCATGGACCTCGATCAGCTGGCCGATCTGCCATTCGATCCACGCGCCGTATGCAGGCAATAGCGCAGCTACACAGTCAAACGTCGTGCCGCCATTGCCATGCGCCGTTCCCACCAGACGAGAGACAGGCTTGAGGCCACAATGAGGATTGCGCCGAGGAAGACGTTTATTTGCGGCACCTCATGCCAGATGAGATAGCCGTAAAGAAACGCCCAGATGAGACCACTGTATTCGATGGGCGCAAGAGCCGACGCCGGGGCATAGCGGAACCCTTCGTAGAGGAAATATTGTCCAGCTGAGCCGACCAGGCCCAGGCTGATCATCAAGATCCAGCCGTCGCAAGGTCCGGTGTTTTCCAGAGCCAGGGCAGCATCGCTCCGCAGACGACGGCGAAAAGAAAGCTCGTGGCCATCATCTGGTTGAAGGTGCTTTCGCTACGGCTGACGAGACGCACGAGAATGACGCTCCATGCCCAGCAGAAACCTGCGAACAGAACCATTCCGGCAGGCACGAGATCCGGTGTTTCCGCCGGGTTTGCGGCGAGGATCACCCCCACAAATCCCGCAATGGACGCGATCCAGCGAACCGGTCCCACCTTCTCCTTCAGAACAAAGATCGAGAGGATGACAACCATCACCGGGGCGGAGAAGTACATGGTGGTGATTTCGGCAAGCCCGAGGTGGCGCGCCGCGGAATAATAGGAGAGCCATGCGCCAAGCATCAGCGCGGCACGAATAGCGAGCGATCGCTTGTGCGGGCTCTTCAGGATCGAAGGATGCCGCTCATGCCGCACCATGATTGCGGCGAAGATGACAATGATAACACTGCGCATGAACAGTATCTGCGGCACCGAATAGTCTGCCACCAGCCACTTCACCAGCGCATCCTGAATAGCAAAGAGTGAATAGCCGAGCGCAGCCAGGGCAATGCCGGTGAGCGGACTGGGTTCTTGCCCGATAAATCGACGAAGCATGGGGACCTTGCGGAGGGTAGGCGGTGCTGCTGTTTCGCCTATCAAGAAGACAAACTGATTACAACTGCATTCGGAAAACATTAACTTTATAGGTAAAACTCTAATGATTTTGAGCAGCGTGGCCCTAAAGCATATTGGACGTAACACCTTGCTTCATAATGAATTTTGACGACCGCGGAGCTATTGTTGCCCAACACCGCTTGCTGCATAGTTGCTTGGCCGGATTAACATTTTGGCCTGAAGACACGAACGTTGCAGGGGGGCAAATGTTGAGGGACGACAAAAATACGAAGGCCGACTACGAACCTTTATACTCGCTCTGCACCCTATGTCGTATTCCTGCTTTTGTGGCTTCCGTTTGTTCTTGTCATAGGCAGGCTATTCGGCAATCAATGACCAACAATGACAGGCCACTTAGGGGCACCGATTTCAGATATTGCGGCTATATGAATTAGACTATCGCCTGCTGCAACGTCATCCAGACACCGAAAGTGTCCGAATTCCCAAGACCGCCCAAGTATCAGGCAATTGGTGATCAGGCCGGAACCGGCCCAGGCTTGCGGATATGTTTTGCTGCTTCGACCACCAGCGGATCAAAGCCGTTATCCTCTTGTTCAAGGATCGCGAAAAACTGCTCGCGCATGCGTGGCTCCCAGAAGTGGTTGATGTGGTCAGCAACACCTGCCACCGCCTCATCCTTCGGCTGTGTATGGAAGAACGCCGCTATCTGGTTGGCCATGTAGACGAGCTTGGTCGCCGTCGATTTGTGGCTTCCACTATCCATATTGCACCAATCTTACAGTGGGACTTTGAACGAGAGTCGATGCGGCGGTGTCGGAATTCGGTTTGGGAAGCACATCCGCCGCTTTTGTATCCAGCTGGGCCAGAAGCACCGGGACGCGCTCTGGGCGAG
>CAVZLS010000005.1:0-131656 GCA_963776115.1 uncultured Alphaproteobacteria bacterium | reverse complement strand
GGTGAAGCGGTTCCGCGGCATCGTCGGGCGCCAGAGTGATGTCAAGAAAGCAGTCGTGACGCTTGCCGAAGGGCAGTCGATCGATGTTTCGACTGGTCTCTGAGGGGCCGTGGAGTAAAGACAATGGCACTCAAACATTATAATCCAACCACACCAAGCCAGCGTCAGCTGGTCATCGTGGACCGTTCGGAGCTTTACAAGGGCAAGCCTGTCAAGGCCTTGACCGAAGGTCTGTCGTCGAAGGGTGGTCGTAACAACACCGGTCGCATTACCGTGCGTTTCCAGGGTGGCGGGCACAAGCGCACATACCGCTTCGTTGACTTCAAGCGTCGCAAGCATGACGTGGCTGCCAAGGTCGAGCGGCTTGAATACGATCCGAACCGGACCGCATTCATCGCGCTCATCCGCTACGAAGACGGTGAGCTGAGCTACATCCTGGCGCCGCAGCGTCTGGCCGTTGGCGACAGCGTTATCGCTGGCGCGCAGACGGACGTGAAGCCGGGCAATGCGATGCCTCTGCAGGCAATGCCGGTCGGCACCATCATCCACAATGTGGAGATGAAGCCGGGCAAGGGCGGTCAGATCGCTCGCTCCGCCGGTACCTATGCGCAGCTCGTCGGCCGCGACCAGGGCATGGCAATCCTTCGCCTGAACTCAGGTGAACAGCGCCTCGTCCACGGTTCGTGCTTTGCCACGGTCGGTGCAGTATCGAACCCTGACCATGGCAACATCAACCTTGGTAAGGCAGGTCGCAGCCGTTGGCTTGGCCGGATGCCGCACAATCGTGGTGTTACCATGAACCCGGTCGATCACCCCCACGGTGGTGGTGAAGGCCGTACGTCAGGCGGACGTCATCCGGTTACTCCGTGGGGCAAACCCACGAAGGGCAAGAAGACGCGCTCCAATAAGTCGACGGACAAGTTCATCGCTCGTTCGCGTCATCAGCGCAAGAAGTAAGAGAGGTAGTCTGAAATGGCTCGTTCAGTTTGGAAAGGCCCGTTCATCGATGGCTATCTTCTCAAGAAGGCTGAGAAGGTACGTGAGGGCGGTCGCAGTGAAGTTATCAAGATCTGGAGCCGTCGCTCCACGATCCTGCCGCAGTTCGTCGGTCTGACCTTCGGCGTGTACAACGGTAACAAGCATGTTCCGGTTTCGGTCAACGAAGAGATGATCGGACACAAGTTTGGTGAATTCGCTCCGACGCGTACCTATTACGGGCACGGCGCGGACAAGAAAGCGAAGAGGAAATAACGATGGGCAAGGCTAAGGCTCCGCGCCAGCTTAAGGACAACGAGGCGAAAGCCGTTGCCCGCACGCTCCGCATCAGCCCTCAGAAGCTTAATCTGGTGGCTGCTCTGATCCGTGGCAAGAAGGTCAACGCCGCTCTTGCCGACCTGGAATTTTCGCGCAAGCGCATTGCAGGCACGGTGAAAAAGACTCTCGAATCGGCTATCGCCAACGCAGAAAACAACCACGACCTGGATGTTGATACGCTGGTTGTTGCTGAAGCCTATGTAGGCAAGTCAGTCGTGATGAAGCGCTTCCATGTTCGTGGTCGCGGTCGTGCAAGCCGGATCGAGAAGCCATTCTCGCATCTGACGATCGTCGTTCGCGAAGCTGAGGAAAAAGGGGAGGCCGCATAATGGGCCAGAAGATTAATCCGATTGGCTTCCGCCTCGGCATCAACCGCACCTGGGACTCGCGTTGGTACGCGAATACCGGTGAATACGGCAAGCTGCTGCATGAAGACCTGAAGATCCGCAAGTATCTGATGGACGAACTGAAGCAGGCAGCCATCTCCAAGGTGGTGATCGAGCGTCCGCACAAGAAGTGCCGCGTCACGATCCATGCTGCACGTCCGGGTCTGATCATCGGCAAGAAGGGCGCCGATATCGAGAAGTTGCGCCGCAAGCTGTCAGAAATGACAAATGGCGACACAACGCTCAATATCGTTGAAGTCCGCAAGCCGGAAACAGACGCAGTTCTCGTTGCGCAGTCGATCGCGCAGCAGCTGGAACGTCGTGTTGCTTTCCGCCGTGCCATGAAGCGTGCCGTTCAGTCGGCAATGCGTCTTGGTGCAGAAGGCATTCGTATCAATTGCTCGGGCCGTCTCGGCGGCGCGGAAATTGCGCGTATGGAATGGTACCGTGAAGGCCGCGTGCCTTTGCATACCCTTCGTGCCGATATCGATTACGGAACTGCTGAAGCACACACTGCCTACGGCATTTGCGGCGTCAAGGTCTGGGTCTTCAAGGGCGAAATCCTTGAGCATGATCCAATGGCTTCCGAACGCCGCGCTGTTGAAGGTGATGCCAGCCATCAGGGTTCGGGCCGTCGCCGCGAAAACGCTTAAATAGCGTCTTTCGGAAACGAGAATTTTGGAGTAGAGAACAATGCTGCAGCCTAAGCGCACAAAGTTCCGCAAGCAGTTCAAGGGCCGTATCCACGGCGCATCGAAAGGCGGCACGGACCTTAATTTTGGTGCTTTCGGCCTGAAGGCCCTCGAGCCGAACCGCGTTACCGCGCGTGAGATCGAAGCCGCTCGCCGTGCAATTACCCGTCACATGAAACGTGCCGGTCGTGTGTGGATCCGGATTTTCCCGGATGTGCCGGTCACATCGAAGCCTACTGAAGTCCGCATGGGTAAAGGTAAGGGTTCGGTTGACTATTGGGCATCCCGTGTCGCACCAGGCCGTGTCATGTTCGAGCTCGACGGCGTTTCGGAAGAAACTGCTCGTGAAGCCCTCCGTCTCGGAGCGGCCAAGCTTTCGGTCAAGACGCGCTTTATTCAGCGCATCGCAGAATAAGGGGTGGATGTCATGAAATCCGCAGAAGTTCGGGCCTTGAGCCTCGATCAGTTGAATGAAGAGTTGGGTTCCCTGAAGAAAGAGCAGTTCAACCTGCGCTTCCAGAAGGCAACCGGCCAGTTGGAAAAAACCGCTCGCGTCCGGCAGATCCGCCGTGATATTGCGCGCATCAAGACTGTCGCCCGCCAAAAAGCGGTCGAGAGCAAGGCTTAAGGAAGAAAACCATGCCTAAACGCATTCTGCAGGGCGTTGTCGTGAGCGACAAAAACGACAAGACCGTTGTGGTCAAGGTCGAGCGGCGCTATTCGCACCCGCTCCTCCAGAAGACTGTGCGCCAGTCCAAGAAGTACAAGGCGCACGATGAGAGCAACCAGTTCAAGGTTGGCGACGCGGTTTCCATCGAGGAATCCAAGCCGATTTCGAAAGACAAGCGTTGGGTTGTCGTAACAGACGCCCCGGCGAGTTAAATAACTATCTGTATGTAAGACGCAGCAATCGCGAGGGGCAAGGAAAGCCCAGTCCGGTTGAACAAGAAGAAGGCGGCTAGTCATGATTCAGATGCAAACAAACCTCGACGTCGCGGATAATTCCGGCGCACGTCGTGTCATGTGCATCAAGGTGCTGGGCGGTTCGAAGCGGAAATATGCTTCGGTCGGCGACATTATTGTCGTTTCGATCAAGGAAGCAATTCCGCGCGGCCGCGTGAAAAAGGGTGACGTGATGAAGGCGGTGGTTGTTCGTACCGCCAAGGACATCCGTCGCGCAGATGGTAGCGTTATTCGTTTCGACAAGAACGCTGCTGTCCTGATCGACAACAAGAAAGAGCCTATCGGCACCCGTATCTTCGGACCGGTTCCGCGCGAACTTCGCGCAAAGAGCCACATGAAGATCATCTCGCTGGCTCCAGAAGTATTGTAAGGAGCAGACGATGCAGAAGATCCGTAAAGGCGACCGCGTTGTCGTTCTAGCTGGTAAGGACAAGGGCCGTACCGGCGAAGTAATCAAAGTTTTGCCGAAGGACGAGCAGGCGCTCGTTCGCGGCGTTAATCTTGTAAAGCGTCACCAGAAGCAGACACAGACCCAGGAAGCCGGCATCATTTCGAAAGAAGCGCCGCTCCATCTGTCGAACATTGCTATCGCCGACAAGGATGGAAAGCCGACCCGCGTTGGCTTCAAGATCCTCGAGGACGGCAAGAAGGTACGTGTAGCAAAGCGTTCAGGAGATCTGATCGATGGCTGATGCAAAGATCGAACCCCGTCTGAAGAAGCAGTACCTGGAAGTGGTACGTAAGTCGCTTCTCGAGGAGTTCAAATACGACAACGAGATGCAGATCCCGCGCATCACCAAAGTTGTTCTCAACATGGGTGTGGGCGAGGCAACTGCCAACTCCAAGAAGCCAACTGTCGCAGCTGAAGATCTGGCATTGATTGCCGGCCAGAAGGCGGTTATTACCCGTGCGCGCAATTCGATCGCAACCTTCAAGGTTCGTGAGAATATGCCGATCGGAACGAAGGTCACTCTTCGCAAAGAGCGCATGTATGAATTCATCGATCGCCTGATCAACATCGCGCTCCCGCGCGTTCGAGATTTCCGCGGTTTGAACCCGAAGAGCTTTGACGGTCGTGGCAACTTCGCCATGGGCATCAAGGAGCACATTGTGTTCCCGGAAATCAACTACGACAAGGTTGATCAGATCTGGGGCATGGACATCATCGTTTGTACGACTGCAAAAACGGATGATGAAGCACGCGCTCTCCTGCGCGCCTTCAACTTCCCTTTCCGCCAGTAACGGCAAGCGTAGCGAGGTATTTGAAATGGCAAAGACGAGCGCAGTCGAAAAGAACAAGCGCCGCGGTCTTCTGGTAAAGCGTTTCGCTGCAAAGCGTTCGCGCCTGAAGGCTGTCGTGATAAATCAGTCGCTTCCTCTGGATGAGCGCTTCCGCGCCACCATCCAGTTGGCAGAGCTGCCACGCAATTCCGCCAAGGTTCGTATTCGCAATCGTTGCGAAGTTTCGGGCCGTCCGCGCGGTTATTACCGCAAGATCAAAATGTCGCGTATCGCATTGCGCCAGCTGGGTTCGCTCGGCCAGGTGCCTGGCATCGTGAAGTCGAGCTGGTAAGGGAGAAGACAGATGTCTATGACAGATCCTCTCGGCGATATGCTGACCCGTATCCGTAACGCAACCATGCGCAAGAAGGGCAAGGTTTCGACCCCGGCCTCCAAGCTGCGCGCCCGCGTTCTGGATGTTCTTCAGGCTGAAGGCTATATCCGCGGATACAGCCAGGTTGATTTCGACAACGGCAAGTCCGAGATCGAAATCGAACTGAAGTATTTTGAGAACGTGCCGGTGATCCGCGAGATCACCCGTATTTCGAAGCCTGGCCGTCGCGTTTACGTTTCGGTCAAGTCGATCCCGCAGGTTGCGAACGGACTTGGTATTTCGATCCTGTCGACGCCGAAGGGCGTCATGGCAGACCACGAGGCACGTGAACAGAATGTCGGCGGCGAACTGCTCTGCCGTATATTCTAAGCACCGGCTTGAAAAGGTTTGAAAAATGTCTCGTATCGGTAAAAAACCAGTGGCAGTCCCGCAAGGCGTAACAGCCAGCGTAGACGGCCAGACCATCAAGGCCAAAGGCCCGAAGGGTGAACTCAGCTTCGTCGCCAACGACGATGTTGTAGTCAAGTTCGAAGACGGTGCTGTCAGCGTTAATCCGCGTGACAACACCAAGGCTGCTCGTTCGAAGTGGGGCATGAGCCGCTCCATGGTCGTGAACATCTTCACAGGTGTTAAAGACGGCTTCGAAAAGCGCCTTGAAATCAGCGGCGTCGGCTATCGTGCGGCAATGCAGGGCAAGAACCTGCAGCTGTCGCTCGGCTTCAGCCATGAAGTTGTCTACAAGGTGCCGGAAGGCATCACTGTTGCCGTACCGAAGCCGACGGAAATCGTCGTGACCGGTATCGACAAGCAGCAGGTTGGCCAGGTTGCAGCTGAGATTCGCGAATATCGTAGCCCAGAGCCTTACAAGGGCAAGGGCGTGAAATATGCGGGCGAGAAGATCGTTCGTAAAGAAGGTAAGAAGAAGTAAGGAATTCGTGTCATGGCATCGCCGAAAGAAATCATTCAGCGTCGCGCTTCGCGTGTTCGCCGCCAGCTCAAGGCGGTTGCCGGTGACCGTCCGCGGCTCAGCGTCCACCGTTCTTCGAAGAATATCTATGCGCAGGTCATCGACGATGCGCGTGGTCATACAATTGCATCCGCATCCACTCTCGAAGCTGACCTCAAGGGCCAGCTGAAGACCGGTGCAGATTCGGACGCAGCGGCATTGATCGGCAAGCTCGTTGCAGAGCGCGCTGTTAAAGCCGGCATCAAGGAAGTTGTCTTCGATCGTGGCGCCTACATTTACCACGGCCGTGTCAAGGCACTTGCTGAAGCTGCCCGTGAAGCAGGTCTTAGCTTCTAGGACGAGCTTTTAAGGCAAAAGTTTCGAAGTCCGGAACTGCAGGGGCTCGCCTCTTGCAAGCCGGACTTCGATAGCGCATAAGCCCCCCTGAACCGGACGGTTTGCGGGAATTCTGCGCAACAAGGACCGTTACTGCGGCCTATGTGGATCCAAGTGGATGCACGGCACGGTAAAATCATTCGTGCTACCGGAAAAGAAAAAGGAATTAGGAGCATGGCACAGGAAAAGAGAAGCCGCGAAGATCGCGGCCGCAACGAAGAGCGCGATAGCGAATTCGTTGACAAGCTCGTACACATCAACCGCGTCGCCAAGGTCGTCAAGGGCGGCCGGCGTTTTGGTTTTGCTGCTCTCGTCGTTGTCGGCGATCAGAAGGGCCGCGTTGGTTTTGGTCATGGCAAGGCACGCGAAGTGCCGGAAGCTATCCGCAAGGCAACTGAATCCGCCAAGCGCGAAATGATTTTCGTGCCGCTGCGTTCGGGCCGTACCCTTCATCACGATGTTGAAGGCCGTCATGGCGCCGGCAAGGTTCTGCTTCGTGCAGCCACAGCTGGTACAGGTATCATCGCCGGTGGTCCTATGCGCGCCGTCTTCGAGACGCTTGGCGTACAGGACGTTGTTGCCAAGTCGCTCGGTTCGTCGAACCCATACAACATGGTTCGCGCGACATTCGATGCCTTGAAGCATCAGATGCACCCGAAGGACATCGCTGCCCAGCGCGGTATCAAGTATTCGACACTGCAGGCTCGCCGCCGCGATGTGGTCGGTTCGGAAGAATAGGCCATAATTGGCGCAGCAGGGCAGGGCCACTGGCTCCTGCTCACTGTAGAGACTAAAGGACAAAGTCATGGTTGAGAAGAAGAAGGGTAAGACGGTTACGGTCGAACAGATCGGCAGCCCTATCCGCCGTCCGGCAGAACAGCGCGCAACGCTGATCGGCCTGGGCCTCAATAAGATGCATCGCCGCCGTACGCTTGAAGATACGCCTTCAATTCGCGGCATGATTGCAAAGGTTCAACATCTCGTCCGCGTCGTGGACGAGGCTTGATACCGGAGATTAGACAAATGAAACTCAATGATCTGAGTGAAAATCCAGGCGCCACCAAGGCACGCAAGCGTGTTGGCCGTGGTATCGGTTCCGGTTCCGGCAAGACTGCTGGCCGCGGTGTGAAGGGACAGAAGTCGCGTTCGGGCGTTGCCATCAACGGTTTCGAAGGCGGACAGATGCCACTTTACCGCCGCTTGCCAAAGCGCGGTTTCACCAACATCTTCTCGAAGAACTTCAACACCGTTTCGGTTGGCCGTATCCAGGCTGCCATCGATGCCAAGAAGCTCGATGCGAAGGCAACGGTTACGCTCGATACTCTCAAGGCTGCCGGCATTATTCGTCGCGCCAAGGATGGCGTACGTCTCTTGTCCGACGGCGAGATCAAGACTGCTGTGACCTTCGAGGTTGCCGGTGCATCCAAGGCTGCGATCGAAAAGATCGAAAAGGCCGGCGGTACCGTCAAGCTTCCAGCTGCTCCTGCAGCTGCCGAGTAAAAAATGACTATACAAGCGGCGTTCTTCGTGATCGCCGCTTGTACCTTTTCTTAAGGGCACATATCTGGGTAGGACCGTTGATTCCCGATATCGGGGCCAGGACGGCGCCCTAACGGGCACAGACCGGAGACTATAATGGCTTCAGCCGCTGAACAGCTCGCGTCAAATCTCAATTTCTCTGCTTTCTCGAAGGCCGATGAGCTCAAGAAGCGCATCTGGTTTACGCTTGGCGCATTGCTGGTCTACCGGCTCGGAACCTATATCCCGCTACCGGGTATCAATCTTGCCGCCTACGCCCAGGCCTTCAACCATCAGTCGCAGGGCATTCTCGGCATGTTCAACATGTTCGCCGGCGGCGCTGTTGCGCGCATGGCGATCTTTGCACTCGGCATCATGCCCTACATCTCGGCTTCGATCATTGTCCAGCTGATGACGTCGGTCGTTCCGGCGCTTGAACAGCTGAAAAAGGATGGCGAGCAGGGCCGCAAGGTCATCAACCAGTATACGCGTTATGGTACCGTGCTTCTGGCAACGGTTCAGGCCTACGCGATTGCCGCGGGCCTGCAGGGCAGTCAGGGTATCGTTACCAATCCCGGACCGTTCTTTATGTTCTCGACGGTGATCACGCTTGTCGGCGGCACCATGTTCCTGATGTGGCTGGGCGAGCAGATTACCGCACGCGGCATTGGTAACGGTATCTCGCTGATCATCTTCTCCGGCATCGTCGCCAATCTGCCGCAGGCCATTTCCGGTACTTTGGAACTCGGCCGTACCGGTGCGCTGTCGACCGGCATCATCCTTGCGATCATCGTTCTGACGGTCGCCGTCATCGGCATTATCGTCTTTGTCGAGCGTGCACAGCGCCGCCTGCTGATCCAGTATCCGAAGCGTCAGGTCGGTAATCGCATGTTCCAGGGCGATACCTCGCATCTGCCGCTGAAGCTGAACACGGCCGGCGTTATTCCGCCGATCTTCGCCTCCTCGCTGCTGCTGTTGCCAGCTACCATTGCCGGCTTCGCGCAGAGCCATCAGATGCCAGCCTGGGCAACGACCATCCTGTCGTCGCTCGGTCATGGCCAGCCTGCCTATATGGCGCTTTATGCAGCGATGATCGTTTTCTTCGCCTTCTTCTATACGGCGCTTGTCTTCAATCCGAAGGACACGGCTGACCAGTTGAAGAAGCATTCGGGTTTCATCCCCGGCATTCGTCCTGGCGAACGTACGGCTGAGTATATCGACTACGTTCTAACGCGTGTCACAGTTCTCGGTGCAATCTACCTCGTCGTCATCTGCATGCTGCCTGAGTTCCTGATCTCGTGGGCCGGTGTTCCTTTCTATCTCGGCGGTACATCGCTGTTGATTGTCGTGAGCGTTACGCTCGATACGGTTGCACAGATCCAGGGTCATCTGATTGCGCACCAGTATGAAGGGCTGATCAAGAAGTCGAAGCTCCGGGGAGGGAAACGCAACAGATGAGATTAATACTTCTCGGACCACCGGGGGCAGGTAAGGGAACTCAGTCTCAGCGCTTGGTAGAAAAATTTGGTGTACCGCAGCTCTCCACGGGGGACATGCTGCGTGACGCAGTGAAGGCCGGAACCGATGTCGGTTTGCGTGCCAAGGCTGTCATGGATGCCGGCAAGCTGGTGTCCGACGAGATCGTCAATGCAATCGTTTCAGAACGCATCGATCAGCCGGATGCGGTCAACGGGTTTATCCTCGACGGTTATCCGAGAACGTTGGTCCAGGCAGACGCGGTCGAGCAAATGCTGGCCGACAAGGGTCTCGAACTCGATTGCGTCATCGAGCTCGAAGTCGATGACAACGTCCTCGTCGAGCGTATATCCGGCCGCTATTCCTGCGCGAAGTGCGGTACTGGATATCATGACACCAACAAGAAGCCGCATGTGGCAGGTGTTTGCGACAAATGCGGTTCGACGGAATTCAAGCGCCGTCCGGACGACAATGCCGAAACGGTGCGCACGCGCCTCGAGGCATACTACAAGCAGACCTCACCGCTGATTGGCTACTACTATGCCAAGGGCAAGCTGAGGAAGGTCGATGGCATGGCTGACATGGAAGATGTCACCGCATCGATCGAAAAAATTCTGTCTGATTTATAAGTCTGACATAATTTCATCGAAGGAGTTGACTTTTCACGGCAATTCCTTCAAGTACGGCGCAAATTCGCTTGGGAATATAAAGCGGTCGGCGCCGATCCGGTAAAAGAGGTTCGGGGCTGATCGTTTGTGTTTGTCCCCGAATATAATTTTCATCCCGTCATCTGGCTGCCGCATTGGCCATCCAGCTCTGCCGGTTAACAAGGAGAACAGGCGTGGCTCGTATTGCTGGCGTCAACATCCCGACGAACAAGCGCGTTGTTATCGCGCTTCAGTACATTCACGGGATTGGTCAAAAGTTTGCACAGGAAATCGTCGAGAAAGTCGGCATTCCTGCAGAACGTCGCGTCAATCAGTTGACCGATGCGGAAGTGTTGCAGATTCGTGAAACAATCGATCGCGATTACCATGTTGAAGGTGATCTGCGCCGCGAAGTTTCGATGAACATCAAGCGTCTGATGGATCTGGGCTGCTACCGCGGTCTGCGTCATCGCCGCTCGCTGCCGGTTCGCGGTCAGCGTACGCATACCAATGCGCGTACCCGCAAGGGTCCTGCCAAGGCAATTGCCGGCAAGAAGAAGTAAGATTTTCCGGCGCGGTTCGCTGCGCCGGTTTCGCCTTTTCGGGCGAACAAGTGCTGGTTTCGCACTTTAACTGAAACCACGGTGTAGCCTCTGGAAATACGGAGGCGTCGAGATCAACTGAAAGGACTACCATGGCCAAAGAAGCCACGCGCGTTCGCCGTCGCGAGCGCAAGAATATTTCGTCGGGCGTTGCCCACGTCAATTCGACATTCAACAATACGATGATCACCATCACGGATGCACAGGGTAATGCGATTGCCTGGTCTTCCGCCGGTGCACAGGGCTTCAAGGGCTCACGCAAGTCCACGCCTTTCGCTGCCCAGATGGCTGCTGAAGATTGCGCCAAGAAGGCGCAGGAACATGGTATGCGCTCGCTCGAAGTCGAGGTTTGCGGACCGGGCTCCGGCCGTGAAGTCGGCTCTGCGCGCACTGCAGGCTGCCGGTTTCACGATTACATCGATCCGCGATGTAACGCCGATCCCGCACAATGGCTGCCGTCCGCGCAAGCGTCGCCGCGTATAGTTTTATTGCGACAAGCATAGGCCGCAAGAGCTGGCTTTCAGCTCCTCTGCGGTTTCCACGCCTCAATGCCACGATTGGATGGTGGTAAAGGCAAGGATGAAGGAAAAATAGATGATCCAGAAAAACTGGCAAGAATTGATCAAGCCGAACAAGGTCGAGTTCCAGACCTCCGGCTCGAAGACCAAGGCAACGGTCGTCGCTGAGCCGCTAGAACGCGGCTATGGCTTGACGCTCGGCAACGCCTTGCGCCGCGTGCTCCTGTCCTCGCTGCGCGGCGCTGCCGTGACAGCTGTACAGATCGACGGCGTTCTGCATGAATTCTCGTCGATCCCCGGCGTGCGTGAAGATGTGACGGACATTGTCCTCAACATCAAGGAAATCGCTATCCACATGGAGAGCGATGGGCCCAAGCGCATGGTCGTCCGCAAGGAAGGCCCGGGCGTCGTAACGGCTGGCGATATCCAGACGGTTGGCGATATCGAGATCCTCAATCCGGATCACGTTATCTGCACGCTCGATGAAGGCGCTGAGATCCGTATGGAGTTCACTGTCAACACCGGCAAGGGTTACGTTCCGGCTGACCGCAACCGCGCAGAAGACGCTCCGATCGGCTTGATTCCGGTCGACAGCCTTTATTCGCCGGTCCGCAAGGTATCCTACAAGATCGAGAACACCCGCGAGGGCCAGGTTCTCGATTATGACAAGCTGATCCTCTCGATCGAGACCGATGGTTCGATCTCCGGTGAAGATGCCGTTGCCTATGCAGCGCGTATTCTCCAGGACCAGCTCGCGATCTTCGTCAACTTCGACGAGCCGCAGAAGGAAGTTCAGCAGGAACAGGTTACCGAACTCGCGTTCAATCCTGCACTGCTCAAGAAGGTCGATGAACTCGAACTGTCGGTTCGCTCGGCAAACTGCCTGAAGAATGATAACATCGTCTACATTGGCGATCTTATCCAGAAGACAGAAGCAGAAATGCTGCGCACTCCGAACTTCGGCCGCAAGTCGTTGAACGAAATCAAAGAAGTTCTCGCTTCCATGGGTCTCCATCTCGGTATGGAAGTTCCTTCATGGCCGCCAGAGAACATCGAAGATCTCGCGAAGCGTTACGAAGACCAGTATTAAGAACCCGGGCTCTGCCCGAATTTAAAGCCCGGGCCATGAGCCCGAAAAAGAGAAACTAAGGAGAAGGCTCATGCGCCACGGTAATTCAGGCCGCAAGCTTAACCGGACTGCCAGCCATCGTAAGGCGATGTTTGCCAATATGGCTGCATCACTGATCGAGCATGAGCAGATCGTGACAACGCTGCCCAAGGCCAAGGAAATTCGTCCCATCGTTGAAAAGCTTGTCACACTCGGCAAGCGCGGTGATCTGCACGCTCGTCGTCAGGCCATTTCGGCCATCCGCGACGCCAAGCTCGTAGCCAAGCTGTTCGATACGCTTGCTCCGCGCTATGGCCAGCGCAATGGCGGTTACATCCGCATCATGAAGGCAGGCTTCCGCGCCGGTGACAATGCACCGCTCGCAGTTGTCGAATTCGTCGATCGCGATGTCAACGCCAAGGGTTCCAAGGATTTGGCCCGCGTTGAAGCCGAGCGCGAAAACGAAGCCGAAGCAGCGTAAGCAACGCTTCGACCTAGAATTTGAGAATTGAGAAGGGGGCTCACGCTCCCTTTTTCTGTTGCTACCGGTCCGCTGGATCGGTAGGCGCGGCAATAGTTGGCGCATATCTTCTCGGCGGTTCGTCCGGTTCGGAACACGGGCGAATGTGCATTGCATAGTACTGATACATCTTCGCTTCGGTAAGGAATGAGTAGACCGCTAAATCCATCGCGTGGATAAATCCCGCCATGCCGCAACGCCAATAGCCGGAAAAGAAATAGGTGCGCACGAAATAAACGGCTGGATTGAATATCAACTTCAATCTGCGTGCGGGTTTTCCTGCCGTGATCAACGACTGAGCCTTCAGGGTCGAATACTCGTTCTCCTTCAAGAGCTGTTCTTTTAAAGGTAAGGGACGATAGTGCAGTAGCGAGCCCTTCGTCAGGGATATGACAGGTCCACGGACGATCAGGCTTTCATGCACTGTTCGGGATAAGTCGTAGCGCGCTTGCTCTCTGCGAACCAGCCGTATGTGACTGCCCGCTTTCATTCGTTGAGGCGTATAGCCGAAGCCTGGCAAATAGGGCCGGTGGCCGATCCTCCAGCCCGCTACCTCTCCCGGTTTCGTGAGATCAGGCAGCAGAGACTGCAGCGTATCATCGAGACGTTCATCGGCATCGATATTCAAACACCAGGGTTGGGTGCACCGATCGAGCGCAAATTGTTTCTGGCCAGCATATCCGCGCCACGGTTCCTGAAAAAGCCTTATGGGCCAACCGGAATCGATAAGCGATTTTATCAGCAAGATCGTATCATCGGTCGACCCGGAATTGACGATTACGATTTCTCGCATCTGATAAAGACTTTCGATGCATCTTCTCAAATAAGACTGTTCATTCATACATATGATAAATGCAGAAATGGGCATTGTCTGGTTCGGCAATTCGACTCACCTGCAAAGAAATAAACAAAATACTAAAATAAAAATCAAAAAATAAACTATAAGTATAGTTGTGACACACCTGCAACCGTCAGTTGTTCGTGTCGATTGCTATAGTTAGATTATCCATTCGGGGTTGTTTTGCAATATCCATAAATGAACATATTGACATCCTGGTCCGCTATTTATCCCTTTGACAAAGTACAAGGACTACCGGTCCGCGAGTGCGAGTTTCACGCCCAGTGCAACAAACGCTCCGGCGAAGCTTCGGCGCATCCATGTCAAGATGCGCGGACGCGAGACGACCTGATCGCGGACCGAGGCGGCGAAAAGGCCGTACAAAACGAACACGACGAAGGTCATCAGCATGAAAACGGCGCTTAAGATAAGCATGCGCCGAAGCGGATGCGGCTCCGTGGCGCTGACGAATTGCGGCAGGAATGCCAGGAAGAAAATCGATAGTTTCGGGTTGAGGATATTGATAAGGATCGCGGTGATCGTCACCTGCGTCAGCGACTTTTCTCCAGCTTCGCTGTCGACATTCAGTGAGCCCTTCTCGCGCAAAGCGTTCCAGGCCATATAGAGCAGATAGGCAACGCCGGCATATTTGAACGTGTGGAAGGCGAGGGCGCTTGTGTGGAGGATCGCAGCCAGCCCTCCGATAGCTGCCGCCATGTGCGGAATGATGCCGATGGTGCAGCCAAAAGCCGCCGCGATACTGGCCCGGGCGCCGCGCGAAAGGCCTGTCGCCAAGGTGTAGACGACACCCGTACCGGGCGAGATGACGATGATCAACGAAGTGATGAGAAATTCGAGGCCCACAACTATTCTCCTTCTGCATGCTCAGAGATTGAACTGAAGCCGATCAGGAGATGTTCGTCTTGAACAGGATTGCAGCTGGAGTGGAAAATCAGGCAAAAGCGGCAGCGTAGGCGCCGGGAGAGATTCCATATTTGCGCACAAACAGGCGGGTCATGTGGCTCTGATCAGCGAAACCGCTCGTAACGGCTGCATCGGCCAACGGCGATCCATTCGCGATCAGACGGCGGGCAAAGTCGATCCGGCGTTGCATGAGATAGGCATGTGGTGTGAAGCCGGTCGCTTTGACAAAGCCGCGCAGAACCTGAAACCGGCTCAATCCACTTGTTCGCGCAAGATCGGCAAGCGTTACAGGAATAGTCGGCGCGTCATCGATCAAATTCCTTGCGCGGTGGATGGCTGCGGACGCCCGGCTTGAACCGTCTTGTTCATTGCGTTCGCGGACAATCGTGGGGAGCAATTGCAACAACAGTTCTTCGCATTGGAGTCCAGGCGAATTGGCGGTGATCATGATTGAGAAGAGGCGCTGGAAAACGTTCGCGACACCTGCATTGCTCATCACAGGCCGGATGAACTCGCGGGTTTTGATTGCGCCTTCATTCATGTCGTCAATGGCTTCGCTGATGATCGCCGGATCGAAATAGAGCATGCGCCATGAACGTCCGGCATCGCCGATCGGCATGCCGTCATGCACTTCGCCCGGGTTGACGGTGATGATGTCGCCGGGACCTGCCTCCACTTGGCCGCGGCCGCTATAAGACTTCTGCGCGCCCTGGTGGATAACGCCAATTCCATATTGCTCATGCGAATGGCGTGGAAAGGCATGGTTCGTGGCAGCTTCGACCACCTCGATACCGGCAACTTCGCATGGAAATATCCTGAACTGGCCTTTTTGCATGTCCTCATTGTCTCGAGATAGCGTCGTTTTATTCTTATCCCAAATATGGCGATGCATGAAGACGGTGTCGTGCGCATCGCAACTGGTACCTTATGTCTCAAATTTGCTTTGTTTCTTCGCTGGTATCTCGCTTCGAAATCACCACATTGGTCGAGACAGTTTTGATTGATTCATCATGTACCGGGAGATTGATATGAGTTCCAAAGCCGCTGCATCAGCGCGGGCACTTTTCCTTTGTACCGCCATGTTCTCCGGAATGGTGATGCCGCTCCATGCGCAAACAGCAACGGATACGGCCAAGCAGTTGCCCACGACACGCAGTGAGTTGCAGCTCTCCTTTGCGCCGCTGGTGAAGCAGACGGCGGGCGCGGTTGTGAATGTCTACGCGGCACATGAGGTGCAGACACGCTCGCCCTTTGCCGGTGATCCCTTTTTCGAGCAATTCTTCGGTGGCGGACAATTCAATGCACCGCCGCGCGTGCAATCGTCGCTTGGTTCAGGCGTGATTACCGATCCTTCCGGGATTATCGTCACCAACAATCACGTGATCCGCGATGCCGATACGGTGAAAGTGGCACTATCCGATGGGCGTGAGTTCGACTCGAAGGTTCTGCTCAAGGATGAATCGACCGATCTTGCAATTTTGAAGATCGACGCGGGCGAGCCGTTGCCGTCTTTGGGATTGGGGGATTCTGACAAGGTCGAAGTCGGTGATCTGGTGCTCGCCATCGGCAATCCCTTCGGCGTCGGCCAGACAGTGACGAGCGGCATCGTTTCGGCGCAGGCGCGCACGCGGGTGGGCATTTCAGATTTCGACTTCTTTATCCAGACCGACGCGGCGATCAATCCCGGCAATTCGGGCGGCGCGCTGATCGGCATGGATGGCAAGCTCATTGGTATCAACACGGCGATCTTTTCGCGCTCCGGCGGATCGGTCGGTATCGGTTTTGCTATTCCTGCCAATATGGTACGCGCCGTTGTTGAGACGGCGAAGGGAGGCGCGGACAGGTTCGAGCGGCCCTATATTGGCGCCACTTTCCAGAACGTGACACCCGATGTGGCTGAAGGTCTGGGCATGAAGCAACCCTATGGCGCATTGGTGACCAATATCACGAAGGGCAGCCCCGCGGAAAAGGGCGGGCTTCTCGTCGGCGATGTGGTTCTAACTGTCGATGACGTACGCATCGAGAATCCCGACGGGCTTGGCTACCGCCTGACGACAGCCGGAATTGGCAAGGCCGTGAAGCTCGGTGTGCTCAGCCGGGCGGCGGAAAAGACGGTGACGGTTTCGCTCGAAAAGCCCCGTGCCGACTCTCCGGACAATCAGTTGATGATCGGGGGCAAGAACCCCCTGTCAGGCGCGCTCGTCCTCAAGTTGACGCCAAGCAGCGCCGCCCGCCTGCAGTTGCCATCGGACACGGACGGTGTGGCAGTGGATAAGGTGACCCGCAATTCTCCGGCCGCGCGCATAGGTTTGCGTCCTGGGGATATCATTCGAGGTGTGAATGGAGTTGAAATCCAGACGATCGCCGAACTGAGCAAGGCGATGTCCAGCGATCCTTCGCTTTGGCGCTTCGAATTCGAGCGCGGCGGTGCCATAATCCGGCAAATCATTCGCTGAGCGAGGCAAATACAAAATATGGCTGACCTGTTTTCGGTCAATGACGATCCGGCATTGGACAGAAGCCGGCCGCTCGCGGACCGGTTGCGGCCAAAATCACTGGGCGAGGTCACCGGTCAGGAACACCTGACCGGCCCTGAAGGCGCATTGACGCGGATGATCACATCCGGCTCGCTTGGCTCTATGATTTTCTGGGGGCCGCCAGGAACAGGCAAGACGACCGTGGCACGGCTTCTCGCGAACGAAACCAATCTGGCCTTCGAACAAATCTCCGCGATCTTTTCCGGTGTGGCGGACCTGAAGAAGGTCTTCGACATGGCGCGGTCGCGAAAAATGTCCGGCCGCCAGACATTGCTCTTCGTCGACGAAATACATCGCTTCAACCGTGCGCAGCAGGATTCGTTCCTGCCGGTGATGGAGGACGGCACAATCGTCCTTGTCGGCGCGACGACGGAGAATCCGTCCTTTGAATTGAATGCGGCCCTGTTGTCGCGTGCACGGGTGCTGGTGTTTCATCCGCATGACGAGGCAAGCCTGACCGCTCTGCTCGAGCGCGCGGAAGGCCACGAAGGCAAAGCCCTGCCGTTGAATGACGAGGCGCGGGCGAGCCTTGTGCGAATGGCCGACGGTGACGGGCGGGCAATCCTGACGCTGGCCGAGGAAGTCTGGCGCGCGGCGCGTGATGGCGAGGTTTTCGACGCGGAACGGGTACAGCAGATCGTGCAGCGGCGCGCGCCGGTCTACGACAAGAGCCAGGATGGTCACTACAATCTGATCTCGGCGCTGCATAAATCCGTGCGCGGGTCGGATCCTGATGCGGCGCTCTATTATCTTTGCCGGATGTTCGATGCGGGTGAAGACCCGCTCTACCTCGGGCGGCGGCTCGTCCGCATGGCAAGCGAG
The DNA here is from genome assembly GCA_963776115.1 of uncultured Alphaproteobacteria bacterium. GTDB lineage: Bacteria > Pseudomonadota > Alphaproteobacteria > Rhizobiales > Rhizobiaceae > Phyllobacterium. The sequence goes on along the minus strand of CAVZLS010000005.1, from coordinate 113,834 downwards.
GACATCGGTATGGCCGATCCGCAGGCGCTTGTGATCTGCAATGCCGCCAAGGATGCCTATGATTATCTGGGCTCGCCGGAGGGCGAACTGGCGCTGGCGCAGGCTTGCGTCTATCTCGCCACCGCGCCGAAATCCAATGCGGTCTATCTGGCCTACAAGGCCGCAACGCGTGCGGCCAAGGAAAACGGTTCGCTCGTGCCGCCGAAGCACATCCTCAATGCGCCGACGAAGCTGATGAAGGGCGAGGGCTACGGCAAGGGCTACGCCTATGACCACGATGAGCCCGAGGCCTTTTCAGGCCAGAATTATTTTCCGGAAGCGCTTGGCCGGCAGACGTTCTACGATCCGCCGGAACGTGGCTTCGAGCGTGAGATCCGCAAGCGCATCGATTATTGGAACAAGCTGCGGCAGGAGCGCGGTGAGGAATAAAAAAGGCCGCTGAAAAGCGGCCTTTTGTTTTTGTGATGCGTGTCGGTTAAGCAGCTTCCGGCTTGCGCGGGAAGGGCGTTACATTGGCCGTATCGTCGTCGAGCTTCAGGCCACCCGCCTTGAGCAGCGAACTGAAGCGGCCGTTCTGGCGCGCCAGTGCATCGAAGCTGCCGGACTCGACGATTTCACCCTGATCCATGAAGAGCACGATGTCGGCATCGCGAACAGTCGAGAGACGGTGAGCGATGATGAAAGTCGTGCGGTTCTGGCACAGCTTGTCCACCGCAACCTTGACGCGTGCTTCGGTTTCAACGTCGAGCGCACTGGTCGCCTCGTCGAGCACGAGGATCGGCGCATCCTTGAGGATGGCGCGGGCGATAGCGACGCGCTGACGTTCACCGCCGGAGAGCTGCGAACCGCGCTCGCCGACAACAGTCCCGTAACCGGCGGACTTGGCGAGAATGAAGTCGCTGGCATCGGCGGCTTCGGCCGCAGCAAGCACATCCTCGTCGCTAGCCTTCGGACGACCAACGCGGATATTGTCTTCGATCGAGCGGTTGAACATGCCCGCATCCTGGAACACGGTCGCAATGGCGTTGCGCAGCGACCGGCGGCTAACCGTACGCGTATCGATATCATCGACCAGAATACGGCCTTCCTTCGGATCGTACACACGCTGCAAGAGATTGATCAGCGTCGTCTTGCCAGCACCTGTCGGGCCGACAATCGCGACGGTCTGCCCAGCCTTGGCCTTGAACGAAACGTTCTTGAGGCCCTGCGTCGAATTGGCGAATTCGAAAGAAACATTCTCGAACTCGACATTGCCGCTGACATTATCGATGTCATGAGCGCTCTTCGGCTCGACCGCATAGGCGGCGGATGCTTCCATTTCGAAGAAGTCTTCCAGCTTGGCGCGGGCCGCGAAAATCTGGTTGACGAACGCACTGAGCTGGTCGAGACGACCGATCAGCAGTGTGGCGAAGCCGATGAACGACACGACCTGACCGACCAGCATTTCACCTTGAATGACGAAATGGGCGCCGAGGGCCAGAACCACGAGGATGGATATTGTAGATGCCATGCGATTGATACCGGCGGCCAAGGCCCACCAGTTCAACACAGGGTATTGCGCGGCAAGCAGCTGCTTCGCGTAAGACTGCAGGGCGCGCGTTTCTTCGTCGATACGATTGTAGCTCTGCAATACAGAGATATTGCCCATCGAGTCTGTAACGTGGCTGAAGGCCGTAATGTGATGGCGCTCGACCTGCGCCTGACCGTCCTTGGTCTTGGCTGTAACAAAGCGGCTCACGAGGACGTAAACGGCACCCAGAACCGCCAATACCGAAGCCAGACGCCAGTCTTGCACCAAAGCCAAAGGAATGAGCCCCATCAGAGCCACCGCGGTTGCAAGATGCGTGCGCATAAATTCGAGCCACAGGCCAAACAAAGTCTCAATTGCGCGCAAAAGCGTATGCATCGCATTGGACGTGCCACGCTGGTGGTGCCACGAAAGCGGCATGCTGATCACGCGATTGTAAGACTCAGTGAGTACGGCAAGTTTGCGCCGGTGCGCAAGGCGGTCGGCCTCGCGCGCAACCAGGACATTCGCGCCGATATGGAACAATCCAACTGCGGCCAATTGAGTAAGAGGGAGCCATACGTCCGCCTTGTCGGCAATTGCCTGGATGACGAGGCCCATAAGCAACGGCTCAAACAGCATCGTTAATGCCAAGGCGACGTTGACGGCGCAGATAAACACAGTCGCGCGCTTTTCAGCGCCGAGATATTGGAGCGATTTCCAATAGATGTTTAACAATGACACTTTGCCACTCCGCTACTGGGGCCCGCTACTACGCTGTAGAAATGACACTGCATCAGACTCTTGTGCACCGCAATATTCAATGCTCTAAAGTTATGACAGTTCCACGTTCCTGTATGGAACATTTTTCTACGTCGCGTAACGTCCCGTGATGATTCAACCAATTGAGTTCGCAACATAAACTGTGCAGGCTGAATGCAAAATGAACGCAATATTACTTGTGGCCTCAGGTGGAGCAATCGGATCTGTCGCGCGATATCTTGTCGGGGTCGGGATGGCACGGGCCTTCGGCGTGGCTTTTCCGTACGGAACACTGGCGGTGAATGTCATCGGCGGCTTTCTCATGGGGCTTTTCATCGAGCTTCTCGCCCGCCGCTTCGAAGGATCGCCCGAACTGCGGCTCTTTATAGCCATCGGGATTCTTGGCGGCTTCACGACGTTTTCGTCATTTTCGTTGGATGTCGTGGTGCTTTGGGAGCGCGGTGAACTCGCAACTGCATTGTTTTATGTGCTTGCGAGTGTGATCTTGAGCATCGGCGCCCTGTTTTTAGGATTATGGCTCGCAAGAATTGCTGCATAGTGTTATGCGCATGCCTGATTGAAAGGCAGAGTTGATGGCAGCAGTAGAACAGAAGACAGTCGATACGGGTGAGGCGGAAATGCGCCTCGACCGTTGGTTCAAGGTACATTTTCCTGGTTTGGGCTTCGGGCATCTGCAGAAATTGCTGCGGTCCGGCCAGATAAGGATCGATGGATCGCGCGCCAAATCCGACACAAGGCTGCAGGCCGGGCAGACAGTCCGCATCCCGCCGCTGCCGGTGGATTCCAAGGCCGAAGGCCATCTGACCGGCAAGAGCATTCGCGGCCGTGACGATGGCGATGTCCTGAAGCAGATGCTGCTCTACGAAGATCCGAAGGTTTTCGTCTTCAACAAGCCGGCGGGTCTGGCAGTGCAGGGCGGTTCCGGCGTCAATCGCCATGTCGATGACATGCTGGAGGCCTGGCGCAACAAGAAGGGCGAAAAGCCCCGGCTTGTCCATCGGCTCGACCGCGACACATCGGGCGTTCTCGTGGTTGCCCGCACACGCGGCGCGGCGCAGGCGCTGACCGCAGCTTTTCGCGAGCGTGAGACGAAGAAAACCTATTGGGCGCTCGTGAAGGGCATCCCGCGCAAGCGCGAGGACAAGATCACCACCTGGCTGGTCAAGGAAACGACGCCCGATGGCGATCGAATGCGCGTTGCCCAGCACGGCGAACCGGATTCAGATCACGCCGTCTCCTATTATCGCGTGATCGAATCCGCCGGACAGGTTCTGACATGGCTGGAGATGGAACCCTATACGGGCCGCACGCACCAATTGCGCGTGCACGCTGCCCACATCGGCTGCCCGATCATCGGCGACCCGAAATATTTCGAAGCGGATACGAACTGGTCGTTCCCGGGCGGTATCCAGAACCGCCTGCATCTGCATGCGCGCAGGATCCGTGTTCCCAACCCGTCGGGCGGCATCATCGATGTAACCGCGCCATTGCCGCCCCATATGGTACAGACCTGGAACCTGCTGGGACTCGATGAGAGCGACGGCGACGAAGACAATTAATTAGCGGACTGTCACGATGCGTAACGACCTTTTCAATATGGACAAGAAACAGGACCTTTCCGATCCGGATCCGGTTCGCCGCGCGCAGATCCAGTCGAAAATGCCTTTGCCAAAGCGCTTTTACAAAGAAGCCGCAGTTGCCGAGCATGAGGGCATGTTTGCTGTCGAGCTGGATGGCCGCGCAGTCAAGACACCGGCCCGGCAGACCCTCGCACTGCCGACGCGCGCGGCGGCGCAGTTGATCGCCGACGAATTTTCCGCGCAGGAAAAGGAAATCGACCCGGCACGGATGCCAGCGACACGGCTTGCCAATACAGCGATCGACGGGATCGTAAATGATCCGCAGGCAGTGCTGGAAGATGTGTTGCGCTTCGCGTCATCAGACATGTTGTGCTATCGCGCCGGCTCGCCCGAACGGCTGGTCAATCGCCAGACCGAACTTTGGGATCCGCTCATCGATTGGGCGGCATCGGACCTCGGTGCGCGCTTCGTATTGGCGGAAGGTGTTATGCATGTCGAGCAGCCGCGCGAGGCGCTCGGCGCTTTCAGCGTTCACCTCGGCCAGTTCAATGATCCGTTCGCCATTGCCGCCCTGCATACGATCACGACACTGACCGGCTCGGCAATCATGGCGCTCGCTGTCGCCAAAGGCGAGATTTCCGGCGCTGACGCGTGGAGGCTCGCGCACGTTGATGAAGACTGGACGATCGAGCATTGGGGCGAAGACGCAGAGGCGGCTGCCCGCCGCGCTGTGCGTGAGCGCGAGATGACCGCAGCGGTGAAGATGCTGGAAGCCGTTTCCGCTTCGTAATCCGCTTCTTGCTTTTTCTAACAGCGTTACAACAAAAAAACCCCGGCTCGCACCGGGGTTCTTTTTTGAAATCTCGGTCAGATCAGACCGAATAGTACATGTCGTATTCGACCGGATGCGGCGTCATTTCGAAACGCATCACTTCGGCCATCTTCAATTCGATGAACGAGTCGATCTGGTCGTCATCGAATACGCCACCGGCCTTCAGGAAGCCGCGGTCCTTGTCGAGGCTCTGGAGTGCTTCACGTAGCGAGCCGCATACGGTCGGGATCTTCTTCAGTTCCTTGGCAGGAAGATCGTAAAGGTCCTTGTCCATAGGCTGGCCGGGATGGATCTTGTTCTTGATGCCGTCGAGGCCGGCCATCAGCATCGCAGCGAAGCCGAGATAAGGATTCGCTGTCGGATCCGGGAAGCGAATTTCAACACGCTTGGACTTCGGCGAAGAGCCGAACGGAATGCGGCAGGACGCCGAGCGGTTGCGTGCCGAGTAGGCCAGCAGGACCGGAGCTTCGTAGCCTGGAACCAGACGCTTGTAGGAGTTGGTCGACGGGTTGGTGAAAGCGTTGATAGCCTTGGCATGCTTGATGATGCCGCCGATGAAGAACAGGCAGCTTTCAGACAGACCGGCATACTCATTGCCGGCGAAGGTCGGCTTGCCGTCTTTCCAGATCGACATGTGCACGTGCATGCCCGAACCGTTGTCGCCAAAGACAGGCTTCGGCATGAAGGTCGCGGTCTTGCCATAGGCATTGGCGACCTGATGCACGACGTACTTGTAGATCAGCATCTTGTCGGCGTTGCGGGTGAGGGCGTCGAACTTGATGCCAAGCTCGTGCTGGGCGGCAGCCACTTCGTGGTGGTGCTTTTCAACGCGCACGCCCATTTCCGTGAGGACGGTGAGCATTTCCGAACGCATATCCTGCGCGCTATCGATTGGCGGAACCGGAAAGTAACCACCCTTGATGCGCGGACGATGGCCAAGGTTGCCGGTTTCGTAGTCGGTATCGTCGTTCGACGGCAGTTCGGTAGAGTCGACCTTGAAGCCGGTGTTGTAGGGATCGGCCTTGTACTTGACGTCGTCGAAGACGAAGAACTCGGCTTCCGGACCAACGAAGATGGTGTCGCCGATGCCTTCTGCCTTCATGTAGGCTTCGGCCTTCTTGGCCGTGCCGCGCGGATCGCGATTGTAGGATTCGCCGGAGATCGGATCGAGAATGTCGCAAAGGATAACCATCGTCGACTGCGCGAAAAACGGATCCATGTGAACCGTATCGGTGTCTGGCATGAGAACCATGTCGGACTCATTGATGGCCTTCCAGCCGGCAATGGAAGAGCCGTCGAACATAACGCCATCGGCGAACATGTCTTCGTCAACTTCAGCAATGTCCATCGTCACGTGCTGCAGCTTCCCCTTTGGATCAGTGAAGCGGAGATCAAGGAATTTTACGTCGTTGTCCTTGATCTGTTTCAGAATATCTTTAGCGGTCGTCATATCAATTTTCCTTGTTCAGCGACGATGATACTGGTTGCCGGCGCGAACGTGCCAGCGGAGGGTGTTGGGATCAGATGGCGTCGATGCCGGACTCTCCGGTCCGGATGCGCACAACTTCTTCAATGTTGGATACAAAGATTTTTCCGTCGCCGATACGGCCGGTCTGTGCAGCTTTGCGGATCGCCTCGATGGCGGCCTCGACGGATTCGTCGCCCAGAACGATCTCGACTTTCACCTTCGGCAGGAAGTCGACGACATATTCAGCGCCGCGATACAATTCGGTATGACCCTTTTGACGGCCAAAGCCCTTCGCTTCGGTCACTGTGATGCCCTGAAGCCCCACTTCCTGCAGTGCCTCTTTCACCTCATCCAGTTTGAATGGTTTGATGATGGCTTCGATTTTCTTCATCAGAGAACAATCTCCCTATGCATAGAAACGGACCTCTTGCCCGCTTTCACTTCAAAAAGCAGGAAGCATGCCAACTCGGTTGAATAGTTTAAATATTTCCACGAACCTGAGTTTATCGAGTGAAGGCGGCAGATGTTCTGCCCTTCTGCCTAACTCGTCACCGTAAAGCACAACCAGAGATGCAGCAAGTTGCTGAAAAAATGTGCAGATTGCATATTTTATAGACAGAGACTGTGCGTCAGCGACTTGAGTTATGCGTTCAAACGCTGGGTTAGCGCCTGTGCTGCCTGCGGGGCGTGCACTTTGCCTTCGTGGATGAAGTAGACGAAAACATCGCGAGGCTGCTTTTCCGGGTGCTGCTTGGGAGAGGCCAGTGGCAGGTCATCCGGTACATCGCCCTTTGCCCAATGTTTGACGCGATCTGCCCATTTGTCGAGCGCCTTGGCAGGGTAGGCGGTTTCGATGGCATCATCACCCTTCTGCAGACGGGCATAGACGAAATCAGCGGTCACGTCGGCAATTTCCGGATATTCGAAATGTTCGGCATAAACCACTGCCACACCTTTCTGGCGGGCAAGGGCAATAAAGTCGGGATCGATGAAGGAAGGATTGCGGACCTCAACCGCGTGGCGCAGGGGGAGGCCGGATTCGTTCTTTGGCAAGAGATCGAGAAAGGCGCCAAAATCATCCGCGTCGAACTTCTTTGTTGGCGCAAATTGCCAGATCAGTGGTCCGAGACGGTCGCCCAAGCTCGGCAATACCGGATTTGATGAAGCGCTGCATCGACTCGCCGGCTTCGGCGAGAACACGGCGGTTGGTGACAAAGCGATTGCCCTTGACCGAGAAAACGAAACCATTCGGCACCTGGCTCGCCCATTTGGCGAAAGTCTCAGGCTTCTGCGTACCGTAATAGGTGCTGTTGATCTCGATCGTCTGCAGATGCTGGCCTGCATATTCGAGTTCCTTGGTCTTGGAGAGACCCTTTGGATAAAAGGTGCCGCGCCAAGGCTCGAAAATCCAGCCACCAATGCCCGCCCTTATGGTTCCGCTGGTCATCTCCTCTCCTCCCTTGAAGATAGATTGATTACTCTGCCGCGGCTTGCGCCTTGTGCCCAGGGCGCCGGCGCAAAAGCTCCCTGAGGAACTGGCCGGTATAGGAGCGTTCGGCCTCGACAATATCCTCCGGCCGGCCGACAGCCACGATCTCCCCGCCGCCGTCGCCGCCGTGTGGTCCAAGGTCGATGACCCAGTCCGCTGTCTTGATGACTTCGAGATTGTGCTCGATCACGACGACTGTGTTGCCCTGGTCGACGAGTTCGTGCAGCACTTCGAGCAGCTTCGCCACGTCATGGAAATGCAGGCCGGTGGTGGGTTCATCGAGAATATAGAGCGTACGCCCGGTCGCCTTGCGCGACAATTCCTTGGCGAGCTTGATGCGCTGGGCCTCGCCGCCGGACAGTGTGTTTGCCTGCTGGCCGACATGGATATAGCCGAGGCCGACCTTGGCCAGCGTCTGCAGCTTGTCGCGCACGGCCGGGACGGCGGCAAAGAATTCCGCACCTTCCTCGACGGTCATATCGAGGACGTCGGCGATCGACTTGCCCTTGAACAGGACCTCCAGCGTCTCGCGATTGTAGCGCTTGCCGTGACAGACATCGCAGGTGACATAGACATCCGGCAGGAAGTGCATCTCGATCTTGATCACGCCGTCGCCCTGGCACGCCTCGCAGCGTCCGCCCTTGACGTTGAACGAGAACCGGCCCGGCTGGTAGCCACGCGCTTTTGCTTCCGGAAGACCGGCAAACCAGTCGCGGATCGGCGTAAACGCACCCGTATAGGTTGCGGGATTGGAGCGCGGCGTGCGGCCGATCGGCGACTGATCGATATCGATGACCTTGTCGAGAAATTCCAGCCCGTCGATACGGTCATGATCGGCCGGATGTTCGCGCGAACCCATGATGCGGCGCGAGGCGGCCTTGAACAGCGTCTCGATCAGGAATGTCGATTTGCCGCCGCCGGACACGCCGGTAACGGCCGTGAACGTGCCGAGCGGAATTTCAGCCGAGACGTTCTTCAGATTGTTGCCGCGCGCGCCGACGATCTTGATGCGCTTCTTGTTGATCTTGCGCCGCTCGGAAGGCACCGCAACTTCGATCTCGCCGGACAGATACTTGCCGGTCAGGGATTTCGGGCTGGCCATGATATCGGCAGGCGTGCCTTGCGCAATGATCTCGCCGCCGTGGATGCCCGCAGCCGGGCCGATATCGACGACATAATCGGCAGTGAGGATTGCATCTTCGTCATGCTCGACGACGATGACGGTGTTACCGAGATCGCGCAGGTGGCGCAGGGTCTTCAACAACTGCTCGTTGTCGCGCTGATGCAGGCCGATGGACGGCTCATCGAGTACATAGAGCACGCCGGTCAGGCCGGAGCCGATCTGCGAGGCGAGGCGGATGCGCTGGCTTTCACCACCGGACAGCGTGCCGGAATTGCGCGACAATGCCAGATAGTCGAGCCCGACATCGTTGAGAAAGCGCAGGCGCTCGCGGATCTCCTTGAGAATGCGCGCGGCGATCTCCGTCTGCTTTTCATTGAATGTCTTGTCGATGTCGCGGAACCACGCATCCGCATGGCGAATGGATTTCTCGGTGACCTGACCGATATGCAGACCGCCGATCTTGACCGCGAGAGCCTCGGGCTTGAGCCGATAGCCATTGCAAGCGGGGCAGGGTGTGCCCGACATGAAACGCTCTATCTCCTCGCGCGACCAGGCGGAGTCCGTCTCTTTCCAGCGGCGCTCCAGATTGGGAATGACGCCTTCGAACGGTTTGGTGGTGCGGTAGGAACGCAGGCCGTCATCATAGGCGAACTGAACCTCGCGGCTGCCCGTACCGTAAAGAATGGCTTCCCGGGCTTCCTCGCTCAGGTCGCGCCAACGATCACCAGACTTGAAACCATAGGCAGCACCGAGCGCGTCCAGCGTCTGATTGTAGTAAGGCGAACTCGACTTGGACCACGGCGCGATGGCGCCGTTCTTCAATGTCAGGCTTTCGTCCGGCACGATCATCGTCGGATCGATGGCCTTTTGTGTGCCGAGACCATCGCAGGTCGGGCAGGCGCCGAAGGGATTGTTGAACGAGAACAGCCGCGGCTCGATCTCGGAAATGGTGAAACCCGAAACCGGACAGGCAAACTTTTCCGAGAACATCAGCCGCTCATGCGTGTCGTTCTTGGATTTGTTGGCGGATTCGCTGGCCGTTTCGTCGGCCGGAAGCGGCTTGTCGGCAAATTCCGCGACGGCGATGCCGTCGGCGAGTTTCAGACACGTCTCGAGACTGTCGGCAAGACGAGCGGACATATCGGGCCGCACGACGATACGGTCCACCACCACATCGATGTCGTGCTTGTATTTCTTGTCGAGCGCCGGGACATCGGCGATCTCGTAGAAAATGCCGTCGACCTTGACGCGCTGGAAGCCGCGCTTCTGCAGGTCGGCGAGTTCCTTGCGGTATTCGCCCTTCCGGCCACGGACAATCGGCGCGAGGATGAAAAGGCGCGTGCCTTCTTCAAGTGCCAGCACACGGTCGACCATCTGGCTGACCGTCTGGCTTTCGATCGGCAGACCGGTGGCGGGAGAATAGGGAATGCCAACACGCGCATAGAGCAGGCGCAGGTAGTCATAAATCTCGGTGACCGTGCCGACCGTCGATCGCGGGATTGCGGCTGGTTGTCTTCTGCTCGATGGAAATCGCCGGCGACAGACCATCGATCTGGTCAACGTCAGGCTTCTGCATCATCTCGAGAAACTGCCGCGCATAGGCGGACAGGCTCTCGACATAACGCCGCTGCCCTTCGGCATAGATCGTATCGAACGCGAGCGACGACTTGCCCGACCCTGAAAGGCCGGTCATGACAATCAGCTTGTCGCGCGGCAGATCAAGATCGATGTTCTTCAAATTATGTTCGCGGGCACCGCGAATGGAAATGTACTTCTGATCGCTCATATGTGTTTGCCTTTGAGAGGGCGCGCTATTTGGAAGGAGTTATGGCCCTCAGCGAGAGGCTTCCCTATATTTAGAAAGTCTTCTCCGGTTTACGAGGTCCTGACCCTAACCCTGTTGGAATCACCATAGCCATGTTGACATTGTTAGAGCAAGTGATAGAACAAAAAAAGAACAAACTGTGGATGCTCTACTGACATAGTGCTGACAGGGTGTGAAAGCAGTCTTGTTCGAGCGTTGGCTGTAAAAAACCAGGTGCGTTGCGGTTCGCGGCTGCATTGGAAGCGCGACAAGTCTCCTGACAAATCTGGCAGGAGGGTTTTGGTGGCTGTCGATGCGGACGTGACCGGGGACTGTATATTGTGGATAGCGGTAATCAGTTGCCCCGTCTTGAATGCGGCTTCTGTATGATGGCGCAAATTTTAAAAGCGGAATTTATGGAGTTCAGATCATGGCAGGCAGTGTCAACAAGGTCATTTTGGTAGGAAATCTTGGCGCTGACCCGGAAGTCCGGCGGCTCGGTTCTGGCGATCCGGTCGTCAACCTTCGCATCGCGACGTCGGAAAGCTGGCGCGACAAGAACAGCGGCGAGCGCAAGGAAAAGACCGAATGGCACAGCGTCGTTATCTTCAATGACAATCTCGCCAAGGTTGCCGAGCAGTACCTGAAAAAGGGCATGAAGGTTTATCTTGAGGGTGCTCTGCAAACTCGCAAGTGGCAGGACCAGACTGGTAACGACCGCTATTCGACAGAAGTCGTGCTGCAGAAGTTCCGTGGTGAATTGCAGATGCTCGATTCACGCGGTGAAAATGCCGGCGGTGGACGTTCGTTCGATAACAATTCGGGCCGCGGCCAGGTATCGGACAATGAGGGTTCGGATTTCGGCCGTTCCAGTGCATCGTCGAGCAGTTCGTCGAGTGCAGGCGGCAATTTCTCTCGCGATCTCGACGACGAAATCCCGTTCTGAGATCCAGATCCAATAAGACCCAAATGAACGATACAGCGCCCAGTCATGATCAGTGATCTGGGCGTTTATGCTGGGCTTTTTACGGTCGCATTCATTGCCGCAACCGTCCTGCCGATGCAGTCGGAAGCGGCACTCGCCGGACTTCTCCTCAGCCATTCATATTCGCCGGCAGTGCTGATAGCGGTGGCCAGCATCGGTAACGTGCTTGGCTCGGTGGTCAACTGGCTGCTTGGCCGCGGCATAGACAAGTTTCGCGACCGCAAATGGTTTCCCGCCAGTCACGCGCAGCTCGATCGCGCCGCGTCATGGTATCATCGATATGGCAAGTGGACGCTGCTCTTGAGTTGGGCTCCGATCATTGGCGATCCGCTGACAGTGGTTGCGGGCGCTCTGCGGGAACCCTTGCTCAGTTTCGTGATACTTGTGGCGATTGCCAAGATTGCCCGCTACCTCGCGGTTTTTGCAGTCACAACGGGCTTTTGAACTTCTTTCAAGGATGCATCCTGGCGCCCTTGGTAATCTTGTCGACCAGTTTCTTGTCGGCTCGCATGGCGATGCCGACGACTTTCGCATCGTCCGGCGCGAATTGCGCAAAGACAGCACGGTTGGCGGCATCGTGGCCAGTCGAAAACATCTCCTCGATATAGAGACAGGTTTTGATGTCGCGCTCGAGCGAACGGCGGTGAATATTTGAAATCGTTGCCTGATCCGCAGCCAGCACAATCACAGGCTGGATGGAAAGCGGGTTGTAAGTGTTTCCGACCCTGTCACGATAGGGCTCGCCGATCACGTCGGGCGATTGCGCAACAATGCCGCTTGTCAGAAACGCCGTCACGTTCAATGCCTGCCATGGGGCCATGTCGTTTCGCAATACGATTGCAATTTTGGTATCGAACATCGATATAATTCTCCGTCAGTCATGGAAGAGTTGAACTTATGCAAGACGTTTTAGGCGAAGAGGCCGCGCGTGGTCTTGGACGTTTGTGCAAACTTCCCGTGCAGGACGCAATTACATCTGCGCCGTCCAATCCGGGCCTTGAACGCATCGAAGCGCGGTTTGCCGGGGATGCCTATGATTTGCACCGGCACGACACCTATGCGATCGGCGTGACGCTGCACGGCGTGCAGACATTCTGGTATCGCGGAGAGCGGCGCCATAGCATGCCCGGCAATATCATCGTAATCCATCCGGACGAGATGCATGATGGCGCCGCTGGCACCGATGATGGCTTGCGCTATCGCATGCTCTATCTGGAACCGGCGCTGGCGCTGCAATCGCTGGGCGACCGCCAAGGTGCGCTGCCATTCGTCAACGATCCTGTCATTGCTGATCCGGCGCTACATGGTGCCTTGGCTGCAGCTCTCGGCAATCTCGACGAGGAACTGGATGAACTACTGGTCGATGATGTCGTTTCACAACTGACCCTCGGCTTGGCGCGGCATGCAAGGCAGCATGCCAGACCATTGGGCGCGCCGGCGATCCGGCAAACGCAATTGGCACGCGATTATCTCGAAGAGCACGCCTTGCGCCTTGTACGATCAGATGAGCTTGAAACGGTAAGCGGTCTTGATCGCTACGCTTTATCCCGGCACTTCCGTACGCTCTACGCCACGAGCCCCCATCGCTTTTTGTTGATGCGGCGCCTGCAACGGGCCCGCGAGATGATCAAGACAGGCGAACCGCTTGCCGGGATCGCGGTGGAAACGGGATTCACCGACCAAAGCCATCTCAACCGGCAGTTCAAGAAAGCCTTCGGCATGACACCCGGACGTTGGGCCGCACTGATTGGCGTCGAACCTCCAAGAGACCTCTCGATAACTCATCCCTGATCGGTATTTCATGCAATTGTCGCATGGCAATCGGTCTGTTAGACAGGTCTCGGTCTGCGCATCGGAGCCTCATCATGACTGAAATCCAGACGCCATCCCACACCAAACACCGCCTTGTCGTCGTCGGCGGAGGTTTCGGCGGCCTGGAGGCTGTCTATAATCTCCGTAATGTCGATATCGACATTACAATTATCGATCAGCGCAACCACCATCTGTTCCAGCCGCTCCTGTATCAGGTCGCAACATCGACATTGGCGACCTCCGAAATTGCCTGGCCGATCAGGCACCTCGTGCGGAAGTACAAGAACGTCAAGACCTTGCTCGGCACTGTTGAAAGTGTCGATACAGCTGCCCGGACTGTTTCAACCGCGGACGGCGAGACAATTCCCTACGACACACTGGTGCTGGCGACCGGCGCGCGCCACGCCTATTTCGGTCATGATGACTGGGAGCCTTATGCGCCCGGTCTGAAGACACTCGAAGACGCCACGATGATCCGCCGGCGCATTCTTACAGCGTTTGAAAAGGCCGAGCGCGAACCGGATCCTGCCAAGCGCATGGAATATCTGACCCTGGTGATCATTGGCGGTGGGCCCACAGGGGTCGAGATCGCCGGAACAATAGCCGATCTCGCGCGTGATACGTTGAAGGGTGATTTTAGAGTGATAGACCCTGCGCAGGCGCAAGTGGTGCTGATCGAGGGTGGTCCCCGCGTGCTGCCTGCGTTCAGCGAAGATATGTCGGCTTATGCGAAGCGAGCACTGGAAAAGCTGGGCGTGACTGTTCATCTCGGCCATCCGGTCACAGAATGTCACGCTGACGGCGTTGAATTCGGTGGTCAGTCGCTGCGTGCCAGGACCATCATCTGGGCGGCCGGCGTGCAGGCTTCGCCAGCGGCCAAATGGCTGAACGCGCCATCCGACCGAGCCGGACGCGTTGTCGTCAATCCCGACTTGACCGCGCCGGACCATCCGGAAATATTTGTGATCGGCGATACCGCAACTGTTCCGAATGGCGGCAAGGGCACCGTGCCGGGGATTGCGCCGGCAGCGAAACAGCAAGGTAAGCACATTGCTGAAACCATCAAGGCAAGGCTAGCCGGCGATCAGACGTCGACGGCCGTTTGTGTATCGCCATGCGGGCGATCTCGCGACGATCGGCAAGCGTGCGGCGGTTACCGATTTCGGCTGGATCAAACTGAAGGGCTATCTCGCCTGGTGGCTCTGGGGCTTGGCACATATCTATTTTCTCATCGGCGTACGCAACCGGTTGGCCGTGGCATTGAGCTGGCTGTGGATTTCCGTCAGCGGTGTTCGCAGCGCACGATTGATCACGCAAAGGGATGCCGCGGATGGAACCGAAGCAGAGGCGCGCTGAATTGGTTGTCATGCGGTCCCTGCGGTGGTTCCTTCTGGCGGCGATGGCTCTCGCATTGCCCGGTCTGACGCCGGCATTGGCATCCGAACAAACTTGCGGCAAAAGCGAACCGATCTATTCGACAAGAGAAATCGGTGCGGCGCTTCTTGCCTGCTGGGACCGCCCAACTGGCGCCGAAGATATGGGCGTGACATTACGCTTTGCATTGCGGCGGGATGGTACGGTCATAGCACTGCCGCGTGTCATTTTTAGAACGCCGGGCGGCGACCGCGTCATCAAGGAGGCGTTTGTGTCTTCAGCACTTGAAACCGTCAACAAGGCTGTCCCACTGGCGATTGCACCCGAACTTGGGGAGATCATTGCAGGCACGCCCTTGACGGTCGTTTTTAGCGACGGCGTCGATGTCCGCATAAGCCCGGGTTATTAGAGCCTTGGGTGCTAATAGCCTGTCAGCTGTTGACGAGGGTTCTAATGCCGTCAGCTACGAACTGGACGGCGAGGGCGGCGAGAATTACGCCGAGTAGTCTGGTCAATATCGAACGGCCTGTTTCACCAAGAAACCGGTCGATACGCTCGGCAAGGAAAAACACAATGTAGCACGAGGCTATGCAGATCAGGATGATGGCGATCAACGCTAGTCGCGATGTGGCGCTCGAAAGCGTTCCAGCAAGAAGAATAGTTGCGGAAATCGCACCCGGGCCGGCGATCAACGGTATCGCCAAAGGAAAGGCGGCAATGTTACGGATGTGATCCTTTGTAATCGCAACCTCCGCACTTCTTTCCTTGCGCTCGTTCCGCCGCTCAAAGATCATCTCGAAGGCTATCCAGAACAGAAGCAAACCACCCGCAATACGGAAAGCACCGAGCGTAATGCCGAAGAGGGCAAGTATCTGTGCACCAGCAATGGCGAAAACGGTGAGAACGACGAATGCCGTGAGGCTGGACCGGAGGGCAACCTGACTGCGTTCCGCTCGGTTCATGCCTGTCGTCAGGGCCAGAAACAAGGGTGCGAGACCGGGCGGATCGATCGTAACCAT
The DNA here is from genome assembly GCA_963776115.1 of uncultured Alphaproteobacteria bacterium. Lineage (GTDB taxonomy): Bacteria > Pseudomonadota > Alphaproteobacteria > Rhizobiales > Rhizobiaceae > Phyllobacterium. Next base: position 98,058 of record CAVZLS010000005.1, on the reverse strand, counting down.
GAGCGTCACAAAGGCATTGAGGATGGTGTCTGAGTACGCCACGATTTTGCTTTTCTTTTCTGGTTAAAGCTGCACCAACCCAGCTATCTTAGCTGATTCAACCTACCGGATTCGCTATCCAACGTCGAGAAACATGCAATTCAGCCCAGAAGTTTTTCACCGCATGAGAAATGCCATTTTATCCCATTGATTTCAAAGGGTTTTCAGCTGTGCATTACCGCGCCGTTTATTGGCTTTTGGCTTGAAAAGCCTCTATAAGATCAAAGATTGATTCTATCCGAAAGATGAGTGCCTCGTGTCTGATTTAACTCCACCTCCTGGCTCCGAAGACGATAAATCCGGACCGTCCTTCGGGATCGAGCCGATTTCCATCATCGAGGAAATGCAGCGCTCCTATCTCGACTACGCGATGAGCGTGATCGTTAGCCGTGCGCTGCCCGACGTCCGCGACGGCCTGAAGCCTGTGCATCGACGCATATTGCATGCGATGAACGAGATGGGTCTGTCGTGGAACCGGTCCTATCGCAAGTCGGCCGGTGTCGTCGGTGAAGTGATGGGTAAGTACCATCCGCATGGCGACGCCTCGATCTATGATGCGCTCGTCCGTATGGCGCAGGACTGGTCATTGCGTGACCCGTTGGTCGACGGGCAGGGCAATTTCGGTTCGATCGATGGCGATTCCCCCGCGGCGATGCGGTACACGGAGTGCCGCCTGGAGAAGGTCACGGAGTCGCTGCTCTCCGATATCGACAAGGAAACTGTCGACTTTCAGGACAATTATGACGGACGCGAGCAAGAGCCGACCGTTCTACCGGCGCGCTTCCCCAATCTTCTCGTCAATGGTTCTGGCGGCATTGCCGTCGGCATGGCGACGAACGTGCCTCCGCACAATCTGGCGGAGGTCATCAATGGTTGTATAGCGCTGATCGACAATCCGGCGATCGAACTGCCGGAAATGATGGAACACATTCCAGGTCCGGATTTTCCGACAGGCGGTCTGATCCTTGGCCGATCCGGTATTTACTCGGCTTACAGCACAGGCCGCGGCTCGATCTTGATGCGCGGCAAGGTTGCTGTCGAAAGCATGCGCGGTGACCGTGAGGCCATCATCATCACCGAGGTGCCTTATCAGGTAAACAAGGCGACGATGATCGAAAAGATGGCCGATCTGGTGCGTGAAAAGCGCATCGAAGGCATTTCCGACATTCGCGATGAATCCGATCGTGACGGCTATCGTGTTGTGGTCGAACTGAAGCGCGATGCCGTCACTGATGTGATTATCAACCAGCTTTATCGTTTCACACCACTGCAGTCGTCTTTCGGCGCCAACATGGTTGCGCTCAACGGCGGCAAGCCGGGACTTCTCAACCTTCTCGACATTCTGCGGGCTTTCGTCAGCTTTCGTGAGGAAGTTGTCAGCCGCCGGACCAAATTCCTGCTGCGCAAGGCGCGTGACCGGGCTCATGTATTGGTTGGTCTGGCGATTGCCGTGGCCAACATCGATGAGATCATTGCACTGATCCGCCGGGCACCCGATCCGCAGACGGCGCGTGACCAGTTGATGGAACGCCGGTGGCCTGCGAGTGACGTCGCGCCGTTGATCCAGTTGATCGCCGATCCGCGCCACAAACTCAACGACGACAACACCTACAATCTGTCGGAAGAGCAGGCGCGCGCCATTCTCGATCTGCGCCTGCAGCGCCTTACAGCACTCGGACGCGATGAAATCGCCGATGAGCTCAACAAGATCGGTGTCGAAATTGCCGACTACCTTGAGATCCTGGCATCGCGGCTGCGGATCATGGGCATCGTCAAGGATGAGCTCATCGCCATTCGCGATGAATTCGGCACACCGCGCCGCTCGGTATTGACCGATGGTGGCGCCGACATGGACGATGAAGATCTCATCGCCCGGGAAGACATGGTTGTGACCGTCAGCCACGCCGGTTATATCAAGCGCGTGCCTTTGGCGACCTATCGCGCTCAGCGCCGGGGCGGCAAGGGCCGTTCGGGCGTGTCGATGAAGGACGAGGATTTCGTCACACGGCTCTTCGTCGCCAACACGCATACGCCGATGCTGTTCTTCTCGTCGCGTGGCATCGTCTACAAGGAAAAGGTCTGGCGCCTGCCGATCGGCACGCCGCAATCGCGCGGCAAGGCCTTGATCAACATGCTGCCGCTCGAACAGGGCGAACGCATTACCACAATCATGCCGCTGCCGGAGGACGAGGCAAGCTGGGCTAATCTCGACGTGATGTTTGCCACGACACGCGGAACGGTGCGCCGCAACAAACTGTCCGATTTCGTTCAGGTCAATCGCAATGGCAAGATCGCGATGAAACTGGACGACGAGGGCGACGAAATCCTCAGCGTCGATACGTGTGACGAATTCGATGATGTGTTGCTAACTGCCGCCGGCGGCCAGTGCATTCGCTTCCCTGTAACCGATGTACGCGTCTTCGTCGGTCGCAACTCAATCGGTGTTCGCGGCATATCGATGGCGCCAGGCGATGAAATCATTTCGATGGCTATCCTTGGACACGTCGAGGCAAGTCCTGCCGAACGCTCGGCCTATCTGAAGCAGGCTGCTGCCGATCGACGCGCGCAGGGTGCGGACGACGCGGAAGAGGTGGCACTCGTTGGTGAGGAAGCAACCGACGTGGCCGACCTGTCGCCAGAACGCTATTCCGAACTGCGTGATCGCGAGCAGACTGTTCTTACCGTCAGCGAATACGGATATGGCAAACGCTCATCGTCCTACGAGTTCCGCGTTTCCGGACGGGGTGGCAAGGGTATTCGCGCGACCGATACGTCGAAGACCGATGAGATTGGCAAGCTCGTATCCTTGTTCCCGGTAGAAGCGTCGGATCAGATCCTGCTTGTCTCCGATGGAGGGCAGCTGATCCGCGTACCGGTCAACGGCATCCGTATTGCCGGGCGCTCCACGAAGGGCGTCACGATATTCAATACAGCCGATGGCGAGAAGGTTGTTTCGGTAGAGCGGATTTCGGAAACCGAAACCGATGAAATCGAGGCTGAAACCGTACTTGAAGGTGAAGTCGTATCACCGGACACAACAGACGGCTCTGAAGAAATCTAGAGCTGTTTAGTTTGCGATCAGCGATCGCGACGGGGATGATAGACACCAAAACGGGAAGTCTTAACCGGGGCTTCCCGTTTTTTGTTCTCTTCGATAATCATGATCAATGCTGAAACCATCATGGCAACCATCATAGCAATGCTTAGAAGAATAAACATGAATTTGTCCCTTCGATCTTGCTGTCTTTCATGGTTAGCAACGTGCTAACTTCGAAATGGTTTCATCTGATTGTTTCACACATAGTTGAGGCTGTCTGAATGCTTGCTGATGGGTCCGTTCATCTCCCGTTCATCTGATCGATTGCTGACCATTGAAAGCGCCAGACAAAAAGGCTACGAAGCGGCATGACAATCGCGATCTATGCGGGATCATTCGATCCCATTACCAACGGCCATATGGATGTCCTGCAGGGCTCGCTCCGGCTTGCGGACAAGGTTTTCGTGGCGATCGGTGTTCACCCGGGCAAAGCGCCGTTGTTTTCGTTCGAGGAACGCGTCGATCTGATCAAGCGCGTTGCGACTGATGTTTTCGGCAAGGATGGGGAGCGGATCGACGTTATCGCATTCGATGGTTTGCTGATCGACGCTGCGCGCAAATATGGGGCGTCCCTGATGGTACGCGGTTTGCGTGATGGTACCGATCTCGACTATGAGATGCAGATGGCCGGAATGAACGGCAAGATGGCGCCCGAGCTACAAACGGTGTTCCTGCCGGCTGATCCGGCGGTCCGCACCATTACTGCCACATTGGTTCGCCAGATTGCAGCCATGGGCGGCGACGTTCGCCATTTCGTTCCCGCTCTTGTAGCCGACGCACTCAAGACAAAATTCAAATCCTGACCCCGGAGTTTTCCATGTCCGTATTTCGCACAGCATTGCTCGTTGCTGCCGTCTCGTCCCTGTCATTTGCAACGCTAAACCCGGCTCTTGCCGATGATGCGAACACGATGACGATCAAGCTCAAGGACGGCGACGTCAAGGTCGAGCTGCTCCCCGATCTGGCGCCGAAACATGTCGAGCAGATCAAGGCGCTCGCCAAGGAAGGCGCCTATAATAATGTCGTGTTCCACCGGGTCATTCCAGGCTTCATGGCACAGACAGGTGACGTCCAGTACGGCAATACGGAAAAAGGCTTCAATCCGCAGGCTGCGGGTACTGGCGGTTCGACGCGGCCCGATCTGCCTGCTGAGTTCTCGAAGGAACCTTTCGTGCGCGGAACAGTTGGCATGGCACGTGCCCAGAGTCCAAATTCTGCAAATTCGCAATTTTTCATCATGTTCAAAGAGTACCCCTCGCTGGATGGCCAATATACAGTCGTTGGCAAGGTCACGAGCGGCATGGATATCGTCGACAAGATCAAGAAGGGCTCGGAGGCAGACAATGGCGCTGTCGACAACCCGGACAAGATGCTCAAGGTCACCGTTGGCGCGGGCAAGTAATCACGTAATTCAATAAAATCAGGAGATTGCCGGATATGGCTTACAAAGATCCAGAAAACACGATCCTTCTCGAAACCACAAAGGGCGATGTCGTTATCGAACTTTATCCGGACCTAGCGCCGGGACATGTCGAGCGTATCAAGGAACTCGCACGGGAAGGCGCCTATGATGGCGTCGTCTTTCATCGCGTAATCGATGGCTTTATGGCGCAAACCGGCGACGTCAAGTTCGGCAAGCAGGGCGGAAGTTCCTTCAACCCGGGCCGTGCCGGAATGGGTGGCTCGGACAAGCCGGACCTCAAGGCTGAATTCTCCAATGCCAACCATGGCCGCGGCGCTTGCTCGATGGCTCGTTCGCAAAGCCCGAATTCTGCCAATTCGCAGTTCTTCATCTGCTTTGACGATGCGGCATTTCTCAACCGTCAGTACACGGTGTGGGGCCAGGTCATCGAGGGTATGGACAACGTTGACAAGATCAAGCGCGGCGAGCCGGTGCAGGATCCGGATTCTATCGTTTCCATGCGCGTAGCCGCAGACGCCGAATAATATTGATGCATTATGCGAGTTGATCTTTTCGATTTCGATCTGCCCGAGGAGAGCATCGCATTGAGACCTGCAGAGCCGCGCGATTCAGCGCGGCTTTTGCTTGTGCGGGCGGACGGTTCCGAGTTCGAGGACAGTAGTGTTCGCAATCTTGGTGATTTTCTGAGGGCAGGCGACGCGCTGGTATTCAATGATACCAAGGTGATACCAGCACAGCTTGAAGGCTTTCGTGAACGCGAGGGTGTGAAAGCGCAAATTGGTGCGACGTTGCACATGCGGACCGGACCAGACCGCTGGAAGGCCTTCCTACGCCCGGCAAAACGCATCAAAGAGGGTGAGCGGATCGACTTCGGCCATGGCAACAATGCCTGCCTGCTTGGGTCTTTGCAGGCGACTGTCGCCGAAAAGGGCGAGGCTGGTGAGGCACTGCTGGTTTTCGATTTCAGCGGTGCCGATCTCGATCAGGCAATTGCCGCGGTGGGGCACATTCCTTTGCCACCTTACATTGCTTCCAAACGCGCTGATGATCTTCGCGACGTCGAGGATTATCAGACCGTTTACGCCCGGGAAGAAGGTGCCGTTGCTGCGCCGACTGCGGGGCTGCATTTCACGCCTGAACTGCTGGATGATCTGAAGAAACGCGGGATCGAAGAACATTTCGTTACGCTGCATGTGGGCGCGGGCACATTTCTCCCCGTCAAGGCCGACGATACCGCCGATCACAAGATGCATGCAGAAATCGGCACCGTCGATCAACGCACGGCAGACGCGCTTAACGCCGTCAAGGCGCGAGGCGGACGGATCGTTTCCGTCGGAACGACATCGCTGCGCCTGCTTGAAAGTGCAACGGGCGAAGACGGCGTTATCAAGCCATGGTCGGGCCCGACGGATATTTTCATTACCCCAGGTTATAAGTTTCGTGCAGTCGACATGCTGATGACGAATTTTCATCTGCCGCGCTCCACGCTGTTCATGCTGGTTTCTGCCTTCAGCGGGTTCGAGCGGATGCATGCGGCCTATCAATATGCCGTCAAGAATAACTACCGTTTCTATTCCTATGGCGATGCAAGCCTGTTATGGCGATCCGCATCATGAACGAAAATTTCGAATTCAAACTGATTGCCACGGATGGCAAGGCGCGCCGCGGCGAAATCTACCATGCCGCGCGGGATTGTGCGCACGCCGGCCTTCATGCCGGTCGGCACCGGTGGAACCGTCAAGGCCATGTATATGGACCAGGTGCGTGACCTTGGTGCCGATATCATCCTTGGTAATACCTATCATCTGATGCTGAGGCCGGGTGCCGAGCGCGTTGCGAAACTTGGTGGATTGCACGAGTTTGCGCGCTGGCCTGCGCCAATCCTGACGGATTCCGGCGGGTTTCAGGTCATGTCGCTGGCACAATTGCGCAAGCTGACCGAAAGCGGCGTGACTTTCCGCTCGCATATCGACGGCCGCGCGTATGAGATGACGCCAGAGCGCTCGATCGAGATTCAAGGGCTGCTCGATTCGGATATCCAGATGCAGCTCGACGAATGCGTGGCCTTGCCATCGACACCGAAAGACATCCAGCGGGCTATGGAACTGTCGCTGCGCTGGGCAGAACGCTGCAAGACTGCCTTTGGCAACCAGCCCGGCAAGGCCATGTTCGGCATTGTGCAGGGCGGTGACATCGCCGATCTGCGTATTCGCTCGGCGCAGGCGCTGAAGGGTATGGATCTGAAAGGCTATGCCGTGGGTGGACTGGCGGTTGGAGAGCCGCAAGACGTCATGCTGGAAATGCTCGACATCACCTGTCCGGAACTTCCGGATGACAAGCCGCGCTATCTCATGGGCGTGGGCACGCCCGACGATATCCTGAAATCGGTGGCGCGTGGCATCGACATGTTCGATTGTGTGATGCCAACGCGGGCAGGGCGCCACGGCCTTGCCTTTACCAGGCGTGGGAAGGTCAACCTGCGCAATGCACGACATGCGGATGATCCGCGTCCTTTGGACGAGGAATCGCCCTGTCCGGCGGCGCGCGACTACAGCCGCGCCTATTTGCATCATCTGGTCAAATCAGGGGAAGCGCTTGGCGCCATGCTGCTGACGTGGAACAATCTTTCCTATTACCAGCAACTGATGCAGAGTATTCGTGACGCGATAGAATCAAGCAATTTCAATCGCTTCACGGAAGAAACTCAAGTCGCGTGGGCACGGGGCGATATACCCCTATTTGCGTGATCAGGCGGTAACGGGCACGTCTGCCGTCTGAGCATCGGCCGGTTCGAACAGGTTCTTCAACCGGTCGATTGCGGCGATCTGTTCGTCCTTACTGAGCAGACCCATCTCGAACAGTTTGAGACTGCGTAGCCCTTCGATCGTCAAAAATACCATCATTGCGAGCGTAGGATCTTCTGCGTTCTCGCGCATACGCTGCAGAAGCTGCTTGTTGTAACGCCGGATTGGTTCCAGAAATCCCGGATCGTTGGCGATGGCGGCAAGAATACCGGAAGGCTCCGGTTCATTGCAAAGAAACTCCGCCCGATAGACGGCGATGCACGCTAGAACGACGCTGTTGGGGCCGTGATTTCGGGCTGCTTCTTCCTTGCGCAGTGATTCGTCAAATTCCGAAACGTGCTGTTCAACGAGTGCTTCGAGCAATTTGGCCTTGGTCGGAAACGTATAGAGCAATCCTCCCTTTGAAAGACCCGCCCGCCGGGCCACGGCATCGAGTGAAAGGTGCACAGGCCCGACTTCCTTGGCGATTTCGGCTGCCGCTTGCAGGATCTTGTCTTTTGTAGAGAGGGTATCACTCGCCATTCCAACGCTTTCGATGTAGGGCATTTATCGCCCGTATTGACATTACCGTCCGGACGGTACAGTACATTGCGCGTGGTCATCAAGTCCACACGATTTACATTCATATGACAGGCTGGCAGACTTTTGCTGGCCATTGTTTTGTTGCGGAGCCGCCTTTCCATGATTAAGCGCTACATTGCACCCCTAATCGTTCTAGTCCTGGTCGCAGTGATCGGTGGATTGGTATGGACAAAGGCTCCGGAGTTCAAGGGTTACGTGTTGCCCACGGCAATCGGAATTTTGGTCTTCATTGGATTGATCTGGGCGTTGTTCCCCAAGATCAAGCGCTACATGATGCCTGCGATCATTCTAATTCTTGTCGTAGCAGTTGCTGGTGGCCTGGTCTGGTTCAATTTCTTCAGAGATTCGATGATCAAGCAGTTCTTTGCGACCATGCAGCAGCCAGCTGCGCCGGTCTCGACCTATACGGTCAAGCCGGGTGAGTGGATGCCGGAAATCGAAGCGATCGGTACGGTGAGCGCGATCCAGGGTGTCGAGCTCTCGGTCGAGGTTGCCGGTATCGTCAAGGACATCCCGTTCAAGGCCAACCAGACAGTCGAGAAGGACGCGCCGCTCCTGCAGCTCGACGACGCGATCGAGAAAGCCGACATTGTTGCCGCCCGGGCGCAAGATGTGCTGATGGACCAGACTTTGGCGCGTGCCCGCACGCTCAACACCCGAGGTGTTGGTGCCGTTTCCGCTGTCGACGAGGCGCAATCTGCATCGCTGGCCAAGAAGGCCGAGATTGCCAAATTGCAGGCCGTTATGGATCAGAAGCTGTTGAAGGCGCCTTTCAAGGGCACAGTCGGCATCCCGCGCATTGAACTCGGACAATATCTGCCGATAGGCACGGTGGTCGTTTCCTTGCAGGATCTCACGACGATGCGCGTGGACTTTACAGTCAATGAACAGGTCCTGAGCCAGATCAAGATCGGCCAGCCTATCAGACTTGGTCTGACGGATAATGACATCAACTATGACGGCAAGATCACGGCCATCGAACCCAGAATCGATCCGGCGACAAGACTTGTTTCGGTTCGCGCGCAGGTCGACAATTCTGAAGGAGAATTGCGCCCGGGTCAGTTTTCCCAGGTCCGGGTGACACTGCCGAAGGAAGAAAATGTCTTCACGCTGCCGCAGACGGCGCTCGTTTCGAGCCTCTATGGCGATTATGTCTTCGTCGTTCGTCCCGCTCCGGACGAAAACAAGCCAGCGGATCCAGCAAAACCTGCAGACGCGCCTAAATCCGCCGACGTGACCGCGTCAACACAGCCAGCTGCCGCTGACAAAAAAGAAGAGAAGCTCATCGTCGCGCAGGTTTTCGTCAGACCGGGACGCCGTTCCGGTCTTGTTGTCGAAATAACCAAAGGCCTCAAAGAGGGCGACATTGTCGTTACGGCGGGCCAAAATCGTTTGAGCCCTGGTGCAGTGGTCAAGATCGCCAATGATGTGAACCCCGCCAGCAAAACAGAGTCAGGACTGCCAACAAAATGAATTTCTCGGAAATATTCATTCGCCGTCCTGTCCTGTCGACGGTTGTCGCTCTGATGATCATCCTACTCGGTGCGCAGGGACTGGTGAACCTTTCGGTGCGCCAGTACCCCAAGGTCGAGGAGACGGTTATCACCATCAAAACCGCCTATGCCGGCGCCAGTGCCGACCTGATGCAGGGATTCATTTCTGCTCCGATCGCAAAGGCTGTGACCACCACGGAAAACATCGACTACGTGACGTCGTCATCGGCTCCGTCATCGAGCACGGTGACGGTCCAGATGAAGCTTGGCGCAAATCCTGACGCGGCGTTGACCGAAGTAATCTCCAAGGTCAACCAGGTGCGCGGGGATCTGCCGGAAGAAGCCGACGATCCTGTCATCACCAAGGGTACCGGTCAGGACTTCGCAACGATGTATCTGGCCGTGCAAAACCCGAATATGACGAGTGAGCAGATCACCGAATATCTCGAGCGCGTTATCCAGCCGCGCATGTCGACCATTCAGGGTGTCGCCGACGCTCAGATTTTGGGTGGTCAGGTATTCTCGATGCGCGTGTGGATCGATCCCATCAAGCTGGCTGCCCGCAAGACGACTGCATCGGAAGTATTGACGGCGATCAACCAGTCGAATTTCCTGTCTGCGCCGGGCAAGATCGAGAATCTTTACACGGCTTCACCTATCACGTTGAAGACAACGTTGCAGACGCCTGAGGCTTTTGGCGCAATGCCGATCAAATCCGATGGCGACAATATCATCCGTCTGCGAGATGTGGCGCGGGTTGAGCTGGGTGCCGTCAACAAAGATACGATCGTCAGCTTCAATGGAGCCAGTGGTACGTTCCTTGGGATATTCCCGACACCTGCCGCCAACCCTATCGATATGACAGCTGCTGTTCGCAAGGAATTACCATCGATTCAAGCGACCCTGCCCGAAGGCATGCAGCTTTACATGGTTTACGACTCGACGGAGCAGATCAGCTCGTCGATTGAAGAAGTGTTCAAGACCATCGGCGAGGCGGTATTGATCGTCGTTGCCGTGATTCTGCTCTTCCTAGGATCGTTCCGTTCGGTCATCATTCCGGTCGTAACCATCCCGATATCGCTGATTGGCGTGTGCTTCTTCCTGTTTATGCTCGGTTATTCGATCAACCTGCTCTCGCTTCTGGCGATGGTTCTGGCTATCGGTCTCGTCGTCGACGACGCGATTGTGGTCCTGGAGAATATCCATCGTCATATCGAGGAGGGGCTGAGACCGCTGGATGCCGCATTGAAAGGCATGAAGGAAATCACCGGACCCATCGTGGCGATGACCATCACGCTTGCGGCAGTGTTCGCGCCGCTCGGATTTACCGGCGGTCTCACCGGCTCGTTGTTTCGTGAATTCGCGTTCACGCTTGCCGGCGCCGTGATCATCTCCGGTGTGGCCGCCTTGACCGTATCACCGATGATGTGCGCGCTCTTGCTGCGGGCGGGCGGTCACAGCCGCTTCCAGCGGATTGTTGACCGGAGTTTTGGCTGGCTTGAAGGCGCTTATGAACGGCGCGTTGCAGGCTCGCTCAACTTTCGGTTCGTCACCTTGTTCATTGTTGTCGCGCTTGTCGCGTTGACCGGCTTCCTTCTTACCAAGACCAATTCCGAACTTGCTCCTGAAGAAGATTCAGGTGCGCTGTTTGCCATCGTCAATGGTCCGCAATATGCGACGTCGCAATACACCAAGCTCTACGCGGATCAGATCGATGCCTTGACCAAGGATTTGCCGGAGTTGAAAACACGCTTCAATATCCTGGGCTTCGGCACGACGAATTCCGCCTTCGCCATCTGGGTATTCAAGGATTGGTCCGAGCGCACCAAGTCGCAAGCCCAGCTCAAGGCAGAGTTGCAAGGCATGATCAGCCCGCTTGCCGGCGTGGAAGCCTTTATCTTTGCACCGCCTGACTTGCCGGGTACCGGTGGCGGTCTGCCGATTTCAATCATTATTCAATCGACCGGTCCGGCCGACAAGGTGTTTGAAGTTGCCGAAGAGATCAAGAACAAGGCGCAAGCCTCGGGGCAGTTCATCATCGTGCAAAACTCGCTCTCGTTCAACGCGCCGCAGGTCACGGTCACGATCGATCGCGATCGGGCTTCGGCGTTGGGCGTGCCCGTAAGCGATATTGGTCAGACACTTGGGTTGTTGGTCGGTGGCGGCAAGATCTCGAAATTCGATCGGGATTCCAATAGCTACGACATTATTCCTCAGGTGCCGCAGGACTACAGGTCCAATCTTGAAAATCTGGGCCAATATTTCGTCAAGAGTGCATCTGGCGAGATGGTTCCGTTGTCGGCGGTCATCAAGGTCACGGAAAACGCTTCGCCGGCGGCCATCGAGCAGTTCAACCAGCTGAACTCGGCGACGATTTCAGCTCTGCCGCTGCCGGGTGTTACGACCGGTCAAGGTCTGCAGACCGTTATCAATACGGCTAAACCTTTGATGCCGGATGGGTTCTTCATGGATTATTCCGGCCAGTCGCGTCTGGAAATCGAGCAGGGAAGCACGATCCTTATTGCCTTCCTGCTGGCCGTGGTGGTGATTTATCTGGTGCTGGCGGCGCAGTTCGAAAGCTTCCGCGATCCGTTTATCATCATGATGTCGGTCCCGCTTTCGATCTTCGGTGCGATCGTTCCGCTCAACCTGGGGCTCGGCACACTCAACATCTATACGCAGGTCGGTCTGATCACACTCGTGGGACTGATTACCAAACATGGTATTCTGATGGTGGAATTTGCCAATCAGCAGCGTGAACTGCACGGTATATCGCGGCATGATGCAATCATCCTTGCGGCAAAGACCCGGCTTCGTCCGATTTTGATGACGACTGCGGCCATGGCTCTCGGTGTTATACCGCTCATCACAGCGACTGGTGCCGGAGCGGCAGCGCGCTATTCGATTGGTCTGGTGATTTTCTCCGGCATTCTCGTCGGGACAGTCTTCACCCTCTTCGTCGTGCCGATGTTCTACACCTTCATTTCCAAGAAGGATGTAAAGGCGGAGGCAACGGCTATTCCTGTTGGGAGAGGCGCTGCTCCGCAAGTGAGCCACACCTAGTTTAAAGCAATTCCGGACGGAAAACCGGTTCCCACTTTTCCTGGAATTGCTTTAGCAGAGTGCTCTACAGCCAAATAAAAAAGCCTCCGAACTGTTGGTTCGGAGGCTTTTTTTGTACCAGCTGAAATCAGGCTCGTTTAACGGCGCGAAGGATAAAGAGCAGAATGACCGCTCCGATCGTTGCGGCGATGATTGCGCCTATAATGCCGCTGCCGAGAGAGATGCCGAGCCTCGGAAAAAGATATCCTGCAATAAAGGCTCCGATAACGCCGACCACCAGGTCACCCACTAGGCCGAAACCGCCTCCGCGAACGAGCTGGCTGGCGAGCCATCCCGCTATCAATCCCACCAAAAGAAAAATAAGAAGACTTTCTCCGCCCATAGCCAATTCTCCATAAACCGGTTTGCCGGAGCACAATCCCGAGAGGACTATGTTCCATTCAATGTAGTGCGTCCGATTTGAACGCACGGCGCAGTAAGATGCTCCACCGGCCCCGGATTCTTGATCCATGCATTGGCCAAGAGAATCACCTGGTTGATTTTACGATGGGATGCCGGATTTGAGTAACGAAAGTTTGCAAATGAAATTTAGACTTTGGCATTATCAAAAAACTATGCCGGCTATGGCTTCCCACGACCGGCACAGTGTCTGCTACAATCTGATCTCTTGCTTGCAGAAATTATTGTGCAGGAGCAGGAGCAGTTGAATCAGCAGGCTTTACGGCCTTCTTCTTGGCGGACATCTTGTGCACCTTCTTAACAGGCTTGTGAGCCTTTTTCACGGTTGTCGTCGTGTCCGGGCTAGTTGCCGTTGTTGCAGCAGGGGCGGCGTTGGCGCTCGAAGCGATAACCGGAGCCGAAACAGCAAGGGCAACGGCGAGACCGAGAGCTGTATAGAGAGACTTTTTCATTGGTCAGTTTCCTTTCGATGCGGGCCCATGGGACACAGCCGGTCAGTCGTCAACCGGCTGCACACCAAGCAGCTTCAAAGCCTGGGCATACGATCTGATCCCCTGCGCCTGCTTGTTGCTTGCGCAGAACCTCGTTCCCGTTTTTTGAAGTGCTTTCGCCTTGGCTGCCCGTTTTGCCTCGGCGTGTTCCGTAATTGCGTGTTGAACTTGTTGCTGGAGTTTGCCGCACAACTCTGTGCGGGTGAGTGTCTCTGCTGCCATTGACTGCTCGATTGGTGCGGTGGATACGATCGCACCGGTCAGGACGATTGTCGAAATGGTCAATATGTTCCGCATAAAAGCCATTTGAGTTACGAAGAAATCCTGTTTCGACCAGTCAACCACGAGTTGACGGGCTTTTATCGGACTTGAGTGTTGCCTGAGTTTTTCTGATTTGTGGTGTTTTGTTTCTGGATTGTAACAAGACGCGAAACGACAGAATTTTGCCCGGTTCGCCAGTCATTTCATGTTGCAGGTTTGCTCTCCGGTCCAAAGAATTACATGGCTTCCACAATGGATCGTGCGTAAAAACAACGGGTTGAACCGCGCCTCATGGCTGGGCGCAAAACGATCGCCATCAGGAATTGAGCATGAAATCTGAAGCGCATATTCTGATTGTCGATGACGACGAAGCCATTCGCGATCTCCTGCATGAATTTTTGAAGAAGCGGGGAATGCATGTCTCGGTTGCACGAGACAGCGAGGAAATGCAGGAAGTGCTTTCCCGCACACCTATAGATCTTCTCATTCTGGATGTGATGCTTCCTGGCAAAAGTGGCATGGAAATTTGCAGGGATATCCGGATGCACTCCCGTATCCCGATCATCATGCTGACTGCCGTCACAGAAACCACTGACCGGGTGGTCGGGCTCGAAATGGGTGCGGACGATTACGTCTCCAAGCCGTTCGATCCGAGGGAGCTACTGGCGCGGGTCAGGGCAGTGCTGCGCCGTCTCGATACGTCCGGTCCTGACCGGCGCCTCGAACCTACGGTCTACAAATTCGCCGGCTGGACTATGGACTGCTCGCGGCGGCGACTTGTGTCTCCAGATGCAGTGCGCGTGGAACTGACGACGGCAGAGTTCAATCTTCTGGAAACATTGGTCAAAAGCGCCCAGCGCATGTTGAGCCGCGACCAGCTGCTGGAATTGGTCGGCAACAACGCCGCTTATGGTTATGACCGCAGCATCGATATTTTGATCAGCCGCCTTCGCCGCAAGATGGAAGATGATTCCCGTTCGCCGAAATTGATCCTGACGATCCGCGGCGGCGGCTATCAATTCGTTCCCGAAGTCAGCGCGGAATGAAACGGTTTCTGCCCCAGTCGCTGCCAAGCTGGATTCTGCTCATCCTGATTGCCAGCCTGCTTACAACGCAGGTTGCAACATTATCGATCGTCTCTCGTGATCGCGCCGAAAACAACAATGTGCTCGAACTGTTTCGCTTGAGCGAACGCGCTTATACGCTCGTCAAGGTGCTCTACGCCGCACCGCCATCCGAGCGATCAATTCTCGCGAGCGCTTTGTCGAATACTGCCAATCCTCTCGCCATGTCAGACGAGCCGGCTGTGACATCGGCCATCGCTTCGGACGATAGCCTTGCCGAGCTCGAAGATGTGCTGGTTGCGCGATTGTCCGCGTTCGGAGTGACCGACGCCCGGATTCGCCGCGTGTCGAACCGGCCACCTAGCAGTCCTGCAACAAGCCCCAGTGCACCTGATCCCGATGTAGGCATTGTAGAGCGCCAGCTTTCTGACATCGCGGAGGATTTCAGCCAGAGTGACGGGCTCGCGGCCTCGATCAAGTTCAAGGATGGCCAATGGCTGAACTTCGTCACGCCGATTGCGCCGGAGCCCCCGATCTTCACCGCGCAGACGCTGCCTCTGTTTGGTTCTGTTGCCGCGGTGGTCATTGCAATGTCGATCTGGGCGATGCGCCGGTTGACGGCGCCATATCGAGCACTGGAGAGAGCGGTCAAACGCATCGGCGACGATGTAAAATCGCCGCCACTCCCCGAATTTGGCAGCAGCGAGTATAAATCGGCAGCGCGAGCGGTGAACACCATGCAGGCGCAATTGAGGGAATATGTTGCTGACCGTGAGCAGCTTGCTGCCGCGCTGGCGCACGATCTGCGTACGCCGTTGACCCGCATTCGCCTGCGCCTCGAACTGTTGCGGAAATCGCCACTGCGCCAATCACTCACACACGATCTGAACGATATCGAAGCCATATCCCGATCGGTTATCGATTTTGCTACCTATGAAATCGTCGATGAAGAACAGGAGAAGATCGACTTCTGGTCGTTGGTTGACTCGGTTGCCGATGGTTTTCCGCAGGCCTCATTCGACAAAACCAGCCATGCGTCGCGCGGGCTGATCTGCATGGGCCGTCCGATCGCGCTGCGGCGCTGTGTAACAAACCTCGTGAACAACGCGGTGACCTATGGCGAAAAAGCCCATATCAGCCTCGCGCAAAGTGGCGCTGACATTTTGCTGACGATCCGAGACGAAGGGCCGGGCATTCCACAGGCCAAGCTTGACGAGGTGTTTCAGCCGTTCCGGCGGGTCGAAGGCTCGCGTAACCGGGAGACTGGTGGATTTGGTCTGGGCCTGACCATCGCGCGCAATATCGCGCGACGCAGCGGCGGTGATATCACGCTCGCAAATGACGCAGACGGCGGCCTAAGGGCCGAATTGCGGATTCCGCGTGCGGTTTGATGCGGTGCGCCGAAAGGCGGCCAGAAATTCAGTCGACAGTGCCTACGACTGCCACGCAGTCACCCGGCTTGACCAAACCCGGAAAATGCCGTGCAGCAAGGAGCCCGGTGAGCTTCGTTCGGATTTCGGTCGGAGCCGCGCCAGTGCGGCCAATTGGATGGATACGAGCGATCACTTGCCCTTCTTTAACAAAGTCGCCGAGATCGATCATCGTTTCGATCAGCCCTTGATCCTCCGCAAAGGAGAAGCAATCGCCTGACGGCATATCGAGCCATCGCGTGTCGCGGTGGTCGATATTACCGCTGACGATGCCCGCATGGCGCAAGACATTCATCGCGCCCCGTTTGGCGATGGCGACTGTTTCGGCGCGAGCCGTACCGCCGCCGCCAAGTTCGGTGGTGACGAAGACCTTGCCCATTTCCTCCACCGTCGTGTCATACATGCCGACCGCGTCGATTTCGAGCATGCGCATCGACCATGGCGCCGAGAATGCCTTGACGGCATCGAAGCCTTTGGCCTCCTGCACTTTGTCAGGCAGGATATGGGCGGCCGCAAAAGGTACGAAATCGAGTGTCTTGCCACCGGAATGGAAATCGAGCACGACATCAGCGCGCGGCAACAATTCGCGGGTGAAATAGTCGGCAATCTTCTGCGTTACCGTGCCATCCGGTTTCCCCGGGTAGCTGCGATTTATATTGCCCTTGTCGATCGGCGACGTGCGCGTGCCGGCGCGAAACGCTGGATAATTCATCGCCGGAACGATGATGACAGTGCCGCTTACCTTGCCGACGTCAAGTGTGCGGGCAAGATCAAAGAGAGCGATCGGCCCTTCATATTCATCGCCGTGATTGCCGCCAGTCAGCAGCGCCGTCGGCCCGTTGCCATTGCGGATGACTGCGATGGGTATCATGACAGATCCCCAGGCGGAATCGTCGCGGCTATAGGGCAGCCGCAAAAAGCCGTGCTGCACGCCTTGCTTGTCCAGATCGACGGTAGGTGTGATGGGCGACGGTCGCAGGGTTTTTGACTGCATGACGGGCCTCAGTTCTTGACGAAAAGCTTGCGCGGCACATTGGCAAGGCATTCGACGCCGGTGTCGGTGATCAGGATGCTTTCGGTGATCTCAAGTCCCATCGTTTCGAGCCACAGCCCGGTCATGAAATGGAACGTCATGCCTGGCTTGAGTTCGGTTCTGTCACCCGGACGCAGGCTCATGGTACGTTCGCCCCAATCCGGCGGATAGGAAATGCCGATCGGATAGCCGGTGCGGTTATCCTTGACGATGCCGTATTTCTTCAAGACGCCAAAGAACGCATTGGCGATATCCTCGCATGCATTGCCGGGCTTTGCCGCAGCAAGACCGGCTTCCATGCCTTCGAGCGTGGCTTTCTCTGCGTCCAGGAATTCCTGCGTGGGTTTGCCCAGAAACACTGTGCGCGACAGGGGAACGTGGTAGCGATTGTAGCATCCGGCGATCTCGAAAAACGTACCTTCGCCGACCTTCATCGGCTTGTCGTCCCACGTAAGGTGGGGCGCCGAGGCGTCTGCACCTGAAGGAAGCAGCGGCACGATGGCGGGATAATCACCTCCGAAATCATCGGTTCCGCGAATTCCTGCGTCGTAGATCTCCGCAACCAGATCGCATTTGCGCATGCCCGGCTCGATTTTGTCGACGATACGCTGATGCATAAGCTCAACGATACGCGCTGCCTTGCGCATATACTCAATCTCAGTCGGGCTTTTCACCGCGCGCTGCCAGTTTACGAGCGCAGTGCCATCAACGAAGCGGGCATTCGGCAGATGCTTTTGCAAGGATGCGAATGCGGCGGCGGAAAACCAGTAATTATCCATCTCGACCGCAATGGTCAGCTTGTCCCAACCACGCTCGGCAATGATTTTCGACAGATAATCCATAGGATGGCGTTCGGTGGACTGAACATAGTTATCCGGGTAACCAACGATGTTGTCGTTGGAGAGATAAGCCGTGCGCTTCGCGCCGTTGGCATCCTGGCCGCGGCCATACCAGATCGGTTCGCCTTCCGGCGGTACCAACACGGCTTGGTGCACATAGAAAGACCAGCCATCATATCCCGTCAGCCACGCCATATTGGAGGGATCGCTGCAGATCAGAAGATCAATGCCGCGCTTTTGCATTGCCGCGCGGGTCTTCTGCAATCTTTCGGCGAATTCCTGCCGCGTGAATTTGAGATTTGGCTCTGTCATATCAGTTTCCTCATGCTTGGGCCGAAGCCCATATCAACTTTCGAAATTCGTTCCAGCGCTCGACTGTCTGGCGCGATCACGGGCAAGTGTTGCGATGGCGGTATCCTGCACGCCGGTGCCGGTCAGATCAGCGATAGTGATTGCCTCTTGTGACGGCCTGCCTTTTGCCGAACCGGCGATGATGGCACCAAGCTCGGAGAAGATCGCGTCGGCCTCTACCAGTCCGGATTCGATGGCGTGATGAAGTTCACCGAGGCGGCGAGTCTGTTTGAGGCTATCAGCGACGTAGAGATTGGCTTTGACGATGATGGCCGGATCGATCTCGTTCTTGTGTTCGGCGTCGGAACCCATCGCGGTGATGTGCTGGCCTGGCTGCAGCCAGGTTGATTGCAGGATTGGCGCGGAGGAGGGCGTTGTCGTAACGACGATATCCGCATCGCGAACAGCCTTTTCCGGATCATGTACAGCGGTGACGGGGATACCAAGCTTTACAGTGAGTTCATTTGCAACCAATTGAGCTTTGTCGATGTCGCGGGCCCAGATACGCGCCTGCTTGATTGGACGAACCAAAGTCAATGCCTCGAGTTGCAGGCGCGCTTGAACGCCAGCCCCGAATATGGCGGCGACACTGGATTCGGGCCGCGACAGATGTTTTGCCGCAACTGCCCCCGCAGCTGCCGTGCGTATATCGGTTAGATAGCCATTGTCGAGCAACAGAGCTTCGACCAGACCCGTGCGGCTGCTGAGCAGAACCATCATGCCATTGACGCTGGGCAGTCCAAGCTTGGGATTGTCAAAGAAACCGGGACTGATCTTGATGGCAAAACCATCGATACCCGGAACAAATGCGGTCTTCACATCGACTTCACCGCGATGTTCGGGAATGTCGAGCCGCAGGATAGGCGGCATGGCGACAGCCTTGGTCGCCAAGGCTTCGAACGCCGATTCCACGCAGGCAATAGCGTCAAGATCGAGTGACACGATCTTGCGCAAATCTGCCTCGGTAAGAATCGTCATGAGGGGCATGGTTCGGCCCTTTCGTTGATGTCTGCACAGACGATGCGCCGATGCTGGTTCATGTCGACATTGCGGCCGGAAAGAATGGCGACGATGGGCCCCTTTGCCTTGATTTTTCCCGCGAGCAGCGCACCGATGCCGACAGCCGCCGCACCTTCGATGATTTCGCGCTCCTGCATATAGGCGTGAGCCATGCCGGCAGCGATTTCATCCTCAGAGAGCAGGATCAAATCATCGAGCAGGTCGCGCACCATCGCGAAAGTGAACCGGTTATCAATACCGATCCCGCCGCCAAGCGAATCCGCCAGACTTTCACTCTCTTCGACAAGGACAGGCTTGCCAGCATCAAGGCTGGCACGCATGGCGGCGCCGCGGTCCATCGACATACCGATGATCTTCGCGGCAGAACGTTTGGCCTTGACCGCCGCCGCAACACCTGAGGCCAGACCGCCGCCTGATACCGGAACGAGGACGGTGTCGACGTCCGGAACCGCGTCGATGATCTCAAGACCGAGTGTGCCTTGCCCGGCAATGATCGAAACATTGTCAAAAGGTGGCACCATGGTGAGGCCGCTTTCCTGCACGAGCCGGTCTACTTCTTCCTGCGCATCATCCTGCGATTTACCGATGATGCGGATCTCGGCGCCAAGACGGCGGATCTCATCCACCTTGTTCTGCGGAACAAGCCTCGACATGCAGATGATGGCGCGTATACCTTCCAGATGTGCGGCATAGGCGAGGGCGCGACCATGGTTTCCCGTGGATGCTGCGACCACGCCGCGTTGCTTTTCGCTTGTTGAAAGCCGGCTCAAGGCATTGGTAGCACCACGCAGCTTGAAACTGCCGGTAGTTTGGCGGTGTTCGAGCTTGAGAAAGACCGGCAGGCCTGTCATTTCCGATAAGGATACCGAGTTGACGGTAGGGGTGCGCACCACCTTGCCCGCAAGTGCGTCGCGTGCCTTCTCAATCTCGGCGATGGTCACCAATTTGTCGGTCATGGCTCACCAACCGGCCATGGATTGAGTCATCAGGCTGCCCCATTCCGGACGAGGCGTAAGATCGTCACATATGCGCAGTGTCGCCCAGGCAGTTGCCAGATTGCTGCTGACGACAGGCTTTCCGATTACCTGTTCGATGGCGAGCGCAACGCCCGCTGCCCGCACTGCCGTACACGAAATGAACAGCGCGTCGGCGTCGCTCGCCATCGCTTCCTGAGCAGCGGAAATCAGCGATTGCGGACTGATCCGCGCCATCTCGCGATCATCGTCGAGACCGAAACAGGTGAAACTCGCAATGTCGAAACCCTTGGCTGCGAAGTAGTGCGCCATAGGCGTGCTGGTCTCGATCGTATAGGGCGTGAGGATGCTGATGCGTTTTGCACCCAGCGCCTGCAATCCGCGTACGGCTGCCAGCGGCGGCGTCACAACCGGCACGGCTGGCTTGGCAAGGTTGATCGCAGCTTCGATCTCCTCGTCGCCGATCACGACAGACGCTGCGGTACAGGAATAGCAAATCACATCGAGATCTTCATCCGGCAGGATGAGGCCTGTGCCTTCCGTAAGCGAAGGCTGCATGCGCCGCAGATTGTCTGGCGTGGTCGGGTTCGCATAGGGAATGCGCGCCGTATAAAGACCGATGCGATCACTCGCTACCATGCGCTGAAAATCCGGTTCGGTGGTGTGATCGGTAGCGAGGATGACAAGCCCGACGCGTTTGCTGAGCGGGCGATCGTCAAAATCCAGTGCCATGGCAGTTTGGCGGATCGTAGGGAAGGCGTCCATGATCATGCTCCTCAGTCGATCCTGCCATAGCGGCGTTCCAGCCAACGCAGCCCGACGACGGAAATCAGACTGATGACGAGGAAGAACGCTCCGACCAGCGTGATCGGCTCAATATAGCGGTAGTTGTAGTTGGCGATGCTGCGCGCCTGGTTCATCAGTTCAAGTACCGTAATTGCAGACAGAAGCGGCGTTTCCTTGAACATGGCGATGAAGTAGTTGGCGAGGGCGGGGATCATGGGCGGCAGCGCTTGCGGCAGGATGACCTGCGTCCAGGTCTGCCAGGCGTTGAGATTGCATGCCTTGGCCGCTTCCCACTGTCCGCGTGCAACATTGTCGATGCCGGCGCGATAGACTTCCGCCGTATAGGTTCCGTAGTGCAGACCGAGACCGATTACGCCGGCCACGAGCGGCGAGAGTGTCAGTCCAAGATCCGGCAGCACGTAAAAGATGAAATAAAGCTGTACCAGCAGAGGTGTTCCGCGAATGAACTCCGCAACGAAGCCCATGGGCCTCGAAATCAGTTTGTTCTTTGATCGGCGAACGATAGCGATGGCAAGTCCAACGACTGCAGCCAATATGTATCCAAGTACCGTCGCGAGGATTGTGATCTTCGCGCCCTCGATGAGGGTCGGAAGAATTTGAATGACGAAAGCCCAATCCCATTCCATCGCTGCCTCCTACGACCTGATGCCGTCAAGGCCGCGCGTCAGATGACGCTCAAGGCCGCGAATGGCGAAGGAGATGACGCAGGCGATGGCAAAATAGAGAATGAGAATTGTCAGGAACGGAAACAGCGTGCTGCCAGTCTGTGCCCGTACCACTTGTGCCTGAAATGTCATGTCTGACAGGGAGATGAGGGAGACCACGGCCGATGCTTTCAAGAGTTCGATGGCATTGTTGCCGAAAGTTGGCAGCATCAACACGAAGGCCTGCGGCAAGATTACGTGGCGAAGGCCTTGCCAACGATTGAAATTGAGCGCGGTGCAGGCCTCATATTGTTCTTTGCCAATGGATTTGATAGCGCCCCGCACCACTTCGGCGGCATAAGCCCCCACATTGAGCCCGAGTGCGAGGACGCCGGCTTGCAAGGGCGTCAGTGTGAAGCCGAAGAGCGGGAGCACGAAATAGGCCCAGAACAGCTGAACGAAGATCGACGTGCCCCGAAAAAATTCGATATAGGCGGTCGCGAGCCAGCGCACTGGCGCAAAGCGCGACAAACGCCCGAGACCCGCCAAGAATGCCATCACGAGCGCCAGCGCCGAACCCATCAGCGTCAGCTTGATGGTCACGACAGCACCGTCGAGAATGAGTTGCAGATAGCCGGCCCATTGGCCCATCGCTACGCCACCTTTGCTGGAATTGCAGAACATGGGACCGCTTCGCTGTTAAACGAAGCGGTCGAAGCCTCGCGCGGAACTACTTGGCTGCGCAGAGCTTTTCGCGAGTGGTGGACATCGCCGCCTTTGCCGAGAAACCATAGGGCTCGATGATCTTGGCGAACTCGCCCGACGTCTTCATCTCAGCGAGAACCTTGTCGAATTCATCGCGAAGGGCTGTGTCGCCTTTGCGGAATGCCGCACCGTCGCAATAGACCGGGGCGCCCTGTACGGGAGCGATGACTTCGATATTCGGGTCATTGGCTTTCTTGACCAGATCATTGATCGACAGGACCGGCAGCGAATAGGTGTCGATACGGCCGTCCTGCAGCATTTTCAGGCCGCTCTGGCCATCCGGAACGACAATCACGCGCTCGCGCGGCACACCGGCCTCGAGTGCAAGACGTTCTTCGGTACCGCCGCCTGGCGCGCCGATGGTTGCCTTTTCATCCTTGGCGATATCGGCATAGCTCTTGAAGCCTTTTGGATTGCCCTTCTTCACCAGGAATGCTTCCGCATCACAAAGGATCGGCTCGGAATAGGCCACGGCATTGCAGCGCTCCGGCTTCATGAAGAGACCGGCAGTGACGACATCATGACGTCCAGCCTGAAGGCCGGGGATCATTGCACCATATTCAGAGATAGACGCCACGACGTCGTTGACGCCGAGCTTCTTGAACACTGCGCGTGCAACATCCGGCGCAGCGCCAGACACGGTGCCGTCAGCCTTGACGGCTGTGAATGGTGGTTCATTGGCAATGGCGATACGGGCAAAGCCCTGCGCCTTCAGCTTGTCCAGTGCTTCGTCCGCCTTGGCAGGCAAGGACGACACGAGGGCCGAAAGTGCCACCGCTCCAAGCAATGCGTTGATGGTTAATAGTTTGGTCATGTTCCCAGCTCCTTTGGTTTTTCTTGTGTGTTGCTAATCGTCGGGGGTTCCCGTCTTCAGACGCGGTGACCGGCGGCGATGATCTTCTTCAGGAAGGCCTGCGTCCTTTCCTGTTTTGGATGGCGAAAGATTTCGTCGGGTTTGCCGTCTTCGACAATTCGCCCGCGATCAAAGAACAGAACACGATCGGCGAAGTCGTGGGCAAAGCCCATTTCGTGGGTCACCAGAAGCATCGTCATGTCGGTTTCCCGGCAAAGCTTCCAGAGAACATTGAGCACTTCCTCGACCAATTCAGGATCGAGTGCGGAGGTGACCTCGTCGAAGAGCATAATTTTCGGCTTGAGTGCGAGTGCGCGTGCAATGGCGACACGCTGCTTCTGGCCGCCGGACAATTGCGACGGCATGGACTTCGCCTTGTCGGCAAGACCGACCATATCGAGCAATTCCATGGCGTGGTGCTCGGCATCCTTGCGCGACACGCCTTTTGTCAACATCGGCGCGAGCGTGACATTGTCGAGAACACATTTGTGCGGGAAGAGATTGAACAGCTGAAAGACCATGCCAATCTTTTCGCGCATTTTATGCAGATGAGCATCGTCGGCTGGTTGCAACTTGCCGTTGCGTTTCATCTGATAGAGACTGTCTCCATCGACAAGGATCTCACCGCTGTCGATGCCTTCCAGCGTCATCAGAATGCGCAGGATCGTCGTCTTGCCAGACCCGGATGGGCCGATCAAAGCAAGCTTTTCGCGCGGCGCAACGCTAAACGACAGGTCGTTCAGGACTTTGAACGCGCCGAAGCTCTTGTTGATGCCGTTGATCTCGATGATCGGCGCGGTATTCGTTGGGGGCATGCATGTCTCCTTCTGGTTGAGACAGCCTCATGCCCCTAACGATGGGAGACTTATGAAATCATGTCAATTATAAAAATTAAATCATGACAATATAGATGATCGTGCTGAATTTTCAGGCGAGACGATTAAATCGCGAGCAACAGATGTTCTAGATCTCCACGCAGCAAATTGGCCACGACCCCGAGGCCGGAACGCAATTCCGCTTCTGTTGTCGAGCCGAGCGAAATGCGCACCGCCGGATGCCAGGGATGGTTTGATATGCGAAACGAGGCGCCCGTGGCGATCGCCACACCTTGCAGTCTTGCATGGGCGACGAAGGCCTCCTCGGTTCGTTCCCCGGTCAGCGGCAACCAGATGTGAAGGCTTTGCGGATGCGACAGAAACGGAATGCCGGACAGGACTTCCGATGCTGTGGCGTGCCTTGTGCGAAGCGCTTCGCGTTGCCAATTCACCAATTCGAGCGCCGTACCGTCCGAAACCCAGCGCGTTGCGATCTCGGCAACGATCGGCGTTGCCATCCAGTTCGATACAAGATGACGATTGGCGACGGCAGCCACATAACGGTCCGGCGCGACGAGATAGCCGATGCGTAGTCCCGGCACGACGATCTTTGTGAAGCTGGTGAAATAAAGCGTCCGCTCCGGCGCCAGCGTTGCGATCGGCGGTGGGCGATTCTCGACAAGTGGACCCAGTATATCGCTTTCGATGATCGCAATGTCATGTCGGCGTGCAACCTCGACAATGGCGGCGCGCCGCTCGATGCCCATCAGTGTTGCAGTTGGATTGATCACCGATGGTTGCACGAAAACCGCGCGAATACCGCTCTCACGGCAGCAAGCGTCCAGTGCCTCCGGAATAATCCCTTGATCGTCGATTGCCAGACCCTCGAGCGTTAGACCAAGATAGGAAGCGAGAGGCGTCAGTGTGTGATGGCCAATGCCTTCGGTCGCGACCTTCGAGCCGGGCGGTGCAGCGCTCATCAGCGCCACGCTCATGGCGGCAGTCGCGCCGTTGGTCAGGCTGATATTCGAAGCCGGAACATCAAGTCCGCAGGTTCGCAGCCATTCCACCGCAACGGCGCGATGGCGTGGAAACACCACATTGGGGCGGAAGGAGAGTGCCGAACTTGCTGGCAGGTTCTCGGCAAGCCAGCCAAGCGCCTTTTTCATGCGATCCAGGTGCATGGGCTCGCAGATCGGTTTTAGAATCGAGAGATCAATGACCTCGCCAAGCCGTTCCGGCAGATAGGGCGGATCCGGCTCGCGGCGCAGCGAGCGCACGAACGTACCGCGTCCGGTTTCACCGGAAATAAGATTGCGCCGGATCAATTCTTCATAAGCGCGGCTCACGGTTTGCACCGAGAGATGCAGATCGTCAGCCATTTGCCGGTGGGTCTGCAGGCGTGCCCCGCTCTCGAGTTTGCCATCGGCGATTGCACGTGCAATCTGTTCGGCCAGCGAGAGGTAGGCCGGACGGCGGAGGGTTGTCGGATCGGGGCGCCAAAATGTCATGATTTATAAGTGATCCAAGTCAGTGCAATTGACAATCGAAAAATCACAACGTCATGGTTATTGGATTAATTTTAAACAGGCGGGACATGACACCACTCAAGCTTGATCCGATCGATATTCGCATCCTTGACGAGATCCAGCGCGAGGGCCGGATTACCAAACTTGCGCTGGCCGAACGCGTCGGCATCTCGCCGACGCCATGCTGGACGCGCCTGCGCCGGCTGGAGAAAGCCGGAATTATCACCGGTTATCATGCTCGTATTGCTCTACGGCTGGTGACGCCGGTAACAACCGTACTGATGGAAGTGACCCTTGGAGCGCATCGTCAGGCGGATTTCGACCGGTTCGAACGGGCTATCAAGACCATACCGGAGGTTGTGGCGTGCTGGTCAGTCGGCGGCGGCGTGGACTATGTGCTGAAGGTCATGGCGCGCGACATCGATGCGTATCAGCGTCTGGTCGATGGACTCTTGCAGCGCGAAATCGGGATAGACCGCTATTTCACCTATATCGTCACCAAGACGGTCAAGGATGATGCTATTCTGCCGGTCGCCGACCTCGTGACGGCAACCGAGCCGACACTAGTCAATCTCTCTTCATTTCGTGTCCTGATGCAGACAATCTCTCCTGGATAGCAACGGGAAACAGCCTCTCTCTCTTCATCTTCATGCGAGTTCTTGTACCGAACATTTTCGGGAGAACTGCATGTCCGCCCATTTCGCACGACCAGACCGCCATCCGGCTCTTGACGGCCTGCGCGACCGCCGCATGCTGCGCGAATTGGCTTATGTCGACGGCCATTGGACGGCCGGCGACGCAGGTCAGACGTTCGAGGTCAGCGATCCGGCGTCCGGCGCCAAAATCGGTTGGGTTTCGAAACTCAATGCCGATCAAACGACAATTGCAATCGATGCCGCGGCGAAGGCATTCCCGCTGTGGCGGGATCTCTTGCCGCAAGAGCGCACAGCCAAGCTGCGCCGCTGGTACGAACTCGATTCTCGAAGCCAAGGATGATCTGGCTTTGATCATGACGCTGGAGCAGGGCAAGCCGCTGGCCGAATCTCGCGGCGAGATCGACTATGCTGCATCCTTCATCGAATGGTATGCGGAAGAAGCCAAACGGCTCAACGCCGAGGGCGTTACCAGTCATCTGCCGCATGCCGAAATGATTGTCCGGCGCGAGGCTTTGGGCGTTGTCGGTGTCGTCACACCGTGGAACTTTCCATCGGCGATGCTGACGAGAAAAGCTGCGGCGGCGTTGGCGGCCGGTTGCACGATCGTTGCGCATCCATCGTCCGAAACGCCGCTATCGGCGCTGGCATTGGCCGAACTTGCCGACCGCGCAGGTATTCCGGGTGGCGTTTTCAACATTGTCACAGGCGACGCAGCCACCATTGTCGGTCGTCTGTGTGAAGATTCGCGCGTTCGCGCTTTGAGTTTCACCGGCTCGACGGAAATTGGTCGTTTAATCGCCGCCCAATGCGCTCCGACGATGAAAAACCTGATCATGGAGCTTGGCGGCCATGCGCCGTTGATCATTTTCGCCGACGCCGATATCGATCGCGCGGTGGACATCGCCGTCGACGCAAAATTCGCAACGTCCGGTCAGGATTGCCTCGCAGCCAACCGCATATATGTCGAGCGCTCCATTCATGACGCTTTTGCCACTGCACTTGCCAAGCGAATTGGGGAGCTCAAGGTCGCGTCGGGATTGACCGAAGGCAGCGATATCGGGCCGTTGATGCACGAGCGAGCGGTGCAGAAGGTTGAAGAACAAGTCGCTGATGCCTTGGCGCGCGGGGCGAATTGCCTCGTTGGCGGTAAACGCCATCAAGCCGGTCCGCTCTTTTACGAGCCGACGCTTCTGACCAATGTCTCCGAGGATGCGCTGATCATGCACGAGGAAACGTTTGGTCCTGTCGCGGCGATCACCTCGTTCGACACCGAAGACGAGGTCGTCGCACGGGCCAACGCCACGGAATACGGTCTTGTCGCCTATGCCGTCACGAAGGATGGAGCGCGAATGCTGCGTCTTGGACGCAAACTCGAATACGGCATGGTCGCGATCAATCGTGTGAAAATCACCGGCGCGCCGATTCCATTCGGCGGCATCAAACAGTCAGGTCTTGGCCGCGAGGGCTCGCGTCATGGGATCGAGGCTTTCACCGAACTCAAATATCTCTGCATCGATACGCACTGAATTTTAAAGGAAATCACCATGCTTGACCGCTCTAACGAACTGAACGCCTGGGACAGGGACCATTTTTTCCACCCCTCGACGCATATGGGCACACATGCGCGCGGCGAAACGCCGACCCGGGTGATCAGGGGCGGTGAGGGCGTTCACATCACTGACAGCACAGGACGGACGAGCATCGATGCGTTTGCCGGGCTTTATTGCGTCAATGTGGGCTATGGGCGGACGGAAATCGCCGACGCGATTGCCAAGCAGGCCAAGGAGCTCGCTTATTATCACGCCTATGTCGGGCATGGCACGGATGCGTCGATCACATTGGCCAAGATGATCATTGACCGCGCGCCGGAAGGCATGAGCCGCGTCTATTTCGGTCTGTCCGGTTCGGACGCGAACGAGACCAACATCAAGCTGGTCTGGTACTACAACAATGTGCTCGGACGTCCGGAAAAGAAGAAGATCATCTCGCGCTGGCGCGGCTATCATGGCTCTGGCGTCATGACTGGCAGTCTGACCGGCCTCGAACTCTTCCACAACGCCTTCGATCTGCCGCGTGCGCCAATCCTGCACACGGAAGCGCCTTATTATTTCCGCCGCGAAGACCGCTCGATGAGCGAGGAGCAATTCTCCCAGCATTGCGCCGACAAGCTTGAGGAGATGATCCTGGCCGAAGGTCCGGAAACGGTGGCTGCGTTCATTGGCGAACCGATCCTCGGCACGGGCGGTATTGTGCCGCCGCCGGCGCATTACTGGCAAAAAATCCAGGCTGTCCTCAATAAATACGACATCCTGTTGATCGCCGATGAGGTCGTGACTGGCTTTGGCCGTCTGGGCACCATGTTCGGTTCCGATCACTACGGTATCAAACCGGACCTGATCACCATCGCCAAGGGTTTGACCTCCGCCTATGCGCCGCTGTCCGGCGTCATCGTTTCCGACAAGGTCTGGCAGGTGCTGGTGCAAGGCTCAGATATGCTGGGTGCGCTCGGTCACGGCTGGACCTATTCGGCACATCCGATTTGCACGGCCGCCGGTGTTGCCAACCTCGAATTGATCGACAAGCTCGATCTCGTGACCAATGCAGGTGAGACAGGTGCCTATTTCCGGAGCCAGTTGACGCAGGCGCTGGCTGATCATCCGATCGTCGGCGAGGTTCGTGGTGACGGCATGCTGGCGGCTGTGGAGTTTGTTGCGGACAAGGACGACCGCAAGTTCTTCGATCCGGCATTGAAAGTCGGACCGCGCATCGCAACGGCACTGGCGGAACGGGGTGTCATTGGCCGCGCCATGCCGCAAGGCGATATTCTCGGTTTCGCGCCGCCCCTGTGTCTGACACGGGACGAAGCGGATATCGTCGTCAAAGCCGCAGCTGACGCTGTCGAAACAGTAGCCAAGACACTCTGAGGTAGCGACGATGAAGCATGAGAAGTTTCCGAAAACCATGGCCGCGGTTCAACTCATCGGCCATGGTGGTCTCGACAAGCTGGTCTACAACACGCAGGTACCAGTTCCAAGCGCCAGCCGCAGGCGAAGTGCTGATTTCGGTCACGGCATGTGGCATGAACAATACGGATGTGTGGGTGCGCGAAGGCGCTTATGGCACCGAGGAAGATGCCGGCGCCGTTTCCACATGGCGCAGGCAAGAGCCGACACTCACTTTTCCGCGTATTCAGGGAACCGACATTGTCGGAAATATAGCGGCTGTCGGCGAGGGCGTCCCGCAGGACCGCGTTGGTCAGCGCGTCATGGTGGACTTCTCTATCTATAATCGTGACGACGATAGCCTTGCCGATATCGATTATATCGGCCACGGCCGCGATGGCGGCTATGCGGAATACGTCACGGTGCCCGCCGAGAACGCCCATGTCGTGAATACGGACATGAGCGATATCGAACTGGCAACGTTCTGCTGTGCTTACCTGACCGGCGAACAGATGCTGGAACGGGCAGGGCTGAAACATGGCGAACGCATACTTGTCACCGGCGCGTCCGGCGGTGTCGGTTCCGGCATTGTCCAGCTTGCGCGGGCGCGCGGCGCAATTCCCTATGCACTCGTTGGACCCGGCAAGGAACAGGCACTGCTCGATCTCGGCGCCGAAGCAGTCATAACGCGCGGCACGCAAGATCTAGTCACGGCGGTCAATGATGCGACGGGCGGGAAGCCCATCGATGTCGTTGCCGATCTCGTCGGCGGTGCGATGTTCAACGATCTTCTGCGCATCCTGCGCGCCGAGGGCCGCTATACCACAGCGGGAGCGATCGGTGGACCGGTCGTGCAGCTGGACCTGCGCACCATGTACCTCAAGCAGCTCGCTCTGCATGGATCATCGCAGGGTACGCGCGGCGATTTCCGTCGTATCTTGCGCTACATAGAGGAAGGCAAGATCAAGCCGCTCGTCGGCGGTGTCTATCGCTTGTCCGAGTTTCACAAAGCGCAGACCGATTTCATGGCAAAGGGATTTGTCGGGAAACTGGTCGTGGTGCCGGATTCGAAATTTCCGCAAGCGTAGGAGCGGTCTGGCTTTACCGGCTGCTTTGGTTCGATTCGATCACGGCGCCATAATTCTCGCTGGCGGCGCTCCATCGCTCCGCCGCAAGCTCGATGAATGCCTTGACCAGGGGCGAAAGGTGTCGGCTGCTCGGGTATACAACATAGAGGCCTCCGACCGGTGTCGTGTAATCGTCGAGAACGCGGTGCAACCGCCCGTCCTTGATGAACACTTCGGCCGCCTGGTAGGGTATTTGGGCGATGCCGTAGCCGGCAATCGCAGCAGCAGTTACCGCCTGCATTTCGTTGGCGGCGAAGCGTCCAGACACTGTAACCGTTTCCTGGCCATGCAAGCCTTCCAACACCCAGTGCAGATTCGCTATCGACGGGCCGGCGATGACGCAGTGGTGGCGGGCGAGGTCCGCCGGCACTAATGGCACGCCATGACGGGCGAGATAGTTTGGGCTGGCGCACAGAATTCTATGCGTAGAGCCGAGTTTGCGGGCGATCAGTGTGGAGTTCTGGAAGGATCCCGGTGCGGAATGCGAGGTCTATACCGTTCTCGACCAGATTGAGCGTGTCGTCGGTCAGGCACAACTCGACTTTGGTTTTCGGATACGTCGCCAGAAAATCGAAAATCGCGCTGGATAGAAAGTGACCACCAAAGCCGACCGGAGCCGATATCCGGATTATGCCCGAAGGCTCTGCCCTCGCTTCCGCGAGCTGTAGATTCGCATCTTCAATTGTCCGCAGCGCCTGGCTGCTCTGCTCATAGTAGAGACGTCCTGCATCCGTCACGTTGAGGCTGCGTGTGGTGCGCTGAAGCAGGCGGACGCCGACCTCGCGCTCAAGCGCGGCAACGCGGCGGCTGACCGTCGTCTTGGGCATGCCCAGCAGCCGCGCGGCGGCGGTGAAGCTACCGGCCTCGATGACGCGAGCGAACACCATAATATCGTTGAGATCCAGCATTGTATCCAAATTCGGGACGATGTTTCCCAATTATAGACCATTATGGTTTAATGTGACAGGTCCTAACTTCGCTCCATTGGAAACGAAAGGAGCAGAGATATGACTACCAAACGAAGTGTTCTGGTTACAGGCGCGACGGGTCAGCAAGGCGGCGCGGTTGCGCACGCACTACTATCGAGAGGACATCGCGTCAAAGCACTTACGCGCAAGCCGGACAGCGATACCGCACGGCGACTGGCGTCGGCAGGCGCCGAGGTCGTGGCCGGCGATCTCGGTGACGCGACATCCGTTCTGAAGGCTGCAAATGACGTCGATACGATGTTTTTGATGGGCAACAGCTACGAGGCCGGGGTGGAGGCGGAAACCCGCCAGGGGATCCTTGCCGCCGACGCTGCGAAGGCTGCCGGCGTCGGGCATTTGATCTATTCGTCCGTCGCCGATGCCGACAAGAAGACCGGTATCCCGCATTTCGACAGCAAATACCTTGTCGAGAAACATGTCGCCGGCCTTGGCATCCCCTACACAATCAGCGCGCCGGTCGCCTTCATGGAGAATATCGTCGCGCCGTGGTCGATTGGCGCGCTGCGCCAAGGCACGCATGCTTTCGCGATGCCTCCCAAACGCATCCTTCAACTGGTGGCCTTGGCGGACATCGGGGCTTTCGTTGCCGCCCTGGTTGAGCGGCGCGAGCACGTGTTCGGCAAGCGTTTCGATTTCGCCGGGGATGAGTTATCCGGCGAGGAGCAGGTGAAAATCCTCTCGCAAGCCATCGGCCGCCCGATCAACTATCAGGAAATCCCGATCGCCGCGGCTCGCCAGCAAAGCGAGGATGTGGCACTCATGTTCGAATGGTTCGACCGCGTCGGCTATGACGTCGATATCACCGCCTTGCAGCGGGATTTCCCGGAAGTCAGCTGGCACAGTTTCGCCGACTGGGCGCGCAAGTTTGACTGGAGCTTTCTCGAACAGACGTCTTCTACCTGAGCTCTTATAGACATCCCCGGGCGATGAAACCCGGGCGGAAGCGGATCAGCAATCGCAAAAATTGGTGGTCCGCTTCCCATTTCACTTGTTTGCTTGTGAAGTAGAGCGTCTGTTCCGTGTCGTCTGTGGTGTATCCTTGTCAGATATTTCATTTTCCACCGACGCACTCAATCTTTGATAAATGCCCAATCCAACGACCAGCAACACGCCGGTGAGCAGCAGGAGGGTAGGGTAAATCATCATGGGGACGTCTTTTTTCCCAGCCTCGAATACCGCGACCAATCCTTCGAGAAACACTGCGATGGCAATCGTCGAGATGAATTTTGTCAAACTCCTGCGTGCCTCGTCCGCTCGACGCATCTCACGGGCGCGAATTGCCTCTTCTTCCAACAGGTATTTGCCGACATCGAACACCGCGATGGCAATGACGGTATATCCCACTGCTTCAAGCAGGGTCGTGCCGATGTCGGCACTGTATGTCAGCAAATCGCTCGCAACTTCATAGGCAGCGTAAGCGATCAAACCGAAAGCCAACAACATGAGAAACACGCTGGCGACGGCAAATGCAATGCGGGTAACTCTGTCGAAAATCATTCCTTAAGTTCCCCCTGAAAATTTCCTCTTGGATATGCTCTAGTCTTTTGGAATCGGATCAACTCGGCAGTACATTTTGATGCATTGCCAAGTTTGTGTTCTCGGTAAACCTCGATCATTGCACCATATAAGTTGCAGATCTAGCTAATCTTTCGGCTTGTTACCGGCACCGATCATATTCATTTCTCAATATCCGCAAACGATGCAGCGCAGTTTCTTTGCGGCGAAAACTCCGACTTGGCTCCCATTAATTCCCAGTTTGCGCAGGAATCGGGTGGCACAACACTGTGGTGAGTGAAACGGTGAAAAACTTATGCTCGCTGGAGTTGAACCTATGAAACATCTGTTGACTGGTATGCACGCAATTGCTGCATCGCGCGGCGATGGTCTGCTCCCCGAACTGGCAAGGGCCTTGAGCAAACACGGCTCCCAAAGCGACGGCAACGCTTGCCCGCCGCCCTACGAGGCGGCAATCATCAGACCGCCCGATTGGGAGAGGAAAAGAGGCCGGAGTGCGAAATGCCGTCTAATGGCATTGGGCTGGAAGTGAACGCGTCGCCGTCTCCTGCATTTTTACATATCGGTAAAATGCTTGGCATTTTCGCAACGCCTTTCGGAAACAAACCGCTTTAAGCTGGCTACGCCCAACGGAGTTTGAAGAATGGTTCGCTATCTATTGATGTCTTTCACATACATCACTTTGCAAATAAGCGCCGCCCACGCCGGCGACACATCATTCGAAGGTAAGTGGCAGCAGATTGCTTCTACCGCTGGCGAATGCCGAACATGCGCAGTTGAATTCAAATTCGCGGGCGCATTGCTCAGTGTTAATGCGAATAATGGATGGAACGCCACTGCCCAAAATGTTTCGGACTCATCCAGGTCGGCATCTGCGAACGGCCATTGGAGCAGGGACGCTGGCTATCTGGCGGGTTCACCGTTCAGGGCATTCTTCGAGATAGTGGATTCACGCTTGTTTATGAAAATGCTCGTTCGAAAGAAGGACGGATCGATGATGGCCATCAAAGCCATCTTTGAGCGATCGTCTCAACCAACCGCATAAGCCGATGGATGGTTTCATGTGCCTACCATCAGCAAAGCCATTGAGGATGGATTAACCCCTTCCAGTTGGCGACATCCACAGGGGATGACATGCGCAAGCATTGCACCTGCAATCATTTCAGCGTTGCCTCGAATCCTCTGTATCAAATGGAGATCCTGACATGACGAGTGAGACGATAGTGAACTTGATCAGTCAGACGACGGGGCTGCTCTCTGCGGTGATCCTCTATTGGGGCAGCTTCGGCGTGAAATGGGAGAGACGGACAATCAAGGGAACATCGCCACGCGAACTATCCATCGAGTTCTGGCAAAAGCATCTCGGCTGGCAGTGGCTGCGTTTTGGCTGTCATTGCGAATTCTCAGCCAGACTTACCTGACGCTGTTCCCAGCGTCTGCTCTCCTATGACCGCGGCCCCGCGGGTAGGGAATTTTCCTCCGGAACGCACATTACCGGAGGTTCGAGCCTCGGTTGGGCCTGTCATTTGAAAAAAGCGATGCCCTCTTTATCAGGCCTGCTGGTGCGGGGCTGCCAAGACTACGCTTAAATTGGCAGTGGCAATAGGGACTAAATGCCTGCCGAGGTTTCAGACTAAGGTCCACCTTGGCAAAATCCTAGGTGATGCCCGACGCTTCCGCGGAGAGGATGTCGGCGCCAGACCCGCCACGCTTGCCTGTCGCAGTCCAGCAGACGCTCGGTTCATTTCGAACAGCGCTTTGGCAATCGCAATGTCAGCCTCCGAGTTGGGATTAGCTGTCACATCAGCCAACCAATCCCCCAGATTGGCCAAAGCAAGGGCGACTTCATAGCTATTCCAACCAGCCTCCAACGCCGCTTCAATCAGAGCTTGAAACTCAGACTTCAAAGCAGCTTCGCATTCGTCGATGCGGTCCAAGCGATCGATCGACCTTTGAGGCGATGGAACTCTCATGGGGAAAATGCTTCGTAATCCCGAATTTGCCCCCCCCAATCGGAAAGGAGTCCGGGCGTCATGATAGAGTTCTTCCTACGACCTTGATTGCTTTGGGGTTTTTGGTGAGCGCGCGGGGGTTCGAACCCCGGACCTACTGATTAAAAGTCAGTTGCTCTACCGGCTGAGCTACGCGCTCCCAAACGAAGCCAGCTCGGTGGCCTCGGGAAGTGCGGCGGAACATAGGTGCGACTTGCCAATCGGTCAACAACTAATGTGCAGGGTTTTCGCAACAAAAAGCCTTGTTTTCAGCCGTTCTTGTAATTTTTGGCCGAAAGCAGCCTCGGCCAGGCAGAAAAGAATATAAACAGGATAGGCTTTGCTGCCAAACTGGCGAAAAGGTGATTGGAATTTCAAGGAGATTCGGCTTAATCCACCGCCACAAATAAAAATGCCAGTGAAGGAGCGCGGATGGCGCTTGATGTTTCATACCTGACTGCTGCCGGCGCCGGCGCTCTGTCGTTCCTTTCTCCTTGCGTCCTGCCACTCGTCCCGCCCTATCTCTGTTATATGGCGGGTGTGACGGTTGAGGATTTCCGCTCGGATAAAGCCGCGGCGCGAATCTCGCCGGTCCGGCAGGCGCTGCTTCTGTCATCCTTCTGTTTTGTTCTCGGCTTCTCGACCGTTTTCGTGCTGCTCGGTGCCGGCGCATCGACCATCGGCGGCTTCCTGCGCATGTGGCAACAGGAAATCGCCATCGCCGCAGGCATCATCATCATTCTTATGGGGCTGAACTTTCTCGGCGTATTCCGCCTTGCATTCCTCTCACGGGAGGCAAGGTTCCAGACGCAGGGAGCGCCCGCCAACCCGTTCGCTGCCTATGTCATGGGGCTGGCTTTTGCATTCGGTTGGACGCCATGCATCGGGCCGGTGCTCGGACCCATACTGGCGCTGGCCGGAGCCCGTGACACTGTTGCCGATGGTGCACTGCTCCTCGCCGTCTATTCGCTCGGCCTCGGCATCCCCTTCATCATCGCCGCGTTGTTTTCCGGGATGTTCATGCGGTTTCTAGCGCGATTCCGCATGCACCTGGGCAAGGTGGAAAAGCTGATGGGCGGCCTGCTGGTGCTGACCGGCATCCTGTTTCTGACAGGCGGCTTGCAGACATTCTCGTTCTGGCTTCTCGAAACATTTCCCATCCTCGGCCAACTCGGCTAAACAGACGGAAGTTTCCATGTTGGAAACCAATAGCGTGTCATGATTAGCCACGATATTGCCTTTAGCCCAACTGACCCGGAAGTCCGACATGACACCACGTTCTTGCCTCACGGTTATTCTCGCTGCCGGTGAGGGCACGCGCATGAAATCCTCCCTGCCGAAAGTACTCCACAACATTGCGGGTCTCCCGATCGTCGCCCATGTCGCCAAGGCCGTGCATGGCGCGGGTGTCCGCGACATCGCGCTGGTTGTGGGCAAGGGAGGCGATCAGGTCGAGGCAGCAGTCCGTTCGATCGTTTCCAACGTGAACGTGCATGAACAGACAGAACGGCTTGGAACTGCCCACGCCGTGCTTGCAGCGCGCGAGAGCATTGCACGCGGGTATGACGATATTCTCGTTGTGTTTGGCGATACGCCGCTGATTGAAACCGCGGCTCTCGACCAGGCCCGCGCAAAGCTCGCAGACGGTGCGGACGTCGTGGTCATGGGGTTCCGGCCAGCAGTGCCGAATGGTTATGGCCGCCTGATCGAGCAGGACGGCCGTTTGATCGCGATCCGCGAGGAGAAGGACGCCAGTGAAGCCGAGAAGAAAATCGGCTTCTGCAATGGCGGGCTGATGGCGCTGCGCGGACAGACTGCGCTTGCGCTGCTGGACAAGATCACCAACGACAATGCCAACAATGAATTCTATCTCACCGATGTCGTGGAGATAGCCAATGCGGAAGGAAAATCCGTCGTTGCCATCGAGATTTCGCCGGACAACGTGATCGGCATCAATACGCGCGTTGAACTCGCCGAGGCCGAGGCGATCTGGCAGACGCGCAAACGCCGCGACATGATGCTGGCGGGTGTCACCATGCAGGCGCCGGAAACTGTTTTCTTCGCGCATGATACATTGGTGGAAGCAGATGCAATCCTCGAACCGAATATCATTTTCGGTCCCGGCGTTTCGATCGCAAGCGGAGCCGTCATCCACGCTTTCTCCTATTTTGAAGGCGCGAAGATTGGCGCGAACGCCAATGTCGGACCTTTTGCCCGGCTTCGTCCTGGTGCGGACCTGGCAGCGAAATCCAAGGTCGGAAACTTCGTCGAGGTGAAGAACGCCAAGGTCGGGGTCGGCGCGAAGGTGAACCACCTGACCTATATCGGTGACGCGATCGTGGGTCCGGCCGCAAATATCGGTGCCGGTGCCATCACCTGCAACTATGATGGCTATAACAAGCATTTGACCGAGATCGGTGCCAACGTATTCATCGGCTCGAATAGTTCGCTGGTGGCGCCGGTTTCCATTGGTGACAATGCTTATGTCGCCTCCGGCAGCGTGATCACGGCCAATGTGCCGGCGGACGCGCTTGCATTCGGCAGGGCGCGGCAGGAGGTAAAAGAAGGGCGAGCGGTGCAATTGCGCGCACGCTATGCGGCGCAGAAATTAGCCAAGAAGGCTGACTAGGCACGCCTTTTGTTCGTGTGGGATTCTGACACAGAAAGTGTTTTTCTGTAGCGGTGAATTTGAGCTAGCCAAGAGCTGGAAACTATTCGGGGTATTGGAGTCGTTTATGTGCGGGATCGTTGGAATTATCGGGCGTGAGCAAGTGGCGCCGCTGCTTGTGGATGCACTGAAGCGGCTGGAATACCGCGGCTATGACTCAGCCGGCGTTGCGACCCTCGATTTTGGCGTGCTCGACCGCCGCCGGGCCGAAGGCAAGCTTGGCAATCTCGACAAGCTGCTGAAGGAAAATCCACTCGGCGGCACCATCGGTCTCGGCCACACACGCTGGGCGACACACGGTGCGCCTACCGTCCGCAATGCACACCCGCATACGACGCCTCGGCTTGCGGTGATTCACAATGGCATCATCGAGAACTTTGCCGAACTGCGCGCAATGCTCGAAAAGGATGGATACGTCTTCGAGACGGAGACCGATACGGAGACGGTTGCGCATCTGGTTACGCGCGCTCTCGATCGCGGCCTTTCGCCGGTCGAGGCAGTTCGCCAGACGCTGCCGCAATTGCGTGGCGCTTTTGCCATCGCGATCATGTTCAAGGGCGAAGACAATCTGCTGATTGCTGCCCGCAATGGTCCGCCTCTCGCAGTCGGCTATGGCGAAGGCGAGATGTATCTGGGCTCCGATGCTATCGCTCTCGCTCCGTTCACCGATAATTTGTCCTATCTCGAAGATGGGGATTGGGCGGTGCTGACCCGCGACGGCGTCATCATCTATGATGAAAGCGGCGAAATCGTAGACCGCCCCGTGCAGAAATCGGCGGGCACCGCGTTTCTGGTGAGCAAGGGCAACCACCGGCATTTCATGGAGAAGGAAATCCATGAACAGCCGGAAGTCATCTCGCACACGCTGGCAAACTACCTCGATTTTTCCAAGGGAACGATACGTCCTGGCGCAGCGCCGGTCGATTTCGCCAAGGTAGACCGCATCGCAGCTTCCGCCTGCGGCACGGCCTACTATGCCGGGCTGGTCGGGAAGTACTGGTTCGAACACATTGCCCGGCTGCCAGTCGATATCGATGTGGCGTCCGAATTTCGCTATCGGGAAATGCCGCTTTCCAAAAATAGCCTCGCGCTCTTTGTCTCGCAGTCAGGTGAGACCGCGGATACGCTGGCTTCGTTGCGCTATTGCAAGCAGCAGGGCCTGAGCATCGGAACTATCGTCAACGTCAAGGAATTGACGATGGCGCGCGAATCCAACACGGTATTTCCAACCCTCGCAGGTCCGGAAGTCGGTGTTGCCTCGACCAAGGCTTTCACCTGCCAACTATCCGTTCTGGCATCGCTGGCTGTCGCGGCCGGCAAAATGCGCGGTACGATCACTGACGAAGAAGAGCGCCGGCTTGTGCGCGAACTATCCGAAATTCCGCGCTATGCAACGCAAGCGCTGAAGCTCGAAGCTCAGATCGAAGCTATCAGCCGCGAACTCAGCCAGGTCAAGCACGCACTCTACCTGGGGCGTGGCACGAGTTATCCGCTCGCGCTCGAGGGCGCACTGAAACTCAAGGAAATTTCCTATATTCACGCCGAGGGTTATGCGGCCGGCGAGTTGAAGCACGGACCAATCGCATTGATCGACGAATCCATGCCGGTCATTGTCATTGCCCCGCATGACCGTTGGTTCGAAAAAACCATATCGAATATGCAGGAAGCGGCGGCGCGTGGTGGCAAGATCATCCTCATTACTGATGAGAAAGGTGCGGCAGCCAGCACATTGAAGACGTGGCATACGATCCTTCTGCCGGAGATGCCCGAGGTCATTACACCGATCGTTTATACGCTGCCGATCCAGATGCTGGCATATCACACAGCAGTTTTCATGGGCACGGATGTCGATCAGCCTCGCAATCTGGCAAAGTCTGTGACTGTGGAATAACTGGCCCCATCGGGTTATAAGGGCAGCGACAACAGTCACTTCGAGAACTGTCATGCCCAAGATAGATACTGCCGCTGTACCGAAACACAGAGGTTCGGGCTATCCGCCACCATTTGATGTACCCTGCGCCGATCGCATCCGGCAGCGCTTGGGCAACTTCGGTGGGCTCACTGATTTCGGTGTCAATCTCATGCATTTGCCGCCGGGCAATTGGTCGAGCCAGCGCCACTGGCATTCGGCCGAAGACGAATTCGTCTATGTGCTCGAAGGCGAGTTGGTGCTGGTCGAAGATGACGGCGAGACACTGCTTCGGGCCGGCGATTGTGCGGCCTTCCCAAAGAATTCCGGCAATGGCCATCACATGATCAACAAGTCGGGTGCGATGGCGGTTTATCTCGAAGTAGGGACACGCTCGCCCTCTGACATTACCATCTGCTCCGACATCGACATGATGAGTTCCAATGCCGACGGACGGTTCGTACACAAGGATGGCAGTCCCTATCCCGGTACCTAGCCGGCACGAAGCAGTCGCACAGCTTCGTCACGTTCGAACAGATAAAGCAGGATGCGCAACGCTTCGCCACGCGTGCTCTGCAATTCGGGATCCCGCGTCAGAATATACCGGGCGTCCTTGCGGGCGATTTCCAGAAACTCTTGATGCGCTTCGATGCTGGCGAGCCGGAAACCAGGCGTTCCGGATTGCCGAGTGCCAAGCAACTCGCCTTCGCCCCGCAACTTCAGGTCTTCTTCGGCGATCCTGAAACCATCCTCGGTTTCTCGCATGATCTTGAGCCGCGCCTGCGCGACTTCGCCAAGTGGACCCTTGTAGATCAGGAGACAGGTTGAGGGTTTGTCCCCACGCCCGACACGCCCGCGCAGCTGGTGCAATTGTGCAAGACCAAAGCGTTCGGCATGTTCGATGACAATGATTGTCGCATCCGGAACGTCGACGCCGACTTCAATGACTGTGGTTGCCACCAGCAATCGTGTCTCGCCGTTCTTGAATGCCAGCATGGCGGCATCTTTCTCCGGTCCATTCATACGGCCATGAACCAGCCCGATCCTGTCACCGAGCAGAGGTTTCAGCGATTCGAAACGTTCTTCGGCCGAAACGAGATCGACCAGTTCGGATTCCTCGACCAGCGGGCAAATCCAATAGATTTTCTGCCCATCGGCGATTGCAGTACGCATGCGATCAACGAGCTCGCTCAATCGTTCCATCGGCAGGATCGCAGTAGTGATCGGGCGGCGGCCGGCAGGTTTTTCTGTCAGTTTCGAAACGTCCATGTCACCGAACGCAGTCAAGACCAGCGTGCGCGGTATGGGTGTTGCGGTCATGACAAGCATGTCAGGCGCTGCTCCTTTGGAGGTCAAGAGCAGGCGTTGATGTACGCCGAAACGATGTTGCTCATCGACAATAACCAGCACCAGATCGTGATAGCTGACCTTCTCCTGAAAGAGTGCGTGCGTGCCGACAATGATGTGGATGGCGCCAGTCCGCAGACCCTCCAGGATATCTTCACGCTCGCGGCCTTTTTCGCGTCCAGTGAGCAGCGCCGTACGCAACCCTGCCTTCTCGGCTAGAGGGGCGATTGTGGCGAAGTGCTGGCGCGCCAGCACTTCTGTCGGCACCATCAGGGCCGATTGACCGCCGGCCTCGGCGGCATGCGCCATAGCGAGGAGACCGACGACGGTCTTGCCTGAGCCGACATCGCCTTGCAGCAGGCGCAGCATCCGGTCTGGTTCTCGCAAATCCGCGATGATTTCCTTGATCGCTTTGGCTCTGACTATTCGTCAGCGAATAGGGTAGGGCCGCGATGATTTTCGCCATGAGATGGCCGTCACCCTCCAGCTTGCGGCCGGAAAGGCGACGTGTTTTCAAGCGCACCAGTGCCAATGCCAGTTGACCGGCGAGAAATTCATCATAGGCAAGCCGCTGTCTGGCGGGATGATCGAGTGCAATGTCGCTCGGATCTTGCGGATTGTGCAGGACCTGAAGTGCCTGCCGATGCGATGGTAGGTCATACTTCTCGAGTACTGGCGGATCGATCCATTCCGGCATATCCGGTGCTTTGGCCAGCGCTTCCTGAATACCGCGTGCCAGCACTTTTGGAGATAGGCCTGCGGTCAGCGGATAAACAGGCTCAACCAGTGGCAGTGAAGAAGCATCGTCGATACTGGCAATATGATCTGGGTGAACCATCGTCGGACGCCCATTGAACCACTCCATGGTGCCGGACACGATAACCGTTTCGCCAACCGGCATGACTTTTTCAAGCCAGGCCTGTTTTGCATGAAAGAAGGTGAGCCCGATTTCACCGGTATCGTCATGGGCGAAGACACGATATGGGACATTGCTTCGTCCAGCTGGGCGATGGCTGATGGCGGTCGATGCGCACTTCCAGCGTGACGATCGCGCCTTCCGGGGCGTAGGCGATACCCGGCCGATTGCGCCGGTCGATCACGCTGTGCGGCGGCAGGTAGACCAGATTGCCGACGCGTGGGTCGGCGCCGGGCGGTTGAGTGCCGAGCAATGTGCCGAGCAGGCCAGACACTTTCGGACCTATACCGGAAAGCGAACGAACGGAGGCGAAGAGGGGATCGAGCAATGACGGACGCATGCATAAGGTTTAACGCGTTCGATGTGCGTTGCAAGGCTGACAGATGCAACAAGGCACGCTATACCCAGCCGCACCAATCACGCTCAATACATTCATTGCCATAACGGAGCTAGTTCATGACTGGAAGCAGTCGCACCACTGCCGATCTGCAGCCGAGACAGCGAAAAATCCTGTTTCGCTCCTGGCATCGCGGTATGCGTGAAATGGATTTGATCCTCGGACAGTTTGCCGACGCCCATATCGACACCTTGTCTGATGATGAACTTGACCAATATGAAGCACTGATGGAAGCCCTCGACCGGGACCTGTTGAAATGGGTCACCGGAGAGGCTGCCGTTCCCGCCGAATTCGATACGCCGATCTTCCACAAGGTCGTCGCATCCCGCCAGCAAATGAAATTCTGAAATCGAAATGACTGCCTTTACCAAACTCGGACTGAAATCTGACGTCAATGGACACGTGGTCATCGACGGTGTTGTCGATGGCTACGAAGCTTTTGCCTTGGCGAAAGTGGTAGCTGAAGCCGGGGCAGGTGGTCCCGTGCTGTTCATCGCGCGTGACGGTAACCGCGTTGCCGATATCGAACAGGTGCTGAATTTTGTCCAGCCGGATTTGCCCGTGCTGCAATTGCCGGCGTGGGACTGTCTTCCCTATGATCGCGTGTCGCCAGGAGCGGATACTTCCGCGCGCCGCCTGGCGGCGCTCGCCGGTCTTGCAGCCTTGCGCGAACATAAGCACCCGGGCGTTATTCTGGCTACAGCCAATGCCGTTTTGCAAAAACTGCCGCCGCGCAAAGTCCTTGCAGAGCAGCTTTTCATGGCGAAGCCCGGCAATAGAATTGACATGAATGCACTGGTGCAACGCCTTGAAAATAATGGATTTGAGCGTGTTCCAACTGTGCGTGATGTCGGCGAATATGCCGTACGTGGCGGTATTCTCGATCTTTTCGCCCCGGGTGCAGAAG
Organism: uncultured Alphaproteobacteria bacterium; assembly: GCA_963776115.1. GTDB lineage: Bacteria > Pseudomonadota > Alphaproteobacteria > Rhizobiales > Rhizobiaceae > Phyllobacterium. The sequence continues at coordinate 54,858 of CAVZLS010000005.1, read as the reverse complement.
AGCCACTGCGTCTGGATTTTTTCGGAGATACTCTGGAAACGATCCGTACATTCGATCCGGCGTCGCAGCGAACATCGAGCCAAAAGAAAGAATTCTCGATGCAGCCGATGAGCGAAATTACGTTATCGCCCGAGCTCATCAGCCATTTTCGCTCGCAATATGTGCAGAAGTTCGGGGCTCCATCGCGCGATGACGCGCTTTATCAGTCCATCTCGGAAGGGCGCCGCTTTGCCGGCATGGAACATTGGTTGCCGCTTTTCTACGACAAGCTCGAGACGATATTTGAGCATGCCGGCGATATGCCGGTGGTCTTCGATCACCTCGCGCACGAATCCATGGCTGAACGCCACAAGATGGTGCTGGACCACTATGAGGCGCGCAAGCGGCAATCCGATGGCAAAGAGCCTGGCGATAGCATCCCATACAAGCCGGTCGAGCCGGGTTCGCTGTATCTGACACCCGAGCAGGTCGAGGCGGCGGCAGTTAACTCAGGCATGCGCATCGATTTCACGCCGTTCGACGCGCCATTCGTCACAGGGCGATCGGTTATCCATGCCGGTGCGCATCGGGGGCGCACATTCGTTGAGGAGAGGACCGCCAAGGACACCAATGTCTTCGATAGCGTTGTAAAACACATTGCCGATGAGCGCGCTGCAGGCAAGAAGGTGCTGCTTGCTGCATGGAGCGAAGGCACACGCGACCGGCTGGTGCAGGTTCTGAACGAACATGGTCTCGAAAAGATCGAGTTTGTCGATGACCTAAGAACGGTCAAGGCGCTCGCTCGCGACAAAATTACTGCGGGCATCCTTTCGCTGGAAACCGGCTTCGATGCTGGCGAACTGGTCGTTGTTGCAGAGCAGGACATCCTTGGCGACCGGCTGATCCGCCACTCCAAGCGCCGTAAGCGCGACCGGGACTTCATCAGCGAGGTTGCTGCGCTCAATGCCGGCGACATCGTCGTGCACGTGGATCATGGTATTGGCCGCTTTATTGGTCTGAGGACGATCACTGCAGCCGGCGCACCACATGACTGTCTTGAACTGCACTATGCCGGCGATGACCGGCTGTTCCTTGCCGGTAGAAAATATCGAGCTTTTATCGAGGTTTGGCTCGGAAACTTCAACTGCCGTGTTGGACAAGCTCGGTGGCGGGGCCTGGCAAGCCCGTAAGGCAAAGCTGAAGAAACGCCTGCTCGACATTGCCGGTCATCTCATTCGCATTGCCGCGGAACGGCAGATGCGCGGCGCGCCGATCCTGTTGCCGCCAGACGGCCTCTATGGCGAGTTCGCAGCGCGATTCCCCTATGACGAGACGGAAGATCAAGATCGCGCCATCGACGCAGTCATCGATGACCTTTCGCTCGGCAAGCCGATGGACCGCCTGATTTGCGGCGATGTCGGCTTTGGCAAGACCGAAGTAGCATTGCGCGCCGCATTCGTTGCGGCGCTGAATGGCGTCCAGGTTGCCGTCGTGGTGCCGACGACACTGTTGTCGCGCCAGCACTTCAAGACCTTCACCCAGCGTTTTCAGGGCCTGCCCGTCAATGTGGCGCAAGCATCGCGGCTCGTTGGTTCAAAGGAGCTGGCTGAAAACAAGAAGGGCATTGCCGAGGGCCAGGTGGACATTGCCGTCGGCACGCATGCACTGCTCGGAAACGGCATCAAGTTCAAGAATCTCGGTCTGCTGATCATCGACGAAGAGCAGCATTTCGGCGTCAAACACAAGGAACGGCTGAAAGAACTGAAATCGGATGTGCATGTGCTGACCCTGTCCGCGACGCCGATACCGCGCACGCTGCAACTTGCCTTGACGGGTGTTCGCGAGCTTTCCTTGATTACCACACCACCTGTGGATCGTATGGCTGTGCGAACCTTCGTCTCGCCGTTTGATGCACTTGTCATCCGCGAAACGCTGTTGCGCGAGCGCTACCGTGGCGGGCAGAGTTTCTATGTCTGTCCGCGCATCTCCGATTTGAGCGACATCAAGGAGTTCCTTGATGCTCAGGTGCCAGAACTGAAAGTTGCGACTGCCCATGGCCAGATGGCACCTGGTGAGCTCGACGACATCATGAATGCTTTCTATGACGGGCAGTACGACGTGCTGCTGTCGACGACGATCGTTGAATCCGGGCTCGATATCCCGACTGCGAATACACTGATCATCCATCGTGCCGACATGTTTGGCCTATCGCAGTTGTATCAGTTGCGCGGACGTGTCGGGCGATCGAAGCAGCGTGCCTACGCGCTGTTCACGCTGCCAGCCAACAAATTGCTGACGCAAACCGCAGAACGCAGGCTCAAGGTCTTGCAATCGCTCGACACGCTAGGTGCCGGTTTCCAGCTGGCAAGCCATGACATGGATATCCGGGGTGCGGGCAATCTGCTTGGCGAAGAGCAGTCAGGGCACATACGCGAAGTTGGCTTCGAACTTTACCAACAGATGCTGGAAGAAGCGGTTGCGGAGATCAAGGGTACCGGCGAAGTCGAGGACGGGCACTGGTCGCCGCAGATTGCGATCGGCACCGCCGTCATGATCCCCGAAACCTATGTGCCGGACCTGCAATTGCGTCTTGGCCTGTATCGCCGTCTGGCCGATCTGGAGGAGTTGCAGGACATCGACGGCTTCGGCGCCGAAATGATCGATCGCTTTGGACCGCTGCCGGAAGAAGTTCAGCACCTGTTGAAGATCGTCTACATCAAGGCGTTGTGCCGCCGTGCCAATGTGGACAAGCTCGATGCGGGTCCAAAGGGCATTGTCATCCAGTTCCGCAACAAGACGTTCAACAATCCCGCTGCACTGGTCCAGATGATCGGCGAGCAGGGTTCGATGGCGAAGATCCGGCCCGATCAGAGTATTGTCTTTGTGCGCGACTGGCCGACGGCCGAGAAACGGTTGAACGGTGCAGCGGTCGTCATGACGCAGCTGGCGAAACTCGCTGAGGCCGCATAGTCAGACGGGACGCGGCTCAAAGCCATCGGCGGCCTGGCGGATGGCATCTGCCAGAGCCTCTGCAGATTGCGCACCCATGACGGCGTATTTCTGATCGAGGATGAAGCAGGGAACGCCGCGCACCCCGATCTGATTGGCGGTGTCGATTTCCTGCCGCACACCGAGAGTATCGGCGTCGGTTGGCAACAGGCTTGCAACGATGGCAACGTCCATGCCTGCCTCTTGCGCGGCCTCCAGCAATATCTGGTGATCGCCGATGTTCTTTCCCTGCTCGAAATAGTAGGAGAAAAGGATACCAACCATCTTGTCCTGAACATTGGGAGTCGCCTGCGATGCCCAGCGAATAAGGCGATGTGCGTCCAGCGTATTAGGGCTTACTTCGATGGCCTCGAAGTCAAACTCGATGCCCGCTTCCTTGCCAAGCTCGGTCAATTGCTGATGAATTTCAAAGATCTTGTCGGAACTGCCGAGCTTTTCCTGCATGTAGCGATTGCGATCTTTTCCCTGCGGTGGAATCGTCGGATCGAGTTGAAATGGTCGCCAATTCACAATTACGTCCAGGTCGGGATTGAGCGCGAGTGCGCTTTCCAACCGCTTGCGTCCGAGAAAACACCAGGGGCAAACGACATCCGACACCACGTCGATCGTGAACTTTTTATCGGTCATGGCTATTCCTATCGTTTATCGGACCACCACGTGGACAGCTGGTTACCGACCATGGACGTCTTGTCCGGATGTTGCAGATGTGCCCAGCGGGCAACCCATTGTTCGGGCTGGTAGTAGATCGGAACCATATAATGGCCGGAGATCAGGACTCTGTCGAGGGCACGCACAACGCTGGTAAATTCCTCGTCGCCGCGGGCGGCCAGCATCTTGTCCAGTAGCGCGTCGATGACGGGATCGGCTACCCCCGCATAATTGAAGCTGCCTTCAACTTCTTTCGACTGGCTGCCCCAGCGGCTGAATTGCTCATATCCTGGCGAAAGCGAGTTCGAATAGGCGCCCAGGATAACGTCGTAGTCGAATGTCTGCAGGCGCTTTTGATACTGTGCATCGTCGACCGTACGGATGGTTGCCCCAATGCCAAGACGCTCAAGTGTGCGTTTATAGGCGAGGCCAAGACGCTCTTCGCCAACGGAGCGCGTCAGAATTTCGAATGTGAGCGGCGTTCCATGCGGGTCGAGCATCTGTTCGTTCTCGATCTTGTAACCCCGGCTGACCAGAATGTCATAAGCGCGCTTCATTTCCTTGCGATCGCGCCCTGTTCCATCCGTTTTGGCAGGCTCATAGGTGCCGTCCATCACTTCCGGCAGCACCGCATCCGGATACGGCGCAAGCAGCGCGCGTTCGGTCGCATCTGCGGGTCTGCCGAGTGCCGACAACTCCGAGCCCTGCCAGTAGCTGCCCAGTCTCTGATAGCGGCCGGCGTAAAGGTTGCGGTTCGTCCACTCGAAATCGAACATGAGCGCGAGTGCTTCCCGCACCGCCTTGTCCTGAAACAAGGGGCGCCGCGTATTGAAGACAAAGCCGAACATGTTTGCGGGTGATCTTGACCTGAACGTCTCCCTGATGACCCGGCCATCTTTAACCGCAGGAAAATCATAGGACGTCGCCCATTTGTTCGGATCGCCTTCCATGAATACGTCGAATACACCTTTCTTGAAGGCTTCGAACTGCGCCTGATCGTTACGGAAATACTCGACCGTCACCGTGTCGAAATTGTTGAACCCGACCCTGCTCGGCAGGTCAGCGCCCCAGTAATCGGGGTTTCGCTTGAAAACGATACGCTGGCCCGGCTGGACCTTCGAAACGATGTAGGGCCCGCTGCCGACCGGGATGGCCAAGGGCGAAGCGTCGAATTTGTCGATATCGATCGCATGTTTCGGAAGGACCGGCATGAGCGCCAAGACGAGCGGAAACTCCCTGTTCGCCTGCTCGTTGAACGTGAATCTTACGCCGTGTTCACCAACCTTTTCGATCTTTGAGATCAATTTCATGCGGCTGCTAAAGGGCGGTCGTCCCTTTTTGGTCAGAACATCGAACGTGAAAATCACATCATCGGGCGTTACCGGCTGCCCGTCGGACCATTTCGCCTTCGGATTGAGCGTGAATTCGACCCAGGTTCGCTCGTCATTGGTTTCAACCTTTTCGGCGAGCAAACCATACATGGTGAATGGCTCGTCCGCGCTTCGCTGCATCAGCGATTCGTAGACCAGATTGCCAAATTCGGAATCGCCGAACATGCCGCGTGCGGTCGTCCGCATGCTCTTGATCAGGAACGGATTGAGGCTGTCGAATGTGCCGACCACACCATAGGTAATGGAGCCTTCCTTTGGCGCGGCCGGATTGACATAGGGGAAATTCTTGTAGTCCGCGGGCAGGGCAGGCTCGCCGTGCATGGCGATTCCATAGGTTGGTTCGGCAAAAGAAGCGTCCGTTGCCGAACATGCCGCGATCAAAAGCGCCAGAATCTGCAAACTTCTCTTCAACATCGTCTCAACCTTGCGCATTTAAAGGCGCGATTTACCCTGATTCGTGTCAAAGACTATCATTTGAAGACGATTCTGCGGCGGAAGACGTGTTATGTGCCATCTGAATTCATAGACCAGCCAAAAGTAGTCTGGATTTGCATCGGCATGCAGTGTAACACGGCGTTCGATAATTGCATCTCGCTCTAGGGTCACTCTGTTGCCGCATTTAGTGACCAAAGCCAGACAAGCAAATACAAGTGATCAAGCCACACTTCGGATAAGTGCGCTGAAAGGAACCAGTTGACCATGTCCACCCGAAAGACTTTCGCTGCAACCGCATCCTTCGCCGGTGCCGTTGCATTACTTGCCGCCGCGGCAGTACCAGCCTCAGCCCAGCAGCAGCAAAGAGCGCCTCAGGGTTGGTTCAAGGTTTGCTCGAAACAGGAAGACAACGACATCTGCAATACGCAGAATATCGTGACGGCCGATAGCGGCCAGCTCCTGACTGCCGTCAATCTCATCGAGATCAAGGGTAAGATCAATCGCAAGATCTTCCAGGTTTCCGTCCCGACCGGCCGTCTGATCGCCCCGGGTGTTGGCCTCCAGATCAATGGCGGCAAGACTCAGAAGGTTGATTACGCCATCTGCTTCCCGGATCGTTGCATTTCCGAAGTTGCCTTGTCCGATGATCTGCTTGCCGCCTTCAAGAAAGGCAATCAGCTGACGATGACTTCGGTCAACTTCCAGAACAAGCCCAATCCGATCAACGTTGCGCTCACCGGTTTCACCCAGGCTTATGAGGGTCCCGGCCTGCAGCAGAACGAGCTCGAACAGCGCCAGAAGACACTTCAGGACGAAGTCCAGAAGCGTCAGAAGGAGTTCGAGGAGAAGATGAAGGCCGAGCAGGAAAAAGCCAAAACCGGCAATTAATCAACCGGCACTGAGAGCTAAAAAAGGACGCTTCGAGCGTCCTTTTCTATTGCTAGTTCATATGCGGTTTTTTCACGCGATAGACGCCGTTTTCCGGCGTTTCAAACATGTTCTTGATCTGCGGATGCCTTAAGGGCACACCGGTCGTATCGGCAACAAGGTTCTGTTCCGAAACATAGGCGACATATTCGCTCTCGGAGTTTTCTGCAAAAAGATGATAGAAGGGCTGGTCGCGCCGCGGCCTTATATCCTCGGGAATAGATCTATACCATTCTTCCGTATTGTTGAATTCTGGATCCACATCGAAGATCACGCCCCGGAATGCGAAGATCCTGTGGCTGACCACCTGGCCGATCTGAAATTTTGCATGGCGTATCTGTGTCATCATCGTCATTCGTAGTAGGTATCTGTTTCTATCAAAGCTCGCGAGCCTAAATGGTTCCTGCGATCAATCTATCCCGCCATAAATTCAAAAAGTCCGTCATGCTCAGTGTCTTCAATCTGGTACTTCCATTCTTTGGACTGATTTTCCTTGGCTTTTTCGTGGCGCGTATCAATCACCAGCCGTTGGAAGCGCTGGGATGGATGAATACGTTCATCGTTTATGTGGCGTTGCCGGCTCTATTTTTCCAGATACTTTCGAAAACGCCCGTGGCGGAATTGACCCAGTGGACCTTTATTGTCGGATGCACTTTGTCAACATTTGCTATTTTCCTGACGATGTTTCTGATCGCTTTCGCACGGACGCGGAAGATCGATGAAAGCACCATTCAGGGGCTTGCGGCAGCCTATGGCAATATCGGTTACATGGGCCCAGCGCTGGCAATTCTTGCCTTCGGTGCGTCGGCGGCTGTGCCCGTCGCGCTGATATTTTGCTTCGACAACACGCTGCACTTCGTCATGGCACCGCTGTTGATGGCGCTTTCGGGCAATGACAAGCGCTCTCCGCGCGACGTCACTATCGGTGTCCTGCGTAAGATATTCGGCCATCCTTTCATTATCGCGACGATCATGGGTGTTGGTGCGGCGATACTCGGTATCGAGCCGCCTGTCGCAATCGACCGCATGATCGATCTCCTTGCCAAGGCGGCAGCGCCTTGCGCGCTCTTCGCCATGGGCGCAACGCTTGCATTGCGTCCACTGAGACGCGTACCGAAGGAGCTTTATCTCATCGTCCCTATCAAGCTGCTGGTTCAGCCGTTACTGATTTATGGGGTGCTGAATCTTGTCGGGAATTTTCCGCCAGTGTGGATTTACACTGCCATGCTCATGGCGGCATTGCCCACTGCGACCAATGTCTTTGTCATCGCCCAACAGTATGGCGTGTGGGTCGAGCGGGCATCCAGCAGCATTCTGGCGACCACCTTGTTTTCAATCGCGACCCTGACCTTGTGGCTTTATTTCATGACGCATGGTCTCATTCCCTGACTTTAGAGCAAGTTTTGTCTGTTCAGAGCCAGTTCTGTTTCACGGATGGCGAGACAATCCATGAGGAAGATGGCGAGGTCGATGCCTTTCCATTGTCCGACGCCGTCAACGTTTTTGTTATCAAGATAATCGCCCGCTTGGCTCTTTCGACGCAGTTGAGCCCTTGCGGCTGGCAATTTTCTGTATATATAGTTGCGAATGATTTGCAATTGCGATTGAGATTGAGGGTATTCCATGGATCAACTAGGGCAGGCGGTCGACACGCCTAAGGGCTGGCGACACGCAAGGGGCGAGGCGTCACTGTCGGATGTTCACCGTTCGATTGCCGTACGGACGAGTGGACCGGGTTGGCGTCGTGCAGCGGCCTTCGTCGGTCCGGGTTATCTGGTCGCCGTGGGCTACATGGACCCTGGCAACTGGGCGACATCGCTCGCCGGTGGTTCGAAATTCGGTTACACGCTTCTCGTTGTTGCGCTCGTTTCCAATATCATGGCGATTGTCCTGCAGGCTCTTTGTGCGCGGCTCGCCATAGGCTCGGGCAGGGATCTGGCGCAGGCATGCCGCGATGCCTTTCCGAAGCCAGTTGCCTATACGCTGTGGTTTCTGGCGGAGATTGCTATCATCGCTACCGATATTGCCGAGGTTATCGGCACGGCCATCGGTCTCAATCTGATTTTCGGTATTCCGCTTGAAATTGGCGTACTCATCACAGCGCTCGATGTTTTCCTCATTCTTTACCTGCAGAAGCTTGGCTTCCGCTGGGTCGAGGCGCTCATTATTACGCTACTCGGTGTCATAGCCGTTTGTTTCGCGATCCAGATTTTCATGGCGGATCCGGAATGGGGCGCCGTCATCAAGGGTTTTGCACCAACCACAGAGATCGTGACCAATCCGGAGATGCTGTATCTTGCGCTGGGTATTCTCGGTGCGACGGTGATGCCGCACAATCTGTATCTGCATTCAGGTATTGTGCAGACCCGCGATTACGGAAGTACGCTGCCGGAAAAACGTTCTGCACTGAAATACGCAACGATCGATTCCACGCTGGCTCTGATGTTCGCGCTTCTGATCAACGCGTCGATCCTCATTCTTGCTGCGGCAACATTCCACAAGACGGGTCAGACAGAGGTCGCGGAACTCGGCGAGGCGCATTCGCTGCTCGCGCCACTTTTGGGCTTGGCCATAGCGCCGACGCTGTTCGGCATTGCTTTGCTTTGCTGCGGTATAAATTCGACCGTAACGGCAACGCTGGCAGGGCAGATCGTCATGGAGGGGTTCCTCCATATCAAGCTCGCGCCGTGGCTGCGGCGGCTGATCACACGCGGCATCGCCATCATTCCGGCATCGATCGTTACCATCTGGTATGGCGAAAGCGGCACGGCAAAGCTGCTGGTCCTGACGCAGGTGGTGCTGAGCCTTCAGCTATCGTTTGCCGTGTTCCCGCTGGTCATGTTCACGGCAAGCAAGGCAAAGATGGGTGCTCTCGTTTCACCGCGCTGGCTCTCGGCATTCGCGATGTTCATCGCCGTGGTCATTGCGCTGCTGAACGTGAAATTGCTAAGCGATTTCGTGCTGGCGTGAAATTAGAGCCTTGGGCTCTAGCGTCTGCCAGCTTCCTTGTGCGAAAACCGCCAGCCGCTACCCGGCCGCAGACCTTCGCGCATGACAAAGCCACGCAGCGGTGAAAAGGCCCGCAAGAGCTCAAGTCCGCCGCTGCGAACCATCTGAACCGGCAGGAAATCCGACAGGAGCGAACGGTTCAGCGCGTCCACAGCACCCGTCCGGGCAAGAATGTCCGGGCTTCGCTTGCGATTATAGGTTGCTATAACGCTGGCTGCGCCGAGGTCCATACCATCGAGCGGCAGAGTTTCCAGCAAGGTCTCGACATCACGAACACCGAGATTGAGGCCCTGTGCGCCGATCGGCGGGAAGACATGGGCCGACTCGCCAGCCAGGAACACGCGGTTGCGGGCGAACGAACTGGGTACCAGACCGGACAGTGGCCAGCTCTGAGGATCGACATCGATGGTTATGGCGCCGAGCATGGATTGCATGCGCTCTTCAACCCGCGTCGCCAGTTGGTCACGGACAAGTTCGAGCAGTTCCACTGCATGGGCCGGTGTCGTCACCCAGACAAGGCTTGAACGCTTACCCGGTAAGGGCACCTGCGTGAATGGACCGTGTTCTGTATGAAATTCCGTTGAAATATCATGATGATCACGCGTATGGCTAAAGCTCAGGACGATGGCGGTCTGATTGTAGCTCCAGGTCCGCGCCGATATGCCGGCAGCCTCGCGCGCCAGCGAGGAACGACCATCGGCAGCGACGACGATATTGGCGGCTGTACATGGAACCGTCGCTGCCTTCGACAGCAATTGCATTTTCAGCCGGGTGATAGTGAGTGGCCGAGGCAGCAACGTGCTTCACTTTCGAATTTTTCAGCGCATCGCTCAGGACTGACGTCAAAGTGACATTGGGAATATTGTAGCCGAAGGCCGGCTCGTCGATTTCGCTTGCCTCGAAGGTTACGGCCGGGCTCCTGATAAGCCGGTTTGTTCCATCGAGGATGCGCATTGTGGCAATGGGCGCAGCATGTGGCTCGATGCTTTCCCACAGGCCAATCTTCTCGAGAAACTTGATCGCAGGCACCATCAGCGCGGTTGTGCGTTTGTCGGAACCCTCCGGTAGAACGCCAAGACTGATGACATTGTCGAAACTTTGCGCAAGTGCAATAGCCGCGATCAGCCCCACATGACCTGCGCCCGCAACAATAATCGGATCGGTTTTGGTAGAGGTCATTGTTTGTCTCCGCTTCACGCTTTCAACAGTTTATATTAGCCTAATTGCTTGCACTTTGGGCATTTTTCAAGAAAAGCTGCTCACAAATCGTTCGCTATCGATAAGATACAACAGCGAGCGCACTATTATCATGCAGCAGATTGGCACGGACCGTGAAAAAACCGATATTGCCCAAGGCCATAACGCCCAAAAAGGTAACGGCACCGCAAGCGAAAGCATTTTCCGTCCATCTTCTCACGGCATCCGGCTCCTTTCTGGCGTTTCTTTCCGTGGTTGCTGCCAGCGAGGAAAGCTGGACAGCAATGTTCTGGTGGCTTGGACTGGCACTTTTCGTCGATGGTATCGACGGGCCGATTGCACGCAAGCTGGACGTCAAATATGTCCTGCCGAACTGGTCTGGCGAACTTCTCGACAACATCATCGACTATATGACCTACGTGCTCATTCCGGCCTTTGCGCTGTATCAGCGCGGCTTCATGGGCGAGGGTCTATCCTTCCTGGCAGCGGCGATCATCGTGGTTTCCAGTGCCATCTACTATGCGGACACCGGCATGAAGACCAAGGAGAACTTCTTCAAGGGTTTCCCGGTCGTCTGGAACATGATCGTCTTCACGTTGTTCATCGTGCGCCCCGGAGAGTGGGTGGCGTTCGCCATCGTTCTCGTTGCGGCGATCGTCTCGTTCCTGCCGATCTATTTCCTCCATCCTGTGCGGGTGCAGCGCTTACGGCCGCTCAATCTTGCGATATTCTTCCTGTGGTGCGCCTTTGGTGCATATTCACTGTTTCAGGAACTGGATTCGCCGCTCTGGGTGCGGATCGGCATTTCGGTGACGGGCATCTATCTTTTTTTCATTGGAGCCGTGATGCAGGCGTTCCCCAATCTTGGTCGTACGGAGAAACTATGATGGTCAAAGCTGTTCGCATTCATCGGGTTGGCGGGCCTGAAGTACTGACCTATGAAGACATCTCCCTTGGCTCTCCCGGACCCGGCGAAGTGCGCATACGTAATGAAGCCATCGGGCTCAATTTCCTCGACGTCTATTACCGGACTGGCCTCTATCCATCCCCGAGCGGGCTGCCGCTGATCCCGGGTCACGAAGGTGCTGGTGTCGTGCTGGAGGTCGGGCCCGACGTTGAGGATTTCAAGTCTGGCGACCGCGTCGCCTATACCACTTCCATAGGCGCCTATGCCGAAGAGCGACTGATCGCGACCAAATTCCTGGTCAAGGTGCCGGAGGCGATATCGCTGAAACAGGCCGCTTCGATGATGCTGAAGGGGCTCACAGCACAATATCTGCTGCGCCAGACCTTTCCGGTCAAACAGGGTGATACGATCCTCTTCCATGCTGCAGCCGGCGGCGTTGGCCTGATCGCCGGACAATGGGCCAAACATCTTGGTGCGACGGTCATCGGCACGGCCGGGTCGGACGAAAAGGTCAAGCTGGCGCTGGACAATGGCTACGATCACGTCATCAACTACAAGACCGAGAATTTTGTCGAACGGGTAAAAGAACTTACCGGCGGCAAAGGCGTCGATGTCGTCTACGATTCGGTCGGCAAGGATACGTTTGACGGCTCGCTGGATTGTCTGCGCCCGCGCGGGATGCTGGTATGTTTCGGTCAGTCTTCCGGACCGGTTCCGCCGTTTGACCTCGGTATTCTGTCACGCAAAGGCTCGCTCTATCTGACGCGTCCAACGCTATTCGTATATGCGGCGACGCGCGACGCGCTCGTCGCTGGCGCCGAAGAGCTTTTCGACCTCGTGGCGAAGGGCATAATCCGCATTGAAATCGGCCAGACCTACGCGCTGAAGGACGTTGCGACGGCTCATCGCGACCTGGAAGGACGGCGAACCACCGGCACGACAGTGCTCATTCCTTAAGCCACTGTTATTAATGCCCGAATATTGTGCGCAAATGGCCGCAACCGTACGTTTTGCACTTTCCAAATTTGGTGGGCCTGACATAGGATCGAAAAACGGTCTTGGCCGCGGGGAATTATGACAGGCACAATAACAAAAGACGGCTCTGAAAAACCGTTACTGGAAGCCGAAAAGCTCACCAAAATTTTCGGGTCACTCAAGGCTTGTGACGGGATCGATCTGAAGATCGGAACCGGCGAGATTCATGCGCTCCTGGGCGAGAATGGCGCGGGCAAATCCACCCTTGTCAAAATGTTGTTCGGTGCACTGCAGCCAACTTCCGGAGACATCGCATGGAAGGGTGAGCGTTTTACAGTTACCAGTCCTGCTATGGGACGATCGCTGGGTATCGGTATGGTTTTCCAGCATTTTTCTTTGTTCGATGCGCTGACCGCTGCCGAGAATATTGCCCTGTCGCTGGACGAGAAGTCGCCACTCGACACGATCGCCGCACGTGCCCGCGAGATCGGCCAGACCTATGGCTTGCCGGTCGATCCTGACGCGCTTGTCGGTGATCTTTCGGTTGGCGAACGGCAACGTATCGAGATCATTCGCTGCCTGTTGCAAAATCCTGATCTGATCATCCTGGACGAGCCGACATCAGTGCTCACTCCGCAGGAAGCCGATCTTCTGTTTGTGACACTGGAGCGTTTGCGCTCGGAAGGAAAATCCATCCTTTACATCAGTCACAGGCTCGAGGAAGTGCGCAGGCTTTGCGACCGCGCAACGGTACTCAGGCACGGTAAGGTTGTCGGCCAATGTGATCCACGCACGCAGACTGCAGCTTCATTGGCGCGGATGATGGTGGGGAATGATATCCATGTCATTGAAAGGCTTCCGGCAGAATGGACGGACCGGATACCGCTTATTGAGGTGAACGGCCTGTCGCAGAGGCCGCGCGGGCCGTTTTCGGTGGCGCTCCATGATATCTCTCTGTCGATCACTGGCGGAGAAATTCTTGGTATCGCCGGGGTTGCCGGCAATGGCCAAGGTGAACTCTTTGAGGCGATTTCCGGCGAAGTACTGCAGGAACGTCCTCACGTCGTGCGCATCCGCGGCACAGATGCCGGCAGAATCGGTATATCGGCCCGGCGCAAGCTTGGCGCAGCTTTTGTGCCCGAGGAGCGGCTTGGGCACGGCGCAGTGCCCGACATGTCTCTAACCAACAACTTGCTCCTGTCGCGCCATTCTACGGACCGTAAAATGTTCCTGACCGGTGGCGTGTTGAAGCTTGTATCGGAATCCAGCCTTGCATCTGCGGCGAAACGTATCGTCACGCAGATGGATGTGCGCAAGAGTGCAGAAAACCCTGATGCATCAGCCCTTTCCGGCGGCAACCTGCAAAAGTTTCTCATCGGGCGGGAACTTGATCGCAACCCATCTGTGATAGTCGTCAACCAGCCGACATGGGGCGTCGACGCCGGCGCGGCAGCACATATCCGTCAGGCATTGGTCGACCTTGCCCGCAGCGGCTCGGCCGTGATCGTGATCAGCCAGGACCTCGATGAACTGTTCGAAATCTCCGACCGCATCGCGGCAATGGTGCATGGCCGTCTTTCCGAATCTGTGCCAATCGAGGCAATGACGATGGAACGCGTCGGTTTGATGATGGGCGGCGCCGACGCTACGGCGGGGGCCGCATGATGCGGATCGAAATCGTCAAACGTCCGCAGCATTCAGCTTTGTTCAGCGCCTTGTCGCCATTCATCGCGCTGTTCCTGACTTTGATTGCTGGCGCCATCCTGTTTTCCATACTCGGCAAGAACCCGATCTCGGCACTCTATTCGTATTTCATCGAGCCCTTGACCGAGGTCTGGTCGATCCACGAATTGCTGGTCAAAGCGGCACCGCTGATCCTCATTGCGGTAGGGCTCTCCGTTTGTTTTCTTTCGAATAACTGGAACATCGGGGCTGAAGGACAGTTCATCGCGGGCGGTATTGCCGGGTCAATCCTGCCGGTCGTTTTCCCGGATTTTCAGGGCTGGTATGTGTTGCCAATTATGCTCCTCCTCGGAATGGCGGGAGGCATGGCCTACGCGACGATCCCGGCATTTCTGAAAGTTCGCTTCAATACGAACGAGATTCTCACCAGCCTGATGCTGGTTTACGTCGCGCAGCTCTTTCTCGACTGGCTGGTGCGGGGCCCGTGGCGCAATCCTCAAGGGTACAATTTTCCCGAGACAGTACAGTTCAGCGATAGCGCCATCCTGCCGGCGATATGGCCAGATTCGGGCCGGGCGCACTGGGGTTTTGCTCTCGCCATAATCGCTGCGGTGGTTGTCTGGTTCATGCTGTCACGCACGTTGAATGGCTTTGAGATCAAGGTGCTTGGCCGTAGTTCCAGGGCAGGGCGGTTTGCCGGTTTCAGCGCCGGCCGGCTGACGTTTTTTGCTTTTCTGGTATCGGGAGCGTTGGCCGGACTGGCGGGCATCGCCGAGGTCTCGGGCGCCGTGGGGCAGCTCCGGACGAGCATTTCACCGGGCTATGGATTCACTGCAATCATCGTCGCATTCCTTGGAAGGCTCAATCCGTTGGGGATAATTGCCGCGGGATTGGTGCTCGCTCTATCTTATTTGGGAGGCGAGGCAGCACAGATTTCATTGGGTATTTCGGAAAAATCGGCGCGTATCTTCCAAGGCATCATCCTGTTTTTTGTCCTCGCCAGTGACAGTCTGATTTATTATCGCGTCCGGATTGTGTCGCGCTCAAGCGACACAGCGTTAAAGGGCGCGTGATGACAATGTTCGAGGCCATACTTCTGACAGTGGCAACGGCGGCGACGCCGCTGCTCATTGCCGCGTTGGGCGAACTCGTCGTCGAGCGCTCCGGCGTGCTCAATCTGGGTGTTGAAGGCATGATGGTCATGGGCGCCGTGACCGGGTTTGCGGTTGCGCAATACACCGGTTCGGCCTGGCTGGGCATGTTCGCGGCGATCCTCGCCGGGGCTGCCTTTTCATTGCTGTTTGGTTTCCTGACCCTGACGCTAATCACCAACCAGGTGGCGACCGGCCTCGCACTCACGCTGCTTGGCCTTGGCGCTTCGGCGATGATTGGTGAAAGCTTTGTCGGCCTTCCGGGTGTGAGGATGGATTCGCTGTATATACAGGGGCTTACGGACATCCCTTATGTCGGCAAGGTCCTGTTTGGACAGGACCCCATTTTCTACATTTCCATCCTGCTGACGATTGGCGTGGCATGGTTTTTGTTCAGGACGCGTGCAGGTTTGACGTTGCGCGCGGTCGGCGACAATCACACATCGGCGCACGCTCTGGGTGTACCCGTCGTTCGCATTCGCTACCTTGCCGTGATTTTCGGCGGTGCCTGTGCTGGCTTGGCTGGCGCACAGCTCTCACTCGTCTACGTGCCGCAATGGGTGGAGAACATGACTTCGGGCAGGGGCTGGATTGCGCTGGCGCTTGGTGGTTTTCGCGTCGTGGCGGCCGTGGCGGATCCTTGCCGGGGCCTATCTTTTTGGTGCTGTAACCATCGGCCAGCTGCACGCGCAGGCGCTCGGCATCGGCGTTCCTTCGCAATTCATGTCGTCGCTGCCCTATCTTGCAACGATCATCGTGCTCGTGCTGATTTCGCGCAACAAGCGCCTGACATTGATGAACACGCCGACATCGCTCGGCAAACCCTTCGTGCCTGATCGCTAGAATACGAACACAAAGACAGTTTGAACGCTTTAACAGAAGAGGTGAACCTGATGAAAAAACTGATAATGGCGCTAACGGTAGCCGCCAGCTTTGCCGTGGCGGGCCCCGCCTTGGCCGCCGACAAATTGAAGATTGGCTTCATCTATATCGGACCGCCTGGCGATTTCGGCTGGACGTACCAGCACGATCAGGGCCGCAAGCAGCTTGAGAAAGAGCTGGGCGACAAGGTCGAGACAACCTTCCTCGAAAACGTGCCGGAAGGCGCCGATGCGGAGCGCTCCATCGAGCGGCTTGCTCGTGCTGGCAACAAACTGATCTTCACCACATCGTTCGGCTATATGGATGCGACGGTCAAGGTTGCGCAGAAGTTTCCGGACGTCAAATTTGAACATGCGACGGGCTACAAGACCGCTGAAAACGTCTCGGTCTATAATTCGCGCTTCTACGAAGGCCGCTATGTGCAGGGCGTGATTGCAGCGAAAATGTCCAAGACCGGCGTCGCCGGTTACATCGGTTCGTTTCCCATACCGGAGGTCGTCCAGGGCATTAATTCGTTCATCCTGGGTGCTCAAACCGTCAATCCGAACTTCAAGATCAAGGTGATCTGGGCGAACTCATGGTTTGACCCGGCCAAGGAAGCTGATGCCGCCAAGGCGTTGATCGATCAGGGCGTGGATATCATCACCCAGCACACGGATTCGACCGCTGCGATGCAGGTTGCGGCGGAACGCAAGATCAAGGCTTTCGGCCAGGCTTCGGACATGATCAAGTTTGGCCCGGAAACCCAGATGACGTCGATCGTCGACAACTGGGGACCGTACTATATCGAACGCGCCAAGGCGGTGCTGGATGGAACCTGGAAATCGCACAATGTGTTCGAAGGCATGAAGGAAGGGCTCGTCGTGATGGCGCCCTACACGAACATGCCCGATGACGTGAAGAAGCTGGCCGAAGAAACGCAGG
The DNA here is from genome assembly GCA_963776115.1 of uncultured Alphaproteobacteria bacterium. GTDB lineage: Bacteria > Pseudomonadota > Alphaproteobacteria > Rhizobiales > Rhizobiaceae > Phyllobacterium. The sequence continues at coordinate 37,741 of CAVZLS010000005.1, read as the reverse complement.
CCAAGATCACTTCAGGCGAACTCAAGCCTTTCACCGGCCCGATCAAGAAGCAGGACGGTTCGGAATGGCTGAAAGCTGGCGAGACGGCTGACGACAAGACAATTCTGAGCATGAATTTCTATGTCGCCGGTGTGGACGACAAGCTGCCGAAATGAGGACAAGCGAAGGTTTCTGAAAAGGAAAGGGCGCCACTGGCGCCCTTTTTGTTGTCACTATTGAATGGATCACTCCGCTTCGTCGGCAGATCCTGCATTCAACAAGCCATAACGCTCTGCGCCGATGGAATTAAGCAGATCGATCTGCGTCTCAAGGAAGTCGACATGACCTTCCTCGTCCTTGAGCAGTTCGTCGAACAATTCCTTGGAGACATAATCACCAAGCTGATCGCAAATCTCGCGGGAAAGCTTGTAGGATTTCACCGCATCGTACTCACCGGCGAGATCCGCCTCGAGCACTTCCTTGACGTTCTGGCCAATGCGCAGCGCGCCGACAGACTGCAGATTTGGATGACCTTCGAGGAAGATGATGCGCTGGATGATCTTGTCGGCGTGATGCATCTCTTCGATGGATTCCGCGCGTTCCTTCTTGGCCAGCTTCGTGAAGCCCCAATCGTCCAGAAGGCGATAATGCAGCCAATATTGATTGACGGCGCCTAATTCGAGAAACAATGCCTCGTTAAGCCGCTCGATGACCTTTGGTTCGCCCTTCATGTCGTGAACTCCCGTATTCGTGACGCAATGACCGGACACGGTCGATGAACGAAACTGCATCAGAATCGTCTGAACCATGCCGGAGATGATATTCTTCCGTCACCTTTATGATGGTTTCAACGACATTTGGGAAGCAACCGCAGCAGCGGCCGCGTTTCTTCATGGCATGGTAAACTTTGGCGGGAACAACGAGCTGCCACGGGTCAGCATCGAGAAGTTCAATAATGGAATTCTCGATCTCTTTTTGAGTAATTATGTTGCAATGGCAAACTAGCATTTTGTATAGGCGCCGTACTCACAAGAACACATATCCACGACATTTAATGCCGGGGAGGCGCCTAAGCTTGAATCAATTGCTGATCCGACTGCGTTCTGTACGCTAGACCCACAAAATACTATCCCGAAACCGGGTGATACTTTCGAACCAGACAATGGTTCCTCCAATCGCAAGGGTTCAAGGCCCAAACATTAAAGGTCATGCGTTCATCAACGCTCCAGCTATAAAGCCGGTTTGTTGTGAACCTGTCAAATGCATATGGTGATATTATGTCATGATTTCAATTAGTTAGAATAATTCTAAACTAGGCAAATAACATAACCAATTCAATCATGTTTGGCTTTACAGGCTGATTGCGGGCCAAGAAATATTGCCGGCTCAACATGTGTCAAAACGTCTCACAAGCTTGTGATGAACATGGGTGAGGTCGGCACGTTCCCTGTTTTTCGCAACTGAGAACAACCAATTTGCAACGCAGGGTGCAGAAAAGCATGCCGGAATCGACACTTCTTGTGCCAGAATCGATGCTTCTTGCGTGAGATTTGCGTTTTTTCGTTGAGAACGCGACCCCAAAAGGCCGCTCGTTTCAAGGAACTGTTCCGGTTTCGCACCGGCCAGAAGCAAGTGCAATTGCCGTACTGCGTGCAGTACGGCAAACTCGCGTCAGCTGGCCGTCGCGAGGCGAGGGGTGAGTATGTCGATCCCGAGCAGAGCACGCACATCGCGCTTGTCGACGATGTCCTCGATCGTGAACTGGGCGAGCACCTCGAAGAATGCATTGAGCGCCTTGCGCAACGCTGCATTCAATCCGCAGCTGTCGATCAGCGGGCAGTCGGCGGCATCGTTTTCGAAGCACTCCGCCATGGCGAAGTTTTCTTCGGTCACGCGCACCACGTCGAAGAGGGTAATGTCCTTGGCTGGTTTGCCGAGCTTCACGCCACCATTGCGGCCGCGCACGGTTTCGATGAAACCGTTCTCGACCAACGGTTGGAGGATCTTGAACAGGAAAAGTTCGGAAACCGTATAGGCTTGGGCGATTTCACCGATTCTGCTGAGATTGCCTTCATTGGCGGCACAGTACATAAGAATTCGGATGGCGTAGTTCGTCTGTCTGGTCAGTCGCATGGGAATATCTCTTTCAACCTGAAATCCAGGTCTGCACATTCAATCTGGCCGCAGTTTAGAATTATTCTTGATAAAGTAAACGATAATATGAAAGCCAGTTTCATATTATCCAGATCTCACGCTTAAATGTCGATCCGATTTTTATCGAACGATAACAACGATAGAGGCCGTAATGAGAGCAATCGCGCACAGCAACAGGAGACCGTAGACCCGGGGCTTGTCAAAAAGGACCGCGAAACCGGCAGACCAAACCACCACTGCCGCGCCGAGAGCATAGAGAAAGCCTGCCTTGTGGGCCCATGCAATATTGACGGCCATGAGACCGCCGATGATAAGGGCGCCGAATACGACCATTAGAGCCAGGGCGTATTTCTCAAAATTGTCCATTCGGGGCAGCTCACTCTCAGAACGCATAACGGAATGTCCTTAACCTGACGAATGATCAGGCAGATAGTGAGCCCTACATAGACTGTTCGCGCCCCGGAAAGCAACCTGAGACACTGCCGCACCGCACTCGGATCGGGTCATGTGTGCTATAGGCAACAAAAAAGGCCGGGAATTCCCGACCTTCCGAATTCGCCTCAACGCCAGTGCCAGTACATCCGTGGTCAAAAGCGGAGACGAATTTCTAAAGCTGATATATGAAGCACGCCCCTGGATTTCAAGGGCTCGGCCTCATCTAACGCCGATAAGCGCTCAATCCTGCCAGGAGACCTATGCCGGCGACGGCAGAAACGATGGCGACCGCGGTCATCGGGTTCTCCCTGGCTTTTTCACTGACCATGTGCGCTTCCTCGCCAACGAAGCGAGCTGCTTTTCGGCTGTTCTTCTTTACCGCTTCGTAGGCAGAGCTGCCGCCATTTTCGTAAAGTTCATAGCCGTGCTCGGAAAGCGATTTGCTGATTGTTGCCAGCTGCTTGCGCAACGCCGCGACCTGATTTTGCAGATCCTTTTCAGCCATAGCCTGAACTTTGGTTGTATTCGTTGCCATTTCAGTAATCCTTTCCATAAGTAGAGAAAGGGGAACGTGATTTATGGCGTTTGGTTCCGACTACGGCATTCAGCGGACTATTTCCAGCAGCCGTTTCTCTGACCGTTGAGATTGTGCGAATCGATATCTATGCTGGCGGAAAAATCGTTCTTCACAAGATAGACTGCCGTTTCCGGCTTGATCCTGATTTTATTCCAGCCGGCACAGCTGGACGCGTTTTGCGGTGCTTCGCTCATCCAGCGCATTGCGCCACAACCAGACGTCCCAAGGATGCACGGCAGCAGAAAAGCCAGAGCCAATCTCTTCATCGTTCTACTCTTCCGGTGCGGCTTGATCAGGTTGCTGTTGAATGGCGCTGGACAGTCATCGCACATTTTTCATGATCATGTCATTGAACTTTCGTTCAAACTCCTCCGGCTCTAGTCGTCCGATTCTAACATTTGCATCCCATCTATACCAATCACTCACAAATGTTAAATCGAAAGACCACTAGCAAATTCAACGTGCTAGTGGAGCTTTGGATTTGACATTCGCCTACGAGGCCGATGTCATGCGGGGTGCGAATGTCAAATCCGCTCCACTAGTCATCATTGCTGGCGTTCAACTGCTGCGGCGTCAAGCCTTCATCGGTTGTCTTGCCCATCAATGATTGCGCCAGGATCAACCTGCTGGACTTGAGCAACGGCGCATTAGCCGCCCGCACCCTGGCGAGGCGCGGATTATTCTCATGAGCCGTCACCGCCGCTTCATTTGCGTAGAGTTCGTTGACCATGACCTTGTTGGCGATGGGTGTTCCATTGCGCTCGATGGGTTTGATGACCTCGAAACGCAGACAACCGGGTTCTTCTTCCAGCGTCTTGCGGGCATGCTCGCGGATGAGCGCAGTGAATTCCGCTTCGCGGCCTTCGTGCGTTTCGAATTCAACGATAATCGTCAATGCAGTCATAAAAATTGAACCTCCCTGCTTTTGCAATGAGGTCTATCAGCCGTTAAGCGACAAATCCAGACAGACATTAGGGTAGCGCCTGTTTCATAAGTGTTTTCATCCCGCCTTGATGGTGCGAGAATGAAAACTGTACCCGCAGCAACCTGAAAAGAGGCGGACCAAATGAAAATCATCCTGTCTATCGTTGCCGTGCTTCTAATCATCATGGGAGCAATCTGGGCGCTTCAGGGCCTCAGTATTCTCGGCGGTAGTTTCATGGTCGGTCAAACACGATGGATCACCATAGGGCTGCTGACTATCGCGATTGGCGCGGGACTTCTTTATTATGCCAGAAGGCAACGATCCCTATGAAATCGGAACCTCTCTTATTTGCCAGCGTTGTTTTTTATCGTGGTCGCAGCAATTGCGGTCTCATTGTCGCTGAACGACAAACTGAAAGTGAAAGGAAGCTCCCATGAAGAAAGCCTTTGATATACGTGTGGCGAAGGGAGCTTGAGATGGCCAACATCGTTTTGAACAAGAAGACATGGGTCGTCGTCGCCGATGGGGAAAAGGCGCTGTTTCTCCGCAATGAAAACGATATGAAGCATGTCCAACTCAGCACCATCCATGAAATGCATCACTCGAATCCCGCGACACGACAACAGGGAAGCGACAGGCCAGGGCGTTTCAATGACGGACCAAGCCCGCACCGCAGTGCTGTCGAGGACACGGACTGGCATGAGATTTCCAAGAAACGATTTGCCAAGGAAGTGGCCGACGCACTCTATAGCTATGCCCATAAGGGAGATTTCGAACGGCTGGTTGTGATTGCTCCACCGCTGGTGCTCGGCGAAATGCGCCAGGAGTTTCACAAGGAAGTCTCCGACAGAATCGTCAGTGAAATCCCGAAAACCCTGACCAATCACCCACTCACCGATATCCAGTCAATCCTGACAGAGAGTTAGCAAAGTGAAACGTGGCCGATTAGTCGGCTAAGCTGGTGTTATGGGCACTTCACAGTACACAAGCAAAACCCCTGCCGGGACCGGTAGGGGTTTCGCAAGTTGAGGCTTGATTTGGCTCTAACAAACTGGACTCTGGATAATAATATCGCGCATCGTTTCAGTGCGGCGCAGGCTCAAGGTACCGCTACACTCAACCTACAAAAATGCTAGCACATATCGCGAAAATTTCAAGGTTCAGATGGCAAAAGTCTATCTTAAATTTGCCTTGCTACGTTCGTTGTCTTCTTCAAGCCGTTTGATTCTTTGCTCCAAGGCATTGATTGCCTTGAAGACAGCCACGCCCATACTCTTGAAATCACCGCTATGAATGGCTGCTTCGATCGCATGTTTGGCATCTTCAATCGACATTGTTTTCTCCACTCACGATTGCTGTTCAGCTCATGCAGAAAACCCAATCCTCAAGGGGCATGAGGATTGGGTCATGTTGGCTTTGTGGGGTTAAGCCAAGACTGGTTTGGGACCAGTAATATAGAAATGTTTCAAGTGTACGTTGGTTCCGGTTGCCAGCAAAATTATTCGGACAAAATTATCGGAAGTCCAAGGCCTGGAACTATGACGGCAGCAGGTTGAAAAGGACCGCCACATGAAACGCAAAGGCAGTCACAAACAGTACCACACCAAGGGCGCGACCCCTCACGGAACGGCGAACACCCTCGGGCGAATTGCGCGTGCTGGTGTAATCTGTTGAAGCCATCAGGACTATCCTCGTTGCCGAGCGACCATCTTCCGACATTCCATACACGATTAACACGATAGAGATTATAATTCTCGGCGCCTAACAGGTAGAGTTTTGCGCTCACGCCGGAATTCGTGGAACTATTTTCCACAAGCTGTGCGATTACGAAACGGGATGGCTCTGTCGATAGTTGCGGATGAAATCCGGCACTCGCATCCGTTGAAATCGATTTCTGGAAATCTGCGAAAATCGCAAAACAAAATCGCCAAATGCGGCCAACCGGAGCAAAGAGCGGTCTGGTTCGAGGCACGCCTGATGTGTTGCAATGCAGGATAAGAGTCTTCCTTCGCATCCCGGCGGTTCGCGACAATCCAATGAACGAGGAAATGAATGTCCATTTTTCCAAGCGTGGCGCGTTTGGCCCACCACGAGCTGACCGTAGACGCCGACCTGTTCAAGGATTCGATGCGGCACCTGGCGGCGGCTGTGAGCGTCATTACAGTTGGACGTGGCGCCGACCGCACGGGGTTCACTGCGACGTCGGTCTCGTCATTGGCTATAGATCCGCCCTCGGTGATCGTCAGCATCAATCGCGCGTCTTCATCCTGGCCGGTCCTGCAGCGGCACGGCAGCTTCTGCGTCAATATGCTGGCACACGATCAGCGTCATGTGGCCGACAGTTTTTCCGGGAGGAACGGTCAGAAGGGCGCGGAACGCTATCAAGGTGCAGATTGGCGGGAGCTCAGCACAGGGACGATGGCGCTGGTCAATGCGCTAGCGGTGCTCGATTGCGAACTCGACGATGCTATCGAGCGGCATTCGCATGGCATCCTGATCGGCAGGGTCAGGGCAGTGACGCTGCGTCACAACGCCGAACCGTTGATCTATTGGCATGGCGCCTATCGCCAGATCAGCACGCTGGGGTAAAATCAGGTCACGATCGCAGTGATTGAGGCCGCGATCAGCGCTACCGACACAAACAAAATCAATCCGTAAAGCCGGGGCTGATCGAAAATCACGGCGAAGCCAAGAAAAAATGCGGCGCATGCGGAAGCCAGCGCGAAAAGAAACGCAGGTTTGTCGCCGGTGGTAATCGCGAAGGCCATCAGACCGGCAATGATGAGTGCACCGAAGACGATGAAGATCCAGGTCGCGAAGGTTTCGTAGCGGTCCATCGTGTGCTCTCCGGTCAGTCCATGCGCTTCTATTTCGATTACAACGGAATATCAACAGGCAGTCAAATCCGGAAATAAGAGCGCCCACTTTGAGCTCGATCTGATCTGATCGGAGCCAAAATTCGTAATACAAAAGAATATTTTGTTAACGAACGCCAAGTTTAAAGTCTTCCGGCGTACAAAAGTGAGACCAATTTACCACACTGGTAAAGTTCAGTGTGCTTACATTAAACCATGGGTTGCACACCCTTCGATCTGAAACTAGCTTGCACTTGCCGATATCGTTGTTTGGTCGCGGGGACTGCTTTGGGTAGTTGGCAATCCCTTATCATATGATCGCTATAGGGGGAATTACATGAAGTCGTCTAAGCTTTTTACACGAATCTTCTGGCTTTCTTCTGTTTCCCTCATAACACTCTCCATATCCAATCAAACCGCATCTGCAGCTTGTAACCTCGTCCCCACAGCAGGAAACGACGTTTATATTTGCGACAGCGGGACCGGCGGACCCTTGACGGATACAGGCGGGAACAACTCGCTTACACTTCCGACGGGAGGCACCGGCACGATCACGGGGACCGGTCACATTCGGTACCGGAGTCGATACCGTCGTAATCAATTCCGGCACGATCAACGGCAGATCTCAGCGAGGGCGGCGGCAACGATAGTCTTCAGCTGAATGGCGGTACGGTCAACGGCACAATTTTCCAGAACGGCGGTCGTCGATAATTTCGTCATGACCGGCGGTGTGGTTCAAAGAGTGGAGCAGGGCAGCGAACTCGACACGGCGACGTCAGCGGTGGCCGGATCATCGGTCAGTTCTTTGCCGGCGATTTCTTCACGATGACGGGCGGGCAGATCGGCGAAGTCAATCTCGAGCAGGCCAACAATGAAATGCGCATGTCGGGACGGTGTCATCGACCGCTTTGTGATTGCAACGCAAGGCCGCGACTTGCTGATACTTTCGGGTGGTTCAATCGGCGGCATTCGTTGATCTCAGCAGCGGGGACAATCGCATCTTCATCTCCGGCGGCTGGCAGCATCGGTCACACGGTATCAAGACGCGGCAATGATCGAATCTTCACGTGGGATACGGCAGGTACGATCGGCGGGGGATCAAGCTCGGCGCCGGCAATGACACCGGAACACTGCAAATCTGACCGAGGCAACCTCTCGTCGAACACCGTCGGTCAATGGTGGGGCCGGTACGGATACGCTGACCTTTTCCAACACGACGACGACGACGTCCGGCCGTTATCTGAATTGGGAAAACGTCGCGCTCACGAACGTTCCGCCTTCACGCTCGACAGCAATTTCGTGGTTGGTGACAGCGGAACGGCAACCGGCAGCTTTTCAGCATCGATGCGTACAAGCACGCTGCTTCGCTGGCAACGGCGTCAACGCGTGCAATCGCGCCTTTCTCGGCGGGGCAACTCGTCAATGTGATCAATGCAGGGACCGTATCGATCTCACCAATGGTTCGAGTGGCGCAACCGATACGCTTCACCGTCCTGGCAATTATACGGGCAGCGGCGGCTGCTGATTCCTTGCAGACGGTGCTCGGCGACGATGCGTCGGCGTCCGATAAACTGGTGATTTCCGGCGGTACAGCGAGCTGGCACGACAGGCATGAGCATCACCAATCTAGGCGGCGCCGGCGCCGCCTTACAACGCAGAATGGCATTCTGGTCGTGCAGGCTGTCAACGGTGCAACCACCGGATCCGCGTTCAGCCTGCGCCAATATCCGTTGCAGCTGGCGCCTACGAATATGTCCTGTTTAAGGGCGGTGTATCAGCGGGAACGGCCGAGAACTGGTATCTGCGTTCAACGATCGACAATGGTGCAACAGCTGCACCAGAGCAGGTCGACAACAATCCGCCCGTCGTGCCAGTTCCGCCGGAAGCTGAGCCGCCTGCACCGCCCGCAGCGCCTCCACCTCCGCCCGAAACACCGCCGGACGGTTCAGGCATTATCGAGCCGCCCGTATTGGCAGGTGATGCAGCGCCCGTTGCTCCGCCGCCTCCGCCGCAGGCGGCAGCCGCCGATGCTCCCGTCAACCCGGCAGCGGGCACTTTCGTTGCACCTCCTTTGCCGGCTACTCTCCACCGCCAAATCGCGGCGCGACGCCCGTTGAAGGTGATAATGTGCCGCTCTATCGCATTGAGGTTCCTATCTATTCGGTTATCGGACCGGCTGCGCGTCAAACCGCGCTGGCAACACTCGGGACATTCCACGAGAGACGGGGCGAACAGGGCGTTGTAAACTCGCGCGAGAACTTCTCCGCCGCCTGGGGCCGTGCCTTCGGGCAATCGACCGAGCAGAGCTGGGATGGAACCGTTGATCCATCCATTGACGGAAACCTCTACGGCATACAAGCCGGTCTCGATATTCTCGGCTGGGAGCACGATAACGGACATCGCGATATAGCCGGTCTGTTCTTCGGCTATTCGAATCTCGACGCGGATGTCAAAGGCCAGGCGGTCGGGTGGAATGGTGTGAACGTCGGCAGCCTCAATCTCGATACGACGAGCTTCGGCGGCTACTGGACGCATATCGGCCCTGGTGGATGGTACCTGGACGGCGTTTTGATGGGATCGTGGTTCGGTGGCGATGCGACCTCCGATCGCGGTGTCGGCATCGATATCGACGGCACGGGCTTTACCGCATCGCTGGAAGGCGGTTACCCGATCCCGCTGTCAGAAAGCTGGACCATCGAGCCGCAGGCACAGATCATATGGCAGAACATCTCGCTTGACGATCAATCCGACGCCTTTTCCGATGTCGGATTCGACAATGATGACGGCTTCACGGGCCGGCTCGGTTTCCGGATGCAGGGAAAATATCAAACCTCGGCCGGACTGTTCCAGCCCTACGTCAAGGCCAATTTGTGGCACGGTTTCAGCACCACGGACTCAGTGCTCTTCGGCCCGGATGCAATCACCACCGAAGGCGAGTTGACTTCGCTGGAACTCGGCGCGGGTATCGTGCACGACTTTACCGAGAAGGTCAGCGCATTTGCCGTGGCAGATTACACGTTCGATGTCGATGGCGCCGAACAGAAGATATTCGAGGGCAATATCGGCCTGACCGTCAAGTGGTAGTCAGTCAGCTCTGATAAATCGAAGGAAGCCAACAGGACCGGTCTTGTTGGCTTTTTTGCCGTCCGATGGATGGTGAATGCCGTCACTCACTGGCACTTCGTCAAAATCGAAAGGGCTGATCCCCTCGAGACAGGCAACATTCACGCCGTACTCACTCGGATTGGACCGGCGCTGATGGTGCGTATAGATACCGCATCCGGAACAGAAATAGTGTTTGGCCGTCATCGTGTTGAATTGATAGACGCTGAGCTTGTCTTCACCCGCCAGAATATCGAGATCACCGACTTTCGCCGAGACGGCGACAGCGCCACGCATCCGGCAAATGCTGCAGGTGCAACGGCGTGCCGTGTGCAGACCATTTGACAGTCTGACATGGAAGCGCACTGATCCACAGTGGCAGGCGCCGTCAATTTCGCTGATGTCGAGATCCATTGTCCGCTCCTGAACGTGGGTCATCGAATTTCTAGCAATCAAGACCAAATGTATCAAATCAAAGCGTTAAATCCGCATGCAGCGCCTCAATTCGGAACGAAATGTGGTAGAGTATTTTTCGATGCGGACGGCTTGGTTCGCTTAAGAACGGGCACTGTCAGCGCCCCCGCTGGCAATCCCAAAGAGGGAGTGAAAACAATGAAGACAATTTTGATCGCAGTGGGATTTCTCGCCGCCACCAGCCTGTCTGCTTTCGCTGCAGAACCTGCGAAAAAGATGGGCGACATGTGGACCGACGCGAAGGGCATGACGCTATACACGTTCGACAAGGACAAGGACGGCAAATCGAACTGCGATGAGAAATGCCTGAAAAACTGGCCGGCATTCCATGCCGCCAAAGGGGCCAAGGCTGAAGGCGAATGGACGCTGGTCAAGGATACGGCGGGCAAGGAAATGTGGGCCTATGAAGGCAAGCCGCTCTACACATTTGTCAAAGACAAGAAGGCCGGGGATATGACCGGCGACGGCGTCGGCGGTGTCTGGCACGTTGCCAAGTAAATCACAGTCGGATGTTTTGTGAAGGCGGTCCTTGGGCCGCCTTTTCTATTGCACGTGGATGATGATTGCTCGAATTGGGCCGTCGCAAGCATTCGCCAAACATGATGATTTTGGCTAGGATGCCGAATAGCGCATTCCGCGTCTTTCGGAGGAAGACACCATGATCCTCAAGTCTTTGGCTTATTCTCTTGTCCTGGTACTTGCATTGGCTGGTTCAGGTGTGCATGCCGCCGAACGCTGGGAAAAGCTTCCCCCGCCAGCACCAATGCCCGCGGCTGAGAAAAGCGGCATGGCTCCAGTCAACGGCATCGAAATGTACTATGCCGTCTATGGCAAGGGACCGCCCGTGCTCCTTATCCATGGCGGTCTCGGCTATGCCGATATCTGGGGTGCGCAGGTTGCCGACCTTGCAAAAGACCATATGGTGATTGTTGCTGACAGCCGCGGCCATGGACGGTCGACCCGCAATGCCGATCCTTACAGCTATGATTTGATGTCGTCGGATTATCTCGCGCTTCTCGATTTCCTGAAGGTCGACAAGACTGCACTGGTTGGATGGAGTGACGGCGGGATAATTGGTCTCGACATCGCCATGAACCACCCCGAGAGGCTGACGAAACTCTTCGCGCAGGCAGCCAACTCCAAGGTCGATGGCGTCAATCCAGATGTCATGAAAAACAAGACCTTCGCGGCCTATATTGATAAGTCAGGCGAAATCTACAAGAAGATTTCGCCCACGCCGGACCAATATGATGCCTTTGTCGAACAGATCAGTGGCATGTGGGCAAGCCAGCCCAACTGGAGTGACGACGATCTGAAGAAGATCAAGACGCCAGTGGCAATCGTTCTTGGCGATCACGACGAAGCCATCACCCGCGAGCATACGGAATACATGGCAAAGACGATCCCGGGGGCCAAATTGGTCATCCTCGATAACGCCAGCCATTTCGCCATGCTGCAGGACCCGGAAGGTTACAACAAAGCCGTGCGCGACTTCATCGACAACTGATCCCGCAGGTCGCGGCCTGTTATGGCGAGGTGAAGTAGTAGGGATTTGCGATAAAGAAATAAAATCCGAAGAGCGCGACAGCTATGAGTATGACAAAAACGGCTGTTCGACCGGCGGCATCAATCACTTTGTGCAACTTTTGTCGGGAAATCATGTAGGGCCCATTTGCAAGAGGGCGAAATGACCTCCTCAGTCAAATCGGGACATCTTCTCGGCGTTATTTCAATTGAAATGAGTTGATACTGCACAAGCCGGTGGAGTTCTCAGTATATTTGTGCCAGTCCTGAATGTTGAACATCGCGACAAGAATTGTTCCTTCAAGGAGTTGCTCGCTTTTATCAAGTACCGTTAGCCACCGGACGGGTTCATCACAGAATCCATTTTTACCTTTGTTCTTTGAAAAGAACTCGTCGGCATTGAGAACCTGGTACACCTGGCCGCCATATTGCGTGTTTTCTCCGACATTCCACACTCCGGAATATCGCAATTTCATTTCGCCTTTGAGTTTGGTGAAGCGGGCAGTTGTCCGACTGAGGTTCATTGTTTCGCCCAAGGTCGCCGGCGTGCTGTTCGACACCGCAAGATACGCACGAGGTGTGTCGGTTGGCATCGGGGTGCCTTTCGATTTGGCATCGGCACCGAACGCCAATAAAACGCTTATTGGAATTGCAAGGAATAAGCCAGACAAGTTGCCGCGTTTGGATTTGATCATAGCGTGCTCCATTCTTGAGTCGCGAAGGAGCACAGTTTCGCGCCCTCCCGCAATGACCCCATATAGCCGTCTTGAAATTTTGAGCCAAGCAATACCACCCGGAATAGGTTAACCGGGTTCACAGTGTCAATTAGCCATTAGCAGAATGCAGCGGACTGGTTTCAGGCCGTTTTCTGTTCCTGTAGTCCAAGCTCCTCCGCCATCTGTTTGCGGATGAGATATTTCTGGATCTTGCCTGTTACCGTCAGAGGAAATGCTTCGACGAAACGGACGTATCTCGGCACCTTGTAATGGGCGATTTGTCCATGGCAAAACGCCTTGATCTCTTCTTCGTCGGCGTCTTCACCGGTCTTCAAAATGATCCAGGCGCAGAGTTCTTCGCCGAACTTCGGATCAGGAACGCCGACGATGGCAACGTCCTTGATCTTGGAGTGGCGAAACAGATACTCCTCTACTTCGCGCGGATAGATGTTTTCGCCGCCGCGAACCACCATGTCCTTTTGGCGTCCGACAATATTGCCATAGCCCTCGTCATCGATGGTCGCGAGGTCACCGGTGTGCATCCAGCCATCTTCGTCGATCGCTTCAGCTGTCTTTTCCGGATCGTCCCAGTAGCCGATCATGACGGAATAACCCCTGGTGCAGAGCTCGCCAGGCGTGCCGCGAGGAACGGTATTACCGTTGACATCGATGACCTTGCATTCGAGATGCGGTTGAACCCGCCCGATCGTCGAGACCCGCCGGGAAACCGGATCTTCGCCTGAACTCTGGAAACTGACGGGACTGGTCTCGGTCATCCCGTAAGCGATGGTGACATCCCGCATGTGCATGCGTTCGATGACCTGCTTCATGATCTCGACGGGGCAGGGCGAGCCTGCCATACATCCTGTCCGCAAGGATGACAGGTCGAAGCGCTCGAACTCAGGATGTCCGAGCTCGGCAATGAACATTGTCGGCACACCATAAAGAGCCGTGCACCGCTCGGCTTCAATGGTGCTCAAAACCGCCAACGGGTCGAAGGCTTCGGACGGATAGACCATCGTTGCGCCGTGCACGACGCAGCCAAGATTTGCCATGACCATGCCGAAACAATGATAAAGCGGGACGGGGATGCAGAGCCGGTCTCCGGGATTCAGGCCAACGCTTCGGCCTACGAAAAAACCGTTGTTGAGTATGTTGCGATGGGAAAGCGTAGCGCCCTTGGGCAAACCTGTCGTTCCACTGGTGAATTGTATGTTGACCGGATCCGCGCAACCCGTTGTTGCGTCACGGTCTGACAGTTGGGCACGGTGAATTTCTGTTGCGAGCTTGGGTACATCTTCGAACGCGATCCATCCGGGCCGAACGTGTGTTCCAATCAAGATGGCATGCTTCAGACAGGGTAGTCTTGAAGAGTTGATCTCCCCTTCACCCGAGGAAATTTCCGGGGCGAGGGCTTCGATCATTTCGGCATATTCGCTCGTCTTGAACCGCTCGAGCGCAACCAACGCTTTTACACCTACCTTGTTCAGCGTGTATTCGACCTCGGAGAGGCGATAGGCGGGATTGATATTGACGAGAATAAGCCCAGCTTTTGCCGCAGCGAATTGGGTCAATGCCCATTGCGCATTGTTGGGCGACCATATGCCAATGCGGTCGCCGCGCTGCAGCCCCAGCGCGATCAGGCCAGCGGCGAAAGCATCGGTTCTTGCTTTCAGCTCGCCATAAGTCCACCGAATATCTTGATGGACCGAGACAACGGCTTCGGTTTCGCGCCATCGCAAGGCCGCCCTATCGAGCGTTTGTGAGATGGTGGTTTCCAGCAATGGCGGCTCATCGGCGCCGCGCACGTGACTTAGTCTGGCCACATCGCTTTCTGTCGGTTCGGTGACTGGGCGCATGACATTCCTCCGAGGTCAAATGCACAGAATGCCTACCGTAGTCCAATCAGCATGGAATACCCACCGGCTTTTATAGAAGCTTATGCGGCGAGCGCTGTTCGCACCCCCTCAGCCAAATCGTTCAATTTATCCGCTGGGTTACGGCCGATCAGCATGTAACCATGGGCCTGATCCGACCAATAGACGACATTCATGCCGTGTCGCCGCTCGGTTTGCGGCGAACGCGGTCCACTCGACGATTGAACGATGCACAGAGCCATTGGTCCGTGCTCGGGATCGAGATAGGCGATCTGCCCAAGCGGCTTGCCATCATACTGCAGAACCTGCGCGCGTTTGAGCGGGATGCCCGGCAACGACACTGCCTGCAGAGGAAGCGAGAGGCCGAGCGCGTCACCTACGTTCTGTAATTGCGCGCTTTGCGATTGCTCGTCGCTATCGAGATTGGCGAGTGTATCGGGCGTGTAAAGCGATAGATATTCGGCAACAACTGCCCGCCAGTCGTCATCATGATCGCTGGAAGATTCCTTGAACGCCATGAAGCCTCGATCGGCAGCGACGCCGACAAAGACCAGCCCGATGGCTGCGGCCATGAAACCGCGGCGGCTCAAGCCCCTTGAAGCGGGTTCGTCGGTGATCGAAGCAGGGAGTCCGCCCAGGATAGCTTCCAGCTTTGCCGTCGGGGCGTTTTCGAGCAGCGGTTGGAACGCATCGTAAAAGGCCATTTCACTGCGCGAGAGGAATTCATATCGCGCGGCGACAGCCTCATCGATCTTGATCAGCCTATCGATCCGCGCGCGCTCCTCGCCATCAAGTTCGCCGTCGAGAAACGCGACCAACATTTCGTCGGAGGGCATTTCGGCGTGTTTCAGATCAACCATCATTTCCCTCCTTTCATCTGTTTGGCCATCACATCGGGATCGGCGTGTTCGGCGAGTTTGGCACGGGCCGTTGCCAGGCGGCTCATAACCGTGCCGATTGGTACATCAAGGACCTCCGCGACCTCGCGATAGGACAGACCCTCCACATAGGCAAGAAACACGGCGGTCCTCTGCGCCTCCGGCAATTCATTTACCTGACGCAAGACCTGATTGGCCATGACATGCGTTTCGGTTTCATGTTCGCCGTCGAAGGAAAGTGTTACGTCGGCATCGACGAAACCGTTACCCATGCGAATGCGGCGCGAGCGGACCTCATTGAGCCAGATCGAATGCATGATCGAGAACAGCCATCGATCAAGCCTTGTCCCGCTCGTGAACTGGCTGGCGCGCTCCAGCGCGCGAACACAGGTCGCCTGCACGAGATCGTCGGCAACGTCGCGCTGGCGGGACAGTACAATACCGTACCGCCAGAGCCGGCCGAGATACTGGGCAAGGCTCGCCCGGATTTCATGTTCGCTCGCGATGATTGCCTCCGTCCAGACAAGTCCACTGCGGACATCCGCCGCTGACGACGTGTCTGGTGTCGCCCGACTATAAGCAGAAAGTTGGCGATGAGCGATGGTCACCTTGATCCCTTCTTTGTGAACAAATCACAACCGCTCTTCAGCCGGGCGATAGCCGGGTCAGATCTTCGAGGGCTTTTCAATCGCCTCATGGAGATCGCGATATTCCTCGCACGTGGTTCCGCAGATCGACTTGATCGTCATCAACTGGTCCTTGGCGAGATCGAGCTGACCCTTGATGACATAGGCTTCGCCAAGATATTCGCGAACCTTTGCGTATTTCGGATCGAGCGCGACGGACTTCTTGTACCAGGAGATGCCTTCATCGGTGCGGCCGAGCTTGCGCGTGGCATAGCCGCGATAGTTGAGTGCTTCCTTGGTGTTCGGATTCTTCAACGTATCGAGCATTTCCAGTGCTTCCTGATAGCGTCCGGCCTTGGCCAAAGTGTAGGCGTACTCGGTGCGGTCCTTGTCCGGAACGGCGCTGCTGGTCTTCTTGACGCATTTCTTGGCCTTGGAACTCCAGACCTGGCCCTTGGGACAGGTGGGCGTCGTGGCGGAATCGTCGGTACCGCCGCCGCCGGCAGCAAAGGCCGGCATGGAAAAAGCAGCGAGGGCGAGGCTGGCGCCAAGCAGGGTGGATGTGATCGAATGTTTCATGAGTTCTATCTCCGAATGACAATCTGACATGTGGAGAACACGCCGCGCCGCGATTTATTCGAAGATCCGGCCAAATATTTCGAGACGGACTATCGGCAAACGAATCGGCCTGCAGCAGGCAGTAAACAATATTGCCGCAATTGATTTTCCAGAAGCGGCCAGAAACTGGAATTGTTTACTCATATCGGCAAGAATTTTGAGTCCCGGTGCGTTCTGCTTGGAGGAACAAGGATTTATGCTTCGCGCGAAGTGAATTCGCGAACGAAAAGCGTATGGCATGAACGGTAGACCAGTCGAGCGTGTGGATGAGGCCAGCGGACAGTTTTTGCAATCATTGATTGCAGGAACCGAAGCGGGATCAACCATGTCGACAGGTGGCAAGCGCCAGGCTCTCTCTGTAATCGACGCAGCAAAGCAGCGCGTCGACGCCGCGAGGCGCGCTGCAGACAACAGCCTTGATCGCGCCAAAGCCGCGCCGAAACCGCACGAGATCAGCAACCCGGCCTTCGTCGCGCTGTTTGAGGCGCATCAACGGGACAGGGAAATGCTGTTCGAAGCGATGAGAGCGCTCGAGAGGGTACAAAGCGGTAGCGTTTCGCACGCGCGCTGAGTAGAGTCTGGGCATATATTGTCGGGAAATAACGAGATGTCTGAACTCAAGATCAGAACAAGGGCGGTGGGCGCAACGTCCGTACTCCAGCCCAAGGAACTGCCGCTCGTCACGTCGGAGACGGGAGGCAAGATCGGCGTTGTTACCTCGGTTTCCGAACCCGGCTTCAGCCCGATCGATTTGCTGTATAGTTCACTGTCGGCGTGTATTGCATTGAGCGCGCGCATTGCCGCCAGCCGCCTCGGCGTTGCCGACAGGCTCGGCGAAGTCCGGGTGCATGTGACGGGCGAAAAGGCGCATGACGGGCCGTCGCGCATCGCCCGCTTCGATATTTCCATCGAGATCGATGGCGAACTCGACAGCGCAACGAAGCACGAGATCGTCGAGGCTGCCGAAGAGATCTGTACCGTCAGCAATACGTTGCGCGGCAATGCCGATTTCGTCACGAAGCTCGCGGACTGAAGCGGCGTCAGGCCTTCCTTGTGTGGCCGGAGACTTCGGCTCCGGCATTCCATGGCAATTCCAGAAAACGAAGTGCAGACACGACGCCGATAAGGCCGACGACGAAGAATGCCATGCGAAAATCCGTCAACGATGTGGTGGCATTGCCGTGAGCCATTTGCGACACGTTGAGAACCATGGCGGCGATGGCAACGCCAAGCAGCATCGACATCTGCTGAAGCATGCTGGAAAGCGTCGAGGCAGAACTGCGCTGTGCGCTGTTGATATCGGCGAAGGTCAATGTGTTGAGCGCCGTGAACTGCATCGAACGCGACAGGCCCGCGACGAGCAGAAGCGCAAAAGAGATGATCTCGGGCGTTTCGGCGGACAGATAGCGAACAGGCGGCGAGGGACAGTGCTGCGATCAAACCGTTGAAGCAAAGGATCGAGCGAAAGCCGAACCGCCTGAGTAGCGGCGTGGTGACGACCTTCATGCCGAGATTACCGATGAAATAGACCAGGATGAAAGTGCCCGTCCTGATGGCGCTGAAGCCGAAGCCGACCTGAAACAGCAGCGGCAACAGGAATGGCGCCGAGTTTATCGAGACGCGCCCTGCCGTTCCGGATGCGGCCGTGGCGATGGCAAAGGTGTGGATCTTGAAGACTGACAGATCCAGCAGCGGATTTTTGACCTGCAGAAAATGTCTTGCCGCCATGACCGACAACAGCGAACCGCCCACAAGCATGGCGACGGCGATGTAGAACTCGTGGATGCCATGCGTGAAGGATTCGAGGCTGGAGAGGACAAGCGCCAAACCGGCAGCCGAGAGCACGAAACCTTTCATGTCAAACTTCGGAACCGATGTTTCGCGTTGATCCGGAACGAATTTGAGGACCAGCAGAATACCAAGGACGCCGAGCGGTATATTGATGAGAAAGTTCCAGTGCCAGCTCAGATAGGTGGTGATGAAGCTGCCAAGGACAGGGCCGATGACCGGCGCGAACAGCGCAGGCCATGTAATGAGCGCGATAGCGGAGACAAGCTCGGACTTCTCCGCATTGCGCAGCACGATCATGCGCCCTACCGGCGTCATCAGGGCGCTGCCCACGCCCTGAACGGCACGCGCGCCGACGAATTGCCAAAGCGTTTCCGACAGACCGCAGACAAGCGAGGCGATCGTAAAAATGGCGATGGCGGCAATGAAGACATTGCGTGCGCCGAAGCGATCACCCATCCAGCCGGAAATCGGGATGAAGACCGCCATCGACAGCATGTAGACGGTGATGCCGATGCTCATCGCCACGGGCTCGATGCCGAATGAAAGTGCCATCTGGGGCAGGGAGGTGGTGATGATCGTCCCGTCGAGCATCTGCATGAAGAAGGCGACTGCAACAACGAGAGCGACAAGACGCGGTTGCCGCGCTGTGACGGCTGTTTCCTCGCCGTCCGATAGTGCAGTCGTCATTTCATAACCTCAGTGCATTTCATGCGGGATGGCCACGACGCTGCGCAGCCAAATATCAAAGTGCCGGGCCCGCAATTCAGGCCCGGCAACCGGATTTGTCAACGTCGCTCGCGGATTATTGATTGGCGTCGAGTTCCTTGTAGGCAGCGTCGAGATAGCTGGTATCGACCCATTTGCTGTAATCGATCGTTCCTTTCAGAAGCTTTGCCTCTGCCATGAACTTCTCTTCTTCCTTGAGCGAATTGAGCGCTTCGTCGGTGATCTTCGGGTCCTGATAGAACACACCATCCTTGTAGGTCTTGCGAACGGATTTTTCCGAGGACTTTGTTTCGTCGACAAATATCTTGATCGTCTCTTCCGGGTGTGCGTCGGCCCAGCGCGAAATCTGGATATCGACCTTCAGCAGGCGTTTGACCAGATCGGGATATTTTTCCGCAAAGGCGCCATTGACTGAAATGACGTTCGGCACGGCCCATTCGGGGTGCTCCGATCCATCGAGAAGAATGCGTGCCTGGCCGGTGTCGACGAGTTTTGCCGCCGTGCTGTCTGTCTCCACGATTGCGTCGATATCACCACGCAGCAGTGCAGGGCCTGACGCCTCGAATGGCAGATTGAGCGATTCCACGTCGTCGGTCTTCAAGCCGGCGGCTTTCAGTGCCTTGCTGAAATTCGAGTGACGCACTGTGCCGGCGAGATATGCAACCTTCTTGCCCTTCAAGTCGGCGACAGTTTTCAACGGCGAATTCGTCGGAACGATGATGGCCGAGCCGCCTGTTTTGACGAAACTGGAAATGCCGATCAGCTTGACATCAGCGCCCGATGCGGCGACGCGCAGGGCAGGGTTGTTGCCGGTGTAGGTGACCTCGATAGCGCCAGTGGCAAGGGCAGTCGTTGCCTCGGAACCACCACCAGTGAAGGTCACAAGTTCAACCTTGATGCCATCCTTGGCGAATTCCTTTTCCAGCCAGCCATCATGCTGGGCGAGAATGAATTTCAGGTGGCCAGGTGCGGTACTGCCGATGCGAATGACATCCGGCTTTTCCTGCGCGATGGCGGGCAGGGCGAGGCTTGTCAAACCAAGCAGCGAGGCGGCGATGGTCTTTATCAGGGTCCGGCGCAAAACGCCGTTGTTTGAAATTGTCATAATATGGTTCCTTCGTTGGCGTTTTGCAGAAAGTGAAGATTCTCAGTGAGGTGACGTGTCGGATTGGCCCTTCCACGAGGTCGCCCAACGCTCAAACCAGACCAGCAGATAATTCACGATCAGGCCGATGAGTGTCATGGTCAGAATGCCGGCATACATATCGCCGGTTTCCATCATCAGCTGCGATTGCTGGATGAGGTAACCGAGGCCAGATTTGGCAGCGAGCATCTCGGCGCCGATAACCGCGAAGATGGATGATTTCACCGCGAGACGCGCACCCGGCAACGATGGAGGGAATGCTCGCCGGAAGGATGACTTTGCGGAACAGATCGACATCGGATGTTCCCATCGAGCGCGCCGCTTTCAACAGAAGTGGATCGACTGCCTTGACGCCGCTGATCGTGTTCACCAGCAGGAAGAACACCGACGAATAGAAGGTGATCGCGATCTTGGACGCTTCGCCTATACCGAGAAGCAGAATGAAGACCGGTAGCAGAGCAAACTGCGATGTGTTGCGGAGGGTTTGAACCAGCAGATCGGAGATCTTTTCGAAAAGCGAGTAACGCCCCATCAGGAACCCGAGCGGAACGGCAACAATCGTCGCCAATCCAAAGCCGATCGCTGCCCGCTGCAGGCTGATGCCGATATGCTTGGCGAGGACGCCGCTTTCGGCCAAGCCGATCCAAGAGCGGCAGACATCGCTGAGCGGTGGGAAGAAGATCGGATTGAGCCATCCAAGCCGCGGTGCGATTTCCCACAGCAGGAAAAACAGGATGAGCAGGGGCAGACCATAACTGAATGTGCCGTCCCCGCGCGCTGTCTTGTGCTTGCGCGTAGGCCGGGCAGCACTGGACGCTGCAATTGATGGCAACCTGATGCCGATGCCTGGTTTTTCGCTGATATAGGCCATGTTTCCGTTCCCTGGATCTTTAGTTGGCGTAGGCAGGCGACAACGCCCAATCCTTTTGCGCCTTGTTGACTTCATCACGCAGTGCTTCCCAAACGCGGGCGCGATGTGCGTTGAATTCCGTGCTGGATCGAATGTCGCCATCGCGCGGGCGCGGCAGATCGATATCGATGATCTCCTTCACCGTGCCGGGACGAGCAGTCATCACAACGATGCGGTCGGCGAGATAAATCGCCTCGTCGATGGAGTGCGTGACGAAGATGACGGTCGTGTTGATCTTCTCCCAGATCTTCAGGAGTTCGCTCTGCAGGATTTCGCGCGTCTGCGCATCGAGCGCTGCGAATGGTTCATCCATCAACAGCACTTCAGGATTGCTCGCCAATGCGCGGGCGATGGCCACACGCTGCTGCATTCCACCGGAAAGCTGATTGGGATAGCGATCCTCGAAGCCGGACAGTCCGAACAAAGCGAGGAAATATCGCGCGCGGTCGCTGCGTTCGCGCTTTGGTACGCCGCGAACCTCCAAGGCATATTCGATGTTCGACAGGGCGGTGCGCCAAGGGAAAAGCGCATATTGCTGGAACACATAACCGGTCTTGGGATCGGGCCTGGTGATGGTGGTGCCATCCAGTTGCACGATGCCCTTGCTCGCCTGTGTCAACCCGCCGATGATATCGAGCAGGACAGATTTGCCGCTGCCGCTCGGACCGACAAGCGTGATGAACTCGCCCTTGCGGATGTTCAGATCGACGCCATCGAGGACGGTGACGCGATCGGTCTCCTCGCCGTCGACAGTCACATATTGACCCGGCTTGAGCTGGAAGGTCTTTCTGATACCGGAGACGACAATTCGGTCCATTTGCATTCTCCTTCAAACTGCCGCGACGCGAATGCGATGCGTCGGGTCATGTTCGGTTCCGCCAGCCTTGCCGCGTTTCCAGCCGAGCGCGCGCGCATAACTGCCAAACAGATTGCGTTCCTCGACCTCGGCTTCTGTGATCGGAAAGTGGCCTTCCGCGCGATGCGCGACGTAGAGCGCATCGACGGGACAATAGATTTCGCAGAGGTAGCAGGTCTGGCAATCGTCTTGGCGCGCTATGATGGGTGCCGAATCCGGCACCGCGTCGAACACATTCGCGGGGCAAACCTTGACGCAGATATCGCATTCAATACAACGGCTTGCGGAGACAATCTCAATCATGACGCGATGCCCTCGCGACTGATTTGCGCTTCGCCAATGCTGATTGCATCGACCCCGCTCACGAGGATGCGCCGGGCAAATGCGGGATCATTACCGGGACGGTCTGCCCGCCGGTGCATGCCGCGGCTTTCATTGCGCGCGAGCGCAGAAGCAAGCGACCAGCGCGCCGAAGCCGTGATCGACGCGGCCTCGCGACTGCGCACGCGGTCCACACCCTCGGCGTGAAGGTGTTGACGCACATCATTCCACAGGCTCTCCAGCCGCTCGCTACTGGTGTGCAAGGTTGTACCGTCGCGAAAATAATTCTTTTCGAGCGGAATGACTTCGGCGCGAACAGCTTCGATGATTTCAGCGGTGCGCAGGTCCGCTCGAGCGTTTCCGGCCGGTCGCAGTCCCGCTTCGCCAAGGGGTTTCGACATGGAACGGAAGGCTTTCCGTGCTGATTTGCGCGCGTGGGTCGAAGCGCCTTTGCCTGACCACCAGCCGCTGGCGATAGCCCAGGACGAATTGACCGCGCCGCCGCCCGACACCGCACCTGTCATGTTCTCGCGGCTGGCTGCGTCGCCGGCGACGTAGAGCCCGGGAACGCCCGTGCCGCAATCGGCGGTCGCGAGCATGATGCCGCCTGTGCCTCGTACCGTGCCTTCGGCCCGCAATGTGATGCGGAACAGGTCCTTGAAGGGATCGATACCGGCACGATCATGTGGCACGAAGCAATTGGGCTGGCCGCGGCGCAGCCAATCCTGCAAGGCGGGCTCGGCATGGTCGAGACGGGCAAAAACCGGACCGTCTATCAGCGCCTTCGCAATATCCTTTTCGCGCTCGCCAATGCCGTTGGATATCTGTTCGCCGTTTGCGTCGAGGAGAGGTGAGCCATCCTCGCGGTAGAACGTGGCCCATCTGTAGGGCAGACCTTTGTTGAGCGACGTTTCATACGGGGCAAGCGTGTACTTCCCGGTGAACTCCATGCCGGAAAGATGCGCGCCGGCTTCCGCAGCCATCAGGTAGCCATCGCCAGTGAGGCCGGTTGCGCCGAGGATACGCTCGTGGAAGGCACAGCCGCCGGTTGCGAGGACAACGGCTTTTGCCTCGACGCTCCAGTCGCGGTTGCGCTGCCGGTCTACGCCGGAAGCGCCTGTGATCGCATCACCATTCGACAGAAGTTCAAGGGCAGGGTGGTGGTCAAGCACGGTGACACCGGCCTTCAGCACGCGCCGTCGCATGAAACGCATGTAATCCGGGCCGCGAAGGTTGGCGATATAGAGCCGGCCGTCATCTTCGTGCGGAAACAGGTAGCCCCACTCGGAAAGCTTCACCAGATTTTCGTAAGCCTGATCGACGCAGCGCAGCATCCAGCGCTGATCGGCAAGCCCGCCGGTACGCTGCCAGCGCCGCTCAACCGCCTGACCACGATTTTCGCCCGGCGGAACGCACCAGGTTCCGGTGTTGGACGGAGCTGTGGCGCCGCTCGTGCCAAGATAGCCCTTGTCAGCGAGGACAACACGAGCCCCATCTTCTGCAGCAGCCAGCGCTGCCCATGCGCCGGAAGGACCACCGCCAAGCACCAGCACATCCGCCTGCAAATGCAGCGGATCATTGCCGGTGGATTTTACACGATCAGATGACATGCGTTCTCCGGTAGTCGAAGCCGAAACGTCAAACCCTTGCCGGGTCTGACGGTTGTTTCGGAATTCTCAGGCAGCGTGGGAAAGGGAGGACGGCTCATTGCCTTCCAGCCATTTGATGTTGCAACCAATGGATGCGACCTGCTTGTCAGACGGCTTCTGGCCAAGAAGGACAGCATCGACCGCAGCTCTGATATCCGCGCCCGTTACTGGCTTGCCATTGCCGGGACGCGCATCATCGAACTGGCCGTGATAGGCGAGGCGGCGCTCCGCATCGAAGAGGAACAGATCGGGCGTACAGGCGGCGCTATAGGCCTTGGCGACAGTCTGTGACTCGTCCTTCAGATACGGGAATGAATAGCCGAAGTTGGCGACTTCCTCGCCGATGCGCGCCAGCGTTTCTTCCGGATGTGCCTTCGCGTCATTGCTGTTGATGGCGACGATCTGCAATCCCTTCGGCGCATATTCGAGCGCAAACTGTGCCAGCGCTTCCCGCAGCAACACAACGAACGGACAGCGGTTGGAGATGAAAGCGACGAGCAGGGCGGGCTTTTCGGAGAAGCTCGAAAGCTCGTAGAGCTTGCCGTCCGCATCCGGCAAAATGAAGTCAGCGGCTTTGGTGCCGAGCGTAATGGCGTTTGATTCTGTCTTAGGCATTGTGCGCTCCCATTGATCAAAACGTGTCGGCAGAGCTCATATGGCTGCCTGACACCAATACTCTACTGAATTGGTAGTGTATGGAGAGGCATATTATTTTGGAGATGGCAGATTTTTGAAAATTATCGTCCTGCCGGCACCGGGCCCGATTAAAATGAGAGACCAGAAAAGATCCGTACGCGAAATTTCCCGTGAACTGGGGGACTCCGGGGTTGTGACGACGAGCTTGGTTCAACCTGAGGCTTTTTTGTCGCGCCATGCAGAAAAGCGAAAAGACATATGGCCATAGCCAGCGTCGAGGATTATATCCCGCTCATCCAAGCCACTAGTGCTTACTATCTGCGGTTGCCTCCATCTCGATCCAACCGTGCCATCGAGAGCTATTCCAGCGATGTCAGACCAGACTTGTCAGGTCGCTACCGGCCAGCCGAGCGCTCCCATTGGGGCAACTCTAAAAACCGGCTCCAAATTTTCGCCTAATCGCCCTGATCATCGCCAGCGCCATGTTCATGGAGCAACTCGACGCAACAGTCCTTGCGACCGCGCTGCCGACAATGGCGCGCGATTTCGGCGTCAGCCCGCCATCGATGAGTATCGCGCTGACATCGTATCTCCTGAGCCTGGCGATCTTCATTCCTGCCAGCGGCCGGGTGGCAGACCGGTTTGGATCCCGCACGGTTTTTCGAACCGCGATTGCAGTATTCACGCTCGGGTCGATTCTCTGTGCCCAAGCGCCGAACCTGACATTTCTGGTGTTTGCCCGGCTGATCCAGGGGCTTGGCGGCGCCATGATGATGCCGGTCGGGCGTCTCGTTCTCATGCGCAGCGTCCAGCGCAAGGACTTCGTTGCGGCCATGTCATGGCTGCTTGTGCCCGCGCTTATAGGCCCGATACTCGGACCGCCAGTTGGCGGCTTGATCGTCACCTATCTCGATTGGCGCTGGATATTCTACATCAATGTTCCCATCGGCATTCTCGGGTTCATCCTGGTTTCGATATACATCGAGGAATTCAAGGGTGAATCGAAGGGCAAGTTCGACACCTTCGGACTGTTTCTTTCCGGCGTGTCGCTCGGTTCGCTGCTGTTCGGATTCGAAATGTCCAGTCGAAGCGGCGAGGCGGGGACGTCCATTCTTCTCATCGCCATCGGACTTGTCTTCGGTGCCGCCTACCTGCGCCATGCGCGCAATCACCCGTCGCCGATCCTCGATTTTTCCCTGATGCGGGTTCCGAGTTTCAAGGAGTTGGTCATGGCTGGTTCGCTGACCCGCATTACGCAAGGTGCACAACCATTTCTGTTGCCCCTCATGCTGCAACTGCAGTTCGGCCTCTCAGCAGCTTCAGCCGGCGGCATCGTGATTGCAACGGCGCTTGGATCGATGCTGATGAAGGCGACGGCCGGCAAAATCCTCAAACGATACGGTTTCCGCAACAGCCTGACAGTCATCGGCTGGATTTCAACGCTTGGCTACGCGCTCTGTGCGTTCTTCCGTCCGGATTGGCCAATCTGGCTTATCTTCACGATCCTGTTCTTTTGCGGGTTCTTCATGTCGTTCCAGTTCACGGCCTACAATATTGTCGCCTATGACCAGATCGATCGGGAGCGGATGAGTTCGGCAACGAGCTTCTACACGACCTTTCAGCAATTGATGCTTTCGCTCGGTATCTGCGTCGGCGCACTGGCCCTGAACACCTCGATGCTTGTGCAAGATCACACGGACCCCAAGCTTGGCGACTTTTCCGTGGCGTTTCTCGTCGTGACGGCAATCTCGCTCACCGCGACGATCTGGAACAGGCGCTTCTCGCCCACCGCGGGCTCTGACATAAGCGGGCATCAGGCGTAGGCGCTGTCCAATTCAGAGTACCTTGCCCGGATTCATGATTCCGTTCGGATCGAGCATGGCCTTGATCGAGCGCATGAGAGCGAGCTTCACCGGATCGACAAACCCATGCAGATCCTGCCGTTTGTCCAGGCCGATACCATGCTCGGCCGAGAACGATCCGCCTAATTCGCGTAGATTGGCGTAGACGATTGCCTTGGCGGCATCCTTGTCCGGCGCTCCCGCAACGCCGACATGCAAATTGCCATCGCCGAGATGCCCGAATGCAAAACCCCGAACGTCGGGTCCGAGCGTGGCGATGCCTTCGTTGAAGTGCGTCAGCCACGTTTCAAGTTCCTGCAATGGCACCGAGATATCGAACCAGTAGCCGTTCGGATGAACGCGATCGACCACGCTGCTGTCCTCACGAATATTCCAGATTTCGGTGCGCTCCTTCTCGCTCTGGGCGAGGATTGCATCGACGACAAGCCCTTCTTCGATGGCCTCGGCGAGTGCTTCTTCAAGGGCTGATTGCGCCGTCTGCTGATCCGCTGCGTCGATTTCGAGGATGAGATATGCTGGCGCTTCGGTAAAGGCAGCGAGGGAAGCGGGGCCGAGATTTGCCGATGCCAAGGTGAAATAGTCCCGTGCCATGAACTCCGCACGAAGGAGATCAAGGCTGCGTTGCAGCTTGCGGAACAGAGCAACCGCATCGGTTGCAGAGGGGCAGGCGACAAGTGCCGTCGCCGTGAATTCATCCGCCGGCGCCAACTTGATGACCGCGCGCGTTACAACTGCCGAGCGTGCCTTCGGCTCCGATGAACAACTGCTTCAGGTCGTAGCCTTCGTTGGATTTCGTCACCTGCGCCATATCGGTCATGATCCTGCCGTCGGGCAGCACCACCTCGAGGCCAAGAACACGATGACGCATGACGCCGTGGCGAAAGGCCTCCATGCCACCGGCATTGGTCGAGATCATGCCGCCGATGGTGGCACTGCCGCGTGCAGCAATATCAATGCCGGTGGCGAGGTCTACCTTTGCCGCCGCTTCCTGGAGCGACTGCAGTGTGACGCCGCTCTCAACAATGGCAGTTCCGCCGTCTGCAGAAAGGGATTCGATCCTGTTCATGGCAGCAAGGGAGAGGATGATTTCTCCGATCGCCGATACGCCGCCACCCACCAGCCCGGTGCGCCCGCCATGTGGCACGACGGCAATCCGGTGCTCGTTGCAAAGTCGCGAGCACCGACGCGACTTCTCCGGTATTTCGCGGGACGACCATCACGCCGGCATCGAGATTGCGTTCATCGGAACCGGGGTGAATGAGGCTCAATGCTTCGCCGGTCTTCACGCCGCTGGCGCCGACGATCAAGCGCAGTTCCTTGAGAATCTCGTCTGCAATCATTGCGGATCTGTCGTCCTGCGCCGGTCAATGAATATTCTGAAGGCGAGAATGATTGCCGTGATTACGATCAGCAAGACCGAGATCGCGGCGATGGCAGGATCGATATTGTCGCGTAGTCCCATCCACATCAGACGCGGCAGCGTGATCGCATTGACGCTGGTGATGAACAGCGTCACGCCGATCTCCTCCCACGACAGCACGAAGGACAACAGCGCCGCCGTTGCGATGCCGAACTTGATGTTGGGGATGATGACCTTGAAGGCGCGCGTCGTGAGATTGGCGCCGAGGCCGCGCGCGGCAAGGTCAATGCGACGATCGACCTGATAGAGCGCGACAAGGATGAGCACCACGGCAAAGGGCGTGATCATCACGGCATGGGCAAGCGCCACGCCCAGCCACGTGTCGTAGCCGATCCAGCTGTTGAAACTCGATAGCGTGGTCATCAGGAAATACAACGTCATGGCTGAAACGACGGGTGGCACCACCAGCGGCAACAGCACGAAGCCAATCAGCAGCGCCGAGAAGCGCGGCTGGAACATCCAGATGCCGAGCCCGAACATGGTCGCCAACGCCGTGGCTATCGCGCTCGAAAGGATGCCGATGCGCAGGCTGAGCAGGATGCTCTGACCCCAGGCGGGATTATCGATCAATGCCTGGTAGTGCCGCAGGGAAAGGTTGCCGGAGGGCATGGAGAGAAAGCGCGCGGGTGTGAATGACACTGGAATAACGGCAATCAATGGCATCAGCAGGAACAGAGCTACCGCTGTTGCAACGATCAGATATGACAGGACCTGGGCGGGATGAGTTCATATTATCCAATCAGATGCGCAGGTTTGATGAAGCGTCGCATCAGCGCGAGAAGAACACCGATGAACAGCACGAGGACAACGCTGATCGCTGCACCAAGCCCCCAATCCGGACTCTGGAATATCCGAAGATAAACCAGTTCCGCCACCATGACGCTGCGGCCGCCGCCGAGAATGGCCGGTGTGACGAAGAAGCCAAGTGCGAAGACGAACACAATGAGCGCCGCCCCGATCAACCCGCCATAGGTCAACGGCACGAAGACAGTCCAGAAAATACGCGTTCGCGATGCACCCATGCCGCGCGCGGCCAGCAATACCCGTTCGTCGATGCTGCGCATGGCGGAGGCGATGGGAAAGACCGCGAAGGGTATGAGGAAATGCGTCATACCGATGATGACGCCAAGCTCATTGCGGGCGAGTGCCAGCGGTTCGCTGATAATGCCTGCCGATTGGAGCCACGTATTGATCAGTCCGCGGTTTGACAGCATCGCCAGCCAGCCGAAGGCGCGCGTCAGCACCGATATCCAGAAGGGGACAAGGATGCAGAATTCCGCCAGCATGCGCTGAACCGAACTGCCCCGAACCCACACATAGGCGATTGCATAGGCCGTGACGAGCACCGCGGCGGTCACGATGAGGCAAATCCGCAAGGTGCGAATGAAGACGGATTGGACGAGAGGATCCGTCATCAGCGCCCGATATTGGCCGAGACCGACTTCGGGCATGGTGAAACTCCAGCGGACGACACCCAGAAATGGAACGACATAGGCAAGTCCAAGGAACAGCAACAGCGGCGCCAGCAACAAAATCTTTCTAGAGGTGATCGATTTTCCGATCATTCGCGTTCCTGGCGTTTTGAATCAAAGGCTTGGCGCGAAAACTTAATTTTCGCGCCAAGAGCGATCAAGCCGAGATGACTTTCGTGTATTCGTCAAATGCCTTGCCGTAATTCTCGGCATACCACTCCATATTCAGCGGGACCTGCTTGGACATATTGGCGGGATCCACAGGATTGATGCGCTTTTTGTCCGCCGGGATCAGCGCGTCGGTTGCCGGATTTGCCGGGCCCTGGCCAAGCATGTTGAACATCTCGAGCTGTCGTTCCGGCGTCTGTGCGCTGGCGATGAACTTCATCGCATTGTCCTTGCCGCCGGGATTACCCTTCATCACGCCGAGAGCGCCGGGTGAAATCAGGCCCTGGTCCCAGATGAACTTGATATTGCCGCCGGAATCCTGCTCCAGCAATGAGGCGCGCGTCGACCAGATAAGTGCCATCGAGGCTTCGCCATCCATCAAGAACAGACTGGCTTTCCGCGCCGCCGCCCCAATAGGCCACGACGTTTTCCTTGAATGCGGCAATCTTGTCATGCGCGCGCTTGAGGTCCAGCGGATAGAGCTTTTCCGGTGCAACACCATCGGCGAGAAGCGCAGCTTCCCACATTGCCGAACCCCACTTGTAGAGCGATCGTTTGCCGGGAAACTTCTTCACGTCGAAGAAGTCGGCCATGCCGGTTGGTGCCTGGTCGCCGAACTTCGAGGAGTCATAGGCGATGATGTACGAGAAGAAATAGGTCGAGGCAGCATGATCCCAGCCAAAGCCCGGCCGCATCTTGTTCTTGTCGACGATCTTGTAATCGATCTCTTCCAGCATGCCCTGCTTGCCAAGGGAAATGCCGGAGAATGGGTCGATATCCATCAAATCCCAGCTTGGCTTGCCGCTCTTGAACTGGGCAGTGATGGCACCTTCCGTCGGACCAGAACCATCCATCTTGACCGTGACGCCGCTTTCCTTGGTGAACGGCTGGCCGTAAGCCTTGTCATAGGCCGTCATGGCGTCGCCGCCCCAGTTGACCAGAACGAGTTCCTTCGCTTGTGCGTATGAACCGGTTGAGCGCAGGAGTGCAGGAGCGCCTGCGAGCAGCATTGCGGCCATCTGTGTAAAGCGGCGGCGACTGATTTCCCCTTTCTCGACCTTGCTGGCGAGTATTTCGAGGCAGTCCTTTTGAAATGCGTTATCCATTTTGTTTCCCTCTGGATTGTTATTTGGTACATTCCGAATGCTGCCTAACCTCCGATCAGGCAGTAAAAAGCCTTGGTGCACCGGCCATGAAACCCACACATCGGATTGTGGCGCTATCGGCGACGTCGATGCTGTAGGCATCGAAACCGCGAGACTGGTTCCGCTGCGTGTTCGCAAATGGTACTTGGTCGACGCGCCGAAATAGGTGGCGCCTTCGACCCGGCAGGTGATGGCATTGCAGTCTGATGTTTGCGGCGATGCCGAGATGAACATGTGTTCGGGCCGGACAGCGGCAACGGCTTTCTTATCCGGCC
The DNA here is from genome assembly GCA_963776115.1 of uncultured Alphaproteobacteria bacterium. Classification (GTDB taxonomy): domain Bacteria; phylum Pseudomonadota; class Alphaproteobacteria; order Rhizobiales; family Rhizobiaceae; genus Phyllobacterium. The sequence continues at coordinate 6,626 of CAVZLS010000005.1, read as the reverse complement.
AGAGTAATGGATTTGTTGAGGACGATGGTCCGGTCCTCGAATTTGCCTGCGGCGGTTTCGCCATTCAACTCCACGGTGTCGAGCGGCAGAAGATTGATCTCCCCGAGGAACTCGGCGACGAAGCGATTCGACGGCCGCTCATAGACGTCCTGCGGCTTGCCAACCTGCAAGAGTTCGCCATGATTGAAAATGGCGACCCGCGACGATAGCGCGAGCGCTTCGGACTGGTCGTGCGTGACGAAAACGAAGGTCGTGCCGGTCTCCTGGTGCAGGCGTTTCACTTCTTGCTGCATCATTTCGCGCAAGTTCTTGTCGAGAGCCGAAAAAGGTTCGTCGAGCAGGAGAACGGAGGGTTCGAACACCAGAGCGCGGGCGAGGGCCACGCGCTGTTGCTGACCGCCGGAAAGCTTGGCTGGGAGCTTCCTTTCGTGGCCACTAAGACCGACGCGCTCTACCATCTCGCCGACCTTGCGCTTGACATCAGCCGAAGAACGACCCCGCACCTTTAGCGGAAAGGCGATGTTCTGCTCGACGGTCAGATGTGGGAACAGCGCATAACCCTGAAACACCATGCCATAGGAGCGGTCTTCAGCTGGCACGTCGGTGATGTCCTTGCCGTCCATCATCAAACGGCCGGTGGTTGGAGCCGTGAACCCGGCAAGAATCATGAGAAAAGTCGTTTTGCCTGAACCGGAAGGGCCGAGAAGGGTAAGGAACTCGCCCCGACCTATGTCGAGCGAGAGATTTTTCAGCGCATGGAACGCACCGAACGTCTTGCCAATCGATACAGCCTTGATCTCGGCGGCTTTCGCATCGCCCGGTTGCATGCTTTGAGGCATTGAGACCTCTTTCCCCTGCTTTTGTGAGAAGCCTAGGCACAATCCGCGGTCTCGACAATTGAATTATATTGCCGCGATACGTGAATGAAATTCACGCCACTGCGCGAGAGCGCTCATGGCTGGGTTTCACGCACTGCGGGTTTGCGACAAGCGCGATTTCAACCATTGCGTGAATGCAAGCTGAGCAGCATGATCGATTTTCGCATAATCCGTGACAAGAAAATAGGACTTCGGTGATTTGATGCTGAGATCGAACGGCCGGATGAGTTGACCAGCTCTCATGGCTTTGCGGCAGGTGAGTTCATCCCCCATGGCGATGCCCTGCGCGGTAATGGCGGCCGAATAGACGAGGTTCATGTCGGAAAACACGATCCCTCGTTCCGAATCCGGATTGTCGACATTGGCGAGGGCGAGCCAGCGGGTCCAGTCCTCGAAATCGCCGAGATGTAACAACGGCGCGCGCAAGATGTCCTTCGGCTCGGCGATGCCGCCGAGATTGTTGAGAAGAACCGGACTGCAGAGCGGCGTGAACTCCACCTCGCACAGGAGTTCGACCGATCTACTCGGCCAATTGCCATCGCCAAACGCAATGAAGAGGTCGACGCTGGCATCGCTGACATCATCGAGCTTGCGCGGCGTTATGATGCGCAGCGCCACATCCGGATATTTCTCCTGAAACTCGGCAATATGGGTGCATAGCCACAGCGACGCGAAGCCGGCCGTGCAGCTAATGCACAGGGAACCACCAGTACCAGCCGGGCTTTGCCGTTCGCCTGCATCGTCGATGACGATGAGTGCCTTGCGAACATCATTGGCATATTTGCGGCCGCGAGGCGTCAGCGTGACGCCTTTTCCATCCCGTTGCAGCAGCTCGAACCCGAGATCGCGTTCGAGCAGCCGCAACTGATGACTGACCGCGCTGCGGGTCAGATGCAATTCTTCCGCCGCTCGCCAGACGCTGCCATGCCTGGCGAAGCTTTCCAGCGCGCGAAGTGCCTGGGTGGATGGTATCCGCATCAGACGGTCCTTGGGAGGAGGGGTGAATAGAATTTGCACGTTTTGAAAAAACATATCACTTTTTGTCCCGCCTTCCAGATGATTATCTCCCGGCAGCGGGAGACAGAATTTGATCACGGCAGCAGCGGCATCGGCATTGAATTTCGTTGACGATCACGCGTCTGATCTGTCGTCCTGGACCCGCACGATCTTTGATTTCGGCGAGACTGCATGGCGCGAATATCAATCGGCGGATTGGTACGTGACGCGGCTGCGTGAAGAAGGTTTTGATGTCGAGGCTGGCTCCGGCGGCATGCCAACGGCGTTCTGCGCCCATTGGACCAACAAGGCCGGAACAAATGGCAAGTCGCCGACGATCGGCATGTATGCCGAGTACGATGCGGTACCGGGCAACTGCCAGGACGCGTCGACCGTCAAGCGGCCACGTCCGGGACTGAGCGAGCACGCGGGTGGACATACGGATCCACATTCCGGTCTTGGCATATCTGGTCTGGGTGGTTTGCTGGCAACCAAGGCCGCTATGGAAAGACATGGCATCGCGGGGACGTTGAGCTTTACCGGGGAGCCCGCCGAAAAGGTGCGCGGTTCCAAGCCGATCCACGCCGCCAAGGGCTATTATGACGGGCTGGACGGCATGATCTCGTTTCATCCGTTCTACATGCTGCCGCTGTGCAATACCGTGCGTTGGGACACGCATTGCGGCGCCGCCTATTCGATGATCTATCGCTTCGTCTGCGATCAGCCGGAGCGATGGGGATTGAGCGATGGCGCGCCCATCCCGCAGTCTCATTCCGCAGTCCGGGCGCCAGGCGCCAATGATGCGCTGATGATGATGTACATGGCGTCGAAGGCATTGCGCGATTCCATGCTGCCGCATCAGGGCGGCTGGTCGATCAGCGAAGCAATCCTGACAGCGGGGCAGGCGACGGCCGACAATCTGCCGGCGGGTCTTGCCGAGATCCAGTACATGATGCGCGTGCCGACGATTGCCATGGCGGAACAGCTGACCGCAGCGCTCGACCGCAATGCCGAGCACGCTGCGGCGATGACAGGCTGCCGGGTGGAACGGCACTGGGTTTGCAAGTCGCGCCCTGGCCTCGCCAATCACGCCATGGCTGAAATCACCTGGGAGGCACTCAACATTGTCGGTGCGCCGCGTTGGGATGAGACGGCGAAGGCCATTGCGCGTGAAATCCAGATTAATGCCGGTGTCGAGGCAATGGACGAGCCATTCATCGACGAATGCGAGAAGCTGATTTCACCACAGGAGGCCGAGGCGATCCTCCGCCGTGACCTGCCGCCGTCGCAGATCAACTCGACGTCCGATGACTATACGGACATGACCTGGCACGCGCCGACGGTGCGCTTTTACGTGGCGCGACCGGCGTTGAAAGCACCCAAGGGATACGCTTATCCAAGCTGGGTGATGAACGCGCTTGGCGGCATTCCGGCGACCATCGATCCGATGGTGGTCTGCGCTGCGAAGACTGTTGCTTTGACAGCCTTGCGCCTGCTTGAGGACGAAGGCGCGCGAAAACTGGCAAAGGATGAATTCATCGAACGGACAGGCGGCGGCGTTGGCGGCTCGAAGTGGATCGCGCCGCTGTGTGATTATGAACCGCCGATCCATTTCCGCTGGCCGGAATATGTAACAACTGCACGCGGGCGCGAGTGGTGGATACCCACCGGCGCACAATAGGAGATAGTCCAATGACACGTCACGAACAGGACTTTGCGGCCGATGCTTTCACACTGAAGCGACGCAATGCCAATGGCGGCACCAAACCACTCAAAGGCTGGGGGTTTCGCAATGAAACGGATCCGCTAACTGACGTGCTGCTTGGTTCGCCGGCTTTCCTTCGGCATATGGCGACAAGTTCGCTGTCGCGCAAACATTTGCGCGAAGCGCCTTGCAATATCCAGACCGCGCAGGCCCAGCACAAGGAGCTGGTTGCAGCCTACGAACATTTTGGTGTGAAGATCCATTGGCACGAGCCGGAGCCTGAGCTGCCGATGCAGGTCTATTCGCGCGATTCGAGTGTGATGACGCCGTATGGTGCGATCATCACCGCCATGGCCAACTGGTGGCGTCGCGGCGAGAACTATGCGGCCATCCGCACCTATGAGCGGCTCGGCATTCCGATCTACGACATGGTCACTGCCGGCACGTTCGAGGGCGGTGATTTCAACGTCATCGAGGAGGGCTGTGTGCTGATCGGTTGCGGCGGTGCACGCACGCAGGAGGAGGGCGCCCGGCAGGTCGAAGACTGGTTCCGCAAGGAGGGCTGGGAGACGCGCCTTGCGTTTATCGACGAATACTACGTCCACATCGACCTGATGGTTGTGCCGATCGCGCCGAAGCTTACTGCGGTTTGTCTTGCCTGCACCGAGCCGGCTATCGTCGACTGGCTGAAATCCAAGGGTCACGAAATTATCGATGTACCATTTCAGGATACGATGAATCTGGGCTGCAACTTCATGTCGCTCGGCAAGGACCGCGTCATCGCACCGACATCGAGCAAGACCCTGATCGAGAAAGCTCAGGCAACAGGATTTCGAAGTTGCTGCGGTCGATATGAGTGAAATCTCCAAAACCGGCGGTGGTATTCACTGCATGGCACAGGCGCTTTTGCGGTCACCGGAATAGGATACGACAGACAGTTCAGATCGCGGGGCCGGGCGCGGATTGAACAATCTGGACGCCGTTGATCTTGTAGGTGCCGTCGGGTTGCTTCACGAGTTGGTAGATGGCAGTCCAATCCTTGCCATCTGGCCCGGTGATCAGGACCTCCTGGATCACCTGATCGCCGGCGACCTTGTTTCGTCCGAAGGCAAAATTGCCTGGCCGATAGACAGGTTGGTAGGCCCTTTTGACCATCTCAAAAAAGAGGGACTCATTGAGGAATTTGCCCTGTATTTCTGGCGAAGCGAAAGAAAATGCGGTACTCGCATCGTTTTTGAGAAAGGCTTCTATTTGCTGTTTTATGATTGATTGAGCTGTTTCGACGGCCTCTTCGGCAAACGCAATCGCAGGCACAGCGAATAATAGCAATGCGCCGACAGCCAATCTCAAGCAAAACGCTCTACCCATATCCTTCCTTCGCGATAGGTCCTCTTCACCGGACCTCTCGTCACCAATATACGCTTTTCACGATCACCCGGAATTGAATTTCCGTCAGCAAGGCGTCATTCTGCCAACTATGAGGAGAGTCGCAGCAATGCAAATGGTAAGGTTTCTGGCTTTCGCGATGGTGTTTTCAGCGTCTGTATCTGCATTTGGATACGATGCAGCTGTAGCAGCAGATTGTGGCAGTATGGCTTCGCCTGGCCTGGACTGGAGTGAGTGCAACAAGAAAAGCATCATCATTCCGGGGAGTAATCTGGAGGGAGCCAACCTGACTGGAACCGATTTCAATGCAACGGATCTAGGCAATTCCAACCTGACGTCTGCAAATTTCGAAAAGGCCAGCTTGATGCGGGCGTCTTTGGCGGGTGCCAAAGCCGAGAATGCCAACTTCTCAAGGGTTGAAGCCTATCGATCAAGTTTCACCGGCATTTCTGCCGATGGCGCATCTTTCGCCAGCGCCGAATTTCAGCGCGCCGATTTCAGCGGAGCAAGCCTCAAGAAAGCAAACTTTGAGAAAGCGGAACTGGGGCGTGCGAATTTCCAAAAGGCTATATTGACGGACGCGCGGTTTTGGCTTGCCAACCTCTCGCGTGCCGACCTGACGGGCTCTACCATCGAAGGTAAACCAGTGTTCGAAGGTGCATTCATGTTTCGCACCAGAATAGAAGGTCTGGACTTGTCCGCTGCGCAGGGCCTGCAACAGCCACAAATCGATCTTGCGTGTGGTGACACCTCAACCAAGCTACCGGCTGGACTGTCTACTCCCGGCAGTTGGCCCTGCACGGCTGATTGAGAAGTCACCTAGAGTTGATCATTATAAGGTTCTTTGGTTTCTCCAACGAGTTTGGCCAGTTCTGAGAACGACCACGGTTTTTCTGCTCCGGTATCGTTGGCGACCTGGAGGACCCTGATAGGAAAGCAAACCGCATCGCGGTTCGACGGCGTAAGGCCTTCAGCAAAACGATTATCCCCGTGAGCAGTCGCCTCGGCTTTTTGAAACGCGACGTCCAACTCGTCTTGCGAAACGAGCCCCTTGGCCACGAGCAATCGGTTTATCGATGCAATGGCGAGACAGAGACCTTCAATTTGCAGATTGGCTGCGTTCATGGCTGGCGTCCTCCTGGTTGAATTCGCTCAACGTTTGGAAGCGCAATTCGATCCAATTCAAAGGAGCTAATCTTGGCGACATGGTCCGTGAGGAACAAGTGAGGCCCAGATAGCCCATTTTGGTTGGACTATACTGAGCCTCGTGTCAGGATACTTTTTGGAACTTGTCCAATGCCACCCTGGCAGAGGTAAAACGCGTCATGAGCCTGATGGTTCCAAATTTTTGAGTATGAACGAGCCGCGGAATCCCCGTCTGTGTTGCGCGATCCGGCTGTATTATGCCTCTACCTAGATAAAGTATTGGCCGGAGAGGCTCGGTTTCTGCTTAAGGGCGACGTTGCGACGGAAATTTATGATTCTAGGAACTGACTGTTTCTTCGGTCTCGCGTAATCAGAACGTTTCCAAAGCGAAAGGCTGTAAGCATTCTCCATGCAATCGAGAGGCTATTTGGGACTTCCGGAACTCACGTTGCCATGTTAAGGCCACTAAAGTTTTATGTCGAGATGCGGCCTAATGACGAGGACAAGTAGCGAAT
>CAVZLS010000004.1:0-419259 GCA_963776115.1 uncultured Alphaproteobacteria bacterium | reverse complement strand
ACTACAATGCGGACATGTTCAAGGCGAAGGGCCTTGACCCGGACAATCCGCCCAAAACCTGGGACGAGCTATACGCCGCCGCGAAAAAACTCACGAGTCCGGCCAAGAATATCTATGGTTTGGCGTTTTCGGCAGTAGCCACGGAAGAAGGTACATTCCAGTTTTTGCCCTGGCTGCAGATGGCCGGCGGCGACTACAACAAGGTCGACACCGAGGGTGGCATCAAGGTTCTGGATTTCTGGGCCAAGCTGCTGGACGAGAAGCTCGCATCTCCCGATACCTTGATCCGCAGCCAGTTTGACTCGACTGGTACCTTCAATGCCGGCAATGCAGCGATGGCCATTTCTGGCCCATGGGAACTACCTCGCATGGGACGGTAAGCAAAATTCGATTATCGCGCCGCGCTTTTGCCGATTTCCCAGGAAGGCGCCACGCGCGCCTCTGCGCTCGGCGAAGGCGACAACGTTATCCTCGCCAAAAGCGAGCATCCCAAAGAAGCTTTTATCCTGCTGGAGTTTCTCTATAGCAAGATGCCCGATGTCTGGAACCGTTTTGGCTTTGTGCCTGCCGCAAATGTGAAGTCGAATGATCCAAAAACACCAGCCATCTATGCCGTCTTCGAGGAAAGCATGAAATATGCCCGCAATCGCGGTCCTCATCCTGAGTGGCCCAGATTTCGAAGGCGATTTACACCGCCATACAGTCATCGCTGACGCATCAGAGCGATGCGAAGACTGCGCTTGGTACTGCACAGAAGCAAATCGACGCTGTTTTGAACAAATAGACTTCGACAATCGCTCCTTCGCGCGTGCGGAGGAGCGAGGATCGGGAGATTTGAAGTGGCAAGCGGGAGGATACTGTGCAAGGCATCATCAGAACCATCCGGGACGGCAGCGGATTTGACATATTGCTGCTTGGGCTTGCCCTGCTCTATCTCATCATTTTTTGGCGTTTCCCATCGTTTACAACATCATCATGTCCTTGCAGACGGTTGACATGTTCACGCTCACTTCATTCAACCGCCCATTGGCTGCAATATTACTACGATATTTTCTCCCAGCCGGTTGCCGGTACAATCTTCTGGAACACAGTAAAATTTGTGGTTCTCTCTATTGTGTTCCAGCTTTCAATCGGCTTCGGGCTGGCACTTTTCTTCCAGCAAGACTTTCCCGGCGCCAGCTATTTGCGTGGCCTGTTCCTGGCCGGATGGATCATGCCTGCACTCGTCGTCGGCGCAATCTGGAAATGGCTCTTCGCCGGCGATTTTGGCGTTATCAACTATGCCCTGACATCCCTCGGGATTGCCGATGACCGCGTCTCCTGGCTCTCAGATCCAAACGTGGCGCTCTATGCCGTTATCATCGCCAATATCTGGCTCGGCATTCCCTTCAACATGATACTGCTCTCGGTTGGCCTCGCAAGCATACCGCGTGACGTTGACCGAGGCCGCCGAACTTGATGGTGCAGGAGCATTCGAGCGTTTTCGATCCATTACCCTCCCTCTGATGCGTGCGCAGCTTGGCGCGGTGATATCGCTCGGCGTTATCTTTACACTCCAACAGTTCGACTTGATCGCTGCTCACGAGGGCGGCCCCGCCGACAGCTCCAATGTCGCTCAATATTGGTCGTGGCAGTTCTCATTCCAGACGTATGAGATTTCTCTCGGCAGTGCCGTCTCGGTTCTCATGATCATCTTCGTCATAGTGGTAGCAGCAGTCTATGTGGCGCGACGCGTCATGAACACAGCTACTGAGGAAGGAGGACGCTGACGAAACGCTACGTTCTGCTCATCATCGGTCTGGCCATGACGGCGATCTATCTGTTCCCGCTTTACTGGATGTATTTGACGGCCAAAAGCAGTACCGAAGATATTTCAGTATCCGCCCACACTTTGGCCGTCAGACACGCAGTGGAACTTTCTGGAGGTATGGAAGAGCCGCGACATGGGCAGGTACATCTGGAATTCGCTGCTCATCGCTACAGGTGTTACGATCCTTGCCACGACATTGGGAACTGGCTGTGCCTACGTATTATCGCGGGTGCGTAATGTCTGGATTGAAATCGCCCTCTTCGCTATCTATGATGCAGGTTTTGCCGTCATCTTTGATGGTCACACCCATCTTCGTTATGTTCAACCAGATCGGTCTTTTAGCCAGTCCGCGCATCGCTGTTATCCTGGCGCAAACCGCCAAGGTCTTGCCGCTCGACATTGTCCTCTGCCGGGCAACATTCGTGCAGGTGCCGCGTGAACTGGAAGAAGCGGCGCTCGTCGACGGATCGTCACGCATCGGCGCATTCTTCCACATCATGTTGCCCGGCATGCAATGGTATTCTCGTCACGTCGGTGCTGATCTTTCTGCAGTCCTTCGGCGAATATGTCTATGCGCGTTCGCTAATCGCCAAGAACGAATTGCAGAGCAACGGTCGGATTGCAGACGTTCATGGGGCCGAATGCCAATGACTGGAACGGCATCATGACCTACGCGGCCATCTATGTGACGCCGATTTTCGGAATCGTATTCATGCTCCTGCAACGTCGGATCGTCAGCGGTCTTACCGCCGGCGCACTTAAATGAGGTGAATGATGCTCCAGATCGAAATCGACCATCTGAACAAGCATTATGGCGGGTTCCATGCGTCAAGGACGTGAACATTTCCATCAAACAGGGCTCGTTCGTCGCCCTTGTAGGTCCGTCCGGTTGCGGCAAGTCCACTTTGCTGCGAACCCTTGCCGGACTCGAGAAAACCAGCTCCGGCGACGTCCGGATTGCCGGACGGAGTGTCATCGGCAAACCGCCGCGTGAGCGCGATGTCGCCATGGTATTCCAGTCCTACGCGCTCTACCCGCACATGGATGTCGAGCACAATATGAACTATTCGATGCGCCTGAAACGTCGTCCGAAGGAAGAAATCTCGGAGCGCACGCGAACCGCCGCAGAAACCCTCGGCCTTGGCAATCTTTTGGATCGCCTGCCCAAAGCCTTGTCGGGCGGTCAGCGGCAACGTGTTGCCATGGGCCGCGCCATTGTGCGCAATCCGAAAGTGTTCCTGTTCGATGAACCTCTCTCCAATCTCGATGCGGCGCTGCGCGTCCATATGCGCAGCGAGATTCGCAAGCTGCATGAGCGCCTGAACGCGACGTCGGTCTACGTCACGCACGATCAGGTCGAGGCGATGACCATGGCCGATCACGTCGTCGTTATGCGTGCCGGCGTTGTCGAGCAGCAGGGAAGTCCGCTTGATCTTTATGACCGGCCGGCGAACAGGTTTGTCGCCGGTTTCATTGGTTCACCGGCAATGAACTTTCTGCCTGCGACAGTTACCGACAATGGTGCTTTGGTACTTGACAACGACAGCGCCCAGATAGGTTTGAATTGCGATATCGCTGCCGGTTGCCAATTCTGGATTGGCATGCGGCCCGAACATCTTTCCCTGAAGCCCTGCGTGAACGACATGGCCATTGATGCGACCGTCACCGGCATTGAGTCGACGGGAAGCATGACCTTCGTGGTTTTGGAGGTCGCATCGCAGCCAGTTGTTCTCGCCCACAGTGGCAGGCCCGAAACTCGCAGAGGTGACCAGATCCGCTTGCATATCTCCTTGGATAATCTGCATCTTTTCGATCGCGAAACAGGGCTGGCAGCATAGCGGTCCAGCAGTTGTACATCGATAGGCGATCATTGTCCGTGATGCCGAGCTGCGTAAAGCCATGGTCGTCAATGGTAAGCATCCAGAGCGCATTCTCGCCATTGAGATTTCGCATTGCATGAAATGCATGGTCCGCTCCGGCATGTGGCGGCCGGAGGTTTGGCCTTTTCCCGCCAACCTGGGATAGGAGTAGAAGAAGAGAACGCAATGATAATACTATATGATAATTCTATTTACTATTGAGAATCGGCTCATTAAAGTCTCCAGGCTGAATGGTGGAACGCCTTTCACCCGTTGCCGGTAACCATAGGAGGTGGCCCGGCTTCGATCACCGATTGAAAACTCGGATCAACGACTGCGTTGAGCCAAATGGGAGGTTAGACATGAAATCCGCAATATCTATTGCCGCACTTTGCGCTGCGTTGATGTTTAGCGCGTCAATGCCAACTATGGCCTATGCCGCCGACAAGCCAACGCTGGCTTTCGTGGTGAATGGGGCCTCCGATTTCTGGAAAGCTGCTGAGGCGGGCGTCAAGAAGGCGCAGGCCGAATTGCCCGACTACAACTTGGAGCTCAAGTATCCCGAGCAGTCCTCGGTAGCCATCCAGCAGCGTCTGATGGATGATCTCGTCACAGCCGGCGTCAAGGGCATCATGGTGTCGGCCGTAGATCCGAAGACGTCTACCGATGGACTCAACAAGATTGCGTCCGAGACTGCCCTCTTCACCACGGATAGCGATGCGCCTCAGACTAATCGCGTCGCCTATATCGGTTCGTCCAACGTCGATGCAGGCAAACAGGCTGCAGAAATCGCGAAGAAAGCCATGCCTAACGGGGGCAAGTGTCTCGGATTTGTCGGCCTGCTCGGCGCTGACAATGCCAAGGAACGCATCCAGGGCATGAAGGATGGTCTCGCAGGCACCAAAATTGAACTAGTCGATGTTCGCGGAGACGATATTGACCAGACGCGTGCCAAGAAGAACGTCGAAGACGCTCTGGTGGCTAGCCCGGATGTTACCTGCATGGTTGGCTTTTACTCTTATAATACACCTCGCATTTACGAGGCTCTCCGCGATGCAGGCAAGTTGGGGCAGATCACCGTCGTTGGATTTGATGACGATCCGATTACGTTGGGTGGCGTCAAGGAAGGCACTGTCGCCGCTACTGTTGTGCAGCAGCCATTCGAATGGGCCTATCAGGGTATGAAAATGATGGCCGCTTATCTTGCCGGTGACAAGTCGAGCATTCCGGACAACAAATTGCTGATTATCAAGACTGTGATTGTCGGCAAGGACGATGTCGATGCATACGCTGCCAATCTGAAAAAGATGGCTGGCAACTAGGCCGTTTTCGAACAAGAGCTTGACGCGATGACTGGCAATGGTTTTACCGCAACAGGTGGCGTTAATCGCGCCGAATCCATGCCGGGCACAATCGATACTTCTTCTGACGCACGTCATCAGGCAGCCTTCCTCAGCTTGCATGACGTGCGAAAGACCTATCCCGGTGTTGTGGCATTGGATGGCTTTTCCATTGAGATCAGACCTGGCGAGGTAATCGGCCTTGTCGGCGAAAATGGCGCTGGCAAATCAACGCTGATGAAAATTCTGGGCGGTGTGGCGGCCCCGGACCGCGGTCTTATCAGGATCGACGGCGTCGATCATGACCGTCTTACCGTCGAAAATAGCCTCGAGTCCGGAATTGCCTTCGTACATCAGGAACTGAACCTCTTTGAAAATCTTGACGTTGCCGCCAACATCTTTCTTGGCAGAGAGCCCTTGCACGGCGGCCCTCTGAAGCTGGTCGATCGCGCTAAATTGCGCGAGATGGTTTTACCACTCCTCAAACGGGTCGGCGCCAATTTTACGGCCGACACCCCCGTATCGGAATTGTCGCTAGCCCAGCAGCAGATGGTCGAGATTGCCAAAGCTCTTTCGATCAAGGCAAGGCTTGTTATCCTGGACGAACCCACCTCAAGTCTTCCCTTGGCTGAAACTGAAAAGTTGCTCGGCGTGATCAAAGGCCTAAAGGCAGAAGGTATCAGCGTTATCTTTATTTCGCACCGACTCCACGAGGTCGAGAGCGTCGCCGATCGAGTTATCGTCCTTCGAGATGGAATGCTGGCGGGCACACTTGCAAGCGACGCCATCAATCACGATCAGATGGTCAAGCTCATGATAGGCCGTGCTTTGAAAGCCCGTACAAATACCTCGGAGCGCGAGGCTGGTGCAGTCGCGCTGTCCGCCAAGGGCATTCGCACAGCTGCTTATCCTCATCGGACCGTCGATTTGGACGTGCTGCATGGCGAAATCCTCGGGCTAGCAGGACTTGTAGGTTCGGGCAGGACTGAATTCGCCCGCGTTGTCTTCGGCATAGACAGGAGCCTTGGCGGAGAGCTTTATCTGGATGGCAAACATGTCCTGCTTTCTTCGTCCGCTGATGCGGTGGCTACTGGCATCTTTCTCGTCCCAGAGGATCGAAAGCTGGCTGGCATACTCCTTGATTTCGCTATTGCACAGAATATTTCGCTACCTAATCTTTCGGCGCATTCGGCCAATTTGATAATTTCAGCTGCCAGCGAAAATACGACGGCGGAAGCGCAGAAAAGTAACCTTGGCATCAAGGCTCCATCGGTAAAAACGCGTGTCGGCACCTTGTCGGGCGGCAACCAGCAAAAAGTCGTTCTGGCAAAATGGCTGGCGATGAAACCGAGGATCATGATTTTCGACGAGCCGAACTCGCGGGATCGATATTGGAGCCAAGGCTGAAATCTACAGACTCATGCAGGCGCTCGCCGACACGGGTGTCGCGGTCCTCATGATTTCGAGCGACATGGAGGAAGTCATCGGTGTTTCCGACCGCGTCGCAGTTATGCATGAAGGCCAGATTTCCGGCATTCTGGCCAAGGATCAACTTGATCAGGAGAATGTGCTTTTGCTGGCGGTGGGCAAGTCAGCACGATAGCATCTATAAGGGTTGGAGATCACGATGAATAAAAAAGATATTGGCCTGTTGATCCTCATAGTCGTCGTGGGAGCCGTTGTCGCAACAATCAATCCTCGTTTCTTGCTGCCCATCAATCTCGCCAATACGTCGAATCTCATCGGTCTCTTCGGTATCCTGTCGATAGGACAAGCGTTTGTTATCATAACCGGCGGTATCGAACTCTCGGTGGGTTCGTTAATCGCGCTACTCGGTGTTCTGTTCATCGATTTGATTGCAAATCATGGCATGGCTTGGCCATTGGCTTTCATGCTCATCCTGGTTCTCGGTGGGCTCATTGGTTTGGCCCATGGCTGGCTGATCACGCGGCTGAAGCTCCAGCCATTCGTGGTGACGCTGTGTGGCTTGTTGATTTATCGCGGGATCGCCCGGTTCTATACTGCCGATGGGACCGCCGGCTTTGCTTTCGGCCAGAACTTTCCCACTCTTGAATTCCTTACGGCCGGCCGCACCTATGGCATTCCCAACAGCTTTATAGCACTTCTCATTATTATGGGCGTGACGTGGGTAGTACTGCACCGGTCAGTTTTCGGGCGTTATCTTTATGCCATCGGCAAAAATGAGGAAGCGGCAAGATATTCCGGGATCAGGACAGGTAGAATGGTGATGGCTGCCTATGTCATTTGCGGTGTATTGACGGCACTCTCGGCTATCTACTTTGCAATGTATACCCGCTCGATTTCCCCCGCCAGCCACGGCAATTTTTATGAACTGTATGCGATCGCGGCCGCCGTTCTTGGTGGCTTTTCGCTGCGCGGTGGTGAAGGGTCAATCGTCGGCGTAATTCTCGGCACTATCCTGCTGCAAGAATTGCAAAATCTCGTCAATCTCCTCGGCATTCCATCGTCGCTCAATTTTGCGGTTATGGGAGGGGTGATCCTTATTGGCGTGCTGGTCGACCAGCAGTGGGACGTTTTTCGAGCGAAACGCCGACTAAGCAAGGCGGCGCACTCGACACCATCAAATTGAAAACGCTGAACACAGGGTTGGCTCGACGAACGCTGGAGACGGTCATCCTTTCCGATAACCTCATGGGCCTGGTCTTCGAAACTCAAATCCGCAGCGATCCGTAGGCTTCAGGTAATTGTGAAATTGCCGCGTCCAGGTTGGCCTGGGACCGGGAACAGATGGCAATCCGCGCCCGTTCGGATCCAAACAATCGCGCGCACGCAAAACCGTTTGCATGATATTCAAAGGCGTCATTTCGACCAGTCGGTGATCCTTCTGTGCGTACGCTGGTATCTGGCCTATGGGTTGAGTTTGCGCGACCTGAATGAAATGATGGCCGAGCGCGGCATAAGCGTCGATCATTCAACTGTTCATCGCTGGGTCGTTCATTTCTCGCCAATACTGCTCAAGCGCTTCAATCGGCGCAAGCGCGCTGTTGGCAGCAAGTGGCATATGGACGAGACCTACATCAGGCTCAAAGGCCAGTGGATGTATCTCTACCGGGCGATCGACAGCACGGGTGATACGGTCGATTTCTGGACCCATAAATATAGATGTCTGGCGGAGAGGAAGGCTGCCACCGAGCAGTGTCACTGGATTGCAGTCCATTGCATATGCACTTGTTTTTATTATATTATTTTACAAACGATGTCGTTTGCCATTGCATAGAGTGTCACCGTGTTGCATAGATTTAGGTAGGTCTATTGGTGGGCCTGTCTGGAGCGGCTATGCCTCGCAAAGCACAAGAACTTGGTCCACTTCATATTAAACGACTTGTTGAGCCTGGCATCCATTTTGTCGGCGGCGTGAACGGTTTGCAACTCCAGGTAAAAGAGACTGGCGCCCGGTCGTGGCTGCTGCGCGTTCAGATAGGTGGCAAGCGCCGTCACATCGGTCTTGGTGGTTACCCGGATGTCACGCTTTCTCAGGCACGTGAAAGAGCCCGTGAAGCACATGACAAGATCCGCAAAGGCATCGATCCCGTCGAGGAGCGCCGATCGCTTCGGCTTGCGCTGGACGCCGCAAGTTCAGTGATCACGTTTGAGGAGGCGGCGACACGCTGGCACAAATCCAAAAAACAGGAATACCGCAATGACAAGCATGCCGACCAAGTGCTTGCAACGCTGGTGACCTATGCCAATCCCATCATTGGTCAAATGCGCGTCAATGAGATTGGTGTTGATCATATCTACAATGTTCTCCAACCCATCTGGTCGACCAAGACCGAGACGGCGACCCGTTTGCGCGGGCGCATTGAAAACGTTCTGGCCTGGGCAACAGTCTCGGGCCATCGTAAGGGTGAAAACCCGGCGCGCTGGAAGGGCAATCTGGATGCTCTGATGCCAAAGCCTAGCAAAGTCAGCAAAGTCGTTCATCACAGGGCTTTGCCGATCGATGCTGTGCCCGCTTTCATAAAGGCACTGAGGTCAACGGAAGGCATGGGATCGTTGGCGCTGGAGTTCTCCATCCTGACGGCCACACGGTCAGGCGAAGTCAGAGGTGCAACCTGGGATGAAATCGATGTGGACGCGAAGCTTTGGACAATTCCGGCGGAGCGGATGAAAGCAGGCAAGGAACATCGCGTGCCGCTTTCGAAGGCTGCAATCAGATTGCTTGAGAAAGTGCCCCTGTTTCAGAACGTCAGTTTTGTCTTTTCCGCAGCGCGCGGCGGCAAAATCTCCGACATGACAATCTCGGCGGTACTACGCCGCATGAAGGTCGCTGCCGTTCCGCACGGGTTTCGTTCAACTTTCCGCGATTGGTGCTCAGAACGCACTGCATATCCGAACGATGTTGCCGAGATGGCCTTGGCGCATACCATTGGCAACAAGGTCGAGGCAGCCTACCGGCGCGGTGATCTCTTCGACAAACGCGTGCAGATGATGGATGATTGGGCTGCGTTCTGCGGATCGTAAACTAAGACCTCTGAGACAAAAAATATCGTCTATGCAACGGCATAGGCCGGTGCTACACAAGGCTACTGCGCATGACGTGCGGTCCAACCCAAGGACTGTCCATGCCCAGAAAAAACATCACCCCTCATATTACTTGGCTTCGCTTAGCCGATTTGACTGAACGCTACGGCTGTAGTCCCAGCACCATCTGGCGCTGGTCCAAGACCCGTCCGGCCTTCAAAGCCATTAAAATCGGACCCAATACGACTGTTTTCTCACTGCAGGCCATCGAAGAATTCGAAGCACAGCAGATGGAAATCGCCAATCGTGGGTAAAATTTTGAGCATTGTTGCTCGTCGACACGGGAGCGATTCAGCTGTCACGCTGAACTATGCTCTCGCTTATTCGAACGAGCCTTGCCGTTGCCAGGAGCAGCAAACCGCACCCCTTGAACGGCGGTCGCGTGGTCCGCCTGCTTCTTTCAGACCCGCCACTTAAATTCATGACAGCCAGACCGTCGCAACCTGCGTCATTCGCGGGACGGTTAAACTGCGTCCAAATTCAGCTCATTTCCCAGGGAAATTCAATGCCAGCCCATTCCAAGCGTCGCTCTGACAAACGCAAAGTCCGCATCACCACCACTTATTCGATCCCGGAGCTTTCCATCCTCTACGAGAAAGACGAAGCCACGGTCCGCACATGGATGCAACAGGGTCTCAAGCCAATCGATACCTTGTTTCCTCCGCTCTTTTTCGGATGGGTGGTCAAGGACTGGCACGAGACCTGGTGGGATAACCGCCGCAAGATATGTGCACCGGACGAGTTCTATTGCTTTCGCTGCCAAACGGTGACCAAAGCCGCGTCAGGATCGGATAGTTATCAGGTCTTGCAGCAAAACAACTTTCGCGGAGAAGCCCTTTGCTCGGTTTGCGGCACCAGGGTGTTTCGCAATCTCAGCGCCGAGCAGTTTACTCAGGCGATGGCACGCCGCCGCGTCGTTGAGAACGAAATACAACGATTCAACAAGTATGATACTTCGAACAGTAATCCTCTGAATCAGAATGAAAAGGCGGGTTGCGGATCAGCAAGCCCGAATCCGCTCCCGGAAATGCTTGAGGAAGAGCCGGTGCCGACGGTTGCGACACGCCGTCGGCCACCCGTCATCTTGCCGCAGAATCCATACAATGAGCGGATGAAACGCGCGTGGTTCAGCTATCTCAAGGACTCGAAGGGGCGCGCCGGCAAATCGGTTCGCAAGGACGAAATCGGCCTTGCGCGTTTCGAGCAGTTCTTCAGGTTCGAGAATTTTGGCATCTGGAGCAAAGCCAAGGCCATCGCCTACAAGACTTATCTTGCCGCCAGCCATTTGCAGACCGCATCACTGGTCGCCGAACTCAAAGGCACAAAGCGCTTTCTGACCTGGCTGGCGCAGAACAAGGATTACAAAACAAAGATTGATCTTCTCGACGTTGAGTATCTCAATCCAAGCATGCGCGAGCTACGTGTCAGTCAGGCAAGCGCCGGCAAGACTTTTCCGTCTCTCGACGATGTTTTGAAAGCGTTTCGCATGATGCCGGCAGCTTCGATGCTGGACAAATGCGACCGGGCTATGGTCGCGCTGGTTGCTCTGACCGGTATCCGTGACGGCGCCCTGGTTTCGCTGAAGGTCAAACATTTCATTCCGTCGCTAAAGCGCATTCATCAGGATCCGCGCTCGGTCGAGACAAAATTCGGCAAGGAGATTTTTTCGTTCTTCCTTCCCGTCGGCAAGGAGTTGGAGAAGGAATTCATGGAATGGCATGAGCTCCTCGTCAATCAGCTGAAATATGGACCGGAGGATCCGTTGTTTCCAAAGGCCGCCCATGCCAGCGGCAAAGGAAAGAGCATTGGTGCGTATGAACTCGTCCCATTGCATCTTGGCGATGCACAGACAGTTATCCGCATGTTCAAGCGAACCTTTGAACGTGCGGGATTGCGGCCTTTTACCCCGCACCGCTTTCGCGACATGCTGGTCGCCGAAGGGTACAAGCGTCAGCTTTCCATTGCCCAGTTCAAAGCCTGGAGCCAGAACCTCGGGCACGCGACGCCGAAGACTTCGCTCGCGAGCTACGGCAGCATACCGACAGTCGAGCAGGGGCAATTGATCGTTGACAGCGCCAACGAAAATTCTGAGAACGAATTTTCCCGGGAACAGTTCGCAGCAATGTTGAAGGCTATCGAGAGGAAACTTTGCTGATTGCCGCTTGAAACTCAAGTCAGTCGCAGCCACACGCTTCGACTCGCCGTCCGGAAGTAACGAGAGCTCGCAGCAACAATACAGGAGAAGTCCGGAGGCAATGACGGGAAGGCCCTTGCTACTGCGATCCAGGGCACCCACCTCCCTGCCGGCGGTATAATCCCCAGCGCTTTACCGTAGGGATTGCGGGTGGCAAGGGTGTCGATGTGCCGCGTCCGACCAAGACGATCGGCTGCAAGCAGCGGTTGGATGACATAACGACGCATTTTCGGATATGGTTGCACGGACTGACGTGCAACCATATCCGTATTTCTGCGGCTCGAGCTAGGAAAGCAACAGCTGAAGAATCATGTCTGTACCAGACAACACAGTTTTGACCTCTACAGCGGTAATAGAGGGATCGCGCCCATGAGTAAGCGCAGAAAGCTTGGTATGCAGCGCATCGAGTAAACCCGCAGCGGATTTTGCGATGGCTAGATCACTTTCCGAACTACCGCTCGGGCGCTTGGTCATGGCATACTTTATTTGCATACGGCGTGTTACGCCCGTTTTGCTATCCTTGGCGGGCTCAAACTTGAGTTGCGCCTTTATCTCGTCGATTGGCGCAAGTTCTGCCAGAAGGTGGCTGACAAGTTCTCGGCCCGAATGTGCCGCTTGGCTCGGAGCGTCTGGGTGGTCACTCGCGGCAGCTGCCCAAGCTCCACGCCGACGTGTTACCAGGTGAGGGTTTATCTTCATCAGTTTGAGATCAAGGTCATCGGGAGCGCCACTTTTTTCCGCTGATCGGCCAGCTTCTGTTATGCGCAGCCACTTTTCAGGGTCAACCATGTCGTCGTAGGTCGGCTCCAAAAGGCCATCTTTGATAAGCCCTTCTTGAACCCTACCAGCTTGCGAACGTTCTTCTGGCGTAAAGTTCCGCCCCAGCTCTGTTTCCAGCGCGCCCGGTTGATACGACTGCCCCAACACATTTGATTTGTGCGCTTTCGGCACTTTCGAATAATAGCGCAGGAAAGCTAGTGCGAGATCGGTGTCGTCGGTTTTGGTGGGCACCGTCACAGTCAAATCGAATTCCCGCACGGCGTTTTTCATTGCTACGGAAAGTTCTCGTTCTAGCCACTTCTGAGCGCCCTCTCCCATTCTTGAATTTTGCGAAGTGAAAGTGGTCATAACTTTTTCGCGCGCGCCGTCGAGGAGTTTGTAAAATGCATTTCCATAGTCAGAGGCGTTAGGCGCATCGTACCGCTCTATCACTCTGGAAATGTCCTGTGCTATTTCACTGAACTCGTCTCTGCAAATCTCCGCAAGCAATAAAAACATGCGAGAACCAGCCGCACCCCGGGCCACCGCCTGCATCTTCTCGTTAGTGATTTTCTTGTCCAACCCTTCGACGCGTTTCTGGATTACCGCCTCAACAGCTTCGAGCACCTGTTCGTTACGCCCCATCGTTTCGTTTCCTTCCAATCCCGTTGCGCTGTGACGGTTTTCCACTGTATCCCGAGTGTAAGAAGCAAGATGCGATTGCGTGCGGCATCGGGCCGACAATCCATAGTCTTGGCGGTTCAGATCATTGCGAGCATGGTCTCTGCCACGACCCCTGTCCTCATCATCTTCCGACATTGCTCGTCGATCGCTTGCATCTCTGCGTCAAGCGATAATTCAGCCACCATACGCCGTGCCAGATACTCATCCTGTTTGTCGAGGTCGTCTTCGAACCGACCCTCCGCAACGCCCGCATCCCAGTCATCCTCGGATTGTTGCAGAAAGGATTCCATGACGGAATTTTCGAAGCTCGCAAAAAACAGATAGCCGAGCGCCAAGTTGTAGTGTTCACCTATGGCCTGTGAAAGGTCGACCAATTGGCGCAACAACGCTGTACGATCAATGAGTGCACTCAATCGACTGGGTTGAAAGGAGAAGCCCGACATGCCGCGCGTATCGATGGTGAACCGACATATTTCCGGGTCGTCCCCCTGTTCAATCGACCAAGTTGCAACCCCGTATTCCGTAATCTGTGCGCTGGGAAAACCTCCGGCGTCGGTCTCATTGATAAACCTTACCAGGTTGGATAGTTGGTCATCAAAATCAGTAAAACTTGTTGTGATGACGTCATTGCCAAGCGATATTTGCAGCACGACCGACCCCCAGTAAATTTGGTCGAGCTCAATGCGCAAACCACTCTCAGTTGTGTAATCGCCGGTGCCGAAGCGGATGATCACCGACAAGTTGCGCTCCTAGGGAGCCGCCAGACGCCAGGTCATGCCGGATATCGAGCATCGCTCGCGCAAAGGGTTGAACAACCGGGCGGAGAATTCACATCTGGCGCTGCGAAAACGGGAGCGAGTAATGCAGGGTTTCCGATCACCAGTGGAAAGCCGTGACGGAAACGCTCATCTGAAACTCAACAGGCCGACAATCCTCGTGGCCTGAAAACTTAACCTGACATCACCCTTGCGTGCCCGGATATTGCGGCTCTCCTTGCTCATCGATCACACAGGTTGAGGAAGTCTCAGAATCCCATACTTTTCGCGAGGCCTCCTATCGCCATGCACTCTAAGCGTGCGTCGCTCGGGATCGTCGATTCATTTCGCCAGGCCGCACGTCAGCAAACGCCGGCATTAGCTCCGATTCAATAGCGGCTATTGTATTCAACGTCGCAGCCATCGGGAGGTCTCCAAAAGCCATATGACACATCAGGTAAGTCACGCCGGCTTCGTGCGTTTGCCTAATCAAGGCGTCGCGCACAGTGGAGGTCGACCCAGCTAAACTATGTCCCTCGGCCGCCGCCTGTTGGAAGGAAGACGGCAGAGTTTTAGGAATAGGAACGCCGCGCATTCGGTTCAGGTGAGTCAAGGTTTCAAACCAACGTGTGTAGGCCGGACCAGCCATTGCCCTAGCCTCAGCATCGGTCTCAGCAACAACAATATGCCGCACCATGCCCAAAAGCGGCATCTCCGGGTAAACCACCGAAGCTGTCCAGCGTGATCTATATGCGTCGGTCATCAAACGAATCGCTGAAGTTTGCCCTAGGCACGCGATGTTGATGTTGTGTTCGGCCGCCCACGAAGCTGTTTCGCTGCTGGTCGTGCCGTACCAAAGCGGTGGATGTGGCCGTTGAATGGGCGACAAAGTAATTGGCACGTTGTCCAATTCAAAATATTGCCCCTGGTAGCTAAGTTTATCGGTCTTCATAGCTTCAAGCACGATGTCCGCTGCTTCTCGATAACGATCCTGCGCGGCCTCTGATGATATGCCAAAAAAGGCCAGTTCGATCGGCGAGGCGCCGCGCCCGATACCGAGATCGACTCGACCGCCGCTCAACTGGTCGAGCATGCAGATTTCCTCAAATGCCCGTAACGGATGGTACAGATTTAATAGCATAACCATGGGCGATAAGCGTAGGTTCTGGGTACGTTGAGCGACGGCTGCCAAGAACAGGTTCGGAGAAGGAGTGTGGCCGTGAGGTGTGCTATGATGTTCCGCAATGTGGTAGGCGTAAAAACCCGCCTGATCACATGCGCCAGTGATTTGCAATCGATCCGTATATTGCTGGTGCAGACTGAGGCCAGAGTTGTCCATATGATCGAACACACCGAATTTAAGTGCCACGAATCCGTTGCCGCTCATCATTTTCTCCATTGTCGGTTTTATAGTCGGGGTGTTGAACACACGCCCGTCATCATGCGGAAGATGCTGTCTTCATGTTTCAATAGGATTTCAGTGCAAGGCAGATACACACTCTTTGGGTTACGAATGTAACGACAGTGCCTTCCCGAGTTAGCGCTCCGTCGGCGTGTGAAGAGAGCTCCATCCAATGAGGTATACTCGCCAATACCGACACTCTATTCCAGAGACCAAAAATGCTGAGCGAACCAGGCTATCTGACGCTGAACAACAGTGTCGAAATGTCGAGCCACCTAACTCCGGTGCTTCACGCAACGGCAGGATCACCTGACGGTACCGAGCAACATGTCCGGCAGCGTTTGTAGTCCGATTTATGGACGCGCCCTGTACAAACCCACCAACACGAGCTGTCGTATTATCCGGGAGGCGCCAAGGTCGTAACTTCTTCGACACCTGCCGGAGATTTGATTGCTGCATCATTTCTGTAGAGATAGAGCCCAATGGCGAATGATAACGAGGCGATGAAAACCAGATAATAAGCATGCGCCATCGGATTTAACTGCAACAACGAGGTGATCAATACGGGGCTCAGCCCTCCAAATAAGGCATAAGACAAATTGTAGGAAAACGAAACGCCGGTAAAGCGGACACGGGCTGGAAACGCACGGACCATGACATACGGCACAGCCGCCATAATCGCGACAAAGAAGCACATAATCGCGTACAGAATGAGCAGTGCACTTGGCGAGACCGCTGCATAGCTGTAAAAAGTGAATGTCGAGATTCCGAACAGAAAGCTGCCCACCATAAAGAAGATACCCATGCCAACCCTATCAATTATGGCGCCAGCGATAACGCAGCCGACAATTAGAGACATTGAGCCTACACTTGTGGCGATAAGCGATTGCTGTGCGGTATAACCGTAGAGGTTCTCCAAGAAAGTTGCTGTCATCAGAGTGGTAACCACGATTCCAGCCGAAAGGACCCATGTCAGAAGCACAGAGATGACGACGCCTGTCGAGTAGTCCCGTAGTACCGCTCTGAGGGGCAGTTCCGGCATCAAGAGACGGTTGCGTTTCAATTCCCAAAATATCGGAGTTTCTTGGAGTTCGCGGCGCAGGTAGACAGCGATGGCGCCGAAGATGCCGCCGATCAGGAAAGGTATTCGCCAAGCGTATGCAGCAACTTCGTCGGGCACAAAGAGAGAATTTGTGAGCGCAGCAATCGAAGAGCCTAGCAGAATGCCCAAGGTTAGTCCGGAGCAGATGAGGCCACATGCGAAACCTACGCGGTGGGAGGGGACATGTTCGGCCACAAAGGTCCACGCGCCTGGTACTTCGCCGCCAATAGCCGCGCCTTGAAGAACACGCATCAAAACAAGCAATATTGGTGCTGCTACACCGATTGAGCTATATGTTGGCAACAGTGCTATTCCCATCGTAGACAGCGTCATCACCAGGATCGAAAAAACGAAAATACGCTTGCGGCCAAAGAGATCACCAAAATGAGCAAGCACCACGCCGCCAAGCGGGCGCGCAACATAGCCCACGCCGAAAATACCGAATGTTTGAATGGTGGATAGCCAGTCTGACATACCCGTCGGAAAAAACAGCCTGCCGATGACGGCCGCAAAAAAAACGAAGATAATGAAATCGTAAAATTCCAGTGCCCCACCTAGAGATGCAAGGAGCATGATGCGAAAGTGTGGCAAACGTAGACGCCGGGCGGCCATCGTAAAATCGAATATTGGCGACATGGATTTGATGTCCTAGAAAGACGAAAACATCTCGATAAAGTTCAAACGTTTCCGAGATCGAATCTTGTTGAACCGGATTACGATGAACCGGTGCGGGACTAGACATTTGGACGTCGATACAAGTTCATTGCGTCCGGGTCGGAGTTTAGTTTTTTATAGATGGTACTTGCCATATTGGCGGTACTGATCGGTTTTCGTAGTACCTCCATCTGCCTGAAACTTTGCTTTCTCATATAAACGTCCCAGGAAGGATTGACGGCGAGGAGATAGGGAACATCTCCAACCACCGAACTAATCTCCGATAACGTCCTTGATGTTTCAAACGAGGCGACGTCGATAACAAATAGGTCCGGAAGGTTTTGGCCAGTTGCCAGCCATTCCACGACGCGATCCAAACTCGAAAAACCCACAGGTTCATATCCCAGGGCGGCTATTTTCTCTTCGTGCATCGTAAGAAGAGCCGCGTCCATTTCCAGGACGACAATCGTTTGGCCGCTACCAAGCGGAACCAATGGTTCGTTGAAAAAGTCCCTTAAGGGAGTAGCTGGTTGATGACAGACAGGAAAAAAGAGTTCAAAGTGGGTCCCCAGACCGACATTACTTACTACATTGATTTCACCTGTGAGTGCGGCAGCATTACCGTGCACTGCTGCTAAGCCGAGGCCCGTTCCGCCAGCGTGCGATTTTGTGGTAAAAAATGGCTCGAAAATGTGAGGCAAAACAGATTCAGGGATGCCTGCCCCTTGATCGGTGACACTCAGAAGAACATAACTTCCTGGCTGCAATTTACCGTGTGAAAGAAGCTTCCTCGACTTAATGTCCACAAGGGTAACTTCAATTTCGACCTTTGCGTCACCAGGGGATGCTTCCAAGGCATTTTTGCAAAGGTTCATTAGAATTTGCTGAATCTCAACAGGATTCCCCAGAATCACCGTCTTCTCTTCGGCGAGACGCGCCCTAAGCTCCGACGTTTCTGGAAATGAGACCATCAAAACGGGGAGAATATCTGATACGACTTCCACGACATCGAAAGGCTTGCTGTTCCTCTCGCACTTCCGGCTTAAGGTTAGGATCTGGTCAATAATATGCTGGGCACGTTCTCCAGCAGATACGATGCCTTGGACATAATTCTTCGCCCGGGAAGGACGCCGTAATACTTGCAGCGCCATCTCGCCATACCCGAGCATCGCTGCAAGAATATTATTAAACTCATGGGCGATGCCACCCGCAAGCGTTCCAACCGCCTGCAGTCTTTCTGCATGCTCAAGCCGCTGTTCGAGAATCTCCCTCTCCTGCCGTTTGCGGTCATGGTCAACGCACTGGATCAACAATTCAATGGCGGCCCCCATCAAGTCAATTTCATCCCCATGCGTTTTCTTCCGGGCTTCGCTATATTCGAATACGAGCATCGCCCCTCGGCGAGGAGAAATCTGCATACCGATGACCCCTCCCGCACTGGTTGCGTCGCGCGTGAAGGCAAGATCTTGCTGGCTTTGTAAATTTCTATAAAAGAGAAGTTCGTGCTGGGCGCCCGCTAAAAAACTGTCGCGATACAATTCCAGGATCGTTTTCAGCGCCAGACGGCGAGTGGGGGAGTTCTGGGTAGCGCCGCCTTCAAACGTCTCGTCAATTTCACTGGACTCGACATCTATAAAAACCAGTTGGCAATGGCCAGCGTTAAAAAAGATCGCCAATACATTGAGCGCTTCATGAAGTGTTCCTGAAATATCATTCATTACATCGGCGGTAAAAAGAGCTTTGACATCCTTCACTGTCTGCTCAAATTCGAGACGGCGTGCGAGCCGCCGGGTCTGAAACCGAAGGCGGTAAATGAGGACAGAGACATATCCACACAAAATAATGGAAATGCATTCCAGGAATGTGCGGCTCCAATAGGATCGCAAGTTTGTTTGGCGGTCAGAAACTTCAAGATACTCTCTTGCCAGTTCTTGGGCGCGCGACGATGCCTGGGAGGCTTGAACGGACGAAACTATTCCTTCGACTTGTGGGACTGTGTCTAGAATAACGTGAGTGTGAGCGGCCAATGCTTGCAACTGGGAAACCGGGGCTTCTTTTGATTTTAACAGCACATTGATTTGGTTCTCAATTTGCCCCGCAAGATATTCTTGGGGTCGAACTAAAAATTGCGCCATTAAGTTTCTTAGAGTCCGTCTGTTCTCTGGATTGCCGTTCCTATCGAGTTCGCCGAGAGTTTTGCTATAATTATCTAGTGAAACTTCCAGTAAGGTGTTTTTCTTCTCGAGTTCCCTTACGATTGCGTCATCTCTATTGACCGTACATATCAAACTGGCAAGAAGACTGCTCCAGTCTCTATCGTTTTCCATATCCGCCTTTGAAGAAAGTTCTTTTAGTTCAGCGAGTAAATTGTGAAGGCTGGCGATCGACTGTATTAGCGGATCATGGTTGCTTGCTTGTCCCGTGCGAGCTCTCCCCACATCCCGTTGAAGCGACGAGTTGTTTGCTTCCACAGCGAGAAGTGCCGTTAAGATCGCCTCTCTGTCGGGTCCACGCCCAGCTGCCAGAATCGCGATCAGGATCGAGCACAAAATACCTAGGCATATAAGCCAGGATTCATCGAACAGAGCTATATAGCGCCCTCCTCGAACCATGGCCGTCATCGTAACCATTCGGCGAACCGACCTGCCTGATTGGGCAACCAATCAACATTTAGTCGCCTCATGCCAAGTATCATCAATATTTGAGGGCAGAAATGCGAGCCTACATTATGGAGTTGGTTGTCCGGCTTCGCCATGGTGGCGAGGGTTTCTTTTTTCTTTCTTATTGGAGGGAAATTGCGGTAACAACAAACCAAGAGAATGATCGCCAAATCGTCGAACTGGTGCGGTGATGGTGGTGGAATGCCCTGTCCTGGGCGTAGCTAACAACAGCGATCTCAACGGCTGAGGTCTCGCTATACCATTGCTAGGGTGGCGGCATCAGATTTCAAACCTATTACAGAGTCCCAATTAGATGGCTGCAATTGTAACAGGGCCACCGTTTGTTGGCGGGGGCACCCTTGTTGGATAGACCGATTTCCCAGCCCGGACTGACCACAAAGGCTCTCCCATACGCTCGCGCATCTAACGCGATAGCCAAGTGTCCAGCAGACGATCGAACCAACCGCATCATTCGTGCACCAGGCGAGCTTCACCGCTTCCTATCGTCATCTATCCGTGCATTGTCCGAGACCGGGGCATTTCGACGTTTGATAAGACCGCTGTTCCTGCCATTTCTAATGGCAAATTCGATCTCCGATCGACTGATCCCTATGTCCCGCAACATTTTGTCGTCGAGTTCTGTCAGAGCCCATATTGCACGCCCCAATTCCTGCTGCCACCGCATAAGGCCCAAAACATTGCAATGCCGGTCGTAATTTTTGTTTCCCGACCCCGATGGCCGGCTCGCGCTTGGTCAAATTGTGAGAGGGTAGGAAGATCTGTCGTATGATGGGGAAATCTTCCGGAACATTCTCGCTCTCCGTTTGGCTAAAGCTCGGAAAAAGCTACCGTCCGATGGTTACTGCGTTGTCACGGAAATCCGCAAAGCAGTTACAACGGTAATCTAACCATCGCAAACCACTTATCGTTACCGCAAGTGGAAATGTTACACTTGTAACGATACACCATCAGAATGAAATTGTTTTGTAATCTGGCGGCCCTACAGGTGATCGTCTGCGCATGACGTTTGAAACGAAAGACAGCGCTGCGGTGCCTGCAGTATGCGATAACTATTTAATAGCTGCGATTGGTCCCACCGATATGACAGTTGAAAGTCGACAGTTTCGGCGCGCTTTGCCAAATACCAGGGTTTCTCCTGGGTAGCCCGACGAACTGCGCTCACCAGATGATAAATCTGGCGTATCCAGCATAGACATGCGCTGCCTCTTCAGACGCCGAAAGATGGTTCGATTTTCAAGTATTCCTGAGCGAACTCGGCTGTGTGCTAATTTAATGATCAGGAAAATGCTTGGCAATCTTCACCGATCGCACCGCGAGAAAGATAAACACATGAGGTCCGTTAAGGGACTTCCCAAGGGAGCATCGCGCCGTTCGTCGATCTATGCGACCTTGATATGCGCTGTTACGCTTTGTTGCGTGCTTTATTCGGCCGCACTATCTGAATCCCTTCGCTCCAACAATATGGGTAATGAAGAGCCGATTACACCGATTCCGCATGCACCGTCGGCTGATGTATCGAAAATCAAGCTTGGTGAGCAACTTTTTGAGGATCCCCGCCTTTCGCGTGACAACACCCGGAGTTGTTCGTCTTGCCACGACCTCGGGAGTAACGGAGCAACTTCCAGGGCTCATGATGTTGGGGTCGATGGCTCAACCCTGGAATTGAATACGCCGACTGTTTTTAATTCCGCCCTTAATTTTCGGTTGGGCTGGGAAGGGTTATTTCGTACGCTTGACGAGCAGGCAAAAGCCTCGCTTGAAAGCA
Organism: uncultured Alphaproteobacteria bacterium; assembly: GCA_963776115.1. Lineage (GTDB taxonomy): Bacteria > Pseudomonadota > Alphaproteobacteria > Rhizobiales > Rhizobiaceae > Phyllobacterium. The sequence continues at coordinate 397,688 of CAVZLS010000004.1, read as the reverse complement.
CTGCCATGATGGGGACGAAGGTGGAAGACGTTGTCGGCAAACTGAACGCCGATTCTGCCATGATAGAGCAGTTCAATGCTGTTTATGGGCATGAACCGGATGTTTCAAGCTTGTTGGATGCGATTGCGACATTCGAGCGGTCGTTGGTTACACCTGGAAGCCGATTTGACCTTTGGCTCGCCGGTGATACGACAGCTCTGACTGCAGAAGAGCAGCAAGGTTATTTGCTGTTCAAGTCATTGGGTTGCGCGTCCTGCCATCAGGGCGTGAACATTGGTGGCAATCTTTTTGAGCGTCATGGGATATTTCACCCGCTGGCATCACCCAAGCCCGAGGTTCTACGGGTTCCCAGTTTGCGCAATATCGCGACGACAGGCCCCTACTTCCACGACGGAAGTGCCAAGACGCTTCAGGAAGCGGTGAAACGTATGGGATTGGCCCAACTCAATTCTGACCTTACAAATGAACAAGTCGAATCCATCGTTACCTATTTAAAAACACTTACCGGATCCTACGAAGGCCGGGAGGTTGGAGCATCTCAATGAGTCTCCCGCGGATAGGCATCCTGATCGTTCCGCTGCTTTTGCTCCTGACATGGCTCACGGTGCGCGGGACGAATGCGGAAATGCCAGTTTCCGGCGATGCGTTGCAGGTGCTGGATGATTATGCTGCGACGGAAAGTCTACTCCATCGCGACGTATTGGCCGCGCGGGCAGGCATACTGCGGAATTATGATCCGCTCGTTCAGGAACTCAAGGCGATGCGGCAAGCGGTCGATCGTCTGCGCAAGACAACAGCCACAGATAGTCAGACAATCGCGCTAACGAATGAGCTCACAGACATCGTCAATGAAAAGGAGCGTTGGACCGAACAGTTCAAAACCCTCAATTCGCTCCTGCAGAACTCACTCGCCTATTTTGGTGTGTTCAGCGCGAAATTGAGCGACGTTGACGACAATTCAGATTTGGCGAAACAGGTCGGCAGCCTCGCGACGGCAATGTTGCACCTTACCCTCGATGCCTCTCCAACCGTCATCGACGATGTCGACAAGCGCTTGCAGGGTGTCTCCACCGGTTCCCGGTCAGGAAACGAAGCGAATTCGGTCCGTGCACTCGTCGCACATGGAGATATGTTGCGTAAGATGCTGCCGGAAACAAACAATGCCCTGAGACATTTGTTATCGTTGACTACGAAGCGCCAGCAGGAAGCTCTTCGCGCCCATATTGCCACGCAGCAAAACATATCCGAGAACAGGGCAAGGATTTTCCGGTATGTCCTTTATCTGATTTCGCTTTTCTTGGTTGGACTACTTGTTTTGTTTGGAGCAAAATTACAGTCCCGGGCGATGAATTTGCGGTGGCGCGCGAATTTCGAGCATCTGATTGCGACCATATCAACACGGTTCATTAGTTCGCATCCGGATGGCCTCGCGGCTAAAATAGAACAAGCGCTGGCAGAACTCGCTTTATATCTCAACGCGGATCGAGCCTACTTCATCGCTGCCAACAGGCCGGAGCATACATTCAAATGGAGCCGGCCGGGGGCGGACTTTCCTGCAGATTGGCCGGAAAAAGCCTTAAATCTCTCAACGCGCCTCAAACCCGATGACGACGGTATTATTCATATCCCCAAGATCAAGCAGTCCTTGCTGAAAAATGAACTGCAGGATCTTGTGGCGGCCGACGTCCAGGCATGGCTGTGTATTCCAAGCCTCCGCACGGAGGTTTCCCTTCTCGGCTTTGACGCATTGACCTACGCGACTGACATTACATCTTCTAAGGAATTCGGTCTTTCCCGCGTTGCATTCGATGCAATAACATATGCCATTGAACGCGAGCTCAATGAACATGAGAAAAAACGGCTTGAGGTTGACCTTCAACGCGCCAGGCGTATGGAAACGGTCGGCGCTTTCGCCAGCGGCATTGCCCATAATTTCAACAATATCGTAGCAGCAATCTTGGGTTACACAGAAATGGCTTTGGCTCATGTCAAGTCAGGAAGCCACGCCTCCCGCAGCCTTGTTGAGATTCACCGGGCAGGTGAACGGGCACGAGATCTGGTCGATCAGATCCTGAAATTTGGCCAACGTGTTACTCCGAAGCGTGAGCAGATTTCTGTCGGTGAATTCCTCTCTGAAACCAGATCTCTGCTTGAGGCGTCGTTGCCCGGCCATATCGATCTCATTGTGCGCGAGGATACAGCCATGATGATTGTTGAGGTGGACTCGACACAATTGCAGCAGGTCTTTCTCAACCTGTGCAACAATGCGGCGCAGGCAATTGATGAGGCCGGTACGATTGAAATCGCAATCGACACACGCGACCTTAAGGGTTCTCTGCCAATTGGCCGCAGCGAATTAAAGCCTGGACCTTACACCATCATTTCTGTGATTGATAATGGACGTGGTATGGACGACGCGACATGTGAACGCATTTTCGAGCCATTCTTTACGACGCGAATTGAAGGCAATGGACTTGGATTGGCAACCGTTTATGAAATCGTCCGGGAACATGGCGGCGCGATCAAGGTACAAAGCCGTCCGGGGCGTGGAACACGTTTTGATATCTGGATTCCAGGTGCCCTGGATGACAACCTGACAAAAACGCAGCACTCACTCCCGACAATGCAATTTGGGAATGGCGAAACTCTTCTGGTGCTGGAAAGGGATCATATCAGCCTATTGAAGCACGAAGAGATTCTTGCAGCGTTAGGCTACGAGCCAATTGGGTTCACAGCAGCGGATCAAGCCATTTCGGCACTGGGAGTATCTCCTTCACGTTTCGATCTGATACTTATTTGCTGCCCACGGGAAGCGTCTGTGGACCTAAAACTTGCACGGATGTTGCATCAAGCCGACGCCGGGCTGCCGATTATTCTGACGACGATTTCGACAGAACGTTTCAGTGCGGCCGCGCTCGCCGCCGCGGGTGTAAGCCAGTTGGTCACTTCTCAGTTCTCCTCTGTCGAACTGGCAAATGCCTTAGGCGGTCTTTGGCCCTCCAAAGCTCAATGCGCGGCGCGCCAATACTGGTATCAACGGACAAACCGGGTCCATACCCATCACAACGGCCCGGCCCCTTGGTTTAAGTGCCACTTCCGAGATTCAGGGTTACTGGCAGCGGTACGGCTATTCTCATGCGGGCGGGCATCGGGGCGCCCTGCTCTTCGTCACTCGTGTCGAAATCAGCGGATAACAATTCGAACTACGGATGTAACGGGGCTTTACCTCCGCTGAAATCATGCCGTAGCACGCATGTCTCAACGTGCATCATCACGTTTCATCAGACCCTTGGCAAAAGGCTGGCGACCACAGACCTACGGTGGCCGGGCTCCGGAAGATTAATATGAGGAACTTCCTATGGACGAGCAAATGATGTCCGGAGAGCCGGAGGCAACGCAAAGCGCCGACCAAAAGTGGCGTGTTATGAACGGTGCGGAAAGTTTGGTGGACACCTTGATTGCCAACGAAGTCACCACCTGTTTTACCAATCCTGGGACAGCTGAGAGGTATTTGGCCGCCGCCCATGGAAAAGTTCCCGGTATTCGCAGCGTCATCTGCTTGTTCGAAGGTGTGGCGGCGGGTGCGGCTGACGGATTTGCACGCATTGCGCGCAAACCCGCTGCAACCTTGTTGCATGGCGGGCCTGGCCTAGCCAATGGCTTGGCTAATCTTCACGGTGCTTGCCGCGCCCGTATGTCAATCGTCAACATTGTCGGCGACGAGGGATCTTATGTCCGTGGATTTGACACCTCGCTCAATGCCGGTACTGAAAGTTGGGCTCAACCAGTCTCTGTTTGGACAAAAACATCACGCAACGTGGCAGCGATCGGAGCGGACGCTGCGACCGCGGTGCATGCTGCACGTAGCAGATCGGGCGTTGCGACGTTGATCCTTCCATCCGATGCTTGCTGGAATATCGGTGGTATTCCGGCACCGCGATTTCCTGTGGCGTCGCGCCAGAGCGTTTCAACCGATTCTGTCGAACATGCGGCACGTGTTCTTCGCTCTGGTAAGACCACCGCAATTATTCTGGGAGGCACGGCGCTCGAAGCCGGCGCAAGCATTGATGCTCATCGGATCGCGGCAAAGACCGGCGCTCAACTCTTCTCTCCCGTATTTAGCCCCCTGATCGAAAGAGGACGTGGACGGCGGGCGATACCAGTTCTGCCTCATTCAATTGAAGATGCCATTGCTGCTTTATCGGGCTTTGAACAGGTGATTCTCGTTGGCGCTGCCGACCCGGTAGCCTTCCCCGCCTATCCACATAGTCCGCGCTCAATCCGACCGGGCAAATCACATCTATTCACCCTGGCAAGCGAAGCTGAAGACGCCGGCACTGCCTTGGCAGCACTTGCCGATGCTCTGTCTGCGCCCTTGGTTTCGGTCCTTGCCAACACGGTTCCGGAACGGCCGAGCGGGAGCGTCACGTCCGAAGGGATGGCACAAGTGCTTGCAGCGGTAATGCCCGAGAATGCGATAGTTGTCGATGAGAGCCGGGGCTTTGGATTGCCGTTCTATTTGGGCACGACAGGCGCTGCTCCGCATGATTGGCTGCAGCTTGCAGGTGGCGCACTCGGCCAAGGAATGCCCGTCGCCACCGGTGCCGCCATTGCTGCACCGGATAGACGTGTCATCAGTCTGGAAGGCTATGGATCGGCGTTCTCCACGATGCAAGCACTTTGGACTCAAGCCCGAGAACGCTTGAATATAACCACTATTATCATATCCCGTCCCGGTTACACTTTGGAACCCGAAATGGATAACGCCGATAAGAATGCCGATACCGGCATCTTAAATCTGTTTGATCTGGCTAGTCCGGATATTGATTGGATTAATCTGGCAAATGGCTTTGGTGTAGAGGCGGTGCGCGCCTTCACGCTGGATCAGCTTTCCGAACGGATGGCTGAGAGCTTCGCCCGGAAGGGCCCGTTTCTAATCGAATTGATCATCGAATGAGGATTACTGGGTGGCCTGCGTCCAACGTTGTTCCCCTCCTCGCTAATTTCCCGATCATCCGGTTTGTTGTGGAGCGCCAAACAAGTTCTATGTTGTTTCATCTCTTCACTAATATCGTTTTCCAAATCCATCATCGATTAACGACGACTGGGACGGTTTGGAAAGGTTTGATCAGTTGCGAGGCGGGCAAGGAAGGCAAACCAGATATCCTTGAGCCCGTGCATAGCAGTCACAGAGCTTGCCAGTAATTCACAGTCACTGTCCGGCTAGTGTTGAGCATCCGTGCTACGGCCTGATTTCGGCCTCTGCGAAGTCTGCTACATTCATAGCTCAGATGGGTCGCATTCGACACACCAGGATATTATTGGTACAGCCCAGGTCCCGTGACCTTCTGATCAGCCGCGTCGAAAGCTCGTAAAGTTTCGTTCATTTTCCGGTGCCGCAGATCGGGATCCGCCCGTTCCTTTTCGCGTTGACGCTGATTTGCCGCAACATACACTGGAATTATCGCGCGAAATGCATTGGGTGGAACTCCGATCCCATCAGCAAAATCATCGCCATGAATAAAGCGACAAATCGCATCCATGAATTTGATGGCGGACCGTTCAGGCATGTCCATTATCGGATGTAGAACCTTACCCATGCAATCGAGCGTATGACGCGTGAGCAAACGCGAGTTGTAATCCGGTTTTGAACATGCAGCATCAACTAGATCGAGCAATCGCTGTCCTGATGCCTGATCGACGGCGAGCACGGTAAATTTCGGGTCAACTCCCAGCAGGTATCCAATCCATTGCCAAAGCTGATGGAGATCGCCGATTTCGTCGTCGCTAAAGCCGATTCCCAATCGATCAAGGGCTTGGAATGGCACCACCGTGAAATCGAGCCAAGTGCGAAGCATATCGAGTTGGCTAATTGGAATGCCAAATTGCGCACGGTCCCACCCTCCAGTTAACAGACGCGCGCGCACACGAGCGTGAAGCAATCGCACCTGCAGCGTATGGACGTAACCTCGTTTCCCCGGCAAGAGATTGTCCGGTCGAATAGCCTGGCGTAGCCACAATCCTGTTTCCGCCAGTCTGCGCTGGGTTCCCTCAACGAGATGCCCTGTTTTGGCCAGAACACTGGCTATCGCACTTGAAGTGAAGGTATGAGGCAGCGACCCGACTCCCAAGGATATACTCATCCAAAAATGACCCACCGCTAGATAGCTCTCCGATGCCCTTCGTGCGCGATCGGGATCGACCCCGATAGGGACGGTTTTAACCTGTCGCGAAAACTCGTGCGGACGCCGAGAGCCAACGGGGCTGGCAAGGCTCTCAACAATTTTCGGGTGCAACAGCACGTCCGCTGGCATCGAACCTCGGTACGCTTCCTCGATTGTTGCATCGGCGAGTGGGTCTCCGATCGATATCATTTCCTCAAGAAGATTTATCGAGGCGGGCCCAAATCGCGCGGCAATCATGCAGGGATCCTGAATGACCCGCGGGATAAATTTTGGCGAATAGCTATCGAGCATGGCATTGATCAACATTGCGGTTAATTTCCGGGAGGAACCACTTGCATAAGCGGGATTGGCGCTTGCTCATTGCTAGCAAATGGACCGGCGACCTTGTGACTGACGGGCGGAAGGCTGCGAAGATAGTCGGCAATCGCGTTGGCATCGCTGTTGGTCAGTCCGGAAAACGCGCGCCAAGGCATCACCGACACAAGAACTCGGCCATCGGGTCGAACGCCAGTCTGGATCGCCCTGACAATTTCCTGCTAGACCAATTGCCGAGACCGGTTTGCTTGTCCGGAGTCAGGTTCGGACCGACGAAGGAGCCGAGGCCGGGCATTAAAAAGCCGACATCTGAACCACCGAGATAGCGTTTTGGATCAGGTTTACCGAAGATGTGTCCTGGTGTATGACAATCGTTGCACCCACCAAAATTGACAAGATATTTTGCCCGCTCAACCTGCGATGACCGGGCTTGCGCAACCGCGATATCAGGGTTCCATATGGCTCCTAAAACCAGCCCCGCGAAAGCGCTGGCGATAGTAAATCTCCGCCGCAGAGTTGTTTGATTTGTTTGGACTGCCTGAAATAATTTCATAGCCACTATGACCCCCATATTTGGACGAAAAGTTTCATTAATGGGAACGGTATGATTGAACGAACAGGCAGTTTTTACTGGAAAGCATGAGCTGTTACGGTCGTGATGGCTGGCCTAGGACTACCCCAACAGCTGCGAGCCGCGGCTCAGTCGAAGCAAGGTCGACACACTGAATGCCCAGCCAGTCGACATCAGGACTATTTAGAAATTTTCATGCGAGATGAGCTCTTCCGCCGTCCCGTGTGCATCAATTCCTGTCTCCGACGACTGCGCGTTATCTATTTCTGCTGCGTGCAAGAGAAACACAGGATGCAGCGCTGCGCCGCAAACGGCGAAGCCATCAATCATACCCGAAAAGCGAAGGATCACGGAGAATCGACCTCATCATTCGCTGCGTGTTCAACCTTGTGAGGAAGGCTGGCAGCCACGTCCTTCTTATCGAGGGCGTCTGGATTCCATGAAGCATAGTCAATCTCCTTTCAGCTAGGGTTGATGTAGGCTAGCGACCGGCTGTTACTGCGTTGTCACGACAATCGGCAAAACAGTTACAAGTGTAATCCCACGGTCCACAGGGGTGATCCACCTGGACCACCAGTTCCTTTCTTCCGAGCCATGAACCCGCAAACTGCCCGTCCACCCTGCCGCGTGAAACCGCCGGTGCGAAGCCAGCCGTCGCCCGGCGAGCGCTCGGCTATGCCAAAGGCTATCCCAAGAACCAGTGCGGACTGTGGGGATACGTTTGCCGACCTCTTCCGCTGAACGGGTACGCGGGCGTTGTCAACGACATAAACCTGCGCAGAGTTAGACTTACCTATTCGAGAGAGCGGCCGTATTCGTCCGAATTGCCGCTTAAGTTCTGCATTTTGATCTGTTGTTTGTCGGGACCGAGATAGCGTCGTCCCGCATGGTGAAGCAATGTCGCTATCTCACGACACCTCCCTGTAAATCTATTTGAACTGACTATGGCGCACGGATTTGGCTGCCCGGCGATAATGTATCGGGAGCCGAGGACGCACTATGGTCGTCACTGGGCGGTACGGTCTGTTACCGGTGCGCTGACTACGTTCTCACCGAATGCCAGCTTTGATCTGGCCGTTCGAGCTCCTACGGAAGCATTGATACGCTGATGTCCCGATGCCGAGGATCAGACAGAGGGCATCACTGGCCGCCAAAGGCGATTGAATGATCAGATCATTTGCCAGAAAGAACGGTTGGCCGGCCAGCACAAGCGCACGCATCAAATTCGCATTCGCTTGCGAGCGTCCGACGGTAACCAACAGCATGCCGCTGGTGGAGAGCCCCGAGACAATGCCCTGCCATGTGAATATGCTCGAACCCACCATGATGGCGGCCAGGATATAGCCGGTACGGTATTGTGTAAGTCGACTTTGGATTAACAATGATCCCACAATCTGGACTATGCCCAGCGTGTTTACAACGGCTGCTGTCGTCGCGCCAACGAGGGAATAATGAAGGCTCACGCCGAATAAGCCTGCTAGCTGTAACAGCAACATCAGTGCCCGGGTGCGGAACATCGGCCAGACGGTCAAGCAGGCTATTCCTGACCAGGCACAGATCGTGGCTGCATTGTCTTTGAGAATGTTGAAAGACAAGATCACTCTTGATCTCCAATATGATATTGGCCGAGAATTGGCTTTTCATGCATTTGCGCCGCTCAACATTGTCGGACAGAGCTACACCAGTGTGTCCGCGCCTCTGAATTCGGTTACGTCTGAAATCCGGATAGCGAGCGGACGCACCCAACAGACGTGTTTTCGCCTGGCGACAGTCTAAACCGTTGCTGCTAAAACTCTTGCCCTTGCCGCGATGTCATCGGCCATGGAAAATAAGAAGCTTGTCGTATTGCCGGGGCATTGCGCATTGTCTGGCAGTACCCGCCCCAGCGTCATCGATGTCGCAATTGTGATTCTGATGGCCGCCCCGTTCGGAGCTAGAAGTTGTGTTCACCCGATCTTGCAGGCATTGATTGAATTCGCAGTTTTGGAATGTTGTATCGTTGGTCGATATCGCGAAGCAAAACGGCCTCAGCCCTTTCTGTCGCTCCGCGTTCGAAACCACAATGGGTGATCCAATCCGGATGCCATCGCCCCATCAGCCACGAATGCTGGACCGGAGATATCATGACCTCGCTACAACGACGTCGATAGACGCTGTGAGTCCGCGAAGGAGCCGTATTCTTTTAGACAGAAAGAATATGATCTCGTTCGCACTATCCATTTGTAATGGTATCAGTAGTTTCGGCAACCAATGGCGCGCTCGTGGACGTATCCATCAGTGATCGCAAAACGCAATATTTCCCCGCTAACTGCATAGACAGTTGCCGGGGGAGACACGAGCAACTTCTCAACGTCGGTTACCTTGGTGAAGAAGACGCCCCTGTCCCGAAACAGGCTCCGGCTTGCGTCGAAGATCGCCTGGCATCAGGATACTCTTCGCACCGCGTCATAATCTTTTTCATCTGTCCCTCCGACATTAAAATGAGTTCCTTTCTGATTTGTGTGGAATTGCTGGAGTGCGACTCCAGAGACTATATGCTACATGCAAGAGGCAAATCGATAAGCTGGATGTGAATACGGCAAATAACACAAATTCAAATTGGATTAATCGTGCTGAGGCGCTCACATGCCGGGGTCTTCGACCAAAGCAAAGTACCAGAGACAGTGGCGAAAAGCCCGACAATACGGCTTCAGTCCAGATCGAAAACTGGCGATCGCGCCGATGGTTGTGGCGTATTGTTTAACTGAAAACACCATTGGTTTCCCGCGAATTTGGCTCTGGATTGTTAAACCATGACAAATCCGGGAACGACGAGTCCCCGGATCAGACCATCCTTGCTGAATACAAGCTTCCCGAAGCTACAAACACCCTGAAAATTTCGGCGCTTTGCGCGATACCGTCACACATCCGTCGTGACGGTTCACATGAATTTTAGTCATCAAAGGGCCTACCAAATCTCACATATTGTTCAATAAGATTACGATCTTCGATGCCCATATCGCGCAAAAGCCAATCGTCAAGCTGCTGCAGCGACAATACAAGCTGCATTTGTTGCCTTCGTGCACGTCGTTTGGCGGCAAAGATCGTAAGCTTCGCAAACAGTTTTATTAAGCGAGCCCAAAATAAGTGTCCGGTTGAATAAATGCCCGGCGACCTGGTATTGACGTTTGACGCAGCCGGAGGAACTGAGATCTGGACAACACCGAGATTGCTTCGTCTGTTCTGGTGGGGAAGGTGCCGACGTGCAGTTCGAGCTTCAACTATCGATGATGTTCCGATATTGTGCAACATATTCGCTCTCCTTTAAGCTAAGCTTGGAGAAACTAACCTTCGGCTATTACTGCGGTGTCACGGCAATCAGCAAAGCAGCTACAACAGTAACATGCTAGGTTGAGCCTCTGCCGATGTATGGCCTGCGACGAAGTACTCGTAAATCTGGATACCGCCATAGTGACAACCGGCGCAGGGTTCCGGCAAGCCGTTGAGCAGGCTACGGTCCTGACGAGGGCAGTGGCGGCGGATCCACTGGATTTTGTCACGGATGGGTACGCGAAGTTCCGCCGCTATGCGCCAAAGTTTCTGGACGCGTTGGAATTCCGGGGCAACGGTATTGCGGAACCGCTTCTCGATACTATTGCAGTGATGCGTCGGCTGTTACGCAGGCTGCCCGCGATCTTGAAGTTCACGAGAATATGCTGCGCAAATGGATCAGGGAGCATGGCTCAAGCAACTCAAACTCCACACAAGGCCGCTGTTTTCGGATGTTCCCCTGATTGCCAGTTAGAAACGCGAACAATTATCTCGGCCAAAAAATCTATGTTGCAGTCGCATACTGCGCACAAGTTTCAATTGTAGCCAAATTCCACGAAATGGTCACTCTGTCGTAATGCGACCCCCATAATTTTGTCAGTGAACGGCAACATGGACTGCCATGCACATACTGGAGTCTGGTCCTTCCTCATTTGCCGTCGTCGGTGAACCTTTTAAACCAACTTGCATCGAAGGAATCCCGATGGAGTATTTCATTCGGCAATCGATCAACGGACTGACACTTGGTTCAATCTACGGACTGATCGCAATTGGCTATACGATGGTCTACGGGATCATCGGTATGATCAACTTTGCCCATGGCGATGTGTTCATGCTTGGCGCCTTTATGGCAATGATTGTTTTTCTTGCCTTGACTACTTTCATTGGCGGCGTGCCGGTCGTTCTGGCACTGCTCCTGATGATGATCGTCACCATGCTGCTGACGGGGTTGTGGAGCTGGACAATCGAGCGCCTGGCTTACAGGCCCTTGCGCGGTTCGTTTCGTCTGGCACCGTTGATTACTGCGATCGGCACGTCGATCGCGTTGTCCAATTTCGTGCAGGTCACACAGGGTCCGCGCAACAAACCGATCCCTTCGCTCGTCAATGGCGGCATCACGATTTACGGTACGAGCATTACGATTGCTTACAAGCAGATGGTCATTATCATCGTGACGGCGATCCTGCTTGCCGCGTTCTGGTACCTTGTCAACAAAACGACGCTCGGAAGGGCGCAGCGCTCCTGTGAACAAGACCGCAAAATGGCGGCTCTGCTCGGTATCGACGTAGACAAGACCATCTCCATGACCTTCGTTATGGGGGCCATGCTCGCGGCAGTCGCCGGCACGCTTTATCTCATGTTCTACGGCGTGATCTCCTTCACCGATGGTTTTACCCCAGGCGTTAAAGCGTTCACTGCTGCGGTGCTGGGTGGTATCGGCTCGCTCCCTGGCGCGGTGGTCGGCGGTCTGCTGATCGGCCTGATCGAGACCCTGTGGTCGGCATATTTCTCTACAGACTACAAGGATGCTGCCGCCTTTGTAATTCTCGCAATCGTTTTGATCTTCCTGCCGACCGGTATCCTTGGTCAGATCGAAATCGAGAAAATATGAACCGTACGGCACTATCTTCAATGGACCCCGGCCACGCTCATAACGCGACATTGAACGACAGCAACGAAATGCTGAAACGAAATTCCTGGCCAACCCCGCGCAAAATCTCAACCTCAATTCCTGGAGAATGGAAATGAAGAATGCATTCCTGTCGACCGCCCTTGTCGCAACGCTGGCTTTTAACGGCACGGCCCATGCCGACCTGCTGATTGCTGTGGGCGCTCCTTTGACTGGCCCCAATGCCGCAGTTGGGGCTCAATTCCAAAAGGGTGTCGAGGCCGCAGTTGCCGACATCAATGCGCACGGCGGTATTAATGGCGAGCAGGTCAAGATAGAACTCGGCGACGACGTATCAGATCCTAAACAGGGCATTTCAGTCGCAAACAAGTTTGTCGCTGACGGTGTCAAGTTGGTCATCGGTCATTACAATTCCGGTGTTTCCATCCCCGCGTCGGAAGTCTATGCTGAAAACGGTATCCTTGAAATAACACCCGGTGCTACTAACCCGGTCTTTACCGATCGTGGCCTATGGAATACTTTTCGTACTTGCGGGCGTGATGACCAGCAAGGCGCGGTAGCGGGCAGTTACATTGCTGAGAAATACAGGGACGCCAAAATCGCGATCGTCCATGACAAAACCCCCTACGGTCAGGGCCTCGCGGACGAAACCAGGAAAACCTTGGACGCCAAAGGTATCAAGGAAGTAATGTACGACGGCGTGAACGTCGGCGACAAAGACTTTTCGGCTCTGATCGGCAAGGCAAAGGAAGCCGGCGTTACAGTTCTCTACTGGGGAGGGCTCTATACAGAGGCGGGATTGATCATGCGCCAGCTTGCCGATCAAGATTTGAAAGTACATTTCATCTCGGGAGATGGCATCGTTTCGAGCGAGCTGGCTTCGATTGCTGGGGACGCGGTCGCGGGAACTCTGGCCACCTTCGGCCCAGACCCGAGTAAGAATCCTGCCAATAAGGCACTTGTGGAAAGATTTCGTGCGCAGGGTTTCGAGCCAGAAACCTATACGCTCTATGCCTATGCAGCCGCGCAGGTCATTGCAGCCGCAGCAAAGGCAGCTGGGTCGAATGATCCAGAAACGGTAGCAAAAATCATGAAGGAAAAGGGGCCGTTTTCAACTGTTCTCGGCGATATTTCGTTTGACACGAAGGGCGACCCAAAGCTTCCAGGGTACGTTATGTACGAGTGGAAGAAGGGCGAAGACGGTTACTATCGCTATAGCGAACAGTGACGTCGTCTCGCCCCGTGTATCATCGAATTCTACTCGAATTGAAAACGGGAGAATGGTGCCTCGGACTCCAACCCTTTATGTTGGTGTTCAATCTTGGCCACGATCTCGATGGAGGATAGCGATGGACAAAATATCGAAGCCCACCTGCTGTATCGTCAAACCCCACCACACCTATGGCGGCAAGCAGGGGCTCGACTATTTCGAGGGCATCTCGGCGGAGACAGTGGGATCTACGGGGATCTGCATGCACATTCTGACGCTTCCGCCTGGGGCGCGCGCCAAGGCGCATCTGCACGAGGCACACGAGACGGCGATCTATGTACTGTCCGGCGAGGCGCATACCTGGTACGGTGATCGACTGGAAGAGCATGTCGTGGTGCATGCCGGAGAGCTTTTCTACATTCCGGCAGGCGTTCCGCATCGACCGGCCAATCTCAGCAGCATGCCCTGCACCGCGATCATCGCCCGCACCGACCCGAACGAGCAAGAGAGCGTTGTGCTGCTGCCGGAGCTGGATGCATTGGTGCCGGCTCAAATCGCTGTCCCGCTTTCAGTCGGAGGTAAGAATGATTAAACGGCGGACGGACGTCCTGCAAATTTGGGTGAGTTCGCGGCTACTCACTTCGGTTGGTGTGATCTATGCGGCAGACACTCCACAATGACGGCCGATGTAACCTGAGATCTTCAAACTTCGCCACCGTCACCCCGCAGCCCAACTTCCCAGGAGCCCATCCTGGGGTGTTTGCCGAGCCCATTCGTAATGGCAATTCCATAGCAATCCCCCCTTCATGAATTGTCGGGGCAGCGGTCGACGCACCGCCAAGTGCCGAACCACATCGGCCAAGAGTGAACAATAGCCCTTCGGATCTTCATTTGCGGCTGCCGTGAAGTTCGGTTTCCATGTCAGCACAAGCAAGACACGGCGCGGCGAAAAGACGATCTCCGAACGGCAGGACCTTGTCACCATCGAGAGAAGGCCCTTCCAATTGAACCGCCAACGGCCCAGCTTAAAGGCGTGCGCGACCAGCATCGGGCCGGGGGCCCAGTCTAGGTTGCGCCAACTTGCAAAGCCGACAACCTTCAGTCCGAACCGGAGATCGATTGCAATTGAAGCCTTTCCGTCCCACATGGCATTTTTTTGTATTCAACCGGTAACAATTGCTTTCTACATTGTGGCCATACATTCTCAAGCAACGAGGTTAAAATGGCCCGAATGCTGTTTGATCCACCGATTTACGTCACACGTCGGTGCTACATCGAAGAAATCGCGTGTCTGGATGATGCGCTCGCCTTTCTGGAGGGTTGGCCAGACGAACATAGGGACATTATCTATGACACGGTCTTAAGGGCGTGTAGCGAAGCTTATATCGGAAAGTTCCCTTTCGAAGCGGTGCATGAAGCGTTCCGGCGTTTCGCCTTAAAGGCGGGCGTTCTAACCGAAATCGAGACCCGCGGATGATCGAAGGGGTGGCGCCTCATTGTTCTCACTCTGCGGTCATTGGCTGAGCCTGGCCTCGATCGGAGTCTGAGCGCATTACGCCCAACGAGCGTATGAAGAATCGGCCGCGGAGCAGTGGTCATGCGAAATCTCCCACCCTGATGAATGAGGCCAAATTGATCCGCCTCGGTTACAACCCCGTTGCCCCTACATATTTCGCTATCGCTGTGGTCTTTATTTTTGGCCGAATACCCGGCTTTTCACGTTATTGTCGAAATTTCACCGCGCATTGGCGCCAGTGAAACGCAGCCGCGGCTCAGTGCCTTGACTGTACGGCTTGTTGATGCGCGGAAGCGAAGCTTCGGGAAAGTGGTTCAGGCTGGGCGCCTCTCACTTTCTGCTCATGTCCATTTCCGCTTCAGTGCAAAAGATGGCATCGCTCAGGCGATGTGGAACCAGTCGATGATATGTTTTGTCGGCGCCGGCATGGTACGGGGTGGCCGTTTGAGGATTTCCGCGCCATCAGATATCACGGTAATGTCCCCGAACCGCAATATCCCTCCTTTCGGAGAGCTTGAAGGCTGCGATCCCGTATCTGATCTGTGTTGCTGGTGACGAAGTGGCGGCCACCCAAATCACCGCGAACACCGCGCCCACATCGAGCGACGACGATTTCAAAGTTGCGTGCCATGTTCGGATCAGCACCGCAAATGCGAGCCGTGTCGACACTGATGACAAACTCCTTTCGCAGATCGCCAGGAGCTGCATTGCCAGCTGACACTGCTCGATTATTTGCGATGGTGATCGCCGGGCTTCCTCGACCAATTGATCATCAAGCAGTCGCCGATTTTTATCGTCCGTTTGCGCACGGTCGCGTGCGTCTCGGTCGGCTCGATGGCAGGAACTCGGGCGAGCACTGGCGGCCTGCCGGTATGGCAGCATGCTTACAAGGCGGGCCGTTAGCCTTGCATCCTTGGTCCCCTAGCCATCGGGGATCAACGGTAGAAACCTCTTACCGCCTGAATGTTCTCAGGTGAGCCGGGAACCTTCAGAACGGTTCGACGGAGAGGGTAAACACATAGCCGATGCCACGCTCGGTCTGGATCACCTGGGGTGCGCTTGCGTCGATCTCCAGTTTGCGGCGCAAGCGCAGGACCTGGACGTCGATACTGCGGTCGAAAATATCCTCGTGGATTCGCGTTGCCTGCAATAGTTGTTCGCGTGAAAGCGAGCGGCGAGGCGCTTCCAGGAAGGCGATCAACAGACCATATTCGCCCTTGGTCAGGGATACGATGTTGCCGCTCGGATCGGTGAGACGCCGGCCCTGGCGCTCGAGTTGCCATCCGTTGAAGCGGTAGCCGCCACGTTCCGAATTCTGCGAACGCGCCAGACGTCCGATCTCCTGCCGGCGCAAGACTGCGCGCACGCGCGCCAATAGCTCGCGCAGATTGAACGGTTTGGTAATATAATCATCAGCGCCAAGCTCCAGACCAACGACGCGGTCAATATCGTCGCGCCGATGTCCTGTTGTGATGATCACTGGGACATCGGAATGCGAGCGGATTTCTCGCAAGATATCCAGGCCGTCTTCCTGACCAAGCTTCAGGTCCAGAATGATCAGACTTGGCTGCGTCCCGGTAAAATAGCGCGCCATCTCGTACCGGCCGGGCACGGCATTGACCGGGATATTATGTTCCCCGAAGTAATCGGCCACCATCTGGCGTATCGCCGGATCATCATCGACAACGACGACATAACCCGCCTTTGTGCTTTCCTTACCGGTTCCATTGATCGCAGCGGTAAGTGGGCGCTTCTCAGCAGTTACCGTTGGACTGGTTCCGTTGAAGGCTGCATTTGTGATCGCGTAAGTCAAAATGATCTCCTTTTCATCTGGTATGATGATTGATACCAATCAATGCTGATGAGCTGGTTGTCCGAGTCACCGTTCTGCGGATGCGTGCGTCTTGCGGGTGATATGACGAGTTCAATTTCGGCTTACCACCGTTTCGGCGTATCCATCAGCAGCGCCGCGGCAGACATGATCTGTCCGGACTGGCAGTAACGGCATTGCTCCACTTCGAGTTCGAGCCAGGCGTTCTGCAAAGCCTTGCCCTGCGGCGTCGCATCGAATGATGGTGAGCGCAGTGAAATTCCGTTTGATCCGTTATCGGGTCATTATAGAGCGGCTCCTCGACGTAGACACGGGATGCGGATGCACAGACCTGACCACCATTGAGAAAGCCGCTCGCGATAAGTCCGGACCACTTTCAAAAGATCCGCGTCCCTTGCTACGATAGCCGGGTTTTTTCCCGCCCAGTTCAAGAGTGAACCGGGTCATGTTGTCGAGCGCGGCGGCTATGGTTTCCATGACACTCGCATCGCGCTCGGGCAGCGAATGAAGATGTGACCTTTGAACAGTGGCCTTTCCTCCTGTTGAAGCTGGGGAATACGGGAAGTTAAGGCGGCCAAACACGCTTCTAGTTCGACTCTCGCCAGCGCCTCGGCAATGCAGCGGTGGGCACCACCTCCAAATGCTGCGTGCAAGGGCAACTGATCGGTGCGGCGAATGTTGAATGTAGAGGAATGCTCGTAAACATTTTCGTCTCGCAAAGCCGACATGGTCGACAGCGTGACGAGTTGGCCTGAGGGAATCACAGCGTCATCGAATTCGATCTTACCGGTGCTGACGCGAACCATTCCTGCAATGCCGGGCTCGAACCGCAGGGCCTCAGTAACGGCCGCGGGAATCAGAGTAGGATCTTGACACACCGCCTCCCACTGATCGCGATGTTGGAGTAGCAGTGATGTTTGGGCTGCGACTGCGGTGCGGACTGATTCCGTACCACCGATGATAAACTGGACGATCTGGAAAATAATTTCGGGAGCAGACAATTTCGTTGTCTCGTCCGCGACCGCCAAAAACGTCGAAAGGAAGCTCTTTGGAGACTGACGCCTTTCATGCAATATCGTCTGTATATAAACCTTAAGCTCTTGGAGAGCTGTTTGGCTCGATGACACATCCTCCGGCGTTGGAGCCGGACTGAAGAATTTGCCTACCTCGTAAACGAGGTGCGTGAATGAAGAGAAATCCTTGCGTGGCACGTCAAGAAGCCCTGCAAGGGTGCGAACCGGGATTTGTTCGGCAAACTGCTCTATTAATTCAGCTTGCCCGTCGGCATAGAACGCGTCTATCAATTCCTCCGCCGAGCGCAGAACATGGGGCTTCAATTCGGCAATCGTCTGCGTTGCGATCGCTCGGGACAATGTTAAGCGGCGCCGTTGATGCGCGTCGTCATTTGCGGTCAGGAGTTCCATGGTCAATCATGTCGAAGAGAGGGCCTTCGGTGATGCCCATTGCTCCTGGGTAAGCCGTTTCCGTTGCACGTAGACGGATGTCACCACTAAGTCGTGTAACATCATCGTGGCGAAGGACGATGTAGCCTCCTCCCTCATATTCCACGATCCGGTGGGATTTGCGCAGGTGTTGGAACACGCCATGCGGGTTTTCATCCAGCTGTTGCAGCGTCACAAGTGGCACACTTGATGCTGGGACGTGGGGATGTGATTGCCATTGATATGTCCTTTATTCTGATGGGCCACCGCGCTTGACACCATTGCCGCTATGAAAAGCTAACCATGGTGGCAAGCGGTGCCTTTTTGCTAAATGAGGATTCATCTGCGGCGGCAGTCCAAGCAGAGATTGACCTCGTTTGCGCCCGTCACTGCTCAAGTGACACCGTAGCGAGGTTCTTTAGGCCGTCCGAAGGGATTTGCCGGCCGTCGTAGACGCTCGTCGCTCGTGTGATTTTGCCTGCTGCATTCAGCTCCAGGGATGTAACTCCCTTGACCTGGGGAAAGACTGATCCGGCGATCCATTCAAAGCCCCCGCCGAGGTCGCCACCCACGACATGTCTAAGAGATGACGACGCACCATAGGGAAGGCTTGCCACGGAACGGGACAGATAGCGCTCGATCGCTGCTTGACCCACAATCTCAGACCGCAAAGTTCGATCCTCAAAAATGGCCTCATAGCTGAACAAGGCTGCCGCTTCTTTTGCATTGCCCGTGGAGAGAGCAGCCTGAAGTTTCGTTGCTACATCACGGATGCGCCCTGACGCATTGTCCCGGACATCCCGTTCCTTGTAGGTCGTTGGAAACTGTTCGGCAGGCGTCCGCATTTGTTGATATCCGTCCGGGTTGAACGCGTTTCCATCCCAGTAATCAACCCACCGGACAATCTTATCGTCCTTAAGGTCAACAACCGCAAAAACCCTGAGTTCGTCTCCGAATAGTTCTTTCGTATTAATGAACTCAATGAATGCGCTTTTCTGCCCCCCGACGATCCTTACAGGATAGGATAAGCCGGAAGCGGGCCACTGGGGCATGTATTTTTCGAACACCCCCTTCAACGGACCAAATCCATCCAACGGCCAACCCACTGTGGAATCCGTGTAGGTGAGCATATCAGGCGCGAAAAAACTCATGGTCTTAGAAACGTCATGTTTGCTTTTCGCCGCAAAGAAAGCCTTTAGAATTTTAGCCGTCGCAGGGCTGGCGTGGTCGGTCTCTGCAATGTCAGGGTGGAACTTGTCCCGCGCATAGGCAATCCCAGGAATAGCCAACCCTATTCCAATGGCTATTACCATTGACTTATACATTCTGCTCTCCATCCATTGAGTTTCCTCGGGCGACCTTTACCGCGTCGCTGATCAAGACTGGGAGGACGCGAGCCAAGAAGGACGCTCCAGACTCGTAGTCCGTCCCCTGCTGACGACTTAGGCAGGCGCCATCGAAATATGGATCGCAGCGATTTAGATGGAAAGCGCATAATCTTAATGCCTGCTATCGCAATTCCTAATGGTTCCATGCGAATGCTCGTGTCTGTGCCGCCGGACGAATCCTCAACCCAAAACGGCCCGAACGGAGAAAAGCTGGTCGGGATGGATCACCTCGCGCACCGAAGGTGCTTCTCCTTAAATGCGCCGGGTACGACCAAGTTCACCTTCGCGAGATCGAAGGTACAATGTGCCTTCGCCTGACTGGTAACACTCGAAAGACGCAAGTCTCTGCCCTAATCAACCAAGAAGACAAAGAGGGTAGACGAGGGTTTCCAATGGTCTTTTCGCTCCTACAAAAAGCCGGAGGCACACCATCCATCGCAGTTACAACTTTGGTGCCAAGTCCCAGCGACGACGCGAATTTGACGCAACATCCCTCAAGCGAGGGCGTTTTTCATGGATACAATCACATAGTCTTATGGTTCTAGTTGAGAGGGGTCATCAGTGACGTGCACATGAACTCGGTGGATCTTACCGTCCATCGTCAATTGAAGTCCGTCATTCTTGATTGCCATCAGCGTTTCACCGTAAGCGATGACGCTAACTTCGGCGACCGCTTGAGCCAGCAGTACGCCCATAGTCGCTTCTAAGTCCCGGCGCCGTAAACACATACTTTTAGAGGTCCGGATTTCGGCATGATTAGCCACAAAATCTTTCCTGGCGCTCGATCTGCTTCTTCAGTTGGAGCATGCTCGAACGTCGCGAACCCTATTATTTGCGCGACAGGCTGCGATGGACCTCCAGCGCATTTCGCTCAACCCAATTATGCTGGAGCAAGCCATCCTCCCGGACATGCCAAACCGCAGTGCCAGTCATTTCAATTGGCGATTGACACGGCTCCATGCCCATAAAACCATTATTCCTGCCGGTAACACGCCAGCGTGAAGCCACCCGGTCGCCAGCCTCGTTCTGGAACGTTTCGATGACATCGAACTGGAAATCGTCGATACTCGATAGAAATCCAGCCACCCATTTCTTGAACGCTTCCCGCGAGCTGATTTCTACGCCGCCAGACGTTATCATAAAGTCCTCGGCGACCAAATTGTCCACCGCATCGGGATTTTGCGACTGCCAGACTTCGCGCCAGAAATGCTCGACAATCTCAACTGAGTTTCGCTTTGCCATATAAATTCTCCTGTTTCCAATCGGATCATTTCGAACGGCTTTTTGCGCATGCCAAAATGAAAATCCGCAATTTTCTGCATTATGGAACTTGCGAACAAGAAGACAAACGAATAATGCTAATACGTTCTAGTTGGAAATACGATTGATCATGAGTGCACCTGATTTGGACTTTGATTTGCTGAGGGCATTTGTAGCGGTTGTCGAAGCGGGCAGCTTCACGGCCGCGGCTGGTGTCGTTGGCCGTTCGCAATCCGCCGTGAGCCAAAAAATCCTGCGTCTTGAAGAAACACTTCAGCTGCGGGTATTCGAACGGACGAGCCGATCCTTGAGTTTAACCAAGGACGGAGAGCGGCTCCTCGTCGCGGGGCGGCGGATGTTGGGGCAATATGATGCGTTTATCCGGGAACTCCGCGAGCCGCCGCCGGTAAGGACATTGCGGCTGGGCATCTCTGAAAATCTTGTCCAAACGCAGTTACCCCAATTGCTGTCGCGCTTTAATGCCCTTTATCCTGATGTCCATCTGGAGTTGACGACAGCCGGCAGCGCCGAGTTACTGGACGACCATGAAGCTGGCCGCCTCGACGTTGTCATCGCCAAGAGACGAGAAGGCGCAGCTCGTAGCGGGCGCGTAATTTGGCGCGAGCCGCTTGTTTGGATCGCAGCTACGAATTTTAAAAGCGATACGCGCCGCCCCATCCGTCTCGTAATGATGCGACCGCCCTGCCCCTATCGCGAAGTCATGATCGAAGCGTTGGATTCAATCCAGCGTGAATGGGTGACGAGTTGCACCGCAAGTAATTTGCTGGGCGTTGAAGCGGCACTTTATGGTGGCCTGGGTGTCACCGTTCTGGGAAAGTCATTTGTCCAAAATGGAATGAAAATCTTGCCGACATCGGCTCAATGGCCGATGCTCTCGAATACTGAAGTCGCTGTCATTGGCGAGAACCCAGCCATGCAGCATATTATTCAGCCTCTGGTTTCGGTTCTCACCGAAGCGCTCGTGGAAAGCGGGAGCCTGGTGCTGGATTTGATTGGACGAGAATCTTGAAATTCAGGAGGCAAGTTAATCTGTCGACCAAAGGGCAACTTAAATAAATTCAAGCCCGCACCGATCTGCTTCAGTGCGTAATCGCATCCACAATTTTACGAATGACGGGGGCTGCGATCACAACCACAGGAAGCATAATTATCCAAGAATACAGATACGCACGAACCCAATGGGATAAAAAGCTCCCATCCGCATAAAACGGAAAGCTTGCGATCGCGGCGGCAACGGCACAAGTCAACCCGGATTGTATGACCCCAAAAATCAAATGGCGGTACTGCTCCGGAAATCCTGGGCTTTTGTCGTGCCCCTGCCGGACGGGTTGGAAATGCTTCCGTTGTCCCGAAAGGAATGACCTCGGCATCCCTGCCCTGCCGCACACCATGCCTGAAGTTTTCAGCGATTTCCGGATTTCGTTTTGTCATTTTGGGTCTCTGTAAATGTACGGCACTCGCATGCCCCTGAGGCTGCATTCTTGGACTCTGTACAAGGGGGACCGTTAGTATGTATTGACTGTTACACAGAAGACAAACGAATAATGTGAATTGCATCTAGTTGAAATGATAATTGATTGCTGGCACCGCGAGTTCCGTGGATTTTCCACGGAAATATTCGGAAATCGGCGATGACGAACCGGCTTCGTCACTGGAGTATCATGCGGCCTTGGCTCCGGTACGGCGGTCCAGCGCGTAGCTACACAAGGTCAGACCAAAAGCGCCGAGAACGAGAAGTCCCCCGACCCACGGTGTTGCACCGAGGCCAAGTGGTGACGCTACAATAATGCCACCGAGGAAAGCGCCGCCAGCAACGCCTAAGTTGAACGCCGCAATATTGAGTGCTGAGGCCACGTCGACCGTGTCGGGCGTATGAAGCTGGGCAAGCTGCACGACATAGAGCTGCAGTCCCGGCACGTTGGAAAATGACAGGGCTCCAAGTGCGGCAAGCGTTACCAGGGACCAGAACGGAGACACCGCGGTAAAGGTAAATATGGCCAGCACCGAAGCCTGCAACAGGAACATGATACTGAGGGCTCCCAGGGGGTCACGGTCTGCCGCTCGTCCGCCGATGACATTGCCAACGGCAATGGCAAGACCATAGAGTACGAGGATCAAACTGACTGTCGAGCCGGAATAACCTGTGATCTGTTGCAGGACGGGGGCAAGAAAAGTAAACATTACGAAGGTTCCGCCATAGCCGAGGGCTGTCATGGCGAAGGCAAGCAACAAACGCCCACTGCGCAGCACACGGAGCTGATCGGCGAGCCTCGCCGGTTCTGTCTTGGCCATGCCTGACGGTAGGAGTACAGCGATGACCGCGAAGGCAATCACACCGAGGCCGGAAACAGTCCAGAAGGTCGCACGCCAACCCAGTTGCTGGCCGATGAACGTGCCGAGCGGGACGCCTGTTACAATGGCGACTGTCAGGCCGAGGAACATCATCGAGATGGCCGAAGCCCGGCGGTTGGGCGCAACGAGATCGGCGGCTATCGTCGCACCGACCGAAAAGAACACACCATGTGCGAAGGCGCTGATGATACGGGTGACGAGCAGGAATTCATAGCTTGAAGCAAGCGCGGAAGCGGTGTTGGCGGCGATGAAAAGCGCCATCAGTCCGAGCAGCAAGGGCTTGCGCTCGATACGGCCGGTAAGGGCAGTGAGGATGGGCGCGCCGAAGGTGACGCCCAGCGCATAGACGCTGACGATCAGACCGGCAAGCGGAAGGGAAATTCCTAGATCCGTTGCAACGGTGGGGAGAAGGCCGACGATGACGAATTCTGTCGTTCCGATGGCGTAGGCGCTGATAGTGAGCGCCAGGAGAGCGAGAGGCATTGACTTTCCTTTGACTGGTCCGCGGTAGTGGCCATACGAGATCGTGCGGCAAGCCGGTTCGGGTGATGCCTCAGAGGGGTGAGGCCGGGGGTATATGCGTTCGTTAAAGCCGCCGCCGAAGGGGAGTCGCCTGCAGGTTAGCGGCTGCCTAAGGATGGACATTGCAATCAAGAAGGCAAACGAGTAATCTCAATTGCTTCCATTTGATTTCTTAATGGATGCTCAATGTTCGGAGCCGGCAGCTCATAACACGAACCACTTGTGTTGATTGTAGCGTCGAATTCGGCTGTGACCTCCATATTGGCCCCAACCGGTAATGGTGAAGGCCCTCCGGATGTCACAACGGAGGCGCTCGATTCATCGCGAGGATGAGGATCGGCGCAGTCCCAGGGTTGAACACATCCAATACCAAATCGGTCAGAAGGATTATCTCTCCTTTGTAGACTACATCGATGCCTACGGCACTCGTCTAAGCAAAATCGCAACCCTATTGCGCACTGTTTTCAGGGACAAGCGTCTAGTCGCCGACCGCGGCCCGCCATTCGGCAAAAGCCCACATCCAGGATGAGCGAGCGCCTGGGCGCCGGAGAACAAATACCTTCGATCCATTAAAATATCCACTAGACGTCATTAAAATTACGCGTTTGCCAACTAGCTCTGGCGAATTAATATGCGTGGGATAGCAGCTGCCTCACGCAGCGAGCGCTGACATAAACTGCGTATTTGCAGACCGACGGTCACGCGACATCCCAATATGGGCTTTCTACAGGAACGACCCCGCCGGACACCAGTCCGTCCACCAAATCTGCGAACGGAGTTAACAATGTCCGATATCCGACTTTACATGCTGCAGACCGGATCAATGAAGTGCCGGGTGCACAACATCAAGATGAATCAAGGAGATGGCGCTGCTTACGAAATCCCGGTTCCCTTCTACCTGCTCCAGCATCCGAAGGGAAACATGATTATCGATGGAGGCACGGCGATCGAGGCTGCCTCGGATCCTCGCGGCTATTGGGGTGCTGCTGCTGATGTATACCAGCCGTCCATGCTTGAGGACGAAGGCTGCGTCGATCAACTGCGAAAATTGGGGATTGAGCCCGGGGATTTGCGCTATGTCATGCAGTCGCATCTGCATATTGATCATTCCGGGTCGGTCGGCCGGTTCCCGAATGCGACGCACATCGTTCAAAGATCAGAATACGAATACGCATTCACGCCGGATTGGTACGCGGCGCCCGGTTACTGTCGCAAGGATTTCGACCGGCCGGGACTGAAGTGGCAATTCCTGGAAGGTGATCATACCGACCGTCTTGATTTCTACGGCGACGGAAGTCTGATTGTCTTCTTCACCCCAGGTCACTCGCCGGGTCATCAGTCGTTTCTGATCAACCTTGCGAATACCGGCCCTTATCTGCTGACCGTTGACGCGGCCTATACGCTTGATCATTGGAATGAAAAAGCACTTCCAGGCTTTTTGTCCTCAGCCGTCGATACCGTCAGGTCCGTGCAGAAATTGCACGCCGTTGCTGATCTGACGGGCGCAAAGGTGGTTACAGGACACGATCCCGATGCATGGCCGACCTTCAAAACAGCCCCGCAGTGGTATGACTAAAGCAGCTTTTTGCGCTGGCAAAGAGCGACGGTGGCACTGAACGGTCGTGAACTGTCGATCAAGGTCAGCATGCGGAGCTGGCGTCGGTTTTAGGTGCTATGCCTGACAAAATCGTGAGGGCAGACATGGTTGAACTCAGGGGATGTCGGATGAAGCCTTCGTTCAGCCAGACGCGCCCTATCGACTGTCTAATATGTCCGGCCGAACCAAACAAAGCGAACCAAAGGTGAGCGAGATGAACCTAATTCAATCCTACAGCAATTGGCGCCGCAATCGTGAGACATTACGAGAGTTGAACCGCCTTTCCTCTCGTGAACTCAACGACCTTGGTATCTCGCGTAGCGATATCACTTTCGGGGCGAGGAAACCCCGTTAGCTCCCGGCTTATCTGGAGCGAGCGTTCCCAAGAGTTTGTGTAAATCTGAACATGCAATATGCGTCTCGAAATCTGAGACGTGAAACCCTGCTTGTAAGTCAATACTCGGGCCGGGGTGTTCAATGCGCAAAATGTTTAGAGATCATCGAGGCCCTCTGGTCTAGGATCGACGCATTGTCACTAAAGGACAAGTCTTAAAAGAGCACGTGTCAAATTGGTGGAAGATCGGACCTTCATCGGCGAGTCCGGGAGCGGTCACAATGTCGTATTAGGGACGGCCTTAGGACCGGCAGGGGCCGAGCCCCATGGAGCTGGTACGGATCGGCATCGGAGGCAGTTCGGCCTTCGATGTCGTCCACATCCGGGAAAAAGGCCTCCAGGCGATCGAGGACTGTGTCGTCGAGATCGACGCAGAGCGGGGCTGAACAGGATCCGAAAAGCCTACCCCATAGCATGAGTGGCGTAGATGAAAGCCATGGCCTTCTTTCTTAGAAGCGTAATGTTCCCGCAACAAAGACCCTGTTATTGAACAGTCGGGGCGTCGTCACTATTTCCTTAATGACATTGTTATCAAAACTCGTTGGTTGTGGATGGCTACTTCCATTGATGATCGTGGATGAAATCGCACGTAGCTTTTACGGTAAGTTTTGGACATGATATTCGATTTGGATCTGGATTTGTTGAGAGCATTCGTAGCCGTGGCTGAAGCAGGCAGCTTCACGGCTGCGGCGAACGTCATTGGCCGCTCGCAATCGGCCGTGAGCCAAAAGATCCTGCGCCTCGAGGACAACCTGCAGCTGCGGGTATTCGAGCGTACGAGCCGGTCGCTCACCTTAACGAAAGACGGAGAGCGTCTCCTCGTCACAGGCCGTCGTATGCTCGGACAGTATGACGCATTTATCCGGGAACTGCGCGATCCCCCCGCTGTGCGAAAGCTGCGGCTGGGCATCTCCGAAAATCTTGTACACACACAGCTGCCCCAGTTCCTGGCGCAGATATCAGTCCTTTTTCCGGACTTGCAGGTCGATTTGGCGACGGGCGGGAGCGCCGAACTTCTGGCCGACTATGAGGAAGGGCACCTCGATCTCGTGATCGCCAAGAGAAAGGAAGGTACGACGCATGGTGGCCGCGTCATCTGGCGCGAACCGCTAGTGTGGATTGCTGTTGCGAACTACTGCAGCGATACTCGGCGACCGGCCCGCCTGGTGATGATGAAGGCGCCCTGCGTCTATCGTGATGTGATGACGGAGGCACTGGACTCGGTCCATCGCGAGTGGATAACCGCATGTACAGCCAACAATCTGATCGGCGTGCAAGCCGCACTCCACGGCGGCCTTGGTGTCACGGTTCTCGGCAAATCATTCGTCCAAAGCGGCTTGAAGACCCTCCCCCCTGCGGATGGCTGGCCAACGCTTCCGACTACGGAAGTGGCTGTCATCGGCGAGCGCTCGGAACTTCGACACCTGACGGAACCCTTGATCGCGGACCTTTCTCAGGCGTTGATGGAAAGCGGCAGCTTGGTTCTGGACGCGGCGGCCGAATGACCAACTCCGACGCTGTTCTTATCGCTGGCCTTGCAGCCGCTCGCGTACATCCCTGTCGCGAAAATCTTCCAGATAAATGCGGCAGGAGCGCCGGTCCGGAAACTGGTCATAGGCTTTGTGGCGCAGCCTCGATCCCCGGCAGCGTTGGCGCTTCCGGCTAATACATTCACTACGGGCACACACCGAGACCAGCCAAGAATTTAAAACCATCGGTCATTGATCCAGCAGGTTCCGAAGCTCCATCGAAAAGGCATTGCCGAGCCCCTCAGCCAATGAACCGGAATAAAGAAACAGGCCGCCCAGTTTCGCCGAAGGTTAATCCTCAGCTTTCAGCATGTCCGCCGCGTTGGTGAAATATCTTCATCGAAAACTTCCATATTCATCGTCACAGACCCCAGAGGCTCCAAGTCATTTATGAGTACGATGTTCTCTGGCGGATACAACCATCAAATGCAGATCTACATTCAATCGCTTCAATTCATCAATTAGATTTTCCGATAGCATCAAGTTGAAATATGCGCTTCGCAACCCAGCTAATTATTCCTATTGGTAACGTAGGTCAAAGCCGTGAGCTTTTTCGCACGTTTGATAAACAGGCTTGAGATTACGCGATCCATCGCTGTGTCGTATGGGAACCAAACCTGTTTTTTAGACAACAGGGCAAACACCTTTGATGAAAAGGAAGTAAATAATGCGTAAGGCACACTTGGTCGGCAGCGTTCCATTGGACTCTGCTACTACCGTCATGACGGAAGTAGCGAAACAGCTTTTTTGCTATCTGGATCGCATTCCGGACGGTGAGACTGGAACCCGGCTGAGGTGGGTCGGTTGGCAAAAAGATCGGGTCGCTGCATGTCCGGCACTGACGCCATCCGAGCAACTCGATCACTACGGCGAGCCCCGCATGTTCAAGTTGCGAGACGGTGCGGACCGCTCCCAGCTCAGATTTGAAACCCTCGGCTACGCTGATGAAGCGATTTCCTCGTTCAAGACCTTCAAGGGCCTACAAGAATCGGGCGCCATTGCCCCTGAGACGAAATTCCAGGTCAACCTCCCTACACCGCTTGGAATTACCGCTGCGTTCTTTGATCTTCAGACCCAGCCTATCGCCGAGCCGGTTATCGAAGACGCCTTGCAGCGCGACCTCCATCGCATCGCAACTGAGATCGACCCGCAAAAGCTCGCGATCCAATGGGACGTTGCGATCGAGTTTGCTGTCTTGAAGGCTGGCCTGCCGGTTTGGTTCGACGACACGGAAGCCGGCATTAACTCTCGTTTGATACGCTTGGGAAATACCGTCCCCAAAGACATCGACCTCGGCTTCCACCTTTGCTTTGGCGACCTCGGGCACAAGCACTTTGTCGAACCCGAGAGCCTTCAGCCCTTGGTCGGGGTTGCTAATGCGATCAGCGACGGCGTTTCCCGACCGATCAAGTGGTTTCATATGCCTGTGCCGCGCGACCGTTCGGATTCGGCTTATTTCGCCCCGCTTACGGAGTATCGGCCGACGGCCGAACTGTTCCTTGGCCTTATCCATCTGACCGATGGCATCGAAGGTGTGCAACGGCGTGTCTCTGCCGCGCGTCAGTTCCGGGAGGATTTCGGAATCGCAACCGAATGTGGGTTCGGCCGCCGACCGCCCGAAACCATCCCCTCGCTACTCGAACTCCATAAGACCGCGTGCGGGTGCTTTTAAGGGAACCAGCGCCATGGGCCACGCCGCCGCGTGCTGGGGCCGGCCAAACGCGCCTTCATGTTGTGATGTTTGAAAATCGAAAAGAGAGAGTGTTATGAAGTCATATGACTACATTATCGTTGGTGCCGGTTCGGCTGGATGCGTGCTCGCTGCACGGCTCACCGAGAGCGACGCAAGGGTTCTACTCCTGGAATCTGGCCCTCCGGATACTCATCCAAACATCTGGAATCCATCGGGTTGGCCCGGCCTTTGGGGCACGGAACGTGACTACGCCTACGAAACAATTCCACAGTCTCACGCGAACAGACGTAAACTCTCTTGGCCGCGAGGGCGCACACTCGGCGGGTCAAGCGCACTTAATGGCATGATCTACGTGCGGGGCCACCGCACCGACTATGACTCGTGGGCGAAGAACGGATGTATTGGGTGGGATTATGCATCGGTGCTGCCTTACTTCAAGAAGTCCGAGAATTATGAGCCCGGCGCCAACGACTACCATGGGACGGAGGGCCCTCTCAACGTTGCACGAATTCGGACTCCCCATCCGATCTGCGCTACAGCGGTTGAGGCCGCAATGAACTGTGGCTTTCCCCTCAATGAAGATTTCAACGGCGCAGATTCGCTGGGTGTTGGCTTCTGCGACCTGACAATCAAGGATGGTCGGCGTCATTCAACCGCCGCCGCGTTTCTGTCCACCGCCATCGAGCGGCCAAATCTCGAGGTTCTGACGGGGGCGAGTGTTACACGCCTGGTAGTTGAAGGAACGAGATGCAAGGGGATCGAATATCAATCTGACGGTATATTGCAAAAAGCTGCGGCGGAATGTGAGGTGATCTTGGCGGGCGGTTCCATCGGTAGCCCGCATCTGCTTATGCTATCCGGGATTGGCGATGAATCCGAATTGCGCGCTGCCGGGGTCGATATAGTCCACCATCTGCCGGGCGTCGGAAAGAACCTGCACGATCATCTCTTGTGCAGCGTTATATTTGAATCCGAGAAGGTATTGCCGCCACCGCAGAATAATTTTCTTGAGAGCCAACTTTTCTGGAAGAGCGACGCTAGCCACAGTGGACCGGATCTCCAGCCGCTTTTCATGCATCTGCCCTATTATGCTCCGAGACTAGATGGTCCCTCCAACGCTTGGACACTCTGCGCAGGGATCGTGCGGCCGACAAGCCGAGGCTCGCTGCGCCTGAACGCCAACAATGCCAGCACCGCTCCGCTCCTCGATCCGAACGTCCTGGCGACCGAGGCCGATTTGCTAGCCATGGAGCGTGCTATCGAAATCTGCATCGACATCGGACATGACTCCGCCTTTTCCGAATGGCGTAAAGGACGAGTTTATCCGGGGCCGGAAGCCAGAAACCGTGATGCGCTGCGAGATTTCATCCGGAAATCTGCAGTGAGCTACCATCATCAGGTTGGCACCTGCAAGATGGGCATAGACGCGGATGCGGTGGTGGATCCCCAGCTTCGTGTTCACGGCCTTTCCGGACTTCGCGTGGTTGACGCATCGATCATGCCAACGATCACCTCCGGAAACACAAATGCGCCAACCATCATGATTGCAGAAAAGGCTGCCGACCTCATCCGGTCGAACTTACAATGATCTTCACTAGGGGTGATTATGCGTCGGTGCTGCCTTACTTCGATTTGACGATCGTGGATGACGAATTCGAGTGGCAAAATACCGCCAGTGGCCGCAGAGCCGAACGCAACCATATGATGGCCACCGAATTCCTCTGGGCTCATGGGCATACCAAACGTCTTCAGTAGTCGGGCGAGACTATTGTTATCGTCAAGCACGCCCACGCACTTTACTATCATGTCGCTGTCAGAAAGTTCGCCAACACGCAGAATGCAATCAACCCTTTCGCGTACAAGTTCTAGGAGACGGTCGTCGGCTCATGAAAAATTGATGTCGGGATATTTCTGCAGGAATGCGGACAATCCAGGCAGTAGAATGTGCCTCGCCAGTGTGCCGTGGACATCTACGCGTAGAGAATCTTTGGACTGAGCGTTGGTAAAGCCACCTTCGGCGTCCCCGATATCGGCCAGGATTTGCAGGACGGCGCTGATAGGTCTCTCCCTGAATCGCGCCGACTGTGTCCATCGATACTAGCTGATCTGCTGGACGTCGGACCGAAGCTGAATATGCCGAGTACTCGGCGGAGGACCACGGCGTCAGCCACAGCCCGCCTACTAGGGTAGCCCCTTATCCAGATGCACCCGGCTATGAGGCTGTTGGCACATGCTTAGCTTCACCCGAGGTGCGAGCGCGAACGGAAGGCCTCATTGCATGGCGACCTCCTGCACATAAAACAGCAAACTCTCTAGCGGAGCACTTAACCGTCTGGAACAATCGCAACTCGTGAAACGACGTAGTTGGGTCGGGAAGCCCCGCCTCGATTGTTGATAACAGTTCTCTCTTATTCGCAGGGGCGCACTCAATACGGCTTCGCGCTTATGCCAATGGGGCGCCCGAACCTGTACAGCATCACGCGCGTACAGCAAGCTCTATTGAAGCGCGGGCTCGCATGAGCCAGACGGGATCAGCCTAGAGAAGACGTACTGTCGCGTAAGTTGCATAAATGAGGTAAAAGTGGCCAGTTTAGATGAGTTACGAGGATAATAATGTGGCCTGCTGCCAGTTTTTCGGACACAAGGTTGAGCTAATCCCACCTTGGTTTCAAAATCGTTCGCGCTGAGATAGCCCAATGTCGAGTGGCGACGCCTTGGGTTGTAGAAGCGCTCGATGTAATCGAACACGTCCGTTCTGGCATCATTTCTTGTCCGATAAACCTTTCGTGCTGTTCTCTCCGTTTTCAGTGATGAGAAGATGCTCGCCATGGGCTGCGTTATCCCAGGCGTTCCCCGATCTGCTCATCGAGCAGGTGATGAATGCCAGACACGCCGGGCACCATAGGTTCTGTCGCTGGACTTGAAACTCTGCCCAACCTTGTCCAGGCATGGTCGCTCGACGAGCGGTTGAGACAGGCATGAAAGCCGGAGACGGGACACCCCTGCGCTTCGCAGAGCCATGCCACCGGCGAGATCGAACGGTGGCTTCGCAATGAACGCAACCTTTATATCGCGTCCCTTGCAAAGTAGGCTGCGGTTGAACCCACCGCGGCCTTTTTTAGAATACCGCGTTCCGCCTTCAGCTTCGCGACGTCACGCCACAACCGCCCGATCTCAAGCTGTTCCGGCTTCATCTGTCCATACCCTGGAAAGGACTGGACCGAATTGGAGCCATGCTCCCTGATCCATTTGCGCAGCATATTCGCGTGAACTTCAAGATCGCAGGCAGCCTGCGCAACAGCCGCACCACGCTCCTTCACCAACTTCACCGCTTCAAGCTTGTATTCGCGACTAAACTTCCGTCTTTGCATTCATACTCTCCGGTTTCATGCAGAACACCTTAACTCAGTGTCTATGAAACCGGCAGCAAGCCAAAATACGGAAAATTTTTCGGGATTAACTTCCGCTCTATTTGACCACAGCGATGAAGCTTGACGGCTTCATCTGTGGTGTCGCAGCTCAGACAAGCACCCTTGGCTTGAGCAGGTCGGACAGGCCAACCCGGTGCAGCATTTCGGCGCGCAGGCGATCAAGCACGGTGAAGCCGACATCGGCACCGTCCTCGGTGGGGTCGATATGCACACGGAACGGCCGCTTGCCGAAGGGGGCATCGACAACGTCGACAATTGCCTCGGCTACCGCTGATGCATCGGCATCCGGTGGAACGATTTCCGCAAAAGCCTTCTGGACCTGCTCGCCGAAGCCGGCATAGGGGCCCGCTTCATATTCTGCAGCGCGGGCGGCATCCTCAGGCTGGCCCGAATGGGCAAAATGATTGGTACCGCTGGTAAAGGCACCCGGAACGATGATCGAGGTCTCGATGCCCCATCGCGACAATTCCCGGGCATATTGCACCGCCATGGCATCCATGCCGGCCTTGGCTGCAAAGTAAGGGGCAAGGTAAGGCGGAGTGCCGCCAGCCGAGCTGCTGCTCGATACCCAGACCAGCAGGCCTTGTTTCTGCCGGCGCAAATGCGGCAGGACCGAGCGGTTGACGCGCTGGGCACTCAGCACATTGACGTCGTAGAGATGCGCGAATTGCTCAGGCGTGAAGGCTTCAGCCGGACCGAAGGCCATATGGCCGGCATTGTGCATGACAACATCGATGCGGCCATCATCGGCGATGATCCTGGCGACAGCCGCGTCCGCCGATTCCTGCGACTGCACATCGAGTTCTATGGTGCGCAGATCCATGCCGTTTTCCTTGGAGAACCTGGCGATATCTTCAACCTGACGGGCATTGCGACCGGCTATATCCCGCATCGAGGCATAGACGGTGTGACCGGCTTTGGCGAGGGCTTCGGCGGTCAGGCGGCCAAAGCCGCTGGAGGCACCGGTGACGAGAATGATCTTGCTCATGATATGTTTCCTTCTTCTATAGAGCGCCACCCGGGCGCAGGGTTTTTTGGCTTATTCAAATGACGCTGCTGTCGCAACAGGCGCAATTGTATTGACGGTGATGTTGCGGCCGCGGTCGAAGTGCGCAAGTTTTTCGATAAGCCAGATGTCCTGAAGTAGCGCTGGCCCGCGGGTGTCGGCGGTCTGGAGGTTGATCTTGTCGGTGACTGGCGCTCCAGCGGCGTGCGTCATCTGTGATGGCAACTTCGTCATGATCCTATCCTTTGGCTCCTGCAAAAATCGCACAGATCGCTCCGTTGCAACTGCGATAGGTGGAAAGATAGCTGGAGCCGGGCGTTTCAGTGCGTGGTTTGTTGTAAGATGATGTGAGCTAGGCAGCCCGCCGGGCAGCCGCCCGCCACCGCCAATCCGGAGAGATGTACCTGCGCCCCTTGGCCGCCGCAGGCGATGCAAAGTGGGCTTATTTCCTACCCTACATAGCGTCCCTTAGGGAAAATACCGAACCCACGCGGCGAGTTCATTGCTCCGAGCTCCTATCCGAGCAGCACATTCTTCAGACTTACAGCGACTAACAAGAGTTAACTTTCCAAACACACGTTCGCGTGGAATGTTACCCAACAGCCGAGCGAGCTCCAAAACGCTATCAGCCCGCGGAGAACAATCTCCGTAACAGCTTGAAATAAGTTGCTAACTTCCTTTTCTAAGAGGTCAGAAAGGACTACCGCTATGACAAATCCGTTGAAGGTCGCAATCGTTGTGGGTGCATCTGGAGGAATTGGGAGCGCGGTGGCGCTCCGGCTTAGCAAAGATGGCTTTGCGATCGTCGCTCACTACGTTGGCAACCCCACACACGTCGACGAGACTGTCAGGTCTATTGTGGGATCTGGTGGAAAAGCAATAGCTGTTCGGGCCGATGTCGGGAGTGAGGACGATGTAAAGACTTTGTTCAAGACCACGCTCGCTCAGTTCGGCAGGATCGACGTAGTCGTTCATACGGCCGGCATTATGCCGATGAGCAAGATCGTGGAAGGCGACGTGACCACTTTCGACAAGGTCATAGCGACCAACCTTCGTGGCACCTATCTCGTTCTGAGCCAAGCGGCGCAACATGTCTCGGAAGGCGGCCGCATCATAGCCTTTTCCAGCAGCGTGTTAGCGAAGTCGTTTCCCGCTTATGGCCCCTACATTGCGTCAAAGGCCGGTGTTGAAGGGTTGGTGAGAGTTCTTGCGAACGAACTTCGTGGCCGCAATATAACGGTCAACGCAGTGGCCCCAGGTCCGACCGGAACAGATCTGTTCCTAAAAGGCAAAACGGAGAATGTCATCAACGAGCTCGCTCGGCTTGCTCCTTTGGAACGGATAGGCAGCCCCGGAGACATTGCGGCTTCCGTTTCATTCCTCGCAGGGTCCGACGGTGCGTGGATCAATGCTCAGGTGATCCAATCGAACGGTGGCTTCGCCTGAAACTCCATCCCAACACAAGTAAGAAAGGTTGACCCGATGAATAAGATTGTCGTCGTGATGGATCATCGAGCGCTTTCGGCAGGTGGCCAACACGCTCGATGTACTGGAACTCCGCTGAAACAAGGTTCTCAACCATGGAGATTCGGCTATCGGACGCATGTCAACCGTTACCGAGAAGGAGTTGCGCCTCAAGGAGATCCCCGCTTTTAAGCCCCTCAGTGAAGAGTCCCAGCGTAGCCTCAAGGAGCGTGTGGGCTCGTTCTACCTGCCCCGCGTCAATCCAGGCCCGCGCAAGAGATAGCGCAGTTCGCAGTTCCCAGCCCACCGCACCGTCGTATTTCGCGCGCGCTAGGGACTTGAGATAGCAAGCCTCCGCTTCGGTTGCCCGGCCACCTGCACGCAATATGTCCGCCCGGGTCCGCAACAGTTCCGGAAGTAGATAACTTGGATTGGTCGTCTCAGCCTGCTCAATCAACGGCAAAATGATCGCATCGGCTTCCTGGCATCTATTCAATCTTGTCAGGCACTCCGCATAGGCCCGGGTTGCTGGCGCAAGCATTATGTTGAGCTCTTCCGCCCGGAGCGGTTCTAGGACGGTTTCAAGGACGAGGGTGGCTTCCTCCGTTCGTCCCTTGGCCAGCAGCAGTTCGCCTCTGAGGGCTCGTGCTCCTGTGTTATAGGGCCCCAAGTGGTATTTGGACGCGATATCCGAGAGAGTTTCGATCAATCGCTCTGCCCACTCCAGTTTCCTTAGCCAAAGGACCACATGCGTCCCGTAAAGATGGGAAATGCAAAGCGAGACGGGGTGGTTTTGTGCCACGGACTGCTCAAGAACCTCGCTGATGAGATTACTTGCTTTGTCAGGCTGGCCGCAAAGCCATGATGTCCACGCTCGCCCGAGCGATGATCTCTGCTTGTTGTCGAATCCAAAGTAATATGCCGTGCTGATGCCGAGTGCTTCCCCACGGGCTGTCCCTTGCTCAAGGAGTTGCTGGCCGACTTTCTGTTGCCCGATAAGGTTATATGTAGAGCCTAGCATCCAGTCCGAGGCTACAACCTGGGTCGATACCTGTGATGCATGGGCAAGAGCCGCGAATCGCTGGGCTGCCCGAAGAGCGCCTAAGAAATCCGCTCGGCGGGTTAGAAACAGGTTCTGCCCCGCTAGAAGATGCATCTCCGCCTCGCGCGCTCCAAGCGCCACGGCAAGCTCCAGGCCTCGAGTGATCGCAGCTCCAACCTGATCGACGTTACCCAACGTGTACATCATCGAGATTGCAAGGGACTGCTGTAGTCTCAACCCCTTATGGGTGAAAGATTCTTCCTCGCGGAGGTGCTGTAGGGCGGTTTTACACCATCGCAAGCATTCCTTGAGCAAGGATCGGTCTAAAAAAAACTCCGAGCCAACCGCGGCAAGGTCAAGACCAATTGAGATATCACCCGCTTCAGAGAAACACCATTCTAACGCCGCCCGCAAATTGCCGACTACGTTTCCGACGCTGGCTTCGGAAGCGACCTTATTACCTAAATCCGCAGCCAAAAACTCTGCGTGTCGGCGCATTACCTTGCCTGAATTGCCAATTTCAACAAGCTTCGCTCCGGCGTATGCGCGCGTGACATCCAGCAGCCGGTAAAAATTTACGCCATTCTCCGACCGAATTGCGAGGAGAGACTTATCAACAAGTTCCTCGATGGCTCGAGCCAGCAACCAACGGTCGCCACCTAGGATCGCCTCCGCCGCCCGCATGGAAAACGGTCCCACGAAAACTGACAGATGTGTGATCACCTGGCGCTCGTAGTCAGAGAGCAGTTCGAAGCTCCAATCGAGGGTCGCTTCGAGGCTATGATGCCTGATATCGTGCCGGCGACCCGGCCATTTCAGGATAGCACTGCCATCGAGGCGGTTCAATAGTTCCGCAAAGCCATAGGTGAGCAAGCGACTACCAGCGAGCTCGATGGCAAGCGGATTGCCATCGAGCTGGCGGCATATGGCGGCTACCGTGTCTGCATCCTTGTCTTCCAGTCCTCCACTGTAGCCGCTTGATCTTGCGCGCTCCATGAAGAGCTGTACCGTTGGTGCATCGAGGGCTTCCTCTGCGGTCAAGCCGGAAGTTTCCGAAGGCAGTTTGAGTGACTCAAGAATATGAACCACTTCGCCGTAAGCCCGAAGCGCCTCACGACTTGTGATGAGTATCTGGCACTGTGGGGCACGTTTAAAAAGGGCGGCCGTGAGCTTGGAGACCGTGACAAGGACATGCTCACAACAATCGAGCACGAGCAAAATCTGTCGATCTGCCATATAGGTCGTCAGCCCGTCGATTAGGTCTGCTGACTGGATCTTATAACCAAGTGCCACGGCAACACTGGGCAGAACCAGATCGTCCGCTTTGATGGATCCAAGATCAACGTAGCACACGTCGCTATCGGAGCGTCGAGCCATCATGTGCACCAATTCGTTCGCCACGGTGGTCTTGCCAATTCCACCGGCGCCAACAATGCTTATGAAGCGATAAGTAACGAGCTTCGCCTGTAGGTCATCCAGATCATGTGCTCGACCGAACAGATACTGCGGTCGGTCAGGAAGATGCCGGCTCTCCGCTCGTGGTGCGGAATCCAACGAAATCGTCGTTTCGCTGTTTTCCGTCACTGACCCGACGAAAACATAACCTCGACCGGGTATATTCTTAATGTATACGTCCTCTTTCGCATCGCCCGAAAGCGTACGGCGAAGTGTCGACATCTGAAAGCGGAGATTGGATTCATCAACGGTCACATCGGACCAGACATAATCCATGAGTTGCTGCTTCGTCACGATTTTCCCCTGCTCTTGTAAGAGCAAGGCCAGGGCGTCGAACGCGCGGCTTCCAAGCTCAACGACGGCGCCGTAGCGGGTCAACCGCCGTTCTGGCAGGACCAAGCGATAAGGTCCAAAATCGTATGTTTGCCCGCCCAACATTTATCGCTCGTTTCGCGCTTCCTGTCCAGCGCAACGACTTTCACGCCGGAATATCAAGGATTCTTGCATAGGACCTAAAATGTTTCTGTTGAGATGGCAACCGGTCTGGAGGATCACAGGTCAGACTGTTGGACATCGGAATACGTCAGGTAAGCATTTCATCGAAAGCACTGGCGTGACAAGCGATTGCACGGCCTCGGCAAGGATGGCGAACACCTCACGCCCGCCTGCGGCAAAGTCGCTAAATGGCTAAGTGGCGCGTTGCTCGCGAGGTGGTTGATGCTGGCGCCAAGGGCGAGCACGAGGCTTCGGTGTTGAACGCAAATGATGGGCGGACCTATATCTTGCGCCGCCAGGACGAGCGGCGTTGGCTTGCCTGCAAATCCCCATTCAGAGCGCTTTTTCAAGTTCCGGCAGGCAGGATTGCGAAGAGATCGCCCACCAGCCGGGGGGGCGCTAGCGGCGGGAGCGTTGGGCCGAAAGACAAATTACACCGCTGAAAGGCCTGAAATATACGAAGGAACAAATCAAAACTGTTCGGCGTGGCACGCGGCAGGCGACTACCTTGGGAAGAAGCCCCGCGCCAAGCCAAACTATAGGAACTGTAGCGTCGCGAGATCTGAACCTGTGACTCCACAATTGCCCGCGCAATAAGAGAGGCTTTTGGCTGCAAAAGCCAAGTGGTCGGCGTTTGTTCGATGGACTCTATCACGGCAAAATATTCTGGTTCATGCGGAATAAATTATCGGCATCGTAAATTCTCTTGATCCCCTGAAGCCGGGCAAATGTTTCTTCACCATGCGCATCGCGAACGAGATTGTCGCCCTCTCCAAGGCCGGGGAAGTTCAGGTAAAGCCGCCCCGTCGAGTGACGTTGCATATCTTGCCAGAAATCACGAACCCAGCCCATGTGCTCACAGTCATCGCCGGCGTTGGACCAAATGGCATCGAGGCTGAGCATGTAGGGCATGGAGCGATCACCAAAGGCGGTGGCATCGGGAGCAAAGCGCTGCATAGCACCGCCAAACGTCCAGATCGAAGCGTAGGTCATCTCGGAGGAACGTTTTGCCAGGCGGGTGGTAATCTCGCCAATGACACCGTCATCAAGACCCGTTAGGTAGGTAGACTTCCAGTAGCAACGGTCACGTCCCTTGGGGAACAAACCATCATAAAGGGTCTGGAGCACACGGTATGGCATGCGGCCGCTGAAATCGAGTAACGGCTCGCCGAACTTGCGCAGCGGCTGCATGACACGTTCGCCCTCCTCGGCTAGACCATCATAGACCGTGGCGAGTGCCACTACGCGCCTGCCCCATGTTTGCTCCGGATAGGCTGGATCACTGGGTATGGTGGAAAATTCCGCGAGACCACTCACCTGATCCGGTGCTGATGCCATGTAATCACGCCATTGTGGAAGGATTTCATTTGCGCGTTCTTCGGGATAGGCGGGAGCGCAGAACATCATCTCTGCGGAAATCGGATGGAGGCGGAATTCAAAAGCCACGACCACGCCGAAATTGCCGCCACCACCCTTCAGCGCCCACAGCAAGTCCGGATTCTCCGTGTCGCTTGCGCGCACCAGGCGACCGTCCGCAGTGACCACGTCGGCGGCGAGAATATTATCACAGCTTAAACCGTGCGTGCCGCGCAGCCAGCCGATACCGCCCGACAGACTGAGACCTGCCACCCCTGTCAGCGAAATCAATCCACCCGGCGTAGCACGCCCGAAGGGCGTGGTTGCGGCGTCAACATCGCCCCAGGTCGCACCGCCCTCGACAAAGGCCCGGTCAAGTCCGGAGGTGACGCGAACAGAATTCATGAGCGACATGTCGATCATCAACCCCTCGTCGCAAACAGCGTAGCCTGCAACATTGTGGCCGCCACCACGGACAGCGATGGCAAGTTCGTGGGCACGCGCGTACTTGACCGAGGCCAGCACATCGGCGGCGTTGCGGCAACGGGCAATTAAAGCTGGCCGCCGGTCGATCATTCCGTTC
This sequence comes from uncultured Alphaproteobacteria bacterium, assembly GCA_963776115.1. Lineage (GTDB taxonomy): Bacteria > Pseudomonadota > Alphaproteobacteria > Rhizobiales > Rhizobiaceae > Phyllobacterium. The sequence goes on along the minus strand of CAVZLS010000004.1, from coordinate 358,091 downwards.
CACACGACACGGGTTTCATCGTAGGCAGCGTCTCCTGGCTGAAGCAGCTCGCCATGCAATTCGCTGCGAAGTTCTTCATGTGTCATCTTGGCTTCTCCTTGTATTAGGATCGCTGTTCAACGCGCAGGATGATCATGCCGAAAACGTCCCGGCCTTCCATCCGCTTCAAGGCTGTATCGATGTCGTCAAATCTGACTTCCATAGTTCGGCGACATGGAAGACTACTGACGGCCTCGGCACAGGAGTGACTTGTCCAAACCCATACGAAATGAAGATAGGAGCATCACACTTATCTTCCCGGCACTCAAATCTGCCATCTCCCCGCTTCAATTTCACTTCTCAGGCCTGTTCAGTTTGGAGGAAACACGTCCGCTAGATTCTTCGGTTCCTTCCGGACTTGCCGGTTCGCCTTATGACGTGAAATGGAGGATTGGCGGTAAACTTCTTTGCGAGCACGCATAATGTTACCCAAAAGGCCGATGGCTTACCGAAATTATTCCGACGCCTTCATTCCGGTAGGATCGGATGGCGATATGGATATTATCTAATGACCCTTAACTACAAAATGGTTGCAGAATGTACTTGAGGTGCTACCGATGTAATATCCAAATCAAGGTCGGCCATGGCGCTCCAGCGCGTTGTTAAAGAAGCGCTTTGCCGCAGTGAGATCGCGATGCTGGCTAAAGAGGAACTCGACCGTATCGCCAACGCTATCGATGGCGCGGTAGAGATACATCCACTGGCCTCGAACCTTAATGTAGGTTTCGTCCACATGCCATCTACCGGTGACGCAACGCTTGCGCTTGTTGAAGTGCTCGAGCAACAACAGTGAAAAACGAATTGTCCAGCGATGGATGGTCGTGTGATCTACCGCAATGCCGCGCTCGGCCATCATCTCCAAGACCGTGCAGGCTTAACATCTTCGACGTGGACGACGACACACTGCAGAAGAGCCTAGAATTTATTCCACCGTTTCCTTATTGCATCCATCAGCTCCGCTTGTCGAAACTCACCAATATGACCGTAGCTCCGAAATGTGGTATCGACGCTTTCATGGCCGAGGTTTTGCGACCACGCCTTGAACTCCTCATGGGTTGACGTGATCTGCTGGCCCAAAAGCCCCAGCGTTGTGCGAAGCGAGTGCGGATTGATGTATGGCAAACCGGCGCACTCACAAGATACTTTGAATATTCGCCTTACAGGTTCCGAGCTTTTCCAAAACATCCGCGACAGGCCATCAGCTTCAAATACGAATTGCGTACCCTTGGATACGTTTGTCGCAGGAAACAGCGGGTCCGCGTTGCCGAAAAGTTTTATCTGACGCAAATAGCGCACCCAATCCACCACAACAGTCTCGACTTCGCCTCCAACTGGGAAGAAATCTGCGGTGTAAGCCTTTCGGTTTTTTGTGCGCGTGGTTTGACTGTCAAAGAAAATCGTCCTGGCGTTTAGATCGATATTTCCCAAACTGAACGATGCGGCTGCATTCGCGCGAGCACCACTCAATAAGATAAATGCTATCAGCGCGCGGTTGCGCAACTCATCGTCTCTGGTGACAGGCAGAGTTCGTACAATATGAACAATCTGCTCAACAGTCGGGATTTGCCGACGCGGCCTGGAATTGGCCATTCTAGCTTCATGGCGTGTAGGTGCGAAGTAACTGGTGTCACAAAGCTTTATCCTCGATCGGTATCCTTTTTGTTCACACAGCCACTGAAAAAAATATTCAATCTTCGAAAGGCGCGAGATGACGGTGGATGTCGCAAGCTTACCTGGCGCCTTCTGCGACTGTCTGGCTGCGAGATCCTCCTTGTAGTTAATTGCCCAAGCCGGTTTATAAAGACGGAAATCTTTTCCTTCAGTGCTTTGTTCAAAGTCTCCAATCGCGGCGGAAATCTGATCAATCGTCGAGATGCTTCGACCGCGAGCTTGCCGCATGAATATCAGATACCGATGCACCATCCGGGCATTATTATTGATCAGTTTTGAAGGGGGCATTGAGCACTCCCTTGGCTATTACTAACAACGTTGATCCAAGTATCATTTTGAGTGTGAATGACCACTCTTATTGCAACTTTGGCGTTACGGGCGAAAGCGGCAAGCTGGTCGGACGAAACCCATTTGTGAAGGCTGCAAGTACAAACGGGACAAAGGGCGGAAAGCGTAAGCGATGAACCGAGGCCGTTACTTTTCAAAATTCCAGGGCATTAGAGCCTCGATGTCACTCGCCGGCCATCCGGCGGCGATGCGCTCGAGCGTTTGCGTCAGCCACGCCAGTGGATCGACTTTGATTCATCTTCGCGGTCTGAATGAGCGTTGCAATCGTGGCCCAGGTGCGTCCGCCACCAGCACTGCCGGCGAAGAGCGAGTTTTTTCTGATTATAGCTTGGGGTCGGATTGCCCGCTCGACAATGTTGGAATCGATTTCGATGCGGCCGTCAGCCAGGAAGCGCTCGAAGGCCGTGCGTCGCGCAAGTGCATAGCGGATGGCATCGGCGAGCTTTGACTTGCCGGAGATGCGCGGCAGTGTGTCCTGCCAGAGTTTAAAGAGATCTGCGACGACCGCAGCAGAGGTTTCCTGGCGCGCCGCCATGCGCGCTTGCGGGCTCTGGCCACGAACTTTCTCTTCAACCGCCCAGAGCTTGCCCATCTGTTCGATCGTTGCCGTTGCGACCTTCGAACTGTCGCTGGCGTGCAGCTCGTAAAAGCGCCGCCTGCTATGGGCCCAACACCCGGCCAGAAGAACACCATCGTTTCCGCGATCGGGGCGGGCCAGCCGGTTATAGGCGGCGTAGCCGTCAACTTGCAGGATGCCGCGATAGCCATCGAGATGCCGGGCAACGCAGTCGCCGGACCTGCTGTCTTCAAAACGATAGGCCACCATCGGCGGACCACTGCCACCGAATGGGCGATCATCTCTGGCATAAGCCCAGCAGGTAAGCTGTCTTGGCAGAGCCCGATCCAGGCACCAGGGTCGGCAATGTCGTCTCGTCGGCGAATATTCGCTCGCCCTGTTTGATCTGCGCAAAATTGTAGTCGGCAAGGATCTCAAGCTCGAAGCCGACCCTGCCCATCCACCGGGCCATCAGATCCCTGGCGACCTCGACCTGGTCGCGCAAGAAGATCGCTTCCTGCCGGTAGAGCGGCAAGCCATCACCATATTTTGAGACAGCGATTTGCGCCAGCAGCGCTTCCGTCGGAATGCCGCTCTCGATGATATGCGCCGGGGCCAAGGCCTGGATGATGCCGTCTTCATTTTTGAAGGCGTATTTCGGGCGATGCGTGACAATGACCCGGAACTTCGCTGCGATGACGTCGAGCCGCTCGCAGGTATCTTCACCGATCAGGATCTTTTCCTTGCCGGCATGTTCAGGAAGATCGTCCGGCTCGATCACCACGTGGATGCGTTCCAGATGGGGCGCAAAGCCTTTGCGGGGACGTGGTGCACGTTTTACAGCGTCTGCGCTTCTGCCCTTCGCCACCAGCGCCTTGATCGCGGCAATGCCTGTCTCGATTTCCTCGAACACAAAGGCACCCTGTTCGTCGAGATCCGTATCGGCACTTCTGCCCTGTTTTTCCGAGCGCCGGCCATACCGGAACCGATCGAACGCCTTCAGCACCTGCTTCAACTTCGCAATCTGCTCGTCCGCGTCCGCATTGCGGGCTTTCAGATCGGCGACTTCGCTCTCAAGAACGTCTGCACGCGCGGCTTTTTCGGCCATCGCACGGATCATGGCTTTGAGCGCATCAACGTCATCGGGGAGTTGCAGATCGGGTGATTTCATGCCCTCAAGTAGAGCATATTTTGTGGAGAATTTCCCGCAGTTTCAGGCGTCTGATTCAATGCGTCGCAGGGCTTTTACCCAACAATCTCCGGCCGTTTCACCACAAACGAGCGAACGCGTTTCCAATCCATGCCATCGACTAAAGCGAGGAGTTGCGCGTGGTTGAGCTGCACCCGATTATGCCCGATCCTCGGCCAAACGAACTTCGATTTTTCCAGCCGCTTGGAATAGAGGCAGACGCCTGATCCATCCCACCAGGCAATTTTGATCCTGTCCGCTCTCTTGGCACGGAAGACGTAAAGCGAGCCGTTGAACGGATCATTGCCGGCGTCCCGCACCAGCGACAAAAGACTGTCCGGACCTTTACGAAAGTCTACGGGATGGCTTGCCAGAAACACCTTCACGCCCGACGGGATCATGCTGCGCGAACCGCACGGATAACCCGAACAAGATGAGCTTCGTCGATCTCGGCTCCGGCCCGGATCACCGCGTCGCTGATGACAATCTCGATGCATGACGGCCCAATCGGGTCGGTCCTGACAGTCGCAATTTTGGTGGGCGTTGTTTCTTTCTTCACAGTGCCGTCGCGCAATGCCTTGCGCCGCCAGTCGAACAGCTGTGACGGGGCAACACCGACATCGCGAGCAACAGCAGAGATATTTGTATCCGGTGCGAACGATCTCGCAACAGCCCGAGCCTTGAATTCATCCGACCAGCGTCGGCGAGATTGCAGCGGTGCCCCCTCAAGGCGATCCGAAACCGCCTCGATCATATAGAAGCTTTTATCACCAGAACTAACAGCAGACATAGCAGCTCACACCAAGCTCAGAACTGCTGCAAAATACCTACCAATCAAGCTGCTCACCAGATGGGATGGCGTAACCGCTTACCGGAAAGCAGACCACCACCGCTCGCAAAGCGCTTCACAAGATCGGCTTCATCAAAGGCCGCAGGACGAGGCGCTTTGCACGAGAAACAGTAGAACTCGTGCAACCCGCATTTCTGTCGCTTTCGGTTGTTTTTGATTTTAATGAATTCAATCAGTGTGCTCCCGCGAACAAGATGCGGAACGCGGTTATCAACGGTTTGCAGACCTTGTCTCCAAACCCATTGCTGAACCGTCTGCCGTTTCGCTCCCAGCACTTTCGCCACCTCCTCGGTCGTATAGTGTAGATTCTTTTTGATTCTGAACGTCGAAAAGCGCTTAGGCATTTAGTTTACCACCAGTCGCATGATCGATTATTCGCACGTAGAGTCGTGGTGCCGACGGCCATGCGGCAGTGCCGACACGAAGTCTTCAAGATCTGAACGCATGATAAGTGTCCGGTTGCCCAGCTTGCGCACAGGCAAACGACCTTCCTTGATCAAAACGTAAAGAGTTGACCGACCAATCCCAAGGGTTTTGCACACTTCTGATATGCTGAATGTAGTCCTGCTGTTCATCTAGATCTCCATGACGTCCCGGTGAGTCCCGGGAGACACGTAGAGATTGGGGTGGAAAAATTGCGCCGGCTAATTGTGCAATTGTGCGGCCAGTATTTTCTCGCACCATTCCTGAAAACGCTTTTTACGATCCAAATCCGAATTTCTTGTTCTTCGCGGGCCTGGTCGTTGCGACCCTGCAATTTGCTTATAGATCCTGCGCAAAACATCTCTCGGGACAGTTGGAAAGCTGACCTTTGTGACAGCTTCAACCTCTCGCACCGTGAGCGGTAGGATGTCGGCCGGAGCGAGGGATAACAATTTCTCGATAAATTGGGTAAATCCCGGTTCGGAATAGCGCGCACTTTTAGATATCTTCTGGAGGCCTTTCGCCACAACCTGTTTATCTGGATCCACCTCAAGCGTCCCCAGCTGCCATCGGTCGAGAATAAAGCGCGTTCGAATACGTAGCTTCGTGAACCCATCACTTCTGCCATCGAGCGAGCCGCCCCATTCGTCGTCATCATCAACCAAGACAAGGTTAAATGCTCCAAGTGCGAAATCGGCTGCCCTGAAACGCACACCAGGCCAGCAACCATGTAAAACCGAAACGTGCGGCCCTTGCACATCCAAGAGTTCAACCCCCTCCACTACAGCTTCGCAACTTGCGGGGTCGAGCCTTTGGATCTCTCCTATGAGTGCGGCCACCGCATGATCCAGACGGGCACCATATTCCCCCTCAGCAACGCTCTGGCCTCGAAGCGCGATCCAATCCACGGCAGCCCCGAAGCCAATCCAGGAGTTTTCCTTGAGTTGCGAGCAAGTCGTTGAACCGGGGATCTGTCTTTCGAGTTCATTGTTATCGAGGTCTGACACGATACACTCCAACTAAAGTGCCCTGTTTAGGCTCTACACTGTATCATCTGATTGCCTTTGAGTTCAGTGGGCCATTCGCGAACATTCACCGTCTCTCGATTTATCATCGATCGCCAACATCTTGGCTCCGCCAGAAAATGTTGGCACATTTGTTGGCATTCTTAGAACGTTTCAGAATTTTACTGTTTTATATCAATTACCTAATTGTCTTCTTCGAGTCCTCTTCTGGCACCAAATTCCCATTTCATACCGTCCAATACGGTACCGAAATCAGACAAAAGGCCCGGTTTTCCGGGCTTTTTTGTTGTCTGGTGTCTACCTGCGTCTGCGTGGGGTTGCTGGTATCCAACGCCAATGATGGTAGTCTTGATGGTATCTTGGAGATTCTAGGGTCTACGGCACAGAATTGGATACCACCAAATGGCGCTAAACGACAAAAAATCAGATCCTTAGGCCTAGCCACGAAGCCCCGCAAAATCCCAAACTCTGGCGGGCTCCACTTGCTACACACCCCAGCCGGCGGCAAACTCTGGCGATTTCCATACCGATTTGACGGAAAGCAGAAGCTACTTTCCTTTGGCGCTTATCCCGCTGTCTCGCTTTCCGATGCACGTTCCAAGCGCGATGATGCAAAAAAATTGCTCGCCAGCGGCATAGATCCCTCCGAAAAAGTGACACTCGACAGGATTGAACGAAGTCATCTTCGAGCAATCACATTTTCTGCACTTTCGGACGAATTCTTGGATACCACGAGAGAGGGCAAGGCCGAGGTCACGGTTGCCAAAAAGCGGTGGCTCATTGGCCTTGCGCGCGGCGACATTGGCAATCGGCCAATCACGGAGATCACCGCTGCCGAGATCCTTCGACCGTTGCGCAGAGTCGAAGCCGATGGAAACTACGAAACAGCGCGCCGTCTCCGCGCTGTCATCGGCCAAGTGTTCCGGTTCGCGATTGCCACGGCCCGGGCGCAGAATGATCCAACCGGCGGACTTAGGGGCGCACTGATAACACCAAAACCGACCCATCGCGCCGCTGTTACGGAACGCCCAGCGTTTGAGAGGCTGATCAGAGCAATCTGGTTTTTGCAGGGACGATCGAAACCCAGATCGCCCTCAAGCTGCTTGCCCTCCTTTTTTCACGGCCCGGCGAACTACGCCTGTCGGAATGGAGCGAATTCGATCTGGCAAAGGGTGTTTGGACGATACCGGCGTCCCGGACGAAGATGCGCCGTGAGCACAAAAAGCCGCTAGCTCCTCTGACGATCGAATTGTTGGAGGAGTTGCGCGGTCACTCGGGCAACCGCCGGCTCGCATTTCCCTCCCTGCGATCAGCGGAGCGACCCATCAGCGAAAACACGATCAATGCCGCCTTGCGGCGTCTCGGCTACGCCCAAGATGAAGCGACCGGCCATGGTTTTCGCGCTAGCGCCTCCAGCCTGCTGAACGAGAGCGGATTGTGGAACCCGGACGCTATCGAAGCAGAACTAGGCCATATGGGCGCAGACGAAGTCCGGCGAACCTATCCCCGTGCTATATATTGGGACGAACGCTTGAAAATGGCCGCGTGGTGGGCCGATGAGATCGGAAAGATGGCAGGGTCACCTGCATAATTCTGGGCCTCATGAGGTGTTCTGCGCGAATCCGACGGAGTCTAGCACTTCCTGATTGTGCCGCCGTCCGCCAATCGTAAAAATTGGCGGATTGCTCCGTTCGAGGTGAATGTTGATTAAATCTTCGCAGTTCCGCCGAGCACGCGGTGCTTGCCGAACCTTTGGTTCAGGACATCGATATGAGCGATACCGTTCAGGAAGGGCAATAAGTAGCCGGCCGATGCCACGGCCGGTGCGATCGCCGCGACGGCAGATCGTATGCAGGTCAGAATATCCGTAGTGACGTTCGCTCGCGCGCTTGCTGCGTTCGTCGGGATCTTGCTGTTTTCGGCATCGAGCTACGCCTCAAGATCCGCAATGATTGGCGGCAAGGTCCGGGGCAGCGATATCTACGTCCCCGATCTACCTGTCCATTCTCGCTGAAGCCGAAAATTGGAGGAAGGGAACCAGCGGCCACCTCGTTACGATCGTGCGCAGGAGAACATGGGCGATCCGAATGACCGCTTTGCGCCTTCATGTCGGCCGTTGAGGTCAGTTTTGCCACCGCCTGAAAGCAGACATTGCCGACGACCACGCTGAGGTCGCGGTTGCGCCACAAGAGGTCATTGCGGAGCTTTTCGGGGCTCTGGCCACCTGCTTAGGCTCTCGTCGGAAGCAGAATAACAGCGGCACCCACGAGGCAGATAACTGCCCCTGTCACGTCCCATCGATCAGGCTTGCTGTTTTCGACGAGCCACAGCCACAAGATCGAGGCGACGATGTAAACCCCGCCATAAGCCGCATAAGCGCGTCCCGCTGCGGTGGTATCAACGAAAGTAAGCAGGTACGCAAACAGCGCCAGTGAGGCCATGCCGGGTATGATCCAAAGCGCCGACTTGTCGAGCCTGAGCCACGCCCAGAAGGAGAAGCAACCGGCGATTTCCGCGACGGCGGCGCCAGCATAAACGAGAATCGTCAACATGGCTCACCTATATAGATGGTTCCGTAGCACGGGCTAGAGGCATCGCCACGTACGCAACTGCGTCTGACATTGCGGACAATCACCATGCGATCAGTTCTCAGCCAAGCGGCCATGCCGATGGCTGCTATCCGCCAAGGTCTCGATCACGCGGCATTCAGCCACCCGGCCACAGGCGCATTCCTCGAGCATCCGTTGCAATTCCGTTCGCAGGGCGCTGAGGCTGGCAATGCGTTCCTCGACTTCAGCGAGGCGCGCTGATGCGATCCTGTCGGCAACGCTGCAAGATTGATCCGGATTGTCCTGCAGCGAGAGAAGCGCGCGGATTGCCTCGATGTTGAAGCCGAGTTCACGCGCATGCCTGATGAAGGCAAGTCGCGCTATACTCTTCTTGTCGTAGCGCCTTTGCTGCCCTTCCGTGCGAGGTGGGGGTGCCAAGAGGCCAATCTGTTCATAGTAACGTATGGTTGGCACCTTTACCTGTGTGCGCCGCGCGAGTTCGCCAATCGAAAAATCCATGAAAAAACCTCTTGAACCTCTAGTCACTATAGGGACTAGGGTGCCAACATTAAAGGAGGCACTGCATGGCTGAACATTGCTGTAACCACGAAACGAGCACTTCTTGCGCACCAGCGCCGTTGGTCTTTCCAGCGGACAAGGCAGCCGCTCTCCACAAGGTTGAAGACACTTGCTGTTCCGGTGGAGTGCCAATCTTTGACGGCGTAGACCCGCGCTACAAACGGATACTCTGGACTGTGATCGCCATCAACGGAGCGATGTTCCTGACGGAGATGGTAGCTGGTCAGCTGGCGGGTTCGCAGGCGCTCAAGGCGGATGCTTTGGACTTCCTGGCGGACACCGTCACCTACGGGTTGAGCCTCGCCGTGATCGGGGCAAGCCTGCGCACCCGAGCGACAGCCGCCCTGTTCAAGGGTCTCTCGCTTTCCGTCATGGCTGTCTGGGTCTTTGGTTCGACCGTCTATCAAGTCTTTGTCCTCGGACTACCGAGCGCCGAGGTGATGGGTGTGATCGGTTTCTTGGCGCTGGCTGCAAACCTTGGCTCCGTTCTCCTGCTGCGGCCTTATAAAGATGGCGACGCGAATGTTCGATCTGTCTGGCTCTGCTCTCGCAATGACGCGATCGGCAACGTTGTGGTTATGGCTGCGGCTTTTGGAGTGTGGGGCACATCGACCGCATGGCCTGACCTGGCGGTTGCAGCACTCATGGCAGGTATCTTCCTTACATCTTCGGTGCAAATCCTCCGACAGGCGTGGAGCGAGTATCACGAGGGAAAACGCCACGCTTCTCCGGTTGCTGTGGGGTGACAGGTAAATCTGCTATTTCGCCAGCAAGACCACAGGTCCCTTTATAAGATTTTGATATTTCCGGACCAAAGCTCCAATCGATTTCATATGTCGTTCCGGCTATTCTACGAACGTCTCCGCAAGGGGGCTCGTTGCTGGCTGGACTTCAGATGAACCGGCCGGAAATGATCATCGGACAAAATGGCCTGCGCGGGTTCGACGCGCGGTCCATTCGCATTTGGAGGTTACGGTTATGCGTGATCTTTCTATTCTGCTCGCCGTCGCTGTCGTCCTGATCCTGGCGTTTCAGACACAGCGCAAACATCGCTAGACGACTTTAAGGCTTTACAGTTTCAGCCATGCCCTTGCGGGCATCGAGGCCCGGCTCGGCCTTGTCCCCTCAAGTTTTATGAGGGCCGGGGCTCGTTCATTTACCCGCTGGCAGAACGTTATGAGCAGAGTTGGCAGATACCGACAGCGATCGAGACAGCAAAGCCGAAGATGAGCAAATGGCACCACATTGGCGTGGTGTAATGCATGATGTTGTCGTCTTCTTCATCGTCGTGCATGAATGCCCTCTTGACGTTGAGCCGTCCCCTATCAATTCAATGTGAACGTTGGATGTCAAGGGGCAAGGGAAGTTGTCGGCAGCCATGTGCCGTCAGATTGGACATCGTTACAGTTTCAACTATCCTTTGCTCCGGGCACCAAAAAGGATGATGAAATGACAGTCCATGCCTCATTTGCGGCGGTGGTGCTCGGTGCCATGGTCGTCGCTATTGCGCCGGCGCGTGCCGAGCCCACAGTGCCGGTTGCAGTGGCAAATTTTGACTTTCTCGACACTTCCGGTGAACCGGTTGATCAGAGCGACACGCACAAGCGCAGGCTGAAGGCGCTCTCTGATTTTCTGCGTGAGCAGTTGGCTGCCAGCGGCAAGCTCAAACTCGTGACGCTTCCTTGCGAGGCGTCGCAATGCACGGCAGCGGATCCGGGTTTCGAACCGCTTGCCCGGCAGGCCAAGCAGGCGGGCGCACGTTTTGTCGTTATCGGTGCCGTCGAAAAGACCAGCACATTGATTGGCTGGGTCAAATATTCCGTGCTCAATGTCGACGACCAGCGCGCGATTTGCGGGGAATTGATCACCTACCGCGGTGATACGGACAAATCCTGGCGCCGCGCAGCGAAGTTTTCGGCGGGGCAGATCGTCAACCGCTGCCAATTCGGCGGGTAACTACCGGCCGCAAATCAGTTATACGCGAGTTTCGGGGCAGTGCGGCGCCTTGGCGTGCACTTCCTTCTGGCGAAGCTCCGCAACCTTGAGCTCGGCCGCGGCCGCAAGGTCCGAGAATATCCTGTCGAGCGCATCGGCAGCTTCATGCAGCGCATCGACAAGGTCGACCGCGCCGATCTCCCTTGCCAACCTGCGCATTTCTTCCGCGTGATTTTCCAGAAAAATGTGCAGCCGTGTTGCCTGATCCAGCGTCAGGCCTTCATAGGCGAGGAACCTCGGTATCTTTTCGCTCAGCTGCCCCGCAAGTTCGTTTTTCTCGCGAAGTATATCCAACCATAGTGCCATGCAAGGTCTCCGATGTGCCGAATGAAATCCTTACAGATGAGCGACGCAACGTCAATTAATCGTCGAGGTTAGATATCTATAATGCAGATGTATTATGTGACTAAATCAGAAAGAAGTTGATATCGCCGCAGTTTTTCTTGGAAAGGGCCGCCATCTCACGAAAGTACTTTGCCTATTAACAATCCTGACCCTGCGAGTCCGAACCATGCGGCTCGGCGCTGATATCGCTTTTTCCCACGCGAAAAAACGGATATGTCTCGGACTCTGACACATACATTGGCGTTATCGTCTGGAGGCTCTATATTTGGATGCGACTAGGGTCAGGACCTATTAATATGATCGAAATGGCGCCTGAAACGGCAAGAAGATGCGAGGAGAGCGCGAAGGGCGGGGGCTTCCCCCCGGCCGAGCGGTTCGACACTGCAGCTTGCAGCCGTTTCGGCGTCCGGAGGATAGGGTCTTTTCGCCCGGCTACTTTGTCGCAAAGGCTCGACAATGGATAACATTGCCATCGCCTTTGCTCCTCGTATCCGAACGAAAAGCCTCATACCATTTTGACCAGATTAACAGGTCCTGACCCTACAATATCGGAAGCTTTGATGAACAATGACTTTCAGGCCGACATCGATGCGATCGGCCGGATTGATGCCGTACCAATGATCCTCGATGTCGTTTGCCGCAGCACCGGCATGGGCTTTGCCGCCGTTGCGCGGGTAACCGACGATCGCTGGATCGCCTGCGAGGTTCTCGACGCGATCGGTTTTGGCCTGACGCCGGGCGGTGAACTGGCTGTCAAGACCACGATCTGTGATGAAATCCGCGATAGCCGCGAAGCGGTGGTTATTGATGAAGTCGCGAAAGATCCAGTCTATTCCACTCATCACACGCCGGCCATCTATGGTTTTCAAAGCTATATTTCCATGCCTATCATTCTCCCGGACGGCTCGTTGTTCGGTACGTTATGCGCCATCGACCCAAGGCCGGCGCGTCTCAACAATCCCGAAACCATCGGAATGTTCAAACTGTTTGCCGAATTGATCGCCTTTCATCTGCATGCGAATGAGCGTCTGGCGATGACGGAGGCGGCGCTTCTCGACGAGCGCAAGATTTCCGAATTTCGAGAACAATTCGTCGCCGTGCTTGGCCATGATCTGCGCAATCCGGTCGCGTCGATCGATTCCGGAACGCGCATGCTGCTTCGCTCGCCGTTGGACGAGAAAGCGACGAACATCGTCAAATTGATCCGTGGCAGCGTCGTTCGCATGTCGGGCCTGATCGACAACGTGCTGGATCTGGCGCGCGCAAGACTTGGCGGCGGCGTGGTGCTGGAACTCGACGATGAGGAACCGTTGAAGCCGACACTGGTTCAGGTCATCGATGAATTGGCTTCCGTTCGGACCGGCCATGTCGTCGAGGCGCATCTCGACTTCGAGGATCCGGTGAAATGCGACCGGGTCAGGATTGGCCAGCTCCTGTCGAATCTTCTCGGCAATGCCCTGATGCACGGTTCTGAGGATGGTCCCATTCGCGTCAACGCATCGATCGATAATGGCGTCTTTGAGTTGTGGGTCTCCAACACAGGAGAACCTATCCCGCCGGAAGCAATGGCGCAATTATTCCTGCCGTTCTTCCGGCGTGAAGCGCGGGCCGGCCAGCAGGGACTGGGGCTCGGGCTTTATATTGCCTCGGAAATTGCGCGAGTCCATGGCGGGACCCTGGACGTTTCCTCGACCTCTGAAGAAACGCGGTTCACCTTCCGCATGCCGCTGGTGCAATAGGGTCTGTCGAGGTTCATGTCAGGGCGAGTCGAAAATGGTGGTTTTCGAGCACCGGAGCGCAGCGTACATTGTGGTACGTGAGCACCGGAGCACAGAAAAACGCCGTTTGCAGGCTGCCATGGCATGAATCTCGACAGACCCTAATGGCGTTCGAGCACAGCCACGCAGCTGTCGAGATCATTGGTCGCGAGATGAGCGTAGCGCATCGTCATCGACAGGGTCTGATGGCCGAGCCAGATCTGTACGCGCCTGATATCGATGCCGCCGCGCACCAGCCGTGAAGCGCAGGTATGGCGCAGAATATGCGGGACCACCTGATCGTCCGTCCCAAGTCCGACTTCCGCCTTGGCTTCGTTCCAGATCGCGCGAAAACGCACTTGCGTGTGCATGGCGAAGGGACCCTTCAACCGGCCATGCGGGATCTGGACGACCTCCTTCACCCGGGTGGTCAAAGGAACCGTGCGGCTGCGGCCGGACTTCGTCAGCCAGAAGGTCGAGCGCGAGTCCTGCAGGTCGTTCCAGTTGAGGCCGATTGCTTCGCCAAGCCGGCAACCCGTATCTACCAGAAAGACGCTCAACCTGTAGCTGTCTTCGCAACGCATGCGGATCGCCGAGAAAAGCCGCTGTTCCTCTTCGGCTTCAAGGAAGCGGATACGTCCCTGCCGTTCCTTTTGGCGCCGGAACTCCGGCAAATTGTAGATGTCGCCCATTTTACACGCCTTCCGCAGCAGCTTGCTCAAGGCAGCCATCTTTCGATTGATGGTTGCATTGCTATTGCCGCGCTCGCGTAGCGTGCCGATCACAGAATCGAGCATTTCCTGCGTGAAAACGCTGAAACGCTCGCCGCCCAATATTTCGCAGATTTCTCCAAGGAAAGACCGGACATTGGTTTTGTGCGAACCTTCATCCCAGAGAATACTGATATATTGCGCAGTCAGATTGTTGAGAGAATGCTCCTTGACCAATCGTTTGATCCCATGATCCGCCGAAGCATAGCTGAGATCGTACTGGAACCGGACCGGAAACGCCGTTTCGGGCGGGGAGGGGGCGATACCCAAGGCAGAGATCGTCATAATGATTGCGCTCTAATCGATAAAACAAACATCGGAAAAATATCTGACGAGTTGTACCCGTCTTTTCCGAAAGCGCAATCCAGAAGCCCATGCCACTTTAGGCCAATAAACTTTCGTTTGATAAAACCATCACCGGCTTCATCAACGTCCAACCTTGCTGGTTGCTGTCCAAACATGTCACCATCTCCTCGGTCCACGACCGGTTTAAAAATCCTCTCTCGCTAAATGTCTGTGCGTTGCTCTACGAACGCTGAAAATTGAATGGTGGATATGGTTTGAGGGGAAGGCCAACGCCGGAAAAAGCCCGGCGTTGGTTGTTCGTTGACCAAGATCAGAAGTTGCGCTGGAAGCGGACGATACCCTGGAAGGCATCATCCTTGGCGCCGGGCGTGCGGGCCTGACGAGCATCATCAAACTTGGTGTAGTTGACTTCCGGCGTGATAACGAAACCTGGAACCAGCGTGTAAGCCACGTTCAAAGCAGCAGCGATTGTGCCTTCGTCTTCGTAGCCAACCTGTGCATTGACAGTTGCCTTGGCGGAAACCTTGGCAGCGATACCGCCCCAAACAGCATATTGGCCATTCCAGGTACCGTAGAAGTCTTTGACATCATTAGACTTGTATCCGCCCATGACCCAGGCCGAAACAGTGTCATTGAACTTTACGTCCAAACGAACCTTGCCGGCCCATTCTTCAGCCTTGGAGTCGTAACCGACAAC
Source organism: uncultured Alphaproteobacteria bacterium (assembly GCA_963776115.1). Classification (GTDB taxonomy): domain Bacteria; phylum Pseudomonadota; class Alphaproteobacteria; order Rhizobiales; family Rhizobiaceae; genus Phyllobacterium. The sequence continues at coordinate 342,992 of CAVZLS010000004.1, read as the reverse complement.
ACCGGTAACCGAACCCCAGCCCTGCTTGAACTTCGCGCCACCAAGAATATGCGGAAGATAGTCATCGACCAGGTAGGCGCCTTTACCCTGTTCCGCACCAACGAATGCCGAGAAACCGTTGTCCGCGGAATAGGTGTAGCTGATCTGGTTGGTGACGTAGCTGCCTTCGGCGATAACGTCATCGGAGATGATGCCGCCGCCGAGATAGCCGGTCCAGCTTGTGAACTGCGAATCGGCAGCACCAACGCGGAAACCGCCAAGCTCGATGGTTGCCTGGTTCAGATCGACCGTTTCTTTGTCTGCGCCATTGTTGAAATTGTAGCGAAGTTCGGCATAGGAGCGCAATGTGCCGAGCTCGGTTTCCGAACGGGCATCGAAGCGGGTAACGGCACGGGCGCGCCAGTCATAGGTGTCGAGCTCTGGACCCTTATATACGTCGTCACCGGCATGAATTTCCGCACGGACATAGCCGCTGACCTTCAGGCAGGTCTCGGTGCCGGGAATATAGAAGAAGCCGGCGCCATAGGCGTCGCAGATGCGTACATATTCAACAGGTTCTGGTTCAGCGACGACGACTGCGTCTGCAGCGCGCGCGCCGGATACTGCAACGAGAGCCGCAGCGGAGCCGTACAAAAGGCTCTTGATGTTCATTTCCGATCTCCAATCAAATAAAAAATGGGTTTGGGCGTTTAAAATCTGGCGAAGGGATAGCTCTCCCCGATCCCCTCGACCGGTACCTGCAATTCAAACAACGAACGTCGAATTGGCTTGTTGAGGACGAAAAACCAATGCCGGAACGCCCGGCATTGGTTTGTGTCAGCCAATCAAAGGATTAGAAGTTGCGCTGGAAGCGGAGGATCCCGCCGAAGGCGTCGTCGTTGCCACGGATACCGTCAAAGCTGGTGTAGTTGATTTCTGGTGTGATTTCGAAGCCTGGAACCAACTCGTACTTAACGTTCAGAGCAGCAGCGAGCGTACCGTCTTCTTCATAGCCAAGTTGACCGTTGACGGTTGCCTGGCTGCTAACCTTGGCAGTGATACCGCCCCAGAAAGCATAGTCACCGTTCCATGTTCCAAAGAAACTGGTGGAGCTCCTGTAGTGGACCCCGGTAGGCGATGTTTGGATCTCGCCATCTGACTGGTAACCGCCCATAACCCAAGCAGAAACTGTCTCATTGAACTTCACATCCAGGCGTACCTTGGCTGCAAATTCTTCACTGTTGGAGTCGTAGCCGCCAACAGCTGCGATGGAACCCCAACCCTGTTCAAACTTGGCACCAGCGACAACATGCGGTGTATAGCTATCGATAACGTTGCTGGTGGTGACGTCATTGCCGTCATCATCAAGAATGGGATCGCCCGTTACTGTATCGATGAGGGTATAGGAACCGCTGCCTTGCTCAAGACCAAGGAATGCCGAGAAACCATTGCCGCCAGTGAACGTATAGCTGATCTGGTTGGTGACATAACTGCCTTCAGCGATCACGTCGTCATTGATGATGTCGCCGAGATAATTGGTCCAGCTCGTGAACTGCGAGTCGGCTGCGCCAACCCGGAAACCGCCGAGCTCGATTGTCGCCTGGTTCAGATCGACAGTTTGAGCGTCTGCGCCATTCTTGAAATTGTAACGAAGCTCGGCAAACGACTTCAAGGTGCCGAGCTCGGTTTCCGAACGGGCGTCGAAACGGAGAAGGGCACGTGCACGCCAGTCATAGGTGTCGCGCTCGGCACCGGAATAAACGTCGTCACCGCCCTGGATGTCGGCACGCACATAGCCGCTGATCTTCAGGCAGGTCTCGGTGCCGGGGATATAGAAGAAGCCCGCGCCGTAAGCATCGCACACTTTGACGTATTCGACGGGTTCTGGTTCGGCGACGACGACTGCATCTGCAGCGCGTGCGCCTGATACTGCAACGAGGGCTGCAGCGGAGCCGAGTAGAAGGCTCTTGATGTTCATTTCTGACCTCCAGTCAAGATTCGACGGGAGGTCTCCTGGAAAATGGATAGCTGGCGCACCAACTGGCCAGCAAATATCGAGCTTTAGTGCCCGACCGAGCTGGAGAAGAGATTGACGATGAGCACGCCGGCGACGATCAGGACCAACCCGACGATCGCAGCAATATCCAGCGATTGCTTGAACCAGAACCAGCCGACGGCGGCGATCAGCACGATTCCCGCACCCGACCAGATCGCATAGACAACGCCGACGGGCATGGTTTTGAGCAGTATCGAAAGCAGGTAGAACGCCGCTCCGTAGCCGGCAATGCAAACCAGCGATGGCCAAAGCCTGGTGAATCCATCCGCCTGTTTGAGAGCGGAAGTGGCCACGACTTCGCAGACTATGGCGATAAGGAGGTAGAGATATGTCATGTCAAATCACCATTCAGAGAGAGCGGAAAATCGTTGATTCGATTCAGCGATTGGCCAGCAACACCGCTGTAATGGCCGATTCTTCGGGTGTTTGCAGTTCCAATCCCGCCACGTTCCGGCAAGATTTTATTAAAAACCGGGTTACCAATATTAATGAGGCGTAAAGATATTGCAGGACCCGAGGCGATTTCGTGGCTTTTGTGCAACAGCGGCTCTGGCATAGAGCCCTCACAAGGTGCCGATCCGGACATTCATGGTTGAAACCCCGGCGCTGGCGAGTATGGTCTGTCGGGAGGAAGGGCGTTCATCGCATTTCTTCTTGGACTTAGGGGATGGGGACAGGTTGTCCTTCAGCCAAATTGGAATGCCCAGACCCATTTTTAACTTTGACTGGAGGTCAGAAATGAACATCAAGAGCCTTCTAATCGGCTCCGCTGCAGCTCTCGTTGCAGTATCAGGGGCACGCGCTGCAGATGCAGTCGTCGTCGCTGAACCAGAGCCCGTCGAATACGTTCGCGTTTGCGACGCATACGGCGCTGGCTTCTTTTATATTCCGGGGACCGAAACCTGCCTGAAGATCAGCGGCTATGTCCGTTACGATGCTGCTGGCGGCGACAATGTCTATGACGGCACCAACGTTGGCGCCAAGGACAACGAAACCTGGTACAAGCGTACTCGTGCAGAAGTTCGTTTCGACGCTCGTTCGGAAACCGAACTCGGCACTCTGCGTTCGTACATCCAGGGCCGTTTCCAGTACACCAACGGTGTCGATGATGGCGGTTCGCTGCCACAGGCCTGGATCGAACTCGGTGGTTTCCGCATCGGTACTGCTGACGAACTCTTCGGTTCGTGGACAGATTATGCCGGCGCGATCATCAACGACGACGTGATCAACTACCAGTCCGGCCAGAGCAACCAGGTCAGCTACACTTTCGTTGGTGGCAATGGTTTCTCCGCAATGATCGGTGCTGAACAGGGTCAGGACGATGTTACCGGCCTCGGCGGCAACTATGTCATCGAAGACTACATGCCACACGTTCTTGTTGGTGCGAAGTTCGAGCAGGGTTGGGGCAAGATCTCCGGCGTTGCTGGCTATGACTCCAACGTTGAAGAATTCGCTGGCAAGCTGCGTTTGGACGTGAAGTTCAACGAGATGTTCTCTGCTTGGATCATGGGTGGTTATCAGTCAAATTATGATGACAGCTTCGATCCAGACACAGGCGACGTCAATCTCGACCAGCGTAACTGGTTCGGTACATGGGAAGGCGATTGGGCAGCTTGGGGCGGTGTCTCCGTCAAGGCTACCGATAAGGCAACCATCAACGGTCAGGCTGCTTGGGAAGAAGAAGGCACATACGCTTTCGCTCTTAACGTAGCTTACGAGCTGGTTCCTGGCTTCACGATCACGCCGGAAATCAACTACACCAAGTTTGACGGTGCCCGTCTGGCAGCTTCCGAATTCAACGGCGGCGGTGACGACGCATTCGGCGGTATCATCCGCTTCCAGCGCAACTTCTAATCCTTCACGGATTGGTTGATTTGGACCCGGCAGCGCAAGCTGCCGGGTTTTCTTTTGCCGGAAATCCGGTGCTGTACAATGTTTATGGCAAGCGGACACACCACTGTGTTGAAATGGCCATAAATAGCGGGCAGACATGATTGCGGGTGAAGACAAGAAAGTATTGAATATATGCACACGATCAAAAGCTGGTTCTGGCCGGGCGTAATCACCATTGCGCTGCTGACGGCCTTGGCCGTGTGGTTTTTGACGGATCCGATCGACCGTGAGCTCACAGAGACCGCCAACAATGCGCTCGAGACCGGCAATCCATGGGCGAGCGCCGAAATCGATGGCCGCGATCTGGTCCTCAAGGGAATTGCACCATCCGAGGAAGCGCTCGCCGGAGGCGCTGAAAATTGTGAGCGAGACGAGAGGCGTTCGCGTCGTCGACAATCAGGCGACACTTTTGCCTTTGGCTGTTCCGTTTTCCTTCGCGGTCACCAAGTCCGATGAAGGTATCCTGCTTTCGGGCAACGTTCCCTATGGCGATGCCCGCGCCAAGATCCTCGCCGCCGCGGAAAGTGCCATGCCCGGCATCGAAATTCTCGATGAAATGGCTGTGGCGCGCGGCGCACCGCCGGGTTTCTTCGATCTTGTCGATTTCGCGCTGGTGCAAGCGGCGCAATTGACCAATGGCGAAGTGGAAATTTCGGGTGAAACCTACAACATCAGGGGTACCGCTGCCAATTCGAATGGTTATGATAGCTTGAATGCTGCTCTGCACACGGCGCTTCCGGGCAATGGCAAGCCGGGCGAGGTGAAACTGGAAGTGCCGGCCAGCGCCAGCAACAATTAGAGTAATTACGAAAGTGGGAACCGCTGCTCCGGGTCTGTTGAGATTCGCGATCATGGCGAGGCGAAAACGGTGTTTTTCGAGCAACGGAGCGCAGCGTACATTCTGGTACGTGAGCACCGGAAGCGCAGAAAATCGCCGTTTGCAGGCCGCCATGGCGTGAACATCGACAGACCTGCAGCAGCCATTGGGAGGACAACGGCATGTGGTATTTGATCAGCGAGCTCTGGCTCTTTCTTCTGATTGCTGTTCTTGTCGGTTTCTATGTCGGCTGGTCGACCCAGGCCTGACTTCGATAGCGAAGGTGGGATAACGAATCATGGTGATGTTCATTTTATCGTCGCTGTTCCTCATTGCCGCCGCCTTTATCATCGGCGCGATTTTAGGCAATGTTTCCAAGAGGTTCTCGGCAAAAAGAGATTCTGTTTCTGAAAGCTCGACGAGGGCGGCCGATGCGCGGCTTGCGTCCCTGTCGCTGCTCGGTACACCTGCGAATGACGATGTGAAGAAATCCGCCAGAGAAGCCGCCGCCATGATTCCGCCGGCGGAACCGGTTCCCGCGCCAGACCCTGCGGGTGCGGGCCGCAGCAGATCGGCACGCAAGACGGCCGCGCCAAAGAAAAGCCAGGCAAAGGCCGAGGCGAAGATCGTGCGAAGCCCCAGGCAGGATGACAAGAACCGCCCGGCGGTGCTCAAGACTGCACGCCGCGGCAAGCCGGACAAGCTGACCGCCATCGATGGCATTGGTGCCGTGATTGAATCGAAACTCTTCGCGGCCGGCATTTTCCACTACGACCAGATCGCCGGCTGGACTTCCGACGAAGCCGCCTGGGTCAGCGAGGAAATCGGCTTTCCCGGTCGCGCCCATCGCGAGGGCTGGATCAAGCAGGCGTCAGGCTTGGTGAAGCCTGTGGCGAAGGCAAAGCCGAAGGCGGCGCCGAAAAAAGCTGCACCGAAGCCGGCGAGAACTGGCAAAAGCGGCTGAACATTTTCCGTTTGGCAATGCTGCTGTGCGTGGTTCGACAAGCTCACCATGAGGGAGTGGGTTGATTGCATGGAGTGGGTTGATTGCAGGGGTTGAATTTCTGCAACGTCGGTGATTGTCGTTGCAATTCTCTATCGCCCTCATGGTGAGCTTGTCGAACCACGCACAGCAGCATTGCCATCCGGCAAATCAGCAACCTAAACCGCCCGTAGATCCACCCCGGCGGCAAACGCTGCGATCAGCTCGGGCAGGCGCCCGGTTTCCAGCATCGGCGCGTGACCCTGGCCGGCCACATTGATCACCTGCAGCGCTGGATGCCTGCGTGTCATTTCCTCGACCGTTTCCGGTGCCAGTAGCGGCGTGTTTTCCCCGCGGATGACCAGCAGCGGCAGTTCCGCCAATAGATCGAACTGCGCCCACAGATCAGGCAATTTCTGCGTAAAATCAACGCCGTCCAGCGTCTTCACGAGGTTCGGGTCGTAATCCGGGCGGATAGCGCCATCGATCTCGCGGTAAATCGCATGGGCGAAGCGCTCCCAGTCCGCATCTCGCAGCGCCGGGAATGCGGCCCCATGCACGGCGCGCTGGATCTCCGCCGCTTCAGTCCAGCTCTTCGGCAACCGCGGATTGTTCAAATACTGGCTGATTTGCAATAATCCCGCCGGCGCGATCTCCGGGCCGATATCGTTGAAGATCACGCCGGCCAGGAGCTGCGGCGCAATCGCTGCGAGGATGTGGATGATCAGCCCGCCGCGCGACGTGCCGAGAAACACCGCGCGATCGATCCCGAGCACGCCGAGCCCGGCAATCACATCGCCGGCTTCAATGCCTATATTATAATGCGTGAAATCGGGATCGTAGGCCGACAGCCCGCGTCCGCGATAATCGAAGCTGATCACGCGCCGCGGTGTTTGCGGATGCTCCGAAAGCACCAGCGCCAGTTCGTGGAAATCCCTGGCGTTACGCGTCAGGCCGGGCAGGCAGACCAGCGGCAGGCTATCCACGTCACGCGCTGGTTCGTACACCCGCGCGTAAAGCTTCAACCCATCCGGCGCATCGTAGGTGATTTCGCGAAAAGCCAAGCGATCAGCCGCGCCGTCCGGCGGTCAGATCGCTTTCGATCTGCGCTTTTCCGGTAAGCCGCGCCTTGTAGACCTCGTAGTTTTCCATCACCCGCTGCACGTAATTGCGCGTCTCGGTGTAGGGAATGCGCTCGATCCAGTCGACCACCTCGTCGAGCGGCTTGCCGCGCGGATCGCCATATTTCGCCACCCACTCATTGGCGCGGGTCGGGCCGGCATTGTAGCCGGCAAAGGTAAGCACATACGAACCATCGAACTTCGAGATCTGCTCGCCGAGGAATTTCGCGCCGAGCGTCGCGTTATAGGCCGCATCGGTCGTCAGGCGGTCCTTCGAATAGCTCATGCCGGCGCGGGTGGCGACGCCCTTTGCCGTTCCGGGCAAAAGCTGCAAGAGGCCGCGCGCCCCGGCGCTGGATACGGCAGTCGGGTTGAACTCGCTCTCCTGCCGGGCGATGGCGTAGGCGAGGGCCGTGCCGGAGCCGGAGATATTGGCATTGCCGGGGATGGCGCCGATCGGATGCGACAGCGCGCCGACATCGATGCCGCGCTGCGCCGCAGCCTTGCCGACGCGCAGCGCGACATAGTGATTGCCCTTGCGCTCGGCCATCACCGCCAGCAGCGCGAGTTCGCCGGGACTGTCGAGCTCCTGCGCAAGGCTCGTATAGAGCATCGCCGCGCGTGAATCGTAGCCCGTATCCTCGAGCCGCTGGATCGCCCGCACGGCCTCGCGTTGCGCAAAGCGCGTACGGTCGGCGTCGCTCGGCTTGGGGTAGGGCAGTTGCAACCCGGATTGCCCGAGCTTCGCCGCCGCAAGCTGCCCGTAGAACGTGGTGCCGTAGCGGGAAGCCCGCGTATAATACTCGCTGGCGCTCCCCGCGCTGCCGGCTTCCGCCGCGCGTCCGAGCCAGTAATAGGCGCGCGAAGCCGACATTGGCTTCGATGAAATCTCGGCGATCCGGGCAAAATGCTTCTGCGCCGTTTTCGCATCGTTCAGCGCCCGCAGTGCCACCCAGCCCGCGTGAAACTCCGCATCCGCCGCAACGGCCGGTGTCTCGGCGCTGTGCGAGGCGGCAACGCGGTAGGCGCGCTTGGCATCGCCAATATCCAGAAGTTCGCGCGACAGCACCCGGCGCTCGGTCCACCACGCATCCGGATCGACCAGCGAAGCCGCATCGCGCGGCGCCGCAGCCATCGTGTCCGCCGCTTCCTTGTATTTCTCCTGCCGCCGCAAATATTGCGCCTTGGCGAAGATATAGGCGGCGTTCTGCGCCCATGATCCATCCACCTGCGCCAGCTTCTTGCCGGCATCGGGCGCCTTCTGCAGCACGGCGGCAAAGGCCTGATACAACGATGTCGCTCCGGCAAGCTTGGCGACGCGCCCGGCGGATTTCACCTTGCCCTCATAGAGCATGGTCAGCATGCGTGTCAGATGGTCCTCGCGCGAAATGACCCCGGAAAACTCCTTGAGGATCATGGCTTCCTGGCCGTCATCGAGCTTCTTCGTGCGCCAGAAAGGCCCGAGGATCTGCCGTGCGGCGCGCGGTGCTGCCGCTTGCCACATAGGCGCGGGCGAGGATCACCACGCCTTCCGTCGTCTGCGGCGCGGTATTGCCAAAGGCACCGATGACCACCGAAGGCGCCGGATTTTCCTTGAAAAGCGCCCGTTCGGAATTGCTGCGGAAAGTCGCCATGCCCGGCCAGCCCGGCAGTTCTGCGGCGGCCTGCGCAATCTCGGAACTCGGCACGCCCGGCGCATTGGAAAGGCCGATCGCCCAGGTCAATATATGCCGGTCGAGCGCCTGCGAGGGCAGGCCGTTGCGAATGCCGATCGCCCGCCGCACGTCTCCCGAAGCGATGGCATCGAGCCCGCTCTTCAGGCTCCCGGCGATGGCGGTAGGCTTGGACGGCTGCGCAATGCCCGCCGTCGTCACCGGGTCCGGATGCATCGCCGCCTGGATGGCCGGGCTGACGCGGGTTTGCGTCGAGGCGAAAGGCTTCAGCGTAGGGATAGGGATCGCCGCCGAAGGCACAGGATTTTGGGCGTACGAAGCCGACGCACGTCAACCCCGCTGGCAGCGCAACGGTGAGGCCAAGAAGAACATGACGCAAAACAGAAGTTCTCAGCATAAAACTACCGGTTATGTTGAAGCGGATCGTGAAGAGCCCCTCGATCCGAAAGACCATAGCATAATAATGGCGGACGTATGAAAGCAGTCTTAACGAAGGGTTAGCCGGAAAGGTGGGATTTGAAGGGTAACGCGCTTACCCTTTCCGTCATCCTCGGGCTTGACTCCAACCTTTCCGTCATCCTCGGGCGGGCCTGTTACCCCGTAGCCAACGGTACGAACCATACGCCTTTATGCTGAGATGGCAATTAGACCAAGCCAAATAAGACTTAAACAAAACGAGCTAATTACTTACCCCGCTTCAACCCGCATAAGTCCTGCAAGCCCGTCTTCAATCAATGTAGCTATGCGAGCGCAAAAGAACGGTGTACAACTGTAAGTATAGTTGTTGCCCGTCATGAGCCTCCGGGGGCGGTGGCCTGTCCGTGACATGAGATCACGGCGATGTGACGAATGCAAGGCAAGGCTTATGCATAGGCTCGCCGGCTCTGAAGCAATTCCTGGAATTGCGGATTAAAGAGGGGCCGAACCCTGTGGGAGGGGTCATCGCGAATGTGCCGGAAGCGCGCTCATGCGCAGCTCAAGGCATCCCCTGGAAGGCCTCATTCCAGTCCACCTTAAGCCAAATCGATTGGCGATAGTGAAATGCTTTGTGCATGCCCCGTTCGGACGGCGGCTGTTTCATGGCAATCGATGCTTGTGCGGGAAATTTCGCCCACAATCCTGCACGGGCGGAGATGCACGAAACAGTTGGCTCAGCCGGCTTCGTCCTTGCAAATTTGTGAAGCCGGCGAATGGACGGGAGTGCACGTCCCCGGGGAGGGACGCGCGTGGAGGAGGCGGTGCGGACACTGCGCTGCCTCTTCCAGGTCACGCGTGGCACACTTGTCGTATGATCGCTGTCCAGAACTCGAGAGCGATCTGGTTAAATGCCTGGATGGTATGGGGCGAGTCTGCGGAGAGATTCGATCTGCTTTGACAACGTCTCCAAAGCACGAATGCCGTGGATAAGTCCGGACCTATCCACGGCAGGGCACCTCCGGCGCAGATGCCATTACTTGAACGCGCCGCACTCTGTTCTTGAGGAGCAACATCGTTACTTGAGCATTTGCCGCGCTACGAACCACGCACATGATCCTACCTGACAATACGCAAAGTTGCACCAATTCGGAAAAGCGTTCTCATATGAACCAGCGCTTAATTGAACGATCGTTTCTTTAATTTCCGCCTCGAACCCCGTTCGGAGGCCGAAATTGGCATGTTTGCGACGCTCAGGTCCCGATCTGGATGCGCAAATGGTACGAATTCATCCCGAACTCACACAAACATTGGCGATTCTCATGCAAGAAACCTCGATTCCGGCGCAAGAATTTCAACCGGCGCGGGAATTTTAGTTGTCTCAAGTTGATGATTTCCATCACCAAAAGGAACTTGTAACCAAAAGCCCGCGCGACTATGGTGCGCCACCTCATGACCGGACTAGGGTCGCGGGGCTGATCATTATTATCTCGGAGTTTCCCATGCTGAAAGGCTCAATCACCGCTCTCGTCACGCCCTTCGATCAGGACGGCGCGTTCGACGAGAAAGCCTTTCGTGGCTTTGTTTCCTGGCAAATAGACAATGGAACCAATGGGTTGGTCCCTGTCGGCACCACGGGCGAATCGCCGACGCTGTCCCATGCGGAACACAAGCGCGTCGTCGAGGTCTGCATCGAGGAAGCCGCCGGGCGCGTGCCGGTGATTGCGGGCGCGGGCTCCAACAATACGCGTGAAGCCATTGAATTGGCTGAGTTTTCTGAAAAGGCCGGTGCCGATGCCATTCTCGTCGTCACGCCCTATTACAACAAGCCGAGCCAGCGCGGTCTCTACGCCCATTACGCGGCGATCGCCGAAGCCGTGTCGCTGCCGATCATCATCTATAACATTCCGGGGCGGTCGATCATCGACATGACGCCGGAGACGATGGGCAAACTTGCCAATGATTTCAAGAACATAGCGGGTGTCAAAGACGCGACTGGCAAGATCGAGCGCGTGTCGGAACAGCGCATCACCTGCGGCAAGGATTTCATCCAGCTCTCCGGCGAGGATGCGACGGCGCTCGGCTTCAACGCCCATGGCGGCCATGGCTGCATCTCGGTGACGTCCAATGTCGCGCCGCGGCTTTGCGCGGAATTCCAGGCGGCAACGCTCGCCGGTGAATATGATAAGGCATTGTTATTGCAAGATAAATTGATGCCGTTGCATAAGGCGCTGTTCCTTGAGCCCAACCCGTCCGGGCCGAAATATGCGCTGGCGAAGCTTGGCAAAATGCACAACGCGCTCCGTTCGCCGATGGTGCAGGTCGAGGCCCATACCGCCGATCGTATCGATCAGGCGATGCGGCATGCCGGTCTGGTCAATTGAGCAATTCCAGGAAAGTGTGAAGCGGTTTTCCGGAATCGTAAGAACATCAGGAATCCATATAAATTGCATGAACAAGCCAAAAACTGCCTCAAAACCCATCACGGTTCGCAAAATCATTGCGGAAAACCGTAAAGCGCGCTTCAATTTCGAGATTCTCGACACGCTGGAGGCTGGCATCGTTTTGCAGGGCACCGAGGTCAAGTCGCTGCGCCGCAACCAGTCGAATATTGCCGAGAGCTATGCCAGTTTCGAGAATGGCGAGTTCTGGCTGATCAACTCCTATATTCCGGAATATCTGCAGGCCAATCGCTTCAACCACGAGCCCCGCCGCCATCGTAAGCTATTGATTTCAAAGCGGGAAATGTCACGGCTGGCGCAATCCGTGGATCGTGAGGGGATGACGGTCGTGCCGCTGAAGCTCTACTTCAACGACCAGGGCCGGGCCAAGCTCGAGATCGCCGTTGCGCGCGGCAAGAAGCTGCATGACAAGCGCGAGACCGAAAAAGAAGCGCGACTGGAACCGCGAGAAATCACGGCTCATGAAAGAGCGCGGCTAGGCTCCGCTTTATCTCTCCCCTTGCGGGAGAGAACGGATTTTCTTGGGTTTAGCTCTTGCTAAATCCTTAGAAAATCCAAGTGAGGGGATTTGAAATTATCCAGCAATATCATCAAGATAGCCTCTGACCTCTGCGAACACGCCCTTGAACATCTCTGTCGTCAACCGGCCGGTATTGGTGTTGTAGCGCGAGCAGTGATAGCTCGAAAAGATCCGGACATTGCCGATGTCCGATTGCCCGCCATGGCTGAAGGGAAACTTCGCCACGGGCTGGTTAAAGGCCCGGATCGTCGATTGGTGCGCGATGGTTCCGAGGGTGACAATGGCGCGCAAATTGACGAACTGTTCGATGGTCGGGGTCAAAAACCGCCGGCAATTGCTGATTTCGCCGCCAACCGGTTTGTTTTCCGGCGGAACGCAGCGAACCGCATTGGTTATGGCCGCATCGATCAGCTGCAGGCCATCGTCAGGACGCGCTGCGAATGTGCCGCGCGAAAAGCCGAATTCATTCAATGTGTTATAGAGAAGATCGCCCGCATAGTCGCCGGTGAAGGGCCGTCCCGTACGGTTGGCGCCGCGCAGGCCGGGTGCCAGTCCGACGATGAGCAACCTGACCGATTGAACGCCCTCGACGGGGAGGAAGGTTGGTACAGGCGCGTTGTGCCAGCCTGGCTCCTTCACCCGCCATTCGGCGATGAAATCATGCAGGCGGACACATATGGGGCAATCGGGAGAGGGTTCGACGCTCAAACCCGTTGCGATCAATAATCGACCTGTTCTTCTTCGACCCGCGGCCTCGGCGCCCGTTCGGATGGTTCACGGCCGATCTCGGCCCGCAGCGATGTCAGATCGATGAAGTGATCGGCCTGGCGGCGCAATTCGTCCGAAATCATCGGCGGCTGCGTCGATAGCGTCGAAACGACGCTGACCTTGCGGCCTTTTCGCTGCAGCGCCTCGACCAGCGAGCGGAAATCGCCGTCGCCGGAGAAGATAACGAAATGATCAACCGTATCAGTAAGTTGCATGGCATCGACAGCAAGTTCGATATCCATATTGCCCTTGATCTTGCGGCGGCCGGCAGAATCCGTGAATTCTTTCGCAGGCTTGGTCACGACCTTGTAACCATTATAGTCGAGCCAATCGATCAATGGTCGAATTGAAGAATACTCCTGGTCTTCGACCAGAGCAGTATAGTAATAGGCGCGCAACAGATAACCGCGTTTCTGGAAAGCTGAGAGAAGTTTGCGGTAATCTATATCAAATCCGAGTACCTTGGACGCTGCGTAGAGATTTGCACCATCGATAAACAGGACGATTTTTTCGCGGGGATCAAACATAATAACGTTCCATTTCAAAAATCTGAGCTTCAATTTCAAATCAGCTGGAGAATAACAAAGCCCGATCTGATCTTATACGAAAGTTGAATATTTAATTACGTCGGGTTGCGGCAAAAGCCAAGACCTTGATTGAAGATTTGTATATGTTTTTGGACATAAGTGCTCAACAATCGGTGAGGTATCGCACCGGATTCGTTCCATGTACGCGCGAACTTTCGGCGCTTTTGCTTGTTTTTTGCGCGCAAGCACGTTATGTCCCCATTAATCCGCTAATTCAGTTAAAAATGAAAGGGGCAGTTTATGGCCCGCGTCACTGTTGAAGATTGCGTTGACAAGGTTGAGAACCGTTTTGAGCTGGTTCTGCTTGCCAGTCACCGCGCGCGCCTGATTTCGCAAGGTGCAGCGATCACCATCGATCGCGATAATGATAAGAATCCGGTGGTTGCTCTGCGTGAAATCGCAGAAGAAACGCTTTCGCCCGGTGACCTGAAGGAAGATCTGATTCATTCGCTGCAGAAGCATGTGGAAGTCGATGAGCCGGAAGCAGTCGCTGTGCCGCAGGTTACTGCTGATAGCGATGTGACCGAGACTGTCGAGACCGATGCTGACGACAATGTTTCCTTCGATTCGATGTCGGAAGAAGAATTGTTGGCCGGTATCGAAGGGCTGGTAGCCCCCGAGAAGAGCGACGACTACTAAGAGACCTGTTTAAACGTCTCTACATCAAATCTCTTTTTGATGCGTCGCAGTCTCTGCGGCGCATTATTTTTGCGTGTTGGTAACGCAATAACCATATAGACGGCATAACAATTCTATCTTCGACCAAATTCTGTTTGTGTGTAACTCCGGAGACCCCCATCCATGATGCGTCAGTATGAGCTTGTCGAGCGTGTCCAGCGTTACAAGCCTGACGTCAACGAGGCGTTGCTTAACAAGGCCTATGTCTATGCCATGCAGAAGCATGGTCACCAGAAGCGCGCATCGGGCGATCCGTATTTTTCCCACCCGCTGGAAGTCGCTGCCATCCTGACAGACATGCACCTCGACGAGGCGACCATCGCCATCGCCTTGCTGCATGACACTATCGAGGATACCTCGGCTACACGGCAGGAAATCGACACGTTGTTCGGCCCGGATATAGGCAAACTTGTCGAGGGGCTGACCAAGCTGAAAAAGCTTGATCTTGTCTCGAAAAAGGCTGTTCAGGCTGAAAATCTGCGTAAACTGCTGCTGGCGATCTCTGATGATGTGCGCGTCCTGCTCGTCAAGCTCGCCGACCGCCTGCACAACATGCGCACGCTTCACCACGTGCCCGAAGACAAGCGCCTGCGCATCTCCGAGGAGACGATGGATATCTATGCGCCGCTGGCTGGCCGCATGGGTATGCAGGACATGCGCGAGGAGCTGGAGCAGCTCGCATTCCGCTACATCAACCCTGAAGCCTTCAACGCCGTCACCAATCGGCTCGCGGAGTTGATGGAGAAGAACAAGGCGACGCTGAAGCAGATCGAAACCGATCTTTCCAGCCTGTTCGAAAAACACGGCGTCAAGGCCAGTGTGAAAAGCCGGCAGAAGAAAGCCTGGTCGGTGTTCCGCAAGATGGAAAGCAAGGGCCTTTCCTTCGAGCAGCTATCGGACATTTTCGGGTTTCGGGTCGTCGTGGATACAGTTGCCGATTGCTACAACGCGCTCGGTATCATTCACACGACCTGGTCGATGGTTCCGGGACGGTTCAAGGACTATATCTCGACACCGAAGCAGAACGATTACCGTTCAATTCATACGACCATCGTTGGGCCATCACGCCAGCGCGTCGAACTGCAGATCCGCACCCGTGAGATGAACGACATTGCCGAATATGGTGTCGCGGCGCATTCGATCTACAAGGACCGCGGCAGTGCACAGAATCCCCACGTCATTTCGACAGAAACCAATGCCTATGCATGGTTGCGCCAGACTATCGAGGCGCTGGCGGAAGGCGACAATCCGGAAGAGTTTCTCGAGCATACGAAGCTCGAACTGTTTCAGGATCAGGTCTTCTGCTTCACGCCGAAGGGCCGCCTGATCGCACTGCCGCGCGGCGCTACACCCATCGATTTCGCCTACGCTGTGCACACGAATATTGGCGACAGCTGCGTGGGCGCCAAGGTCAATGGCCGCATCATGCCACTGATGACCGTTCTGCATAATGGCGATGAAGTGGAGATCATCCGCTCCAAGGCACAAACACCGCCCGCCGCCTGGGAATCGATCGTTGTCACAGGCAAGGCGCGCGCTGCCATTCGCCGCGCCACACGGCTGGCCGTGCGCAAGCAGTATTCCGGGCTCGGCATGCAGATACTTGAGCGAGCGTTCGAGCGGGCAGGGAAGGTCTATTCGCGCGACGAATTGAAAAAGGGCCTGCCGCGTCTGGCGCGCAAGGAGATCGACGATGTTCTGGCTGCAGTCGGCCGTGGTGAATTGCCATCATCCGACGTGATGAAAGCGGTCTATCCGGAATATCAGGACGCCAAGCCCAAGCCGAGTGCTCCCGACCGCGAGGAAGGTTGGGTGAATTTCCGCAACACTTCCGGAATGATCTTCAAAATGCCTGAAGGTGCGGAGGCCGCTGGTCTGGAGCCGGGTGGTCCGAACGCCCTGCCGATCCGAGGCGCTAGCCCGGATATGCCCGTGCACTTCTCGCCTGAAGGTGCGGTTCCCGGCGATCGGATCGTCGGCATTCTTCAACCGGGCGCGGGAATGACAATCTATCCGATCCAGTCCTCGGCGTTGATGGCCTATGACGATCAGCCGGAGCGCTGGATCGATGTTCGCTGGGATATAGATGAGAGCCGCCGCGATCGTTTCCCGGCTCGCATAAACATTTCGGCGATCAATGCGCCGGGATCGCTAGCGGAAATTGCGCAGATCATTGCTGAGAACGAGACAAACATTCACAATCTTTCGATGGTCCGTACAGCCCCGGATTTCACGCAGATGATCGTTGACCTCGAAGTGTGGAACCTCAAACATCTCAACCGGATATTGTCAAAACTTAAAGAGAGCAAATGCGTCAGCGATGCGCAGCGCGTTAGTGGATAGAGAGGCGGAATGAATACAAATGAGGTTCTGGACGTATTTCGCGAGGCGGGGGCGGTGCTGGAAGGGCATTTCATCCTGACATCAGGTCTGCGCAGCCCGATCTTTTTGCAGAAAGCACGCGTCTTCATGCATGCGGACAAGACCGAACGTGTCTGCCGCGGCCTCGCGGAGAAAATCGAAGGCGCCGGCCTTGGCCAAATTGACTATGTGGTTGGTCCCGCCATCGGTGGTATCATTCCGGCCTACGAGACATCACGGCATCTGGGCGTTCCGGCGATCTGGGTCGAGCGTGAAAATGGTATTTTCAAGCTTCGTCGCTTTGAGATTGCCAAGGGCGCGCGCGTCGTCATTGTTGAAGATATCGTGACGACAGGGCTTTCCATTCGTGAGACGGTGACTTGCCTGCAGGAGTTGGGTGCGGATGTACTGGCAGCAGCGTGTATCATCGACCGGTCAGCTGGAAAAAGTGATGTGGGAGTACCGTTGATAGCGCTGGCGGAATATGAAGTACCGGCCTATCCTGCTGATGACCTTCCGCCTGAACTTGCCGCAATTCCGCCTGTTAAGCCCGGTAGTCGCAACATCTGAATGAACTAGAGCAAGTTTTGTCTAAATAGAGTTGTTCTGCCGGAGGGAATTCATGGGACAAGGTCGAGGGGTTTGGCGAGGCCGATGCTTTTCCATCGGACGAAGCCGAAGCCCGATGGATTTGGCCCGAATTCACCCGGCCCTTCGGGTTTCCGGCTGGCGGCCAACCACTTTGTCAGGCGTCGTCGTCCGATGGAAAAGCATCGGCCTCGCCACCTTCCTCGTGGATTGTCTCGCCATCCGGGAAACAGAACCGGCTCTATTTAGACAAAATTTGCTCTAATGAACCAAAGCGGATTTTACACATTCAAAGTATATGTTGCTTTGGTGCAGAAGGACTTGGATAGAAATGCTCTTCAAGAGGCGTAAAGAACCTTGTCTGCGGGAACGGCTGCGCGTGGCGCTTTGGCCTCGCCGTTCCGTCGGTCGGTCTTTACGCTATTTCGGCAAGCGTGTCCTAAGACTTCGAGCGACGCCCCACGCTATCGCGACTGGTTTTGCATGCGGCATCTTTGCTGCATTCATTCCGCTTCTCGGCGTCCACATTGCTGTTGCCCTGACCATCGCCTGGTTGATCGGAGGTAACATTGCTGCGGCAGTTATCGGGACAACCTTGGGTAATCCTTTGATTCTGCCTTTCATCTGGGCCGCGACGCTGGAAGTCGGTCGCTTCGTTCTGAGTGGCAGTCTGACTGGAGAACCCTTGCCACCGCATCTCGGCGCCATGCTCAGGCATCTGGATTTTCTCGTTCTGTGGCAACCACTGATCAAGCCTATGCTGATCGGAGCCGTTCCGCTCGGTCTCATCGCAGCGCTGCTCATCTATTTTCCGGTGCGCTGGACAGTTGCAAAGTTCCAGCATCGGCGGCACAAGGCTGCGTTCCGCCTGGAAAAGGCAACCGAGCCGACATGATCATTGGAATCGGCAGCGATTTAATCGATATCAGGCGTATCGAAAAGACGCTCGAACGGCACGGCAGTCGCTTTATCGAGCGGGTATATACTCCGATTGAACAGGCCAAGTCTGACCGCCGCAAAGAACGAGCAGCTTCCTATGCCAAACGCTTCGCCGCGAAGGAAGCCTGCGCCAAGGCTCTCGGCACAGGCCTGTCACGCGGCGTATTCTGGCGCGACATGGGCGTCGTCAACCTGCCGAGCGGCGCACCCACCATGCAACTCACAAATGGAGCGGCGAAACGCCTCTCGGCAATCACTCCCGCCGGCTGTTCCACACGAATTCATTTGACCATCACCGATGATTTTCCCCTTGCACAAGCATTTGTGATTATCGAGGCGCAGAGAATCGAAGAATAGCCGTAATCAAACGGCATTGAGCGGCATTGCCCCCCGCGCGTTCAGCGGTTAAGAGGGGGCACATTTGGTTTTTGGAGATATGAGACACGTGAGCGACAAAGCTGTTGTGAAGAATTCTGGTGGTCTTGGTGAGACGATCAGCGTTATCGTGCAGGCGCTGCTGCTCGCCCTGGTTATCCGGACGTTGCTGTTTCAGCCCTTCAACATCCCATCCGGCTCGATGAGGCCGACCCTGCTTGAAGGCGATTATCTGTTCGTCTCGAAATTCTCCTACGGTTATTCCAAATATTCGATTCCCTTTGCGCCAGATCTGTTTTCGGGCCGCATCTGGAGCGGTGAGCCGAAACGTGGTGATATCGCCGTATTCCGCAAGCCCAATGACACATCTTTGGATTTCATCAAGCGCGTTATCGGACTGCCGGGCGACAAAATCCAGATGCGCGGTGGTGTACTCTACATCAATGATGTGGCCGTACCGCGCGAGAAGGTTGGCCAGATCGACAATCCCGACGTGACGGAGGTCAACCGGCCCGTCGACGTCTATCGTGAAACGCTGCCGAACGGCATCACCTACGATACGCTTGACCTGACGCCGAACGGCCTTGGCGACGACACGCGGGAATTCATTGTTCCAGCAGGAAACTACTTCATGATGGGCGACAACCGGGACAATTCGAGCGATAGCCGATTTGACGTCGGCTATGTTCCGCTTGAGAATTTCGTTGGCCGCGCCAACATCATCTTCTTCTCGATCGCCGGTAAAGCAAGCCCGCTTGAGATTTGGCGCTGGCCCTCGGAGGTTCGCTTCGGACGGCTGCTGCACAGCGTCAACGGCACTCCAAACTCCGTCCAGAACAATTGATGAGCCAATGAGCCTGTCCGCCGACGCCGTTCGCAGACTGGAGGAAAAAACCAGGCACACCTTTCGCGATCTCGGCCGCCTGGAGCGTGCACTTACGCACGCAAGTGCGCGCCCTTCGGCCGGGTCCGATTATGAACGCCTCGAGTTTCTGGGCGATCGGGTTCTCGGTCTTGTGATCGCCGAACTGCTGTTCCGGGCCTATCCAACCGCGACGGAAGGAGAACTGTCGTTACGGCTGAATTCCCTCGTCAACGCCGATACCTGTGCGGCAGTCGCGGACGAGATCGGTCTGCATGAGTTCATTCGTACTGGCTCCGATGTGAAGGGCCTTGCGGACAAACGGCTCAAAAGCTTGCGCGCCGACGTGGTTGAATTGCTGATCGCCACGATTTATCTGGACGGCGGACTGGAAGCGGCGCAACCTTTTATCGAGCACTATTGGGATGCCCGCTCGCGCGAGATCAACTCGGCGCAGCGCGATCCGAAGACAGAATTGCAGGAATGGGCGCACCAGCAGAATGGCGCTCAACCGATTTACAGCGTGGTCGACCGCACAGGTCCCGATCACGATCCACAGTTTACGGTGAAGGTCGATGTCAAAGGCTTCGATCCCGCGACCGGCATAGGCCGCTCGAAGCGCATTGCCGAACAGGAAGCCGCGGTTGCGTTGCTTTATCGTCAAGGCGTTCGTAAGAAGACGCAGGAAGAAGAACCATAATGACCGAACAAGAACAGACAACAGAAGCTGATGCAAAGCCCGATGTTCCAACCCGCTCGGGCTTTATCGCTTTGATTGGCGCGCCGAATGCCGGCAAGTCAACGCTGGTCAACCAGCTCGTCGGAAGCAAGGTGTCGATCGTTACCCATAAGGTGCAGACGACGCGTGCGCTGGTTCGCGGTATCGTCATCTCACGAACAGACGCAGATGGTGCTCGTCGATACGCCCGGCATTTTCAAGCCGAAACGCCGTCTGGACCGCGCAATGGTCACGACCGCTTGGGGCGGAGCCAAGGACGCCGATCTCATTCTGGTGCTCATCGATGTGGAGCAGGGGATCGACGAAGAGGCTGAAGCCATTCTGGGCAGTCTCCACGAAAAGAAACGCAAGGTGATCCTCGTCCTCAACAAGGTGGATCGTATCGAGGCGCCGAAGCTGCTGGAACTGGCGCAAAAGGCCAATGAAATGGTCAATTTCGACAAGACCTTCATGATTTCCGCGCTGAAGGGCTATGGCTGCAAGGATCTGCTTGAAATACCTTGCCGACAATTTGCCGGAAGGTCCGTGGTATTACCCGGAGGATCAGATCTCCGACATGCCCATGCGTATGCTTGCAGCAGAAATCACCCGCGAAAAGCTCTATCTGCGCCTGCACAACGAGTTGCCCTATTCGTCACACATCGAGACGGAAAGCTGGGAAGAAAAGAAGGACGGTTCCGTTCGTATCCAGCAGGTGATCTACGTCGAGCGCGACAGCCAGAAGAAAATTGTTCTCGGACACGAGGGGCAAGCCATCAAAGCCATCGGCCAGGCCGCGCGCAAGGAACTGATGGAAATCCTCGATCAGAAGGTGCATCTCTTCCTTTTCGTCAAGGTTCGTGACAACTGGGGCAATGACCCTGAGCGTTACCGCGAAATGGGCCTTGAATTCCCGAACTCATAGCGCCAGTCTTGTTATATGGAATGGCATGACGAGGGCATAATCCTTGGAACAAGGCGGCACGGGGAAACCAGTGCTATCCTTGAATTGATGACGCGCGAACACGGCCGCCACATGGGACTGGTACGGGGTGGGCGTTCTCGTCGCATGCAACCGCTGTTGCAGGCGGGCAATCGCGTGGACGTCATCTGGCGCGCGCGCATAGATGAACATCTCGGCATGATGCAGGTCGAGCCTGTCAGTTTTTCTGCTGCACGACTGATCGAGCAGCCGGTGGCGCTTTACGGGCTGCAGCTGGCGGCCTCGCATCTGCGGTTGCTTCCCGAGCGCGATCCGCATCAGAATTTGTTCGAAACGCTGGCCATCATCCTCGAACATTGCGAAGATACACTGATAGCCGGGGAGCTGCTTGTGCGCTTCGAAGTGATGATGCTCGAGGAACTGGGTTTCGGTCTGGATCTGAAACGCTGCGCCTCCACGGGCACCGATCAGAACCTGACCTATGTATCGCCGAAATCCGGACGTGCAGTCTCGCGCGATGCCGGAGCGCCATGGGCCGACAAGCTGCTTGCCATGCCGCCGTTCATGGTCAACTCGAGCGTGCGCGCTGCAACGCTTGCCGAGATCATCGCTGCGTTCCGGCTGACCAGTTTTTTCTTCACCCGGCATGTCTGGGAACCCCGGGCGCAAAAGCCGCCTGAAGCACGTGACGGCTTCCTGAATGCTGTTGCCAGATCATTGTCGAATTCGGCAATTTCCCCCTCCGAGACCGGCCAACTCATCTAAAACTTGTTGAAAAACTGCAACTTTGCGATCCGAATTTCGCCAAACCGTGTTCTGTCGAAAGTCATGCGTTGACTTACCAAATTGCATATGAGTACACATTGATGCATTGCAGAATACAAATGTTCTGTGATGTGCGGTCGAGGAGGACTGCGGGGAGGAATTGAATGGATAGTATTTTGACGGGCTTGAAAGCCGCCGTCGACGCAATGGGACCGACCGTTCTGTTGCCAATTGTAATTTTCATCATCGCATTGGTTTTGGGGGCAAGGCCGGGTAGGGCATTCCGGGCTGCCGTTACAATCGGCGTTGCCTTCATCGGCATCAATCTGGTTCTCGGGCTGATGCTTACGTCGATTGGCGATGTCGCCAAGGCGATAGTCACCAATACTGGCATTCATCGCGACATTGTGGATGTCGGTTGGCCATCGGCTGCGGCGATCGCCTTTGGATCATCGGTGGGACTATGGGTCATCCCGATCGCCATCGTGGTCAACATCGCGCTGCTATTGACGCGCCTTACCCGCACGTTGAATGTCGATGTTTGGAACTTCTGGCACTTTGCATTTATAGGCTCTCTCGCCGTAGCAGCTACCAACAGCCTCACTTATGGCTTGATCGTTGCGGCCCTGATGGTTGCGCTTTGCCTGCTATTTGCGGATTGGTCCGCCAGGGCAGTACAAAAATTTTATGGAATCCCGGGTATTTCCGTGCCGCATCTGGCATCGGCGCAGATTTTGCCAATTGCGATCGTACTCAATTGGATCATTGATCGCATTCCTGGCATCAACAAGATTGAGCTTAACACCGAAACCTTCGAACGGCGTTTCGGTGTTTTCGGTGAGCCGGTTATCCTCGGTCTGATCATCGGCCTCGTGCTTGGCATCATCGCTTACTACAACGCCGGCGATTTCGGCGTAGTGCTCACGAAGGTGCTCCAGACCGGCATGACGCTGGCAGCCGTCATGCTACTGCTTCCGCGCATGGTGAAAATCCTGATGGAAGGCCTATTGCCTGTCTCCGATGCGGCGCAGGAGTTCGTGCGTAAACGTACCGGCGATCGCGAACTGCTCGTCGGGCTCGATTCAGCCATCCTTATCGGCCACCCCGCAGCAATCTCGTCGTCGCTCATTCTTGTGCCAATCGCGATCATCCTGTCGATCATCCTGCCCGGCAACCGCGTCATACTGTTCGCCGATCTCGCAGTCATCCCGTTCCTCGTTGCCATGACTGCGCCACTTCTCAAGGGCAATGTCTTCCGCATGGTGATCGTCGGCACCGTTACTCTGGCTGTGGGCTTTTACGTCGCCAATGCTCTTGCGCCGCTCTTTACCGCTGCAGCCCAATCATCTGGCTTCCAGATGCCTGCAAATGCAGTGCAGATCACCAGCGTTGTCGATGGCTTCCTGTGGATACCCTATGTCGTTATCGCTCTTATCCAGAATCTCGGCGCTGTAGGGCTTGCGGTGCTGGCAATCGCTATCGCCGGAGCTTTCTGGGCCTATCGACGCAACACAGCGGCGTGGGAGCGCGCAGCAGGTGCCGACGATCTCGGGACAGATGAAACCGTCTAACAGCACCAATGGAGTAGATGAATGGCGCAAGCCTTGATGAACTATCTTGATCCCGGGGCGATTGTCCTCGGGGTCAAGGCCGCGACAGACCAGGATGTCATCCGCATTTTGGCTGACCGATTGGCAACGCTGGGATATGTTAAACCGAGCTTCGCCGATGCCGTAGTTGCCCGTGAGGTCATGTTGCCGACGGGCCTACCGCTCGGAGGTGATAACAACGTAGCGGTTCCCCACACGGATCCTGAACATGTGCTGAAGCCCGGTTTGGCACTTGCAACGCTGGTTGAACCGGTGTCGTTTTCCAATATGGAAGATCCGGACGAGAAGCTGCAGGTCAGCGTGGTTTTCCTGATGGCCCTCAATGACAAGGACAAGCAAATTGAAATGTTGCAGGAGATCGCAGGCACAATTCAGTCACCTGAAATTATTTCGGCGCTGATTCAATCCAAGTCGGTGGAAGACGTGTCCCGCCTTCTGCGATAAGTTTGCATCAAAAAATTAGGGAGGGACCTTATGGCTAAGCAGAAAACGGTGCTTTTTGCGTGTGGAACGGGTATCGCTACGTCGACAGTGGTCGCGCATGCGGTCGAAGATGCAATGAAGGAACGTGGCATCCGCTTCAATTCAAGGCAGTGCAAGACGACGGAAGTCGCAGGACAGATCGATGATGTCGATCTCGTCGTCACAACAGCACAGCTGCCAAAGGATCTTAGCAAGCCAGTCATCACCACACTGGCCTTTCTGACAGGTATCGGTAAAGCGGAAGCGCTCGACAAGATTGAAGCGGTTCTGAGAGATTGAGACTGGAAACTGCACAAGTCAAATCCGCCGTTCATTGGCTTGAGCGGCGGATTTGTCTATTCCGCCGGCTGGAGGGCAGGGCGTATCGCGGCAGTCTCTTCGATTGGCCAATGAACAATCGCCGCAAATATGCCGAGTACGACTCCGAGCCACCAGACGGGATCATAACTGCCGAAGTGGTCATAGAGATATCCGCCGAGCCAGACACCCAGGAACGAGCCGATCTGGTGCGAGAAAAACACAATACCGCCGAGCATGCCGAGATAGCGGGTGCCGAACATGATGGCGACGAGTGAATTTGTCGGCGGCACAGTCGAAAGCCACATCAGTCCCATGAGGATCGCGAAGACGATCACGGAAGTTCCTGTTTGCGGAAGAAGTAGAAAGGCCGTGACCAATATAGAACGCCCGAGGTAGAGAAACGCCAGAAATTTCGGCTTGGAATAGCGCTGGCTGATCATGCCCGATGCAAGCGAACCGATGATGTTGAAAAATCCGATGAGTGCCAGAGCTAGCACCGCATAGGTAGCATCGATGCCAATGTCGCCCAGATAGGCGGGAAAATGTGCCGTGATAAACGCCACCTGAAATCCGCAGACGAAGAAGCCCGTCGTCAGTAGCAGATAGCTCTTGTGTGCGAATGCTTCCTTCAATGCCTGGCCAATCGACTGCTTGTATTGAGCTTCCTTGGTTCTGCCGCTTGAGGAATTGCCACGCAGGGGTATGGCAAGGACTGGAACAATCAACATTGCCAGGCCGAGATAGACCAGCGCATCCGACCAGCCAAATCGATCGATGAGGCCCTGACTGATCGGCGCAAAGACGAACATGCCCGCGGAGCCTGCCGCTGTGCCGATACCGAAGACGAAGGTCCGGCTGGCTGCCGAAACATTACGCGCAAAGGCCGATAGAATGACGCCAAAGGAACCCGCGGCAATGCCAAGGCCCACGAGGACCCCGCCGCCGAGATAGAGAATGCCCGGCGATGTGGCCCAAGCCATCATGGCCAGGCCGCTCGAATAGAATAGCGCGGACAGAAGCAGCACACGCCACGTGCCATACTTGTCAGCGATCGCGCCAAAGAATGGCTGTCCGGCACCCCAGAACAAATTCTGCAGTGCCATGGCCATGCCGAACGTAGTTCTATCCCAACCCTTCTCGGCGAGCATCGGTAGCTGGAAGAATCCCATTGCGGAACGAGGCCCGAATGTCAAAAGCGCAATGAGACAGCCGGCAATGATGATGAGCCATGGCACGCCGGACTTTTGGGCGACACTTGCTTCGTTCTGCGGCATGGCCGTCTCCTTTTATGGGAGGCGCAGGATTATCTCATTTGTGCATCCCAATCAATTGAATTGAGTTGATTGGTACATAAATGAGTTTGATGAGTATCTCGGGTCCTGACCTGAGCAAGTAAGGGATTGATTTCATGCGACTACTTCTGCCGATTCTGGTGATCGGCGCTATGACTCTCGGCGGTTGCGCCAACTCCGGCAATGTCAGTCCACTCGTTTGGTGCGATCGACCAAGCGATCGCGATGCAACGGTGTTTACCGATTGCACACCGCGTATCGGCGGCGACAGCCCGCAAAGACGCTATTTGCAAGAGCGCCGTTACAATGATTACCGTCAGTCCAGGGGCTGGTAATTTCGGGGAGGGGAATGGTCGTCAAGGACATGCCTGGCGTATCTTTCCCGCCAGCGAGTCGCAAAAAGCTCGATTATCAACCTTGAAGCCAGCAAAATAATCCCCTATGTATTTCGCGACGGCCCTGCCGTTTTTCTTTTGGTCATAAATATGCTCAAAGTGAGTATAAATGGCCGATGACCAGAACTTGGCCAACTTGCCGAGGGAAAGAATGTCCAGGAGGAAGTGGATATGACCAGCGCTGCCCGCATCAAGACCGACCGCGTGTCCGGTCAAACTGCAGCCGATCGTTTTGGCGTTCTCAAGATGCCGGATCTTGCCTACACACCAGAGATCGCTGCTGAAACCGAGCATCTGTACGAACGTGTCGCTCACCATATCCCGCGGATCGAATGGCCGGTCTACGCACCTTATGTGGCTGCGATCAACCGTCTGAAGAAACAGCGCAACGCCGTCATCCTCGCCCACAACTATCAGACCCCGGAGATTTTTCACTGCGTGGCCGATATCGTCGGTGACTCTCTACAGCTCGCCAAAGAAGCGACGCGCGTGGACGCCGATATCATCGTTCAATGCGGCGTGCACTTCATGGCGGAGACGTCCAAGTTGCTCAATCCGCATAAGACCGTATTGATCCCGGACATGCGTGCTGGCTGCTCGCTGGCTGAGTCCATCACCGGGGCTGATGTCCGCCTGTTGCGCGAGACCTATCCGGGGGTGCCGATTGTCACCTACGTAAATACTTCCGCTGAAGTGAAGGCTGAAAGCGATATATGCTGCACATCGGCCAATGCAGTCCAAGTTGTCGAAAGCTTCGGCGTCGATCGGGTTTTGTGTATTCCGGACGAATTCCTCGCGCAGAATGTCGCTGCACAGACGAACGTCAAGATATTGACGTGGAAAGGCCATTGCGAGGTGCACGAGCGATTTACAGCAGATGAGTTGCTCGCATATCGGGCAGCCGATCCGGATATCCAGATCATTGCTCATCCTGAATGTCCGCCTGAAGTGGTGGCAATCGCCGACTATACCGGCTCGACGCGAGGCATGATCGACTATGTGAAGGACAATCGTCCGGCCAAGGTGCTGCTCGTCACGGAATGCTCCATGGCCTCCAATATCGAATCTGAAGTGCCGGACGTAAAGTTCATCAAGCCGTGCAATCTCTGCCCGCACATGAAGCGCATCACATTGCCGAACATTCTCGAAAGCCTGGTCTACATGCGCGAAGAAATTCACGTCGATCCGCTGATCGCCGAAAGGGCACGGCTCGCCGTAGAGCGTATGGTCAATCTGAAGAACTGAGGCGAGAAAAGCTGATGTCCACTCATTCCGATCCCGTCATCATCATCGGTGGCGGACTTGCCGGACTTTTTTGTGCACTGAAACTTGCTCCCCGGCCAGTCACCGTGCTTGCGGCGGCACCCATTGGCCGCGGTGCATCCTCGGCCTGGGCGCAGGCGGGTATTGCTGCTGCCGTCTCGGAAGGCGACACGAAGGAAAAGCATGTCGCCGATACGGTCGCCGCTGGTGACGGCATAGTGGATGAGAACATCGCGCGTTTGATGGCCGGCGAAGCGGCGTCCCGTGTCCACGATCTTCTCGGCTATGGCGTTCCCTTTGACCGCGATCTCGAAGGCAGGCTGCAGGTATCGCGCGAGGCGGCGCATTCTGAAAGCCGTATCGTCAGGGTACGCGGCGACATGGCGGGTCGTGCGATCATGCAGGCTCTGGTGAAAACGGTTGAAAACACGCCGTCTATCAGGGTGATGGAAGGGTATGTGGTCGAAGACCTGATGATCGAGAAAGGCGCGGTAACCGGTGTCATCGCACGAACAGAAGCAGGGCGCGGCACGCAGGTAAAACTGGCTTCACGGGCGGTTGTGATCGCCACCGGCGGCATCGGCCATCTCTACGCGGTTACCACCAATCCATCCGAGGCACGCGGCGAGGGTATCGGCATGGCAGCGCGGGCTGGTGCGATGATGGCAGATATGGAGTTCGTGCAGTTTCACCCGACAGCGCTGGATGTGAATAAAGACCCGGCACCCTTGGCGACGGAGGCCCTCCGCGGTCACGGTGCGACGCTGATCAATCGCGCCGGTGAACGTTTTATGCTCAAGCTGGATCCCGATGCGGAACTTGGTCCCCGCGATGTCGTGGCGCGCGGGATCTATGCTGAAGTCATGGCCGGACGCGGTGCCTGGCTCGACTGCACCAAGGCCGTCGGTGCATCATTCGCCGAGGAGTTTCCGACAGTCTACAAGTATTGCCGCGACGCCGGCATTGATCCTGTTGTCGACCCCATTCCTGTCATCCCTGCCGCGCACTATTTCATGGGCGGTATTCTGACAGACGCCGATGGGCGCACTTCGATCAACGGGCTGTGGGCTTGCGGAGAATGCACCTCGACAGGAGCGCATGGGGCAAATCGGCTAGCGTCCAATTCATCTGCTTGAAGCCGTCGTGTTTTCCGCGCGCATTGCCGCCAAGATCGGCAAGGGTGACGCGAATTATACGGAAGATTGGTCGAAGGGCTCGGTAGACCGGGACGATCTGACCGCCGAAGCGGATACGGCGGCGATGACCACGCTCCGCAAGACGATGAGTGCCAGTTTTGGCGTTATCCGTGACCGCAAAGGCATGCTCGAAGGGCTGAAAACCATTCTGGAGCTGGACAAGGCCAATCGTGATGCTGCCTTTCGGAATGTATTGGCAACGGTAAAGCTCGTCGCCGTCAGTGCGCTGAGACGCGAGGAAAGCCGTGGTGGCCATTTCCGCACGGACTTTCCAGAGAAACGTGCTGAATGGCAGCACAGGACATTTCTGACACTGTCCGATGCCGAAGCTTCTGTGAGTGAAATGATGGAGTTGGCCTGATGGCTGAAGACATGCACAAAGCCTTCCCGCCGTCTCTTCCGCAATTACTGATCGAGGATGCCGTGCGTGCTGCCCTGCTCGAAGACCTCGGGCGGGCGGGGGATATCACGACAAACGCAACCCTGCCCGAGGATGCCGTAGCCAGCGCAGTGCTTTCCAGTCGCGAGGCCGGTACGATCTGCGGCATGGATTTTGTCCGCACCGCCTTTGCGTTGATGGACCCGAAGCTGAAGATCACTACGCTTGCCAAGGATGGTGCAAGGGTCAAGCCTGGTGAGGACATCGCGCGCATCGAAGGCAACGCCCGTGCCATTCTCTCCGCCGAACGCGTCGCGCTCAATTTCCTCATGCATCTGAGCGGCATTGCAAGCTATACCGCAAAATTCGCTGATTTGATTGCCCACACCAACGCCAGGGTCTGCGACACACGCAAGACCATTCCCGGCATGCGTGCCTTTGCCAAATATGCAGTGAAATGCGGTGGCGGCTCCAACCATCGTTTCGGCCTCGACGATGCGATCCTGATCAAGGACAATCACATCGCAGTCGCAGGCGGTGTCGCAAAGGCCATTCTCGCCGCACGCGCCTATGCCGGACATCTCGTCAAGATCGAGGTGGAAGTCGACGGCCTCAAGCAGTTTGAAGAGGCGCTTTCCGTTCGATGCCGATGTGATTCTTCTTGATAATATGACGCCAGAACTGCTTGAAAAGGCGGTGAAAATCAATGGTGGCCGGGCAAAACTGGAAGCGTCCGGCAATATAGCGTTTGACACGATCAAGGCGATTGCAGAAACCGGTGTCGACTATATCTCGACATCGAAAATTACCATGGCAGCGCCAACGCTGGACATTGGACTGGACATCGAAATCAAATGAAGGTCATCGCCACTATTGCAGAACTGCGCGCTGCCCTCAAAGCTGACCGCCTCAAAGGCAAATCCATCGGTCTCGTACCGACGATGGGCTATCTGCACATCGGCCATATCTCATTGGTTCGCCATTCAAAAAACGCCTGCGACGTCAGCGTCGTTTCGATCTTCGTGAACCCGACGCAGTTCGGACCGAATGAGGACCTGTCCTCCTATCCGCGCGACATGGCAGGCGACCTTGCCAAGCTCGAGGCCGAGGGTGTCGACTACGTTTTTACGCCGGACGTTGCGGAAATTTACCGCCAAGGTGCCAATACGATCGTTGATAACCCGGTTCTGTCCCGGATACTGATCGGCAAGATCAGGCCCGGGCATTTTCGTGGCGTAACAACTGTCGTCACCAAATTGTTTAATATAGTTCAACCGGACCATGCGTTTTTCGGCGAGAAGGATTATCAGCAATTGACGATTGTCCGCCGGATGGTGGCCGATCTCGACATGCCAATTGAGATAACCGGAGTGGCCACAGTGCGCGAAGATGATGGCCTTGCGTGTTCGTCACGCAATGCCATGCTGACCCCTGCCGACCGCAAGGCTGCTGTCATCCTGGCGAAATCACTGGTGCAGGCGGAGGAATTGGTCGGACAAGGCCAGCGCTCCGTATCGGCCATCCGCAATGCGGTTCGCGCAGTTCTGGAAACCGAGAAGCGCGGCGAGATCGAATCCGTCGACATCCGCGATGCTCGGACACTTGATCCGGTTTCAGGCAAATTCAAACAGCCAGTCGTCATTTTGTTGACAGTCCGCTTCGGCAAGGTGCGTCTGATCGACCAGCGGGTCATCGGCTGAACGGGAAGAGGTAGGAGGAGCTATGAGCCAGGAAATCGTCACTCGCCGCGTTACCGCACCGGAAATACGTGTCCGCAAGGGCGGCGAGCCGATCGTTGCGCTGACCTCCTACCACGCCAACACTGCGCGCATCGTCGACCAGCACGCTGATATTCTCCTCGTTGGCGACAGTCTCGCCATGGTTCTTTACGCCATGGAATCAACACTCGGCGTGTCGCTTGATCTTATGATCGCCCATGGCCGTGCCGTGGTGCGTGGTTCAAAGCGGGCGATGGTCGTGGTCGATATGCCTTTTGGCTCTTACGAGGAGAGCCCCGAGATTGCGTTCCGCAATGCCGCTCGCGTCATGCAGGAGACCGGTTGCGGTGCCGTCAAGCTGGAGGGTGGCGTGCGCATGGCCGACACAATCCGCTTCCTGATCGAGCGCGGCATACCGGTGATGGCGCATATCGGACTGACGCCGCAATCCGTCAACACGCTCGGTGGCTTCAAGACACAAGGTCGCGACACGGCACTATGGCCGCTGATCAAGGCCGATGCAAAGGCGGTCAGCGACGCTGGAGCCTTTTCCGTGGTGCTTGAGGGAATTGTGGAACCGCTTGCGGCTGAGATTTCGCGTGAGATCGCCATTCCCACGATTGGAATTGGCGGGTCAGCTCGAATGCGACGGTCAGATCCTCGTGCTTGAGGACATGCTCGGCTACAATCCGAAGCCGCCCAAATTCGTCAAGGTCTACGGTGCTGTCGGCACGGCTATCGACGAAGCTGTCAAAGCCTACGCGGATGACGTGCGTTCGCGAAAGTTCCCGGGCGATGAGCACGTTTATCTACTGAAATAGATACTAGCTGCCTGGCTTTTGTTCGGTATCGGCGCCTTGCCAGTACTCCATAGTGGCGGCTCTATCGTAGCCTTCACTCAGTAATCGCACGCCGACGCGTCCGGTTTCGGGATAGACAACCACTTCGTTCGGGTTTTTCTCGCCGATCATAATGAAGCGGCAGGGCGCGTCGCTGTGGTTGTAAAACGAATGTCCGACTTTCTGGCCAGCCGGAAAGCAGACGTGATCCCCCGCCTTCATCAGATATGTCTTGTCGCCTAGCCGCAGTGTCATCTCACCTTCGAGGATGAACGCCTGCTCCTCCTCGAGCATGTGATAATGGTTCATGTTGGATTCCTTGCCCGGCGCGAGTTCTTCCAGAGCAACACCAACGTGGTTCGCACCACCAAATCCCGAAAGATAGCGAAACTTGCTGCCATAGCGCGTGCCCTTCGACCATTCCTCCAACGGAACATTTTCCGATGCGAATGGTTCGGAGATGCCCTCGGCATTGAGCGATGTCGGCTTGTCGTTCATCTCTTCCTCCTATCCCCTGCCTCCCACGCGCAATCCCGCCACGCTGCGCTCTTCAAGGACATTGTGCCGGAACCGATAAAGCGCCGCAGGCCTGCCTCGCGCCTGCGTTTGTTCTGCGCCAGTTGGCTCGACCAGCTCCGTTGTCTCGACCAGCCTGCGGAAGTTCTGCTTGTGCAGGTGGCGACCGGAAATAGCCTCCACAGTCTCCTGCAATGCAGTCAAGGTAAAGGTAGGAGGCATTAACTCGAATACCACAGGCCTGTATTTCAGCTTGGCGCGCAGCCGCGAGATTGCGGTTGCAAGAATGCGCCGGTGGTCAAAACTCATCGGAAGTCCCAGGACGCGCGAAAGATGCGTGCCTTCCGCCCGTCCATCCCGCGCGGCCTCTTCGATCAGTCCCGCTTCGTACAGGAGTTCATAGCGTTCAAGTACACGCTCTTCGTCCCACATAATTCCATCGTCTCCGAACGCGAGCCGGAAACGGCTTAGCCGCGCGGGAAGCCCGCTCTTCTCGGCCCAGGCATGCAGAGCTGGACGGATCGTTTCGTCGATCATGGCGGGCTTGCCGACGCGCCAGTCTTCCCAAGGCAAGAACGAGTACCAGCTGCGCCAGCGAGCACCGGATTTGCGAAGCGCATCTCCGTCATCGGTTATGCGCGTGAGCGCTAGATAACCGACTGAAACGATGTGCAGGTCGCGATCTTCAGCGGTTTTGTGGCGGCCACGATCACCGAAGGTGTAAAGTTGTTCGACATAGCCAAGACGTAAAGGCGTCTGCTCCGCCACCCACTCACGCAGTCCGGTCTCGAAGGTTCGATGCAACAGCGGGTTGAACGGGCCGAAGGGCAGCTCGTCGCGCTCGTTGTCATCGCTGGAAGGTGTGGTCAAGATCAGCGGATCATTGTTTGCTACAGCCACTATGGCGGCGCTCAGGTTGATTTCAACGGCATTGGGTGCGCCCGTCACGTCTACACCGTCAGCGGAAGAATGAATGGCGTGCCCTCAAAGGCCTCTTCACCGCGACCGATCGCGTTGATTGCATCCACCATTCTGCCGTTGCGAACGAGGATATCATCGGCGAGCGCTACAAGCCTGCCATTGGGTGTGGCAGAGGGCGCATTCTGGCGCAATTTCTGCGCCAACAGCACTTCATCAAGCTCCGGATTAAGCGCAATCGCGGTGATATAGGCTGCAGCGGTCGAGCGCGAGATTCCGGCGTAGCAGTGGATGAGCAAGGGTGCCTTGCGGTCCCAGCGCTGGCCAAACGCGATCAGCTGGGTGATATGTTCGGACACAGGGTGTGTCATGCCTTCCGCAGGCTCGAGAATATCGTTGAATCCAAGAAACAGATGACGCGCCTTCCAGAATCTCTACGGGGCGAGGCACGACCGTATCGGCATTGATCAGCGTGATCATATCACGTGCGCCGAAACGAGTTGCAGACTCAGCGAGACGCGACAAGGGAGAGACAACGATATGCGGCATGTTCTTATCCCCGGCTCTGTGCCCGTGACTCATTAAGTATAGCAAAACGCAGCAGAAAAGCATTTTGTGCATTCTGGGTCGCGAGTGCCGTCAAGTCGAGACCTTCTGGATCAATTCCGCGGGGACGCCCGAAAAACTGTACCGCTTCTTTCTCCGCAAACCCTGCAAGGCGCGTCGCTTCATAATAGGCGGCAATCGCATCCGCCCGCTTGATCAGGGCACGTAAACTTTGGTGAACGACGGGCGCGAGCGAAAAGCGTAGATGAATAGCGTGTTGCAGTCTCAATTCGACGCTTTTGTAATCTCCACCGACAACGGCTTTGAACGGCGAAATCATGTCGCCGATCACATATTCCGGTGCATCATGCAGGAGAGTTGTAAGGCGCTGTTCCGTCGTCGCCTCCGGGGCGATCTTCCCGAAGATTTCTTCGACCAGCAGCGAATGCTGCGCCACCGAGAATGCGTGCTCGCCAACGGTCTGACCATTCCAGCGTGCAACACGCGACAGCCCTTGCGCGATGTCTTCGATTTCAATATCGAGCGGCGAGGGGTCAAGCAAATCCAGTCGCCGCCCTGAGAGCATGCGCTGCCAGGCACGAAATTCTGTTTTCTTCAAATTGCTCGGTTGCGGCTTTGCCGGTCGCAGCATCCTATTCCCCGATCAGGCCTCTTGCTTCGCCTCGGGAAATGTAAACCGGTGTTCGGAGGGAATGGCAAGATGGATCGGAATATCTCCTGCCAGAATGGGGTTGCCGCTATCCAATGCGTCTTTTACGCGGTCGATCCGGACGAGGCCAAGGCCAGATGACCCTGCAACGCTGCCGAGCGTGCCAATCTCGCGTTCGTTGGCCGTTATGGATGTCCCAGTAGCCGGCAAGTCCGAGGCTCCTGTCACAATCAGGATACGTCTTCGCGCGGTTCCACGATGCTGCATGCGCGAGACAACTTCCTGACCGACAAAGCAACCCTTCCTGAAAGAAACGCCGCCAGTCTGGTCCAGATTAACATCATGGGGAAAGGCATCGCCGAGCGTATAATCCAGCGGGGCTTCCGCTACACCGTGGGCGATGCGCAGCGCGGTCCACATCGGTTCGGGAACGTCTGATACAGGCTCACCGCCATAGCGCCGCATAACGTTGAGCACTTGGGGAAAACGCCGGTCACGCACTGTTGAATCGGTTTCTAAAGCGCCGGACTCATTTTCCCAGGAAACATGAACAAGTGACTCTGAATCCACGGCTATTTGCACTTTGGCGCGCAGTTTATAGAGCGTCAGCCTCTTCAACAAATCATCTGCAGAGGTCTGCAGTGTATCAAGCCGCAGGCCATCGCCGTTCCGTGAAACGAGAAACTCGAACAGGATCTTGCCTTGCGGATTGAGCAAGGCACCAGGTTTTAGATCGCCGTGCTCCAGCGTATCGAGATCGGTGGTAATGAGGTTCTGCAGGAAATCTTCGGCATCCTCGCCCGTAACGTTCAGGACTGCTCTTCCACTTAAACTTAGCCGTGGCATTCGATCACCCTTGCCTTTCCTGTCCCTGTTACGTAATCCGCAAGTGACGCGTTCGCAAGGCTGGAGTGGAAAGCAAATGGCTCAGACGTTCGATACGATTTTCAGGAGCGGGATTGTCGTCAACCATGACGGCGTTGGCTTGCGCGATATTGGCATCGCCAACGGCCGCATTGCTGCCATCGGCAATCTTGGCAGCGCTTCAGCCGCCGAGATCATTGACGCCACTGGCCTGCATATCCTTCCGGGCGTCGTCGACAGCCAGGTGCATTTTCGCGAACCGGGCCTCGAACACAAGGAAGATCTGGAGAGTGGTTCGCGCTCCGCGGTGCTGGGCGGAGTGACGGCAGTCTTTGAAATGCCGAACACCAAACCGCTGACGACCACTGCTGAAACGCTGGAGGACAAGGTTCGGCGTGGCCACCATCGCATGCATTGCGACTTTGCATTCTGGGTCGGTGGCACGCGCGACAATGCAAATGATGTCGCAGAGCTCGAACGTTTGCCCGGCGCTGCAGGCATCAAGGTATTCATGGGTTCGTCCACTGGCGATCTTCTCGTCGAGGACGATGACGGGGTGCGTTCTATCCTGAAAAATACCCGCCGCCGTGCCGCTTTTCATTCGGAGGACGAATTCCGCCTGCGCGAACGCGAAGGTTTGCGCGTTCCGGGCGATCCGTCTTCGCACCCAATCTGGCGCGACGAGATCGCGGCGCTGCAATGTACTCAGCGTCTCGTACGCATCGCCCGCGAAACCGGCGCGCGCATCCATGTTCTCCATATCTCGACTGCAGAAGAGATCGATTTCCTCGGCGATCACAAGGATGTGGCGAGTTGCGAGGCTACACCACATCATTTGACGCTCGATGCCAGTCAATACGCGACGCTCGGAACATTGCTGCAGATGAACCCCCCGGTCCGCGACGCGCGGCATCGCGATGGCGTTTGGAAGGGCATCGGGCAGGGCATTGTGGACGTACTGGGTTCGGACCATGCGCCGCACACGCTTGAAGAAAAATCAAAGCCCTATCCGGCGTCGCCGTCCGGCATGACCGGCGTGCAGACACTGGTGCCGATCATGCTCGACCACGTAAACGCCGGCCGTATGTCGATCGAGCGTTTTGTTGATCTGAGCTCGCATGGCCCCAACCGCTTGTTCGGCATGGCTCGCAAGGGACGTATTGCGGTCGGCTACGATGCCGATTTGACCATCGTCGATATGAAACGGCGCGAAACCATCACCAATGCGCAGGTGGGTTCAAAGGCTGGCTGGACGCCTTATGACGGCAAGACGGTAACCGGCTGGCCGGTCGGCACGATCATCCGCGGTCACAAGGTCATGTGGGAGGGAGAGATCGTAACACCAAGCCGAGGCGAGCCGGTGTTGTTCGGCGAGGCGCTTCAGGGCAAATAAATCTGAGCTTTCATAAAGGTAACGGCCGAACCGGTAAGCAGCACGCGGTCACCCAAGAGCTCACAAAGCAGATGTCCGCCGCGCTTCGAGCGCTGAAACGCCGAAAGCTTGAGTTTACCCAGTTCCTGCGCCCAATAGGGCACAAGCGTTGCGTGTGTCGAGCCTGTCACCGGATCTTCCGGAATGCCCGCATGCGGAACAAAATAACGCGAAACAAAATCGTGTTCGTCGCCCCTTGCCGTAATCACGAACCCAAATGGATCGAGTTGGGTGATCCTTGGTAAATCCGGGGCGAAATCGAGAACCGCCTGCTCATTCCTCAGCACAACAAAGATGTTTTCGAAGTTCTGGAATGCCGATACGTGGTTGCTTCCAGTGATTTCGTTGAGCAGTGGAAGAATTTCACCAATTGGTTGTGGCGGAAAGCTTGGGAAATCAAGCTGGTATGCTGATTTCTTCCTATTGACACGCAAAGCGCCGACCTTGGTCTCAAACACCAGTTCGCCCTCCACGCCAAACTCGTTTGCAAGGACATGCGCCGTCGCGAGCGTCGCATGTCCGCAGAAGTTGGCCTCGTGCACTGGCGTGAACCAGCGCAAATCCCAGCAACTCGCATTGGGCTTCACGAAGGCGGTCTCCGCCAGATTGTTCTCGCTGGCAATCGCCTGCATTGTCTCTACTGGCAACCAATCATCGAGGACAAGCACTGCGGCAGGATTGCCGCTAAAGAGTTCGGTGGTGAATGCGTCTACCTGATACATCGTCAATGATTGCATGGATAAGATCCTTGGAGGGCGATCGTCGCCAAGCTAACGAACGCCAGCCAAGGGTCAATGCGCAAAGTCGAGATGACGAAGTTTTTCAGGATTCCGCACGACGTAGATCGCCTTGATCTTACCGTCCTCAATTTCTAGTGCGGTGGTTTGCGGAATTCCGTCATTTTCCGTTGTCACAAAGCCGGGCAGACCATCGATCAGACCTTCATGTAGCAGCGGCGGTAGACTATAGGCTGCCCGGCGCGAAACGTCTCCGAAGAACAGGCAGACATTCGCCATTGAATGGATCGGATCGATTGCAGCGAAGCGAATGCCGCCACCATCGGCGTAGAGCACGACATCGTCTGCCAATAGAGACTGCAGGGCCTGCATGTCGCCACTGCGGGATGCCTTGAAAAAGGCAGCGGCGATATTCTTGCCTTGCTCATCCGAAACCGGAAAGCGCGGTTTTGCTTTCTGGACGTGGCTGCGGGCGCGGCTCGCGAGCTGTCTGCATGTTGCTGGATCTCGACTGATCGCTTCGGAAATCTGATTGAAATCTTGGCCGAACACGTCATGCAGCAGAAACGCTGCGCGTTCCAGAGGCGACAATCGTTCCAGCGCCATCATCAGCGTCAGGGTAATATCGCTATCGGACTCGTCTTCGCTCGGATCAAAGATGGGTTCCGGCAACCAGTTCCCGACATAGGTCTCTCGCCGAACGCGCGCGGATTTC
This sequence comes from uncultured Alphaproteobacteria bacterium, assembly GCA_963776115.1. Classification (GTDB taxonomy): domain Bacteria; phylum Pseudomonadota; class Alphaproteobacteria; order Rhizobiales; family Rhizobiaceae; genus Phyllobacterium. The sequence continues at coordinate 305,618 of CAVZLS010000004.1, read as the reverse complement.
AGATGATCGAGACAAAGTCGCGTGATGGTACGCACGAGGAAAGCTTCCTCGCTGCGGACATCAGACCGGTCAGCCTGATGCCAGCGAATGAAGCCTTCCTGGACGATATCCTCCGCCTCCGCAACTGACCCGAGCATACGGTAGGCAATGCGGGTCAGACGCGGTCTGAGGCGATTGAACGTCTCGGCGCTATTATCAGGCTGCGGCACTGTTTTTTTCCACCGGATGGACAGAGCGGAAGCCGATAGCCAGGCGGTTCCACCCATTGATGGTTACGATCAACATGGACAGCTTGACGATCTCCTCCTCGGTGAACTGTTCCTTCAGCACGTCATAGACGTTGTCCGGAGCATGGGTCTTGGATATCAGCGTCAGGGCTTCCGTCCAAGCCAATGCCGCGCGTTCGCGATCACTATAGAGCGGCGATTCCCGCCATGCGTTTAGCAAATAGAGGCGCTGCTCGGTCTCGCCCTTCTTACGAGCGTCCTTCGAATGCATGTCGAGGCAGAAGGCGCAGCCGTTGATCTGCGAAGCCCGCATCTTGACGAGCTCGATAAGGCTCATTTCCAGCCCGCTGCTAACGACGCTCTCTTCCATCTTGAGCATTGGTTTGATGAGTTCTTGGAAATTGTAGAGGTTCAATCTTGGTTTCATTGTCTATCTCCTTATGCGGCATTCAGTTGCCTGTACACAAGACGAGACAGCTCTGCCGAACGTGACATCCCGGCAAACTTTCTTATGAATCTTTGTAAGATCAGTCGCCGGTGACGAAAAACCGCCAGCGCCCCTTTGGCGTGATGCCAAGGCGATAGAATACATAAGTGCCGAATTGCTTCATCTCGTCGTAATCGCCTGCGGTGACGATCTGGAAGAGTTCGACCTTTTGCTTGGCATCGAGCTTGTCGAGCGGGTAGGCGAAGAAATAGGGCCAGACATAGAGTTCGTCTGCCGTGCCGGCATCGAGGTGCACATAACCGGACTCAAGCACATCGACCAGAATAGCGAGAATTTCCTGGCCATCTGGATCGCCGGCGAGGCTTTTCAGATAGGCCAATGGATCGCCATCGATATCCGTCAGCGAAAGCATCGTGACATCATCGCCCGAACCGATCAGCGGACGGAGAGCTTCGATCGATCCGGATTTGGCTGCGGTCAGAATGAGCTCGCGCATTTTCTGCACCGGGAAAGGCAGTTTGGCGACGTCGTATTCGACCTGCGGCGTCGCTGCGCCTTCCTTGGCATTCGGCATGGCAGGATTATTGCTCTGCGCAGCCGCACCGTCATCATCATCCGTTGCCGCCGGTGCCTGCGCAGGCTGCTCCGGTGTGGCATTGGGCTTTTCGGGAGAGGAGGGTTGGGTCTGCGTTTCGCCAGCTGGTTTCTGTTCGGCACCGGGCTTCGCTGGTTCGGTGGCTTTTGGCAGCTCTTCTTTCTTGATCTCGCTCAAGGCGAGCTGCATCGGCGTATCGATGTCGGCAGCAAAAGCCGGAACGGAGAAAGCACAAACCGCTGCCGCTAGGAAAAAGGTTCCGGCGATCGCGGAAGCGGAAAAGTGCTTTTCAGGCATGCAGGATCACCAATTATTGCAGAATGCGATTCGATGAAAATTCACCCGCAGAAATACGTTCACGCAAGCCATCGAGCAAGGCCAATGCGGACACTTCGCCGTTATCACGGATCAGTTCGGTCAATGCGGTGGCAAAAGCGGCTTCGGCCATAATTTCAGGCTCGATACCTTCAAGCGTGCCATCAGCCCAGACTTCATTCTGATATTCGATTGCAACCAGTTTTTTTTCTTCTGCAACCAACCTATCAAGGTCTGTTGATGTCATGTTCATGATATACCATCCTTGGCCGAAGCCAATTCTTAAACTACCGCTAAACAATACCATACGTTTTGTTTAAAATGCGGTTCATTGGCTTCAACAGTTAAAGCCTGGTTAATTTCCATAGCCCGATACGATCTCCGAAGAAAGCCTTGTTCCTTCGATTTGGTAGCGGTCAATCGCCGCAATCGCCTGGCTCGTGCAGGTTGAATAAGTCTCGTTGAACGTGCGATATCCGCGATTGAAACTGGCGATCAACTTAGCCCGGCGTGCCGGGTCTGGATTCTCCGCCAGGAGCAGCGAATCCATTCGATCCCGCCATTGATTGCTCCTTTCGCCGCAAAGATTACGCAGCGAATGGATCGATCCGAGAACCTCGGCCAAACGCAGGAGTTTTGCCTCATATAGAGGGTCGACCGCGTAAGCTGGCACAGCCGTGGCGATTGCCGTCAAAAACGCTGTGATTACTATTGTACGCCGCACGAGATAACCCCGAGACCAATTCCCCGAAAAGGTTGTTGCCTGAAAGCTAGGCAGCTTCAAGGCGTCCGTGGTTAATACCCTCAACTTTTAAAACCGGCAGCCAATTCACGTACGACGTCCAGAACACTCTCGGTCACGTCGAATTTCGCCATTTCCTCCACCCGGAGCCAGTGCACGGCCGCCGCATCATCCGCAGCGATGGCTTCTCCTATTGGATCATGCGCCAGGAAGACGGCCAGGCGGAAAGGTTTCGCTGCTGGAAATTCCGGCGTCGAGTAATCGAAGGTAACGGTCGTGAGATATGTCACCTCCGTTGCTGTAATACCGGTTTCTTCGTGCAGTTCGCGAATTGCCGCTTCCTGCGGCGTCTCGCCTTGCTCGCGTCGCCCGCCGGGGAATGCCAGCCAGCCCTTTGACGGTTCGCGTGCCCGCTCTACCAAAAGGAAGGCCCGATCGCGGATGCAAACGGTCGAAACGCCGTCGACAGTTGCGGAGAGGGGAATTTGGTCCATATGTACGGGGTAGGTGGTATGAGAAGTTTTGACAAGGCCACCTTGACCCTGCATCGCAAATGCGGATGATCGCCACTCCCAAAACAAAATCGGGCATCTACTATATGTGTGGACGTTTTTCACTCCTCGAAACGCCGGAAGAGGTCGCGGCCTATCTCGCGCTCATGGAGCTTGAGGCGTTTCCTCCGCGCTACAATATCGCGCCGACACAGCCGATCCTCATGGTGATCGCCGGCGAAACACCGCCGCCGGGCAGCAACCGGCCCGATTGCAGGGCGCTTCTGGTGCGGTGGGGATTTATTCCCGGCTGGGTAAAGGATACGGCAAATTATCCACTGATGATCAATGCCCGTTCGGAAACGGCAATCGAGAAGGCATCGTTCAAGACTGCAATGCGTCACCGCCGTGCGCTAATCCCGGCCTCGGGTTTCTACGAATGGCGGCGGGACGGCAACAGGAAATCGCAAGCCTATTGGATACGCCCCCGTAACGGTGCAACTATCGCATTTGCCGGTATTTATGAACCGTGGGCGAATGCAGAGGGCTCCGAAATGGACACTGGTGCGATCCTGACGACAAGCGCCAGCGAGGATCTGCGTTTCATCCACGACCGCATGCCCGTTATCATAGAGCAGAAAGATTTTGCGCGGTGGCTCGATTGCAAGACGCAGGAACCGCGCCATGTCGCCGATCTCATGAGGCCGGCTCAGGCGGATTTCTTCGAGGCGATCCCCGTATCGGACAAGGTCAACAAGGTTGACAACATAGGTTCGGAAATCCAGGAGCGGTTCGTCGAGACCCTAGCCGAAGCTAAGAAGCCAGTACGCGTCAAACCGCCGGAGCCTGACAATCAGATGAAATTGTTCTAGGTCCCTAAATCCGACTATTCTTCAGGATATCTACCCGATGTTTTCAGCCGCTCTCTCCGGTTTCCTTCTTGGCGCGTCCCTGATTATCGCCATCGGCGCGCAGAACGCTTTCATATTACGGCAAGGACTGCTGCGAGAGCATGTCTTCCTCTTGAGCCTTATTTGCGCTCTGTCCGACGCCCTGTTGATCACGGCAGGTGTTGCAGGCCTTGGGACGCTGATCGCGCAATCGCCCACACTCATCTCGGTCGTAACGCTCGGCGGTGCCGCATTCTTGTTCTGGTATGCTTCGATTGCCTTTCGGCGCGCGCTCCACCCCGAGGTACTGAAGGCCGCGAACTCCGGCAACGGCAATTTGAAAGTGGCGATCGGCACCGTTCTGGCGCTGACCTTTCTCAACCCGCACGTTTATCTTGATACTGTTGTTCTGCTTGGGGGCCTGTCGGCTCGCTTTGAAGGCGCAAACCGTGCTGCCTATGGCGCAGGCGCCGCACTTGCGTCCTTCATATGGTTCTTCGGCCTCGGTTATGGCGCGAGGCTGTTGCAGCCGATTTTTGCCAAGCCGGCCGCGTGGCGCGTACTTGACGTTTTGATCGGCCTCGTCATGGCCGGCATTGGTTTAAGTCTGTTAGTCCGTTTCCTGAACAATTGAAGCAAACTTCAATTGCGGGCGTTGACGAACAGTACTGAGAACGGCTGCAAGGATAGCAGCTGGCCCGATCGCGCGGTATTGTGAGGTGAGATGGTCGGCACGGGCGCTTTCGCGCGGCTTTGCCGTTTGCTGGGCATCGGTCATGGGTTTGGTCCTTTTATTCCCCTAAAGTCTAAGGCATCAGGATTCCCGTTGAAATTGGCCGGAAAGAAGGCACTTTCCGGGAGGATTTTGGGCTATTCGGTTAATTTGGATTAACCATCGCAAAGTCGGCAAAAATGCAACACCGCGTCTTTGGCGCGAGCGCTTGACGATTCGCCCGCACTCGATCATAAATGCCCGCATGAAAACGTCGCCCGTAACGATTATTATTACCTGTCGGATTATTATCAGCTAGCGCTCGCTGGCCCGGCCGTTTTCGTCTCAAAAATCCTGATAAAGATGCAAAACGCACCGGTCGCCAGACCAGCGCGATGATATTCGTTTTGACGATGAACCCCGAATTTTGAGATCCAGGACATGCCGCAGGAACTGAAGCTGTACAACACGCTCACGCGCACGAAGGAGAGCTTTGTGCCGATCGATCCGAATAATGTGCGCATGTATGTCTGCGGCCCGACCGTCTATGACTATGCGCACATCGGTAATGCGCGTCCGGTTATCGTCTTCGACGTGTTGTTTCGGTTGCTTCGTCATATCTACGGCGAAAGCCATGTGACCTACGTGCGCAACATCACCGACGTCGACGACAAGATCAATGCGCGGGCGGCCCGCGATTATCCGGACCTGCCTTTGAATGAAGCGATCCGCAAGGTCACTGAATTAACCAACGAGCAATTCCAGGCGGATGTGGCAGCGCTCGGCAATCTGCAGCCTTCGTCTCAACCGCGCGCGACCGAATATATTGCTGAAATGGTGGCGATGATCGATCGCCTCGTCGAGCGTGGGGTCGCCTATGTCGCCGACGGTCACGTATTGTTTTCGCCGATCGGCGATGAATGCCGCCAAGGGCCCGCGCTACGGGTTGCTCTCCCGCCGCTCATCTGACGACATGATTGCCGGTGCGCGCGTCGATGTTGCCTCCTACAAACGAGACGAGATGGATTTCGTTCTGTGGAAGCCCTCCAAGGAGGGGGAACCGGGCTGGCCGTCGCCCGCGGGCATCGATGGTCTCGGTCGCCCGGGCTGGCATATCGAGTGCTCGGCCATGTCGATGGCGAAGCTGCTTGAACCATTTGGTGGCGGACTGCAATGCGATGATCCGATGAAGAACATTTTCGACATCCACGCCGGTGGCATCGATCTGGTGTTCCCTCACCATGAAAACGAGCTTGCCCAGTCCTGCTGCGCCTTTGGCACCGACCGCATGGCCAATATCTGGATGCACAACGGCTTCCTGCAGGTCGAGGGTCAGAAAATGGCCAAAAGCACCGGTAATTTCGTGACGATCCATGAATTGCTGGAGACAGACACGTTCGGCGGCCGTAAATGGCCGGGCGAAGTGCTGCGCCTTGCCATGCTCATGACCAACTATCGCGAGCCGATCGACTTCAGTGTCAGAAAGCTGGAGGAGGCAGAGAACATCCTCGCCAAAGCCCGCGAATATGTGGGCGATGCCGGCGTTGGTGTCGTTCCGGACGAGGCTATCGATATCCTGTCTGACGACCTCGCAACTCCAGGCCTCATCAATTGGCTGGCATCGATCAGGAAGTCGCGCGTCCTCGATCCTGAGGACGTATCGTGCCGTGTTCGCGCTGCTGGGCATTGATCTGAGCGCAGAAAGCGTCTCACGCGAGCTCGAGAATGAAATCGAAGTCAAGATCCGCAATCGCCTGTCTTTGCTTGCAGCCAAGAGTTTCGCTGAGGCCGACCGCATCCGTGATGAATTGCTGGAAAAAGGCATTCAATTGAAGGACGGAAAAGATCCCGCAACCGGCGAACGCGTCACGACCTGGGAGGTGAAGCGATGAGTCTGGACAACAAGCCCGTCTACACCGGCGGTTGCCAATGCGGTGCGATCCGTTTTCGCGTCGAGGGCACACTCGGTGACGCATCGATCTGTCATTGCCGCATGTGTCAAAAAGCCTTCGGCAACTTTTTCGCGCCCCTGACATCAGTGCGCGGCACGGATTTTGAGTGGACACGGGGCGAGCCCAAGCGGTTTCAATCGTCCAATCACGTCAAGCGCGGCTTTTGCGGAAACTGCGGAACGCCGCTGACCTATGAAGCACCGGACGGCATGGCACTTGCTATCGGTGCGTTCGATGAGCCTGAAGAATTGGCGCCCACCATTCAGTGGGGCATCGAAGACAAACTGCCTTACGTTGATGATCTGTCGAAACTCCCCGGATACACATCCGACAGCGACGCGGAATCGGTAGAATTCCTGAAAACGATGATATCCTATCAGCACCCCGACCATGACACGGAACAGTGGCCGCCATTGGGGCCGCGAGGGGAGGCGGGCGAGTGACAAAAGAACGGATCTATCTCTTCGACACGACATTGCGCGATGGCCAGCAGACGCCTGGCATCGACTTTTCGGTTGAGGACAAGAAGGTCATTGCATCCATGCTGGATGAGTTCGGCTTCGACTATGTCGAGGGCGGCTATCCTGGAGCCAACCCGACCGACACCGCCTTCTTCGCCGAAAAGCGCACGAAGCATGCAAAATTCGCAGCTTTCGGCATGACCAAACGCGCCGGCGTCTCGGCTTCCAATGATCCCGGACTTGCAGCGCTCATTCGCTCGTCAGCCGACACCATATGTTTTGTCGCCAAAAGCTGGGACTATCATGTCCGCGTAGCGCTCGGCTGCACCAATGAGGAAAACCTCGAGTCCATCGACGCTTCCGTTCGTGCCGCCGTTGACGCGGGCAAGGAAGCCATCGTCGATTGCGAGCATTTCTTCGATGGGTATCAAGGCCAATCCGGAATATGCGCTGGCCTGCGCCAAAACCGCCTACGAGTGCAGGAGCCCGCTGGGTCGTGCTGTGCGATACCAATGGCGGCACGCAGCCCGCGGAAGTCGCCGAAATCGTCCGTGCCGTCACAAAATTGATCCCCGGCGATCATCTGGGCATTCACGCGCACAACGATACGGAGCAGGCAGTCGCCAATTCGCTTGCTGCGATCGATGCGGGTGTCCGCCATGTGCAAGGCACACTCAACGGTATCGGTGAGCGTTGCGGAAATGCCAATCTGGTGACGATCATCCCGACGCTCATGCTGAAACCCAATTGGTCGAAGCGTTTCGAAACCGGCATCAGCCTCGAGAAACTCCAGGGGCTTTCCCGCTTGTCGCGCAGTTTCGACGAATTGCTCAACCGTGCACCCAATACGCAAGGCGCGTTCGTCGGCGCATCGGCATTTGCAACGAAGGCCGGCATTCACGCGTCGGCCTTGATCAAGGAACCGGCAACCTATGAACATGTACCGCCGGAAACGGTCGGTAATCGTCGCAAGGTCATGGTTTCGGACCAAGGCGGAAAATCCAATTTCATCAATGAACTTGAACGTCGCGGCATTCCCGTTGCCAAGTCGGATCCGAGGCTCGATACGCTGATTGCGCTGGTCAAGGAACATGAGTCCGAGGGCTACGCCTATGAAGGCGCTGATGCCAGTTTTGAGCTCCTGGCGCGACGGACGCTCGGCACTGTCCCCGAGTTCTTCAAAGTCGAACTCCTTCCGCTGCATGGTCGAGCGGCGCTTCGATGCAAATGGCAATATCAAGACCGTCTCGGAAGCCGTTGTCCGTATGGAGGTCGATGGTGAGACGCGGATGTCCGTCGCTGAGGGGCATGGACCGGTCAATGCACTCGATCTGGCGTTGCGCAAGGACATGGGCCGCTATCAGGACGAGATCGCTGATCTGGTGCTTGCGGATTTCAAGGTACGCATATTGAACGGCGGCACCGAGGCCATCACGCGTGTGCTCGTCGAGTTCGACCGATTCCAGCAATGTGCGCTGGTGGACGGTCGGTGTTTCGGACAATATCATCGACGCATCCTTCCAGGCGTTAATGGATTCCATTGTCTATAAATTGATGAAAAATCGGGATTTGGCGGGGAAAATAGCAGCTGAATAAAGAATTTTTTGTCATTTCAGGGAATTCATGCCCCAAATTTGAGCGAAAACATCAAATGGCTTGATCGATTGATCAGTCGAATTCAATAGACGGCATGTCGCGCGGGGACTAGGACTTCGCACCATGACCGAACAAATCGATAGCAATCGAGCCGTAGCTGGCAACCATTCGACATCCGATGCTTTCATTGGAATGTCGGATGGAAAGAAGGGCTTTATTTTCGCTCTTTGTGCTTATCTGTTGTGGGGCATCCTGCCATTCTACTTGAAATCGGTCGCGCATATACCAGCGCTAGAAGTGGTGGCCCACCGTATTGTCTGGTCGGTTCCCATTGCCGTCGTACTGCTTTGGTGGCTTGGGTTGCTCGGCGATCTGAGGGTCGCATTCACAACCCCGCGCATGCTGGCCATGGCTATACTGACCGCCAGTCTCATCACCGTGAACTGGGGCACCTATGTCTGGGCAATCGGCAACAATCACACTGTAGATACAGCGCTGGGCTATTACATCAATCCGCTGGTGAATGTCGTCCTTGGCGGCATCTTCCTGTCCGAACGCCTTTCGAAGGCGCAAATGGTTGCCATAGCTTTGGCAGCATGCGCGGTCATTCTGCTGACGGTGTCGTCCGGTGGTCTCCCGTGGATTTCACTGGTCCTCGCCTTCAGCTTTGGCTTTTATGGTTTCTTTCGCAAAACCTTGCCGATCGGCGCCATCCAGGGTTTCACGCTTGAGGTTCTGATACTTTCCGTTCCCTCGCTCGGTTTCATTGCCTGGACCATGACGCAGAACACTAGCCACTTCACCAATGGCGCACCCCACGATACCGGCCTCTTGCTGTTTGCAGGGCTTGCAACCGCCGTGCCGCTTATCTTCTATGCCCTTGGTGCCAAGCTCCTGCGCTATACGACCATTGGTTTGATGCAATATATTGCGCCGACGATTGTGTTCTTCATTGCAATCTTTGTCTTCGACGAGCCGTTCTCGCATGTACAGCTCATTGCATTCGGTCTGATCTGGTCAGCCCTTGCGATCTACACCTGGTCAATGGTGTATGAGGCACGAAAGCTGCGATTGGCACCGGCGCATTAGTTTCTGCGATCCGCCGATCTTTCGCACGACGAGATAGACCATACCGGAAATACCGAGTGCCAAGGCAGTAATAAGCCAGAATCCATGTGCACTTTCCGCAAGCGGCAGTCCACCGGTATTCATGCCGAAAAGCCCGCTTATGACAGTGCTCGGCAAAAGGACCGCGGTCATTACCGACAGGACATACAGAAACCGGTTTGACTGATCCGTAAGTTTCGCCAGGAGTTCGTCCTGGAGCAGGCGTGCACGCTGCTGCAGTTGTTCGCCTTCCGCATGCAACGTTTCCGCGCGGCGCGACAATCCTTCGATCAGATCGTCCAATTCTTCGGGAAAAACCCGGCGATCGGCGTGATCAATATGACGGAACAGACCTGTCGCCGCCGTGAGGTAGCGGTGAAACACAACGATCTGACGTCGGACCGGCACGAGACGTTCCCGCTCGCCCTGCCAGTTCTCGCCGACGATATGATCCTCGATGGAATCCAGGGTTTCCGAGAGTTTGGTGATCTCTATTTTTAGAAGATCGAGAAAGCGCCGGAAGATAGCATTGAACAGCGCGATCGGCGATTTCGGCTTTACCTTGCCGCCGAGAATAGCCTGACGTACATCGTCGACCGATTGGAGGGGGTGACGACGCCCGCTGATGAAGAATCGCTCATTGAAAGCGAAGCGAAAGTAACCCAGCTCCCGCGGATCACCATAGTGCTTGTGCTGCAGGTCCGGCAATTCACCGTAGAGCCAGCCCTCTTCATAGGTGATCTGATACTGATCGCCGGGGGAGAGCAATGCTTCCCGCACAACTTCCGGCAGGCTTTCGTCAGTTTCGAGATTGCGCCTTGCCCGCGCATCGGCGAGGCCATAGCTTTTCCAAACCCACGCGCTTTCTGCTGCTCCGGCATGTGCGGATGGCAATAATGTGCCGTCATCGCGGAAGCTGTGGGCTATGACAAACTCATCACTTTGGATGAGGGGTGCGTTGCTTGGGGGATCGGGGGTTATATTGTCCGCCATGAGATCCCTTTTGATTGCTACAGCCGCTCTATGATTGCTTCATTGCCTTCCCGGTCACCTCGTGCAGCAGCATTGAGGATGGCGGGCACGATATCTTCCGGCTTCTCTACCACAAGCGGATTGACCAAATGTGACGTGTGCACGAAACCTTCGGCTTTCATGTGCTCGATGAGGGCCAGCATCGGATTCCAAAATCCGTTGATGTTGGCGAAGACCATGGGCTTCCGATGACGGCCGAGTTGCGCCCACGTCATGATCTCGACGATCTCTTCCACAGTGCCGATACCGCCGGGCAAGGTAACGAACGCGTCCGAACGCTCGAACATCTTATGCTTGCGCTCATGCATGTCTTCGGTAACAATAAGCTCTGAAAGCTGGCCAAGCGCGTGTTCGGTGGCCTCTTTGTTCATCAGGAATTTCGGAATAATTCCTGTGACTTTGCCACCCGCAGACATGACTCCGTCTGCAACTGCGCCCATAATGCCTTTGGTGCCGCCGCCATAGACGAGCTCAAGCCCATGCTCAGCGATCGTTTGGCCGAGAAGCTTGCCGCTTTGTTTGTAAATCGGGTCGCGGCCCGGCGAGGAGCCGCAATAGACACAAATGGATCGAATCTTGCTCATACAATGAGTGGTGCCTTGCACATCACAAAACGTCAAGTCGGTACAAATGCGAGACAAAAGTTTCATATGCCGGCTTCTATGGATACGTCGAAAGAATGGGTCTGAATCTAAAGGGTTTTCTTGTAGCTTGGCAGAAAAGGCGGTAGAGCAAAAGGAACAATAGGATCGGGGAACAATGTTCGAGAATAAATTTGCGCTTTTGGGATTTGGTACTGTCGTTGCTGCCGGTCTTGTTGCGGCCTATGTGGGCCTGATGCCGGGCAAGCCCGTTGTGGAGCAACCGGCCCCTGTGATGAATGGTAGTGGTGCAGACACAGCCTACAGCGCCCGCGGCAACTTCCGAACCTCAAATTCAGTCCCTGACGACCGTACCAGATACAGACGTTGCTTCCGGACAGGTCTCGACCCCGCCGCCAGCTAGCGGCAAATAATGGCGCGCCAACTTTTGATGTTTTGCGCGTCGATCCCTCAGGCACCATCGTCATCGCCGGCAATGCCGCAAAAAATGCGACGGTTGATCTTCTGTCGCGCTCGAGCGTCATCGGCACGACGAAATCGACTGAGAATGGTGATTTTGTTATCGCGTTGGATAATCCGCTGAAGCCAGGCGACTATCAGCTTGTCTTGCGTTCGACAACACCAGACGGCAGCGCCATGACTTCGCTTGAGACGGCGATAGTTTCCATTCCAGAGTCGAAGACGGGTCAGGTATTGGCTCTTGTCGAGCAATCCGGCCAGCCAAGCCGCATGATCACAAAGCCTGAGCCGGTGGAACCCGCGCCTTCATCCACCCCGCCAACAACGGTTGCTGCACCTAAGGGTGACAAGCCAGGCCTCGCTCCTGCAGAGAAAGCGTTGATCACGGTCGAGGCAGTCGAGCTCGAAGGCAGCAAGATTTTCGTCGCTGGAAACGCCCAAGCGGGCTCTGCGGTAAAGGTCTACGCAAATTCCACTCTGCTTGGAACGACAAAGACAGCACCCAATGGCCGGTTTTTGGTACAGACTGTTCAGCAGCTGGCTGTCGGTGACTATATCATCCGTGCTGATATGCTAGGCAAGGATGGCGTGACGGTCGTGGCCAGAGCCGCGGTTCCGTTCAAGCGCGAGGCCGGCGAGCGTGTCTCGGCTGTCGCACCGGCAACTCCGGGTGCCGATACGCAGACCGAGACCGGTGCCATCGCAGCACAAACCGACGGACAGGCGCCACAAGTCGCCGATGCGGGCACTCCTCTCCAGAATGTCGATGGATCGGTGATCATCCGTCGCGGTGACAGTCTTTGGCAGATTTCACGCCGTACCTATGGTGCTGGCATGCGCTACACGACCATCTATTTGGCTAACAAGGAACAGATCCGCAATCCGGACATGATTTTCCCCGGCCAGATCTTCGCATTGCCGGAAAAAGATAAAACTGTAGTTCAATAGAAAAGACGGGCTGTAAACGCCCGTTTTCGAAAAAAAGAATCGCAATTTCTCCTTGCATCAGAAAATTATATCGTTTATCGCCGATGAACGATGAAATGCACGGGCTCATTCCAACATCATTCTGATGCCAATACAGCGCGCATACTCGCCGCGTTGGCACATCCAGCGCGCTTGCGCATTATCCGCCAGCTCGCATGCCTTGATGCTTCGTGTTGCAAGGATATCGTCGCCGGGCTTGATCTGGCACAGTCGACCGTATCGCAGCATTTGAAGATTCTCGTCGATGCCGGTCTTGTCCGCTACAAGCAGTCTGGCCAGAGCTCTCATTACAGCATCGATCCGGCAGCGTTTGCCAGTATAGCCGCACTCGTGAACGACATGGCCAGCCTTTGCTGTTCGCCAGAAACAATCATCGGGGAAACGCAAGCGCTGCCCGAACTCGAAATTGCCTTCAAGGATTAACAGTGGCCAATAAAACCGTCTCAGACGAGTTTGGAAAAACCCTTCAGACCATTCGTAACCTCTGGCCCTATATGTGGCCGATGGAACGCCCTGATTTAAGAATGCGGGTCGTCTGGGCTTCCGTGTACCTGATCATCTCCAAGGTGGTCCTGATCCTCGTTCCTTATTTTTTCAAATGGGCGACAAATGCCTTGAACGGGAAATTCGAGGCCTCTGATCTGGTGCCGGCACTTCTCGTTGGTCCGCTCGTGCTCGTGGCAGCCTACAATGCAGCACGTATCGTGCAGGCGGGTTTAAACCAGCTGCGCGATGCACTCTTCGCCAGCGTTGGCCAATATGCCGTACGAAAGCTTGCCTATAAGACCTTTGTACATATGCATGAATTGTCGCTGCGCTTCCACGTGGAACGCCGTACCGGTGGTCTTTCGCGCATCATCGAACGCGGAACGAAGGGCATCGAAACCATCGTTCGCTTCACCATCTTGAATACGGCGCCGACGATTATCGAGTTTCTGATGACGGCGGTGATTTTCGCCGTGACCTATGGAATGTCGTACTTGGCGGTCGTGGTGGCGACCGTATGGCTCTATACATGGTTCACGGTAAGAGCCAGTGACTGGCGCATCGGCATTCGCCGGGACATGAACGCCTCCGACACGGACGCCAACTCCAAGGCAATCGACTCGCTGCTGAACTATGAAACTGTCAAATATTTCGGCAATGAGAATATGGAGGCCGGTCGTTTTGATGCTGCCATGGCGCGCTACGAGATTTCGGCGACGCGCATCTGGACCTCGCTCGGCTGGCTCAACTTTGGACAGGCGGTGATTTTCGGCATCGGCATGGCGGTCATGATGATCATGTCGGGCAGGGAGGTGATTGCGGGGACGCAGACATTGGGTGATTTCGTCTTCATCAATGCAATGCTGATGCAGTTGTCAGTTCCGCTCAACTTTATCGGCTTTATATATCGCGAAGTGCGTCAGGGCCTGACGGATATCGAGCAGATGTTCGATCTACTCGATGTCGAGCAGGAAGTGATGGACAGGCCGGATGCCAGACCACTGGTGATCGAACGAGGCGCCGTGCGTTTCGACAACGTACAGTTCGCCTATGATCCGAAGCGCCCGATCCTGAAAGGCGTCAGCTTTGAGGTTCCCGCAGGCAAGACCGTGGCAATTGTCGGGCCCTCCGGTGCGGGCAAATCAACCCTGTCGCGCCTGCTGTTCCGTTTTTACGACATCCAGAACGGCTCGATCACCATCGATGGCCAGGATATCCGCAATGTGACGCAGGATAGTTTGCGATCGGTAATCGGCATGGTTCCGCAAGATACCGTCCTTTTCAACGACACCATCGCTTATAATATTCGCTACGGACGCATCACTGCGACGGAAGCCGAGATGCGCAATGCGGCGGAGCTTGCACAGATAGGACCCTTCATTGAAACTTTGCCCGAAGGCTATGACGCCATGGTAGGAGAGCGCGGACTTAAGCTTTCCGGCGGCGAAAAGCAGCGCGTGGCGATTGCGAGAACGATTTTGAAAGCTCCGCCTATTCTGATCCTGGATGAGGCGACGTCGGCGCTCGATAGCGCCACTGAGCATGAAATTCAGTCCGCGCTTGATCTTGTCAGTCGCAACCGCACGACATTGGTTATCGCCCACCGGCTTTCAACCATCATCGCGGCTGATGACATCATTGTCCTGAAGGATGGAGTGATCGCAGAGCGCGGCACCCATGCGAAACTTCTGGCCAAGAGGGGCCTCTACGCCTCCATGTGGAATCGTCAGCGCGAGGCTACGGAAGCTGAGGAGCGTTTGCGCCGCGTACAGGAGGAAGACGACCTTGGCGTCATCGTGCGTGGAAAGCCCGCTATGCCTGCTTGAATGGTTTGCTCCTACTGCCAATCTCCGATAAGTAACGCGCGACTTGTCTGGAGCGCTCGCCGTTTCATGCAAGATGAGCTGCCGGCACAACCAGGAATAAATTAATGAGTCTTGTCGATTCCATACGCAACACCTTGGTACCTATCCACCGGGAAGGGTACCCGTTCATCGCCGGTTTTGCCGGAGCGACGATTGTGCTCGGCTATTTTTGGGAACCGCTATTCTGGATCGGTCTCATCCTTACCGCTTGGTGCATTTATTTCTATCGCGACCCGCAGCGTGTTACCCCAACCGACGACAAGCTAGTGATCAGTCCGGCAGATGGTATCGTGTCGGCTGTGGGGCCCGCTATCCCGCCGCGCGAGCTTGGTCTTGGCGACAAGGAGTTGACCCGAATATCCGTGTTCATGAATGTCTTTTCCTGCCACATCAATCGCGCTCCTGTGCGCGGCCGGATAACAACGATCGTGCACAAGCCGGGCAAATTCCTCAACGCCGACCTCGACAAGGCCAGCACTGAGAATGAGCGCAACAGCCTTTTGATTGACAGTCCAAATGGTGAGATTGCCGTCGTGCAGATTGCCGGGCTTGTGGCGCGCCGTATTGTCTGCTGGGCCGACGAAAACACTGCCATTTCGATCGGCGAGCGGTTCGGTCTCATCCGCTTCGGCTCGCGCGTCGATGTTTATCTGCCGGAGGGCTTTACGCCGCGCGTCGCGATCGGCCAGACTGCGGTCGGCGGCGAATCCGTCATCGCCGAATTCGGTGGCGCGGCAAGCGCTCCGTTGGTCCGGATCAGTTGAGGCAGAGCGCATGACCGAGACCGAAGTCGATCCATTGTTTGACGAGAAGCCTCAGACTGCCGGACCCGTTGGCCGACGAATTCCCATGCGCTATCTCGCGCCCAATGTGATTACAGTTCTCGCCATCTGCGCCGGGCTGACTGGTATCCGGCTGGCCTTCGAGAATCGTTTCGAACTGGCAGTGTCCATGGTGCTTCTCGCGGCATTTCTCGACGGGATCGATGGACGCATCGCCCGTATGATGAAGGGTTCCACGAAATTCGGCGCACAGATGGATTCGCTGGCCGATATCGTCAATTTCGGTGTCGCTCCGGCACTGGTCCTCTACGCCTATATGCTGGATCAGGCCCGGTCCTTCGGCTGGATAGCTGCGCTGCTATATTGCATCGCATGTTGTCTGCGTCTGGCACGCTTCAACGTAATGCTAGATGTAGTGGGCAAGCCACTCTGGCAGAACAACTTCTTCACCGGCGTACCGGCTCCGGCAGGGGCCATGCTCGTCATGCTGCCGGTCTATCTCGGCTTTCTCGGTCTCGCGCCAACACGTGCGATCGCCTTTGCGGCCGCCGCTTACACCGTCGGTGTTGCAGTGCTGATGATCAGCCGCCTGCCGGTCTATAGCGGCAAGGCCGCAGGAACGAGGCTGCGTTCGGACTGGGTCATGCCCACATTCCTGTTCATCGTGGTCTACGTGGCGTTCCTGATGAGCTACACGTGGCAAACGCTGACGCTTACAACAATCGCCTTCTTCATCACGCTACCGTTCAGTGCACGGGCATGGAAGCGCTACGAAGCGGCAGATCGCGCCGCTTTGGCAAATGCTGAAAGTGCTGGTTCCGACGCCACGACCTGACTTCGGAACCAGTCGGGTTTCACTGCTCGGCTTCCATCAGATTTTTGCGGAAGAAGGCCAGGATATCTGCGTTGAACTGCTTGTGGAAAGCCACGCGATCAAAGCCTGCCGTGTCGGTGCACAGCTCAGGCTCACCGGAGTTGGCCACGAGTTTCGCGAATTCCTGGCTGCAAGGTGGAAGAAAAGAGAAATGGCCAGAGTTTGGCACGATGCGGTAGTCTGGCTTGGCGGGCAGGTTATGCGCAACCGTTGCGGCATCTTTGGGTGATAGACCGTCTCCACCATATTCGGATGCCCATAACTGGACTAGGAACCGTCACTTTGCGCAAGCCTTCGGCGGTAAATAGGCTACCGCCCGCGGGGTCAACCAATACTGCGGCTTTGATCCGTGGATCACCGGCCAAAGGAGCAATTGCGGAGCTGCGAATTTGCTCGCAAAAGCGGTTTCCCGGATAGGTCGGGCAATTATCAAGCAGCAATTTCCAGTCGGGGTTGCCGCCAATCATACCGAGGCCAGTGAAGCCGCCCCTTGAAAATCCGAAAAAGCCGATGCGCGCCGGATCGATCTGCGATGCACTTGACCAGCGGTCCAGCATGAAATCGACCAGTCTTGTCATATCGACAGGGCGCTGGGTCATGGAAGCTATATCGTTCGGATCTCTCGTTTTCGATTGGCCGCTATCGCGTGGATGATTGATGGCAGCGACTACAAATCCTGCATCGGCAAGCATTTCAGCAAGTACGTGATAGTTGCCGGACCATCCACCCACACCATGCGAGATCACGATGAGTGGGAGTTTTTCGCCTGTGAGTGGACAGTCCTGCACAGCCGTCGAATAGTCGAAGCCGATTTCTACCCTTGCCGGCTTGCCAACACATGGATACCAGACGGTGGCCGTCAGAACGGGTCCACGATCATTGGAAGGCACCTCGATGAATTTGAGACCTGCGGCCTGCACCGGTTGAAACGTGCTAAAAGCAGTAATAGCAAGGACTGCTGCGAGCTTGAGAATTTTCATGATTGGTCCCTCATTTTGGGATGTCGTTGATGATGATTAAACGCGTTACCGGATCGTGGCGCGGACATATTCACTCCTGATCTCGATTGACGGCTTTGCCCCCGGCGTGCTTTCGCGCTTGCTGTCGATGAAGGAGGCCTTGGCATCGATCACGTAGCTGATCGGCGTATCCTTGACGAAGCTGAAGCTCGCGTCCAAGGCATGCGAATCCAGCCGGATCGTCTCGCTGTTGTTCGTCCGGTCGAACCGCATGTCGCTGCGGACTGCATCGCCTTTGATGTCGAGGCTTGATGCATAACCGTCCAGAGAGAAATCTGCAGCATTGCTGCTGATGGTGATGCCGCGATAGTCGCCGGACAATTTTGCGTAAAGCGCTTGCTGCTGGATGTTGATATCGCTGTTCTTTGGCAGATTGACGTTGATGCGCACTTCGCAATCAGAAAGGCTGACCAGAGGCGCATCCGCAACGTGGATCAGCAATGTCTGATCTTTCACTTCCGTTGTCGTATCTGTTTCGCACGCGTTCGAAAACCAGCTCGAATACCATTTCGAAAACCAGCCCGATCGATTACCGGAGATACTTGCTGCGTAGGGCTGCGTGTCCGTGGTGGTGAACTCGACGCGGCTTGCCTCGCCCGTTATGTCGACCGTTTTGATATTTGCCACGTCGAGCGGCTTGCTCGGTTCCGCACTTGCCGCAACGGGCGTGAGTGTTGTTAAAAGTAATATCAATGAAGCGAAAAAACCAGGCATCATGTTCTCCTGAAGTTCGGCGCATCGTCAGCGCTGATCTCAGGAAGCTGCTTTTTGCTGGTATTTTCGACCTTGATTGCATTTCAGGTCGTCCGCGATCGCAATTCAGGACATAGTAACGTTCCGAATTACCATGGTCTTGACGATGATCTTTGTTCCGTTGCCCTTTGTCGTTGCGTTGCTACTCTTCATCCTTCTGATCCAGATGATCAGACGGCGGGAAGTGACTGTTTTGAATCCGTTTTTCTTTAGCCTGATT
Source organism: uncultured Alphaproteobacteria bacterium (assembly GCA_963776115.1). Lineage (GTDB taxonomy): Bacteria > Pseudomonadota > Alphaproteobacteria > Rhizobiales > Rhizobiaceae > Phyllobacterium. The sequence goes on along the minus strand of CAVZLS010000004.1, from coordinate 287,003 downwards.
GCTGCCTATGCCTTGCAATCAATGGTCATTGGTTTGCGTTGGGGCTACGACCTTAGGGAAGTGTTGCCGGTCCAGGCTGTGCTTGCAGCCGCTATCGCATCGCTGGCCTGGCTCAGCTTCGAGGGCTTGCGTACCGGGCGCTCTCCCTTAAAGCGGCCTCTACTGTGGCTGCACGCGCTCCCGCCATTGTTTGTGGCGGCACTGGTCGCGTTCTGGCCGGCACCAATCTCTCTCGCGCTCATTCTGATCTTTGCGGGCTATGGAGTTGCGCTTACATGGCTGGCAGCGGCAGGTCCCGATGCTCTTGCCTCGTCGCGCCTCGATGGCGTGATCAACTCACATCGCGCCTTGCAGGTTACAGCTTTCGCCATCGCTGCCTCGGCGGTGATCGATATCATTATCAGCCTCGACTTCGCGCGGTCCGGCGGCATTCATTCCGGCCAGATTGTCGCCATTGGCAACGTGCTTGCATTGCTGGTTTTGGGTACAGCGGCAACTGTGGCGGGTGCCAACCAGTCACCGGCTGACGTTGAGGTCGAGGACAACGAGCGCACAAGCCAAGCCAAGCGCTGAGGACACGCAAATAGCAGCCTCTCTCGACGATCTCATGCAATCGCGCACGCTCTATCGCGATGTCGATCTCAATCTCAACCGGCTTGCCCGGAAAATGGGCCTATCGGTCCGGCAAGTGTCAAGCGCGGTCAACCGCGTCAAGTCGATGAGCGTCTCGCAATATGTGAATGATTACAGGGTGAGGGAAGCTTGCCGCTCGCTCGCCGACACAGACGAACCGATCACGCGGATCATGTTCGATGCCGGCTTTCAGACGAAGTCGAATTTCAATCGCGAGTTCCTGCGTGTCACCGGCATGAGCCCGAAGGCGTGGCGCTCTCGCGCCTTAGAAACCGATGAGAAAACAGCAAAGATCATCCGCCTCGTTGGTTAGCTCGGATCGTTATAGCTCAGCAATTTGTCGTCGCGCACGTCGTAAAGCTTGCCGTTCACATCCAAGGCTGGATCGCAAAGCAGGACGATCTTTGCGGCGACTTCCGCCGGCGTGGGCAAGGTCTCAGGATCTTCGCCCGGCATAGCCTGTGCGCGCATGGCGGTGCGGGTTGCCCCGGGGTCGACGGAATTGATGCGCAGGCGCGTCTGTTGCGATTCCTCGGCCCAGGTACGTGCCATCACTTCCACAGCGGCCTTGGAAGCGGCGTAGGGTCCCCAATAGGCGCGAGCAGTATGTGCCACGCCCGACGACAGCAGGATGGCGCGCCCGGCATCAGACAGCTTGAGGAGCGGATCGGTGGTGCGGATCAGCCGCCAGACACTCGTGACATTGATTGCCATCAATTGGTCGAAGACTTTCGCCTCCACATGTCCGATAGGCGAAATCGTTCCAAGAATGCCCGCATTGGCGACCATGATATCAAGCTTGCCCCAGCGCTCATGAATGGAACCGCCAAGCCGGTCGATGGCCGGCATGTCCGTGAGGTCCAAGGGAACCAGCGTTGCGGTTCCGCCTGCTGCCTTGATTTCGTCGTCGAGTTCCTCAAGCCCGCCTACTGTGCGGGCAACGGCAATGACATGGGCGCCGCGGGCTGCGAGTTCTTTGGAGAGAGAATAGCCAATGCCACGGGATGCGCCGGTGACGAGCGCAAGCTTGCCGTCCAGCCGAAAACTGCCGTCAGAAATCATCGAGTGAACTCAACCGTTATTTGCGAGAAGCGAGAACTGGCGAACGTTACTCGCCCCATCCTTGTCGAGAAGCCGCGTCGGATAATCGCCAGTGAAGTAGTGATCGGTGAAAAGCGGCGAGCGCGGATCGCGAGGAGCCCCGCTGACAGCCTTGTAAAGCCCGTCGATGGACAGGAATGCGAGGGAATCTCGCTCCAATGTAATCGCACATCGCATCAAGGTCCGCATACTGGTTGGCCAGCAGCTTGTCCGCATCGGGCGTGTCGATGCCGTAGAAATCCGGATGGAAGATCATCGGGCTGGCAACGCGGATGTGTACTTCGCGCGCACCGGCGTCACGGATCATCTGCACGATCTTGACCGAAGTCGTACCGCGCACGATGGAATCATCCACAAGCACAACGCGCTTGCCTTCAATGACGGCACGATTAGCCGAGTGCTTCAGCTTCACACCAAAGGCGCGGATCGACTGGGTTGGCTCAATGAATGTCCGGCCGACATAATGGTTGCGGATGATGCCAAGCTCGAAGGGAATGCCGCTTGCCTGGGCAAAGCCAATGGCTGCCGGGGTGCCGCCGTCCGGAACTGGAACCACCACATCGGCCTCGAGTGGTGCTTCCTTGGCGAGATTGATGCCCATGTTCTTACGGGCAGTGTAGACATTGCGCCCACCGACGACCGAGTCCGGACGGGCGAAGTAAACGTATTCAAACAGGCAAAGCCGTTCGCGCTTCGGATTCTGCGGCTTGTATGTATCGATGCTGATCGACCCATCAGTCTGGATTTCGCAGACCACCACTTCGCCGTTCTCGATATCGCGGACGAATTTCGCACCGATAATGTCGAGCGCGCAGGTCTCGGAAGCAAAAATCGGCTTGCCGTCGAGTTCACCCATCACGAGCGGGCGAATGCCGATCGGGTCACGCGCAGCGATGAGCTTGGTGCGGGTGAGGGCGAGCATCGCATAACCGCCTTCCATCTGGCGGATCGCGTCGATGAAGCGATCGCTGGATGAGGCGTGGCGTGAACGAGCGATAAGATGCAGCACGACTTCGGTATCGGAATTGGACTGGCAGATGGCGCCATCGGCAATCAGCTGGCGGCGCAGGGTGAGGCCGTTGGTGAAATTGCCATTATGGGCAATGGCGATGCCGCCGACCTCAAGTTCGGCCAGAAGCGGCTGCACGTTGCGTAGAACCGTATCGCCAGTGGTCGAATAGCGTACATGGCCGATCGCCCGGTCGCCGGGCAGTTGTGCAAGAGTTGCCGGATTGGTGTAGTGATCTCCGACGAGACCCATGCGGCGTTCCGAACAAAACTGTTTCCCGTCATAGGAGACGATACCGGCCGCTTCCTGGCCGCGATGCTGCAGGGCGTGCAGCCCGAGCGCGGTCAGGGTCGCCGCGTCGGGATGCCCCAAAATGCCAAACACACCGCACTCTTCATGCAGTGTGTCGTCATCCAGGGACATCAATTGATTATCGTTACGAGAAATGTCGGTCATTGCCGCCAGCCCTTCCGCCCCAAGATTACCTTGGATCGAGTCAATTGTGCCTATTTCGCATTATGCCACGTATATGGAGCATTACCAAGTAAACGCCAAGGCCTGATAAATGCCAATATTGACGCAGTTGTGTTCTTCGAACTGCATCAAGGCTGGTTTGTCGACCCTTCCGGCGGAATGTCTTCCTTCGGCTCCGGTGTTGTGGTGGTGCCGTCGGGTGCCGCATCCGGAGCCGCTGTCGTACCGGGCTTCAGGCGGTTAAGGATGGTTGATTCCGGATCTTCTGGCAACAGGCTGATCAGTTTTGTACCCAGCTGATCGATCATCGGCTTGGATTTTGCCTGACCAACCCATGCCGGCTGGTTCTCGGGAACAAGCCAATTGAAGAACAGCATGGCGACAACGACGAGAAGGATGCCGCGCGCTGCGCCGAAGAGGAAACCCAGCGTACGATCGAGTGCGCCGATACGGCTGTCGATGATGAAATCGGCAATCTTCATTGTAATGATCGACACGACAATCAGCGTAACGACGAAGACGAGGCCGGCCGCTGCGATCTGCGCAATGGTATCATTGCTGATATAGGGCGTAAGGAACGGAATGACCGGCTTATAGAAGAGATATGCGGCTGCGGCTGCGGCTGCCCAGGAAACCACCGACAAAACTTCGCGCGAAAAGCCGCGCACCATGGCCAAAACCGCCGAAACGAGAGTGATGCCCAATAGAATTCCGTCAAGCAACGTTATTGGCATTTAAGTTCGTCCCCATATTCAGTCTGGCCAATACTATCTGGTCAGTCGTCGCGTTGTCTCTTGTCAGGTCCCGATGCCGCAATCCGGGCCACAAGGTCTGGCAGCGAAGCGGTTTCTGTCAGACGAGCATTGCCGTTCTTTGCCACGTCGTTGCTTCCCTTGGGAAGAACAGCCTGCTTGAACCCAAGCTTATCTGCCTCCTTCAGCCTCTGCACAGCATGCGCCACCGGGCGAACTGCACCAGATAAACTGACTTCGCCGAAATAGACGCAATCTGCGGGAAGGGCAATACCGGCAATTGAGGAAACCAGTGCAGATGCAACTGCAAGGTCCGCTGCGGGCTCGGTTATTCGATATCCGCCGGCCACATTCAGGTAAACGTCGTGCTGACCGAACCTTACGCCGCAATGCGCTTCGAGTACGGCGAGAATCATCGACAGCCGGTTTCCATCCCACCCGACAACCGCACGGCGCGGCGTGCCAAGCGTCGAGGGTGCAACCAGCGCCTGGATTTCGACGAGTATCGGACGCGTGCCCTCCATGCCTGCAAAAACCGCAGCTCCCGGAGACTTTTCGTTGCGTTCACCCAGGAAAAGCTCGGAAGGATTGGCGACTTCGCGCAATCCCTTGTCGGACATTTCGAAGACGCCGATCTCGTCCGTCGGACCAAAACGGTTCTTCACGGTCCTCAAGATGCGGTAATGGTGGCCGCCTTCGCCTTCGAAATAGAGCACGGCATCGACCATGTGCTCGATCACGCGAGGCCCGGCGATCTGACCCTCCTTCGTCACGTGCCCTACGAGAACAACAGCTGCGCCGGTCTGCTTGGCATAGCGGATCATGGCTTGGGCGCCGGCTCGCACCTGCGTCACTGTGCCGGGGGCAGAATTGGCGGCGTCTGTCCACAATGTCTGGATCGAATCGATAATGATCAAATCTGGCCGCTTCGAATTGGAGATGGTCGCCAAAATATCTTCGACATTGGTTTCGGCCGCGAGCAGCACGTCGGTGTCGGCAGCGTGCAATCGCTGGGCGCGCAACCTGATTTGCGCCACCGCTTCTTCACCCGAAACGTAAACGACGCGGTGACCCTGGCGGGCGAGGGCAGCTGCTGCCTGCGTCAGCAATGTGGATTTGCCGATCCCGGGATCGCCGCCGATGAGGATCGCGGAGCCGCGGACAAAACCTCCGCCGGTGACACGATCCAGTTCGCCGATTCCTGACTGGATGCGCGGTGCATCCTCGATTTCGCCGGAAAGCGTGGTCAGCGCTACTGCGCGACCTTTTCGCGACGATAGCTTGCCCGGTCCGCTGCCGATACCGCCAGCCGTGCCTTCCTCAACAAGGGTGTTCCACTCGCCGCACTCGTCGCACTTGCCGGCCCAGCGCGTGTGCACTGCACCGCAGTTCTGACAGATAAATTGAATTCTTGGCTTTGGCCATCAATTACTTTCGGATTTGAGATAGCGCCGGTGATAGCGACTCCCAAGGCTGGTAAGCAACTCATATCCGATCGTTCCAGCGGCGCGAGCAGCGTCGTCCAACGCAATGTTTGTGCCAAAGAGTTCGATGTAATCCCCTGGGCTGACCGCATCCACTGGAAGATCAGTGATGTCGAACGATGTAAGATCCATGGTGACGCGACCAATAATCGGAACTTTGCTCCCGGCGACAAAGCCTTCGCCGCCGTTGGGTACGGCGCCGCGCAACGGCACACCGCTGCCCGATGCGGAACGAAGATAACCATCCGCATAGCCCACCGAGCAAACGGCAATACGCGTGTCGCGTTTAAGCGTCGTGGTAGCGCCGTAACCCACGGTCTCGCCCTTTAGTCCAGTGCGGATCTGTACAATGCGTGCTTCCAGCGTCACCACAGGGCGCATGGGATTGGCGGCGGCCGAGAGTGGTTCGCCGCCATACATGGCAACGCCGGGGCGGCTGAGTTCATATTCACCTATGCCCGTGTGAAAAATGCCCGGGGAATTTGCGATGCTGGATTCAATTCCTGCAAAAGCCTGGCGAAGTTTTTGAAATGATTCGATTTGTTTCCGGTTCAACGCATGCGCCTGATCGTCAGCCGTGGCGAGATGCGTCATCAGTAGAACCGGCTTTTGGTTCCGCATATCAGCCGCGAAAGCCAAGGCTTCCTCCAGGGTAAGGCCGAGACGGTTCATACCGGTGTCCACATGCAGCGCAAAGGGAAGCTTGTCCTTTCGACGGGAATTCAGGCGCTCCCACAAGTCGAGCTCATGGACCGAGCCCAACACCGGGATCAGGTCGGATTGTTCATAGGTTCGAAAATGCTTCGGCAAAAAACCCATTGAGCACAAACACCCGCGCATCAGGCGCGACAGCTTTTACCCGTAGACCTTCCTCGGCCAGCGCGACAAAGAAAGTGCGGCATCCAGCCTGCCACAACGCCGGTACGACATGCACGATGCCGAGGCCGTAGGCGTCGGCCTTGACGACAGCACTGGCCTCTGCGGGCTTCGACTTTTCGGCGAGGAATAGCCAATTGGCGGCAAGCGCATCGAGATCGATTGTTAGCCGCCCCCCGGCGAGTCGAGGATCTGCGCCGGTCGTGGTGATCTGGGGCTTTTTGGCAGTCAAAGGTTCACTCGAACCGTTCAGGAAGATGCGAATCTTCGGCAAGATCGGTAAAGCGGGTAAATTCCGCCTGGAACGCCAGTCTTACCGTGCCTGTCGGGCCGTGACGTTGCTTGGCGACGATGACTTCCGCCTTGCCCGTGCCTCGTTGAGATCGGCCTGCCACTTGAAATGCTCTTCCGTGCCGACCTTCGGTTCCTTGTTTTTGATGTAATATTCGTCGCGATAAACGAAAAGCACCACGTCGGCGTCCTGCTCGATCGAACCGGATTCGCGCAAGTCGGAAAGTTGCGGATGCTTGTCTTCGCGGCTTTCCACCTGACGAGACAGCTGGGAGAGGGCGATGATCGGCGTGTTCAATTCCTTGCCAAGCGCTTTCAGCCCCGTGGTGATTTCGGTAATTTCCTGCACACGATTTTCCGAGGCGCGCTTGGACGACCCTTGCATGAGCTGAATATAGTCGATGACCAGAACGTCGAGCCCGCGCTGGCGCTTTAGCCGCCGCGCCCGCGCTGCAAGCTGGGCGATAGAAATACCGCCGGTCTGATCGATATAAAGCGGCACCTTCTGCATGTGCTGCGAACAGGCAACCAGCTTTTCGAAATCGGCTTCACTGATTTCACCGCGACGGATTTTCGAGGAACTGATCTCCGATTGCTCGGAAATGATACGCGTGGCCAGCTGTTCCGACGACATTTCGAGCGAGAAAAAGCCGACAACGCCGCCATTCTTGGCCTTGAACGTACCGTCTGCCAATTGTTCCGGTTCATAGGCTGCGGCAATGTTGAATGCGATATTGGTCGCAAGCGAGGTTTTGCCCATGCCGGGGCGTCCGGCGAGGACAATCAGATCGGACGGTTGCAGGCCGCCCATGCGCGCATCGAGCGCGCGAATACCTGTCGAAATACCCGAAAGGTGCCCGTCGCGCATGAACGCCGCGTTGGCCATGTCGACGGCAGTCTTGACCGCATCGGTAAATGTCTGGAACCCGCCATCGTAGCGGCCGGTTTCGGCAAGCTCGAACAGGCGCCGTTCCGCATCCTCGATCTGGCCCTGCGGCGCCACATCAACCGGAGCGTCATAGGCTATGTTGACCATGTCTTCGCCGATGGTGATCAAAGCCCGGCGCGTGGCCAGATCGTAGATCGCCCGGCCGTAATCTTCGGCGTTGATGATTGTCACCGCCTCGGCAGCGAGGCGGGCGAGATATTGCATCACCGTCATCTCGCCGATTTTGGCGTCAGCCGGCATGAATGTCTTCAGCGTCACCGGATTCGCCATCTTGCCCATGCGAATCATGTCGGAAGCGACTTCGAAGATCTTGCGATGCAGCGGTTCGTTGAAATGGGTCGGCTTCAGAAAGTCTGAAACACGGTAAAACGCATCATTGTTGACGAGAATGGCGCCCAACAGGGCCTGTTCAGCCTCGATATTGTTAGGGGCTTCGCGGTAAAGCGCTCCTTGAGCCTCGTTGATCTTGCGTACCGTAGCTTCAGCCATTTTATATTTTCCTGTTCTTCGATCACTATGGCCACGGCGTTTTTAATGACGCAATGCAGCGGGGAATATACATTTCCATCCACAGCAAGAACTACAAAACAGGATGTTTACAGCTTGACTCAGAAGCCACCGATTTGGCGCGTGATTCGCGAGTGACAGTGTATACCCGCAACGCGGAATGTCGCAATTTGGTAGCCATGGAAAGCACAAAAAATCCATCCGCAAATCGCTCTGCGGATGGATGATGATGTTAAGGGGTAATTCGATCGTCGGACTTACCGCCCGGCGACTGATTCCTTGGTCTCGACCTGGCTGTTGGCGGAGCTGCGTTCACATTCGAGGCGCTTGAGCCGCTTTTCTTCCTTCTCGATATAATTCCGGGTCAGCGGCACCGCTTCCTGCCGGTGTGCGAGCTGGATCTGGAACACGACCAGGTTTTGCCAGCGGAAAGCCGCTTCCGAAGCCGCAAGATAGAACTCCCACATCCGACAGAACCGTTCATCATAGATCGCCTTGGCCTTCTCGCGATTCGCCATGAATCGTTCGCGCCAGATACGCAAAGTATCCGCGTAGTGCAGCCGGAGAATCTCGATATCGGTGACAACGAGACCAGCCTTTTCGATGTGCGGCAGCACTTCCGAAAGTGCCGGAATATAACCGCCCGGGAATATGTATTTCTGGATGAAGGCGTTTGTATAGGAGGGGCCATCCGAGCGCCCGATAGAGTGCAGAAGGAATACGCCGTCCTTCTTCAAAAGCCGTGCGGTATGCTGGAAATACTCCGGGAAGTGCCCGATACCGACATGTTCGAACATGCCAACGGACACGATGCGGTCGAAGCTCTCTTCGATCGTTCGATAGTCCTGAAGGGTGAATTGTGCTTGTCCCGTCAGGCCTTCTTCGAATGCGCGCTTGTTGGCGATACCGAATTGCTCTTGCGACAGCGTTACACCGGTCAAATTGGCTTCAAGGTGCTTGGCGAGGTAGATTCCGAGTCCGCCCCAGCCGCAACCGATGTCGAGCGTCTTGTGCCCCTTTTTCAACAGCAGTTTCGCTGCGATGTGCCGTTTTTTCGCAAGCTGCGCTTCTTCCAGCGTTGCATCCGGCCGTTCAAAGTAGGCACAGGAATATTGCATGTCCGTATCGAGGAACAACCTGTAGAGATCTTCAGACAGATCATAGTGGCGCTGAACGTTGCTGGAAGCGCGCGTCAGGGTGTTCATCTGATGCAGTCGGCGCGTAGCACGGCGGATACCTTCGATCGCCAACATCCAGGGTTCCTTGGCGACAGTCGCCCCGGTATTTTCGAAGATAATCTTCAGGACGTCATAAATATCGCCTTCGAGAACGTCGATATCGCCATTCATATAGGCTTCCGGGAAGTGCAGCGATGGGTCGAAAGCGATCTTTCGTTCGGCCGCAGCGCTGTTGATGCGAAAGGCGAACTGCTCTCCGGTTCCATCACCGAAGGTTTGAGATTTACCGGAAGAGTCAGTGATAACCAAAGTGCCAGTGTAGATCATCCGCGAGAGTGCGGCTTTGAGTATGGCATTCATGAACAATCTCCATCATTGACGATAGAGCTCGGCCATTAGCAGGCTCGGGAGGTGAGCCGTGGTCGGGCGCGGTAGGACAAACAAATCTAATCGTTTTTTCGTTCCTGAAAAGCAAAAAAATACCCGGCACTGCTGCCGGGTACTTTCAAAATGTTGATGAAATCATTCGAAAGAATGATCTATCGAAGAGAGATCAGGCGTTTTCTTCGCCTTCTTCGTCCTCATCGAAGAATTCGTCGGCAAGCGGAACTTCCTCGATACCGTAGATCGCTTCGGCGGAGGTAAGATTTTCGCCCTTGACCTGACGCTCGGCTTCATCTGCAGTACGAGCAATGTTGATCGTGACCGCTGCTTCAACTTCCGGATGAAGTGTCAGCACGATCTTGTGCAGGCCAATGGTCTTGATCGGCGTGTTCAGTTCAACCTGGTTACGGTTGATCGAGAAGCCTTCAGCGGTGATCAGATCAGCGATATCGCGTGTCGAAACTGAACCGTAAAGCTGACCGGTTTCGCCAGCCGAACGAACGGCGATGAACGACTTGCCGTCGAGCTTTTCGGCGATCGCCTGTGCTTCCGTCTTGCGTTCGAGGTTGCGTGCTTCGAGCTGCGCGCGCTGGCCTTCGAACTTCTTCTTGTTGGCTTCGTTGGCACGAAGTGCCTTGCCCTGTGGCAACAGGAAATTACGGGCAAAGCCGTCCTTTACCTTGACTGTTTCGCCCATCTGGCCGAGGCGGCTGATACGTTCGAGAAGAATGACTTCCATTTGAATTATCCTTGTCTGTTCTAATGTTAATTGTCGTTGTTAGGTGGTGTTGTATTCGCAGCCTTCGAAACCGGGGCGTTGCGCGACGTGTCGAACAAACCGGCAAGAAGGAAGAGGAAAAGCACAAAGGCGAAAAGCAGAACCGCGAGGTAAGCGAACCATAGTGCCACTGGACGCCATGGTGCGCCGCGCGTTCTTGCATGCAGTATGGCGAAACCCGCCATCGTGAAACCGGCACCGAGTGCGCCGGCTATTGCGGTTGCGGCGTAGCCGATGCCGCCCGGCAAAAAGCAAGCAGCGCAAACGATGGCGAAGATGATGAGCGCAGAGCGAGGCATACGCAGCGCCCGCGGCCAGTCATCATGCGGTCGGCGTAGTTTGCCGGAAGCGGCCGTCAACCGCAGTGCCAGATAAAGATTGGCGACGATTATCGTCACCCATATGGCAGGCTGCAGGGCGGGCAGTACACGCACGACAAACAGTGCCATGCTCTGCGCAACGTCGGCATTTGCGGCAAGTTCAGGGTTGCTCGCGGCAAGCTGCTGCCCCAGTGATTTCGCCAGTTCGCCTGCAAGTTCATCGCCAAATCCGACGAGCATGCCGATTGCAATGAAACTGGCTGCTACAATCAGCGCCAGGCGCAGCAGAGTATCGGCGAGCGGATACCAGACCATGACGTCCTTCGGTCCACCGATTTCGTCGGCAGGGCGTGCCAGGCCGGTAAAGTATGATGCAGCGGCGGCAGGGAGCGCAGTGATCAGGACAACGATAAGGGCCGCCATTGGTGCGGCAAGCACGGAGACGGCGACAGCCATGGAAAGCGCGGCAATCAAGCCGGCGGCCGTACCCCAGCCGAGAGCCGCTACAAAAATAGGCAGCGGCGAAAACAGCAATAGCGCCATGGCGAGGGTCGATTGCGTGATAACGCCAACCGAAAGCAGTGCAGCGGCAAAACCCGCCAACACACCCACGCCAATATCTTTTGCAGTCAGTTTCATTTCACTCGCTGTCCTGCTTGTTTCAGCAGTTAGAGGTGGTCGCTAGACCATAACCTCAACTCGGGTTTCTATTTGTTTTGACGCAATTCCGGACGGAAAACCGGTTCCCACTTTTCCTGGAATTGCTCTGGGATCACCAGACCCGCGCCCATCGCGGATGGTGGAATGAGGCGGCGGATCGAAATCCACCGCCTCAGTTTTATTATTTTACAACGTATGGCAGCAGGCCGAGGAAACGGGCACGCTTGATCGCCTGAGCGAGTTCGCGCTGCTTCTTCTGGCTGACAGCCGTGATACGGGAAGGAACGATCTTGCCACGCTCGGAAATGTAGCGCGACAGGAGCTTCACGTCCTTGTAGTCGATCTTCGGCGCATTGGCACCCGAGAACGGGCAGGTCTTGCGGCGGCGATGGAACGGACGGCGGGTCGGGATCTGATTGATATCAACCATTATTCTGCTCCTTCACCGGCTTCGTCACGCGGACGGCGTGGACGGCGCGGACGGTCGTCATCGCGGCCACCGAACTTGTTGTCGTCGCGGTCACGGCGATCGTCACGGCGAGCGAGCATGGCCGACTGGCCTTCCTCGTGTTCGTCAACGCGGATCGTCATGAAACGCAGGACGTCTTCGTTGATGCGCTGCTGACGCTCGAGCTCGGCAACAGCTGCTGCAGGAGCAGTGATGTTGAGCAGCGAATAATACGCCTTGCGGTTCTTGTTTATGCGATAGGTGAGGGCACGAAGTCCCCAGCTTTCAATACGCCCGACTGAGCCGCCATTGGTCTCGATGATACCCTTGTATTGTTCTACAAGCGCATCGACCTGCTGCTGCGAAATGTCCTGTCGAGCAAGGAACACATGTTCATAAAGAGCCATTGTCTTTGCCTTTCTTCGTTAGTATTGCCCGGAATCAACGGTAAACCTCTGCGAATCTCTCTGCCGGAGACCGGCGAAGAAAGGACGCTGATGGAGACGATCGAGAGCGGAGACACGGGAGGCTGAAGCTCTTATGCTTCGACGGATCGAAATCCGGCCCTCCGTTCAGCCCCCAGCTGACGCCGAGCAATGAACGGGCGCTCTATACGGGCAAATGGCCAAAGAAGCAACCCGCCTGGAAATTTTATGCGGAAGAGCGCGTTTGAACTGTAAAATGAGGTGAATGTCTAATCTAAAAGCTCTGTCGACGTAAAGGTGACGATACGCTCTCCCTATCAAAGCTTGACTTCGTGCTTGCCTGTAGGCACATCGCGCGACAGATTCACACTGTAAGCAACCTTTGGAGGCGCAGCTTATGTCCATTGCATTCACCTTTCCGGGTCAAGGAAGCCAGGTTGTCGGCATGGGTAAGGCTCTGGCCGAGAACTTCCCTGAGGCCCGTGCTGTTTTCGACGAGGTGGACGAAGCTCTGGGTGAGAAGCTGTCTTCGATCATCTGGGAAGGCCCGGAAGAAACTTTGACGCTGACTGCCAATGCCCAGCCCGCACTGATGGCTGTATCCATCGCCGTATTTCGCGTGCTGGAGTCCAAGGGCATATCTCTGAAGGACAGGGTTGCCTATGTCGCCGGCCATTCTCTGGGCGAGTATTCAGCACTTTGTGCAGCAGGCACATTCTCGCTATCCGATACGGCACGCCTCTTGCGCATTCGCGGCAATGCCATGCAAAAGGCGGTTCCAGCGGGCGAGGGCGCGATGGCCGCCATCATCGGCCTTGAACACGAAGATGTCGAAGCCATTTGCGCCGAAGCCTCAAAGCAGGGACCCGTCCAGATCGCCAACGATAATGGCGGCGGCCAATTGGTGATTTCCGGCGCGAAAGGCCCAGTCGAGGCAGCGGCTGCGCTGGCATCCGCCAAAGGCGCCAAGCGTGCGATCATGCTGCCGGTTTCCGCTCCTTTCCACTCTGCTTTGATGGAGCCCGCCGCTGAGGCCATGCGCGTCGCACTGGCCAATGTTGCCAAAAACGATCCGGTCGTGCCGCTTATTGCCAATGTCCGCGCTGCGCCAGTCAAGTCTGCGACCGAAATCGCCGAATTGCTGGTTGAGCAAGTGACGGGACAGGTGCGCTGGCGCGAGACGGTAGAATGGTTTGGCAATAATGGGGTCACAACGCTCTACGAAATCGGTGCGGGTAAAGTGCTGACTGGTCTTGCGCGCCGTATTAATAAGGACATATCCGGTATTGCTGTCGGCACGCCAGAAGACATCGATGCGGCTGTCGCTGCCTTGAACGCTTAAAAAGGAACGCGCAATGTTTGATCTCACAGGCCGCAAGGCTCTTATCACGGGTGCGACGGGTGGTATTGGCGAGGCAATCGCTCGTGCACTTCATGCACAGGGCGCAATCGTGGGTCTCCATGGCACCCGTGTGGAAAAGCTAGAAGCTCTGGCGTCTGATTTTAGCGATCGGGTCATGATCTTCCCGGCTAACCTTTCCAATCGAGATGAGGTCAAGGCGCTTGGCGAAAAGGCCGAAGCTGATCTTGGAGGCGTAGAGATACTCGTCAACAATGCGGGCATCACCAAAGACGGCCTGTTCGTGCGCATGAGCGATGCGGATTGGGACAATGTGCTTGAAGTCAATCTGACTGCAGTTTTCCGCCTGACCCGCGAACTTACGCATCCAATGATGCGCCGCCGCTATGGCCGCGTCATCAACATAACCTCGGTCGTGGGCGTGACAGGAAATCCGGGTCAAACCAATTATGTTGCTTCCAAAGCCGGACTTATAGGCTTCTCCAAATCCTTGGCGCAGGAAATCGCCAGCCGTAACGTCACGGTCAACTGCGTTGCACCGGGTTTCATCGAATTGGCAATGACCGACAAGCTCAACGACAAGCAGAAAGAAAGCATCATGTCTGCTATCCCGATGCGTCGCATGGGTACGGGCGCCGAAGTTGCTTCGTCGGTTGTCTATCTTGCCAGCAACGAAGCATCTTATGTCACCGGTCAGACCATTCACGTCAACGGCGGTATGGCGATGATCTGATCGGGTTTGCATCGATCGTATCCACCGGTATCGGTCTCAATCACATTTATGAGATTGAGACCGTGAATAAAGCGTGATAAGTCGCGCACCAGTCTGGGCAGTCAAATCGATTTGATGTCCTTTCAGTTCCGCAAGGAAAGAGCCGCAAGGACGGGTGTTTTAGCTGTTAAACAGGGCGGAACAACCATCTTATTGCTTGATTAGAGTCATCCGTGCCGCTAACCAAGGCATAGGGAAAAACAAACAGGTTGAGGTTTCCACATGAGTGATACTGCAGAACGCGTCAAGAAAATCGTTATTGAACATCTGGGCGTTGATGCCGAGAAAGTCACCGATGGTGCGAGCTTCATCGACGATCTGGGCGCCGACAGCCTTGATACTGTCGAGCTCGTGATGGCTTTTGAAGAAGAGTTTGGCGTCGAAATCCCCGACGATGCTGCCGAGACGATTCTGACAGTCGGCGATGCCGTCAAGTTCATCGACAAAGCATCTGCCTGATTTTTGTTCGGCCCCGCAGCGATCGTGATATAAGGTGTTTAGCCTTGCTCGTTCATGCGTTGGGCCGGAAACAATCATGTTGCATTTGATAGTTAAGGATCTGCCATGAGGCGCGTTGTCATAACCGGCCTTGGGCTGGTTTCTCCTCTCGCATCCGGGGTTG
Organism: uncultured Alphaproteobacteria bacterium; assembly: GCA_963776115.1. Classification (GTDB taxonomy): domain Bacteria; phylum Pseudomonadota; class Alphaproteobacteria; order Rhizobiales; family Rhizobiaceae; genus Phyllobacterium. Next base: position 271,980 of record CAVZLS010000004.1, on the reverse strand, counting down.
AACTAACCTGGTCGCGGCTTCTTGCCGGCCAGAGCGGCGCCCGGCGTGTGACGGAATTTGAAGTTGAAGATCTTCCTTGCAAGATTGCCTGCCGTATTCCGGTAGGTGATGGCTCTGATGGTACATTTAATCCCGACGATTGGATGGAACCCAAAGAGCAGCGCAAGGTCGATCCTTTCATTATTTACGCTGTTGCGGCTGCCGACCAAGCGCTTGCGGATGCCAAGTGGGCGCCGGAAAGTGATGAAGATCAGATCCGTACGGGTGTTTTGATCGGGTCCGGCATTGGTGGCCTCGAAGGCATTGTCGAAGCAGGCTACACACTCCGCGACAAAGGCCCCCGGCGCATATCGCCCTTCTTCATCCCCGGCCGTCTGATAAACCTGGCTTCCGGCCAGGTATCGATCAAACATAAGCTGCGGGGTCCGAATCATGCAGTCGTTACCGCTTGTTCCACCGGCGCTCACGCCATCGGCGATGCCTCGCGTTTGATCGCCTTTGGCGACGCCGACGTGATGGTGGCTGGTGGCACGGAGTCGCCAGTCAGCCGTATTTCGCTAGCCGGCTTTGCTGCATGCAAGGCATTGTCCACTGCCAGAAACGACGATCCGACAACTGCCTCGAGACCCTATGATGAAGACCGCGATGGTTTCGTGATGGGTGAAGGCGCTGGCGTTGTCGTCCTTGAAGAGCTGGAACATGCCCTGGCTCGCGGCGCCAAGATTTACGCCGAGATCATCGGCTATGGCTTATCCGGCGATGCTTACCACATCACCGCACCATCAGAGAGTGGTGAGGGCGCGCAGCGCTCTATGGAAATGGCTTTGAAGCGCGCAGGCATAACTCCGGGCGATTTGGATTACATCAACTCGCACGGCACTTCGACGATGGCCGATACGATTGAACTCGGAGCGGTCGAACGCGTTGTAGGCGACGCCGCTTCGAAAATATCGATGTCATCCACCAAATCCTCCATCGGTCACCTTCTTGGTGCCGCTGGCTCGACGGAGGCCATTTTCTGCGTGTTGGCGATCCGCGATAATATCGCCCCTGCAACGATCAATCTCGATAAGCCTTCCAAGGAAACGAAGATCGATCTGGTTCCGCACAAGCCGCGCGAACGCAAGATCGATATCGCGCTTTCCAATTCCTTCGGGTTTGGCGGTACGAATGCTTCGCTCGTAATGCGGCGTTATCAACAGTGATTGATTTCTTGGCGGAGCGCTCTCGCGTTTTTGCCATATTCACAATCGATTCTACCGGCGTCAGCCGGTATCATGTCCCGAGGTGCTTGCGTGAGCTCAGATCAGCAGTCTGAAGAGACAAACGGTTCAGCCGCCAACGCGCCGGATCGCAAGCCGATTGTCCCGCAATCGGCTTCCGAAGCGTTGCGTCCTGAACCGGGTACACCGCCACCTCCGCCGAAGCGACGCTCTCGCCGCGCTCGCAGCCAGATCGTTGTTTTTGCCAATTTCATGCTGTCGCTTGTCGTGCTGGTGGTTCTTGCTGCCGCAGCCGCCGTATACTTTGGCAAGCTGGCGTTCAATGAGCCTGGACCTAGCGACGTTACAACCAACTACGTTGTGAAGAGCGGTACCGGGATTGTCGAGATAGCCGACGGGCTGGAAAGGCGTAACATTATCAGTGATGCCCGGGTCTTTAAATATGGCGTCCAGGCCTATGGCCATCAGGGCGACATGAAAGCTGGCGAGTACGAAATCAAGGCGCATGCGTCCATGCGAGAGATCATGGATCTGTTGCGCAGCGGAAAATCGCTGCTTCGTTCGCTGACGATTCCCGAAGGACTTACCGTCGAACAGATTTTCCAACGGGTGCGTGAGGATGAAGTACTTGTTGGTGATTTGCCGGCAACCATGCCGAGTGAAGGCTCGCTTTTCGCCAATACGATGCGCTTTTCTCGCGGCACAACGCGCGAGGAACTCATCAAGAAGATGCAGGCCGATCAGAAAAAGCTGGTTGAAGACATATGGGAACGCCGCGATCCCAAGACTCCGTTGAAAACCATTGAAGAGTTTGTGACGCTCGCATCCATCGTCGAAAAAGAGACCGGCAAGGCGGATGAGCGTCCACGCGTTGCCGCCGTCTTCATTAACCGGTTGAACAACCGCATGCGCCTTCAATCCGATCCAACGATCATTTATGGCCTGTTTGGTGGCAAGGGCAAGCCGTCGGACCGCCCGATCCTGAAGTCAGATCTTGAGAAGCCGACGCCTTATAACACTTATACGATCAATGGCCTGCCACCCGGGCCGATTGCAAATCCTGGTCGTGACGCACTGGAAGCCGTAGCTCATCCGTCGCAGACCAAGGACCTTTACTTCGTTGCCGACGGCACTGGCGGACACGTATTTGCTGAGACGCTTGAAGAGCACAATGATAATGTGAAACGCTGGCGCGAGGTCGAGAAGAATCGCCTCGATGAGGCCGCCAAGGCGGCAACCGGTGACAAGAGTGCATCGCCGGACGCAGACAACGGAAATTGATACTGGAAAGGCCCGAGGAAGTTCAGGGCCTTTCGTTCCAGGGGGTAGACATGTCATTGCAAAGCATGACGGGATTTGCCCGTCACCTCCGGAACAGCGCCGGGGTGCAAATCTCGTGGGAAATCAAGTCGGTTAACGGCAAGGGTCTCGACGTGCGGTTTCGCCTGCCAGCAGGTCTTGAAACGATCGAGCAGAAGGCCCGTATCCTTTTCAGCCAACATTTCAAGCGCGGTAATTTTCAGGCGGCCGTCACCGTCGATCGCAGCGCGGGTGTTGCCAAGGCAATCCTCAACGAACCACTTCTGAAGGAACTGGCAGCGATCGCTGCACGTCTGCGCGAAGATTACGGTCTGGCAGCATCCACGCCGGAGGGCCTTATGGCGCTCCGCGGGGTCCTGGAGGCGCCACAGGAGACCGCCGATCCGGAAGATCAGCACAAGATAGAAGAAGCAGTACTGGCGGTTCTGGACGAGACACTGGTTCAACTGGCGCACAATCGCCAGGCCGAGGGCAAGGCGCTGGGCGAGATTTTGACTGTACAAATCGCGGCGATCGAGATGCTGGTGGAACAGGCAAGGCTTGATCCAAGCCGCTCGTTTGATGCAATTCGCTCGCGTCTGGCTGCACAGGTCTCGCTGCTGCTCGATGCCGCTCCCGCATTGGATGAATCGCGGCTGTATATGGAGGCGGCGTTCCTTGCGACGAAGGCTGACATCCAGGAAGAGCTTGACCGGCTGGAAATGCATGTCACCGCCGCCCGTGATCTTCTGAAGGAAGGCAACGGTGTAGGCCGCAAGCTTGATTTCCTGACACAGGAATTCAACCGCGAGGCGAATACGCTTTGTTCCAAGGCCAACGCGGCTTCGATTACATCGATCGGACTTGACCTGAAGGCTGTTGTGGATCAATTGCGCGAGCAGATACAGAATCTGGAGTAACCATGCCCAACAGCATTAAAAGACGCGGTCTTATGCTCGTCCTGTCATCGCCGTCCGGGGCGGGTAAGTCGACGATTGCACGGTTGTTGCTGAACGATAAGGAAAAGCTTGAGCTCGCGCTTTCGATCAGCGTGACCACGCGTCCGCGCCGTCCCAGCGAAATCGAGGGCGTCCATTATCATTTCATCTCGACACGCGAGTTCGAGCGGCTGCGCGACAGCGACGCGTTGATCGAATGGGCAGAGGTCCACGGCAATTTCTACGGCACCCCGCGTGAGGCCGCGGAAAATGCGCTCGCCGATGGTCAGGATATGCTTTTCGATATCGACTGGCAGGGCGCGCTGCAGTTGCAGGAAAAGATGAAAGGCGATGTAGTCAGCATTTTCATCCTTCCCCCATCCATGGCGGATTTAAAAGAGCGGCTGCATCGGCGTGCCGAGGACGCTGAAGACGTGATCAACATGCGATTGAACAATGCCCGTAACGAGATCGAACGTTGGCGCTCCTACGACTATGTCATAGTCAACGAAGATCTGGACCGCGCCTATCATCAGGTTCAGTCGATCGTCACCGCCGAACGCCTGCGCCGAGACCGCTGCCCGGGTCTGTTCGATTTCGTCAGCAGTCTTCTCGATGAAAAGCTGGACTAGAGCGCATTCGCGAGCACACGAACTCTTCGATTGACAGCGTTTCCGCCCGGCGTGTCGGGTCGATACCGACCTTGGCAAGCAAAGCCTCACCGCCAAGCGATTTGATGCTTTGCCGCAGCATCTTGCGCCTCTGGCCAAAAGCGGCCTGGGTTACACGTCCAAGCACTGCCGCATCGCAGGCGAGCGGGGCCACACGCGGTACCAGATGGACGACCGAGGATGTCACTTTTGGTGGCGGTGTGAATGCTTGCGGCGGGACGTCAAAAGTAATTTTCGCCTCGGTTCGCCAGCCAGCCAGCACGCCGAGACGGCCATAGGCATCCGAACCCGGACGCGCGACGATCCGCTCCGCCACTTCGCGCTGAAACATCAGTGTCAGTGAAGCATAGAACGGTGGCCATGGTTCGCTAAGCAGCCAGCTGATCAGCAGTTGCGTGCCGACATTATAGGGGAGATTGGCGACGATCTTCACCTTGCTGCCGTCTGCTAGCGCAGAGAAATCCGTATCCAGGGCATCGCCGGCAATGACGCGAAGCCGGCCTTGGTAATGATCGGATATTTCCTGCAAGGCGGCCAGGCAGCGTTCATCGCGCTCGATGGCGATAACATTGGCACCTTGGGCGAGGAGGGCACGCGTGAGGCCGCCAGGGCCGGGTCCCACCTCGATGACAGTCTGATCCTTGAGATCGCCTGCCTGGCGTGCAACTTTTCCCGTGAGGTTCAGATCGAGCAGAAAATTCTGGCCGAGAGACTTCTTTGCCATCAACTCATGGCGTTGGATAACTTCGCGAAGCGGTGGAAGGCTATCTATGCTCATGTGTCGAGTGTCTGGATCGCGATTTGCCGCCAGTTCATCAGCAAGCCGCAACGCTGCAATGAGGCTGTCAGGCTTGGCCCTGCCGGATCCTGCGATATCGAAGGCTGTGCCGTGGTCCGGCGAGGTACGCACGAAGGGCAAGACCGAGCGTAACATTGACGCTGTCATCGAAACCCAGCGTCTTGGCGGGGATCAGTGCCTGGTCGTGATACATGCAGATGGCGGCGTCATAGGTGGCTCGTGCAGCGGCATGGAACATTGTATCCGCCGGGAGAGGCCCACGCGCATCGATACCTTCAGCACACAGCGTTTCCACCGCCGGACGCACGATGACTTCGTCTTCCATACCCATACTGCCGCCTTCGCCCGCATGCGGGTTCAATCCGGCAATGGCAAGCCGTGGCTTGGCGATGCCGAACTGACTTTTGAGTGCCAGTGCAGTGATCCGGCAGACAGTCAGGATCGTCACTGTGTCGAGAACAGCAGGAACCTTGTTCAAGGCAATGTGAATTGTTACGGGAACTGCCCGTAGCAACGGTCCAGCCAGCATCATCACCGGCGTTACAGCATACCCCAGATGCTCACCGGCAAGATGTGCCAAAAACTCCGTATGACCCGGAAATTTGAAACCGGCCTCATAGAGCGGTTTCTTGGCGATGGGGCAGGTGACTACGGCGCGTGAGCGGCCTGCAAGCGTCAATGCCACGGCCTGTTCAATCGCCTCGATCGTTCCTGCCGCATTTTCGGCCAGTGGAATGCCGGGTTGATCCGATTGCCGGTTCTTCAGCGGCACGATTGGCAACGCCTCATCGAATATAGCCGCCGCGTCCTCAGGCGTTGTGATTTCCAGTGGAACATTCACGCCCAGCTGTACGGCGCGCGAGGCAATTAATTCCGCGTCTGCGAGCAGAAAAAATGCAGGAAGCTGCATGTGCTTGCGCAATATCCACGCAGCGAGTGCGATGTCGGGCCCAATGCCCGAAGGATCACCGGAACTGACGGCGAGAGCGGCTTTCATGCCAATCATTCAGTGACGATCTTCGCCTTGCTGCGTAGTTCCTCGAGATATTTCTTGTCGACGGCCTCAGCAGACGCATCCGGTTTGCCATCACCCGCGGCTGCTGTTGCTTCCTGGGAAAAGACCAGGCGGGCCACGCGATCATCGGAGACTTGACGGGTCGCGCACACGCCGAGAAATTCGACGCCCTTATCCGTATCCAGGGTCGTCGTCGCATGGCCGACCGGTGTGGATATGACCAGCTTCGACCATTCGGGCGGCAGTTCCTGCTCTACGAATTTGCCGAGATCGCGCACTGTGACATCCAGCGTGCCCTTGGCGATATCGCGTGTTGCCTGGCAGCCGCTGAAACGGCCACGCATGGCATTGGCTTCACCTCGCCGCTTGGCGAGAATGCCGCGATTATTGGCAGGGACGACGAATATCACCTGCTGCAGTTGATATTCGGTAGAAACGGGCTTCTTACCGCCGTCCTTGAGCATGCGTTGCACGGCATCCTGCTCGGACACCCTGGTTCCACCCTGTGTGCGGTTACGGGTGGCGAGCGCGCGGCCCCAACTCATCTGCATACGGATATATTCTTTGAAGTGCTGCGGCGTCACGCCGGACTTGTCCAACACGCCGTTGAGCTGATTGAGCGTCATCTTGTTGTTGGTAGCAAAACGCGCATAGGCGTCGTTCACTTCGTTGTCGGAAACAAGCAAATTGAGACGTTTCAATTCCTGACGTTTGAGCGCCTCGTCGGTCAACTCATCCCGCGCCTGCTGGGTAAGGTTTCCCTTTTTATGCTGAAGTTTCAGAAAGGCAGCGCGCTTTGAAATATCGTAGTCGGTGATAGCGGCTCCATTGACGACAATCTTGATCTCGCTCGCTGTTGCAGGCAATGTCACGCCAACCGCCAGAACAGAGTTCAACGCAGTGATCATCGCCGCTGCAAGAATATGCTTCCTCACCATCATTTCTCAACTTGTCCGATCATGGACCATTTTCGCGAAATGGACCGTGTTTTTCTTCTTTTGATGTTCATTTCCTCTTTATTGTCGCTTTACTAAGGCAAAAGCATGACTGGCCGCAAGTGCGGCCAGCTTAGACAATAAGATTAGATCCCGCCGATATCGACTGGCTTGCCGATTCCCCACAAGGTTCGGAAAGAGATGTTGAAGCCAAACGTTGAGGTCTTATCGCCCTCGACGTTGTTCACGGTAACCGGTTGCTCCTGAGTGTAGTACATGCTGTACGTGAAACACTCGTCATCATAGGCAAGCGCAGCGGTACGTTTTACGAGCGTACTTGACACAAGATCATACGTTCCGGAGCCGAGGAGTCGCCAGTTTGGCGTCAACTTGGCCTGTCCGCCGACAGTGACTTCCTGGCGGTCGTCGGGGAAACCATAGGTTTCCTGTGCGGCGATGAAAGCGTATTTCACATAAACAGAGCCATATTTACCAGAGGTCGTGGTTGCCACTGTTGCACGCTTGACTTCAAAATCGTCCTTGTCGAATCTTCCGCCAGTCGTGATATTGAACGCGCCTTTATTGGCACCGATCATTGCAACATAGTCGGAACGGGCCGATTCCAGTCCGGATTCGGCACCAGCATTGACAAAATCTGGCGATGCAAAGGAATTGAGCCCACCTAGCTGGAACGATTGGCCTGCAATACCATTCAAGCCCCAGCCATTGTTGAAAGTGCCAGAGTAACGGAGACCAAGATTGGCACGGGTGCCACCTTCGACGCGATCATATCCGGAAAACTTGTCACGTTCGAACAGGTTCGATGCATCGAAGACAAAACTCTGCGCGTCTTCGTTCGGCATTTCACCCGCATAGGATTCGTTGTTGCGAACGAAAAGCTGGGCTGTCGGCTCGAGCACATGAGTCGAGTTGGCTGCTGTAAACAGGATCGGCCATTTCGTTTCAAGACCGGCGGTAGCCATCGGACGGAAAGCATCAGAACGTGTGACACCGTCTGTATTGGAGTCCACGTACATACCGTCGCCTCGCAGGGCGAGAAGGGGGGTGATGACCAATCCGCTTGGGGTGATAAACGAACGTTTCCATTCGGCTTCCCCGGTTATACGGCCATCGTCGCCTTGTATGCCGGCTATGTAACCTGTCCGATCGACACCGTTGAAATTACCGTCAAATTTGTCACGATGCAGTGCCTGCAAATTCAAATTGAAATCGAGCTCGCCACCCGCAACGGACTGCGTTGGCGTATAGGCATAGTCCAGGCTCGGCAGCACCCAGGGTTGCTTCTGCTCCGAGGAACTCGGATCGGAGTTTTCAAAGCCCTCTTGAACGTGGAAGCGGTAGAGACTGAGATCGAAATAGTTGCGATCGTGCAGACCCCGCAGATAGACTTGGTCGGTAATGTTATAGTTGTCATAGTCTGCGATGCCGTAGCGATAGGCAAAAGCCTTGTCCGACTGTGCCAAGACACTCCAACCATATGTCCAGCGCGGGTTTATGTTGAACGCGCCGGTCGTTCCGATCATTCCCCGTGTCGTAGCATTTGAGTCGACCTGGTCGCCGGCAATGCTGTCAAACGCACCAGGATCCTGCTGGTCGATGCCAGCAAGCTTGATCGTATATTGACCATTGGCCAGCCGGTGACGCCACTCGGCCTCGCCCAGGAAGCCCTGCTGCGTATAGTAGGTCCCCTGCAACGTCAGGTCATAATTGGGAGCCAGTGCCCAGAAATAGGGCACTGTGATGCCGGTGCCGAGTTCAGTCTCATGGCGATAGCTCGGTATGAGGAAACCGCTCTTGCGCTTGACTGTAGGGTCGGCGATTTCGAACGCCGGCAGAAATGCCAATGGCATGCCGAACATTTCGAAGCGGCCACGCTCAAAGCGAATGGTCTTCTTCTTGCCGTTCCAGATGATTTTCTGGGCGCGAACCTGCCACAGCGGCGCCCGATCGGGTTTTGCCCGGCAGGGCTCGCACGCGGTGTAGATACCATTGTTGAATGTCGTCAGCTCGCCGCCGATGCGCTCCGCGCTCTCGGCTGCAAAGCGGGTATTGTCGGCTGCTTCAACCCGCAAGGCGTTGACGAAGCCTTCCTTGAAATCATCGGTAACATCGAGATTTTCCGCATAGATGCGGTTGCCGTCTTTCTCGACGATCTCGACCTTGCCTTCCGCTTTGAGACGGCCGGTGTTCTGGTCATAGGTGACCTTCCGCGCCACGAGGCGGTTTCCGTCATAATCGATCTGCACGCCGCCGACCGCGGAAATGGTCTTGGCGTTGATGTCATAGACAAGCTCGTCCGACTCCAGCAGCAATTGTGCGTTTGGATCCGTTTTTACATTTCCAACAAGTGCATCACCCGTCTGGGCGTAGGCTGGGAGCGAAATCCCGCCCGCAAGGCATAGCAAGGCCGTGCTGCACGCAAGTCGTGCAAGCCACGCCGGCAACACCGAGCGCGTTACATTCAATCCCACTCTAACCATCCTCCTTGTGCAACAGAAAGGAGACCCCAAAAAATGTTGCAATCAACACGGGTGTCCATGCGGCAACGAAAGGCGGAACGAATCCCGCATTACCGAATGCCTTGACCACAACAGTGACGACATAAAGCACGAAGCCTGCGAGGACGCCACCCAGAATCATCGTCCCCGATTGTCCGAACCGAACAAATTTCAACGAAACGGTTGCAGCGATTAAAGTCATCGCCATCAGCAGAGCCGGCAAAGCCAATAAAGACTGGAAATGCATATCAAAAGCGTTGGCTGGATAGCCAAAAGAGCGAGCTGCGGCAATTTTGTTACGCAGCTCAAAAAAAGGAATGGTCTCGGGCCGGGCAAGGCTTTCTTCAACGAATTCAGGGCGCAGATGAGTTGGAATGCGCACGGTTTCCAAGGAAACCGGCGTCTCTCCCAACACAAATTTCGTCACCTGATTCAGCTGCCAGAAACCGTCGTCCAGATCTGCGGTCTTGGCGTCCAGCCGCTCGGTAACGTCCTGGTTCTTGTCGAGGCGAATGAAGACGGCGTCGACGAGACGCAATCCACGGTTGACGATCGACTTGGAGCCGATGATTGTTTCGCCCTCTTCGGTTTTCTGCCGCAACCAAGGGACGCGATCTGCCGATACATCATTGGCTTTTCCGGCACGCCAGTTTGCCGTTATCTGTTCGCTTCGCTCAAAACCATAGGCAGCAAGCGGATTGACGACCAGCACAGCCGCCAGGCCGAAAAGAAACGCGCCCGTACAGGCAGGCAGAAGAAACTGCCAGGCCGAAACGCCGACAGAACGCGCGACGACCAGTTCATATTTGCGATTGAGCGAAATAAGCGTCGCCATCGCAGCAAACAGCGCGATGAATGGAAACACCTGCTGCATGATATAGGGGATGCGCATCACCGACAGCCCAAAGGCCCGAATCGCAGAATAATCAGGCAGCGCAGACAGTTTTCCCGATAATTCGGTGAAGTCGAGGATCAGGGCCAACGCAAAACTGCCCATCAGGAAATAGCATGTGATCGTCACATAGCGGAGGAAGAAGTAGCGCCCGAGCGTCCAACCGATCATTATCGGTGTCCTCCGCGCTTGCGACCGAACAATCTTGCTCCGGCGCTGGCAAATGCCACCTGCCTGGTTTCAAAAGTACGTTTGAACCAGTTGCTCCACGTTGTCGGGATACCGATCTGGCGATTGGTTGCAAGCGCATAGATCGCGGAAAGCGCTGCGAGAATTGGAATTGCGAAGAGCATTGGCAGCATCGACGCGTTCTTGTCCGTGCTCTGCCCGGTCGAATATCCCAGCCAGAACACAATGAGACTGATCGTTATGGCCGTAAATGAAGCGGATATGCGTGCTTCGCGATGAGAGCGCGAGTCAGCAGCTGCGGCGAGGGAGATCAACGCAAACACGATCGGATACATCCAGTCAGTCAAGCGCTTGTAAAGCTCGGAGGTGTAGCGAAGTGGACGCTGTTGATATTGTTTGTCGTTGGGATCCGGATTCATGAGGTAATCGAGAGGCCGGTCCTTCGGAAAAATCGTGGCCTCCTTGTCGTCCGACGAAAGAAATGCCGCGAGATCAAGAGCATACGTATTGAACTTGATGATGGACACATTGCCGGTCTGCACATCACGTCGATGAACCTCGCCATCCTTCATGATCAGCAGGCCTTGATCGGCGGTTTGGACGACAAGGCCTTCCTTGGCGTAGTAAATAAGATCCGTCGTCTTGTCGCGCGAATCAGAAACGAACAGGCCCTGGATCGTGCCATTGGAATCGCGGTTCTCGATCTGGAGGTAAAGGTCCGTATCGATTTCCCGGAACGAGCCTTGTTGAACCACGAGATTGATCACATCGCCACGCGCCTCGGCCACCATCTGGCGCATGTTCATCTGCGAATACGGCACGACAAAGTTGGAAATAAGGAAGGATGCAGCTGCGATGACGATCGCAAAAAGCATGACAGGACGGATCACGGCAGAGCGTGGCGCGCCCGCCGCATTGATGACCACCAGTTCTGAATCCTGGTTCATCGTCGAAAGCGTTTGCGTCACGGCAATCACCAGAGCAAACGGCATCACCACGGGAAAGGCGGATGGAAGCAGATTGGAACTGAATTTTAGAATATAGTAGAAGCTCTGTCCGCTGGTCGTCAGAAAATTGATACGACCGAGCACCTGGACGATCCATGTGATTCCGACCGCTGAAAGCAGAACGGCAAAAAACATGACGACGATCCGTCGCAAGATGTATATCTCAATCAGGCGCATGTCATGTTTCGCAAAAAGAGTTCCGCCACCTTGTTCGACCAGCCGTTCATTAAAGCCCGACTGTCCAATCCATGCCATGGGAGCCAAGGCATTATTTTGAGCTTTATGGGACGAACCCGTTACATGTTCAATAAACCCGACATATGTTCAATCTAGTCAGGCTTGGCTAAAAATAGGCGAAGAAAGCTAGTTAACAAGGTCTTAGTCAATCCCTTCATGATCACCCCTTCATTCATCAAGATCGATGATCATGAAAGTCACATTTTTGTTCAAACCGGAGATATCATGTCCAAACGCCCATCCATCAGTTTCGCAAAATATGCAGCCGTCGAAAGCGGCACCGCAATCTTGCTTGTTCCCGCTGAAGGCAAAGCAGCTGCAGAAGCCGAATCTGTTGTCGGACAGGCATTGCTGTCGCGTATCATCAGCGTCTCGGATTTCAAGGGAAAACTTGCAACGAGCCTATCTACCCTCGCTCCAAATGGCACAGAACTGGAACGGCTGGTGCTTGTAGGTAGCGGCGATCCGGTCAATCTCAAGGGCGACGATTGGCTGAAAATCGGTGGCGCGGCATTTTCAAAAATCGGAAAATCAAAAAATGTCTCGGTGGTCCTTGCGTTGCCCGGCACGGAGATTTCAGCCGAAAACGCTGCTGATTTCGCCCTGGGTATGCTTCTTCGCTCCTACACATTCGACAAGTACAAGACAAAAAAAGGCAAAGACGAGAGCGAGAAGGAAGATAAATTCGTCGCTAGCATCACTATCCAGGTAGCGGATCCTCAGTCTGCGAAAAAGGCATTTGCGAGTGCCGAAGCGGTGGCGGATGGCGTTATTCTTGCCCGCAATCTGGTCAACGAACCTGCCAATATTCTCGGTCCAGTCGAATTCGCCGAACGTGTCGAAGAGTTGAAAAAGCTCGACGTGAAGGTCGAGATTTTGACGGAAAAGGACATGAAGAAGCTCGGCATGGGCTCGCTGCTCGGTGTCGCACAAGGGTCCACACGTCCGGCGCGCATCGCGATCATGGAATGGCACGGCGGCAAAAGCAAAGACAAGCCGATCGCCTTTGTCGGCAAGGGCGTGACCTTTGACTCCGGCGGTCTCTCCATCAAACCCGCTGGCGGCATGGAGGAAATGAAGGGCGACATGGGCGGTGCGGCCGCAGTCACCGGCCTTATGCATGCACTTGCCTCGCGCAAGGCCAAGGTCAATGTCGTCGGTGTCATCGGGATTGTTGAAAACATGATCAATGGTGATGCACAGCGCCCTGGCGATATCGTCACGTCCATGTCGGGCCAGACGATCGAAGTGCTCAACACCGATGCGGAAGGGCGCCTCGTCCTTGCCGATGCGCTTTATTATTGCAATGATCGCTTCCAGCCCAAGTTCATGGTCAATCTCGCTACCCTGACAGGCGCCATCATGGTGGCTCTCGGCGTTTATCAGGCGGGGCTGTTTTCCAATGACGATGCACTTGCCGCGCAGCTCTTCGATGCCGGCCAGGCAACCGGTGAACGACTCTGGCGCATGCCACTCGGCGCCGAATACGACAAACTCATCGACACCAAGAATGCCGACATGAAGAACATTGGCGGGCGTCACGGTGGCGCAATCATTGCCGCACAATTCCTGAAGCGCTTCGTGGGTGATACGCCTTGGGCCCATCTCGACATTGCCGGCACTGCAATAGGCGCGCCGACCAATGAATATAGCCAGTCCTGGGCGTCGGGCTACGGCGTTCGCCTTCTCGACAGGCTGGTTCGCGACAATTTCGAAGGGTAGAAGTTAAAAGGGACTGGCTTGACGTAAGCCAGTCCTTTCACACAAGACTGCGTTCATGACTGAAATTCTCTTCTACCATCTGACTGAATCGACGCTGGAGAGCGCATTGCCGGGTTTGGTCGAGCGTTCGCTCGATCGCAAATGGAAAGTCGTTATCCAGACAGGTTCCGAGGAGCGGCGCGACAGTCTCGACAATCATCTTTGGACCTGGTCCGATGCGTCTTTTCTTGCGCATGCGACTGACCAGGAGCCTCATCCGGAAGAGCAGCCCATCATTCTGACGACGGGCCACGGCAACCCCAACAACGCGACCGTGCGCTTTCTTGTCGATGGGGCCGAGCCGCAGAATGTCGAAGCCTATGAGCGGCTGGTTCTGATGTTTGATGGCCACGACCAGCAACAGCTTGAACAGGCGAGGGCGCAATGGAAACTGTTGAGAGAACAGGGTCACAAATTGACCTACTGGCAGCAGAACGCCGAAGGGCGTTGGGAAAAGAAGGCTTGAGAAACTGTTGATGCGTCCGGTTTTGCTTCTCCTCTTGATTGCTGGAATTGTGCTCGGGATCGGATATCCTTGGGTGGTCGGCAATTTCTCGGGAGAAGAAATCGGGTCATGGCGCGTCTATGACCGTCCCGGTCCCTACAAACCGGTCACCGTCACCTTGACCGCGGGCGACGCTCCGGTGCGCGCCTTCGTCGACATGCAGCCTTTGCGAAATTTCGTCCCCTCCATAGGGCGCTCGGCACTGACAGCCGTCGTCACGCGGCAAGGCAAGGACGTTCTTGTCACAACGTTGAATTACGAGAACAGCAAAGCGGCCAACAGGGGCTCGCCGCAGGGCCCGCAGGTCTACCGCGACAGCATCGGCGATATCGATCCGGTGGAAGATGGCGACTATGTCTTCACCATCGGACCTGGCGATTTCGACGGCCTGGAGGTGGCGGAGGTTGATCTTGTCTTGCGCAAGGCCGCGACCGCTGTCGACTGGCGAGCGATGCCAGCTGGCATCGCGCTGATTGTGATCAGCCTTTTTGGGCTCGTTCGCCTGAGACGCAGTCGCAAGGCAGCTGCTAGCAATGTGCCACCTCCGCCGAAGTGGGGCAGATGATGGTGGACCAGGCAGGGACCTTTCCAAAGATCCTTACCGAAAGACTTCGGTTACGCCGGTTCGAGCCAAAGGATGATGCCGGGCTCCACGCCTGTATTGGAGACGCAAATCTCGTGCGCTACTGGGATTTTTCTGCCTGCAAAAACATTCAGGAAACGCGGAGCTGGGTGCGAATGCTCGCCAAGACCACGTCACCCGATGAATCCATCGCTTGGGCAGTTGCCGAAAAGGACAGCGATAATTGCATCGGCATGGTCAATTATCATCACCGTGAGCCGCTCAATCGCCGGTTGGAGATCGGCTACATTCTTCGATCGGAATGGCACGGCCGGGGACTAATGAGCGAAGGGGTCCAAGCGGTGATGTCCCATTGCCTCGGCAAGCTGAACACCCACCGCATCGCAGCCGTGATCCATCCGGACAATGCGCCGTCCATCAGGCTGGTGACACGACTTGGTTTTCGCTTCGAGGGCGGGCCGTTGCGCGATTACTGGCGTGTCGGCAACAACTATATGAGCCCGATGCTTTACAGCTTCATCGCCAACTGACGGTCCTTCATTGTGCTTTTCGACAATGCGGTAGGCACAGCGCCGCGCACCTTTCAATATATGTTCGAAGCGTTTGACCTCGACATTCGGCCCAAGCGCCGCCTGAAACACCTCGAGCTCTGACCGGCACAATTTCTGGCAGGCTTTGGCCGCAACGCAGATAGGGCAGTGATTCTCGATCAGTATAAGTTCGCCGCCCGCGTCCCGGCTGACTTCGGCCATATAGCCCTCTGCCGAACGAATTTCTGCGAGGTGTTGGACTTTCCGTTCTATCGAAGCAATCGGCTCCAGCGCCGTGCGGTACTGGGCAAGAGTCGATTTCTCACGATGGGAAATCAATTGGTCGAGCCCGGCATCACCAAAGACTGCTGACACCGACGCCAGAAGGTCCGCTGTCAATCCGGCATGATTATCGGGAAATTGGGCGTTTCCGGCGTCGGTCAAATGCCAGAAGCGTTTGGGCCTGCCGACACTCTCCCGGCTGTCTTCGAAAGCAACAAGACCGTCTTCATGCAGCCGTCCCAGCATCTGGCGGACCGCTACGGCAGTAACGCCAAGCCTGTCACCGAGGGCCGAAGCCGTCTGCGCTCCGGCCACTTTCAGCGAATAAAGCATGCGATTTGTCGTGCGATCCTGCATGGACATAAGATAGCAAGAAAAATTTAAAAAGCTATTGCTTGTTTTATTTGGAGGAATATAAAAATACAAAACTTGTTAAATTGAGGAAATGCCATGCACGAGACGACAGAAGAAACCGGCAGTACCAGCTGGTCGGAGCTCCTGAGCCCCTCATATTCGGCGGCGACCCTGACGCTATGCCTTGGTGTAGCGCTGTTCGCCTTCAATGGTTTCCTGGTTTCCACATCACTTCCGACGGCAGTGCGCGAAATTGGCGGACTTGAGCTGATTTCCTGGGCTTTCACGCTCTATCTCGTCCTCTCCATTGTCGGCGGCGCCAGTGGCGCATTGCTGAAGGCCCGAGTAGGCGCGAGGATGGCGCTGGTGGGGGCCGCGCTGGTGTTTCTTGCGGGCACGCTCATCGCGGCCTTCGCCTCGTCGATGACCGAGGTCCTGATCGGGCGTGCGTTTCAAGGACTTGGCGAGGGCATCATTGCCGCGATTTGCTACGCGCTTATTCCCGAACTTTTCCCCTCGCGGCTTGTCGCCAAGGTTTTCGGTGCCGAGGCCGTCGTTTGGGCGGTGGCTGCCTTTGGTGGGCCGTTGGTCTCTGGTCTGCTTACTGAACATCTGTCGTGGCGTGCCGCGTTCCTCGTCAATGTGCCTTTGGCCTTGATATTCATCGCACTGGTCTTCTATATCGTGCCCAGGTTTTCCGGTGAGATCGCACGCCTGTCCGTACCGTTCCTCCGGCTGGCGGCCATCGGTTTCGGTATCATGCTGGTCGCCTTTGCCAGCATCATGCAAACGCTGTCGACGGAAGTGTTGCTTGTCCTGGGCGCCGCAGTGGTCCTTGCCTCGGTAGTCGTCGTCGACCGGCGCAGCCGCACACCCCTCTTTCCATCCGATGCCTTCGCTCTGAATTCCACTGTCGGCATTGGCCTATGGATTGTCCTGCTCATGCCGGTTGCACAAGCCTCCACGTCCGTTTACCTGGTCATGACCCTGCAGAACCTCTGGGGTTACGGCCCGACAAAGGCAGGTGCCTTCAATGCCACGTTCGCCATTGCATGGAGTACCGTTGCCATCCTCGTTGCCAACATACAGGACCAGCGTCGCCGTGCATGGTTGATCCGGCTCGGACCGACACTGCTCGTCGCCGGCCTCGCTACCATCGTCTTCGGCTTCTTCGTTGATATGCCGCTGGTCGTAATGCTGGGTCAGATCGCCATTGGCACTGGCTTTGGCGTCAGCTGGGGTTTTCTCAGCCAGTCGGTCATGGAATCAGCGCGAAGCGGCGAACGTGACCGCGCCTCGGCCCTGTTGCCGACGCTGCAGTCCGTTGGTTATGCGATCGGCGCCGCTCTCGCTGGTCTCGTTGCCAATGCCGTGGGCTATCCTGAAGCCACGACACCGGCCGCCCTGCGCGACGCCACGATAATTGTCTTTGCCGTTTCGACCGTCATCGGCGTTGGTGCGTTCGTGGCTGGGTTCGCCTTGCCGACGTCGCAAGAAAACTCTGCTGGCGATTGAATTGCAGAAGCAGCTATAGAATCTGCATGGCAGCAAATGAGAAAAATTTGAAAGCGGATCCTGCAATAGTCAGAATCTGGGTGGAAGGGTGGGCGCTAACCCGTCAGGTAGCGCCACCCGTTTTCGAGAACGGGGGCTATCGTGTCGAAGTTGGTCTTCCGGACCAGTTGAGGCGCTATGTTTTCTCAGAATATTCCGATTGGGTCCGTCAGCATGCCGAGGCCATTTCCGAGCCCGCGATCTTTCTGAAGGTCTGTGCGCCGCCGGAGTTTGTCCAGCCGAATCTGCCGGCGCGTTGGCATATCCAATCTCCCGCATTCATGATGTTGCTGTCCGGCCGCATGCAAGGCGAAACCACCTCTTTGCCGGATGGCTTTGTATATGACCATCAGGTGTATGACGGCGTAACCATCGTCAATGTCCTTGATAGGGGCGGGGAGGTCGCAGCCACGGGAAGGATCGGATTTCCTGGGGAATTGGCTGTCTATGACCGGATAAGTACCCATGAGAACCATCGCCGCAAGGGGCTCGGCCGGTCTGTCATGAAGCGGCTGGAAATGCTTTCTCGAGAAAAAGGCATACAACGCGCGGCACTCGTGGCAACGCCCGATGGCCGTGCACTCTATGAACCGCTCGGCTGGCAGTTACATTGCCTCTACACAACCGCTGTTATTCCAAAGCCCGGTGCTTGAAACTGGCGCTACTGCGCCAGCTCGGTCATCGCCTCTTCATATTCGCCGGAAAGTGTCAGCCACTCTTCTTCCGCGCGGGCGAGCGAAGACTTGGCATAGCCGATTTCCTTGCCGATCTGCGTCGCCTTGGCGGGTTCGCGCGTATAGATGACCGGGTCGGCAAGTTGAATCTGCAGCGAGTCGATCTTCTTCTGGAAGCGGTGCACCTGTGCCTCCGCTTCCTGGATCTTCTTTTGCAAAGGCTTCAAAGCTTCACGCTTCTGCGCGGCAAGCTTGCGTTGCTCGGCCTTGCTCAGTTTCTGGCCTTCTTCCACCACGATCTTGTTGCCCGATCGCTCCGCTTTCGCATCGGCCAAAACCAGCGAGCGATAGGCATCCAGATCGCCATCATAGGGCGCAACGCCGCCATCGCGCACCAGCCAAAGCCGGTCCATGGTCGCTTCGATCAAATGTCTGTCATGGGCGATCAGGATGACGGCGCCGTCGAAATCATTGAGCGCGTGCATCAGTGCTTCACGGCTGTCGATGTCGAGATGGTTCGTCGGCTCGTCGAGGATGAGCAGGTTCGGACCCTGGAAGGTGGCAAGACCCATCAAAAGCCGGGCTTTTTCACCGCCGGAAAGGTCTTTTGCCGCCGTGTTCATCTTCACCGTGGCCAGGCCCATGCGCGAAACGCGGGCGCGCACCTTGGATTCCGGTGCGTCCGGCATCAATTTGCGCACATGCTCGATCGCGTTGTCCTCAGGGATCAGATCATCGAGCTGATGCTGGGCAAAGAACGAGATTTTCAGGTTCGGCGCCACGGTGATCTTGCCTTTTTGCAAGGGCAGGCGACCGCCGATCAGCTTGGCCAGCGTCGACTTACCATTGCCGTTCGAGCCGAGCAGGGCAATGCGGTCATCCGCATCGATACGCAAATTGAGATGCTTGAGAATGGGTTTGCCCGGCGTGTAGCCGACTTCGCCGCTCTCAATCGCGATAATCGGCGAGGCAACCACTTTTTCCGGTTCCGGAAAATGAAACGGCATCACGTGATCTTCAATGTGGGCCGAAATCGGCTTCAGCTTCTGCAGTGCCTTCAGGCGCGACTGCGCCTGCTTGGCCTTGGATGCCTTGGCACGGAAACGCTCGACGAAAGCCTCCATGTGGCTCCGTTGTGCCTCCTGCTTCACGCGCTGCTTCTGCTGCAACTCGAGAGCTTCACTGCGAAGCTTCTCGAACTGATCGTAATTGCCCTGCCAAAGCGTCAGCTTGGTCTGGTCAAGATGGATGATCGAGTTCACCGCGGAGTTCAGAAGATCGCGGTCATGGCTGATCAGGATCACTGTGTGCGGATAACGGCGCACATAATCCTCGAGCCACAGCGTGCCTTCGAGATCGAGATAGTTGGTCGGCTCGTCGAGGAGCAGCAAATCTGGCTCAGCGAAAAGGACCGCTGCGAGAGCCACGCGCATGCGCCAGCCGCCCGAGAATGATGAAGCCGGGCGCTTCTGCGCTTCCGCGTCAAAGCCAAGGCCTGAGAGGATCGCACCGGCGCGCGCCTCGGCCGAATGCGCATCGATATCCGCAAGCCGAATATGGATATCGGCGATGCGGTGCGGGTCGGTGGCTGTCTCAGCCTCTGCCAGCAAGTCAGTGCGCTCGGTATCGGCGGCAAGCACGATCTCGATCAGGGAATCCTCGGTACCCGGCGCTTCCTGCGCCACCTGACCGATCTTGATGTTCTTCGGCAGGAAGAAATCGCCGGTTTCCGCGTGAAGCTCACCGGTGATGACTTTGAACAGCGTTGATTTGCCCGCACCGTTACGCCCGACCAGGCCGGCTTTCGTACCGGATGGCAGGTTCAGGCTGGCGTGGTCGATGAGCAGGCGGCCGGCCATACGCACGGAAATATCGTCGAGAATAAGCATGGCCGCGCTTTTGCACGGGAAATGGCTTTTCCGCAAGACTGTACTGTTGCATATCTGCCGTGCGCTTGAGGTAAAGAGACCTCACAACGTCTTAGGAGTAGGGCCTGCCTTCTTCGGTTCGCTGGAACTGGATGAGATCAAAGGACGGCGCAGCTTTGCCGAGCGCTGTCAAAATGGCGTGCGCCTGACCACGATGGTGCGTCTGGTGGTTAAAGAGATGTGAGAGCGCCGGCGCGAGACGCTGACTGATCGTCCGCATGTCGCTGACCGTTGTATAGGTGAAGCGTCCGGCGATATCCGAGCTGTCCAGGCTGTTGACCCAGTCGATAATGCGCGCGTCCTCTTTTTCCCGTGCAGCCTTCAACGCGTCGAGTTTTTCAAAAAGGGTCGCATCGAGCGCCTTTGGTGCATCGCCTTCGCCGGTAAAGCGGTAGAGCCAGATACGATCGGTCACCAGCAGATGGTTCAGGGTGCCGTGCAGCGAAGTGAAGAATGCCCGCACGTCGCGCCGGTATTCTTCATCGTCGAGCTCGGCTGCCGCGGCATAGAGCCGTTGGTTTACCCAGCGATTATATGCGGCAAGCATCCTGAAATGCTGTTCCATCACGTTGACTTCCTGTAAATAAAGGTCAGTATTATTGACATAATAACCGAAGAAGGAGCAGTTGCGATGGCAATCATTTTGCACGAGCTTGTCGGCACTGATCAAGGCCGTCCTTTCAGTCCACACTGCTGGAAAACAGTGATGTCATTGGCGCACAAAGGTCTGCCATTTAATCGCAATCGCGTTTCCTTTAAAGAGATACCGAAACTTGAGAACGGCTATTCCGCCAAAGTGCCGATTATCCGCGATGAAGACAAGCTCGTAGCAGATTCCTTTGCGATCGCCCTCTATCTGGAAGATAGATATCCGGACCGTCCTTCGCTGTTCAAGGGCGAGGGGGGCCGCGCTATGGCCCGCTTTGTCGAAGGCTGGTCGCAGATGATCATCCACCCTTTCATCAACGTAGTGATCCTGATGCCGGTGCACGATCTGCTTGACACCTCTAACCAAGCCTATTTCCGCGAAAGCCGCGAAAAGATGTTTGGCCGGACGCTCGAGGATGTAGCAGCGACGCGCGATGCGAAGCGCGAAGCGTTTACTGCAAGTCTCGAGCCCATCCGCAAGACGCTGCTATCCCAGCCGTTCATTGGTGGTGAAAGCCCCTTGTTTGCCGACTACATTGTCTTCGGTGCCTTTCAATGGGTTCGCGTTTTGACATCGTACAAACTGTTCGATGCAGGCGATCCCGTGCAGGACTGGTTCGAGCGTTGTCTCGATCTGCATGGCGGTGTTGCACGCGAGATCAAGGCGGCGGCGTAAGCTGCCATAAGGGAGGATTGGCAAATGGTCTATTGGCAAATGGGCCTGCTCCCGCTATAGAGCCGCCACCATTCCCCCAAATGACAAGGTTTCATTCCATGGCAATTGAACGCACTTTTTCGATGATCAAGCCCGACGCGACCCGCCGCAATCTGACCGGTGCCATCACCCAGAAGTTTGAAGAAGCTGGCCTTCGCGTTGTAGCTTCCAAGCGCGTGTGGATGAGCCGCCGCGAAGCCGAAGGCTTCTACGCTGTGCACAAGGAACGTCCATTCTTCGGCGAGCTGGTTGAGTCCATGTCCTCGGGCCCGACTATCGTTCAGGTTCTCGAAGGCGAGAATGCCATTGCCCGCAACCGTGAAATCATGGGCGCGACCAACCCGGCCAATGCCGACGAAGGCACGATCCGCAAGATTTTTGCCCTCTCCATCGGCGAGAACTCGGTTCATGGTTCCGATGCCCCCGAGACTGCTGCAGAAGAAATCGCCTACTGGTTTTCCGGTACTGAAATCGTCGGCTGATACTCTGCTACGCAAACAAAAAAGCCGGGCGAAATGCCCGGCTTTTTTATTGGATCAATCAATTTTGCTGCGCCAGCTGGGCGATGGTTTTTCCGGCGTCGTCGTGCAGCAGCAGTTTGCCAGTGTCGGCATCGATCGTGTAGGACCACGTCCGTTCAAGTGCGGAGAAGAACTTTTGTTCCTGATCCATCAGGGCGGGCGGACACATCATGCGCGTTGCAGCCGCTGGTTTGAAGGAGAGGTTGGATCCATCGATTGTGGCGCTGGTCGTGAAGCGATTGCAACCGCCCGATCCGTTTGCAGATCCGTCGGCATTGATCGTCAAGGTCGTTTGCGCATTATCGATGACACCGCGCCCGTCGATGTCTTCGGCAAGCCAGGTCACATTCCTGATCTCGCCTCCCGGTTCGTCACTGCGAGCGGAGAATGACAAAACCAGCAGTACCAGGACGGCCAGAAAGCCGATGATGAGTGAACCGACTGCGACACGGTTCATTTGGTTTTTTCCCAGCGCTTGAGTGCTTCCTCGTCGGTTGCCTTCGCCTCGACCCAGTCGCTGACCTCGCCACTGACGAGGTGCTGCTTCTTCCAGAAAGGGGCAGCATTTTTCAGATAGTCCATCAGGAAGGACGCGGCCTCGAAAGCCGCCTGCCGGTGAGCGGAGGCAGCGACGACAAGGACGATGTTCTCACCAGGTTTGATAAAACCGTAGCGATGGACAACCGTCAGGCCCGTTAAACTCCAGCGGTCCAGGGTTTTATCGGCGATACGGCCAATTTCGACCTCCGCCATGCCCGGATAGTGTTCGATTTCAAGCGCTGCCAGCGTCCCGGCCTCATCCCGGCAAAGACCACTGAATGTCACCACAGCGCCGATGCCGCGACGGTCCCTGGTCATCCGGTCAATTTCGGCGGCTGCATCGAAATCCTCAGCCTGGATGCGGATGAGTGGTTCGACCGTGCTCATGCTTCATCCCCCGGTCATTGGCGGGAAAAGCGCAATCTCGTGGGCACCCTTGATCGGCGCATCGTGCTCGACATGTTCCTGATTGATCGCGACGCGGATCACGTCCTGGTATTCAAGCGCTGATTCATATTCTTCACCGCGGGACTTCAAATGGGTCAGCAGGTCATTGACCGTGACGATCGAGGGCTCAAGGTCGAGATATTCCTCGCCCTTGCCGATCCGTTCACGCACCCATGCGAAATAGACGAGTTTGGTCATTGGCAGAGCCCTTTCCGGCCATACTGGCCGTATTCTGTTTCGCGGACGGCGAGACAATCCACGCGGAAGGTGGCGAGGTCGATGTGGTTCATCGGACGAAGCCGCCTGACAAAGTGGTTGGCCGCCAGCCGGAAACCCGAAGGGACGGGCCCTGTTGCGGCAATTCCAGCGCAAAGCCACTCGCCCGCACGAAGGGTGCGGGTCTTCCTGTCTTTGCTTGATCTTGTCACAACATGTCTCCGTCAGAATAGGCCACTATGGCTGGAAAGGGCTCTAATCCACCACGTGTTTCAGCCCGGCCCGGAAATAATCCCAGCCAGTGTACAGCGTTATCAGTGCGGCGATCCACAATAGAATAATACCCAATATGGTGATCACCGGGACGATTTCGTCGCCGGCAGGTCCCGCCAGCAGAAATGCGATGGCAACCATCTGAATAGTGGTCTTCCACTTGGCAAGCTGGCTTACCGGCACGCTGACCTTAAGTTCCGCCAGATATTCCCGCAGGCCCGACACCAGAATTTCGCGGCAAAGGATGATGATGGCAGCCCAGAGCGACCAGCCGGCGATCGTTCCATCGGCGGCAAGCAGCAGCAAGCAGGCAGAAACGAGCAGCTTGTCGGCAATCGGATCGAGCATGCGGCCGATGGTCGAGGTCTGCTTCCAGATGCGCGCCAGATAGCCATCCAGGAAATCGGTTATGCTGGCGATAGCGAAGATCGCCAGAGCGCCCCAGCGCGCGGCGTCACTGGATTGCAGGCGTCCTTCCAGAAAGAAGCACACCACTACAAGAGGGACGGCGATTATTCGCGCATAGGTAAGAATATTCGGCAGAGAGTAGGCGTTGTTTTTGGACATATTTTCAACCAATCAAATCAGTGCCGATCAAAAGGGTTCGACCGCCAAACGTCAAGCTCATCAATAGGGAGTCGGGCGCATTTATGTCCCGATTACAATAGTTAGAGTCCTATGTACGAAAATGATCGCGAATTGTAATGGCCATGGCTTCAGATATACCGTCGACCTTCATCAAATCTTCGACAGCCGCCCGCGAAACCGCCTTTGCCGTACCGAATTGATGCAACAAGGCGCGCTTGCGTGAAGGACCGATTCCCGCGATTTCGTCCAGCGGATTCTTTACCATCTCTTTCTTGCGCTTGGCCCGGTGCGTGCCGATAGCAAAGCGGTGTGCCTCGTCGCGCAGACGCTGCAGGAAATACAGCACCGGATCGCGTGGCGGAAGGGTAAAGGAGGGCTTACCCTCCATGAAAAATCGTTCGCGCCCTGCGTCGCGATCGACGCCCTTGGCGACGCCGATGGCGGTGACCTTGTCGGCAATGCCCATCTCCTGCAGGATACCGCGCACCGCGCTCATCTGACCTTGACCGCCGTCGATAAGGATTATGTCAGGCCAAGCCGGGAAAGTATCGGAATCATCGTCGAATTCATCGATCTCCACATCCTCCGCCGGCGCATCCTTCGTTTCGGGCGTACCGTGCTCCTTGACCAGTCGGCTGAAACGCCGCTCGATCACCTCGCGCATCATGCCAAAGTCGTCGCCCGGCGTGATCTCGGTCGAGCGGATATTGAACTTGCGATACTGGTTTTTGACGAAACCTTCCGGGCCGGCCACGATCATCGCGCCGATGGCATTGGTTCCCATGATATGAGAGTTGTCGTAAACCTCGATGCGGCGCGGTGTTTTCTCCAGCCCGAAGGTCTCGGCCACGCCCTTGAGCAGGCGCGATTGCGATGACGTCTCGGCCAACTGGCGGCCAAGGGCTTCGCGCGCATTGCTGAGAGCATGCTCGACCAGATCGCGTTTCTCGCCGCGCTGCGGAACTGTGATTGTGACCTTGCGATCCGATTTCGCCGTCAGCGCAACGCCAAGCAATTCCTGATCTTCGACGGTTTCGGAAAGCATGATCAATGCGGGGCAGGGCTTGTCGTCATAGAACTGCGACAGGAACGCGCCGAGAACTTCGGCGCCCGAGAGGGACGAATCCGCCTTGGGATAATAGGCGCGGTTGCCCCAGTTCTGGCCGGTTCGAAAGAAAAACACCTGGATGCAGGTCACGCCGCCATCCTGATAGATGGCGAAAACGTCGGCTTCCTCCACCGATTGCGGATTGATGCCCGAATGTGCCTGCACGTGCGACAGCGCCGACAGGCGGTCGCGATATACGGCTGCCCGCTCGAAATCGAGATCTGCCGAAGCCTCGCGCATCGCATCCGACAAATGCGTCTTCACCGCCTGGCTTTTACCCGAAAGGAAGGCCTTGGTTTCGCTGACCAGTTCGTCATAGTCCGCTTCGCTGATCTCTCCGGTGCAGGGGCCGGAACAGCGCTTGATCTGGTAGAGCAGGCAAGGGCGCGTGCGGTTTTCGTAGAACGAATCCGTGCAGGTACGCAGAAGGAATGCACGCTGCAGAGCATTGATCGTGCGCCCGACTGCCCCCGCTGATGCGAAGGGTCCGAAATAATCGCCTTTGCTCGAGCGCGCGCCGCGATGCTTGAAAATTCCAGGTGCGAGCCGCCGATCAGTCTGCTTGGGTGCCGTGAGCAGGATGTAGGGAAACGACTTGTCGTCCCGCATCAGCACATTAAACCGCGGCCGCAAGCGCTTGATCAGATTGGCTTCCAGAAGCAGCGCTTCTGTTTCTGTGCGGGTGACGACGAACTCCATTTTCATGGTTTCGCGGATCATCCGCGCGATGCGATTATTGTGGCCCTGACCGCGGGCATAATTGGAAACACGCTTCTTAAGGCTGTGCGCTTTGCCCACATAAAGCACGTCGCCAGCCTCGTTGAACATGCGATAGACGCCCGGCTTGTTTGGCAAGCGCTTGACCAGCGCAGCGATCACGTCGGCGCCGCTGGTTCCATCGCTGACAATCGTCGAATCCCACTCGATTGCACTGATCAGTGCCGCTACGTCCCGTAACAGGTTCGTTGCTTTCCTCGATTGGTTCGTCCAGATCCTCATCGACGGGCAAATCGATATCGTCTTCTTTCACATCGTCGGAAAGAAGCTGTTTCGGGCTGGATTGATTTGCCGGGTCGTTCATTCTGCTATTCCTGAAACATCCGGCGTCTGCCATGCCAGATGCTGCCCGCCGTCGAGAGCGATCATTTGCCCCGTAATAGATGGTGTTTCCCATAGATAGCGGATCGTACGGCCGAATTCTGACAGATTGGGCCCATGTTTCAAAAGGAGCGTGCTCACCTGCCGATCGAAGTCGGCCTGGCTCTGCCTGTCACTCGGCATGGTTGGCCCAGGTGCGATACCGTTGACGCGGATCCGTGGTGCGAGAGCCTGGGCAAGCGTCTGCGTGGCAGTCCACAACGTTGATTTGGACAAGGTATAGGATATGAATTTCGGCGTAAGCTTCCAGACACGCTGGTCGATCATATTGACAACCAGACCATCCTTGCCTGATGGCAGCGCCGCTGGCCATCGCATCCGCAAGCAGCACGGGTGCCTTGACATGGACGGCGAAATGCCGGTCCCAGATGGTGTCATCCGAAAGATTACCGATGCCGTCTTCCTGAAAAATCGAGGCATTGTTGACCAGCAGTTGCACCGGCCCGAGTTGATCCTGTGCGTCGCGAACAAGGCGGCGCACTGCATTGCTGTCGGAGAGATCGGCCTGCACCACGCAAGCGGTGCCACCCGCCGCATAGATATCCGTCAAAAGCTCTTCGCCCTCGTCGCGGGAATGATTGCAGTGGATCGCTACAGCAAAGCCATGTGCAGCCAGATCCTGGACAATCGCCTTGCCAATCCGCTTTGCGCCACCGGTTACAAGAACAACGGGCTGATCAGTCTTCAAGTGGTGGGCTCCTTCATGCGGCGATTCAGTCACGAATATAGGGATCACAGCATGAAAGCGCGAGAGTGAAAGGCTGCAACAGTGTCAGTAGTGAACAGATGCAATCGATCATCGAAGTTTATCCGCGCCAAGGCGGGCGCAGGCCGAATAGCGTCACAACATCCGTCTGGAATCCAAGACGAATGCAAATCTTAAGCGTCCATTAAGTGTAGTATATTGCACTGCAGTATCGAGAGACTTTCGACTAAATTTCTCTCAAACATCAATTGGCGTCTATTTTATCGGCTTACTTTCTAGCTATTGAAATCATTGAAGAATTCGCGATGTTGCATAAAAAACACATCGCATTTCCGCCATTTTATCGACAGTTTCTTTTCACAGTGCGGCGCAAGTGCCGCCACAATGCAAAGCGAATGTCTGCCCTGTCAAGCGGATGCAATTCTTGGTTCTTCCCCCCAACCAGTGCCCGCTCCGTGTAAAAGAGTTTAAAAAAGGAGATTGCCATGCGCACTCTTAAAACAACGATCCTCGCTACCGTGGCAGTGGTCACGCTCTCCGCTCCAGTATTTGCCGCCGACGCCATCCAGGAACAGCCGCCAGCACCGGCTCCTATCGAAGCACCAGCTGCTGCCGATTGGTCCGGCGCTTACCTCGGCGCTTATGGCGGTTACGGCTGGAACAAGCACAAGACCGACGATTCTGGCAACATCAACGCCGATGGCTTCCAGGGTGGCGCTTACGGTGGTTACAACTTCCAGAACGGCCAGTTCGTCTATGGTGGTGAAGCCGACCTCGGCTACTCGGGTGGTGATGAGACCCGTGGTGGCATCAAAGCGAAGCAGGGTGTAGAGGGCTCAGTTCGTGCTCGCGCCGGTATCGCACTTGATCCGGTTCTGTTGTACGGCACAGGCGGTCTCGCCGTGACGAACAGCAAACTGTCTTCGGATACGGGTAGTGACTCAAACACGCGCGTCGGTTGGACAGTTGGTGCCGGTGCCGAAGCCAAGTTCACGCAGAACATCGTCGGCCGAGTTGAATATCGCTACAGCGATTACGGCAAGAAAGACTTCGACCTCGGCGGTCTTGACGACGTTTCCAGCAAGCTGACAACGAACGAGATTCGTGTCGGTGTTGGTTACAAGTTCTAAGACGGCACATTCCAAAAGAGCCGGGCAGGAAACTGCCCGGCTCTTTTTTGCTCTTATTTCGGCAGAAGTGCCGCCAAGTCAGGATGCAATTCCTCGAAGCGCTTCTGCCAGCGCTTGAGCTTTGAGCGGCCTTTTTCCCATTTGCCTTCAAAACGCAGGCTCGCATAGGCGAGGGCAGCCGCAAGCGCGATGTGCCCACCATGAATTTTCTTGCCAAGGCGCGGCGGTGCTGCGTTGAGGTGGTCGAGCACCCGGATTGCCTTGCCCCATTGGCGGTCGAGCCATGGCTGATGGATCTTTTCCTCGGGATGGAAGCGGCGCTCATAGACGTGCGCGAGCAGCACATCGCAAAGTCCGTCTGCAACCGATTCCAGTTGTTCGGCCTCAAGCCGTTTTTCGGCATTGCGCGGGAAGATCTTGTTGCCCGACATGCGGTTCAGGTATTGCGTGATGACGCGACTGTCGAAGATTGCCTTGCCGTCATCCAGAATAAGCGTTGGAATCTTGCCGAGCGGATTGGCGCTGACCAGTTCCACGGGTTCCGCGTTGCTGTCCACCAGCACATTCTCGACAGGAACCCCCGCATAAAGCGCCGCCATGCGGACTTTGGTACTGTAGGGTGAGGCGGGGGAATATAGAATTTTAGGCACGGTGGACTCCCATTGGTCGCGATTCGTTGCCGGAACCGTAAACCTGCCATTGGTTTTCGCAAAGAGCGGCATTTTCGCCTGATCACTGGGCGGCAGGCATATCCACGGAGCGCCGCCGGCAAGAAGAACGTTCGACTTCGGGGCAGGGGCGGAAGTTGAGCTCCTTTGTCAGGCAAACACGCACTTCCCGGAGATAGTCGCTGTCGCAGGTAACGGCGATGCCGTCTTTGGCAAGTCCCGGATTGGCGGAAACAAAGGCCTGTTCCAGTACTTGCGGATTGACCGGCGCGCGCGATGTAGGTTGGCGGTAAGGGGCTGGAATCGTAACGCGCTTCACCGCTTGTCGCATAACGGAGAAATAGTCCTGCTGGGTCAGGCCGGTGCAGGAGCCATGCTTACGCCACTCATAGGTAACGAGACCCGGCGATGGCATGATATCGGACAATTGTTTGGCTTGGGCAAAGGGAACGTTGCGCGGCTGCGACGTATCGCAATCCTGCGGATAGCCCCGTTCATATTGCGGCCAGAGCCCGTGCACGACGAATCCGTAAGGCCGCCCTGACGAACATTGTTGCTGATTGGCATTCGGCCCTTCCGCTGCGCAATAACTGGGCGACCAGGAAAGCGCGAGCACATAGAAGTCGAAGCCTGTGCCGGAGGGCAGTGACGGGGGCTGCCCGGCCTGCCGTTCCATCGGCGTATCAGAAGAAGGTGCGATTGGAACGTTCTTCACCGGCGCGTTCTCTTCGCGCAAATAGGAAAGAATTGAAATGCCGATCAGAGCCGCAAACAGCGCATAGCGAGCCAGCTTGCCAATCGGCATGCTCTGGCTTGACTAGTAAAGGGTGCGGCAGTTGCCGTTGTAGACGTGCCAGCGATCAAATCCGGAAACGCAGAATTCAACGTTATTGCCGATACCGACGAAACCTTGGCCTTCTTCGACCAGATACCAAACCGGACGTTGACCACCGTCCGAGAGATGTGCTGTCGCGCGGCAGTAATGGCGCGCCACGGCATCCATTTCCGGATCGCGGCTAGGCTCAAAGTGAGTCAAGCGCACGTCGGTGAAATCCTGGATCCCAACTTGAGGCAGATTTGGTACATGCCGTACCTGATAGGAGAACCTGTTGATGATGCGATTGAGGACGCGTGCCTGCCCGCACGTATCGTCGTAACCGGGTCCGCTTTCCACATAGTCTGCGGCCCGCGCCGGAGCGGCAGCCGATGCCAGCGCGACGCCAACGGCGAAGCTTGCAGCAAGAAACGATGATACGCGTGTCATAGGATCACTCTCCGTGAAATCTCGTTGGTCGCAATCTCAACCAGCCGTTGCCTTCGGTCAAGCGACAAGTTACTCGCCGCGTATCCATTCGAGCGTGAAACCTGCATTCTGTTCTTCACTGAGGATTTTCGACAACGCTGGGAGCATGGTGCGCAGTTCGTCATCGAGCGTATAGGGCGGGTTGACGATGATCATGCCGGTGCCATCCAGCCGGGGTTCCAGCGAGGTTGCGCGAATCATGAGTTCGGTCCGCAATATCTTGGGGATGCCCGTATCGTGCAGCGCGGCTACAAACCGCCGCACTTCCTGCCGGTCCTTGACGGGATACCACAAAGCGAAGGTTCCGCCAGAAAAACGCTTGTGTGCCCGCACCAGCCCATCGACGAGACGGTCGAATTCACCTGCCACCTCGAACGGTGGATCGACCAGGACAAGCCCGCGTTTTTCCTTCGGCGGCACGTGCGCGCCGAGTGCCAGCCAGCCGTCCAGCTTGGTCACACGGACCTGAATGTCGCCCTCGAATATCTCGGCCAACAGCTCTGCATCTTCCGGATGCAATTCCAGCGCGGAAAGCCGGTCCTGCCGGCGCAAAAGATGCCGCACGATCAGCGGCGATCCCGGATAGTGCCGCATCTCTCCATCCGCATTTTCGGCGCGTACGATATCGAGATAGGGCTGGATGAGTTCCGCAACCTTGGCATCGATCTTGGCGTCGAGCAGCCGTCCGACGCCGTTCTGCCACTCGCCGGTCTTGCCAGCTTCGACACCCGTGAGATCGTAGCGGCCTATGCCCGCATGGGTATCGATAACGCGAAAGGCTTGTTCCTTGCGTTGGAGATAGAGCACAATTCGCGTCAGGATGATGTGTTTGACCACATCGGCGAAATTGCCGGCATGATAGGCGTGTCGGTAGTTCATGCTGGGCTTCTCTCATGACGCGGGCCTGGTCGCAAGCGGGCTTGGTACTTCATCATTTTCTTTGATGTTGAACTCCAGCTTATCGAATTTGCCATCCGACACAAATCTGTCATACAGCGCATCAGGCACACTCGTATCGCTGGCGTGCTGCGGGTGAGCAATAATGTCCGGAACTGTCGTCCTCATCGTGCTGTTTGCAGCACTCATGCATGCAAGCTGGAATGCCGTTGTCAAATCTGAGGGCAACAAGTTCCTGAACACTGTTGTTGTCGTCACATCTGCTGGCATCATTGCGGCCATCTGCCTGCCATTTTTAACACCGCCAGCACGTGAAAGCTGGCCTTTCCTCGCTGCTTCCGGTGTCGCGCAGGTCATCTATCTTGCGCTGGTCGCGGCGGCGTATCGCAGCGGTGACATGAGCCAGGCTTATCCGATCATGCGCGGCACGGCGCCCTTGATCGTCGCCATCGCCAGCGGTCCGCTGATCGGCGAAGTGCTTTCCGTGCAAAAGTGGGCGGGAATCGCGCTGATCTGCGGCGGCGTCCTTGCGCTGGCGCTGGAGTCGCGGCGGCGCGCCGGCTCAAATCGCGCCACCACGATCCTTGCGCTCATTAACGCGGTGGTGATTGCTTCCTACACCCTGATCGACGGCGTCGGCGTTCGTCATTCGGGCGCGCCGGCTTCCTATACGATGTGGGTGTTTGTCCTGAATGCAGTGCCGTTGTTCATCTGGACGATGGTCATGCGCCCGGGTGAATTGTGGCCGCATTTCCTCAAGCGAACGCGTCTCGCGACGATCGGCGGCGTAGGCACGCTTGGCTCCTACGGCCTTGCGCTCTGGGCCATGACCATGGCGCCAGTCGCCGCGGTTGCTGCGTTGCGGGAAACAGCGATCCTGTTTGCGGTGGCTATTTCGGCGTTCATCCTCAAGGAAAGCGTCGGGCCGAAGCGCCTTGCCGCCGTAGCTTTGATCGCAATGGGCGCCGCCGTCATGCGTCTGGCTTAAATTTTTGTAATCTACTGGCAAACATTGGATGTGTGCCCTATTTGCGGTTACGCGTTTTTGCTCGGGCCTATTCATTTTTGGATAAATCTTGGATATTTGCACCTTCTGGTTCGGTCCATCTCTTCGTTTCGTTGACCGGATATGTCTCGCATCAATGCTCTTGGCAGGGCATCGCGTAAAACTTTTCTCATACGGCGAGATTGAGAACGTTCCGGCCGGCATCGAAGATTCACGATGCCGCGCAAATCCTTCCTCGCGACACCTTCGCGCGAATCAACCGTAATTTTCCGGTTATGACACCCGGCGTTTCGATTCTCCAGTTCAGCGATCTGTTCCGGGTTATGTTGATGAAGTATGACCAGGGGGCCTGGCTCGATACGGATGTTTACCTGCTGAAGCCGTTTCTTCCATCGCCGGACAAGCCATATCTCGCGCATGATACCCTGACGAGGCTGGGTGTTTCCGCACTGTATCTGCCAATGGATAATCCTATCATCGGAGATTTTGTCGCCTATATCCAGGGAACCGAAGTTCTCCCCGATTGGCTCGGCTTTCACCGTCGGGTGATCAAGCCGGCCCTGGCCCGCTGGAATGGCAAGGAAGTCACGACGGCGATGATCGGCCATACTGTCTTTGGCAATGACGGCATCTCGCGTCTGGCGCGCCGGCACGGTTTTTTCACAGATGCTGCACCGAAACAGAGTTTCTACTATTGGACGGGCCGGGATGCACTTCGCATATTTGACCCGAGATATGGCCTGGAACCGACACGTCACAAAGACTTCATCGGGTTCCATATTCACAAGAAAAAGCCAACAGACCTGCCTGCCGAACCCGGAAGTTTCTATCATTGGGCAATCGAAAGAGTGCAGCACCTGTTGGTTTGAATTACTTCGGTACCATGTGGAAATAAGGTTTTGCTTCCTCGATGGCTCTTGCGAAGGATGGCCGATTCATCAGCCTTTCCAAATAACGCGATACGCTCGGATGTTCAGCTCCGAGCGGGACATTGAGATTGGCATAGAAAAGTGCCGGTGACGCGGAGCAATCGGCCAAGGTATATTGATCCCCAACGGCCCAGACACTGTCCTTCAGCCTGCCTTCCAGGACGTTATAAGCGGTCCGCAGCTTTGTTGTGGCTTCCTCCACCCCGAAGCCATCTTTTTTGCCTTCCGGCCGCAGCTTGTCCCCGACGATCTTCTGCATATGCGTGTGTACGTGCAGATCGAAAAACCGGTCAAACCAGCGGGCTTCATGTGCCATCTCGGGGTTGGTCGGCAGAAGTTGTGCCTTTCCTGGATAATGCAATTCCAGATACTCGATGATCGGTGTGGACTCCGTAATGAGCCTGTCGCGAGCACCATCTTGCAGCACCGGAAACTTCCTGATTGGCCACATCTCGATGAAGCGTGCGTTTTCTTCCGGATCGCCGAAGTTGACCAGTTTCGCCTCGAATGCCAGGTCCTTTTCGTAAAGCGCCGTCAAGACCTTCATGCAATATGACGATAGCGGGTGATAATACAGCTTCAGCGACATCTCATTTCTCCCATTACGATACTAAAGTAATTGCTTAACTATCAGGCGAGGATGCACGCGTCAAGCTTGTCACCAAGACAAAAAGCAGCATTGTGACTGCCGGAATTTGCGCTAAGGATATCGCATGAACAAACCTGTCCTGCTCCGCACGGGCCATTCCGCCTGTCCCCATGATTGCCCTTCGACTTGCGCCCTTGACATCGAGGTGCTCGATACGGGCCATATCGGCCGCGTGCGCGGTGCCAAGGAGAACAGCTACACGGCTGGAGTCATCTGCGCCAAGGTTGCCCGCTATGCCGAGCGCATTCATCATCCTGAACGGCTGCTGAAGCCTGTCATTCGTGGTGGTGCGAAGGGCGAGGGCGTATGGAAAGAGGCGAGCTGGGACGCGGCGCTCGATCTGATCGCTGAACGGTTTCTGAAAGCGGAAGCCGAATACGGCTCTGAGAGCGTCTGGCCTTATTACTATGCCGGCACCATGGGTCTTGTGCAGCGCGATTCGATTCATCGGCTGCGCCACGCCAAGAAATATTCCAACCAGTTCGATAGCATCTGCACCAACCTGGCCTGGAGCGGCTTCTTCGCCGGCACCGGCAAGCTCGGCGGTGTCGATCCGCGCGAAATGGCAAAGTCCGATTGTGTTGTGATCTGGGGCACGAATGCTGCGGCCACGCAGGTCAATGTCATGACCCATGCCGTCCGCGCCCGCAAGGATCGCGGCGCCAAGATCGTCGCTATCGACATTTATGAGACCGCCACTGTCCGGCAGGCGGATCTGGGGCTTGTCCTCAAACCCGGCACCGATGGGGCTTTCGCTTGCGCCGTCATGCATGTGCTGTTTCGCGATGGGCTTGCCGATTGGGACTATCTCAACGCCTATACCGACGATCCGAAGGGCCTCGAGCAACACTTGAAGGACCACACGCCGGAATGGGCCGCTGCGATCACCGGCCTCAGCATCGCCGAGATCGAAGAGTTCGCCCGGCTCGTCGGCACAACCAAGCGGACATTCTTCCGTCTCGGCTATGGCTTTGCCCGCCAGCGCAACGGTGCGGTCAACATGCATGCGGCGCTGTCAATTCCGGCTGTTACTGGCGCCTGGAAGTATGAGGGCGGCGGCGGCTTCCATTCGAACTCAGGTATTTTCCGCATGGACAAGCGGGAAATAGAAGGCCGTGCATTTGTCGACCCATCCATCCGGCACATAGACCAATGCAAAATCGGTCCGGCGCTCACCGGTGATCCGGCCGCGCTCTATGGCGGCCCGCCAGTCATGGCGATGCTGGTGCAGAACACCAATCCCGCCAATGTCGCGCCGGAGCAGCGTCTGGTGAAACAGGGTATGCTGCGCGATGATCTGTTCATGGCCGTGCATGAACAGTTCATGACCGACACCGCCAAACTCGCCGATGTCGTTCTACCGGCCACAATGTTCATGGAGCATGACGACATCTATCGCGGTGGCGGCCAGCAGCATATCGTCCTCGGTCCCAAGCTGATCGATGGTCCGGGCGAAACCCGCCCCAACCTCTTTGTCATCAACGAACTGGCGAAACGCCTCGGTGTGGGTGATTTCCCCGGCTTCGATCTCGACGCGAAGACACTCATCGACAACATGATGGCAGCAAGCAATCTGCCCGGCTTCGACGTGCTGAAGGAAACCCGCTGGCTCGACATCCAGCCGGATTTCGAAACGGCGCATTATGAAAAAGGCTTCAGCTGGCCGGATGGCAAGTTCCGTTTCAAGCCGGACTGGACCAACGGCCCATCACCCAACCGGCCGCCGCAATCGATGGGTCTGCAAGGTCCGTTCGAAACATTGCCGCAATGGCCGGACTACTGGGAGGCAATCGAAGTCGCCGACGAGAAGCACCCCTTCCGCCTGGCGACGTCGCCTGCGCATAATTTCCTGAACTCGACTTTCTCGGAAACGCCGACGTCGGTGGTCAAGGAAAGGCGGCCGGAGCTGCTTATCCATCCGGAAGATGCGGCCGAACTCGGTATCGAAGACGGCGCGCGCGTAGAGATAGGCAATGATCGCGGCGAAGTCGTTGTGCATGCGCGCATTCAGGCCGTGACCAAACGCGGCGTGGTAATCTCTGAAGGCATCTTTGCCAATTCGGCTTTCGAGCGAGGCGAGGGGATCAATGTCCTGACCGGCGCCGATGCTCCAGCACCCAATGGTGGCGCTGCCTTCCACGATAACAAGGTCTGGGTGCGGTTGGCAGTAGAATAGACTTGTGACACTGTGGACGTGTTTTTTAAAGCTTTGAAATTTTTTGATATCTAGACATTTTGACAACTATGGTTTACAAAATTTGTGAAGAAATTTCAAGAAACAGAGGCCTTTTCCTCGTGGTTTAAACAGTTACGAGATATTCGGGCGAGGGCCAGAATAAACCAAAGGCTGCGCCGGTTCATGGCCGGAAATCCGGGAGATGTTAGCCGGGGCGTTCTAGTCGCTGAACACCGTCCGCCCGTCCGTCATCACGGCTTTGCCGCTTGCAACCAGCGCGAGCGCTCGCACATAGGTCTCATGCTCGACCGAAAGCACCCGTTCAGCGAGCGTGTCGGGCGTATCGCCACTCTTCACCGGCACAGCGGTCTGGGTGATGATCGGGCCTTCGTCCGTGCCCGCAGTGACGAAATGCACCGTGCAGCCATGCACACGCATTCCGGTTTCGAGCACCTGTTCGTGTGTGTGGAGGCCTTTGAACAGCGGCAGCAGGGAAGGGTGGATATTGAGCATCTTTCCTTCCCACTCACTTACGAATTCCGGCGAGATAATTCTCATATAACCCGCAAGGCAAACGATATCGGCCTTCACAGCCTGCAGAGCGTCGGAAACAGCCTTTTCATGCTCGCGCTTCGAGGGAAAATCGCGATGGGGAATGGCAAATGCTGGAATGCCCTGTGTCCGTGCTGTTTCCAGCCCGCCGGCATCTGCCTTGTTGGCGATAACCGCAACGATTTCCGCCGGATAGTCTGCGTTCTTTGCAGCTTCGATGAGCGCACTCATATTGGAGCCGCGCCCGGATATCAGGATGGCGACGCGTTTCCTCGGTGTGCTCACAGCGCCAGCGTGCCTTGATAGACGACACCCGCATCGGCTCGAGAAATCATTGTTCCGAGGCGGACAGCCTGTTCACCGTGTGCTTTCAAAGCTTCAAGGACTGCATCCACTTTTTCCGGCGCAACAACGGCAATCATGCCGATACCGCAATTGAACGTCCGCAGCATTTCATCGCGCTCGACGCCGCCGGTCTTTGCCAGCCACGAAAACACGGGCGGAACCTTGATGGCCGACAGGTCGATGCTCGCAGTCAGGCTCTTCGGCAACACGCGAGGAATATTGTCCGGGAACCCGCCGCCGGTAATATGTGCCAGCGCCTTGATCGCATTGGTTTCGCGAATGGCGGCGAGCAGCGGCTTCACATAGATTCGCGTCGGTGTCAGCAGCGCCTCGCCCAGCGTCGTGCCGGTCTTGAATGGCGCGTCGGCATCCCAGCCAATGCCCGAAAGCTCGACGATGCGTCGTACCAGCGAAAATCCGTTGGAGTGAACACCGGAAGAGGCGAGGCCGAGAATGACATCGCCCTCGGCAATGTCACCGGACGGCAGCAATTGATTGCGCTCAGCCGCGCCCACGGCAAAGCCGGCAAGGTCATAATCGCCATCGCGGTACATGCCCGGCATCTCCGCCGTTTCACCGCCGATCAGCGCACAACCGGCCTGCAGGCAGCCTTCGGCAATCCCGCTGACGATAGCCGCACCCTGATCCGGATCGAGCTTGCCGGTGGCAAAATAGTCGAGGAAGAACAGAGGCTCGGCGCCTTGCACGACGAGATCATTGACGCACATGGCGACGAGATCGATGCCGACGGTGTCATGTACGCCCGCATCGATGGCGATCTTGAGCTTGGTGCCGACACCGTCATTGGCTGCCACCAGCACGGGATCGGTAAAACCTGCGGCCTTCAGGTCGAAAAGTCCGCCAAAGCCGCCGATTTCGCCATCGGCGCCCGGCCGGCGTGTCGAACGCACGATCGGCTTTATCTTTTCAACAAGCAGATTGCCGGCATCGATATCCACGCCCGCCTGCGCGTAGGTAAGGCCATTCTTGCCACCTTTGGCGGGCTCGTTCTTGGTATTCATGATCTGCTCCGGATTGTTGCCCGCGAAATGGCACGACTCTGGCGCTGCTGCAAGGTCTCAGTACCTCAAGGGCCAGGAAAACGCCACTTATCGACATCTTGCCAGCCGTTTGGGCTTGAGCACCACACCCATTCTCTCCATTTAGGCTAAGACACACTACTTAAGGAAGCGGACCAAGTGACAATTCCCAACTACATCACGATCTTCCGCTTCATTCTCGTTCCGTTCATCGTAATGGCCTTGCTGTCCGGATATGTCGGAGCGGCGCTGATAGGCTTCGTTGTCGCCGGCGTCTCCGACGGCATCGATGGTTTCATTGCGCGGCGCTACAATCAAGGGTCAGAGCTCGGCGCCTATCTCGATCCCATCGCCGACAAACTCCTCCTGGTTTCGCTGTTCGTGGTGCTTGGTTTTGTGAAGGAGTTGCCAGTCTGGCTGGTCGTCATCGTCGTTTCACGCGATATCTTCATTATAGGCGCGGTGCTCCTCGGTGCGGTCATCGGCAAACCGTTGGAAATGCATCCGCTGCTGGTGTCCAAGGCGAATACTGCGTTTCAGATTATCCTTGTCGCGGTCACGCTGGCGGATATTGCATTTGATTTTTCACTCACCGGCAGTCGCATGGTATTGGTATGGATAGTTGCCCTCTTGACCGCAGCTTCCGCGACTGCCTATCTCATGACGTGGACGAAACACATGGCGGGATATGAGCAAGAGCATAAGCAAGACTAAAACGGATCCTGTTCCGGTCGAAATCCCGGACAAGGACATTCATGTCGATGTCCAGGTCACCACGCTTGGCGCAAGTGTGCGTCGCCAAGCCGTATTCTGGACAGGCGCGATGCTTTTCCTGGCGTTTTTCCTTTACCTGTTCTCATCGATCCTCCTGCCTTTTGTCGCGGGGCTTGTACTCGCCTATTTTCTTGATCCAGTCGCCGACCATCTGCAACGTCTCGGCCTGTCCCGTCTGCTGGCGACTATTGTCATCCTCGTCCTGTTTGTCGTCACCTTTGCGCTGCTGCTCATTATCCTCGTGCCTGTTCTTGCCTCGCAGATGAGCGATTTTATCGTGCGTTTGCCGAGTTATGTATCGCGCCTGCAGGAACTCATCGCCAATCGCGACTCGCAATGGTTGAAGGATTTCATAGGTGTCGATGCGTCGGTCATCCGCAGCAGTCTGGACTCGCTTCTCCAGCAAGGCGCCGGCTTCCTTACCACCTTGCTGCAGTCGATCTGGAGTTCTGGTAAAACCTTGATCGATGTCGTGGCGCTATTCGTCGTCACGCCTGTTGTGGCGTTTTATATGCTGCTCGACTGGGACCGCATGGTTACCGAGATCGACAAGCTCGTTCCTCGTGAACACGTCCATACCGTTCGGGTCATAGCGCGCGATATGAATAAAGCCATCGCCGGTTTCGTTCGCGGGCAGGGCACGGTGTGTCTCCTTCTCGGTATCATATATGCGGTCGGCCTCACAGTTACCGGGCTGAACTTCGGTCTGCTGATCGGTCTCTTTGCCGGTCTGATCAGCTTCATTCCCTATGTCGGCTCACTGGTCGGCCTGCTTTTGGCACTTGGCGTAGCGCTGGTGCAGTTCTGGCCCGACTACATCAATGTTCTCTATGTCGCTCTTGCGTTCGGCATAGGACAGTTCATCGAGGGCAATATCCTTCAGCCGAAACTCGTGGGCTCGTCCGTGGGCCTCCACCCCGTCTGGCTGATGTTTGCGCTGTTCGCCTTCGGCTCGCTGCTTGGTTTCACCGGTATGCTCATCGCGGTGCCGACCGCCGCCGCCGTCGGCGTTCTCGTGCGCTTCGTCATCCATCGCTATCAGCAATCCCCGCTCTACACAGGCGAATATAGCAAAAGCGAGAAGACCAAAGAAATCAGATGACAGTGCAACGTTGCTGGCTGTATTTCATCGCTCCATGACCGATGTAAGTACACCGCGCCAGCTGCCGCTCGATCTCGGCCACGAACCGGGTTATTCCCGTGACGATCTGATCGTGTCCGCATCCAACATGGCCGCGGTGGATATCGTCGATCGCTGGCCGGGCTGGATATCGCCCGTCGTCGTGTTGGCCGGTCCGACAGGCTCGGGCAAAACCCATCTTGCCGCCGTCTGGAAAGCGGAATCCGATGCCATCATTCTCGATGCAAAGAGCATCGGTAACGCATCGGGCGAGAAGGGCCCATTCCTGATCGACGACATCGGCTCAGGTCCGATCGACGAATCCGGCCTTTTCCACCTGATCAACACTGTACGCCAGAGCGGCTCCAGTCTGCTGATGACCTCGCGCAAATGGCCTGCCAACTGGCCCGTGACCTTGCCGGATCTCGCCTCGCGCCTGAAAGCGGCGACGACCGTAGAAATCGGCGAGCCGGACGACATGCTGCTGTCGGGCGTTCTCTACAAGCTCTTCGCCGATCGGCAGATTGCTGTTGATCCCAATGTCATCAACTTCCTCGTCAGCCATATCGAGCGCTCCCTCTCTACGGCCAACCGCATTGTCGAGCGGTTGGACCGCGCTGCACTCGAAAAGAAATCGAGGATTACCCGTGCTCTTGCCGCCAGCGTTGTCACCGCGAGCGATGAGGGGCAGGCGGCGTTTGAGCTCTAGAGCAATTCCAGCAAAAGTGGGAACCGGTTTTGCGTCCGGAATGGCGTAAAAACAAAGAGTAGAGCAATTCCGTGATTCGAAGAAAAACAGAATGGCTCTAGTGCGCCTTATCAACTCTCCTGTTCGGGCTGCAGCGGCGCACCCGGGCGATAGAGCAGGATTGGGCGGATTTCATAAACGGCAGTCGGATTGGCGCGGCGCAGGTCGCGTGCGGCCGCAACGGCGTCCTCAAGCGTCGGGCAATCCACAATGTAGAAGCCAAGCAACTGCTCTTTGGTCTCGGCAAAGGGGCCGTCGATGATCACGCCGGCGTCCTTGCCACGCAAGGTCACGGCGCGCTGCGTTGGACCAAGCCGTGCCGCCGGGCCCAAAAGCTTTTCGCGCACGAGGCGCTGATTGACCTCGAGCAGTTCGGCCATCAGCGCCGCGTCCTCCTCTTTGGTCCATGATTCGACCACTTCCTCTTCGTGATAGGCCAAGATGGCGTAGAACACGGTTTATCCTCCTTTGTATCGGTCAAACTTCGCTAATCGGGCCTCAGAGTCCTTTTGAGAAAATCGCTGCGGCGAGACATATGGCGCGGTTTTCGAGAACCGGAGCGCAGCGTCCTTAAAGTGCGTGAGCACCGGAAGCACAGAAAATCGAGTCAGATGACCGCTGCAGTAGAGTTTCAAAATGGACTCTCAGCCTTCGCCCTCGTTTTCGATATTGACTATGGCTCCACAGGCTTTGCAATGCACTGCATCAGGATCGTGCCGGCTTAGTCCGCAGGTCGAGCATAGATAGCGGACTTTATTTGGCCGAAACAACACCTGAGCAAGGCGCAAGAACAGCGTCACACCAAAAATCATGATCGACACTGATATCAATCGGCCGCTCGTCCCCTCAAGCGTGATGTCTCCAAAACCCGTCGTCGTAAGGGCGGTGACGGTAAAATATAGCGCGTCGGCATAGTTGGCGATCTCGGCATTGGTCCGGTGCTGCGTCTCGTAAACCACACCCGTCATGATGAACAGGAATACCAAAAGATTGAGGACGGCGATCAGCGCATCCTCGTGTTGGCGCACAAACGGGAAGTCAGCGCGCAGTCGTGCGAGAACCTGATAGGTGTGAAGTAACCGAAGGGTGCGAAGAATACGTAGAAATCCGAAACCCTCGCCGGAAAGAGGGGCAAGAAAAGAGAAAACGGCGGCAAAATCCGCAAGCGTAGAGGGTCGGAAGATTGACCGGATCGTCATCTCGCCGATCGAAAAGCGGGCCACCAGATCAAGCAGAATAATCAGACCGATACCCGTATCTGCCCATTCGACGACCTGAGTCCGCGGAAGAAAGGATGTGCCGATCACGAACAGGACAGTGGCGATATCGAAAGCCAGCAACGCATACCGGAACCGGTGTGCCCTGTTGGTGTTTCCCTCATACAGCTCCGATATCAACCTGCTCACGGCAATCCTGTCATCGCGTTTAACCTGGTAAAACCATAAGGCAGAATTCGTTTGCAAATACCATCAAACGAAAATTTTGCGAACAGAAGAGATGAGCGTCAGTCCGATCGCCTAAACATCAGCCGTAACACGTGTTACCGTTACGTACTTGTTCATCGTGGATGCAGAATTCAGGATCGCCGGACACGGCCATTTCGGCAGTAGGCGGGGCACTGGAGGGTGGAGCAGATCATGGCGATGTCATTGGATTCGGCCGCGGAGGTTTTCCGTGAGGCCATGCGGGAAACGGTAAAGCGGTACTCGTTGTGGTACCTCATTCAAGGTGCGCTTCTCGTCGTCGCAGGCGTCCTGGCGATCATCTATCCCATTATGTCGTCGGTAGCGGTCATCATCATGTTGGGCTGGCTGTTGATCATCAGTGGCGTTGCGCAGGGCATCAGCCTTGTGGGAGCACGGCACGTGCCGCACTTTTGGCTGCAACTCATCTCCGTTATCCTCGCCTTCCTTATCGGCTTCCTCTTCCTGCGTGATCCGGCGCAGGGCCTGCTGACGGTCACGCTTCTTCTGATCGTGTTCTTCATGATCGAAGGCATCTCAAAGATCGTCTTTGCGCTAACGATCCGTCCATTTCCCTATTGGGGCTGGGTGCTGGCCAGCGGGCTCGTCGGTGTCCTGCTCTCTCTGGTGCTTTGGGCAAGCCTGCCGGTCACGGCGCTATGGCTCGTCGGATTGCTGCTCGGAATTCAACTGATCAGCGTTGGCGGTGCGCTTGCGCGACTTGCCTGGCAGGTGCGGCGAAGCCCGACGACCTGAGGGACTCGAGTACCGATTTGGTCGAGTTCCGCCACCTTGGAGGGTGGGCGGACAACGCTTCAGCATTCTCTTATTGATTTTCTGCGAGACGAAGCCACTTTATAAAGTGTATTAACAACTTTCGCGCCAATCTGCCTACTCCCGCTCAAAGCAACAGAGTTTTATATGTCCGATGTCCCGCTGCTCGAGTCCGCTACCATTGCCCGCTTGAAAGCGGAGTTACAGGCTAAAGAATCTCTAATCCGCGATCAGGCCACTGAACTGGAACACAGTCGCAAAATCTTCGCGCGAGCGTCGGTAGCTGCCCGGATTGGTGTGTGGGAGT
Source organism: uncultured Alphaproteobacteria bacterium (assembly GCA_963776115.1). GTDB lineage: Bacteria > Pseudomonadota > Alphaproteobacteria > Rhizobiales > Rhizobiaceae > Phyllobacterium. The sequence goes on along the minus strand of CAVZLS010000004.1, from coordinate 229,284 downwards.
GCAGCCTTCCCGATGAGACATTGCATTGGACCGACGTGGTCTATGACATCTTTGACCTGCCGCGCGGGTCGAATCTTCATCGAAACCAGATCGTGGAATGCTATGCGGAGAACACTGCGAAAGAACTCCAGCGACGCCGCAAAAGAGCAATTGAAGATCGCAGCGGCTTCGAGATGGATGCCGAAATCATAACAGTGCAGGGCAATCGCCGCTGGATACGAATTACTGCCACGGTTGAATCCGAAAATGACATACCTGTCCGCATTTTTGGCATGAAACAGGACATCACCGAGCAAAAGATTTTGTTGGACCGCACGCGATATCTGGCCGACTTCGACCTTTTGACCGGACTGGCCAATCGCAGCCAGTTCCAGATGAGACTTGCAGATTTGTGTAAACCTGATGCCGGTCAAAGTCCGCGCGGCGCATTGCTCCTGATCGATCTCGATGGTTTCAAGATTATCAATGATAGCCTGGGGCACCCCGTCGGCGATGAGTGCCTGAAAGAGGTCGCCAATCGCCTCCTTGCTTTATGTCATGAAACTGAGGTTGTAGCCCGAATTGGCGGCGACGAATTCGCCATTTTGCTCGGACCCCAATTTGGTCAGGATGCGACTACAGACCTTGCACAGCGGATCGTCGGTTCTCTGAGCAACCCTTTGGAGTTTTTCGGTCAGTCACCAAAGCTTGGGGCATCGGTGGGCATCGCGCTTATCGATGACTGTGTCCCGTCCGACGTCGTAAAGAATGCCGATACCGCCCTCTATGCTGCAAAAGCTGCGGGACGGAACACTTTTCAGGTTTTCGATCCAACGCGAACTCCCAACGAAAAAGCTGCATGAATCGCCCGGCGGGCGATGCCGCCGCCCGAACGGTTGCTAATGCCGCCGCGCCACTGTGCTTCAGCAGGTAGTCAGTCTTTGGCCGCCAATTTGTCCTGGGTCTTCGTTTCGAAGTCGCTCGCATCGTGACGCTCACGCAACTGGGTCGAAGGTTCACCGGAAGTGCGATTGACCATCCGGCCACGCTTGACAGTCGGGCGCTCGTCGATCTGGTTGGCCCAACGCACCACGTTCTTGTATTCCTGCACCTGAAGGAATTCCGCGCCGTCATAAAGCCGACCTTTGACCAGCCCGCCATACCAGGGCCAGACAGCCATATCGGCGATGGTATACTCGCTGCCTCCCAAATACTCGCTTTCCGCAAGGCGGCGGTCGAGCACATCGAGCTGGCGTTTGGTTTCCATGGCAAATCGGTCGATTGCATATTCGATCTTGGTCGGCGCGTAGGCGTAAAAATGGCCGAACCCGCCTCCCAGATAGGGTGCACTGCCCATCTGCCAAAACAGCCATGACAGGCATTCGGCGCGCGCCGCTGTTTCCGTCGGAAGGAATTCACCGAATTTCTCAGCGAGATAAACGAGGATAGAACCGAACTCGAAGATCCGGATGGGCGTCGGTCCACTGCGATCCACCAGAGCAGGTATTTTGGAGTTTGGGTTGACCGCAACAAAACCGCTACCGAACTGGTCACCGTCATTGATATTGATCAACCAGGCGTCATACTCCGCGCCCCGGTGGCCAAGCGCCAGCAGCTCTTCGAGCATGATCGTAACCTTCACACCATTCGGCGTACCCTGAGAATAGAGCTGAAGCGGATGGCGGCCGATCGGCAGGTCGTTCTCATGTGTCGGCCCTGCTATCGGCCGGTTGATATTTGCGAAGCGACCTCCGCTCTCTTTGTTCCAGGTCCAAACCTTCGGCGGCGTATAATCGTTGGAAGCACTCATTGACAAACTCCGGGGATTCGATGGTGAATTGCGTTGACCATCGATCTAGCCTTATTGCTTGTGATGACCAGACGAAAAGGTCAACTTTTGTGGTTCTCGACTTCACTTTTCTGTCAAGTCGACACCTGATGGGTGAAGAGGTTTATGTGGGACTTTTGGTGTCACATATTGCCTTTGCAAACCATTCGTTCGGTTTTCTGCTTTTTTCGTGTTTTGAGCTATTGCGTTCGTCAGGCCAATACTCTAGGGACAGCAGCGTCAACAAAGGACGGAGCGTAGCGCAGCCTGGTAGCGCATCTGGTTTGGGACCAGAGGGTCGCAGGTTCGAATCCTGCCGCTCCGACCACTTTCCCAAGCAAATGCTGCTGGAACTGAATTGAAGCCTGTAATATATCGGGATTGCAGACAAGGGAATCTCTTCAATGGCAGCACGCATCTACCGCCCGGCAAAAACCGCAATGCAATCCGGCAAGGCCAAGACCGATACCTGGACGCTTGAGTTCGAGCCGGAGCAGCCACGCAAGATTGAACCGCTGATGGGCTATACCTCATCGCGCGACATGAAGAGCCAGATCCGCCTGACTTTCGAGACGAAAGAAGAGGCGATCGCTTATGCGCAGAAAAATGCCATTGACTATGTCGTGCTGGAGCCCAAGGAAACACGCCGGCGTATCGTGTCTTATTCGGAAAACTTCCGCTTTGACCGCAAGCAGCCTTGGACGCACTAAATAGCGTTTTCGATTTTTCCCGGGAAGATCGCTCTCCACGGGAACTCATATTGGTCCCGTAGCTCAGCTGGATAGAGCACCGGCCTTCTAAGCCGACGGTCACTGGTTCGAATCCAGTCGGGATCGCCATCTTTTCAATGAGTTAGCCGATCAAGTCATGAAAGGTTTAGACTTGTGACGGGTGCCCGTGCGCAGACCGAGTTCGGTTCCGCGTACTGTTTCGTATTGATCAGTAAGCCCGATCGAGTTTGCGAATACGACGCTTGAAATCCGTTCGATATCGGCAATCGGATACATCGTCGCAACGAATTCGGCCGGCACTGCAAATTCAAAATCCACATCTGCCAGAGCCTGCTCCAGCATGAAGCCATAGGCCGCGACGCCGTCGTCAACCCGGCTGACGATAACCTTCCAATAACGCGACGGGATTTTGGCGCGTAGGACCGCGCCGTCGTCGCCAACACCCGTGAACACCGCATCAGATGGATTAAGAACGGGTCCGGCAAAGACACATAGCCGTTCATTCGCCGCTTCGGAAAGGACCAGATTTTCAAGATCCCCCAATTATCTTCGCCCTTTGCGGATCTGTTAAAACCGGCAATCTGGGGTGAGCAATTCGTGACATGATAGGTATCGCCATTGGCCCGGCGGAGCTGTTCATAGGTCTTGCCCCACGAAACGTCGTCACGCCGGACGATATGGCCCTTGTCAAAGGCCTTTCGATCCTTGGTGAAGAAAACATCAGGAATTTGAAACCTTTCATCCAGACGCGGATCAAGGAACCAGCGCTCCTGATCACTGCCCCAAGGCCAGAAAGACCTCGACGTGTGTAATCCCGATCGGGTTCCGGCCGCTTAAGGTCGGGCGCTTTCGTCACGTTGGACGCAGTGATCAGGGCCAGCCGCCGCTGAGCGTGCATCTTGATCGAAAAATTTTCATAATGGATTACGACCTCTCCGGATCGATCTTTGGCGAGAACTGAGGGATCCGCGGGCAGGGGCATTGGAACGTCCACCGACGCAAGCAGCTTTTCCTGCTTCGGATCGTTCAAGAAACCCGGATCATAGCCCTTGCGCGTGCTGAAATCAGCATCGCGGAAAGGCTCACGCGCTGACTCGATGGCTTCCCCACCGGGCGATTCTGTTGCGACGATGGATTTTGCAAGGTCGCGATCGATTTCGACAGAGATCGTAATTCGCAACGGTACCTCGATGCGTGCCATCTCCTGGCCTCTCCCGATCTTCACGCCCCCTCGTCGGGAGTCGGCCTTCGATTCCGCAGCCTTGGCCGCGGCAAGAGGCGCATTCGCGGTCGCGGCGACGGACTCTGCGCCGTCCGCTCGCGACCACCAGTTCGACCAATCGTTTGTTCCTCCCAATGGCTTGCCTGCAAAGCGCACCCCGGTCGCAATCACGCGGCTGTCGCGACCAAGTTCGAAGGCCGGCACGGCGTAGTTCTGCTTCTGGTAGGCTCCGCCAAAATGGAGAGCGAGCACGTCCCCATTTTCGAGGTCTAGGACGGCCGACCCGGAATTGCCGCCAAGGGTGGAACAATCATGCGTTGCAGCGGGAACGATCTTGCCGAAGCTGGAGGTGTTCATGCCGCCTTGAAGCTCGCCCGGTTGCAACCGTTTGACGCCGTACCTTCCGCCATGACGTCGGCTTGTACGTCTGACGGATTGCGCGGGTCAAATGTCGGGTAGCCAATGACGAAGATATCGTGCCCGACAAGATCCCGCGCATCGGTCAGTGACAGGCTGAGGGACTTCGCGGTATCCGGAAACCCATCGACGGCGAGAATTGCCATGTCCCAATAGGGATGGATCATGACAACACGCACGACATCGAGCATCGGGCCAGGCGGCCGTCCCTGCTCACGCTTGAAATCGATGGCGGCCTTCGCCCCATCGAGAAACGACAGCTTCCTGTCCCCCAGTCCTTGGGCAAAAATTTCCGCCACATGCCTGTTGGTCATCAGCAAGCCGTCGCCGACGACGAAACCAGTGCCGCCATAAGGATATTTGTCGTTCCCCGGCAATTCTATCCTTCCGATCGAAGGAATGACGGACTCAATCCGGGCTCGAATCTCGGCATCTTCGGACAATCGCCTCCACAGCGGATGCGTCACCGAGAATGTATTGTCGACGATGTCGATGGCGGGGCGCAGATCCGGAAGGATGATCGCCTCGAAGCCATAGAGTTCGCCTTCTGACGGGACGCGGCCAGCTCCACCGCCTCGAGGCCGGACACCGCCAGCTTGAAATCGTCGTTTGCGTCGGACATGCTTTCGAGCCCGGACCCCGCGCCGGCCTTAGCGCGCTCGTCCAGCATGTTCTTGATTGGCTCGATCCCACCATGTTTCCTGGTGATGAGTGCGAGATAGTCTTTCAGCCGATCGGCGTCCGCATTTGCCATTTTCGCCACCCGCTCGCACGCCCCGCGCGATTGTCAGTGTTTCGGGGCTACACGGTCTGTTTCAGAACCAGGAACGCAGGAATTGTCTGTCCACTGCTTCGTCTTCCGTCCCGGGCAATTCTCGTCCCTCATCGCGGGGGCCTGTCCTCGACCCCCTTGAATGGCCGCTCCTGCGCCGCTGCTTCCGGCTGCGGCGAGGTAGACCACGAAGGCATTCACCACGGCGAGAAAGAGATTGACCGGAGCGATGTTGCCGGCAAAGACCGCCGTCGCCACGCAGATTACCAGCGACACGACGAGGCCCAGCCATCGCGGTTGCCATCCGAATGAGCGCCACAGGCCATTGGTTACCGCCGTCGTCGCCAGGGTGAGGCCGCCGATGGTTCCGAGCGCCGTGAGATCGAGCAGCTGAAGATTGGCGGCCATGTGATCCTCCGAAGTAAACGATGCGTCTGGTCCGTCCGAAACCGGCCGAACCCTTTGCCATTGTTGCAGGGGTTCCATTATTTCCGGTACTTAGTCCGGCCGCCGTTTTCGCTATGCCCTCGCGCTATATCGATCGGTTGCCGCCATGCAATGCCCGTCACGATGCTAAGCAATTACGATAATATCCATCGAAGTATTTCTTTGAGCTATTTTGGAAAATTCTATGAACTTAAAGACTTGCAAATACAGTCTAAGTTAAATCTATTTGAACGTATCGTCATTATAGTCGAATATTCAGCGATATTGCCACAAAATCGGTCATGATCAAGCGAAATTTCCTTGTCTAGAGGCACCTGCTCCAAGGATACGGCGTCAGGACCCTAGCTCATTAAAGATAGCGTAGTCGCTCCTATTTTTGGTATGCTGTCAATATTGGCGATCGAGTAGCGCGGCGCTCGAACAGATGGAGCTACCAGCCCTCGTATGGTGAAGTCTTCTAGACATCGGAATGGGTCATGGCACACATTACGTTCATCCATGGGATATCGAACAAGCCGGAAAAGGAGGCATTGCTCGCGGTTTGGCAAAGTGCGCTTCGACAGTCTGCGTTACCGCTCGATCTTGCTGCCTCAGACGTGAGCAGCGAAATGGTCTATTGGGCGGATGTGCTTTATCAGGCGCCGCTTGCGGATGACGCTGGACTGGAAATTGTGGGCCTCGATAACGACGAATTTGGATTGGCCCAGCCTGGCGATCGTACCTCAAAATAACACCGAAGCGGCATGGATTGCAGCGATGGAACAGCGACTCGGATTGAGCGAGGGAGAGGCGGGGTCTAGTGCGCCTGAGGGAACGCTCTCCAATGAGCTTGAACGTATCCCACTGCCGGACTTTGCCAAGGACGCGTTCCTGAAGCGCTTCCTGCGCGACGTGCACCATTATCTTTTCAACGTTTCATTCAGTCCCCGCCCTGGCGAACGATACTTCGTCCGCGACGAGATACGAAAACGCTTCGTTGCTGCGGTCACACGAGGTAGCGCAGCGCGCCGTCCGCACATAGTCGTGTCGCACAGCATGGGAACCGTGATCGCCGATGATTGCCTGAAACGCGTTGCCGAGTGTCCCGTGGTCGACGCCTTCGTCACCATGGGAAGTCCGCTCGGCATCGATGAGGTCCAGGAGAAACTGCGGCCAGAGTGGACGCAGGACGATGGCTTTCCGAGCGCCCGTGTCTCGGGAAAGTGGATCAACTATTTCGATAGAATTGACCCCGTATCGCGGCTCGACCCCTATCTTGCAAGTGACTACCGGCGCAATGCCGAGATGATTGTCGAAGATGTGGCGCAGCTAAATGGCGGCTGGTGGACCCATGACGTTACCCGATACCTGTCCGGTAGAGAGGTGAGCTCGAGCATTGCCGCGCTTCTCAGCGCGGGGCGCTAGCCGGATCACCAACCGCAGAACGTTTTTCGATAGTAGTATCGTGTACTTACTCGGACAAGGTCGACGTTTTCGAGAGTTGCGTTTACTAGGTTAATCCCAAGTAATTAGACTTAACCTGCTGTATCCTGTGAAATTTAAACAATTTATGCTATCTTCACGAGTTGGCGGCTTCATTTCCGAGGGGCACTGGCGTGAGTGACTTGAGTGGTGGTGAAATAAAATTACTGAGATCTGCAATTGGTCAGGCCTTTCCCAACCTGAACCTCTTTTCCATATTCCTTTCGGATCATGAATTCTCGCCTCTGCCTGCAGTCGTGGTAAATACAGATCAATCTTACGAAGAGGCTTTGCAGGATTACATCGTCAATACGGTCGTTCCGCAAGCGTTGACTGGAAAGTTGCTGGAGCTTCTTGCTACTCGCCGAAGAATTTGCACGCAAATTCAATCGCTGATGGATCCAGTTGATATCGATGAAGCCCAATGGTTCAGAATATACAAACAAGGTGAAGTTGCTTTCAAGTATTGCGATGATGAACACGTGTTCGATTATTTTGCAAGTTATCATCCGTACACAGCTGAGTTGTGGTCCAAGGTCTCTGAACTCAAGACGGAGCAGATCAGCCAGTCCAAGTGCTTTTTGGCGGTGATAACGCCGTTTGATCTCGATGACACCGATGTGACGGAGGGCACGATTTTCGCGTATGCCGTCGAGGATTGGCTCAAATCACGCGATGGCCCTGCCGAGACGCGAAAAAAGTTTATGCTTCTCTACGAAAAGGACGAAGTTCTCAATTGGTGGAACAAGTGGAAGGAACGGTATCGCGCCAAGAACCCGACATTCAATGACAAGCCAATCTTCGTCCGCGAACTCAGGAATGACCAGGCTGATCGCGCGAATGCCAAGGTCGAACTGGAAAGGTTTCTCAGCTCGGGCGAGCCTGACGACCAACTGATCGAGTTCGAGTGTGCTGGTGCTCGGAAACCCATCGTCAAAAAGCTGACGGCGCCAGCTCTCAGTCATGCGACATCGAGCTGTTCAATTACCTGCGCCGGTATAGTCCTGAACGTGTTCAGCATCGGGAAGATGGCTGGAGTGAGACCAGGAGACTGACCGAACCTGAGCGCACGGAGTTGTTCAAGTATCCTCCAATTTTCGTGCGCTCCGCCTCCGACAAGAACATGACCGTGGCCGGTCTCAAGGACGGACTGATCTTCCCGCTCATGAACGCGCTGGGATATGGCGATGAGGACCTCGTAAGCATATGGCGGGACATCGTCGGAAAATTCCAGCGGGTTTACTGGCGGTCCGAAGGGGAGTGGTGGGACGGCGGAGAGATCAACCACAAAGTAGAATGCGCCTGGACCGGCTCGTCCGAAGATGTTGGCGCAAAACTGGCGAAACTGGCTGGTTTTGATGAGTTCTTTGAAAGCAAGTTGCGAACGCGTTTCGAAAATCTTCCGGACAGTGATCCCAACCGCGAGCTGCTGTCCACTAATCTGCAGGAACTGGGCAAGACCGTCGTCAAGCAAGGCGAGTACGAAACGGTCGCCGTGTCGCTCGATAGCCTCGACGAAAGCGTCAAGCGGTTCAATCGCGCGCAGTTGAACATCGTGGCGGCCCATGACCAAGAACAAGGCCGGGCGACCGGCAGCATACGATCAATCATTTCGAAGACTGGGATGCCAGGATCGACCGCCTCGTGAGCGAGTATTTTCCCGAACGCGAGCCCAAGATCTTTCGCATAGCGGTCCTGTTCCAGAATTTCGACAAATTCGACGGCCTGAAGTTTGATGAGGGCTTGTCTGTCCGGCGCTGGAACCTGCTCAAGATAAAGCGCGAAGATAACAGGCTTGTGTTCAACACCAATGATCTCAATCACTTGAAAGATGCAGCCAAAGACCTGATGAGCCATTAGGAGTGAGCGAGGAAAGGCGCATGAACATCATCCCTCCTGGCCCGGTAGAAACTGAAATGCCTGCGACGCACGCCGAAATCTTCATCCGGCGCTGGCAAGCCGGGGACAGATCGTGTTTTGCCAAGGCTGCCGGCATCCTGATCACGACGCCATATCCGGGCTTGCGCAGCTTCCGCCGTGAACTGGCGCGGTATTTCTGCGGTCGCGAAACTCAAAAACAGGATTTGAAGAAATTCTTCGCCAATCGTGAGGGGACGGGCTCCACGAGCTCAGGACGGATGACCTTCGTCGTGGGGGGCTCCGGAAGCGGCAAATCATCGCTTACGCGGGCCGGCCTTATCGCCGAACTCGACAGCATTCCGGTCAAGGGCCAATGGGGCGCATGGTATGTCGCCGAGATGCGACCGGCGACGGATCCCATTGGCCAATTGCAGAATGCTCTCTGGCACGTACTGCGCAATATCATCGATCTCGTCTATCTCGATCCGGACAGCGATCCTGAAACAAGGGGTGATTTTCCAGAGCGTGCAGCTGCTGAGAAGGCCGCGTCCATACGGGAAGCCAGTGCGAGGATAAGGGGAGCGGCCCTCGATCTTGGTATTGAGTGGCCAGAAAATGCGAGCCAGGATGCCGTCGAGCAGGCAACAAAGCGTTGGCTCGACCGAGAGATTTCACCCAGTGACGGCACAATATCGAGCCGGGCATTGTTTGATTTTGTTAGCGATGTCCTCACCGAATTCGACGCGGCCGCAAGCTACGGCTCACGCGGCGGAAAACCGCTGCTTCTGCTTCACATCGATCAGTTTGAAGAGATATTCAGGAACGAATGCGATGCCGATGGCCGCAAGGCCCTGATTGGCATTCTGCGCGATATCCACGAGTACAAACCTGAATGCCTCTTTGCTGTTGCCACGATGCGAAGCGAGGAACTGCATCGCTTCTCCGAATATGCCGGCATGTCGGAGGTCATCAATTCATCGATGTATCTCGTCGATCTGGTGGCAGGCGATGATATCGAAGCGGCGATTGTGGAACCAGCACGACGCCTCGCCAAGCTTTGGGAATTGCCGCTCGACACATCATCCGAAGCTCGCCTCACGCCATATACCATCGAGGCAGTGAAGGAACTCAAGGATGCCTATCGCGAAGCGGGTGAAACACTGCAACACAAGGCGGACAAGCTGCCTCTGCTGCAGCATTTCCTGCCACTTGTCTGGGAACGCGCGGCGGATGACTGGATCTCCCGGCGCGTGCAGGATAAGGACGCGCTGTTCGAGATCGGTACCCAACATTTCGCCATGGTCCCCGGCTGGAAGTCGGGCAACGCCAACGAGCAGACATGCCGGCTCGGCCGCTGCCTGAACGCCGCTGCCGACGGGGTGTTTGCAAGGGCCGAGGAAGTCATGGCCGCCATGGCCGAAGAACAAGGCTTCAAAGGCAATCAGAACAAACTACGGTCAGAAACCGAAGGCATCTTGTCCGTAGCGTTGTGTTGCCTGGCGCAACTCGACGATGGCGGTCAGGCCGTCCGAAAATTTGTCTCGATAGACGACATGATGGAAACGAGTGCTGGCGCAGCGCGGCTCGGCACTTCGCCGACCGCGAAAGGTCATTTGCGGACATATCTCAATAACGCTTTTCAAAAATTCGAAGAAGCCGGGCTGATAGAACTCTTGCCAGCGACAGATGAAGGCAAGCCAACCATCATCTACAACGTGACGCATGAATCCTTGATCCGGAACTGGGCCGCTTACAAGCAGCATCTCGAACGGCAGAAACGACTCGAGCAGCGCCTATCGCAACTGGCCATCCAGGATTTGCCTTTGCCTGATACTGAGGACAGGAGCTGGCTGGACAAGAAACTGCACAGGGATTGGGAAGCAGCAAATACGCTTATACCCTCGGAAAGCCAGGAGACGCTGCGCCTCCTGTTCGGGGATGACTCCCGCTATAGCTACGAGTGGGCAAGAGATGTTCTGATTGAAAAGAAACGTCAACTGGTCGCAATTGGCGACAGCAGCCAGGCGCTCGCCGAGCCCGACAAGCGTATCGGGTGGATCGGCACCCTCTGGCACGACGCTGTCAAGTGGCGGGAGTGGGGTAGCAAGTGGTCGAGCAAGATCCAGACCTATGCCATGCGGGGAGCCGTCGCAGGTCTTTTCCTGCTCGCGTTTGCCCTTACTGCTTCCGGTGTGGCGATCATGTTCTGGAGGGCGGCGAGCAGCGAGGCAGACAAAGCGACAGGTTTGGCGAAACAGCTCAATCTGGCGTTGGCCGTCAATGACATCGCCAATTCGACAACACCGCGAAGCGCCGTCGATGATCGTGCCTTGAGCTGGCTGATCGACAAGGTGAAACAGGATTATGAACCTGGCGATATCGATGCGAAGCAGATGTCTATTTTGCGTCGAACGATAGGCAATATCGACAAAGGTGCTCGCGCCATCTACGGCGCCGATCTAACCGTTTCTTTCGAGACTGAACAGCCGGACGGCGTGGTGGAGAATGCGGTTTGCAAACTGGTGAAGGATAGCCAGGACGCACGCGGGGTAAACTTCAAGGTGGCGTCTCGATTTGACGAACGGCAATTCGAGGGCGCTGCTGCTCCTTCTCCTCTTGGATCGTTCTGTCGTGAATACGCTGGAATGCGGATCGGGGGACAAAAGCTGGTTCTTCCGGCTCGATGTAAAATATCCCGAAGGCGCAGAGTTCGACCCCAAGCAACGGGATGCATTTCTTGGCTTGCAGCGGTTTGATGCTCCAACACCGCTCGGAATTCGTGGCCCCCGCTCGTCCGAGAGCGGCGAGCGAATGAACCTGATGATTTAGGACTTCAGTTTCCCGAGAAACCTCCAGGCGGTTGATCCCAATAGCGTGAAATTCATTCATTCCGGCGCTGTCATCGGGTTCCTGATTCCAGGGATCGGTCCAGTACGCGAAGGTCAACCGACGGACGTCTATTTGTGGTCAACAACCGGCTTGGCGGATCCTATTCCTCGAACAAGATCTGGTTGGAACAGGCCAGATGGCAAAAGGCGCCAAGGTCTGCAAGTCTTACAAGGTCACTTTCTATAAGAGCAACATTGCCGAAAAGGATCCTTCCGGCACGTTGGATGGAAAAGGACTGGATACACGACCGACCTACCGCTCCTGCAACACAGGTCCCGTCGATCTCGATACAAATGACAAGCAACTTGTGGTATACAGATCTGGATATGATAGCATGAAATGCTTGGACGACCTGCGGCCGTGCCAGAACACGATAGAGATACAATATCGCGATAATGGCGACACAGAACCGGGCGATGGACCTGCCGTTCGAACCCGGATCGTACACACAGGTCCAAAAATTATTGACGCGGGCGTTCAGGACGGTTGGTTGTGGATCGAGGATATAGATCAGAAAAAGTGGCGTTATCTCGTCGGAACCGAGCAGTTGACCAATGCTCTTGCCATGCGCTGGAAGAATGCCGACGAGGCGTTGCTGCAAAAAGCCTCCGGCTCGAGATATCGAATACCAGAGACGTGCAAGGAAATTCCGGAGTGCAAGGAGTTCGTCGAGAAACCTGATAATGGGTGGCCTGGAGTTCTAGAATGAATACCAAGAGTAACTTGCGTACATTGGGCATTACCGCATTGGCAGCCGTCAGCCTCTCCCAGCCGGGCAATGCGACGTCGGCGACGGAAGAAAATTTTCGGGCAATCGACAGACTTAACCAGATACGGGCTGATTACCTCACGTCACTCGGGAAACCGGAGTTGGCCAAGCCGGACAGCGTGCAAATTGCCCAATGGCAAAACTTTCCTAACTTCGGGAATTTCCCGAACTGGTTGAACGGATGGCGGAACTATTAGACGCGCAGTCCTTGCGTGGCTCGACCCGGCTGCTCGTCATGCAGCCGACGGCATTCTGCAACATCAATTGCGAGTATTGCTACCTGCCGCACCGCAACAACCGTGAGGTCATGTCGGTCGAGACAGTGCGTCGCGCCGCCGCGTTCGTCTTTGAAGCGGGTCTCAACGCCTCCGACTTCACCGTCGTCTGGCACGCCGGCGAACCGCTGGTTGTCGCGCCCAAATGGTACCGAGAGGCCATCATTACCATTCAGCAGGCCGCGCCGGAGGGGGTCTTAGTCCCGCACGCGATCCAGACGAACGGCATGCTGATCGACGACGAATGGTGTGATCTCTTTGTTGAAACCCGCATGCGTGTCGGCGTTAGTCTTGACGGGCCCGCGCGGCTGCACGACGCGCGGCGCAAGACCAGATCCGGAAAGGGAACGCACGGCAGCGTCATGCGCGGCATTGATTTCCTTCGCCGCCGAGGCGTGCCGTTTCACGTCATCTGCGTTGTCGGGCGAGCGTCGCTTGATGCGGCAGACGAACTCATGGATTTCTTCGAGGCGGAAGATATCCGTAACATAGGGTTCAATGTCGAGGAGATAGAAGGTTCGGTACAGACATCGACCCTTGAAGAAGAAGGATCATTCGACGCCTTCAGACGCTTTTTCGCGCGAACGATCGATCGGGCGCGTGCAGCAGATCCGCCGATCCTCATACGCGAGCGCGAGGATTTGCTCGCCTGTCTGCAAAGCGCGGCCTTCGGCTATTTTCGCTATAACTCCCAGAATGCCCCGTTCGGCATTATCACGGTATCCACCAAAGGTGAACTCTTTACATTTTCTCCGGAACTGGCGGGGCTTGTGGATGACACGTTCGGCGACTTCTCGATAGGGAACCTCGCGGACGCCACTCTAGACGGCATTCTCGCTTCGCCGACGTTTCGTGTTTTGTGGCGCGGTATCGACGCAGGCGTCAACAAGTGCCAGGAAACCTGCGCCTATTTCAACCTGTGCATGGGCGGCGCGCCGGTCAACAAGCTCTTCGAAAACAAATCCTTCGAAAGCACAGAGACCATGTTCTGCAGGCTCGCGCATCAGGCCGTTGCCGATGTCGTTCTTGCCGAGATCGAGCGTGATATCGCCGGGCGCGCCGAAATCGCTGGCATACGCTCAATTTATCGAGGCAACCGGTTAGACAACCAGGTGATTTCTATTGCCAGAACTGCGGAACTTGCCTCGATTGCAGCGAACCTACGATCATGCTGATCGGGATGCCCTGGTTGTAGGCGGCCCGCATCTCCGATCTCGGATCGCCCGCATGATGGAGCGCCACCAGTTCCAGCCTCTGATTGAACACCGGAGAGCCCGACGAACCGCCAAGCGTATCTGCGTCATACCGAAAGCGGGAACCGTTTTCGTTGACCCCGAGCGACTTGCCGATTGCCAGTGCCTGCGGTGTTCCCGCGGGGTGCTGCACGATCAGTACCGGCAATTCCGCATTTGGCAAAGGAGAGATTGGGGCAACTCTTAACGGCTTGGAATCCGGGATTGGGGAGCCCAATTTCAACAGTGCGTAATCGAGGCAGGACGTGCTCGCGACGCCGACGCCGTGCGTATCTGCTTCGTCAAAGGGGCTGCTGGCGATCGTCCAGCCATCACCCGCTGCAAGCTTGTAAGCGGTTCCCTCATCGAGCCCATTGGCATCGCGGGCATAGCCGAAGCGGCAAACGATGTCGGCTGCGCTGGTCTGGTGATTGAGCTGTCCTTTGACGACGTGGTAGTTGGTCAAGACCAGATCCGGCGCAACGAGAATTCCCGTGCCTTGGGGCTGCCCGGCCGGGAATTCGATCCTGCAGGTTGATTCGCTGATCAGCGCCAATGATTGAGCCCATATTCTCAAGTCAGCGAAGCCACCGCCTTGAACGATCTTTTCCAGTTGCATGGATGGCGAAGACAGCCTTGCTGGCGCCGATGTTCCGGCGGCGCGTATGGCATCGGGCAGACGTTGGACCCACGGATTCCTGCCCCGCAGCCTTTGCAGCGCATCGACGAGATCGTCTGTCCACCCTTCAGCCTGAATGTTTATCAGATAGGCCTGGATCTGTTGCTCGTAACTGCCGGGGCCAACCTGTGTCGAAACCGAACCCTTGTCGAGTTCATCCGAAAGAAACATGTCAAAGCGCGCTACGGTCGGAAAGGAGCGGAGTATGGCTTCACGCAGGATCTTCACCTGCGGTCCTGAAAGCTCGTTCCAATCCATGATGCCCCCCACCATCCACTGACCGCATTGTCGAGGGCTATCAACCCATAAGGCATTCGAGCATATAGATGGATGGTGAATTGCGCCACGCAATAAGCGGCGTCTGTGCATCGGACACCCGGGCCAGCACGAATATACAGAATGGTGCTGAAGTGGTAAGTTTTAGTGATCTATCGATGCGATTGGTCGTATCTATTCAAAATTGCTCTTTCTGATTGCGGAAGTTTCCTTTTGTCGAATGAGGGGCTCGTAGATCGTGACGGCTTTTTTTCAGGCGCAACACCCTTTCGCTCTGCTACAGGAGCCGAATAATAGCGCGGCTTTCACCAATCCGAAGATTGTCGTCCAACCTTCCGACAAACTGGAAATCATCGGCGCCGAGAGTGTAGAAACCATGGGCACGCTTTCGATTACCTGGGTGAAGGTTGCATGCGGGAAGGGGGAAGGATTTCATCAAGAAGCGCGTGCTGGTCCAATTCGTGGAACCGCCACCATTGCCGGATGACGATCTTCCCATTGAATTCAAACGAGCTATCGAACTTCAGGCTTTGGTGGATATCTGCTTCCGCATCGCGTTGCAGTATCAATCCAATTCCTCTTTGCTACTTGCCTTCGCGTACTGCGCCACCGGTTCAGATTGGAGCACGACAACAGCAATGCCCAAGGATTACGGTGATCGCATCGGGCTCTACGGCGTTACCAAGGCCGAATGGAACGCGGAGGTCGACAAGATTGGCCCGAGTGCTGGTATTACGGCCAACCATATCACGAGCAGCCACGCCCAGTGTGAGATTGCGGGTTTCTCGTCGGGACTGGTTTGGAAGGAACTCGAAACCCTTTCGCCCATGCGCGTGACGGCGATCGACGTTTACCTCGCATTCATCACAAACGCCGCTATCGCCAATAAATTTCGAAGGGCAGACGACGCGGTCCCGATTTCACTTTTTCTACAGGCTGACGAGCTCAAGACCATCATTGCCAGGCTTGGCATGATTTTGCCCGGACAGACGGTTTCTGCAGTGTCTCTCAAGTGTGAGATCATTGGAAAGCTGGTCGAAAAACTCGACACGGCGCTCGACTTCGTCAAGGCCTTTGCAGAAAGCCTCATAATCGATCACGTTCCGGGACCTGTGGACGAAGTCACCACGACCGAACAGGAGATCCATGACGAGGATTGGACTGTGGGCCTCGATAGCGATAATCCAGGACCTGGCGTACCTATCGCAACGCTACCGAACATTCCCACGCCGGCAATACAGCCCGGTGATGGCGCACTTCTGCTTTCCGAAGCTCATCTCGCCGCGCTATGGAAACGATCCTGTTTTCCAATTGACGGCCGGGGGCTGATTATATTCGGCATTCGCGGATGCCTGCCTGTCGATTCGTCTGGTACTGGCTTCGATCGATCCCACAAGGTCACACTTGAAAATATCGACTATCGCAAGATGCGCTGTGCCATAGGTCAGTGGCTCCCCGGAGCGGGATTTGCCGTATTCCCGGGTTCGACTGTTCCCTATGCTCCCATCGTCGAGGCGGGTGTGTCGAAGGGGGGCGGGGGCGTCAATCAGCTGGGGCGAGGCCGCTACCGAAACTATATTCCAGGTTGGCACAAACGGCGCGAGGGCCCGAGGGGACATTGGGCATTGCTGCAGGATTCGGACAGCACGTTTCAACGGACGTCCGACGACGCCGACTATGACCCCGATGATACCTGGAACATTGGCCGCCCAGGCGACAATATTCACTGTGCCTTCCATATGGGCGTGGACGCAAACATCCCCGACACTAGATATTCGAGTGCTGGATGTCAGGTTGTTGCTGGGACGGTAGTCAAGGGAAAGAAAAGCAGCGAGAGCGGGCCGTGGAAGAAATTCATTACGCCCTTCCTCGGGAACTCCCACCAGGCGGGCGTCGAGTACGTTCTCTTCGACGGACGCGAGGTGCAGCAGATGATTTTGACGCAGTGTGCCGGCAAGACTGTCATCCTGCGGATGGGGTCTGCTGGGCGATTTGTGAAGCAATTGCAGCAAAGACTGGCCGAATGTCTCGGCATCACAATCAGGACGGATGGGAATTTCGGCGCACAAACCTTTCGGGCTGTGCTCGATTTCCAGCAACGGAATTTCGGCAGGAATGCCGATGATGGCATAGTGGGCCCGGAGACGGCGGAGAAGCTTGGCATCCTGTTGCCAGAGTTCAAATTCACCGATGCGACGACCGGACTGCCTGAGCCGATCAGCGCTTCGGTCACCTGCCACGCATCTGATTCGGCTCGTCCTTCCATTGTAGGCGGCGCTTACGATGGTATGCGCATTTCCATTGTGCGTGACCAAACCAATTCCATCCTAACGTCTGAACTCTTCGGAGCCTTTACACGGGCACCTGGCTCTGGCGATGCGTTGGAAACGTATCGACGATATATTGATTACTTCGTGTCGAATGCTTGCAACGATTTGCTCGTCAAGTTTCAGATCGCGGCTTCGCCTAAAAGGCTCGCGCATTTCTTTGGGCAGGCAGCTCTTGAAACCGGGGGGTTTAAGCTGCTTCGTAAGTCGTTGACCTACACCACCGTGGCTGCAGTCAGGAATGCATGGCCAAAGAGAGCAAGCAGAGTTTCGGACGACTTCATCAGGGACAATCTGCTTCAAAACCCGACAGCGCTGGGCGACTGGGCCTATGGAGGCAGGATGGCCAACGTCAAGGGAACCAGCGATGGCTTCGATTACCGGGGCGGCGGAGTGTTCCAGACGACCGGACGTTCGGCCTATCGCGCAAAGGGTAAACTGGCCCAAGTCGATCTGGAGGGAAACCCAAGCTTGATCGAAGACCCGGCGATATCGATGCTGGCGGCGTGCGCGGAATGGGCCGATTTTAACGGCAACGCTTTGGCTGACGCCGACGAGGTCAGACGCATTTCGCGGGCGATCAACCTTGGCAATCGGAATTCTAGGTCAAAGGCGAACGGTGAAGACGACCGGGTTGCCCTGGTTAGCAGATTGCTTGATCTACTAGGCCGAGAATAGCCCGCCAAGCGAGATTACCTCTAGCAAGGGATCGTTAATGACAAGGTGACAAAGTTTGAACCTGTGACCCCTACGATGTCAACATAGCGCGCGCTGTCAGCGATAATGGGTCAGAAGGCACTTTTTCGGCCCACCCAGCGCGATCCAAAAAGTTTAGACTTTGGTGGGTTGAGGTAGCCAAAATCAGTCCTCATTTTTCAAACAATCCTTGATTTTTAACAAGTTCTTACGGCCTTCTAAGCCGACGGTCACTGGTTCGAATCCAGTCGGCATCGCCATCTTTTCAATAGCTGATGGACGTTCGTGAAGATTCCGAAGGTTTGCATACACCTCCATTTGCTTCACTACTATCCTGCGGCGCGTTGATTGATGCCGCTCAGGAGCGGGCCTAGCCCTTCCGCTATTGTCAAATGGGTAATAACCGCATCGCGCATCCGCATATATGGAAGTTCCGCCAGCATCGCCATTTGAACCGCAGCCATTACCTCGCCCGCCTCGGAGCCGATCATGGTGAAGCCCAATATCCGGTCGTCCGCCGCACTCACCAGCACTTTCATGTAGCCCTCGGTTTCGTCCGTCGCTTCCGTCCGCAATACATTGCTCATCGGCATTTGGGCGACGCGGACCGGGATATTTTTCCGCTGCGCTTCACCTTCGCTTAAACCCACGCGGGCGAGTGGCGGGTCGGTGAACATGACGTAGGGCACCAGTCGTTCATCGGTCCTGCGATTGCCGCCCGCCATATTATCCCTGACTATCCGGAAATCGTCGACGGAAACATGCGTGAATTGCGGGCTGCCGGCGCATTCGCCGATTGCCCAGACAGCGGATTCTGTCGTCTCCAATCGCTCGTTGACGCGAATAAAGCCACGGGCATCAAGCTCGACGCCCGTCCGTTCAAGTCCGATATCAGCGGTATTCGGTATGCGCCCGGTAGCTACGAGGAGATCGCTGCCTGTGATGGTCCGCTCCCCGGAAACCGTGCGAATGGTAACGCTGACCTCATCTCCCGAAAGGCCATGGATATTGACGGGCTGGGCGTCCAGCAGAATTTCAATTTCTTCCCCGGTTAAAATGCCCTGCATTTCGGTCGCAACGTCCGCGTCTTCCCGGCTCATGAGCTGACGGCCCGGCTCGATGATTGTGACGCGGCTGCCGAAACGGCGATAGGCCTGCGCCATTTCGATACCGATATACCCACCACCAAGAACGAGAAGATGGGCCGGCACATAATCGAGTTCCAGCGCTTCGATGTGTGTGAGCGCTCGGGCTGCCTCAAGTCCGGGAATGTTCGGGATCGCTGCATGCGATCCAACATTGATAACAGCCTCTTTGCCGGCCAGCAGCCGCCTTCCGCCATCGTTCAGCGCCACCTCGATCGTCTTCGGTCCAACGAAACGTCCGCTGCCCATAATCAACTCCGCACCGCTTTCCTTATACGCTTTCAGATGAAAGGCGATCTCCCGGTCGACCATATCCTGTTTGCGGCCTCGAACCTTCGCCATGTCGATCTTGATTGGCCCCGTGTGTGTGCCGAACCGAGCGGCGTTGCGCGCGAGATACGCAACCCTTGCACTCCAGATCTCGTTCTTGCTGGGTAAGCAGGCAACTGCAGGGCATGAACCGCCAACCCAACGGCGCTCCACGACGGCAACCTTTTGACCCGAGCGGGCGAGATGCCAGGCAAGCTGTTTTCCGCCTTGGCCGCTGCCAAGAATTACGGTATCGAAATGTTCGGATTGGGACATGGTGGATCTCCTGAAATTTATGCCGATTTGCTGATGGGAGCAGAAGCCCAAGTTCTCAAGCTGCCAGCTTGACGGCAGCCTGTCTTAATGCAGGCAACATATCCTCCGGCTCAGGCCAGCGGGCGCAACCTATGCCCAATGCGGACGAGGAACAATAGCAGCTGGCTACCATCTGCCATGGCTCTCGACACAGGAATTAGCTCGTTCCTAGCAACGCGCTTGACATAAGTATTTTTGCCTGCATTCTGTAATTATGGGGATTGCGATCTCCCCACGAGGCGACAGCCCAAGTATCGCGTCCATTAAACCGAATTCTTACCGGAGGGACGCGACATGTCTTCGACGACAACTATTTCAAACGACAAAACCGCAAGGCTGGTCGGAACACCGGGCAGTCCTGTACTTATCGATGTTCGCATCGACGATGATTTTCTTGCGGACCCACGATTGATACCGGGGTCACGCCGGCGTTCACACAAGACCGTCGAATCATGGGCTCATGAACTTATAGGCAAGCGCGCAATCGTCATATGCCAACGGGGGATGAAACTGAGCGAGGGGACGGCCGCACTATTGCGTCATCATGGTGTGCCTGCCGACGTCTTGAATGGCGGTTATGAGGGCTGGACCGGAGCAGGGCTTCCGACGGTTCCGTCCTCACTCCTTCCGCCTCTCGACGAAAAAGGACGAACCGCATGGGTGACCAGGGCGCGTCCAAAGATCGACCGGATTGCCTGCCCGTGGCTGATCCGCCGTTTTGTCGACCCGGATGCGGTCTTCCTGTTCGTGACACCCGCAGAAGTGAACGGCGTTGCAGATCGTTTCAATGCTGCACCCTTTGACATCGAGGACACCTTCTGGAGCCATCGTGGTGAGCTTTGCACCTTCGACGTGATGATCCAGGAGTTTGGGCTTACATCTGAACCCTTGTCGCGACTTGCCGCTATCGTAAGAGGCGCGGACACAGCACGGCCTGACCTTGCGCCTGAAGCCCCGGGATTATTGGCGGCATCACTTGGGTTGTCACGAATTTACTCTGACGATCTCGAACAGCTGGAAGCGGGCATGGTCTTGTATGATGCCTTCTACCGATGGTGCCGAGACGCTACTGACGAGACGCATAACTGGCCCAACCGTACGTCCGGGGCATAAAATGTCCCACATCGCTGAAGAGACGAGTCCAATTCCGCAACAAGCCATTGAAGGCCATGGTATCTCATTTGGTGAAGCTCTCAGAGTGTGGGTTCGTATTGCTTTACTAAGCTTCGGCGGTCCGGCGGGCCAGATCGCCGTGATGCATCGAATTATCGTCGAAGAGAAACGCTGGATCGGCGAAACGCGCTTCCTGCATGCACTCAACTACTGCACGCTGTTGCCGGGACCGGAGGCCCAGCAACTAGCCATCTATATCGGATGGCTATTGCATAAGACCAAGGGCGGGTTGGTGGCGGGAATTCTCTTCGTCCTGCCCGGCGCGATCGCGATCATGATATTGAGCTGGATTTATGCCGTCTTCGGTAATGTCGGTGCGGTCCAAGCCCTGTTTTTCGGTCTGAAGGCGGCAGTCCTTGCTATTGTGCTCGAGGCAGTCGCCCGGATCGGCAGACGGGCCCTCAAAAACAACGTGATGGTGGGCCTCGCGGCGGCGGCTTTTGTCGCGCTTTTTTTCTTCCGTGCGCCATTTCCTTTGGTCATCCTTGCCGCAGGCGTGATCGGTTACTTTGGCGGACGGTCCGGCCTCGCTCCGTTCCTGACCGGGAACGGGCACGCCAAGGTCGGCGGCAACCAGGTCTCTGACGCCGACTCCGCGCTGGGTGAGAGCATCCCGGCCCACGCGCGGCCGCCGGCCAGTTGGTCGCTGAAGGTCGTCGGGGCGGGGCTGCTCTTGTGGGTCCTGCCTGTACTTGCGCTGTTGGCCTTGCTCGGTCCCGGCAATGTCTTCACGGACATCGCCGTCTTCTTTTCCAAGATGGCCATGGTTACCTTCGGCGGCGCTTACGCGGTGCTTTCCTATGTCGCGCAGCAGGCCGTCGATCACTATCATTGGCTTAAGCCTGGCGAGATGTTGGATGGTCTCGGCATGGCGGAGACCACTCCGGGACCGCTGATTATGGTTACTCAGTTCGTTGGCTTCATGGGAGCTTATCGGGCACCCGGTAGCCTTCATCCCCTCATTGCCGGAACTCTTGGCGGCCTGCTCACCACCTGGGTGACATTCGTTCCCTGCTTCCTGTGGATTTTTCTTGGCGCGCCGTTCATGGAGACGTTGCGCAGCAACAAAGCCTTGTCGGCGGCGTTGGCGACCATCACGGCAGCGGTCGTCGGAGTCATTCTCAACCTGGCAGTGTGGTTCGCGCTCCACGTCCTGTTCGGTGAACTGCAAGAAATCCGCTGGCTTGGAATGACTTTGGAGGTGCCCGTTCTCCGATCCGTCAACATACCATCCCTGATCCTGACGATCGGCGCACTTCTGGCGGTATTTCGCTTCAAGGTCGGGATGATCCCGGTGCTTGCAGCGTCTGCGATCCTCGGGCTGCTCTACGCACAAATCACTGGAGCTTGACCGATGCTGCCAACTACGGCTTGTGGTCAGGCGTTGATGCAGGACGGCCATGCCTCGGCCGACAATCCATCCCGCTGCGTGGCTTAAAAAAAGAGGCTCGGCGGAGTACATTTTGGTCGCACACTTCAACGCCGAGCCTCATGCCACTTAGGGTGGATGGCACAAAGGAATTATGTAATGATTTCCAGAAGATAACAATTAATCCGGGGCTCGATAAATTTGATTATGACCAAAGACCTGAAGGATAAGAGACCTTCGACTAGTAATTGACGCCGATGTCGGCCCTTGCACTCCTTGGACTGGACTACGTAAGGCCGTTGATTTGCAACTGCACAAAGCCCGACCCTCCGGAACGCAAATAACCGGAGGATCGAGCGTCAGTGGGTCTGCTGTGAAAAAGAAGCGGTACCCTCTTTAGCAGGCCTCGCCGGCCCGGGGGAGGTGCCGGCGCTCCTAAAAGTACTCTCAAAATGATAGTGACAATATGGACCAAATGCCTGCGAATGCTCAGACTAAAGTCCGGTCTGGCGAGTGAGGTCTGACGCCGATCGGAGAAGGTGAGGTCCGGCGCCTTCCTTGGGCTCGGATGATGGACGCCGGACACTCTGTCGACTTGGCGGTCGACTTGCCTACACAACGGATATTCAGCGGTTGGTTCTACAGGAAAAGCGATGTGATTTGTTACTGCAGCGGACGTCCCTCAAATTGGGGCAGTGAAGCTCGGCCGTCGAAGTGTGCCACATACGCCCGAACCTCACCTGCAGGATCTATCACCCCACGATAAATTGTCTGCCCGCGGACAATACGTGTCAAGCTGGCGCAGCGGAGCTATCGCCAGCCTGTCCAAATGACGTGGCGGTCGCAAGCTCAAACACGCCTTCTAGACCGCCTAGCCTGAGAGATCATTGATCAGGCAATGAAGTTATTTGATCGCCGATTTGGTGTTGGTTTCGGCGCCCTGTGCCGCCAACTGCTCACGAGCGCTTGGCTTGAAGCGGGCTTCAATGTCCAGGTAAGTCGAGTAGCCGACGCCGACCAGCAACATTATGGCTACGCCATAATCGCAGACCTTGACCAGGAATGACCGCGTGCGTCTTTCTTCGAAGTCAGAATAGTTTCTCCTCATGGCCCCACCACAGTCTTTTTCTTATTATCTGGAAGGGATTTTACTACTGAGGGTCACCCCGAGCAATTCACCAGCGGCTAATCAGTTGGAATGACGAAGGGCTACCACGGTGCTGCAGAGGCACGCGTAATTTGCTGCGTCAGGCTCTATGCGGTAACCTTCATCCCTGCTCAATCTGCGAGTGCCGGTGATGAAACGTGGCCTCATTTTCGGTCTAGCCGTGTGCGCCGGTCTGCTGGGCGGCGCCGCTGTTTTTATGACCAGCCAATCCAGTGTTTCACCCAAGGCAATAGAGGCATCGGTCATCCGTACACCGGAACTTCTAGAGCGAGCATGGCGCCTTCCGGTCGCCGCTGCATTCAACTCGGACGTGACCTGGCAGTCCAATGGTTCCCGCTGTGGCCCGGCAAGCATCGCAAATGCCTTCCGCTCCATTGGCGAGGAGGAAACCACGGAAGCGCAGGTCCTCGAAGGCACGGGCAAATGCTGGACCGGCTTCTGCATCATCGGGCTCACCCTGGACGAGCTCGCCGAAGTCGCGCGTGCCCATACTGAGCGAAAAGTCTCGGTCATTCGCGACCTGACCGCCGAGCAATTTCACGAGCATATGAAACACGCCAATGATCCGGATCGCCGCTACATCATAAACTTTACCCGGGAAGAGATTTTCGGCGGCGGCAGCGGTCATCATTCGCCCATCGGTGGATATCTGGAGGCGGAGGACGCTGTTTTCGTTCTCGACGTGAACGAAAATTATAAGCCTTGGCTGGTCAAGAGAGAACGTTTGTTCAAAGCGATGGATACGTTTGATGGCGACAGGAAGCGTGGGCTGCTACTGATACAATGAACGAGCTATGCCCATTCAACCCACAGCGTTTCGCGTTTCGACATGTCGAGAACCGTTGCGTGACGGTCGAGTATTGCCCGCAGACAAGGACCGATCCGCTCTTCCGGCATAGGTTCAAAGCCATATTTACGAAACCATGGGCCGTTCCAGCGCGGTGCCCGGAAGGTCGTCAGCATAACGCCGGATAGTTTCAACTCCCTGGCCCTGGATTTGGCCATATCGAGAAATGCTGCGCCGATGCCGTGCCCGGAGAAATCGGCAGCCACCATGATATTGGCGATGTACATCATGCCGTCCAGCGGTTGCATCAGGACATAGCCAACACATTCACCGTCAACTTCGGCGACGACTGTTTCACCACTCAGAAAACGTTCTGCGGCGATAGACGGAGCGTCCACCACCATCTCGAGACCGTCCCATCCGGCATAACGCAAGCGCGCGGATTTCTCGATCGATCGCAACGTTTCGATCTCTTCGAAGCGAAATGGTCGCAGGTTGAGGTCGTGATGGTCCATTGTTGAATTTCCCGACGCGCAGAATCAACGGAATCATAAGACTCGTTCATGACAGCTGCGCGTCGGGTAATTATTTTGGTGTAAGTTAGACCTATGCGTTCGCCCGTCGATAGAATGCGAGCGAACCAGCAAGGGCAAGCAATGCGCCGCCGCAGATCCTGTCGAGCCAGAGCGCACCGGATTTCTTCAACAGGCGCACTGCACGCGAACCCAGAACGGCATAGCCGAACATGACGGCGAAATCGATCAGTGCGAAGGTCACCGCCAATGCCAGATATTGTGGAACCTGCGGCAATTCCGGCGCGACGAACTGCGGAAGAAACGCCGAGAAAAACAGATATCCCTTCGGATTTGTCACGGCGACGAAGAAACTCTTCAGAAATATTGCTCGCGATGAAGAGCCTGCACTGCCTCCCGTGTGCAAGACATCGAGCGTTCCCTTGGACCGCAACAGCATGATGCCGAGGAAGGTGAGGTAGCCGACGCCGATCCACTTGACGATGGCGAACCAGAATTCCGACGCAGCGAGGAGGGCGCCGAGCCCCAGCGCCACCGCGCCGATGAGGACGAAATCTGACAGCACTGCACCGGCCATCCCGAGGCAAGCGGCCTTGATTCCGAAACGAGAGCCATTCGTCAGCGCCAGCAGCACGGTCGGCCCTGGTGTTGCAATGCCGATGAATGACACCAATGCAAATGCCAAAATCGTCAAGTTCGTCACGACCCGCCCCCGATCAAATCCAGTTTTACCAGTCCACTAGCGTCAAACATCATTCTCTTTTTTCAGTTGTCAACTCAAGGCGCTGGTCTCGGATTATTGGTTCGCCATTGATTTGCCGTCCCTTGAGGCGGTAATGAATGGATCACTCATACAATCGCGGAGTCGCCTCAAAAAATCGATGGAAACCAAGGCCAACTATCTTCTCGTTACGGTTTTCAGCCTTGTGGTCTGTGCGCTGGCGTTTGGTTTCTTTTACTGGGTCGGTCGTTATGGCGAGACGCGGGAAACGTCGACGCTGGAAATCAGGGTTCCAGGTTCCGTCACGGGCCTGGCCGCGAACAGCCCGGTATTCTTCAACGGCCTGAAGGTCGGTGAGGTGAAGCGTCTCTTTATCGATTCGACCAATCCAGACGCCGTTATCGTGCAGACCGCGATCGATTCGACCACGCCGATCACGCGCTCGACCGTGGCAACGCTTGCCTTCGAAATACTGGCCGGACAGGCGCGCATCGAATTGACGGGAGGTAAGGCCTATGAGCCCAGGCTACTGGAAGAGGCGGACAAGGAGGACACGATCGCCCGTATGGACGTCGATCCATCGTCGCTGAAGACGCTGGTGCAGACTGCGCAGGACTGGATCGACCGCGTCGACAAGGCGACGACTGCCACCGAAGAATACGTCGCGAAAACGCGGGGACCGCTGCTTGCGAGCATTAAACAGGCTAAGGAATTCACCGACGGTCTTGCCGGCAAAACCGAAATGATAAACGAGTATGGCCAAAAGGCTCGCAGCGTCGGAGAACTTATGAATGACGCGCGCGACGTCATCTCGCGGGTCAACAAGTCTTCTGTGCGCGTCGATGAGACATTGGCCAAGGTCGACAAGCAGCTTTCGGACGACAAGGACAGCACGGCCAGCGAAATACGCTCCAAGCTTCAGTCCTATCAGCAGCAAGCCAAGGACTTGAATACGCGGCTGGTCGCCGTCCTCAACAATCTCGGCAATATGACGGGTCAACCGTTAAAAAATGCGCAGCGCTTCATCTCGAATAGCCGGCGTACGGTCGAAGGCATTGATCGCAGCGTTTCCGAAATTGCGGAGGATCCGCACAAATATTTCTTCGGGCCCACCAAGACTGCCCCCGATTACGAAGCACCACGATAGGAATTTTAGGAAAAATACATTCCCACAGCATAGCTGCCGACGGCCAGGAGAACCATGATCATCGCTGGCGGCCAGTACAGATAGAACTTCATTCCATTGTCGGCTGCGTACCCGTTTTCATCATTCGATGGGGCATATGTCATTGTTGCGGGGGACTTCGCCCTCTTATTGAAGCTCGTTAACGACACAAGAATTCACCTTCCGAACTGACGGCCTAAATACAAGACAATTGGTATGATGATCAAAAAGATTATGAGATAGCCCCAGATGGACGTCATGTAGGGCGCATAATCCTCCTTTTCTTTTTTTTCATCCTCTTCCATTGGTGCCTCCCACATCTGCCAATGAAAACAGTGATTAAGAGGACTTCGAGCTGCGATAAACTACGGCTCAGATCGCATCAGGCCATAGCGGCAGTGCGAAAACAACTTAGTAATAATGGCTATATAACTAGCTCGAAAGCACTTCATAGGATCAATCCCCATCGATGAGCCTCGATAATGATGCGGTGAGTCCGCCGCGCAGGCAAGCCGGGTGATCTAATGCGTCCCCCAGCGGACAAAAGTACTATTGTAAAATACAGAAAGATCGCTGTAGCCCGGCCACGGCGATCTTCATGTCAATTCTGCCGTGACTTCCGTCGCGGGCTATTTCGTATGCTGCTTAAAACGCCGATGCGCAAAACCGCCTTTGGCTCGTCTCAGAATGTCCGAAAGCCTGTTGGGGCTGGTAGGCTTGTTTGGCATTTCTTCGCGGACTTTTTGTAGAATCTGCGGTGTAGCGCAGCAGGCATTGTGGGGGGTATGAAGCGTCACGTCTCCCATTTGTCACTCCCTTAGAAGAACAATTGA
This sequence comes from uncultured Alphaproteobacteria bacterium, assembly GCA_963776115.1. GTDB lineage: Bacteria > Pseudomonadota > Alphaproteobacteria > Rhizobiales > Rhizobiaceae > Phyllobacterium. The sequence continues at coordinate 201,906 of CAVZLS010000004.1, read as the reverse complement.
CCTAGCGGGCTTATCCGAAAGGCTGAAAGCAATTTATTCGCTTAAGCTAATAGGTGTACGCTTAGTTTTGCGGTTATTCAACTGGATTTGCAGCGCCGGGTGATCGTGCTCGGAGTTTACAGACCATCAACATGCCGTGAAATACGCGGCGTTCTTTGTTGCTTGAAAAGAGCGCCGCTTGCACCTGTTTCGCAGGTCGGAAGACTTCAGTTTTCAGGCGTAAATCGGGCGAAACCGTCGCAACGAAAGAAAGCCCGCGATGACGAACAACACCAGCAAAATACCCTGCGCAATCGCGAACGGAGGTTCTGACCCTGTCGGAGCAAGTGCGTTGAGTGCAGGTATCTTCTGGAAAGACTGTGCAATGAGAACAAAGCAATTCAGATAGAGCGACACAATGGCGCTGACCACATAAATCCAGCGCCAGGAACCGGCGAGGCGGTAGACATAGAGCGCAACGATCGCCGCGATGAGGAAGATCATCGATATGATACCGACGCCGATGGCCGGCGTGAAGCCGCTGTAGGGAAACAGGAAGCCGGTAACGCTCGTGGCTACTGTCGTTATCAGGAAGATCAGCGTCCAGCTTTCCTTCCTTTCGGACCCAATAAGACCGGCCAGAACAATCAGCCCTGAAACAATACCGATCAGGCTTAGAATCACATGGAAAAGTGTAAACGGCGTCATACCGAAGATCATGATCGTGCCCCCAAGTTGCGATCCGTCCATATGTTCAATCCGGACGTGGCAACACGAAACAACGTTTGCGGCCGATTGTAAATCCGTCTGCCAGATGAGAAAATATGAGAAAATTATTCAATAATTCTTCAAGCAAATCAACGAATGGTGGGTTATCCGGTGCATTTGCGACGATCTATAGACCGCGTCATTGAATCGGCCTGTCCCTGCAAGGCGCCGGCCTGTTTCTGGTTGGCCGTGCGATAATCGGGCAGGAAGGGACCGAAGCCGGTGACCACGTTCGGGTCCTGGTAGCCGCGGCCATTGGTAAGCCGGCTGATCTCGGCCACAGCCTGGTTGCGTTGTGCCACAAGTGCGGGGCAGGCGACATTGTCATAACGCAGGGATGAAATTTTTTCATTATCGAGCTGGCTTTGAATGCCTGCGCAGCCCGAGAGCAGCGCGGAAAGAATGATCACCTGAAGGTGCCTTGTCGTCATGGGCCAATATCCTCGCCGGAGCATGTCGCGCAAAAGTGCGCAGCGGTTTTGCGTTAACGGCATGCGTGAAAATCAAAGATCCAAAGCGCGGGAGCGAATCTGAAAGATCGCGACACGCTTTAGCGAACAGCGGGACATGAATGCGGCAATGGCGCCAGTTTGGCAAGATGGATGCGAAAAATGCAGCATCCAATTGGTAATTCCAGGTCAATCGATCAGCAGGACGCGTACGCTTCCCTGGTCGAGGGGGATGTCCGATACGTTGACGATTCGTGGCTCGGCGTCAGTCAACAAGACGCAGCGGCGATAGTATGTGGCGAGATAGCGGACAAAACTCGAACCATGATCGCGGTGATAAAGTTCCGGCGAAAGCACAGCATAAATTGGAATGTTACGCTCCATGAGCCCGGTCATGGACAGGCAGGCGATCGCCTCATAGCCTTCGATGTCGATCCATACGAGACCGATCTGTTCCAGCGGAACACACGCGTCCTGCAGGATGGTTTCGACCGTGTTGATCGGGATTCTGGTCTTGGTATCGTTGGGCCTTTGCTGTTTCATGCCGCTTCGCTGCTTGTCGTCGCGGCCCACGTAGAAATTGGTCATTCCATCGATGACGCCAGCTGCACATGGGAAGCAGGAAACCGTGTCCCGCAGATCGTTGTCGTCGACATTACGTTTCAAGGCCGCAAAATTGACCGCCTCCGGTTCGACGGCGAGTACGCGCGCAAATGCGCCGCATGTTGCCATCTCGATGGTCTGCACTCCCGATCCGGCACCGAGTTCCAGCAGTGTCGCATTGTCGCGAAATGTGCCCGTTGTGCTCAGGATATGACAAACCTTGGCGACTTCGCTTTCGGGGAGCGCACCCAAGTCGATACGCCTGTCCGAGGCACTGCTTAGCTCACTCCATGCGGCTGCTTTGAAAGAACGAAAACGCTCCGCAAGCGGCTGGATGCGAGCGGTCAAAAAACCACCGAGACGTTGTATGAAATTGGTCGAAAAATTTGGTCGCGGCTCGAACGCCGCCGTGCGTTGAAAATAGGTCATTGAAAAAATCCAGTTCAAAACAATGATCGATAAAAGCAAAATGCGGTTCTTATTGACGTTATCGACGATGCGCTCAAACCAGCGCAACTCAATAATTAGAGTTATATGGAGAATGCTCTCCAAAAATACAGTATATTCAACAGCATGGCCAACTGTGTGCATTTTTTGGTTGAATGAAAGAGCTTAAAACTGTAGCGAAAACTCGATTTAATCAAGAATGACTAGTAAAATGGTATGGTATAGCAGTTTAGGCTTGCGATAAGTGCCTACTCGCCCTTATGATTCCACTTCCGGGAGCCCCCGGCAGTTGCAACACAAGAGTGAGGAGACAGGAATGCCTGGTTTGCTGCACCCACTTCATGAGGGCCATGCGCCCATCATATTGCACAATGCCTTTCAGGATGCGATTGACGCCTTGGAGGATTGGGAGCTCGGCAGTGACGAGCCCCAGATTGACGTCAACGAGAAACGGGTCCCGATCAGTGCTGTGTTCCGGCGTCTATGGACCTGCACGGATATCCTTCCCGCGCGCACGCTTGCCGTCGTGGAGGATTTGTTGCCTTTGCGTTCAGCCGAATTCAGAATCGGATCATCGACCTATGCCGATGCCGCCCATAGTCTTTGGCAGTTGAGCATGCAGAAACGCGCTGCAACTAACGAGATACGTCAGTAAACTGGAAAATGGTTTTGTGAAAATCACCCGCCGGCCAAAACCGGCGGGTGATTCTCTGTTTGTCTAGCCGCCGTTCTTGGCCAGCCAGGTTTTCATTTGTTTGATCTCGCTTTCCTGTGCTGCGATGATCGTTTCGGCCAGTTTGCGGATCTCCGGATCCTTGCCGTATTCCAGCTCGACCTTGGCCATGTCGATGGCGCCTTGATGATGGGCGATCATGCCCGACACAAAATCCTTGTCGGCATTGCCGGTAAAGGGGATTGCCATGTCCTTGTGCATTTTCGCATTGGCTTCAGCAAACGCCTTGGAGGATGCGCTTTGATCGCCTTTGGGCATCGCCATCATGTCATGCTGTTTGGTCTTGTGCGTTGTGTGATCCTGCGCCAGTACCGGTGAGGTAAAGGCGAGGGCGCAGACCAGAACCGCACTGTGAATATATGTGATTTTCATCGTTGATCTTTCCATGGGCCAGTCAAACCGGCGCCGGCTGTGGCCCGCTCACCTGCGCGTAAAAACGAAAGGAATGATCAACTATATGCGGGGAGGGCGCGGGAGCGGCGCATTGTCGAGCGCGACAGGCGGCAATTCTCCGGCTCGCGGAATGACGATCTTGGGTTGCGGGATAACCGGGACCACAAACGTGATTGCCGGTACGCCGATACAGGCAGCACACACCGCTGGATGCTGTTGTTTGACGTCCCCCGGGCAATGATGTTTGCCGGCGCAGCCATTGGTATGATGAATATGGCCAGACGACTGCGAAGCCCCGGTCGCAACATCCTGCAAACCCAGTTCTGCAGCCAGACGGCCGGGCGCCGCAAACACCGGAACCCAGCCAATGCTGAGCGCGGTCAGAAGAGCGAGGATTGCGGCGAGCCTTTTCATTTGCCCCTTATAGCGGTCAAGTCACCGGGATTGAAATCACCTTGTATTTATCCGCGTCAAACCGTCTTTGCTGCGGCCAATCCGTTTTCAATGTCGGCAATAAGATCGGCCTTGTCTTCAAGTCCGATCTGCAGCCGGATGACCGGTCCTGCATAATTCTTGCCCGTAATCTCCCGGCCGCCGAGATGGACATGCAATGCGAGACTTTCATATCCACCCCAGGAATAGCCCAGGCCGAAAATCCTCAATGCGTTGAGGAAGGCTTGTGCCTGTGCAACTCCGCCCTGGATGACAATCGAAAACACTCCGCCCGCACCACAAAAATCGCGTTTGAACAAGGCGTTTCCCGCATGGCTCTCAAGACCGGGATGCAGCACCTCGATGACACCGTCCTGCGCCTCGAGCCATCTGGCGATTTCCAGCGCGCTCTCCGCATGCCGTTCCATGCGCACGCCCATGGTGCGCAGCCCGCGCAAAACCTGATAGGCATCGTCACCGCTCACGCAGAGCCCGAGTGCCGAATGCGCCGCATCCAATGTCTTGAAGCATTTCTCATTGGCCGAAATGGTTCCCATCAGGATGTCTGAATGACCGGCTGGATATTTGGTCGCCGCATGGATCGAGATATCGACGCCATAGTCCAGCGCCTTGAAATAGATCGGCGTCGCCCAGGTATTGTCCATCATGACGATGGCGTCTGCCGCATGGGCCTTTTCAACGATGGCCGGGATGTCCTGGATTTCGAACGTGTTGGAGCCCGGTGATTTGGTGAAGACGACACGGGTGTTCGGCTTGATCAGTTTCTCGATGCCAGCGCCAACCAGCGGGTCATAGAATTCGACCTCGATACCCAATCGCTTCAACATGGTTTTGCAGAAATGGCGGGTATTGCCGTAGCAGCTGTCGACCATCAGCAGATGATCACCCGGCGAGAGGAAAGCCAGAAGTGGTACCGTCACTGCCGCAAGACCCGAGGGAACGAGAACAGTGCCGGCAGAGCCCTCCAGCTCATCGATCGCGCGGCACAAAGCATCGGTGGTCGGTGTTCCATGCGTGGCATAGGTATATTGCTGGCTGTGATTAGCCATGGTTTGCGCATCTGGAAACAGCACAGTCGACGCATGCACGACCGGCGGATTGACGAAGCCGTGATAGTCGCGTGGATCATAGCCACCATGGGCAAGCCTCGTATTGATTCCGGCTTGCGCCACCTTGCCCGGTTGCTTCTCCATGAGATCGTCTCCATATTTTGTGTGCCTTGTCAGAGACCGTTTGAAAATTCATCCCTGATGTGTCAGCTGAGGTGGTTTTCGAGAACCGGAGCGCAGCGTACACATCGTACGTGAGCACCGAAAGCGCAGAAAATCGCATCAGATGATCGTCGGGGGTGAATTTGCAGACGGTGTCGCAGAAGTCGATAATGCCACCGCGTGCTTGTTGCAACAGGAGAGCAGGCTGATTGACTGGAAAGACAAGATGACGAAGCCACGCAATCAGGGGCAAACGCAATCCGCCTTGGGCCGGGTCGGTCAGTCCGTTGTCCGCTTTCTGCGCCGCATCAATTCTCCCGCTTATCCGGGTTCTCCGCCCGCGTGGACGAACGGCATGTTCATGGCTGTCGTTCTCATCTTCTTCCTCATTCTGCTGATTCATCCCTATGACGCGCTCCTGTCGCGCACGCTGTCGACCTATGAGCCCCTTAATGGTGTGCGGCATCTGACAGATATCGGCCTGTCGCAATGGTATCTCATTCCGGCCTTCGCCATCGGCGTATGCCTGATCGGCATCGATTGGGGGAATATTGCCCGAGACCGGCGTATCCGCTTTGGCCTCGTCTATGCACAGGCGACCTTCGCTTTCTGGGCCATCGCGTTATCGGGGATCCTGACCAATATTGCGAAGTTTCTTATCGGCCGGGCGCGCCCAAAATTCATCGATACGCTGGGGGCCAACAGTTTTTCACCGTTCGAAGCCGGATATAATTTTGCGAGTTTTCCATCTGGTCATTCAACCACGATGGGCGCAGTTGGTGGTGTACTCGCTCTGTGGTTCCCGCGCTGGCGGATGCCGATCATCCTGGCGACGATGTTCATCGCCTTGACCCGCGTCTTTGCCCGCGCTCACTATCCGACTGATGTCGTGGCCGGTTATACACTCGGCTTTCTGTTCACGATTGTACTGGCCAGATTCTTGGCCGGACGCCGTACAGCCTTCGTCTTCGGGAAGAGCCAATTCTGGCCGGCTATGCGGTTCAGCGAGCGTTTTTGGTAACAAAACGCAGGTCTGAACAACAAATGATCCAAAAATCTCTTCGTGAGCAGTCGAAAGTCTAACATTGCTATAATATTGAGCAAAGATTACCGCTTGACCAAAGCGTCAGAATGGCCTTCGATAGCTGCGTGAATGGGAGACATATTGGGCCCTTTTTTTGGGGGCGTGGGGAGCGATCCGCCAATATGATTTTTCCTCTGTGGGAACTATGGGCACCAACCTAAAGGGTCAAATCGTTATGAAAAATCTTGTTTTGAAGGGCGCTCTGGCAGCCTCGGCGTTCGTCCTTCTGGCGAACGCGGCCTCGGCTGCCACACTGGACGACGTCAAGAAGAAGGGCTTCCTCCAATGCGGTGTAAACACCGGCCTTCCAGGCTTCGCTTCACCGAATGATAAAGGCGAGTGGTCGGGTTTTGACGTCGACTATTGCCGCGCAGTTGCTGCTGCGGTTTTTGGCGATGCAACAAAGGTCAAATTTACGCCATTGTCCGCGAAAGACCGCCTTCCCGCGTTGCAGTCAGGCGAGATCGACGTTCTCATCCGCAACACAACCTGGACTCTCAGCCGCGATACGCAGGGCTTTGATTTCACTGGCGTCAACTATTATGACGGCCAAGGGTTCATGATCAACTCCAAGAAGCTTTCCGGTATCAATTCCGCGCTTCAGCTCTCTGGCGCATCTGTTTGTGTGCAGGCTGGCACGACGACGGAACTCAACCTTGCCGATTATTTCAAGGCCAACAAGATGGAATATAATCCCGTCGTGTTCGAGAAAGTTGAAGAGGTCAATGCGGCGTATGATTCAGGACGTTGCGATGCCTACACGACCGATCAGTCAGGTCTGTATGCATACCGCCTTGCGCTCACGGCGCCGGATGATCACATTGTTTTGCCTGAGATCATTTCAAAGGAGCCACTGGGACCTGTCGTACGCCAGGGTGATCCGCAATGGGCTGACATTATTCGCTGGACTCACTATGCCATGCTGACAGCCGAGGAACTTGGCATCACTCAAGCCAACGTTGATGAAGTCAAGAACGGCGACAATCCGGAAATCAAGCGTGTTCTTGGCCAGGAAGCCAATACCAAGCTTGGTACCGATCTTGGTTTGACCAATGATTGGGTTGTCAACATCATCAAGGCCGTTGGCAATTACGGTGAGGTTTTCGAAAAGAACCTGGGTTCCGGAAGCCCGTTGAAAATTGCACGTGGTATCAATGCTCAATGGAGCAAGGGTGGTCTGCAGTACGCAATGCCGATCCGCTGATCGGCCCCGCTAAATTTTGAAAATCGGGTGAGGAGGCTTGGCCTCCTCACCTACCATAATAAAAAATAATAAGAACAAGCATTTAAAAGAAATGAGGGGTCAATGGCATCGCAGGATATTACGCCTGTCGGCAAAGACAGCGCCAAAGTATCACTTTTAAACGATCCGAAAGTCCGCGGTTATATCTTTCAGGCGGTGGCAGTGCTTGCAATAGCAGGTCTCGGCTATTGGATCGTCGACAACACAATTGCCAATCTTCAACGTGCTCGCCTGGCAACGGGGTTTGGATTTCTCGATGGCCGCTCAGGCTTCGATATCAGCAGTAGCCCATTTCTGGCCTATTCGAGTGACTCGACCTATTTAAAGGCTTTGATGGTCGGCTTTCTCAATACGCTGACAGTTGCTTTCGCCGGGATCATCACCGCGACGATCCTCGGCTTCATCATCGGCATCGGTCGCCTTTCGCACAATTGGCTCATCCGCAAGCTTTGCACCGTCTACGTGGAAGTTTTCCGTAACATTCCGCCATTGCTGGTCATTTTCTTCTGGTATTTGGGTGTTCTGTCGGTGCTTCCGCAGGCTCGGCAAAGCATCACGCTGCCATTCAACATGTATCTGAACAATCGAGGCTTCTTTTTCCCGGCACCGGTGTTCGGGGACGGCGCTTGGCTGGCCGGTGTTGGTCTCATTGCCGGCATCGTCGGGGCGCTTCTTGTCCGGCGCTGGGCGCATAAGCGGCAGATGGCGACCGGCCAGCAATTTCCAGTCGGTTTGACCGCATTGGCTCTCATCGTTGGTTTTCCGCTGCTAGCCTTGGTCATCAAGGGTTTTCCGCTGTCATTCGACTACCCGGTTCTCGGCGCCTTCAATCTGAGGGGAGGCTCTCAGATTGGTCCCGAGTTCATGTCGCTCTTTCTGGCCTTGTCCTTTTACACTGCTGCCTTCATCGCCGAGATCGTCCGCGCCGGCATTCGTGGTGTCGGCAAGGGGCAAAGCGAGGCATCTCATGCACTTGGACTGCGGGCTGGTCCGACCACTCGCCTGGTGGTGGTGCCGCAAGCGATGCGCATCATCATTCCGCCGCTGACAAGCCAATATCTCAACCTGACCAAGAACTCGTCCCTGGCTGTCGCGATCGGATATCCCGATCTCGTCGCAGTCGGCGGAACGATCCTCAACCAGACTGGCCGCTCCATCGAAGTGGTGGCTATCTTCATGATCGTATATCTCAGCCTTAGCGTGCTGACTTCGCTCTTCATGAATTGGTTCAACGCCAAAATGGCACTGGTGGAGCGCTGATCATGGTGGATAGCAATTTAAGCTTTGTCCGTACCGAGATGCTTCAGGGACAGACACCGCCTCTGGCAGAGAGAGGCATCGTCCGATGGATGCGTATCAATCTCTTTGCCACGCCGATTGACGCCGCCCTGACCATTTTCGCCCTTCTGCTCATTGCGTGGTACCTGCCCCCGGTAATCAACTGGATGTTTGTCCAGGCGGCATGGGTGGGACCCGATCGGTCCGTTTGCGCGACAGTGGCGCAGGGCGGTATCCAACCGGAAGGATGGTCAGGCGCCTGCTGGGCCTATGTGAATGCCAACTTCAAACAGTTCATGTATGGGCCCTATCCGCAGGACCAGATTTGGCGGGTCAATCTCGTCGGCATCATGTTCGTACTGCTGCTCATCCCGCTGCTGATTCCCAAAGCACCATACAAAGTGGCGAATGCGATCACGTTCTTCTTCATATTCCCCATCGTCGGTTTTTTCCTGCTCGTGGGCGGCTGGTTCGGTCTTACCTACGTCGAGACACCATTATGGGGCGGATTGCTGGTTACGCTGGTCATATCTTTCGTGGGTATCTGTGTCTCCTTGCCGCTTGGAATCATTCTGGCGCTGGGGCGGCGTTCGCAGCTGCCGGTCATCAAGATGTTTTGCGTCATCTTCATCGAGACAATCCGCGGTATTCCGCTGATAACCGTCCTGTTCATGGCGAGCTACATGCTGCCGCTGTTTTTGCCGCCTGGCGTAACATTCGACAAGCTGCTGCGTGCCCTTATCGGTGTGGCGCTGTTCGCATCGGCCTACATGGCGGAAGTGGTGCGCGGCGGTCTGCAGGCGATCCCCAAGGGTCAATATGAAGGTGCCGATTCCCTTGGCCTTGGTTACTGGCAGAAGACGAGGCTGATCATCCTGCCACAAGCGCTGAAGCTGGTGATACCGAGCATCGTCAATACGTTCATCGGCCTGTTCAAGGATACGAGCCTCGTTTCCGTCATCAGCATGTTCGATTTGCTCGGAACCGTGAAACAGCACTTTTCCGATGCCAATTGGGCATCTCCGCAAACACCTATATCTGGCCTGATCTTCGCCGGATTTGTCTTCTGGATTTTCTGTTTCGGCATGTCGCGTTATTCCATATTCATGGAAAACCGGCTCGATACAGGACACAAACGCTAAGGAGCTATGCTTATGACCACTGAAAACATCATCGACCCGGAAGAAATCCATGTCGACCGCTCGCTCCTCCATGTTTCAAAGACGGACGTAGCTGTTGAAATCATCAACATGAACAAGTGGTATGGCGACTTTCACGTTCTGAAGGACATCAACCTCAAGGTGATGCGCGGCGAGCGCATTGTCATTGCGGGTCCGTCCGGTTCGGGCAAGTCCACCATGATCCGCTGTATCAACCGCCTGGAAGAGCATCAAAGCGGCAAAATCCTTGTCGACGGCATCGAGCTCACCAGTGATCTGAAAAAGATCGACGAGGTGCGCCGCGAAGTCGGCATGGTGTTCCAGCACTTCAATCTTTTCCCGCATCTGACGATCCTCGAAAACTGCACGCTCGCACCGATCTGGGTGCGCAAGATGCCGAAGAAAAAGGCCGACGAGGTGGCGATGCATTTTCTGGAACGCGTCAAGATCCCGGAACAGGCCAATAAATATCCGGGCCAGCTCTCCGGCGGTCAGCAGCAGCGCGTGGCAATCGCCCGGTCGCTCTGCATGAATCCGCGGATCATGCTGTTCGATGAACCGACTTCGGCACTCGATCCGGAGATGATCAAGGAAGTGCTGGATACGATGGTCCAGTTAGCCGAAGAAGGCATGACGATGGTTTGCGTCACGCACGAGATGGGCTTTGCCCGTCAGGTCGCAAACCGCGTGATCTTCATGGATCAGGGTCAGATCGTCGAGCAGAATGAACCGATAGCGTTTTTCGACAACCCGCAGCACGAGCGCACGAAACTGTTCCTCAGCCAGATCCTGCACTAGCAGTCCTGGAACGAAATTTCCCGATTTATTGCGGCGGCCAAACCGGCCGCCGTCTCTTTACGATTTTCAATTCCAGATTTTTGACAAATCCATTTCATCGGAATTTTTATGACCGACGACGATCAAGAGACCGCCAGAGGTGAACTTAAAGAGCTCATTGCAATTGAAAAAATGCGCAATAATGAGAATTCGCAAATACGTTGCTGCGGCGATTGACAGGCTTTCTACTGCAACTGCCGTGGTTGGCATTCTTGGACCGATTGTCAGCGTGGTCACAAATGGCGCGAGCGATCACACGTCATTCTTCTTGGTGTCGCAATCGGTTATTATTGTCAGCGGCGGGGTACTCTCGTACGGACTTCATCTTTATGGTAAAACGATATTGAGGCGGGGGTTACGATAATGCTGGCAAATACTATCTTCATTATATTCTGGATGACTGTTATCAGCGTTGGCGCAATTCTTGTTGCCAGACATGAGGTCAATCAGAGCCGAGAAAGAAACCGATGATCGCATCGCCGAAATTACCCGCGAGTTGAAACGGCGTGGCACCCCGGCCGAATAGCACTCAGACCTGCTCTTTTCGTTCTTCCGCGTCAAATCCGTACAGCCAGTCAAATCCCTCGATAAACTTTTCCACCGGACGATTGCGCAGCAGGATATTGCGCGCAACGGCCACCGGTCCCTTTGCATGATAGGCCAGGTGGTTGAGCGCTCCGCGCCTGACAACTGCGCTGATACGTTTCGTCCGGGCTCTGCTGAACCGGGCGAGGGCAGATGGCCAGGCGGCACGATCGACGCTCAGCGCGTCAGCCAGTGCGCACGCATCTTCGATGGCCATCGCCGCACCCTGCGCCGCATAAGGTGTCATGGCATGCGCAGCATCGCCAATCAGCACCACACGCTCCTCGGTCAGGAACCGGCACTTCTTCATCTCAAACAGCCGCCACGGTGTCCAGGGACGACCCGCTCGCATGACATCGCGTAGTCCCACATGCCAACCGGCGAATTCCCGGATGAAATTCTGGCTCGGGCTCTCCGGATCGACAGGAACCGGCCATCGGTTGCCAGCTTGGCGGTCGGGCGCAACCGCTACGAAATTGATCATCTGGCCCGAACGGATAGGATAGGCGATAAGATGCGCGTTGGAGCCAGTCCAGGCGACGACGTTGACCCCCGGTGGCAACAGCGTCTTGAACAATTCCGGCAGCTGATCGACCCCTAGTGATGATCGCCATGCGACCATGCCGGTATAACGCGCACGGTCCGTGTCGGAGACAGCGGTGCGCAGGTTCGACCACACGCCGTCTGCGCCGACCAGCAGGACGCCGCGGTGTTCTTCGATGCGGTCATGATATTGCACGCGGACGAGCATGCCCTGGCTGTCTGCCTTGCGCTGCGTCACGGTCGACTGCAACTGTATGGCGATGTTGGGCCGGCTGCGCGCGAGGGTGAGCAAAGTGTTCTGCAAATCGGCGCGGTGACAAACGATATAGGGCGCACCCCAGCGTTCCGTCGCTTGTTCGCCAATCGGCAACCGCAGCAACTCGCCGCCGCTCGTTCCATCCTGCAAGCAGACGGCTTGCGGTTCGACGGATGCGTATTGCAGCTGTTCCATCGCGCCGAGCCGACCGAGAAGCCGTGTCGCGTTGGGGGAAAGCTGCAATCCGGCACCGATTTCGGCGAGCGCCGCGCTTTTCTCGAATATCTGGACATGAAAGCCCTTGGCGCTCAATGCAAGGGCAAGAGTGAGGCCAGCAATACCTGCACCGGCAATGATGATCTGATCAGGATTTGGTATTCGCCTGTTTCGTTCTGTTTTCAGATCGATGAGTGCTGCTTTCAAGCGGCCTTATCCACATAGGTGCAGCCCTCGGGAACGGTCACATCGGCGGCAAGTGATCCGTCATATCGATAAAGCGTAGAGCAATAGGGACACACCTTCTCATTGTCGTCGCCGAGATCGAGGAAAACATGCGGGTGGTCGAAAGGCGAATTGGCGCCGACGCACATGAATTCCTTCACTCCGATGGCAATGCTCGCATGTCCTGCGCTGTTCTGGAAATGAGGGATGCTGTGTCCAGCCATTATTCGCTCCTGAAATCTTCGCCAAGCGCGCATAGCGCCCATTCGTTTTGTCTTAAAACAAAAGGCGCGCAAAGGAAACGAGTTCTATGTCGCAGTATTTGTTTCTGCATTCGCGAAACAGTGCGAATCCCGGAGGCATCCCATCGGGAGGTCAATTATCCTCTCAAGTCGGGCTGCTTGAATGGTTATTTCAAAGTTAAGGCAGATGCCCTTTTGCCGGGACTTTGGAATGGCTGTGTAGCCCGGGGAGACATATTCCACAATGCGAACATGACCATTGCGTTTGTTGTCGGGCCTTCGGGCCGCGTCTGCTACGACGGCGCGATCTGCGGGCACAATTGTCAGGCCGACGTTTAATGTTTGGGCATGCGCCGAAGGGATGCCAAAAGATGTTGCGATAAGGACGAAGGCACGAAGAACGGAAATAAATTTTTCCATAGCCGCTCCAGTGAAGTTCATGCATTCAAGCAAGAATTCCAATAGGTTAACGCCGATACGTTATCAAAAGTCCAATCAAAGGTTTGGGCATCGGATTAAACATTGCCCCCGGCCGGTCCCGGCCACGGGCATTCATTGCCCCGCTAATAAATGACCATGATCTCTGCGTATTGTCGAGTTAATCTGTCAGTTATTGTTAATGTGCTCGGGGCAAATTAGTTTAAATTTGATAACTATTTTAGCAGCTAAATAAGTTCAGAGAAGATCTATCGGTTCTGCTTTCTGCCGATGGATTTGGCCGAATTCCCCCCGCAGAACGATTCCATTCGGATGTTTTTCACTCTAGAGTGCGATTCAGCGGTATGATGACGATTTCAAGACGCTTGCTATCAAACTGTCAAAAGACTTGTCTACGGTGAGCGCCTTAAGGCCATTGCCAAAGGCGCCGAAGGGCTCCCATTTCAACAGGACATTTTTGTCGGAGAATACCAATGAACGAACAATCATCCGCGATTCCGGAAGCCCTGGAAAAAGTGGATTCGACTGCGATTCCACAGGCCCTGGAAAAAGTGGATCTGGCGAATTTGCACACAAGCGTCGATCGCTTCGTTAACCGCGAGTTTTCCTGGTTGCAGTTCAATCGCCGCGTTCTGGAAGAAGCCGAGAACACGCATCAGCCATTGCTTGAACGTTTGCGTTTCCTCTCCATCTCGGCGGCCAATCTCGATGAATTCTTCATGGTGCGTATCGCCGGTCTTGCAGGGCAGGTGCGCGCTGGCGTTTCAGACCGCAGCGACGATGGGCGCACCCCCCAGGAACAGCTTGAATTCGTTCTCGATGAGGTCGTGAAGCTGCAGATTGCCCAGCAGCACCGGTTTGATGATTTGCGCGCGGAAATGCTGAAGGAAAACATCGAGATCGTTCGTCCGGACAGGTTGACCGCCAATGAGCAGTCCTGGCTGGAAGATCACTTCCTTGAAACCATCTATCCGGTTCTGACGCCGCTTGCCATCGATCCGGCGCATCCTTTTCCATTCATTCCCAATCTCGGTTTCTCGATCGCCATGCTCCTCAACCGGAGCACCGACAATCGTCCAATGACAGCCTTGCTGCGTCTGCCTCAGGCACTGAAGCGTTTCATCCAAATTCCGGACGACAGGGGACGTTTCCGTTTCCTCACGCTTGAGGATGCGATCAGCCTGTTTACCGGCCGGCTTTTCCCCGGCTACGAGGTTAAAGGTGCCGGTACTTTCCGCATCATCCGCGACAGTGATATCGAGGTCGAGGAAGAGGCCGAGGATTTGGTGCGCCTGTTCGAAACCGCGCTCAAGCGCCGCCGTCGTGGTCAGGTTATTCGCATCGAATTCGATGATGAAATGCCGGAATCACTGCGCAGTTTCGTCGCCACCGAGCTCGGTGTTCCCGATAATCGCATCAGTGTTCTCGATGGACTGCTTGCGCTCAACATGATTTCGGAAATCGTCAGCATCCCGCGTGCCGATCTGAAGTTCGTGCCCTATAATCCACGTTTCCCCGAGCGCGTGCGCGAGCATGGCGGTGATTGTTTTGCAGCTATTCGCGAAAAAGATATCGTCGTGCACCACCCTTACGAATTGTTCGACGTGGTCGTCCAGTTCCTGCGACAGGCTGCAGCCGATCCGGACGTCGTGGCGATCAAGCAGACCCTCTATCGTACCTCGAACGACAGCCCGATCGTGCGTGCGTTGATCGATGCCGCCGATGCCGGCAAGTCGGTGACGGCGCTTATCGAACTCAAGGCCCGCTTCGACGAGGAAGCCAATATTCGCTGGGCCCGCGATCTGGAACGTGCCGGTGTACAGGTCGTCTTTGGCTTCATCGAATGGAAGACCCACGCTAAAATGTCTCTGGTCGTGCGCCGTGAAGAGGCGAAGTTGCGCAGTTACGTGCATCTGGGGACGGGAAATTATCACCCGATCACCGCGAAGATCTATACCGACCTGTCCTTCTTTACTTGCGAGCCGTCCATCGGCCGCGATGTGGCGCAGATATTCAACTTCATCACCGGCTATACGCCGCCTTCCGGCGAGATGGGCATTGCCGTTTCGCCGATCACGCTTCGCCCGCGCATCATGCAGCACATTGCCGAGGAAATCGCTCATGCCAAAGCCGGGCGGCCGGCTTCGATCTGGATGAAGATGAACTCTCTGGTCGACGCGGAAATCATCGACGCGCTCTATGACGCGGGCCGGCAAGGGGTAGAGATCGATCTCGTCGTGCGCGGCATTTGCTGTCTGCGCCCGCAGCTTCCAGGCCTTTCCGACAATATCCGCGCGAAATCCATCGTTGGACGTTTTCTCGAACACAGCCGTATCTTCTGCTTTGGCAATGGCGAACCGATGCCGTCGGAAAAGGCACTGGTTTATTTCGGCTCCGCCGACATGATGACCCGCAATCTTGATCGCCGCGTCGAGACGCTGGTGCCGATCACCAATCCAACAGTGCATCAACAGGTTCTTTCACAGATTATGTTGGCGAACCTTCTCGACAATCAGCAGAGTTACGAGTTACTAGCAGACGGAACGTCACGCCGGATCACACCTGCTGACGGGGAAGAAGCTTTTAACGCACAGGAATATTTCATGACAAATCCCAGCCTTTCAGGCCGTGGCAAGTCGCTGAAGTCTTCAGCACCGCGATTGATTGCGCATCGCAAGCGGTCAAAGAGAAATAAGGCTGCATGATATCGGCTGCACAAGGACGCGTGCAGGGGCGTCAACCAGCTGCTGTCATCGATATCGGTTCGAACTCTGTACGTTTGGTGGTGTATGAAGGCGTAAACCGGTCTCCCACCGTTCTATTCAACGAGAAGATACTCTGCGGCCTCGGCAAGGGGCTGGCGAAAACCGGCAAGCTGAATGCGAAGGCCGTACAAAGCGCGCTGCGTGCTTTGCGTCGTTTTCGCGCGCTGGCCGATCAGGCCGGGGCAGTTTCGCTCGACGTTCTGGCGACAGCTGCGGCGCGCGAGGCCGAGAACGGCTCACAATTTATCCGGGAAGCCGAGGCGTTGCTCAAGGAGCCGATCAAGGTCCTTTCGGGCAGGGAAGAGGCCTATTTCTCCGCGCTTGGCATTATTTCAGGCTTCCATGATCCGGACGGCATTGCCGGCGATCTTGGCGGCGGCAGTCTGGAACTCGTCGATGTCAAGGGCAGCCAGATCGGCGATGGCATCACCCTTCCGCTCGGCGGTCTGCGCCTGCAGGACATGTCCGACGGCGATTTGAACAAAGCCGCGGAACTTGCAAGAAAACATCTCGCCTCGGCAAAGCTGCTCGCCAATGGCAAGGGCAGGGCGTTTTATGCGGTTGGCGGCACATGGCGAAATCTCGCCAAGCTGCACATGAGCGCAAAGCACTACCCGCTCCATGTCATGCATCATTATGAGATCCCGTTTGATGAAGCCCAACGCTTCCTCAAGCTCGTTGCGGCAGGCGATCTCGATTACATGCGCGGCATCGAGGACGTTTCCAAAAACCGCCGTTCGCTCCTGTCCTACGGTGCCATAGCCCTTCTCGAAACCATTCGGTTGATGCGGCCTTCCAAGGTCGTCTTCTCGGCGATTGGCGTGCGCGAGGGCTTCCTCTACTCGCTGCTGTCGGAGAGCGATCGACTGGAAGACCCGCTGATCTCGGCAGCAGAAGAACTGGCGGTCTTACGCGCCCGGTCGCCGGCCTATGCGCGGGAGCTGGCGGAGTGGAGTGGAGAGGCGTTTGCCGCGCTCGGCTATGAGGAAACCGAGGATGAAAAGCGTTATCGCCGCGCCGCCTGTCTGGTTGCGGATATCAGCTGGCGCGCCCATCCGGATTATCGCGGAAGCCAGGCGCTGAACATGATTTCCAACGCCTCCTTCATCGGCATCGATCATCCCGGACGCGCCTATATCGCGCTCGCCAATTTCTTCCGGCACGAGGGTATTGCCAACAGCGGGGCGGATCCCGAACTCGCCGCCATCGCCAGTCCGCGCTTGCTCGAATATTCGAGGGTTCTCGCAGCGGTCATGCGTATCACCTATCCGTTTTCCGCATCCATGTCAGGTGTGGTCCCGAAGCTTTCCTGGAAGACGACGGCGGAAGGGCTCGAGCTTGTGATCGACAAGAGCAAGGCTGACCTGATCGGCGATGTGCCGGAAGGCCGTCTGCAGCAGCTGGCGCGGCTGACAGGCAAGAATATCAGGATGGTTATCAGCTAAAAACGCTGAGGATGCGCCATGGGCAAGATCGCCCTAGGGTTGTTGAAATTCATGCTATGACGCGGCGAAAATGGTGGTTTTCGAGCACCGGAGCGCAGCGTACTTTAAGGTACGTGAGCACCGGAGCGCAGAAAAACGCCATTTGCAGGCCGTCAGAGCGTGAATACCGACAGGCCTAGGCGGCGATGCCCAGCACGCCCGTGAACAATGCACGGCCGTCGGTGCCGCCATGAGCCGCTTCGATCAGGTTTTCGGGATGCGGCATCAGCCCCAGCACGTTACCATTCTTGTTGATGATACCCGCGATGTCGTTCATCGAGCCATTCGGGTTGGTGCCTTCGGTATAGCGGAAGACCACCTGGCCATCGCCCTCGATGCGGGCCAGCGTCTCGGCGTCGGCAAAATAGTTGCCATCATGATGCGCGACAGGGCACTGGATGATCTGGCCATGCGAATAGCCGCGGGTGAACGGCGTATTGGCATTGGTGACTTCGAGTTTCACCTGGCGGCAAACGAATTTCAGCGAGGCATTGCGCATCAGCGCACCGGGCAGGAGACCGGCTTCCACGAGAATCTGGAAGCCATTGCATACGCCCATCACCATGACGCCTTTGTTGGCCTTCTCGCGGATCGCTTCCATCACGGGCATGCGCGCAGCGATGGCGCCGCAGCGCAGATAATCGCCATAGGAAAAGCCGCCGGGGATGACGATAAGATCGACATCGGGAATTTCCGTATCCGTCTGCCACACCGTATGCGGTGCAACGCCGGAAATCTTCGTCAACGCCGCAATCATGTCGCGGTCGCGGTTGAGGCCGGGAAGGAGTACAACTGCTGATTTCATCTAGATGAGCTCCACCGCATAATCCTCGATCACCGTATTTGCGAGGAGCTTTTCGCACATTGCCTTGAGGTTCGCCTCGGCCTTTGCCTTGTCGCTCGTATCGAGTTCGACGTCGAAAACCTTGCCTTGGCGAACCGAGCCGACACCCTCGAAACCGAGGCTGCCGAGAGCACCGACGATCGCCTTGCCCTGCGGGTCAAGAACGCCATTCTTCAAGGTTACAGTGACACGTGCCTTCATCGATCTGTCTTCTCCGGTGTTACTTGACCAATACGGGCCCCGCAGGCCGCGTCGGTTCGTTTTCATTCATGATGCCGAGACGGCGCGCGACTTCCTGATAGGCCTCGATCAGGCCGCCCATATCGCGGCGAAACCGGTCCTTGTCCATCTTCTCGCTCGTCTGCGCGTCCCACAGGCGGGCGCTGTCCGGCGAGAATTCGTCGGCAAGAACGATGCGCATCATTTCGCCTTCGTAAAGCCGGCCGCACTCAATCTTGAAATCGACGAGCTGAATGCCAACGCCAAGAAACAGTCCGCTCAAAAAGTCGTTGATGCGGATGGCGAGCGCCATGATGTCATCGATTTCCTGCGGTGCAGCCCAGCCGAACGCCGTAATGTGCTCCTCGGAGACCATCGGGTCATCAAGCTCATCGTTCTTGTAGTAGAACTCGATGATCGAGCGTGGCAGCACGGTGCCTTCCTCGATGCCGAGGCGCTTTGCCAGCGAGCCGGCCGCGATGTTGCGCACGACGACCTGCAGCGGGATGATCTCGACTTCCTTGATCAGCTGCTCGCGCATGTTCATGCGGCGTATAAAGTGCGTCGGGATGCCCATGCGGTTGAGCTGGGTGAAGATATATTCGGAAATGCGGTTGTTGAGGACGCCCTTGCCGTCGATTACTTGCGTTTTCTTGGGGTGAAGCACAGTTGTATCGTCTTTGAAATGCTGGACGAGTGTGCCTGGTTCTGGTCCTTCGTAAAGGATCTTTGCTTTGCCTTCGTAGACACGGCGGCGACGGTTCATTGCGGATTCTCTGGTATTGGAGTTATCGGTCGGCCTTGGGTCTTGGCCGTCATGTTGGCGCGCTAACTATCGCAAAAGCAAGCATTCTACAATGATCCTTTATGGAGCTCCCCCGTTTTATGGGTTATATGCTGGTTCTACGACAATATGAAACTAGTCGATGCAGGAATGGTCGATTGAGCCTTTTGATTTTGCATGGAATGATTATATGGGAATCGACAAAGACAAAAACATCGGGACCTGCCTGAAAAACGCCTGATACATGACTGTATTACTAGTTAACGACACAATTTGCGGGAGCAAGAGAGGATGACAATGCAAGATCGCGAAAACGCCTTTGAAAACAAGTATGCGCATGATGCAGAAGTGCGTTTCAGGGCGGAGGCCCGGCGTAACAAGCTTCTTGGCATCTGGGCGGCGGAAAAGCTCGGCAAGGCCGATGAAGCCGCCGACGCCTATGTGAAAGAGGTCATCAAGGCGGATTTCCAGGAGGCAGGCGACGACGATGTCTTCCGCAAGATCCGTGCGGATTTCGATGCTGCCGGAATAGACACCTCCGACCATCGCATCCGCCGCAAGATGGAAGAGCTGATGATCGAGGCCATACAGCAAATTGAAGGACCTGCTTCCTAGAGCCGGAAGCCCCGACTTATACTCATCTTTAAAAGCGCGCGTGGCAGGTTCTGTCACGCGCGCTTTTTGCCATGTCAAATTACGCTGATATGGTTACGCCCGCCCAGCTTTGCCTCATAGAGCGCAAGGTCAGCGCGGGCGAAAAGGTCTTGTGCCGTATCGTCCGCCCGCAATGCCGTAATCCCGACTGAACAGGTATAAGCAAGGTCCGGCCAATTCTGTAAAGGGCGGGCCATTCTGATCCGCTCCAGCACGCGCTCAAGAATGCCAATGCCGGTTTCGAGCGGCGTATCGGGCAGGATCAGCATGAATTCCTCACCGCCGATCCGTCCGAAACAATCAAGCCGCCGCACAAAACTGTGCGCGTGCCGGGCGAAATCGAGCAAAACCTGATCGCCGGCCTGATGCCCGTAACGATCGTTGATCGCTTTGAAATGGTCAATATCGAGCACCGCAACACAGCCCTTGACGACCCTGTCAGCTGGCAACTCGCGCCGTGTCAGTTCTTCGAGCCTGGTCATGATGAAACGCCGGTTGCCGACGCCGGTCAGCTCGTCCGTCTGCGAAGCCCGCAATGCGAGATCGCGGTCTTGCCGCAAGCGGCGGTCATCCGTGCGCAACGGCGTAATGTCGCTGGCAATACAAAGCATCCAGCCGTTCTGCTGGACTGTTTCCGTCATCCAGAGCCAGCGGCCATCGACCACATCTGTTTCAAAAGTGCGAAACGGCACCTTTCCCCGGCGCGACTGGGTCGATATCAGCCACTCATCGAAATTTTTGGTTGCGAGGACCGTCCCGAGCCCGGCCTCGAAATTCCGGCGCATCAGGGCACCCCAGGCGACCTCTTCGCCGGGTGCAAGATGATATGCCGCCCGCCAGCCCTTGTTGGCGTAGCGCAAAACATCATTCTGGTCGTAGAGAGCGATGAGAACTTGGCTTTCATCCTGCGATAGCAGGAGGTTGTAGAGAATTTCGTCTCTTAGCCCAGTCTCTTCTATGAATTTTGGATCGTTTCCATCATGGAAAACTGTCATCTGCGCCATAGTTGCATTGGTAATCGGACTCACCTCGCTGTTAGTTTACACGATTTCACCCTTACAATCGATTCTGTCGCCCATTCGTTCCGAGCGCCTTGTGGTAAATGAGAATTTCACCATCGCCCTTGACCAGTCTGCTTGCGCGTTCACATACTGGCCCTAGGGTGTGCTGAGATTCATGTCAGGGCTAGCCGAAAACGGTGGTTTTCGAGTACCGGAGCGCAGCGTACATTTAGGTACGTGAGCACCGGAACACAGAAAGACACCGTTTGCAGGCAGCCAAGGCGTGAATCTCAACACACCCTAATCACCACACGAGGAATCTCCTATGTCGCTCGCATCGCGTCTGAAATCCGGCGAAATCATTTATTCTGGCTGGTCGCATCTGACAGATCCGTTTGCCATGGAGGCGCTCGCCCGCACGCCGCTCGATGCTGTACTGTTCGACATGCAGCACGGCCCGCATGATACCGCGAGCGTCGCCGCGCTCACCGGGATCCTGCGCAGCGCACAAAAGCATGCGCTGGTGCGCATTCCGGTCGGTCGTTTCGACATGGCGAGCCGTGCGCTGGATTTCGGTGTCGAAGGCGTCGTCGCGCCGATGATCAACAGCGTCCACGATGCAAAGCTTTTTGCAGCCGCGATGAAATATCCGCCGCTCGGCGAACGCTCCTGGGGCCAGATGCGCGGTCGTCCCGCGAGCTATGGCGCCGGTGGCTCCGGCGGATATTTGCGCGAGGTGAATGATGAGACGCTTGCCTTCGCCATGATCGAGACCCGCGCCGCTTATGAGGCGCTCGATTACATTCTCGCTGTGGATGGTATCGATGGCGTGTTTGTCGGCCCGTCGGATTTCTCCATAGCCTGGAGTGACGGGCAGGAAGTGGATGCAGCTTCCGAGGCCATCATCGAGCCGCTGATGCAGATCGCCGCGAAGGCCAAGGCGGCAGGCAAGCTCTGCGCGATCTATGCTGCGACGCCAGCGCTGGCAAAACGCTTTGCTGGTCTCGGCTATACCTATATTCCTCTTTCCGTCGACACGGCCTATCTGACTCTTGGCGTACAGACATTCCTTGATGCGATCGAGGGGTAGTCGAGCTGATCACATGCATGTGACAGCTTGTGTGTTGATGCGGCTCGCGCCTTTCATCAATCTCGGCGAATGAAAAACCTCGTTCCAATCGGCCGTCGTGCATTTCTGATGACGTCTCTCGCTGCCGTCGCATTTGCATCGCGAGGGGCCATGTCCCAGCCCGCTCGCCGCCAAGTTGGACAAGGCTACAATCGATACAATCATGGAGGCGGCAAACGGCTTCCCGTCCCTCCATGCGCTGATCCTCTCGCGGCATGGCGATCTTGAGCTGGAACACGTCTTCCGCGGGCCTGCCGCCGATCGGCCGGTCAATGTGAAATCCGTTTCCAAGACCATTATCGCGGCGCTCGTTGGCATTGCCATCGATCGCCGCGTGTTCGAGGGGCTGGATCAACCCATTGCGCCAATGCTCGCAGACAAGTTGCCGCGCGACGCCGATCCCAGATTGCAGGCCGTGACAATTGGCAATCTGTTGTCGATGCAATCGGGGCTCGATCGCACCTCGGGGCCAAATTACGGCCGCTGGGTCGGAAGCAATGATTGGGTCCGCTATGCCCTGTCGCGCGAGTTCGTCGATGAACCCGGCGGTGGGATGCTCTATTCCACCGGCAACTCTCACCTTCTTTCAGCGCTGCTGACGCGCAAGACCGGACGTTCGACGTTGGAGAACGCCCGGGAGTGGCTGGGAAAACCGCTTGAAATCAATATCCCGCCTTGGCCGCGCGATCCGCAGGGCATCTATTTCGGCGGCAACGACATGTTGCTTTCGCCCCGTGCCATGCGTGCATTCGGTGAAATGTTTTTGGCATCCGGTGCAAGCGGTGGCAGGCAGATCGTACCGAAGACATGGGTCGAGGAATCGTGGAAACCGAGAACGAGTTCGCCGTTTACGGGCGACGCCTATGGGCTTGGCTGGTTTGTGTCGAGCGCCGCCAGTGGCAAGCCGGTTTACTACGCCTGGGGCTATGGCGGCCAGATGATCTATGTGGTTCCGCACGTCTCGCTTGTGGTTGTGATGACATCCGACCCTGCAACACCCTCCGGACGCTCGGGTTATGTGCGGCAACTGCACGATATGGTGCGCGAGCGTATCGTGCCTGCTGCCGAAGCGCTCGACAGCTAGAGCATTTCAGGTTTCGACTGAAATGCACATCCCTTTCCGTCATCCTCGGGCTTGACCCGAGGACCCATTGGGATGCTCAAATCAAAGTGCTGCGTTCGTGTTTCTTCAGAATGTGTGGGTCCTCGGGTCAAGCCCGAGGATGACGGATAGGTCGGGATGGGATGAAGCAGAGATGGCGGTAGAAGGTATATTTCAGTCAAAACTTGAAACCCTCTAGGGCCGAGTTTTTCAGCCTGCCGTGGCAGCAACTTTCCGGCGCGTTGGCAGCGTCATGGCGGCGACGCCTGCAATGACGCAGATAAGGCCAATCCATGCAGTCGGATTGAGGCTTTCGCCAAGGAAGAGGACGCCGATACCGACGCCGATAGGTACGCGCAGATAAGCTTGCGATGTGGTGCTGACTGAACCCAGCGTATGGATCAAACGGAAATAGATCACGAAGGCGAGGGCGGTCGAAAAAATCGAAAGGCCAAGAAGCGCCAGGATCGAGTGCGTCGACGGCACGATGGTCCACGGCTGGTCGATGACCAGGCTGACAGGAATGAGCAGCACCGCGCCGCACAGGAGCGAGCCCGCGGCGGGCATCATCGGATCGAGCCCCTTGAAACCTCTCCCGAAAATTGCCGCCGCGGCATAGGAGATCGTCGCGGCCACAATCGCCAGTTGCGCCAGCGCTTCCTTGCCCACGCCGTGAAACGCTTCAAGACCGATGATGAGGCTGATGCCGATGACGCCGGCGACCACGCCGAAAAGCTTGCGGCCCGTCACGGCTTCATGACGTGTGATCAGAACGGTCAAAAGGAAGGCGAAGATCGGCGTCGTCGAGTTGAGGATCGTTGCAAGTCCGGCATTCACCGTCAGTTCCGCCCAGGCGATGAGCGTGAACGGAACGACGCTGTTGATGCAGGCCTGGATAAAGAACCGCTTCCAGATGGCAGGGTCGCGTGGCAGCGATAATCCGCGCAGCTTTATGATCGCCAGAAGCAACCCGCCGGCGATGAGCGTCCGCGCCGCGATAAAGGTGACCGGCGGAATGGTTTCGACGCCGATCTTGATGAAGGTGTAGGACGCGCCCCAGAGCGTCGCGAGAACGGCGAGAAGGACGATTTCTTTGGCGAGCGACGGAGCAGGGAGCGTCGATGTGGTCATGATGGTTTACTCAATTTTTGCTGCATTGATCTTGTGCAGATCAATGCAAGAAATCGATGGCTCGATGCTTCGATCAGGACCGAACTATAAGTCTCGAGCAAACTCGTGTCGGTCCGGGATAGAAATCACACAAGAGTTTGCGAATCCTGCACAGGAATGATCAATTCCCATGCAAGAATCATCGAATCGGGCGCAAGAATTTCAATCGGCGGTAGAAATTTGGTTGTTTGCGGTTGCGGTATTGGCGTCCGGCCATTCCACGGCGCGAATCTTCTTGTTCTCGAATTTGAGGCAGAGCTCGCCATTGATGAGCTGCAGCGCCTTCTCGCCGAACACCTCGCGCCGCCATCCCTGCAGCGCCGGAATGTCATCAGCATCGCCTTCCGCCGCGATCCTGTCGATCTCGTCAGTCGTCGCGACGACCTTTGCGGCAACGCCGTGCTCCTCGGTAACGAGCCGCAACAGCACCTTCAAAAGCTCGGCCGCAGCACCTGCACCTTCGGGCGATTGCACCGATTTCGGCAGGCGCGGCATGTCTTCCTTCGGCAGATCAAGCGCGAGATTGACGGCGTTGAGCAGGCCCGTCGCCATGCTCGAACGCTCCCAACCCTTTGGAATCGTTCGCAAACGCGACATCGCTTCAGCATCGCGTGGCTGCTGCTGGGCGATTTCGTAGATGGCGTCATCCTTGATGACCCGGCCGCGCGGCACATTGCGTTCGCGCGCTTCGCGCTCGCGCCAGGCTGCGACGCTGCGCAGGACGGCGAGTTCCACCGGCTTGCGCAGGCGCATCTTCAGCCGCTTCCAGGCATCATCCGGGTGCATGTCATAGGTCTCGCGCGCCGTGAGGATCTTCATCTCATCGAGGACCCACTCGGTGCGGCCTTCCTCTTCGAGACTGCTCTTCAGATGCAGGTAAATGTCGCGCAGATGGGTGACGTCGGCCAGTGCGTAGTCCAGCTGCTTTTCCGAGAGCGGACGCCGCCGCCAATCGGTGAATCGCGACGATTTATCGATCTGCGCTCCAACGATCCGTTGCACCAATTGGTCGTAAGCGATTGCATCGCCGAAGCCACAGACCATCGCCGCGACCTGTGTGTCGAACACCGGATGCGGGATCAGATTGCCGAGGTGAAAGATGATTTCGATGTCCTGGCGCGCGGCATGGAACACCTTGACGATTTTTTCGTCGGCCATCAGCTTGAAAAACGCAGCAAGATCAAGGCCCGGCGCCAAAGCATCGACGATCGCCGTGTGGTCAGGCGAGGCGAGCTGTATGACGCAAAGCTCCGGCCAGAACGTGGTCTCCCGGATAAATTCCGTATCGACTGTCACGAAATCGGATTGGGTGAGGGCGGCAACAGCCTGTTCAAGCTGATCGGTGGTTGTAATCATGGTCATGAAATTTCTATAGCGAATGGATATGCGTTTGTCTCCGTCCCAATCCTGATCTTGACAAATCACCCTCAAAATGCGCTTGTCCGCGCAAATTCCTGGACCGCTTGCTGGGCTTTCCACGCATGTCCATCCCACTATCAGAGGCACTTATCATGCACCGTTACCGCAGCCATACCTGCGCCGCCTTGCGTAAATCGGACGTAGGTTCAACTGTTCGTCTTTCCGGCTGGGTTCATCGCGTCCGCGACCATGGCGGCATTCTCTTCATCGATATCCGCGATCACTATGGCTTGACGCAGATCGTTGCCAATCCGGATTCACCGGCCTTCAAATTGGCAGAAACCGTGCGTGGTGAATGGGTTATCCGCGTTGACGGCGAGGTCAAGGCTCGTACGGACGATACGATCAACCCCAATATGCCGACTGGCGAGATCGAGGTCTTTGCCCGGGAAATCGAGGTGCTGTCTGCCGCGAAGGAACTGCCTTTGCCGGTCTTCGGCGAGCTCGACTATCCGGAAGACATTCGCCTGAAGTATCGTTTTCTCGACCTGCGTCGCGATAGCTTGCACAAGAACATCATGTCGCGCACCAAGATCATCGCCGCCATGCGCCGCCGCATGACCGATGTCGGTTTCACCGAGTTTTCGACACCGATCCTCACCGCGTCGTCCCCGGAAGGCGCGCGCGACTTCCTCGTGCCGAGCCGAATCCATCCCGGCAAATTCTACGCACTGCCGCAGGCGCCGCAGCAGTACAAGCAGCTGATCATGATGTCCGGTTTCGACCGCTACTTCCAGATCGCGCCGTGCTTCCGCGATGAAGATCCGCGCGCTGACCGTCTGCCGGGCGAATTCTACCAGCTCGATATCGAGATGAGCTTCGTCGAGCAGAACGACGTGCTTTCGACCATGGAGCCCGTATTGCGCGGCGTTTTCGAGGAATTTGCCGACGGTAAGCCTGTTACGCAGGAATTCCCGCGGATCACCTATGACGACGCCATGCGTAAATATGGTTCGGACAAGCCTGACTTACGCAACCCGATTGAAATGCAGGCCGTGACCGAGCATTTCGCCGGTTCCGGCTTCAAGGTTTTCGCCAACATGATCGCCAACGATCCGAAGGTCGAGGTTTGGGCTATTCCGGCCAAAACCGGTGGTTCGCGCGCTTTCTGCGACCGGATGAATTCCTGGGCGCAAAGCGAGGGTCAGCCGGGCCTCGGCTATATCTTCTGGCGCAAGGAAGGCGAAAACCTTGAAGGGGCAGGACCTCTTGCCAAGAATATCGGTCCGGAACGCACCGAAGCGCTGCGCATTCAGCTTGGTCTCGACGACGGCGATGCGGCCTTCTTTGTTGCTGGCGATCCGAAAAAGTTTGTTTCATTTGCGGGTAGCGCTCGCACACGCGCCGGCGAAGAACTGAACCTCGTTGACCGCGATCAGTTCAAGCTGTGCTGGATTATCGACTTCCCGTTCTTCGAGTGGCTCGAAGACGAGAAGAAGATTGATTTCGCCCACAATCCGTTCTCGATGCCGCAGGGTGGAATTGATGCGCTGGAAAACCAGGATCCGCTGACGATCAAGGCTTTCCAGTACGACATGGTCTGCAACGGTTTCGAGATCGCCTCGGGCGGCATCCGCAACCATCTGCCGGAAACCATGGTCAAGGCCTTCGAGGCGGTCGGCCATTCGCGAGAGGCGGTTGAGGAACGTTTTGGCGCACTCTACCGTGCCTTTCAGTATGGCGCGCCTCCGCATGGCGGCATGGCGGCTGGCATCGATCGTATCGTTATGCTGCTCGTCGGCGCAAAGAACCTGCGCGAGATCACCATGTTCCCGATGAACCAGCAGGCAAATGATCTCTTGATGAACGCCCCGTCGGACGTATCGCAGGCTCAGCTGCGCGATCTGAACATCCGGCTCAATCCGGTGAAGAAAGAGCTTTAAAAACCTCTTCTAACTGACTCCAGTAAAACAAAAAGCCCGGCATCGTTGCCGGGCTTTTTTCATTGGATCAGTTTCGATCACTGGTTGGCGTTGACCGTGACGCCGAGGGTCTTGATCAACGATTTCGGATCGGCCATCCCGCCGGCGGCGATAATCGCAAAGGGCACCGGCTTTGCCGGAGCGGCCTTGACCTCGATGTTTTTCGGATCATCGAGATAGGCGTTGACGGCAGTCCGCAAGCGATTGGGCAAACTCGGCATTGCCAAGCTGCGCCGCTGCCATCGGCAAGATCATCTTGGCCTGGCCGATGAGATCGCTGCGCTTGGCGCCTTGCTGTTTGGCGACATAATCCAGCGCCTTGTTGGTGAGAGACGCATCATCGAAACGGATGGACGCACCGGTAAAGCTCAGCTGCTGCATCAGCCCGAGCATGGCCATGCTTTTGGCGTTGTCATCCTTGCCGTCCATGTTCTTGGTGGCTTCCTGCATGCCCTTGATGAAATCGAGGGTATAGCCCGAGATGTCGACCTTGATGCCGAGCGTTCCAGCGTTGTCCGCGACAAAGTCCATTTTTTCCATATTCAGGCGTCCATCGGACATATTCCATGTCCCCGCGGCATCGATCTTTCCAGAAATGGTCTCGTATCCGAGTGCTTTCAGCGCGTCTTTGGTTTTTGGGTCTTGCACATCAGTAAGATCGGCCTTGAAGCTCGCGACGTTGCTCGTGAACGTAACGGGCGACGTTTCAGTCAGCGGCGAGATCGTTGTAGTCAGACCATCGGCGGCGAAAATGTCCTTGCCCTTGGCGTTGACGGCAACGTGCTTGATCTCGGCTTTCTCGTATTGAAAAACCTTGGCCAATGGCTCCGTCGCACCCTCGGGTGGAAGTGTAATGCCCTGTAGGTTGATTCCCTGAACGCTTATTTTGCTGTCTGGCTCGGCTGGCGGAGTGTAGTTGATATCCGGCATAGCCAATGTACCGATCTTGAAACCGCCTCCCGACACGTCCGTGACGTCGCTAAGCGTAATATCGCCGACTTTGAAGGTCTCCTTCATGCCTGCGGTCGACAGTTTCGTGTCCTGAAGAATGACGGTGGAGTCATGCGTTTCCACATGGCTGTACTCCATCGTACCGCCCTGTTCGCCATAAAGAGCCTTTAAGCGGGCGGCGACAGCGTCGCCATCGACCGCATAGGCCGAACCCGCAAATACAACGACGAGAGCGGAGGCTGCTGCAAGAACGCGCAAACCCGACTTCACAGGATGGATTGGAGGCATGTCTTGATCCCTATTGTTTTCAACCATAACGCATCAGGAGCGGTAAAACTGTGATGCAATTTTGGCGCTACAAAGTCAGATTTGAGGTGTGGACGCAAGGTGTATGCAATTGAACGTTGCAATGATCGCTACCAGCCTGTGATCTTGGCGAATCATTGCTTGCCCGCGATTCCGCGAGTTGATAGTCCATTGACATGGGAAAAAGCCTGATTCCGCCAGACAATGGCGATGATAATGTGGAACCGGTCGATCTGAAGGCGGCGCTGGAAGAGCGCTATCTTGCCTATGCGTTATCGACGATCATGCATCGCGCCCTGCCGGATGTGCGCGACGGGTTGAAGCCGGTTCACCGCCGCATCATGCATGCCATGCGCCTCTTGCGTCTTTCGCCCGATCAGTCCTATGCAAAATGCGCGCGTATTGTCGGCGAGGTCATGGGTAAATTCCACCCGCATGGCGACCAGTCGATCTATGACGCGCTGGTGCGGCTGTCGCAGGATTTTGCCGTGCGTTATCCGGTTGTCGACGGGCAGGGCAATTTCGGCAATATCGACGGCGATAATCCCGCGGCGATGCGTTACACCGAAGCGCGGATGACCGATGTCGCCATGCTGCTGCTCGAAGGCATCACCGAGGACGCTGTTGATTTCCGCCCGACTTATAATGAAGAGGACGAGGAACCGATCGTCCTTCCCGGTGCATTTCCCAATCTGCTCGCCAATGGCTCCTCGGGCATAGCGGTTGGCATGGCCACCTCGATCCCGCCGCATAATGTATCGGAGCTCTGTGCGGCAGCGCTGCACCTGATCAAATATCCGGATGCGACGGTCGAAGAACTGATGTCGCAGACCGAGGATGAGGACCCGCTAAAGACCAAAGTTCGCGGTCCGGATTTCCCGACCGGCGGCATAATGGTCGAGACGCCGGAGGCCATTCTCGATGCCTACAAAACCGGCCGTGGCGGTTTTCGCCTGCGTGCACGCTGGCAGGTCGAGGATCAGGGGCGCGGCACCTGGAATATCGTCGTCACCGAAATTCCGTATCAGGTGCAGAAATCACGGCTGATCGAGAAGATAGCCGAACTGCTGATCGCCAAGAAGCTGCCGCTGCTGGACGACGTGCGCGATGAGTCCACGGAAGACGTGCGGCTCGTACTGGAGCCCAAGAGCCGCAGCGTCAATCCCGAAATCCTCATGGAATCCCTGTTCAAGCTTACCGAGCTTGAAACGCGCTTCCCATTGAACATGAATGTGCTTTCGAACGGCAAGGTACCGAACGTCCTGTCGCTGCGCGATGTGCTGAAGCAATGGCTGGAACACCGGAAGGACGTCCTCATAAGGCGTTCCCGCCATCGCCTTGGCGAGATCGAGCGCCGGCTGGAAATCCTTGGCGGCATGCTGATTGCCTACCTCAATATCGATGAGGTCATTCGCATCATCCGCGAGGAAGATGAGCCGAAGCAGGAAATGATCCGCCGCTTCGAACTCACCGACAACCAGGCCGAAGCCATCCTCAACATGCGTTTGCGTTCGTTGCGCAAGCTTGAGGAATTCGAGATCCGCAAGGAATTCGACGGCCTGACAGGTGAGAAGAAGCAGATCGAGGAACTGCTGGGATCCGACGCCAAGCAATGGCAGACGATTTCCTGGCAGATCGCCGAGATGCAGAAAAAGTACGGCGCTGATACGCCGCTCGGCAAACGCCGCACCACCTTCGCCGATGCACCGCAGCATGATCTGACCGACATGCACCACGCCATGATCGAGAAGGAGCCGGTAACGGTCGTCGTCTCCGAAAAAGGCTGGTTGCGCGCCATGAAGGGGCATCTGGCGGACTTCTCGACGCTGACCTTCAAGGAGGGCGACAAGCTCAAGCTCGCCTTCCACGCCGAGACCACCGACCGTATCCTCGTCCTGACGACCGGCGGCAAGTTCTATACCATCGGCGCAAACAGCTTGCCGGGTGGGCGGGGTCACGGTGAGCCGATCCGGATCATCGTCGACATGGAAAACGATCAGGATATCGTGACGGCCTTCGTGCACAATCCGGAGCGAAAGCTGCTCCTGTCGTCATATGTCGGCAATGGCTTCCTTGTGCCCGAGGCCGAGGTGATCGCCAACACGCGCAAGGGCAAGCAGGTGATGAACGTCAAGGCGCCCGATGAAGCGCGTCATTGCATCCCGATCAGCGGCGATAGCGTTGCGATTGTCGGCGAAAACCGCAAGATGCTGGTGTTTCCCCTTACCGATATTCCGGAGCTTGCGCGCGGCAAGGGTGTGCGTCTGCAGCGCTATAAAGATGGCGGTGTCTCAGATATCCGCGTTTTCACGATGGATCAGGGGCTGACATGGCAGGACGCGTCCGGCCGTAGCTTCACTCGCGGCAAATTGGAACTACTGGAATGGGCCGGCCCGCGCGCGACTGCAGGGCGCATGGTGCCCAAAGGTTTCCCGCGCTCGGGTAAGTTTTCCTGACGACCCGTTCAAATTTGTAGACAATGAAACGAGAATGATCATTCTCGTATTGATCTTTCCTTGTCATCTCGTGTAAATGAGAGAGAACGTTCTCTCTCTTTTTGGTGCTCATGGTTGATCAGGCCCTGCCAAAGCAGGCTGCAAACATTTCCGACGATGCCGCGGACGACGAACCACGTTGTTTCGTCGCCAAGCTCTTCGGCAAGCGCGCGCGCAATCGCGAGGCGCAGGAAGAACGCATCCTCACCGCCGCGATGAATTGTTTCATCCGCTCCGGTTTTCGTGGCGCGTCCATGAACGAGATCTGCTCGGAAGCCGGCATGAGCCCGGGAGCGCTCTATCGTTATTTCCCTTCGAAAGAAGCGATCATCGAGAAAATTGCCGCGACCCATCGCCAGCAAAGTGCGGAAATTCTCGCACGAATGTCGCAGTCAAATAATATCGTTGATGCCATCACGAAGGTTGGCCTCGATCACGTGCGCAAGATGTCGATGAATGATGAGGGGCCAGGCCCTCGCGATTCCAGCGCCCGTCTTTTCGTCGAGGTACGCGCCGAATCCATGCGCAACGAAAGCGTTGCCGCCATCTGTGAACTTCACGAAGGCCTGATGCGCGAAGAGCTTCTCGCAGCATTTTCCGCAGCAAAGGAACGCGGCGAAATCGATCCTGTCACCGATCTCGAGCTCGCAGTGGCATCACTGGCTGCCATGGGCGAGGGGATCATAATGCGTAATTTTCCCGCGCAAGGCGTACCGCTTGAGGCGCTGGAACCGGTGTTCCGCGCACTTGCCGTAGGCTTGCTGCGACCGACAAAGCCTCTGGCAAACAAATGAATATTGCTCTCACCCCGGGTCTTCCAATGAGCCATAACAGCAAAAAAGTCCTGATTTCCCTGGCTCTTGCCTTGGGCCTCTCCTCGTCCACGGCCACCAGCGGATTTGCCGAAGAGAAAACGGTGGCAGCAATCCACGAAGCCAAGCCGCCGGTCATTAATGTCATCCCTGCCGGCATCAATGAAATGGTCGCAACGCTCACCGTTACGGGTACCATTGTGCCTCGTCAGGAAGTGGCGGTCGGCACCGATGTCGCGGGTTTGCTTGTTCTGGAGCTCAATGCCGATCAGGGCGACGTGGTGAAAGAGGGCGATATCCTCGCGCGCCTCGATAAATCCTCGCTCGAAATCCAGCTGGCTCAGATCGAAGCGCAGCGTGCCCAGGCCGATGCATCCATTGCCCAATCCGAGGCGCAGATCGTCGACGCGGAGATTAGCGTCCGCCAGGCTCAGGAAGCTCTGGAGCGGGCGCGTGCCCTGTCGATGAAGGGCATCAACTCCAAAATGGAACTGGACAATGCCACGAACGCGCATGACAGCGCCAATGCTCGTCTCAACACGGCCCGGCAGGCTCTGGCGGCCACCAAGTCGCAATTGCAGCTCGTTGCCGCCCAAAAGCGCGATGTCCTGTTGCGACTGGAGAAAGCCGATGTGAGGGCGCCCGCAAGCGGTGTTGTCCTGAGCCGTAATGCTCTTCTCGGTGGGATTGTCTCTTTCAATGCCGGCCCACTGTTCCGCATCGCCCGTGATCGCGATTTCGAGTTGGCGGCCAATATTCCCGAAGTCGATCTGCCGCGCTTGCAAGAAAACATGCCGGTTTCCGTCCGGGTGTCCGGCCTGGACGACCCGGTCGCCGGCCGTGTCCGCCTCATATCGCCGGAGATTACCGCAAGCTCGCGCCTCGGTTCGGTCAAAATCGCGCTCGACAGGAATGCATCGATTCGGCCCGGCAACTTTGCCCGCGCTGTCATTGAGCTGACCCGCCGTGAAGGCGTCAGCGTTCCGCTTTCCGCCGTGGTCTACCATGGCACTTCAGCGTTCGTACAGGTGGTCAAGGAGGGTGTCATCGACAGCCGCAAGGTTGAGCTTGGCATTCGCAATGATCGTGCTGTCGAGGTCCTGCAGGGTCTTGGCGAGGGCGAAGATGTCGTGGCGCGTGCCGGTACGTTCGTAGCCAATGGCGATCGTGTCACGCCTGTCCGGGTAACCGACGAGGCGACGGGGGCGATCAAATGAACTGGAACATTTCCGCTTGGTCCATCCGCAACCCCGTCCCGTCAATCCTGCTTTTCGTCGTGCTGGTGGTGCTTGGCCTGATGGCCTTTGCCAAGCTGCCCATCACGCGTTTTCCCAATATCGATGTGCCTTTGATCTCCGTTTCGGTCACCGATCCGGGCGTGGCGCCGACAGAACTTGAAACGCAGATCGCCAAGCGAGTCGAGGATTCGGTGGCGAATATCACCGGCGTCAAGAACGTCACGACCAATTTGACCGAAGGCAATTCCACGACGCTCGTGGAATTCCGGCTCGAGGTCGATACACAAAAGGCATTGAACGACGTCAAGGACGCAGTTTCGCGTATCC
This sequence comes from uncultured Alphaproteobacteria bacterium, assembly GCA_963776115.1. Classification (GTDB taxonomy): domain Bacteria; phylum Pseudomonadota; class Alphaproteobacteria; order Rhizobiales; family Rhizobiaceae; genus Phyllobacterium. Next base: position 168,141 of record CAVZLS010000004.1, on the reverse strand, counting down.
GCGATGACCTTCCCGCAACGATCAAGGAACCGATAATCAACTCGGTCGACGTGGAGGGTTCTGCGATCCTGACTTATGGCGTCTCGGCGCCGACCATGACCTCGGAAGAGCTTTCCTGGTTCGTCGACGACAAGATCCTCCGCGATATCCAGGGCCTGAAAGGCGTTGGCCGTGTCGAGCGCTATGGCGGTGTCACCCGCGAAATCCGTGTCGCGCTGGATCCCGATCGATTGACCGCACTTGGTGTGACGGCTGCCGATGTCAATCGTGCGCTGAAGTCCATGAATGCCGATCTGACCGGCGGGCGCGGCGATCTCGGCACCACCCAGCAGACGATCCGCACGCTTGGCGCATCGCGCACGCTTGATGATTTACGGGCAGTGGAGATCCCGATTGCTGGCGGGACGTTCCGTGCGGCTCGATCAGCTCGGAACGATCACCGATGCCTATGAAGAGCCAAAGTCCTTTGCGCGTGTGAATAACCAGACGGTGGTATCACTCGGCGTATTCCGCGCCAAGGGTGCGAGCGATGCCGATGTCTATGCGCTCGTGCAGGCCCGAATGGACCAGCTGCAGCAGAAATATCCCGACGCACGTTTCAGCATCATCGATAATTCGGTGAACTACACCTACGGCAATTATGAATCCGCCATGAGTTCATTGGTGGAAGGCGCATTGTTGTCGATCGTCGTGGTCTTCCTGTTCCTGCGTAATATCCGCGCTACCCTCATTGCAGCCATCGCCTTGCCACTGTCGGCAATCCCGACCTTCTGGGCGATCGACATGCTCGGATTTTCGCTCAATCTGATCAGCTTGCTTGGTATCACGCTGGTGACGGGTATCCTTGTCGATGATGCCATCGTCGAGATCGAGAACATCGTCCGGCACATGCGATCCGGCAAATCGCCATACCGTGCGTCGCTCGAAGCCGCTGACGAAATTGGTCTCGCCGTTATCGCCATTTCGGTGACCATTATCGCAGTCTTCGCGCCGGTCAGCTTCATGAGCGGCATCGCCGGGCAATACTTCAAGCAATTCGGCCTGACGGTCGCCGTCGCAGTGTTCTTTTCGCTGCTCGTCGCCCGTCTGATAACGCCGATGATGACGGCCTATCTTCTACGCGATGGCAAAAGCCTGCATCACGGCGAGCAGGAGACCGGCTGGATCAAGGCCTATACCCGTTTCCTCACCGTCACTCTGCGCTATCGATGGCTGACGCTGCTCAGTGGCGTGGCCATATTTGCCGTCGCCATCTGGGCCATGGGCTTTCTGCCGGCCGGTTTCGTGCCGCCGCAGGATGAAGCGCGCGTCGCCGTCAGTCTCGAACTGCCGCCCGGCGCACCCATCGATGAAACACGCCGGGTAACTGACGAAGCGGCATCGCTGGTACGCGAAATTCCCGAAGTCCAGCAAACCTATATAACCGGCGGCGCCTCGCCAACCGGCTCTCTCGACACCCGGCGCGCGACGATGATCGTCAAGCTCAGCCATAAGAGCGAACGTGAACGCACGCAAAAGCAGGTCGAGGTCGATATTTTCAACAAACTGTCGCAAGTACCTGATTTGCGGGCGAATTTCGTCAATGATCGCGGCGAGCGGGAATTCGCTGTCGGCGTCATCGGCAGCAACGGCGACAAGGTCACCGAACAGGCTCGCTCACTGCAGAGTGCCATGACCGCGACTGGCGACTTTCAGGCGGTGTCCTCGACGGCGGCGCTTGATCGACCGGAAATCATCGTGACGCCGCGCATGGACAAGCTGGCGGAGCTGGGCATCTCCACGACAGCGCTGTCGGACGCGTTGCGTGTTGCAACGCAAGGAGATCTCGATCCTAACCTTGCCAAATACACCGTCGGCGATCGCCAGATACCGATCCGGGTTCAGCTGACCGAAGAATCCCGCCGCGATCTGTCAATTCTCAGTACGCTGACCGTGACCACACCATCGGGAGTCGTGGTGCCACTGGAATCTATTGCCCAGATCAGTTTCGGGCAGGGACCATCCTCGATCGAACGTTTTAATCGCGAACGGCGTATCGTTGTCGGCGCCAATATGGCAGGCGGCAAGGAGATCGGCGAGGGGCTCTCCATCGTCAAGAACCTGCCGGAGGCGAAATCCATGCCGGAAGGCGTGCGTATTCAGGAAACCGGCGACGCCGAAGTCATGGGCGAGGTTTTTGCCGGGTTCCGCGATGCCATGATCATGGGCCTCATGCTGGTGTTCGTCGTGCTTATCCTGCTGTTCGGCAGTATTTTCCACGCCTTCACCATTTTGATGTCATTGCCGCTGTCGATCGCCGGTGTCGCCGTCGCGCTGCTGTTGACCAACAATTCGGTCTCCATGGCGGTCGTCATCGGTATTTTGATGCTGATGGGTATCGTCACCAAAAACGCTATCATGCTCGTCGATTTCGCCATTGAAGAGGTGAAACATGGCATACCGCGCAATGAAGCGATCATCGACGCAGGCCGCAAGCGTATCCGCCCGATTGTCATGACCACGATTGCCATGTCGGCCGGCATGCTGCCCGCAGCCATGGCTTTCGGTGATGGCGGCGAATTCCGTGCGCCCATGGCGATTGCGGTGATTGGCGGCCTGTTGATCTCGACCGTCCTGTCACTGGTGTTCGTGCCCTCTTTCTACACGATCATGGACGATGTCAGCCGCTGGACAGCGCGTGTATTCCATTGGTCGTTCCGTCCGAACAAGCCGGATGAGCCGGGGATCATCGTTAGACCCGGCATACATACCGTTCCGCTGCTTCCTTCGAAGCCTGCTATTGAAGCGGCAGAGTGAGTTCACGACCTAGATCGGATGGCGGACCAATCCTGCCATCCGTGACCTCTTGCGCACGTGATACATCTGCCAAAGCGAATGACCTACGAGTGACGCGATGATGATGATCCCGCCCACAAGAGTCGGATCGCTGGGCCTTTCTGCAAAGACCAGCCAGACCCAGATCGGCGTCAACACGGTTTCCAGCAAATAGAACATGGCAACCTCAGGTCCCGAAAGGAACCGTGGGCCAGCGGCGAGGCAAAGAAAGGCGAGGGTCGTCACGACCGCGCCGTTGAAAATGATCCAGCCGGGTACTGCGACGGTGTAACCATTCTGCGAGACCATGAAGGCAGCGACGATCATCGGCAATATCGTGCCGATGATCGCAGCGAAAGCCCATATCCTTGCCGGAAGAGCGGCTGACCGTGATCGCTGTGGAAAGAATGAAGGTGGACAGCAGCGCCACCAGATCGCCGAACACATGGCCGGAAGATAGCCCCTCGCGAACAATTATACCGACGCCGATCAGCATGAAAAACATGGCGATGAACGTGACGGTCTTCGGCCGTTCTTTCAGGAATACCCAGGACAACAACGCTGAAAACACGGTGTTGAACGCCAGGATGAAGACAAGATTAGCCGTCTTCGTATTGTAGACCGCGATCATGAAGCAGATCGAGGCGAGGCCGTAGAGACCCGCGACCAAAAACCCGACGCGGCCCGGGAACAATCGTTCGCGCGCGGCCTGTCGCAAGACTCCATACCGCCCAGATGACAAACGCGCTGATGAATGTCGTGCCGCTGCGCAAAAGCAGCGTCGACCACGTCTCGCCTTCACCGAGCCTCAGCAGGGGAATATCGGCGGACAGGATCAATCCGCCGAGGCCAGTGATAAGCAGACCCTTGCGGTGATCGAGATGAAGTTGAGACATGCGGCGGCGTTTCCCGTATTTTTTGTTATGCCGCGTGGTCTAGCCGGAAGGACAATCTTCGTCCAGAGGCCGCGAGAACGTAAAACGAAGTTCAGCGATACAAGACGTGTTCAAACGGCCAGGATGTCTTGAGCCAGCTGGAAACCGCCTCGTAGAGCGGCGTGTCGAGATAGGCGCGGTCGGCGGTGACCCATGACTTCACAACCGTTATCGCCGGGTCTTGCTTGGAGGGATAGATGTAGACGCAGCCGATCACCTGCGAACCTTCCAGCACCGTATAGGTAAAGCCGGTGCGGTCAGCAAAATCGCGAGCGTGCTCTTCGAGATCGCCGAGATTGGCTTCGAGGCTCATGCCTTGCAGTGGCGGCCAGTCGCTGAAACCGGGTGTTGCAAGGATGTGGGGAATGCTCGAGGACCACGCCTGGTGATCCGACAGATTGTGCTGCGGCCCGAGGGGCTCGAGCCGGAAGCCTTGCCCGTCAAGTCCGACCGGGGGCACAAAATTTGCTGGTACGAAGCTCATCGGGGCGATCTAATCCTGGCGTTCCCAGCCTTTTGTGCCGAGATGTTCCTGCGGCTTGTAGCGGATTTTATATTGCATCTTGCGCGAGCCCTCGACCCAATAGCCGAGATAGACATGTGGCAAACCGGCAGCCGCAGCGCGCTGTATATGATCGAGGATCATGAATGTGCCGAGCGAGCGGCTCGCATGCTCAGGGTTGAAGAAGGAATAGACCATCGACAGCCCATCCCCCATCACGTCCGTCAGGGCGACAGCGATGAGTTCGCCTTCGCCCTTCTTGGTAATGAAGGAATCCGGTCCGCGCCGCCTGTATTCGATGATTTGTGTCGGCACATGCGTATCCTCGACCATCATCGCATAGTCGAGCACCGTCATTTCCGACATGCCACCCTTGTTGTGGCGCGCATCGAGATAATGCCGGAACAGCGAATATTGTTCGGTAGAAGGTTCGGCGTGGTGGATATTCCCGATCAAATCGCGGTTGCGGTTCCAGACCCGGCGCATGGACTTGTCCTGCTTGAACTCGCCCGCAAGGATACGCACCGATACGCAGGCCCTGCAGTTCTCGCAGGCCGGGCGATAGGCGATGTTCTGCGAGCGGCGAAAGCCGCCCTGCGTCAGCAGCTCATTGAGTTCGCTGGCGCGCCCGCCTACCAGATGCGTGAAGACCTTGCGCTCAAGCTGACCCTCCAGGTAAGGACAGGGCGAAGGCGCTGTCAGGAAGAACTGCGGTGATTGCTGCGGCTGATGGGTCATCCAAGGTCCTGAGACGGTCGTAACACCTATAGAATCCTATGACCGCCTGAAACGTCAATTCAATTATATTGTATTCAGATGTGTATGTCTTGGGCGAGTTATCACCTGACCGACCCGCCGCCGCAGCGCGCGCCATTCCATGAATGGCTGGGCGCATCGAACTTGCCATTGACCGAGCCGCCCCAGCTGCCGTTGAAGCCGTCAAAATCACTCGAGAAATCGAGAGAAAGAAGTCCGGTCCCATATTTGTCAGTCCAGACAAGGGTGCGAGACGTGCCGCTTCCGAGGTCCTTCTCCACCAAGTTGCCCTCGACGCGGCCGTCCGGCTCATCGAGTTCATAGGTGCCGGAGAGATGGCCATCCCTGGCGACATTCAGATTGGTCTCCACATCACGATAGTCCCCGCTGGAGATCATCTCGCCGCAAAACCGTCCTGCGGGTGACGCTGCCATGCTGGTCGTGGTGCCAAGGCCATAGAGTACAAGCGCCGCAAAAGCGAACGCGAAGGAGCGTAAGTTCATGATAATACAAAACCAAATGAAGAAGGGCTCCAGATCAGGAGCCCGTTGGATTAGTTGTAAGCGCGGACAACCACGGTGCCCAGCAAAAGGTCGTGGACAGTGCGTTTGCGATCGAGAAACAGTGTTGCCAGCAGAATGAGCGGCGTCAGGACCACATTCAGCCCCCAGAACAGGACGGTATGTACGACTGCGAGCAAGCTGTCGACCTTCTGCCCGTCAAGCCGTTCCAGCTTCAGGCCCATCATCTGCATGCCTTTTGTTGCCTGGCGTGGTCCGCCCAGCGTCGTCGCGACGTAGGCAAGGGCGACAACAGGAAACATGATGCCATACAATATCCAGCCGAGACCAAGCGTTGCCACACCAATGATGGCAATGAGGATCGCAACGGGAATGCACAGGAAGAAAACGATCACATAGTCGATCAGGAACGCGAAGATGCGGCTCGTGCGCACACCCTGATACAGCCGCCAATCATCGAGGCGGTTGGTGACAATTTCGCCATCAAGGGTCTTCGTGTTCATTTCATTTCCTGTTTCACAAGACGGACACATTGCCGTTTGCGTTGAAATTGGGAATTCGAGAACAAAATATCAAGAAGATTTCAATAACCGGCTTTCAAACGTTCGGCTACGAGCGGTGCAAAATAAGTCAGGATGCCATCGCAGCCGGCCCGCTTGAAGGCCAGGAGCGTTTCCATCATGACCCGCTCCTCATCGATCCAGCCATTGGCGCCGGCAGCCTTGATCATCGTATATTCGCCTGACACCTGATAGGCGAAGGTCGGCACGGCGAATGTGTCTTTTAGCCGGCGGATAATATCGAGATAGGGCAGGCCAGGCTTGACCATAAGCGAATCCGCGCCCTCGGCCAGATCCTGTTCGGCCTCGCGTACCGCCTCATCGCTGTTTGCCGGGTCGATATAATAGGTCTTCTTGTCGCCCTTCAAACGTCCCGACGTTCCGATCGCCTCGCGGTAAGGGCCATAGAAAGCCGAGGCGAACTTCGTGGCATAGGCCATGATCGCCACGTCCTGAAAGCCGTTCTGGTCCAGCGCATCGCGGATAGCGCCAATACGCCCGTCCATCATGTCCGACGGCGCGATGATATCGGCACCCGCTGCTGCCTGCAGCACGGCGCCTCGGGTGATCTGCTCGACGGTCTCGTCATTGACGATGATGCCATCGCGCAGGATGCCGTCATGGCCGTGGCTCGTGAAAGGATCGAGCGCAACGTCGGTGATCATGCCGATTTCCGGCACCGCGCTCTTGATCGCCCGCGTTGCACGGTTGATGAGGTTATCGGGATCGAGAATGCCGGAACCCGCATCATCGCGCAGGTCCGGATCGATATTGGCAAACGTGGCGATAGCGGGGATGCCGAGCTTGGCTGCGCGCTCCGCCTCACGCACCGCCATATCGACGGAGAAACGCTGGACACCCGGCATGGCGTTGATGTCTTCGCGCCGGTTCGTGCCCTCGCACAGGAAAATCGGCCAGATCAGATCATCGACTGTCAGCTGGTTCTCCTGAACCAGACGTCGCGACCAATCGGCCTTGCGCATGCGTCGCAAGCGGCGGCCTTTCGTGATTTCATCGACTGTTCTTGCCGCACGTGTTTGAAACGTTGGATGTTTGTTCATGATTGCTCAGCCGAACGTTGGCATTTCCTCGTTGTTTGGAATTGTTTTAACAGGGAACGTCCTGTTGACCAAGATGCCCGGCCTTAGATGTGATCCATTGACGCGGTGTGCCAGAGTTTCCTAACCTCTGTTACGAAGGTTCGGAGGGGTGCATGGAGATCGATTTCGGCGGCGAGGGGGAAGTCGTATTCGAGCGCCGCGGCAAGGCTGGTCTCATTCGCCTGACGCGGCCGAAGGCTTTGAACGCGCTGACGCGGAACATGGTCGGTGCGATACATCGTGCACTTGTCGCGTGGTCGACCGATCAGGATGTCCATTGCGTCCTTGTCGAGGGTGAGGGGCGGGCCTTTTGCGCTGGCGGCGATATTCTCGCGGTCTATCATGCCGGCCGGTCCGGTCGGCCTTTCTACGAATTCTTTGCCGAAGAATACCGCCTCAACGCCTATATCAGGCACTTTCCCAAGCCCTACATCTCGCTGATCGATGGTATCTGCATGGGGGGCGGCGTTGGAATTTCCGTCCACGGCTCGTATCGGATCGTTACAGAAAATATCCTGTTCGCAATGCCGGAGGTCGGCATCGGCTTTTTTCCAGACGTTGGGGGAAGTGCCTTTCTTCCGCATCTTCCGGAACATTTCGGCACTTATCTTGCGCTGACGGGCAGTCGCATCCGCCAGGGCGATTGCCTTCAAAGTGGTATTGCCACCCACGCCATCAAGGCGGAAAACAAGGAGAAGCTGCGGCGCAGCCTGATCAGAACCGGCAATCCCGAAACGGCACTGCGCGGCAAAACCATCAACCCGGACTATGAAACGCCCGAAAAAACCCGCGATATGATCGGCGTGCTGTTCGATTCGAAGACGCTGGGCGGTTGCGTGATCCGCCTGGCTGCCGCCGGAGTAAATGGGAGCGAGGAGGCGCAAAAACTCCTCGATCTCATCAAGACCCGCTCGCCGACGAGCCTGCATGTGACGTTCCGGCAGATCGAAGACGGCCGCGATCTCGACATGGATCAGTGCATGCAGATGGAGTACCGCATTCTATGCCGCATGCTCGAGAACCATGATTTTTATGAAGGCATACGTGCGCTTCTTGTGGACAAGGACAATATGCCTGTGTGGCAGCCCGCGAAAATTGACGATATAACGCCCGAAATGGTCGATGCCTATTTTGCATCACTCGGCGAGCGGGAACTGCAACTGACATGAATAGACATACATGAGCGATAGGCCGACCCATCTGCCATTCGATGCGACAATGGCTCAACTTGGCTTCGTGTGGTTCCTGCGGCTTGTCTCCATTTACTGCCTTGTTGCAGGCGTCGGCTATTGGGCGCAGCTCAGTGGCTACTATGAGGGCATGCTCTGGCGCTTCGACCTGATGCCCTGGCAATGGAAGGTCGCGACCGTCTCGCTTGCCATGCTCTATCCTGTGGCGTCGACCGGGTTGTGGATGATGGTATCCTGGGGCCCGGTCATATGGTTTGTGGCCGCATTGGGCGAAACGCTCATGTTTACGGTCTTCTCGAATTACTTTTTCTACAGGCCGCAGATCGCCATCGTCCATGGCTGTGTGGCGCTGCTTTATATTCTGTTCCGCATTGTGCTTTTCGTGCAGAAGCGTCAGCACGCAAAGCCCATCAGGTAAGTCTTCATTAAGATTGAAATTGATTCATTCGCGGTAACGCACTGTTAAGTCTGTGTTTTAAGTCGAATTTTATGCGTATTCGATAGTGTCTCCTCAACGGTGAGAAAAATACACCGAAACAACAGTGAGGCAGGTACTATGAACAACACACAGAGAAAGTCTGGTGAAAGCCAGCGTTCGACACCAAGTGATACAGCATTGCGTACACTATATCTTGAAGCACTTCAGTTGGTCGAACGGTTACATCGTCGTCTGCTTGATGTGGTCAAGGATGAATTCGACCGCAATGGCCGCAGCGACATCAATGCCATCCAGGCATTGCTGCTTTTCAACATCGGCAATGCAGAACTGACTGCCGGCGAACTACGCAGCCGCGGTTATTACCTGGGCTCGAACGTTTCCTACAATCTGAAGAAACTCGTCGAACTCGGCTTCATCTCCCATGAACGTTCACGCACCGACCGTCGTTCGGTTCGGGTCAGCCTGACCGAAAAGGGAACCGAAGTCGCGGAACTGGTCGCGGGTCTCTACGAACGCCATGTCGCATCGATCGAACATGTCGGTGGCATCAAGGCGGAAGAATTCCAGTCGATGAACAAGGCACTCCAGCGCCTCGACCGCTTCTGGAACGACTCTATCGCCTACCGCATGTAAGACCATGCAATCCATAGCAAAAGCCCGGCTTCGTGCGGAACGAAGGCGGGCTTTGTCTGTTTAAAGCTCAAGCGGAAACGGCGTTCGCTCCCAGAATTTTTCGATGTCGTAGGTTTTTATGGATTGCTCTTCCCATTCGTGGAAGATCTTTGCGAGGCTCTCTCGATCCCTCGCGAGCAGAGCGGAGTGAAAATTCGGACTTTGCGACAGTAAGGATTTCGAGTAGCCTTCCACCGGGATAGACGGGCTTCTGTTCAATGGAATTCCACAATTCGCGCGCCTTATCCAAATGCGCCTTCGGCCGCGGCTATAAGCATGCGTTCAAACACGCTCGTTCGGTAGGGATAGTTGTCCGCCCAGCCCAGCGTATCGGCAAACGTTATCAAAGTCGTCAAATGATACTATTTTTCGTAGATCAGGGAGCACGTCATCCTCGATCATTTCGCACATGAGGCGAATAGTTGCCGGTTCAGCGATATTCCACAAAACCCGCCACCCGCCGACTCCGTCGATCCAGTTTTTCTATGTCTCGTATAGTTTTGGTTGTAAAGTCAGAGCCGCCCTGTCCATCTCGCATTGTGGTGCGAATTTTGCCCACGCTACGCGGGTTGTCATCGTCATTATAGCTAATTGTTTCTGGAACAGGGAGTCTGCAATTTTGAGAGTTCTCTGGGTTCGACATAAGTTCCGTTAAAGTCGCTCACTGCGTGCACTTTCCTAGCGTCCTTTGATTCAACAATATGAGATTGACCTCGGCAATCGTAACAAACTCATTTTTGTCACTGCTTCGGTCAATATATATGCCCTTCAACATGTGTCGGACTGGTTTGAGGAAGAGAAATCGTCCCATCAAGACCAGATCCGGATTGCGGGCGAGCACGGGAGTCAGCGTTTGGAAAACCTGAGATGTCGTTGTCATTGCTCTACGTTCACTTCTACGATGCGTACTTGCGCTTCCCCAATCCTTGGGTCGAAACAGTATGATGGGCTGTTGCCGCGGATTGTTCTGTTTGGACAGGCGATTGAAGGTGGCAACGCCATCCTCGAAAGATAGAGGGCTTGGAAACTCTTCCGGCCTTTTGAATAGCCGAGGCGCCGCTAAGCCGGTCGCTGCCCCTACGCCTGCACCAGCCGCAAAACCACCACCGCCACCACCCGCAGTGAGTGATTCGAACCGGTTCAGTGGACCGCGATTATCGAGATACGCTATTTGATCCGATGAACTGCCGTTTTCGTCCGACCATCTCCCACTGGTTTCACCGCTGCCAGCCGGAACACGCGGCTGATTGGGATCAAAATTTGCTCGAAGCTCCAACGTTTCCAGCAGATCGAGCTGCTCCAGCAGCATCTTCTGCTCGCGTCGGACACACTCGGGTGCGCGGTAGTCAGACCCGAAGCGTGGAGCTAGCCTCTCCAGCGCAAAAATGACATTGTTTCCGGCGATCTGTGACTTCAAACGAAGAATTGCATATTCCGGGGTATCAAAAATATTCATGAATAAAATCCCTTAAATAAAGGATCATATTCCTATTTCTGGAGGCGCCTCGTCAATTCGTCTTTGGTCGTATTCCGCCAAGTTTTTTGAGTTATTGACGCCCGAGGCAGCCAGTCATTAATCCGCCATATTGCCGTGGAAATGCCACAACACATATTCAGTGAAGTTCCATAGACAGCCGGAGAGGGCTGGTCGGCATTTGAACCATCACAATTGCGCGATCAGTGCGAATGTTGCTGTTTGTTAAGAGTGTTCCTGATAATTTTCGCGACCGAAGCTGTTTTTCTTTGTAAGCGGCGGGTTGACGGCAGATTTCCAGTTGGGTTGGACAAAATATGAAGAAATTTGGATCATCAGCACTTGATCGCCGCACCTTTTTAACTGGCGTGGCAACTGCTGGTCTTGCCGCGGTAACAACATCGGCCTTTGCACAGCAGACGGATATTGGCGAAATTCTTGCCGCTCCACGTCGCGGTAACTGGGATGACCAGTTCGACGCCCGCTCGACGACCCGTGCAAAAGTCGCCGGTTTTCAGCCGATTGCAAGCCCGGAGACGGTTTCGTTCACCGAAAGCGCGATCAATACCTACAATCAGATTGTAAGCGGCGGTGGCTGGCCCACTGTGCAGCCGACGGTGAAGTTGCAGCTCGGCGTTGTTGATCCCTCCGTTCCTGCCATGCGCAAGCGCCTGATGATTTCCGGTGATCTTGCCGAAACGGCCGGCTTATCGAATTCTTTCGACACGTATGTCGATGCCGCAGTGAAGCGTTTCCAGTCCCGTCATGGTCTTCCGGCCGATGGCGTCATGGGGCAATATTCGCTCGCTGCAATGAATGTCTCGGCCGATATTCGCCTCGGCCAGCTGCATACCAACCTTGAGCGCCTGCGCAAGCTCGCCAGCGACGATCAGGGCCCGCGCTATGTTATGGTCAACATTCCGGCAGCGCAGATCGAAGCCGTGGAAACTGGCCGTGTCGCCCAACGCCACACAGCCATCGTCGGCAAGATCGATCGCCAGACGCCAATTCTCGACTCCAAGATTCAGGAAGTCATCCTCAACCCTTACTGGACGGCGCCAAAGTCGATTATCCAGAAGGATATCATTCCGCTGATGCGCAAGGATCCGACTTATCTGACGCGCAACAAGATCCGGCTGTTCAACGAACAGACACGCGAGGAAATTGCGCCGGAGACTGTCGATTGGAACACCGATGACGCGATGAAGCTGATGTTCCGCCAGGACCCGGGCAAGATCAACGCCATGTCCTCGACCAAGATCAACTTCCCGAATCAATATGCCGTTTATATGCATGACACGCCGCAGCAGGGCATTTTCAACAAGCTTATGCGCTTCGACTCGTCGGGCTGCGTGCGTGTTCAGAATGTTCGCGACCTGAACGTCTGGCTGTTGCGCGACACGCCGGGCTGGGATCGCCAGACGATGGAAGCCACGATCAAGACCGGCGTCAATACGCCGATCGCAGTCACCAATCCGGTGCCTCTCCATTTTGTCTATGTGAGCGCTTGGTCGACGGGCGACGGTGTCGTCCACCTGCGCGACGATATTTACGAGATGGACGGTCAGGCCGCCCTTTCGATCGGAACGAACACCTGATCGGTAGCAGCCACATGCCTGACAAACGGACCGCCTTCGGGCGGTCTTTTTGTTAGGGCGGTTTCGGGCTATTGCTTTTCGCGTACCGGCCATTGGCCTTGGGTATTTAAGTATGATAATGCGCCGCAATTACCTATGAATTCCCCACCGGCAAATGAGGGTCCTGTCACCATGTCGAATGCAGATACATTTTTCAACGCATCGCTCGAAGAAATCGATCCGGAGATTTTCAGCTCCATCCGCAAGGAACTTGGCCGTCAGCGCCATGAGATCGAGCTGATCGCATCGGAAAACATCGTGTCGCGCGCGGTGCTCGAAGCACAGGGCTCGATCATGACCAACAAATATGCCGAGGGCTATCCGGGCAAGCGCTATTATGGCGGCTGCCAGTTCGTTGACATTGCCGAGGAATTGGCGATCGAGCGTGCCAAGCAGCTGTTTGGCTGCGAATTTGCCAATGTCCAGCCGAATTCCGGCAGCCAGATGAACCAGGCGGTTTTCCTGGCCCTCCTGCAGCCGGGCGATACGTTCATGGGTCTCGATCTCAATTCAGGCGGTCATCTTACCCACGGCTCGCCTGTCAACATGTCCGGCAAATGGTTCAAGGTCGTGTCCTATGGCGTACGTCAGGACGATCACCTGCTCGACATGGATGCGATCGAGAGACAAGCGCATGAGACCAGACCAAAATTGATCCTTGCCGGCGGCACCGCCTATTCGCGTATCTGGGATTGGAAGCGTTTTCGCGAAATCGCAGATAGCGTCGGCGCTTATCTTATGGTCGATATGGCGCATATCGCTGGTCTCGTTGCTGCTGGCGTGCACCCGTCTCCTGTCCCGCATGCGCATGTCGTCACCACGACGACACACAAGTCGTTGCGCGGTCCGCGCGGTGGCATGATCCTCAGCAATGACCCGGAAATCGCCAAGAAGATGAATTCGGCTGTTTTCCCCGGGCTTCAGGGTGGCCCGCTCATGCATGTCATCGCTGCGAAGGCCGTTGCATTCGGCGAAGCGTTGAAGCCGGAATTCAAGACCTATGCCCAGAATGTCGCCGCCAATGCGAAGACGCTGGCCGAGACATTGAAGAAGAACGGCCTCGATATCGTCTCCGGCGGCACCGACAATCATCTTGATGCTGGTCGATTTGCGCCCGAAGAATGCGACCGGCAAACGTGCCGAAGCAGCTCTCGGACGCGCCAACATCACCTGCAACAAGAACGGCATCCCCTTCGATCCGGAGAAGCCTTTTGTTACGTCCGGCGTCCGCCTCGGTACACCGGCGGGAACGACACGTGGTTTTGGTGCGGCAGAATTCACCGAAATCGGCGATCTGATTTCAGAAGTTCTGGATGGCCTCAAGGTGGCCAATTCCGACGAGGGGAACGCTGCTGTTGAAAAAGCGGTTCAGCAGAAGGTCGTTACGCTGACGGACCGCTTCCCGCTCTATCCATACCTTGGATAATAAGGTGGCAACAATCTCCCCGGCAGCGGGGAGATTGTTGCCATACGTCTATTGGTTGACAGTTCGTATCGCAGGAACGCTTTAATCTCGCAGCGAAAGACACTATCTTTGCAGCGATTTTAGAATCGCGTTCAGAGAGCTCATCGATGCGTTGTCCCTATTGCCAGTCCGAAGATACTCAGGTGAAAGATTCCCGCCCTGCGGAAGATGGTGCCGTAATCAGGCGCCGGCGTGTCTGTCCCGATTGCGGCGGACGTTTCACCACCTTCGAACGCGTGCAACTGCGTGACCTTTCCGTCGTCAAGAAAAGCGGCCGCAAGGTTGCTTTCGATCGCGACAAGCTGATGCGTTCGGTTGAAATCGCATTGCGCAAGCGGCAGGTCGATCCCGAGCGAGTGGAGCGCGCCGTATCCGGTATCGTTCGTCAGCTGGAGAGCTCCGGCGAGCCGGAGGTCAGCTCCGATGAGATTGGCCGGCTGGTGATGGACGCGCTGAAGGGCATCGACGACATTGCCTATATCCGCTTTGCTTCGGTTTATCGCAATTTCCGCGAGGCGAGGGACTTTCACGATGTCATCGATGAGATTACCGCCGGTGACATCGCAGCCGAGCCTGTCAAGGACGAATGAGCCCGATGACAGTTTCTGCTCTAGATCGCCGCTACATGGCAGCGGCCATTCGCTTGTCACGCACCCATCAGGGGCTGACTGGAACAAATCCCTCCGTCGCGACATTGATCGTCAAGGACGGCGTGATTGTGGGACGCGGCGTTACCGCCATAGGCGGACGCCCGCATGCGGAAACACAGGCTCTGCTCGAAGCTGGCGAGAAAGCCCGCGGCGCCACAGCCTATGTGACATTGGAGCCGTGTGCCCACCACGGCAGGACTCCCCCTTGCGCCAATGCGCTGGTGACGGCTGGCGTGATCCGGGTGGTCTCGGCTGCAAGCGATCCCGACGAACGCGTGGCTGGTAAAGGCTATGCCATCCTGCGCACTGCCGGCATCGAAGTCGAGGAAAACGTGCTACGGGCAGAAGCCGCAGATTACCTCGCCGGTTACTTGATTCGATCTTCCAAAAAACGACCGGAAGTGACTCTAAAGATTGCGCTTTCGAGCGACGGATTCATCGGCACCAAGGAGCATGGGCAGGTTGCGATCACCGGTCCGGTATCTCGCGCGCAGGTTCATCTCATGCGGGCCGAGTCCGATGCGATCCTTGTCGGTATCGGGACGGTTCTTGCCGACGATCCGCTGCTGACGTGTCGCTTGCCGGGCCTGGAGCCCCGTTCCCCCATCCGCATCGTGCTCGATAGCCGGCTTCGTTTACCGCTTGATAGCTCCGTGGTCAGAACTGCTGGCACTGTTCCAGTTTGGATCGCCGCCAATGCAGAAGCCGATCCAGTCAAACGTCAGGCATTGGAAGCCGCTGGTTGCCGCATCCTCGCGACCGAAACCGATTGCGGCGCGACCGCACTGCCGGAGTTGCTGGACGATCTTGCGGCACAGGGCGTAGCAACGTTGATGGTTGAAGGTGGTGCGACCGTCGCAAGTTCGTTCCTGCAGGAAGATCTGGTGGATCGCCTCGCCCTGTTCGAAGGTCCGGCTGCGATTGGCAATGACGGTGGGGTTGCAGTACCTGCACTGCGCTCCCATATGGCTCGTGGTTTCAACCTGTCACATGAATATCGCTTCGGTGAAGATCGCTACAGCGAATATGTCAGACCTCTTTAAGGAATTGCGGATGTTTACGGGAATTGTAACGGATGTTGGCAGGATAGGTCAGGTGAAGCCGCTCAACGAGGGCGTGCTGTTGCGTGTCGAGACCAATTACAACCCGGAAACCATCGAGATCGGTGCATCGATTTCATGCTCCGGCGTTTGCCTCACCGTAACGACCCTTCCCGAAAGAGGCTCCAATGCGCGCTGGTTTGAGGCCGAGGCCTGGGAAGAAGCGCTGCGACTTACCACCATATCCGGCTGGAAGACAGGAACACGCATCAATCTCGAGCGCTCGCTGAAACTCGGCGACGAGATGGGCGGCCATCTTGTATCCGGCCATATCGACGCGATGGCGGAAATCATCAAGCGTGAGGACGAGGGCGATGCCGTTCGTTTCACACTGCGCGTGCCTGGGCAACTTGCACGGTTCATCGCACAAAAGGGTTCCGTCGCGCTTGATGGTACGTCGCTCACGGTCAACGGTGTCAATGGCAACGAGTTCGATGTTCTCCTCATTCGTCATTCGCTGGAAGTGACCACTTGGGGCGATCGCAAGGTTGGCGACAACGTCAATATCGAGATAGATCAGATGGCGCGATACGCTGCACGGCTTGCAGAATATCCGAAATCAGCCTAGGACCTGAACCAACAACTAAAGAGACCTTTTGAAATTCACCTTGACAGGTTAGCTGATGCGGTTTTCGAGAACCGGAGCGCAGTGAACTTTTGGGTTCATGAGCACCGGAAGCGCAGACAATCGCTTCAGATGACCATCGGGGTGGATTTATTCCCTTCGGAGCTATCATGTCGAAAAAAAAGACGCACGCGCCACATCTGTTGATCGTGGAAGCGCGATTCTATGAAGATTTGTCGGATGCCTTGCTGAATGGTGCAAAATTGGCCCTCGATGAAGCCAATGCCACCTATGATGTCGTTACCGTTCCCGGCGCACTCGAGGTGCCAGCTGTCATTTCCTTTGCGCTTGATGGTGCGGAGGATGGCGGGACCGAGTATGATGGTTATGTGGCGCTTGGCACGGTCATCCGCGGCGAGACATATCATTTTGATATCGTCGCCAATGAATCCTGCCGCGCGCTGATGGACCTTGCTGTCGAGGAAAGCATCGCCATCGGTAATGGCATCCTGACTGTCGAGAATGAAGAACAGGCATGGGTGCGTGCACGGCGTGAAGACAAGGACAAGGGTGGCTTTGCGGCACGCGCAGCATTGACCATGATTGCCCTCAAGGACAAGCTCGGAGCCTGATCGATGCCTTCTCCAAAAGACGAGCAAAGCCCTCTCGTGAAGACCGCGAATAAACGTGGCGTTGCTCGGCTGGCTGCAGTTCAGGCCCTCTATCAGATGGATGTAGCGGGTACAGGCGTGCTTGAGGTCGTGGCTGAATACGAGGAACACCGTCTCGGCAAGGAAGTCGATGGCAAGCAGTATCTCGATGCCGACCCGCAATGGTTTCGCGCCATTGTTTCAGGCGTCGTTGCCGATCAGACTACGCTGGATCCAATGATCCGTCAGGCTCTGACCGAAGACTGGCCGCTGTCACGTCTTGATTCGACGCTGCGTGCGATCTTGCGGGCCGGCATCTGGGAACTGAAGAACAAGGCTGATGTCCCAACCGCTGTCATCGTGTCGGAATATGTCGACATCGCCAAGGCGTTTTATTCGGAAGAAGAACCCAAGCTGGTCAATGCTGTTCTGGATCGATTGGCATTTGAACTTCGGGGCGAAAGCAAGGGCGTCAAAGGGCCACGCCGCTGAATATGGGACCTGTCGTCAGTGTATATGACGAGGGTGGTGTTTACTCTTGCGATTTTGGCCGGGTGATATAAAGTGCAACAAAGCCAAAGATGAGGGCGCTGACCGGCGCGATAAAGAAGGAAAGCATCTGCAACGTGGTCATAGATCTCATCCTCTTGAGGAACGTGCTTCCCATAAAATGTAGTGCAAACGAGACAAGAATACAAACCGCGCTGACCAACGATAGAAACGGCGTCGGGCCGATCGGCCCGTTTAGACTTGATATCAAAGGAGCGAACCCACCTACTGGCGAAAATGGCTACGCTCAATCCGTTCATAAACGCTGCCAGCAATTTGATACGTTCGTTGTAAATAACATCCACAGGCAGACTTTCAATCGCTATCCGCCCCTTTTATGCCGTTCAACTCCCCGATCCGACTAGCCCTACTTTCGTCTTGCGTTTCGCTAAGATGCGAAAGACCTTGACGTTTTCACATTTGCTTCGCTACTCCTTACACATACGGTCGCGTTTCTGCCGGCCTGGCGGATTTCTTTGTGTGCCGTACCGAACGTGACCCGGGGAGGGGTTTTTCCGGTCAAAATCTGAGGGAGTGGCATGACAATACTGTTTTTGGTCATTGCCTGCGGTCTGCTGTCTATTGTCTACGCGTTTCTAGCCACCAAATCGGTGCTCGCGGCGGACCAGGGCAATGCG
Source organism: uncultured Alphaproteobacteria bacterium (assembly GCA_963776115.1). Lineage (GTDB taxonomy): Bacteria > Pseudomonadota > Alphaproteobacteria > Rhizobiales > Rhizobiaceae > Phyllobacterium. The sequence continues at coordinate 149,924 of CAVZLS010000004.1, read as the reverse complement.
CGCATGCAAGAAATCGCCGGTGCAATTCGTGAAGGCGCACAGGCATATCTCACACGTCAGTACACCACGATCGCCATCGTCGGCGTCGTCGTCTTCCTTGCAGTCTGGTTTCTGCTTACCGGAACGGCTGCGATCGGCTTTCTGATTGGCGCAGTGCTGTCAGGGCTTGCCGGTTTCATCGGCATGCACGTTTCTGTCCGTGCCAATGTCCGTACGGCACAGGCCGCATCTCGCAGTCTTGCCGCGGGGCTTGAAATCGCTTTCAAGTCAGGCGCCATCACCGGCATGCTGGTCGCGGGTCTGGCCTTGCTCGGCGTGTCCGTCTATTACTGGATTCTGACTGGACCAATGGGTTATGCGCCCGCCGATCGCACTGTGATCGACGCGCTTGTCTCACTCGGTTTCGGCGCCTCCCTCATTTCCATTTTTGCGCGTCTCGGCGGTGGTATCTTTACCAAGGGTGCTGACGTTGGTGGTGATCTCGTTGGCAAGGTCGAGGCTGGCATCCCTGAAGACGACCCCCGCAACCCTGCGACGATCGCCGATAATGTCGGCGACAATGTCGGTGATTGCGCCGGCATGGCGGCCGATTTGTTCGAGACTTACGCGGTGACGATTGTCGCAACCATGGTTCTCGGTGCAATCTTTTTTGCCGCAACGCCTGTCCTCAGTGCGGTCATGCTCTACCCATTGGCCATCTGCGGTGCCTGCATCGTCACCTCTATCGCCGGCACCTTCTTCGTCAAGCTTGGCGCCAATAATTCCATCATGGGCGCTCTCTACAAGGGCCTTATCGTGACCGGGCTTCTGTCGATCCTCGGCCTTGCGGCGGCAACTTCCGCAACTGTCGGCTGGGGTGAGATAGGTACAGTCGATGGTCAGTTGATCACCGGAAGGAACCTGTTCTTCTGCGGAATACTCGGTCTGGTGGTGACGGCGCTGATCGTGGTCATCACGGAGTATTATACTGGCACCAATAAGCGCCCGGTCAATTCAATCGCGCAGGCCTCGGTTACCGGTCATGGAACCAACGTGATCCAGGGACTTGCGGTCTCGCTTGAATCGACCGCCTTGCCAGCCCTTGTCATTGTCGGTGGCATCATCTGGACCTATCAACTCGCGGGTTTGTTCGGCACTGGCATCGCAGTCACCGCCATGCTCGGTATCGCCGGTATGATCGTGGCGCTCGACGCCTTCGGACCTGTCACTGACAATGCCGGTGGTATTGCCGAAATGGCGGGTCTCGATCCGGAAGTGCGCAAGTCTACCGATGCGCTCGATGCGGTGGGTAACACGACAAAGGCGGTCACCAAGGGCTATGCGATCGGTTCTGCCGGTCTCGGCGCATTGGTGCTGTTTGCCGCTTATTCGAACGACCTGAAGTTCTTCATAGCGGAGGCTGATAAGGCCGGCGCGACGGCGTTTTCCTACTTCAAAGGCATTGGTGCCGTCAACTTTGAGCTTTCCAATCCCTACGTGGTTGCTGGTCTCATCTTCGGTGGCCTCATTCCCTACCTCTTCGGCGGTATTGCAATGACGGCAGTCGGTCGTGCCGCGGGCTCTGTTGTTGAGGAGGTGCGCCGCCAGTTCCGCGAAAAACCGGGCATCATGCAGGGCACCGAACGGCCGGACTATGCGAGGGCGGTGGACATTCTCACCCGCGCCGCGATCAAGGAAATGGTTGTTCCCTCGCTCCTGCCTGTACTGGCGCCGCTTGTCGTCTATTTCGGCGTGTTGCTGATTTCGGGCTCCAAGGCTTCGGCCTTCGCGGCTCTCGGTGCTTCGCTCCTCGGCGTTATCATCAATGGCATCTTCGTTGCCATTTCGATGACGTCAGGCGGCGGTGCCTGGGACAACGCAAAGAAATCCTTCGAAGACGGCTTCGTCGACAAGGATGGAAAGCGCCACATGAAGGGTTCGGAAGCGCACAAGGCGTCGGTAACGGGCGATACCGTTGGCGATCCTTACAAGGACACGGCGGGTCCCGCTGTCAATCCGGCGATCAAGATCACCAACATCGTTGCCTTGCTGCTTTTGGCCGTGCTCGCGCACTGATTGCTGATACTCGCCCAACAAAAAACCCGCGAAACATGTTTCGCGGGTTTTGTTTTTTTAAGGGTTATCCGGAGCGCCTCCGGTGGGCGTGCCTGAGGCAGAGGGTACTGATGGGGTCTTGCCGACACCTTGCAGCAACTGGCCAAGGAACGAAAGATCCTTGCCGCCTGTCGGCGTGGTACGGGAAATGAAGTCGAATACCTTGCCGTCCTGCAATCCATAATTGGAGACGCTGGAAACTTTGCTGTCCTTGTCGAAATAGACGGCCAGAATGCGGCGTTCCGTGACCTTGGGCTGCATGAAGGCGACGCTGCGATGAGCTTTTTGCGAGATGTAGTAGAAAACCTCATTGTCGAATGTCGCTGTCGTCGACGGGCTGCCAAGCGACAGGATCACCTGCTCGCGGCTGGAGCCCACTGGAACGAACTCCAGCGCCTTGTCGTCAATGACATAGCCCTGTGTCAGTGTCTCTGATGGATTGAGGTTGGCAGTATTGCAGCCAGCGAGCCCCGTAGCCAATAAAAAGGTTCCGGCGAGAAGGTATTCCCTTGAACAACCGGTCTTGAAAATCCGCTGCAGCAACGACATCTCCATTTCAATCTGGGCGCAAGTCTTTCGCTGCCCGCAGAACTTCGGTAAACCACCTTGAAGTCCGATGCAACACGCGACTCGTGATGCATGGGAGACTCAAGTTGAGGCCTAACTACATGATTCTCAGTCTATTCAGCCGCAAAGCCAAAGCAAATGAGGCGATTACCATTGCCCTCTACGATGCGATCGTGGCAGCGGCACGGCAGCCATACTTTTATTCTGACCTGGAGGTACCGGATTCACCCCTGGGCCGGTATGAAATGCTCTCTTTGCATGTTTATCTGTTTGTCAGGCGTATCAAGGGCAGGAGCCCGGCACTGAAAGCGATCGGCCAGGAAGTGACGGACGAATTTTTCAGGGATGTCGATCATTCCTTGCGCGAGCTCGGCATCGGGGACTCGGGTGTACCCAAGCGCATGAAGAAACTGGCGCGGATGTTTTACGGCCGTATCGAATCCTACGACAAGGCGCTCGAAAGCAATGATCAACCGGCATTGGTTGCGGCGCTGGCGCGGAATATTCGGCCCGACAGCGATGGCTGGTCAGGCGCGGCTGCGCTGGCAGATTATGTAGGGCGGGCGGTCCGGTTGCTGGAGAGCCAGCCTGACGAAGTACTCGCAAGCGGGAAAGTGATATTTCCTGAAGCAGGCGCTCTTGAAACATCGCGGAATTGAAAGGGGGAAAGCAATATGACGACCAGAAAAACCGACGGAGCCTTGAGCTTTCCTGTTTCCGTCAGCCGCCTGCCGCAAAAAGGGGTCACGATAAAGATCGATGCCGATCAACGTGAGCGCGATGCACTGCGCGACTTTCACGAATTGGAGGACGTCAAATCGTTCAAGGCCGATCTGCAGATCGTGCCTTGGAAAAAGGACGGCATTCGCGTTCGGGGTACGGTTAAAGCAGAGATCGTCCAGTCATGTATCGTAACTCTGGAGCCGATCGATGCGACCGTCAATGCGGAGATCGACACGCTTTTCGTGCCGGAAAATTCCCGGCTTGCCCGTTTGCCGCTTGATGAGAATGGCGAACTCATCATCGACGCCGAGGGGCCCGATGCACCGGAGACGTTTTCCGGCGACAGGCTCGATGCAGGCGCTATCGCAGAGGAGTTTTTTGAACTTGCGATCGATCCCTATCCACGCAAGCAGGAAATCGAAGACGCGCCACCGGTCGTGGCGAGTTTTGGCGAAGCGGACGAGGCGGAAAAACCTGCCAATCCGTTCGCTGGTCTGAAGGATTGGAAACAGAAGACTTGATTGGTGCCATGTCCTCGGCATAAGTAATGCCGCCCGGATAGGCGCATCCGTACTGAACAGGACAGGACAATCGAGAGTGATCAGAATTTCCATTGATGCCATGGGCGGTGATTTCGGTCCATCGATCGTCATTCCCGGCATGGCAACGGCGCTGGAGCGCCATCCTGATATCAGGTTCGTGATTTTTGGACGAGAAGAAGAGGTCCAGCCGCATCTGGCAAAACATCAGACATTGTCCAACGCCTCGACGTTCCACCATTGCGATGTGTCCGTGCGTATGGACGAGAAGCCGAGCCAGGCTTTGCGCAATGGCCGCTGGAAATCGTCGATGTGGCGTTCGATCGAGGCCGTAAAGACGGGCGAGGCAGATGTCTGCGTTTCCGCTGGCAATACCGGCGCGCTCATGGCGATGTCGAAGTTCTGCCTGCGTACGATGGCAAATGTCGAGCGGCCCGCTATCGCGGGCATATGGCCGACTTTGCGCGGTGAAAGCATTGTGCTCGATATAGGCGCGACGATCGGCGCCGATGCGCAGCAACTCGTGGACTACGCTGTGATGGGAGCCGCAATGGCGCGCTCCCTTTTTGACATCGAGCGCCCCACGATTGGCCTTCTGAATGTCGGCGTGGAAGAGATCAAGGGGCAGGATGACGTCAAGGACGCGGCGCGTATCCTGCGCGAAATTCCGTTGCCCAGCCTCGAATATTACGGCTTCGTCGAGGGTGACGACATCGGCAAGGGCACGGTGGACGTCGTTGTCACGGAAGGATTCACCGGGAATATCGCGCTCAAGGCAGCAGAGGGCACAGCCAAGCAATATGCGCAATATCTGCGCGAGGCCATGAACCGCACGCTGATGGCGAAGATTGGATATATTTTCGCCAGGGGTGCGTTCAACCGTCTGCGTGAGAAGCTTGACCCGCGCAAGACCAATGGCGGCGTGTTCCTCGGCCTTAATGGTGTCGTCATCAAGAGCCATGGTGGCACGGACGCGCTGGGCTTTGCCTCCGCCATCGATGTTGGTTATGACATGGCTCACAACAAGCTTCTCGACAAGATCGCTGCGGATCTCACGCATTTTCACAAGGGTCCGGTCGGCGTCGCCTTCAAAGACGAAGCCGACAACGACACAGAAGCCGAAATACAACAGGAAGTTAAATGATCAGATCAGTTGTTAAAGGTATAGGGGCGGCCAAGCCGGCACGCCTGGTCAAGAATGCTGATCTGGAAGGCATTGTCGAGACGAGCGACGAATGGATCGTCCAGCGCACGGGTATCCGCCAGCGTTATATCGCAGGTGAGGGCGAGACGACGGCTTCGCTCGGCGAGGCAGCCGCCCGCGCTGCGCTGGACAATGCTGGTCTCACGCCGGACGATATCGATCTGATCATCCTGGCGACCTCTACGCCGGACAACACATTTCCCGCGTCGGCGGTCGATATTCAGGCACGTCTTGGCATGACGCACGGCTTTGCGTTCGACATGCAGGCGGTGTGCTCCGGCTTCGTCTATGCGATGACCACCGCCGATCTCTATATTCGCGGTGGCATGGCCAAACGCGTTCTGGTCATTGGATCGGAGACGTTTTCCCGTATCCTCGACTGGAAAGACCGCACGACATGCGTGTTGTTCGGTGATGGTGCGGGTGCTGTTGTTCTTGAAGCGGGTGAGGGCCGCGGCCTGACCTCGGATCGCGGCGTGCTCACCGCCAATCTGCGTTCTGATGGGTCGCACAAACAGAAACTATATGTAGACGGTGGACCATCCACGACGCAGACGGTGGGGTATCTGCGGATGGAGGGTCGGGAGGTGTTCAAGCACGCCGTCGGCATGGTTACCGACGTCATCGAAGCAGCGTTTTCCGAGGCTGGAATTACCGCTGCGGACATTGATTGGTTCGTCCCGCACCAGGCCAACAAGCGCATCATCGACGCCACCGCGAAGAAGCTCGATCTCCCTGCAGGGAAGGTTGTCATCACTGTGGACCAACACGGAAATACATCAGCCGCTTCAGTACCCTTAGCTCTTGCCGCCGCTGTCGCCGATGGCCGGATCAAGCAAGGCGATCTCGTGCTACTCGAAGCCATGGGTGGGGGGTTTACGTGGGGTGCAGTTCTGCTACGGTGGTAGCAGGCAGGTTAAGCATTGAATTAGTTCACGAACTTTCTCAACGTGCTTGCCCGATCCGGTTTCATTCTGTAACTTCCGCTGTCACCTGGTAGTTTTGCAACAAACGAGAGCTTTGAGATCGTATGGGGGGTAAGACCATTACGCGCGCTGATCTGGCTGAAGCGGTCTATCGCAAGGTAGGGCTTTCACGAACGGAATCAGCTTCGCTTGTCGAGACAATTCTCGACGAAGTGTGTGACGCAATTGTTCGTGGCGAGACCGTCAAATTGTCGTCTTTCGCCACGTTCCAGGTAAGAGATAAAAACGAACGCATTGGTCGCAATCCCAAGACGGGTGAAGAGGTTCCAATCCTGCCGCGCCGGGTAATGACGTTCAAGGCATCGAACGTGCTGAAGCAGCGAATTTTGCGCTCGCACCAGACGCGCAAGAAGAAAACAGCCTGAACATAGGCTGAATTTGCGTTCTGCACGCTCCGGATGCAAGATTGCTGTGGTGTAGTTTAGCGCCGCGCTTGAAAAATGGTCGATAAACCGCTGAAATAGAGGTCGAATCAGAATTTCTCCTGAGAGGGTGAAATCATGGACAAGAGTCCCGACGCATTTAGAACCATCAGCGAAGTTGCAGAAGATCTCGATCTGCCCCAGCACGTCCTGCGTTTCTGGGAAACACGCTTCACGCACATCAAACCGATGAAACGTGGCGGCGGGCGCCGATATTACCGCCCGCTGGACGTGGATCTGCTAAAGGGGATCCGCCATCTGCTCTATGATCAGGGCTATACGATCAAGGGTGTGCAGCGGCTTCTCCGGGAAAACGGCACGCAATTCATCATAGCGCTCGGCAGCGGCGACACTGCAGCAGCCGAAGCGATCAGCCAGCAAAAGCAGGCCTCGGCCCGTCAGGAAGAAGCCCTTGCCGCCGAGCAGGACCGTGTCGACGCCGACGAGGAGGCTGCCGTCATGGGAACGTCGAAATCCGCACCCCAGGGCAGACGTCTCTTCGGACTGATCAAGGGGGACGACGAGGGCCCGGTTGCCGCCGATGGCAAGCGGCTCTCCAAGGACAATCGTACGCTTCTTCAGGAAACGCTGTTTGATCTGCTTGAATGCAAGCGTCTGCTTGATCAGGTCCGTTAAGCCAGGGGCTGTTGAGAAAAAGCCCAGCTTCTACCGGAGCAGAAGCTGGGACTTGGGGTTGGCTGTGGGGTTGCAGCCTAGCTGGTTGGGGGACCAGTTCTGTAGAAACGCGGATGTGTCGCAAAGGTTCCGCAAAAAATAATTTTTTTCTAGCGAGCTAGCATGCCGATGATAACGCCGAGGCCAGCGATGATCATCAGCGTCGAAACCGAATTTTGCGTTGGCGTATTGGCAATTTTCTGAGCCCGATGACCCAGAGCACTGGCAGCGCGCGCCCCGCGCTCCTTGATTTCATCGAAAGTCGAGCTTTCGTCATCATCCGACAGATTATCGAGGAATTCGATACCGCGGTCGGACAGGGTTTTGGTAATCGCCGCCAGATCGCGCTTCAAATCGGCGATCTCACTGCGCAGTCTTTCCTTGTCCGTCTCGCCCTGCATGGCTTCGGTCATGTCGTCCATGGTAAGTCATCCTTGTATCAACGGCGTGAGAAAAGCCCGAGTAGCAAAGCTGCAGCCGCAATGATCGCGACCGTCGCCACAGGATTCTCCTTGGCGGTATCGGCAGCGTAACGAGCCTGCCTTGATGCGGAACGCTTCATCTCGTCAAATCGTTCAGATCCCAAATCGGAAAGACTGGCCGAAATCTTGGAAATCTCTTTGCGCAAGGCCGCGATCTGCGCCTCGACGTCGCCCTGGATATCATCTGCATTTCTGGAAAACATTGCCATTTTGAAGCTCCTGTTCATCACAGGGCTATAACGGATCGCCAACGCTTATGTTCCGCGCTATTGCGAGACAGCTGCGGAATTGATCGGCGCGTTGCCTTCCCAAAGCGGCAAGCCTATTGATTTTGCCACTTCGGGGTCCGCCGTATAAACCGGATATCCCTGACGCAGCAGCGTCAACAATATTTCGCTATCCATCTCGACGTGGAGGCGGGACAAATTTTCCTGGTTATAGACATGTCCCGTCGACTGCGGGTTGATTCCGCTGATGATGACGGCTGTAGCGCCGTTCAATAGCGCGAAGAGTACCGCGATCACCCCATTCGAACATTTGGAGATTGCATCCAGTTCGAGCACCTTCAGCCCGCAGATTTTTTCCACCAGCGCAATGCGCTGATAACGATTGACGATCTGAACCCTGTCATAGTGATAGTCAAATGCTTGCAGGTGCTCGTTCAGGCTCGCCAGTCCCTTGCGCCACAACAGCACGTAAAGCATGCCCGTGCGCTCGCCCTTGAGCACGCGACGGACCTCGACCGCGTTCGTGTTCGTGCCATCGAGCTGCCTGTACTGCATAAGCGTAACGTCGGGCACTTCTATGCCCCATTTCCGGGTCACTGCCTGCGAACCATTGATGGTGATCACACGAAATGTTTCGTCAAAATCGATGGGCTTATGAGAAACCGGAGCCGAGCCGACAACCACGACTGGTCCGGTAAAGGGAACGGGCAGCACTGGAGGCTTTGGTCGGCGCAGTATATATTTGAGTCTCCGGAACAGAAGCAGCTTGGTTTCCGCAAACGAAGCGGTCATTCGGTAGTTCTCCAGTCTGAAACAATCCTACAACGGCCGAATACGGACCTTGTATTGGCCGACTTTCGGTGACGTTCCGAAAATCTGCAGTTCTTCATCTTCAAACCGGAAAACGGATGACGCAAGTCTGAATTCCGTATGCACATTGACAGGGTTCAACTCGCCCTTCTCGGTAAAGCGCACCACTGAAACCTCGTCGTCGCGAAAGCTGATGTGGACGCGCGTGCGCTCGTCAACCGTCCTGTCGCTGCTGAACAGGATGTCGGCGTCAAAACGGCACCTGCCGCCCCGATCACGGTTAATGCCCGAATAGTCCACAAAGTTCGCCAAGGCGTCAAGATTCGCATCCTGGTCGATATGGTCTGTTTCCGGCCGTTCCATTGTATATCTCCAGCGGCGGGAGCCAAACGTCTGAGAGCCTGTTTTGAAAGTCGCTGCGGCGAGACGTATGGCGTGGTTTTCGGGGTCGCTCTCGCGACGAGCGGAGCGTACATTAAGTACGTGAGCACCGGAAGCGCAGAAATCGCTCAGATGTCCGCCACAGTAGGGTTTCAAGATGGGCTCTTAGAACTTGAAGGAAAGGTCGGCCTTAAATCCATTGTCCTGGGCTTTGCTGCCAAACTGGCCATTATAGGATAGGCCAAGCGTCGCGCTATGCGTGAGCTTGACATCAAGTCCGGCCTCGACTGCGAACGCGTCCTGGTCGATTGGCACGCCCGATATCGTGAAGGCGTCGCTTCCAGTGAAGGCGAGGCGGGATTGCGGCGTTACGTCGTCAAATGCATGGCGCCAGCCCAGCATGCCGCGCGCCGTCGCCGACATGCTTCCCATCGTGAAATCTGTGGACGCCCGCAGACCCAACGTGGTGAAAGTCGTGTCGGTCGTTTCGCTCGATGCGGATAGTGCCGCTGCGCCACCGGATTCGGAGAAGGAGTCGCTCCGGAAGTTAACATAGGCGAGGTTGGCGAAAGGTTCGAACGCGACGCGGCTGGTATCGATGCGGTAACCGAATTCACCGAAGACCTGGGCTGTCCCGGCGTCGTAGTCGGCGCTCAGATCCTCGGAAAAGCCCGGGAATTCCACCGAGCGATGTGTATCGATATTGCTCCACGTATAGGCTGCACCGGCACGGAAGCCGAGATTGCCCCACTGCGTGCCGCCATAAACGCCAAGGTGATAATTGTCGCTGTCTCCGGACGATGAGCGATCATCGACATCGAACGATGTGCGGCTATATCCGGCAAGCATACCAAGACGCCAGTTTTCCCAGACGAGTGCGTCGGCTCCAATGACAAAGCCGCCGGTCGTACGGTCGAGCGACGCGGCATTGCCATCGCTGTCGGTCGAACCCCAATTGCCGAAGCCTGTACCCCATACGCCGAATTTGTCGGTTGTTGCAGGAGCAAGTTCCGGGCCGCCTTCGCCATAGGCCATGATCGGCAGAGCAGCGGTAGCCACGCCGCCAAAGGAACTGCGAACCCTGTTGATCGCAGCATCACGGATGAAACGGCTGTCCTCGATCAACGCTGTCTTCGTCGAAGCGTAAATCTCGCCCGACAATGAATTGAATGCTTCGCGTGCTGTGGCGGCATCGAGCACAAGAAGGCTGTTGTACAGCGCCAGCGAACTGCCGCTCTGAACCAGCGTATCAAGAGCGCCAGCCGTCGCCAGCTGGTTGCGGGTCTGCGCGACCGACACGAAAGGACCCTGGTTCGGTGGTGTCTGCTGGACCGCAATGGTTAAATCCACTGCATTGGCGGTGTTCAGAATCGTCGCGCTCAAAAATGCAGAGTTGCTCAGCACATTCGGATCGAATGCTCCGCTGACGCCGCCCTGTGCCGTCAAGATCCTGTAGACCTGTCCAGTCTGGTAGCTCGTCTGCGGATCAAGTGCCGTGACTGCGACCGAACCGCCCTGCAAGGTAGCAACGCCGGAAGCTGCGATCAGATCGGATGCGCCCGAGCCGGCGAGTTCGACACTATAGATCGAACCGGCAGCAAGAGTGATGTCTCCGGCGACATTCAGCGTGCCGATCGAGTTGCCCGGCGCAATTGTAGCACCGGAGGCCACAACCGTATTGCCGACCGTACCGATACCGCCGAGCGTCGCGCCGCTCAAAACATTGACGGCACCGATGGTGCCGTTGACGGAGAGCGTTCCCTGATTGACGGTCGTGCCGCCAGTGTAAGTGTTGATGCCGGAAAGCGTCAGGGTTCCCGTACCGGTCTTGGTCAGCGATGCGCCGGTGCCGCCATTGGTACCGCCGTCCTGGATCACGCCGGAATATGTTGTCGACAGATTGTTCGAGCCGACGGTGAAATCAATCGCACCGAGCCGCAATTCGCCACTGCCACTCGATGGAGCCAGCGGTATTTGCAGCAGCAGTGCTGCGCGAAAAGTCAACGAAACCGGTGCCGATTGTAATCAGTTGTGCGCTGTTGCCGGTGCTGGTCGCTTCGAAGAACGTGCCGCCGCCGACATTGTTGGTGATCGTGGCGCTTCCGGCGTTACTACTAGCGAGGAACTGTGTTCGGCCATCACTCTCGTTGATGATCGATGCGCTGCCCGCCGTGCTGGTCGTGTCAAATATCGTTGTCGAATTCTGGATGGCCGGTGAATCGAGGCCGCTGTTGGTAATGTTGGCTGCTCCCGCCGAGGTGCCTGCGCCGACGAAGAGCACTTGGCTGCCAGTCCTGCATTGAAAATTGTGGCCGCGCCCGCCGTACTGTTGTCCAGAAATCGAATCAACCCGGTATCGGAGTTCAGTCGATAAGGGCATTGCCGCCGGTCGCATTCTGCGAGAATATAATTGTTGCTGTTCCGCTTAGCTTAGCATTCCCCGCCGTGCTGTTGTCCTGAAAGCGGACATCGCCGCCGGGCAGCGAAAACGTCGCATTCCCGGCCGTGCTGGTATCTCTGAACAACGTGACGCTTGGGCTGCGTTGGCGCTAATGTCGTTGGTGATAGTTGGGCGTTACCGGCCGTGCTGTTATTCTGAAAAGTGGTTCCGCCGCCCTCACTGTTTCTGATATTGGCACTACCAGCCGTACCCACCGTTGAAAACTGTTCGCCTGTGGCGTCGTTGGTAATAATCAGCGATTGAGCATTGAAGCCGTTGGTCAACTGCAAGTTCGGCAGAGGTACCCCCGAACGGGATTCCCGACGCTCACAGGACCGGTGCCAAGCCTGCCAGTTCCCCTTGCTTCAACTATGCCAGATCGATACGGTCGTCCCGCCGGTATAGGTATTGTTGCCCGAAGAGAAAGAGAGTAGCGGGGCCATTCTGCGTTACGCCGCCAATACCGCTAATAGTTGCTGATATCCCCAGGCCGCCCGTCGAGGTGTTCGTCAAACCTGCAGCAGTGAGAAAATTCACGGTGCCGTTTTCCATCGAGTAGGTCGTGCCGCCGCTGACGTTCCAGCTGTCCACCGAGTAAGTGACGCCGCCAAGATCTACTGTCGGAGAGCCGGCGCCAGCGAACACAGCGCTCTCTCCGGCAGCGTCCGGTACATTATTCGGCGTCCAGTTTGTCGCGGTACCATAGTCCTGACCCCGCCCCATTCCACGTCTGCGCGTTTGCTTCGTCGAAAATCGAGAGGGAGACCGTGGCAGCCATGCCGAGAATCGAGACCACGGTCAGCGCAGTCGATGCGCGCAAAGCTTTGCGTAGAGTCATGCCGATACCTATCCCACCTTTTCTTCGGACGCAGCTGTCGAGGATCCCCCCTCTGCCGTGCCGGCTTTTTAGAAAATGCATAAAACGGTCATTAGTCGTGCGAGTCAAAGCTCTACTATAAGTCGAAAGGTTTAGTTTTCGAATACAATCGGGCCGAGCATTCATCTTTGGGGAAAGGTGTTGCGGAATTGTTACTTAATGGCTGGGGCAGGCGACAGATGCACCGCAATCGGGAGCGCGATGTACCCTTGCTACGTGGACCGCTTCATCGGCGGCTGCTTCCAGCTTCCATCGAGCGCTTCCGGCTTGGGCCAGTAGAGTCGCATGGCGATGAAGAACGGGCCCTTGGGTGCCGGCAGCCAGTTCGGCTCCTTGTCTTTGCCCGGGGACTTCGTTCTGGATATAGAATGTCAGCCCGCCATCGGCGTCCTTCACGAATTGCGGCAGCATCGGCGAGTTGAGCAGATAGCGGTTGATCGGATTGGCGACGAGCAGGCTCTGCGGCAGGTCATACATCGTCAATGACCAGAAGGCGTTGACCGGCGGCAGTTTCCCCGCCGCGAAATGCACGGTGTACTTGTTGGCGCCGTCGAGCTTCTTGCCGTCAGCATCGACGGCATAGACCGGATACATCGCTTCCTGCTTGCGAATTGCCGTAGATGCCGAGCACGGCGGCGCCCATGCGGTAGAGGTAGTTGTTCTTCAAATATTCCCGCGTGCCGAACAGTTCTCCGGAGGTCACCTTGCCCGCATCTATTTGCTTGCGCAGGTCCTCAAGGTCCGCCCACGCGTCGGCCATGCCCTGTTCAATGGCCGTCTTCATTTCCGGCGAGCTGACGTCGATCGTCTTGCCCGCGCCGACGCCAATCTTGGCGAAACGCGCCATGAGCTCTGTTTCGGACGGGTCGGTCGGGCAGAATTGCAGGACAAAGTTCAGGATGTTGAAGAACTCGGGCGACGTCGTCTCGTCGGCAGGGGACAACGGTTTGATGAAATCAATGGCGGGCGCGGCCGCTGGCGCGGGCTGGCCGAGGAATTTGGATAGCGGCTCTGCCTTGTATTCTGCCTGGATTTTCTTGACGTTGTCGAGGTCGTCCGGATTGAAAAGCTGCGTGCGATAGACGGCAAGCACAAGCTCCGTCTCCGAGCGGATGACCTCCTTCACGCCCTTTGGGTGTCTCACCCTTCCAGCCTGGGCCGGCGATGAGGAAGCTGCCGCCATCATTGCCGGTCGCACGGCTACCGATATAGGCGAAATTGAATGTGTATGCGTCGATGAGCTGGATGCTGAAATACCGCTCCTTTTCGATGGGCGGAACGGTGAGCACCATGGGTTCGGCGCGCAGATCCATGCCGAGCATCGAATAGGGCGTATCGGAATTGGGTGTCTGGACGGCCGTATCGGCTGGCGTATAGACGCGCGGAATGTTGACGAGATGGTTCCAGGGTCCCTTGTATTCCGGATTTTTGGTATCGACGAAATAGGCGTGCTGGATGCGGTAGTTATCCACCATCGGGAAGCCGTAGATATAGGCTTCCTTGGCGATGGCGCGCGCCTCCTCCGGGGCTGATGCTGGACTGGGCCAGCGCCGACGTGAAGCGTAAAGCCGGAATCAGAGCAATCCCGCAAGCAAAGCCTCGGCGTGTGATGTTTGTCACGAGCTTGATCCCCCGGTTGATTTAAGTCGCAAATGCTGCGGCGTTCAAATGCCGTCTTAGTCAAGAGAAGTCTCGTCGTGAGGAAAGAACAAGTACGTAACTGTTAATTCACGGATCAAAGATGGAAAATGCGCGTTTAGAATTTGGCGCTACCTTCGAATGCGGATATTAAACTCAATTGCGAACCCCATCACGTAGCAAGCAAAACCATGATTGAAACAGACCGTCTGCTCCTGCGTCCGCTCGTCATCGGCGATTTTGAAAGCTACAAGACCGTGTGGGTGAACAAGCCGATGACGGACGGTTCTCCCGGCCAACCCCAGCTGAGCGAGGAAGAGATCTGGTATCGGTTGCTGCGTTGGATCGGACACTGGGCGACGTTTGACTTCGGCCCTTTTGCCATTGTCGACCGCATATCTGGCGCTGTGATCGGCGAGGTGGGGCTGGCGCACTTTCATCGAGGTCACGGCGTTCCCTACGATGGTTTTCCAGAGGCCATGTGGAGGGTGGAATATTCCCGCCACGGCCGGGGTATAGCAACCGAGGCGATGCAAGCCGTATTTGTCTGGTTCGACTCCAGGAAAATTTCAACCCGGACAGTTTGCATGATCGATACGTGGAACGATACCTCGAAAAGCGTCGCCGCACGCCTGGACTTCAAAATGTTCAAAGCCACGACATATCGCGGCAATCCTGTGGAACTATTCGAGAGAGTGTCCGATCCCGACTGACCGGCCGGTTGAAACAGATCCAGGAGCAACTGCACCTCCAGGATGGTGCGTAGGCCAGCAATGGCCTCTAGAGCAAATTTTGTCTGTTCAGAGCCACTTCTGTTTCCCGGATGGCGAGACAATCCACGCGGAAGGCGGAGAGGCCGATGTTTATCCATCGGACGATGCCGCATGACAAAGTGGTTGGCCGCCAGCCGGAAACCCGAAGGGCCGGGTGAATTTGGCCCAAATCCTTCGGGTTTTGGCGTCGTCCGATGGAAAGGCATCGGCCTCGCCAAATCCCTTGACCTTGAACCAAATTCCCTCCGTCAGAATGACTTCTGAACAGACAAAACTTGCTCTAGGCATCTTTCGGCAGCACTGAACGAACCCTTGTGATGAAGACATGGAAGTCCTGCATGAAAGTGCGAAGGAAATCGGCGGTTTTGTCGTTCGTGACCTCGCCGTCATCGGTGATCAGCCCCGGTGTGAACTGGATGTAGGCTTCCGGGGCATTCATCTGGGGAGAGTTGCAGAAACTAAGCACGCTGCGCAAATTCTGCTGGGCGATTGCTGTGCCTATCGCGCCCGGCGACGTGCCGATCACCGCTGACGGCTTGCGTGTGAACGAGTTGGTGCCGTAGGGGCGGCTCGCCCAGTCGATTGCGTTTTTCAGCCCGCCGGGTATGGATCGATTGTATTCGGGCGTGACGAACAGCACGGCGTCGACGTCCGCGATTGCCGCCTTGAATGCCTTGCCAGCCGGAGGGTAGTCGGCGTCATAGTCGTAGCTGTAGAGCGGCAGGTCCTTGAAGGATATCTCCAACATTTCGAGTTCCGGCGGGGCGAACCGCACCAACGCCTTGGCGAGCTTGCGATTGATCGAGCCCTTGGCGAGGCTGCCGATGAAATAGCCTACTTTGTGCGTGGTCATGGCGTTCTCCAATATCTCGCATGATAAAGGACGTATCATGCGCAGGAATCATAGAAGGGGTCTCTTGTCCAGTAACTAATCGCCGACGAAAGTGACCGTCTCGGCGAGCGGTGCGCGGCCCGTACGGGGAGAACTTACCGCGGGGTCCTCGTATCCGATCGACATGCCGCAGAAGAGGATGAGCCCGTCCGGGGGTGACAGGACCTCCGCGACCGTCTCGCGAACCTGCGACCACGCCATCTGCGTGCAACTGTGCAGTCCTTCGGCGCGGAGCAGCAGCATGATGGTCTGCAGATACATGCCGACATCGGCCCATTGGGGCCGGCCCAGGTCACGGTCGATGTAGCAGAACAGGGCGGCGGGCGCACCGAAACAGTTCCAGTTGGCGATGGCTGCCCGCTGGCGCGCCTCCCAGTCTTCGCGCGCAATGCCAAGCGCACTGTAGCGCTCCTTGCCGAAGGCGGATCGGCGCTCCGCGTACGGAGACTTCAGCTCGGTCGGGTACATCTTGTACTGCCGCTTGTCCCAGGGGTCGCCGTGGGCCACGCGCTCGACGGCGTTCGTCTTGAGTTCGGCCAGCGGCGCGCCCGTCAGCACGTAGGTGTTCCACGGCTGGATGTTCGATCCGGACGGCGCCCAAGCTGCGGCGGACAGCACGCGCTCAAGCACCTCCCTCGACACAGGCTCGTCGGTGAATCCGCGCACCGCCCGTCGGCTTGTGACTGCTTCATATACGTCCATGATCGCCTCCTTACCGCCGGCCATTCGTTTCGATCTGCCGAGGTATGAGGTACTGTCCATGTTCATGGTCGTCTCCTCCTGACTGTTCCGTTTCCGATGTGGTTCATTATCTCCATTCGCAATGGAGACGTAATCACACCGTGGTTTAGGAGGCCTAGATCAAACGTAAGGGATCGATGCAACCGAGGGGTATGTGGGCGAGGGGCAAGGCCAATAGTCCTCACCGCATAACAAGTTAAAAATAAAGTGGAAATCCCGTAAACTGGTGTAAATTGCCCGCGCTGGTTGTGATGGCATGCCAAACTCTACAACCCGCCATCTGGGGGAGGATTGGGGGCGATGTGCCTTCTCTTCTCCCTCTTTGTTTCGAGCGGAGGGGAAGTGTGATTGGACCCATGGGCGAGGGTGGGCGACACTACCGCTGCTGCCTGAACTCAACTACCCCAATGCCCATTGGCAGCAATAGGCCGGAGCCGACGAAGCATTTCCACAGTCCCCTGTGAAGCACTGCTTTGGCGCTTCGGCCATTTTTTTGAATAGCTTTCCCGGCGATTGCCCGAATTTCGCGATTACGCCTTTCGGTGGATGGCCATAAAGCCATTTATACGGCACCCCAAATCGGGTGTAACTTGACCACGCTGACCGCTGTTAGCACCCCGGTCTTGGGACAAATGTTTCCTCCGCTAAAGCGGCCAGTTGGGGGAGAGAGAGGAGAAGAGACAGCCGCGTGGGGGCTCGTTGTCTTGCTCTCCTCCTTCTTCTCACCCCAGATAAAGGGCTAGCGATATTCAGTTTATTTTACGGCTCCAGCCGAAACTGCCCCCTAGACGTAACATACGCCATAACGCTGTCGTGTCGTTTTCCTTGGGGTGTTCAAGCCGCTTCAGGAGCATTTCCAGCTTGCGGATTTCGCACATTTCATCTGCAATTAATGACCTGCTGAAAGCGACTTCATCCCCGGCAGTCGTTATCGATCCGGTTCGCAATTCAAACAGTCTCCATTGTGCTTTCTCGACATTACTATAGTGCAAATCAATCAGCGTCTTGTAGGACGCAATCTTCTCCTCGTGATTGGGCAACGTTCTGTCCCTCCGTTCCTCCAGCCAAACCATAGCATATTTCATCTGGACTTCCGACCGGCAGGGGATAATCACTATGGGCGAAAACGGGCAGATTGTCTTTTATTCTCACTTTTTTCAGCGCTGTTCTGTCCCCCGCGGTGCATTTGTGCGCAGTTTGATCTTTTTCTCGTTTTAGCTCTTGCGTTAAAAAGCCCGGTAATCTAGGGCTTTCCCCGGTTCGGAGTGTAGCGCAGCCCGGTAGCGCACTTGACTGGGGGTCAAGGGGTCGTCGGTTCGAATCCGGCCACTCCGACCAGTATAGCCGCGATATCGGCTATACGCCTGCTCCGGGAGCAGACGAGAGCAATTCCAGCAAAAGTGGGAACCGGTTTTGCGTCCGAAATTGCGCAAAAACGGAAATGCTCTAAACAGCGCATCCGGTTTGATGTTTTTGGATCAATCGTGTTTCGAAGCCAGTTCCGCGGCCACTTCCAGCACCTGATCTTCCCTGATGCCGACCGTGAAATCCTCGATATCGTCGATCGTCTCGCCGTCAGGAATACGGATGGGATTGTGCGTGCCGACCAGAACAGTCTTTATCCGCCGCGGCAGCGCCGGGAGCAAAAATCTTTTGACGCATTCGATCAGAACGGCCCGCTTGTCCGGCGCAAGCTTTCCGAGTTTTTCCCGCAAGAGGTGACCGAACATATTGCCGTCGGCGAAGCCGAAGGGGCTCGCGAGATCAAATGCATGCAACCTGTATTCGATCCGGGTCATGACCGTTCCTCGTGTTGGCAGAGCTTATATGTAAACCTGTACGGTTGGCAGCAATAGGGCGGGACGGCCATGGCACCATTTATTTTGGCGGAACTGGTAAATGGCGTCGGCACCCTTATCCCGACGCAAGCAGTGCTGTACTATTCGTGAGACAGGTCATTATTTTCCGTACATAATACACTAAAACGTCTGTCAGGGGCAAACGTATGAGTACTGCTGTGTTTCGAGTCATGACTGCCAAAATGCGCATCCTGCTTGCATTGAGCTTCGTTGTTTTCCTAAGCCTTACCGGGGTTTCGCAGGCGCAGACTGCGGCTACCCAGCCGCCGCCCAAAAAAGTCGAAGAGCTTTTGAAGCTTCTGGATGATCCCGAAATCAAAGCATGGATCGCTGCCAAGGGTGCTCCGCCTGCGGCGGCGGAAGAGGTTTCCGTTGCGCCATCGGCAAGCGACTTCATGCAATGGTCGAACGCCATTCGGGCGCACTTGCGCGGCATCGTACAAGCCATTCCGGCAGTTCCCGGCGAATTTGCTGGGGCACGCTCCACGATCATGACCGAAATCAACGGTCGACGTCCGGGGGCGATCCTGCTGCTCTTTGCTGCATTTGCTGCACTCGGCTTCGGGGCCGAATTTGTCTTTCGGCGTATTCTCGCCCGGGCACGCCGGAAAATGGCGGTGCCGGCCGCAACTGAGGCAGATACGCCCAAACGGCATCACGTGATCGGCCGATCGATTTTCGCCGCTATGGCACCGCTGGTGGTCTTTGCTTTGGCCAGTATCGGCGCCTTCCTCGCCTTTACGTGGCCGCCGCTCCTGGCCATGCTTGTCCTGCCCATGCTTGTCGCCCTGATAGCCTGGCGCGTGATCATGCGATTGGCCGCCATTTCGCTCGGAACCGACCGCAAACAAATAAACGGCGGCGAGATCGTGGCGCGTCTCATTCCGATGGACGATGTGCAGGCCGCGTTCTGGTATCGCCGTGTTGCCTGGTTCACGGGCATCTTCTTCACAGGTTGGGCGGTGGCGGGATGGATGACCGCGCTGAATTTCAGCCCCAACGTCAGGAGCCTGATTGTTTACACACTCGGCCTTGGCCTTTTGGTGGTGGCGCTGGAAACCGTCTGGAACCGCCCGGAAGCCCCCGTTGCATCCCGAGCCTACCGCGCCAAGGAGTGGCTGCTCACACTCTATCTATGCGTACTTTGGTTGTTGTGGGTCGCCGGCATGAGCCTGGCTTTTTGGGTCGGCATCTATGTCATCATCCTGCCTCCGATTTTGAAGACAACCAGCACAATCGTAAAGTCGTTCTTCGCCGGCCCTGATGATGCGCCAAAAGCCAGGAACCCGGTCTTCGAAGTCCTCCTGGAGCGGGGAGCAAGGGTGATCATCATCATACTTGCAGTCGCCTGGCTCGGCGCTGTCATTCGTTTTCGCACAATCGGATTGATGGAGGACGAGGCCGCGAGCCGCATGATTCGCGGCGTGCTGGGTGGCGTGGTGATCCTGCTCGCCGCAGATCTGATCTGGCATATGCTCAAAGGTCTCATCAACATGCGTATCGAACGAGCCCGCATCGAAGGCGGCGATGAAGCTGCACTGGCCCGCAGCGGGCGGCTTATGACCTTGCTGCCGATTCTGCGCAATTTTCTTGCCGTGCTCATCGCCGCGATTGCCGTGATGATGGTCCTGTCCGGTCTCGGCGTGGCAATCGGCCCGTTGATCGCGGGCGCCGGCATTTTCGGCGTCGCCATCGGCTTCGGCTCGCAGGCCCTGGTCAGGGACATTATCAGCGGCATCTTCTACATGACCGACGACGCGTTTCGGGTGGGAGAATATATCCAGAGCGGCAGCTACAAGGGCACAGTCGAATCCTTCAGTATCCGCTCCGTCAAATTGCGGCACCATCGCGGTCCGATCTTCACCGTGCCGTTCGGCACGTTGGGTGCCGTGCAGAACATGAGCCGTGACTGGGTCATCGACAAATTCCTTATTTCGGTCAGCTACGACACGGATATCGCCAAGGTCAAAAAGCTGGTGAAAGTCGTCGGTGCCGAACTGCTGCAGGATCCGGAATTCGGCCCGCAGATCATCGAGACGGTCAAGATGAAGGGCGTCGAGGCTTTCGGCGATTACGGTATCAATCTGAGCTTCGCCATGATGACAAAACCGGGCCATCAGTCCACGATCCGCCGCCGCGCCTATGCCATGATCAGGGAAGCGTTCGGAGCCAATGGCATCGGCTTTGCGTCACCAACGGTACAGGTTGCCGGTAATGAGGATCATTCGGCGGCAAATGTCGCCGCGGCAGCCACGAATGATGCGATAGCACGCAAAAAGGCTGCCGAAGCAGCTAAGCTGCAGGAGAATTGAGATCACGACCCTAGGGTCAGAACCTGTTAATCTGGTCCTGGCCCTAGCGCTTCGCGCGGCTCTTGCGTCGTATGAGAACCGCCTTCACCGCAAACCTCGCCATGGATTCCACATCCCGATTGCCGATGATGAAGGCAGCGCGCACAAAACGTGCCAGCGTATTGATTTCGTCGTCTGATATGTCTTGGTCGTTCAACTGCCGGATGGCCGAGTCCAGGGAGCGCTGCATGAGTTCGGCATCAGCGTCCGAATAGTTGTTCTTGTCGCTTTTAAAACGTCATCATATGCTGGTCAATTCGTCCTTCTATCAGGAACTGGCAAACGACCATTTCTTTGGTGGCGGACCTCCAATGCGGCACATCCCCAGATGATGCCGATGAGCAGCCAGAAATGCCGCCAATGGTCGGTGTCGATGACATTGCCGATGGCTACATGCGCTATATAAACAAGATAGGCGCAGAGCAGAAAGGGTTGCCAGGGCCGCTCGCGAAACAGGATGCGCAGTCCGAGGCCCAGCGT
Source organism: uncultured Alphaproteobacteria bacterium (assembly GCA_963776115.1). GTDB lineage: Bacteria > Pseudomonadota > Alphaproteobacteria > Rhizobiales > Rhizobiaceae > Phyllobacterium. The sequence goes on along the minus strand of CAVZLS010000004.1, from coordinate 128,763 downwards.
CAACATGGTAAGGGTCAGATAGCTGATAAATCCGATCCAGCCATAGTCGAGCGCGGCTTTCAGCCAGATATTATGCGTGTCTTCGCCGAAGATCGGTCCAAACTCCAGCGGGCCTATACCGAGCGGATGATCAACCGACATGAGCAGGCCGTACCAGTGGCGGGCAAAGCGTCCGAATTGCGCATCGTCATAATCCTGCACCAGCTGCGCTCGCGCCGTGAAAAGGTCGGCAACGCTCGGGATCTGCAGCGCGACGACAACTGCGAGCACGACAAACACGACGGCAAGGCCTGCAAGCAGGATGATCCGCGTCCGGAACAGCGGATTGGGGTTTCTGATGAACAGAAGCAGTGCCAGGCCGGCAATGATCAGTGCGGCCATTCCCCAGGCTGCGCGCGAGAAAGACAGGAAGATGCCAAGCGTCAGGATGAGGATCGGGATCAGGCGCAACGGCAGCGCTCGAAGGTCGCCCACAAGGACGCCGTGCACCAGCCAGGCAAGTGGCAGCATGAGGAACGGTCCGAAAACATTCGGGTCCTGGAAAGCCCCCATCGCGCGACCGTAGCGTGTGAACAGTTCTGCTCCGGGAAAGGCATCGAAATAACCAAGGATACCGAGCAGCGATGTACCGATCGCAGCGAGGATATAGGCCTTGAAGATGACACGCAGGACGCGATGGTCGGCATCGATGATCGCAGCGAAGAAAACCGCCGTAAAGCCGAGGAAAAGCGAAACGGCGATGTACATTGGCGCCGCTTTGAGGTCGGGCATCTGCGCCAGGGAGACAAGGCCGCCGAGATTGAAGACCACCAGAATGGCGAGGAGGGCGGCGACCGTGCGCGACAATCTCAGACCGAACAGGGCCCAGACGGCGATAAGGCCAGCCATATAGAGCTCGTATGGTGCAGGTTCATCGATGACGAAGCCGCTGAGGAACACCCCGAAGCCCACGGCAAAAGTCGAAATCAATTTGATCAGAGCGCGGTTTTTTGCGGCGTGATCGACGCTGGCCTGCCGGTTCTGATCAGTTGCCGCGCTCAATAGGCATTGTCCGTGTTGAGAAGTCGCACGGGAGTGAGGAACAGGATTTTCAGATCGAACCACAACGACCAGTTCTCGATGTAGTAAAGATCGAATTCCGTGCGCATCTTGATCTTGTCGTCCGTGTCGACTTCGCCGCGCCAGCCGTTGATTTGCGCCCAACCCGTCACGCCGGGCTTGACCCTGTGCCGTGCGAAATAGCCGTCGACAACCTCGTTATAAAGGAGATTGCGGGTATGCGCTGCGATCGCGTGGGGGCGCGGCCCGACAAGTGACAGCGTTCCCATCAATGAGTTGAAGAACTGCGGAAGTTCGTCGATCGAGGTCTTGCGTATAAAGCGGCCGACGCGGGTCACACGCGGGTCGTTCTTTACCACTGCATTGCGCGCTGTCGGGTCGCACATCTCGGTGAACATGGAGCGAAACTTCCAGACTTCGATGATCTCGTTGTTGAAGCCATGCCGGAGTTGCTTGAAGATCACCGGACCCTTGCTTTCGAGCTTGATGGCAATGACAGTCGCCAGGATAACCGGACTGAAGACGATCAAGCCGAAGAGGCTGAAGAAAATGTCGAAGGCGCGTTTTGCCACGGAATCCCAGTCGTTGATCGGCTTGTCGAACAAGTCGATCATGGCGACGGAGCCGATATAGGAATAGGCGCGCGGGCGGAACTGCAGATGGTTGTTGTGCGCCGACAGGCGGATATCGACGGGCAGAACCCACAGCTTCTTCAGGAGCGACAGCACCCGCGCTTCCGCGGTGATCGGCAGGGACACGATCAGCATATCGATCTGGGCGATGCGCGCGAACTCGATCAATTCGGAAATATTACCGAGTTTCGGATAACCGGCAACGATCGGCGGTGACCGCTTGGCATCGCGATCGTCAAAAACGCCGCAAATGCGAATGTCATTATAGGGCTGTTGTTCGATCGACCGGATAAGGTCCTCCGCCGGCTTGCCGCCGCCAACGATAACCGCGCGCCGTTCCATCTTGCCATTGCGGGCCCAGCGCCGGATCAGGCGCGACATGACTATGCGGAATACCAGGAAAAGGATCAGTCCGGACCCGTACCAGGTGCCAAACCACACACGCGAATAGTCTTCCGAGGTCTTGAGGAAAAACGCCGCCAGCGACATCATCGCGAAAGCGCCGGACCAGACGAGGATGAGTTTTCCGAACTTGCTGAAGGGATCGCGCATGACGGCAAGCTGGTAGCTGTCGGTGAGCTCCAGGAGCATGACTGTGACCACTGCCGTCGCGAGGATCGCAAGCGAATAGTGCAGGAACGTGTAGGCCGACGGGCCGACATAAATGATGAAGACAGCAATGCCCGCCAGCACGATGATCAGGAACTCGATGATCCGCATGATGCCGCTGATCATCACCGGCGAATTGGTGTCCTTGGCATATTGCGAGGCGATCTGATAGGCGACCGGGCTCAGCACCGGCTTCTTGCCGGAGGTGCGCGGCGTATCGGGCGTAAGGTTGCGAACAACCTCGCGCGAAAGCTTCAATTCCGCTTTTCTGTCTGTCATGATTCACCTGAAAGCCCGAATTGCCCGTCAATAGCACATATGCGCTAAAAAAGGCTTGAGGAATCTAAAGCTTCAATGCAGCGAAATACTCGGTTTCCAGCCGCGTAGCCATTGCCTCGACACCGAACTTTTGCTTGAGAGCTTCGATACCTGGAAGCGTCTGCCTGTAGGCTGCGATATCGCCGATGACATAGGTCATTTTGCTAGCCAGATCATTGGTGTCCGGCTGCACCAGGGCAGGAGAATCATCGCCGAGGATTTCCGGAATACCACCGACCCGGCTGGCAATAACCGGCATCCCGGCAGCGAGAGCCTCGATCACGATATAGGGCAGGGCTTCGGCGCGGGAAGGGATCACGACCACCTTGGCCAGCCTGAATGCTTCATGCGCCTTCATCGGCATGAGAAAACGGATATTTGCACCGGCTTGTTTGACGAGGCTGGCTCGATCCTTCCCATCTCCAACCATGACTGCGGTCAGTTTCTGGCCGCTTTGACTGTTCGCTTTCGCAAGGGCGTCGATGAAGATATCTGGGCCCTTCAATACGCGCATCTCGCCGATAAAAAGGAAATCGGCGGCGTCATGCAATGCCACGATCGGTTCGAATTCACTGTCTGCCAAGCCGTTATAAATCAGCGCGAAACCGCACCGCGGCTCACCGACTTTCTTCGTATAGACGTTCTGTTCGAATGCGGAGACGAAAATGATCCTGTCGGTCATCTTCTCCATGGCGCGTTCGACGCGGAAAATCACACGGCCCTGCAGGCTGTTGGGATCGTAGTGCAGACTGCCGCCGTGCGGAGAATAGAACCGGGCAACGCGCGAACCGGATACCCGCAGCCATGAGCCGAAGAGCCGCGCATAGGTGCCGCCCTTGGCGCCGTGCCCATGCAGGACATCCGGCTGCAATTTCTTGATGATCCTGTATGTCCGCAGCGCCGCCATCGCATCGCCCGGACCGATCTGGCGCTGCATGGCAATGCGTTTGAGACCGAGCTCAAGCCTGTCGTTCAGTCCTGCGAGCAAAGCTTCTTCGAAGTCACCGCCTGTCGATGCGTCACAGATCACGCCGACCTTGTGACCGGCTTTCACTTGCGCTTCGATGAGATCGCGCACATGGCGAAATATTCCGCCAACAGGCGCACGGAAACAGTGAACGATGCGAAGGGATGGTTTGTCGGCCATTCCCGTGATCAGAAAAACCGCTCGCGCACGTAGATTGTGTCGCCGGGCAGCACCTGATCGGAAATGGTAACGCGGCCGGTCAGGCTTTCGCCGTTGAACTGCCGCGTGATATCGACATCGTTCTGCTGCGCGCGCGGGGTAAAGCCGCCGGCCGCCGCAATGGCTTTTTGTGCGGTCATTCCCGGAACGTAGGAGTACTGTCCGGCCGCACCGACTTCACCCATGATGAAGACGGGACGGTAGCGATCGATCTCGACTGCCACGTCCGGATCGCGCAGATAACCTTTGCGCAGCTTGGCGGCGACTTCCTTTTCGATCTGCTGGATGGTCTTGCCGCGCGCAGGGACGCTGCCGATCAGCGGGACGGAGATATATCCAGCCTGGTCGACGCTATAGGTGTTGGTAATGCCTTCCTGCTCGAACACAGTCAGCCGGATGCGGTCGCCCGCGTCCAGCATGTAAGGCTTGTTGATGGCTTCGTTGAACGCTGCCGGGGCCGGGCGGTAACTGGCGCATCCACCCAGCGTCATGGAAACAACGCCGATGGCCACCAGAAAGATCTGCTTGCTGAACACGTCACGAACCCTAACAAACGTTGCGGAGAAGTTTTCTCGATTCTGTGCGGGATTATCAGTTCATTAGGGTTAATGGCTGGTAAAGTTTAGCAGCGACAGGCAGGTAACTGCACGCTGTGGTTGAATACTGCAACTTCTTAACTCGCTGGTTACCATGCGTCTTTACCATTATACCATTCGTATTGGAGTGTTCTGGAATGCCCGCGAGCTCTGTCGGAAACGATGTGGACATTGATATAGGCGCGTTGTTTGCCAGCTTGTGGCGCAACAAGCTGCGAATACTCGTCGGCTCGCTGCTTTTGACGGCGCTGGCATTCCTGCTCATGTCTTTGGTCTCGCCAAAATATCGCGCCGAGACCCGCATCCTCATCGAAACGGGGGAATCGGTTTTCACCCGGCCGGCAAACCAGCAGGCGGACGACCGGCCGGTGCTGGACCAGGAGGGCATCAAGAGCCAGGTCGAACTCATAGGTTCGTCCGATCTGTTGAAACGCGTTATCGTCAAACTCGACCTCGCCAAAAACGCAGAGCTTTCCGCTGGCGCGGAACCTTCGGCGCTGTCGCGTCTGTTTGGTGCTGTTGGTATCGGCAACAACCCCGATGAAGAGACGCGCGACGACTATATTCTTCAATCCGTACGCGATCGCTTGCTCGTTTATAATGTCGCGGCTTCGCGCGTCATTGTCATTCAGTTCTCGTCCAAGGATCCGGCGCTTGCCGCATCGGTCGCCAATGCCATCGCGGACGAATATTTAGCCACGCAACAATCGGCGAAATCCCGGGCAAACACCGATGCAGCAGGCTGGTTGCAGCCGGAGATCGCCGACCTCAGCCAACGCGTCAAGGATGCCGAGGCGAAGGTAGCGGCTTATCGTGGCTCCTCGGATCTCCTGATCGGCCAGAACAATGCTGTTCTCGCCACCCAGCAGCTTTCGGAGCTTTCCACGGAACTGTCGCGTGTACGAGCAAACAGGGCCGCGAGCGAGGCAAGCGCCCAGAGTGTCCGCGCTGCGCTGGCCAAAGGTGCAACTGTCGAAACGCTCCCCGCTGTCATGGCGTCGCCCCTGATCCAGCGCCTGCGCGAGCGTCAGGTACAGCTCAACAACGATATCGCCGATCTTTCGGCATCCCTGCTCAGTGGCCATCCTCGCATCCGCGCCCTACGTTCGCAGCTCGCCGATCTCAACAACCAGATCCGCCTCGAGGCGCGCAAGGTTCTTGGCAGCCTCGAAGCCGAAGCTGAAACCGCGCGTTTGCGTGAGAGCCAATTGACGAGCTCGCTCAATGAGTTGAAGGAGCAATCTTCAAAAGCAGGCGAAGAAGAGGTGGAGTTGCGCGCGCTGGAGCGTGAAGCCACCGCCCAGCGGCAATTGCTCGAATCATATCTGACCCGCTATCGCGAAGCGTCGTCCCGCACGGATCGCGGCTATCTGCCGGCAGATGCGCGCATCTTCTCCCGCGCCGACAGGCCGATCGAGCCGTATTTCCCGAAGAAGATCCCGATGACGATTGCCGCATTCGTTGCATCGCTGCTGCTCCTCAGCATCATCACTTTGCTGCGGGCTCTGTTCAGCGGGCAGGCGCTTCGCCCCGCGGCCAATACACAGCCAGTCGTCGCGGAAGCAATAACAGCCCCGGTGGCCGTTCGCGATATCCCTGAACCGGCTCGGCCTGTAGTCGAAACCGCGCAGCCCATGGCAGAGCCCGTCGCGCCCCTTGCCGCTGATATCCCTGAAATGCCCGAAGAGCCGGCGTTCTCCGAAGCGAAAGAGCAGCAGGCGGAATTGGACACACCGGCCGTGGAGGCTCCAGCGGAAGCGCCGGCAATTCCCACCGGTCATTCGGGCATTGCCAATGTCGCGACGCGTTTGATGGCGAGCGGCGCAGCGCGCGCCGTGGTGGTCTCGCCGGAAGGCGATGAAGCCTCGGCCCTGACCATCCTGCTCGTGCGCGAACTTGCCGACAGGGGCGTGCGGGTTATCCTCGTCGACATGACGGGGTCAGGTGAAATCGGCCGTTCCATGCTGGACGACAAGAACCTTCCGGGCATCACCAATCTACTGGTTTCAGAAAAGCACTTTAGCGATGTCATCCATCCGGATCACTATTCGCAAGCCGAGATCATCCCGCTCGGCAATCACGATCCGGCGAAAGCCATGCAGTCCGTTGGCCGTTTGCCAATGATCCTCAATGCCCTGCAGTCGGCCTATGATCTTGTCGTTGTCGATGCGGGTCCGGCGACTGTTGTCGAGCTGAAGCATTTGCTGGCCGACGGAACGGAACTCATTCTCGGCGTTGTCGACCCTGACGATCCTGACGTAGCCGCTACAGCCAAGGCTGTTTACGATGCGAAGCTGCTTGAGCCCGAATTGCTGACACCCTTCGAAAAAGAGCATCTGCGTCTCGATTCCGGCCGGATTGTACGTTCGGCCTAACGTTTTCCGAAAAGGCGCGAACGGGCCTTTTTCACGGCGGCCCAGACGGTTTCGTTTTTCTTGATGCGGCGCACGAGCTTGCCGCGCGCAGCGAGATATCCTGCAAACATTCGGCCCTTCGCCGTGAGGCTGACATCGGTGTCATAGCTCGGCACCTCGATATCGGACCAGCTGCGCTTATAGGGTTCGTCGCCAATGCCAAAACTGTAAACCGCAAGGTCTGTCTTGCAACTGTCCTGAATGTCTTCGAAAAACAGGAACTCGCCGGGGCTGGCGCTGACCAGTTCATCCTCCGTAATGCCGATGAAATCGATGAACGTCTGTTTTCTCGCATAGGACTTGCCGAGAACCGCGCGATACTGCCCACCCGCTTCAAGCGCTTTGAGCTGAAAGCGGGGCGTTGCCGATTGAACTTCATGGGCGAACAGCTGCTGGAAGAATTCCATGGTTCCCACCGGTTCATAGGTGTTCTTGATACCAGCCTTGGCGAGCCTCGCTGCCTTGCACTCGAAATAGTTGTTGAGCATCGCGCTGGTCTCGATGGGAGCCGTTGCAGTCACGATACGGTATCCGCCTGCCTCCTCGAACCGTCGCGTGTTCTGACGATGCTTCTTCTTCTTGCGTTTGGCATTGTGCCTGCCCACCACGGTTTCAAAATCGCGATCCAACGTAATCCCCAGGCTGATATTGGCATTCTCGCGACTTTGCAGCTGCATCAGCGGATTTGCCTTGCCGTCAAGCTCGCCCAACTGCCGTACAAGCGAGACAACGTCGATATCCGGCCGGGCCTTATGTAATGCTTTGAACAGAGTGGTGAGATCGGCTGCTGTAATATGCGCGTCAGCCGCCAGCGCCGGAAAATTGCAATTGGCGTGCGGCCCGCCGGGAAACGCGGCAATCCGAACGGGACCTCTTTTCACAACCTCCAGCGGCAAAAGGAAAATCGGCCTTTCCGCTTCATGAAGCGCCGCGACAAGGCAGTCTGCGTTGACGCATGACTGCCAGAATGAAAACCAATTGGCGGTTTGTGCTGGACCGGCAAGAAAATCCTCGCCCAGTTCATTCCACAATGCTTTGGCTTCAAGCGGTGCAACTATTTTTGCTTGTCGTGAAGTGATGGACATCTTGCGTTCCATTGGAGGAGATGCGAAAGGCGGCGAGGTTTGTTGATCAACCATATATAAACGTTTAAGTCGCAAGAGTTGATGAACACAACCTCTCGGATATTTTCAAATAACGCGAATTGGTGAAGGAATGGTCCACGCGGCCGACTTGATACGAAAAGCCGTGATGAGACTGGCTTGGCACAGCGGCTTTGCCTCAAGCACACGGGACCGCTTTGGCGGGCTCGGTTCCATCATCATGTTGCACCGGGTTCGTCCGGATTGTATCAGTCCGCTCGGCGTCACCCGTTCACTGGCGATCACGCCCGTCTTTCTCGATCAAATCATCGTGTCACTGAAATCCGAGGGCACGGAGATCGTTTCCATGGACGAGATGGCTGAGCGCGTCAAAGCTGGATCACCCGGCAAACGGCGCTTTGTCGCCATCACGCTCGACGACGGCTACAATGACAACCTCAATCACGCCTATCCGGTTTTCCAGAAGCACAACGCGCCGTTCACAATATATGCTGCTCCTGGCCTGATCGAGGGCGCTGCGGTACTGTGGTGGGAGATCGCCGAAAAACTCATCGCCAAGGCAGATTCCATAAGGATCCCCGGCGGACCGGAATGGCGTTGCGGGACTCTATTTCAAAAGCGCGCAACTTTTCATTCCTTGATGCGCTATTTTTCGTTCACGCTGACCGAGTTGGAGCAATTGCCGGTCCTTCGTGAAATGTGCGCGCAAGCGGGAATGATATGCGGCGTGCCGGCCAATCAGGACGTGATGAACTGGAAGGAAATGCGCCAGATCGCCAGCGATCCGCTATGCACGATCGGCGCGCATACGATCCATCACTACAACCTGAAGAAATTGGCTCCGGATATGGTCGCGCAGGAAATGCGGCTGTCTGCTGATATGCTGGAAGAAGAGCTCGGCAAGCGGCCCGCCCATTTCGCCTATCCGTACGGCTCGTCGAAAGCTGCGGGACGACGCGAAGCCGAGATAGCCGCCGCGGAAGGTTTTGTCTCCGCCGTCACGACGCGGCACGGCACCATCCACGCCGAACATCGCGCCAATATGTGGGCTCTACCCCGCATTTCCATCAACGGCCGCTTCCAGAAACTGGTCTACGCCAGGACGATGATGAGCGGCGTCACGACGCCAATCGCCAATGCTGGAAGGCGAGTCGTCCAGGCCTAGTATCGGCCTCTTTGAATTTACGGAAGTCTTGCTCTTCCGCACGTTAAGGCTTCCACCTCAGCGTTATCCTGAAGCGCCTCCCTCTCCGTCATCCTCGGGCTTGACCCGAGGACCCACGGCTAAGCAGAGTCAGGCTGACAGCTAGCGCAAGGCATTCCAGCTCAATGCATTCGTCAATGGCGGGCCGCTCAATGGTTTCGTCACGCTGGATCGTGTCGAAATGGAGAATGGGGTAGCGCTTCTCATCCGTGGGTCCTCGGGTCAAGCCCGAGGATGACGGAAAGGGCAGTGCCCTTATTCCATCAGGCTTTGTTCTTCGGCGTCTTTTCCATCCAGCTGATGATGAACATTGCCGGTACGACCCAAAGGAATCCTGTCCCGAAGAAGTAGAGCAGGTGAACCCACGGACCGGAATTGCCAAGCAGCGCAACGGCAAAGATCGTTGCGACGATTGCATAGACGCAGACAAGCGCCACGAGCAGAAATGTTCCGATGAGTTTCTTCAGCCTTACAGGCATTGCATTATCCAGTCTTACATTTTCCGGCATCCTCTACGCGTTAAACCCATCGAGGCAAAGCAAAAAAGGTCGGCTTGAGGTATAAACGCGACGGCGTGTCGCGTGAACCGCGCTTGTCATGCAACCGCTTATGCTGCACCTATCGGCGCAATAAGGAGCGTCTTGCATGGCTGCCAACACACTATCCCAGGGCATGGTCGTCTCGGTTCAGGACCGCGAAGCGCGAAACCGCAAATATATCCGCATCTGGCTTTATCTGGTGCTGATCGTTCTGGCGACCATCGTTCTCGTCGGTGGTGCAACACGCATGACTGGCTCCGGCCTTTCCATCACCGAATGGAAGCCTATCCATGGCATCATACCGCCGTTCGGCCATGATCAATGGATGGAGGAATTCGATAAATACCGGCAGATCCCGCAATATCAGCAGCTGAACAAGGGCATGAGCCTCGCGGAGTTCCAGCAAATCTTCTGGTGGGAATGGGCGCATCGTTTTCTCGCGCGCGGCGTCGGCTTTCTCGTCGCCGTACCGCTCGCCTTCTTCTGGCTCACCGGTCGGCTGGAGCGCCGGTTGAAGCCGCGCATGATCTTCATTCTGGCGCTTGGCGCTTTGCAAGGCGCAGTCGGCTGGTGGATGGTCGCCTCGGGGCTGGTCGACCGGGTCGACGTCAGCCAGTACCGGCTCGCCACGCATCTCACGCTTGCCTGCATCATTTTCGCGGCGGTCATGTATGTGGCGCGCGGCCTTGCCGTCTACTCCGAAGCGCCGGCCAATCGCCAGATTCAGCGTTTTGCTGGCTGGTTCGTGCTCTTTGTCTTCATCCAGATTTATCTCGGAGCTTTGGTCGCTGGCCTTGACGCAGGCCTTTCCTACAATACCTGGCCGCTGATGGACGGGTCGATCATTCCGGGCGATCTCTTCCCCATCCAGCCGATCTGGCACAATTTCTTCGAAAGCCCGAAGACAGTGCAATTCGTGCATCGCTGCTTTGCTTATTTCGTGTTGATCGTGGCTATCTGGCAGGCTGTATCGACAGTCCGGCAAGCCCCCGGCACTACCCATGCGCGCCGCGCCGTGCTTCTTGTCGTTCTGGTAACCCTGCAAGCGGCGATCGGCATCACGACGCTTTTGATGCAGGTGCCGATCGGCCTCGGCCTGCTGCATCAGTTTTTCGCCATTGTCATACTCGGGTTTTCCGTCGCCCATTGGCGCGGAACCAAAGGCGCTTATCCGCGTGAGACGGAAGTTGTCTCTGGCCGTTGATTTCAGCTCATACAGTCGATACCAAAACCCGTTGGATTGCTGCGGCAACGCCGAGACTGCGGTTAGACTCGTCGAAATTCCCGTCCTCGTCATGCCATGAGGCTGAGAGGCAGGCATGGGTCATGCCAAAGCCGAGAATGGTTTTTATATCGCGGTTGAAAGCTTGTGAGAACGTCTGCGCCATCTTCGCGATGCGGCTTTCGCTTTGGCGCAGATCGTCGCGATCCAGCGGGTTGTAGAACATGTTGGCGGTGTCAAACATCGGATCGCCGATCAGGCCCTTGGGATCGATCACCAGCCAGCCGCGTTTCCCGCGCAGTACGTTCTCGTGGTGCAGATCACTATGCAACGGCTGGACGTTTTGTTGATTGTTCAGAAGCATGTCTGCAACGGCCGCCGCTTCGACGAACTGGCTGTTCACCCCACGTGTCCGGTCCGCCTCAGCCTTCTTGAACAGGCTGGCGAAATGCGTCCGCAACAGTATGAGTCCCGGGGGGAAGGGCCGGTTTTGCAGTTTCGACTGCATGAGGCGCAGGAACACATTGACAAAGGTCTGCGTCGCGTCGTCGTCACCGTGTTCGTTGAGATGATCAAGCAGGGTGCGCGCGCCGGCATATTCAAGCAGGAGGTTATTACCCCGCTGCGCCAGCAAACAAATACAGCCATTGCCGTCGTGCCAGTCCAGATAGCGCGTGCCACCCAACTCTTCCCGCACACCGAGCGGTGTCAGATGTTTGATGATTGCGGGCTCGCCATCGTCCAGCCGCACCTTGACGATCCGGCTGGTGGCGGTCTCGGCGACGAGTTCGGGGGAGGAGACTTTCCACTCCGGTGGGAAAGTCTCCGCTATTGCATCAAGCATTTCCAAGCATCAAGTCCAGATTCTGCACGGCAGCCCCGGATGCGCCCTTGCCGAGATTGTCGAGGAGGGCAACGAGATTGACCTGTCCTGAGCCTTCAGTACCGAACACATAGAGCTTCATGATGTCAGTATCGCGCAGCTCTTCCGGATCGAGGCGCGGCAACATGGCGCTTTCGGCCAGCGGCACCACCTGCACGATATTCTGGCCCTCATAATGGGCACTGAGCGCTGCATGGATATCCACCATTGATGGATTGCCGTCTGAGGTCGCCGGTAAACAGCGGCACTTGAACGATCATGCCTTGTGCAAAACGTCCGACGCTTGGCGAAAAGATAGGCTTGCGATCCAGATGCCCATGCACCTGCAACTCCGGCACGTGCTTGTGCTTCAGCGGCATCGCATAGAGGAAATGATTTGCGTCGATATGATCAGGCGCATCCGGATTCTCCATCTGTGCGATCAATTGCTTGCCGCCGCCGGTATAGCCGGAGACCGCATTGACCGTGACCGGATAATCGCCGGGCAGGATGCCCGCATCGCGCAAGGGCCGTACCAGCGAAATCGCGCCGGTCGGATAACAGCCGGGATTGGCGACGAGCCGCGCATCGACGATTTTTTGCCGCTGGTCGCGATCGAGCTCGGCAAAGCCGTACGCCCAATCCGGATGCACGCGGTGCGCGGTCGAGGTGTCGATGATCTTCGTCGAGTTGTGCCCTTCGAGAATCGATACGGCTTCCTTTGACGCATCGTCGGGCAGGCAGAGGATGGCGACATCCGATTCCTTGAGAAGGTCCGCGCGCATATCCTTGTTGCGCCGCTCGGCTTCCGGAATCGAAAGAACCTCGAGATCGTCGCGGCCCGCAAGCCGGGTGCGGATCTGCAGGCCGGTGGTGCCGTGTTCGCCATCGATGAAGATTTTCGGTTTCATGGGAATGCCCTTGGAAAGCTTGAAATTCAGATTAGCTCAGTTTTTTCAAATTGGCTTTAGCGCTGTCCGTGGTTCGACAAGCTTACCATGAGGGAAGGTGGTTGATTGCAGGGAACTAACCTTGCAACGTTATCACCCTCATTTGGGAGATTGGCGGTTATCTTGCAACCCACCGTTCCACCTCGTGGTGAGCTTGTCGAACCACGCACAGCAGCATTGCCAGGATCATCATCGTTTTTGCTTGGCCTTTTGCTCCGCCAGTATACCCAGATAATACATCGCGATTGTGGCACCTGCGATCGCCGTCACGTCCGCATGGTCATAGGCGGGCGCAACTTCAACCACATCCGCGCCGACAATGTTCAGTTCCGTCAGATGCCGCAGCACGGAGAGTATCTTCGCCGAGGAAGGCCCGCCGGCGACCGGTGTGCCAGTGCCCGGCGCAAATGCCGGGTCGAGGCAATCGATGTCGAAGGTCAGATACACCTTCCTGCCGGCCGTCCGGGCAATGATCTGCTTGGCGATCTCCGCCGCCGACATTTCCTCGACCTCGTAGCCATAAACGATCTTCAACCCGCAATCGTCGGGAGCATGGGTGCGAATGCCGACCTGGATCGAATGAGCAGGATCGATGACGCCATCGCGCGCGGCGCGACCAACGAACGATCCATGATCGATGCGCTTGCCGTCATCGTACCAGGTGTCCTGATGCGCATCGAACTGTACCAGCGCCACGGGACCATGCTTGGCCGCATGCGCCTTGAGGATCGGCCACGTCACGAAATGGTCGCCGCCGAGCGACAGGAGGAACGCGCCGGACTTGATGATCTTTGCAGCTTCCCGCTCGATCGTCGCCGGGGTTTTCTGGTGATTACCGTAGTCGAGCAGGCAATCGCCATAATCGATCGACCGCCAGATCGGCAAACAGGTCGCGCTGGAACGGATATTGCGGATCATTGTCGAAGATCGCCGAGGCCCGCCGTATCGCCTGCGGCCCAAACCGCGCGCCCGGCCGGTTGGACACAGCCGCATCGAACGGAATGCCCCAGACCACCGCCTCAGCACCATTCAGGTTCTTCGTATAACGGCGGCGCATGAAGGAGAGGGCGCCCGCATGGGTTGGATCAGTCGCCGCGCTGGTCAGATTGCGCGCTGTAAAGGCGTGATCGATGGACTTCGATGGCATCGGATTTTTAACTCCACGGGAAATTTCATGCACGACGTTTATCTCCCCCTTGGTGGGGGAGAAAGGATTTTCTTGGATTTAGCTCCTTTGCTAAATCCTTAGAAAATCCAAGAGAGGGGGTAGTGTGAAGATTGCAAATCCCCTCTCTGGCGATTTCTAGCACTTAGCCAAGAAGCTAAGATGCTGAAATCGCTTTCTCTCCCACAAGGGGAGAGATAACCGGCATCAAATGCTGAGAGACTCTCTTCAGCGCAACAAAAAAGCGGACCCGAAGGCCCGCTTTCTGTTCGTGTCCATATAAAGCGATATTAGCGCTTCGAGAACTGGAACGAGCGACGGGCTTTCGCCTTGCCGTACTTCTTGCGTTCGACGACGCGGCTGTCGCGTGTCAGGAAGCCGCCCTTTTTCAGAACGCCGCGCAGTGCAGGTTCGAAATAGGTGAGGGCCTTGGAGATACCGTGACGAACGGCACCAGCCTGACCGGACAGACCACCACCGGCAACGGTAGCGATAACGTCGTACTGGCCGGCGCGGTTGGCAGCAACGATCGGCTGCTGCAGGATCATCTGCAGAACCGGACGGGCGAAATACTTGCCGTATTCCTTTTCGTTGATGACGATCTTGCCGGAACCTGGCTTGATCCAGACGCGGGCAACCGCATCCTTGCGCTTGCCGGTTGCGTAGGCACGGCCCTTGGCATCGAGCTTCTGGACATGAACCGGTGCAGCGGCCTGCGTCGGGGCGACGGCAGAGGTACCGAGTTCTGCGAGCGAGTTGAGCTCAGCCATTCTTATGCGCTCCTTTTGTTCTTGGAATTCAGCGCGCCGACGTCGAGGACTTCAGGTGCCTGAGCTTCATGTGGGTGGTTGGAACCAGCGTAAACGCGCAGGTTCTTCATCTGGCGACGGCCGAGCGGGCCACGGGGAACCATGCGCTCGACAGCCTTTTCAACGACGCGTTCCGGAAAACGGCCTTCGAGCAGCTGACGGGCAGTGCGTTCCTTGATGCCGCCGGGATGGCCGGTGTGCCAGTAATAAACCTTGTCGGTAAACTTCTTACCGGTAAGCGCAACCTTGTCGGCGTTGATGATGATGACATTGTCGCCATCGTCCACGTGCGGGGTGAAGGTTGCTTTGTGCTTGCCGCGCAGAATATTGGCGACGATGGAAGCGAGACGGCCGACGACGAGACCTTCGGCGTCGATCAGGATCCACTTTTTCGTCACATCTGCCGGCTTCTGTGTGAAGGTAGCCATTGTGTTCGTCCTTGAGATCATCCTTCATAAAAGAAGGCTTTTCTTGTTGCTTGGGTTATACGGAAGCTTGAATTTCCGCATAACAATGAAAAACGGCGGGAAACCCCACCGCAGTCGAGGGTTTCAATAAAGGGGCCGGGCGCTCGCGTCAAGTGACGATTTTCGCGTCATACCAGAAATAACATAGCAAATACAGGTGCTTACTGAAAAGGTATTATATTACCACATAATTTGGCACTATTTGACCGCTGGAAGAATGAGAGCTGTAGCGACGAGCAGAATTCTGACTCGTTGCAGGTGAGTCGACTCGATCCGGCGAGAAGGCTGACTCAAGCCTCATTTTTCATGCGGAGCAGGTTCGCAATACTCGATCAGCAATTCGGTGAGGACCCGTATCTTCCGTGCGGGATGCTGACCCGGCGGGCGGATGACATATGCACCTGCCGGAGGCGGTGGATAACGCGTCATGACCGGCACAAGCGCGCCGGAGGCTAAATATTCATGGGTAAGGCAATCGGGCAGGTAAGCGATTCCGAGTCCTGCTGCCGCGGCGGCGACCAGAGCAGTGCCATTGTCGGCCTTGAAGCGCCCCTGCGGACGAACCGTGACGATCTTGTCGCCATCCATAAGTTGCCAGGCTTCGGTGCCCTGCATGAGGGCCTCATGAGCGACGAGCTCCTCCGGCGTTTCGGGCGACCCATGCGCCTCGATGTAGTCCGGGCTCGCGACGAGCTTCCCGTAGATCGGACCGACGCGTCTTGCGACCAAGTTGGAGTCCTGAAGATAGCCAACTTTATCCACAATCATAACCCTCTGTGATGAGATCGACGAAGCGATCGCTGTAACAGGTGTGGATTTGGAGCTGGGGGTGGCGTCGCGCCATTTCCGCGAGGATGGGAGCGAAGTGGGTCTGTCCGAAAGAAAGTGGCACCGCA
The DNA here is from genome assembly GCA_963776115.1 of uncultured Alphaproteobacteria bacterium. Lineage (GTDB taxonomy): Bacteria > Pseudomonadota > Alphaproteobacteria > Rhizobiales > Rhizobiaceae > Phyllobacterium. The sequence continues at coordinate 112,732 of CAVZLS010000004.1, read as the reverse complement.
ACCCGCAAGCGGCCGCGAAGGTCTCCAGCGGGTAGGATCGTTTCCTTGGCCACGTCGATCTCCGCGCAGGCTCTTGCTGCATAGTCTCGGAACGTGGCCCCTGCTTCTGTGAGCGCAGCGCCGCGGGTGGTTCGTGCAAGAAGCTGGACGCCAAGTTCCGCTTCAAGCCGGAAGAGCCGACGACTGACGATCGACTTGGAGACGCCGAGCCGGAGCGCGGCGGCCGAAACGCCCCCGGCATCAGCAACTTCTACGAATGTCTGTAGCTCTTCGATATCCAATTCAGCGTTCCCCATTTCGCGACACAGCTTGCCACTTAAGGGTACTACCGCATCACGCATGGGAACGGCAATGTCCCTTTTAGGCAACGTCGCCCTTGGCGCATGTCTTCCCGCAAACCAACCTCACTAACAACGACAGCATAGGAAGTAATAATGACCTTTCGTAACGGCCTTGACTCGACTTCTGCGTCCCGAAGACTCCGTCCTCGTTCTGATTGATCATCAGCCTTATCAGCTGACCAACCTCAATAGCCACGATCCTCAGGCAGTCGTCAACAATGTGACCGCGCTGGCAAAGCTGGCAAAAGCTTTCAATGTTCCGACGATCCTCACCAGCGTGATAGCGGATCGTGGTGGCAAGCTCTTCAAGCAAATCACTGACGTCTTCCCGGGGCAGGAAGTGATTGATCGGACCTGGGTGAATACCTGGGAGGACGAGAAGGTGGTGGACCTGGTCAAGGCGACCGGCCGCAAGCAATTGATCATCGCAGGTCTGTGGACCGAAGTTTGCGTAGCGATGCCTGCGATTCAGGCAGCCGGCGAAGGCTGGGACGTGACCGTCATTACCGACGCATCGGGCGGAAGTTCAACCGAGTCTCACCAGGTCGCCATACAACGGATGATCGCGGCCGGCGTTAACATGATGACCTGGATGGCTCTTGCTGGCGAATGGCAGCGTGACTGGGCTCGCACCGAGCACGTCGAAGAGCTGACCGAAGTGCTCATTTCGCACATGAGCGGCAGCGGCATCGCGTATCTTTGGGAGCAGCAATTGCTCAACACGCCGGTGCCCGGCAACGCAGGATGATCTGAGCGGGGGTGCAGAGGTTTTCGAGCGACGATGCGAAAAAGCGGATTGCTTCTCGAACCTCGTCACCCCCTCTCGGTAATGGAGCGGCCCCCTTATTCGCCCCGAGACGTCACTTCACAGCGACGACTACCTTCCCCTTCGCACGACCAGTCTCGACGTACTCCAACGCCTCATTTGTCTTCTCGAACGGGAAGACCCGATCCACTACCGGTCGTATGGCACCTGCCTCGATCAGGGAGGTGATCTGACCAAGCTGCCCGCCGTTGGCCGTCATGAAGTGGAAGGAATAGCTGATGCCTTGGCGTTTCGATTTTCTCCGGATGCCCAAACTCAAGAGGCGCATGACCAGTCGAAGCGGCCAGCCGAAACCATTGTCCCTTGCGAAATCCGGGTCCGGCGGACCGGAAATCGAGATCAGCTTCCCGCCCGGCTTCAGCACGCCAAGGGATTTCTTCAGCGTATCCGTTCCGAGGCTGTTCAGTACGACGTCGTAGTCCTGCAGGACCTCCTCGAAATTGTCCTTCTTGTAGTCGATCACGACATCTGCGCCGAGACTTTTGACGAGATCGATATTTACCGTGCTTGTGGTCGTCGCCACATATGCCCCGAGATGCTTGGCAAGCTGGATCGCAATCGTGCCCACGCCGCCTGAGCCGGCATGGATCAGGACTTTCTGCCCCTTTTGCAAGTTGGCCCGCTCGACAAGCACCTGCCATGCCGTCAGGGCGACAAGCGGAATCGATGCGGCCTCTTCCATGGTCAGGTTGTTCGGCTTCATCGCTACATCGGCCTCGTCCATGGCGATATATTCGGCAAATGTCCCGATGCGATCCTGCGCCGGACGTGCATAGACATCGATCACCGGGCTTGAACCGCCGGACATTGGCCCCGACCCGGACCACGACGCCAGCCACATCGTTGCCGAGAACCAGCGGAAGGCGGTATGGCAGGATGAGTTTGAATTCTCCATCTCTGATCTTGGTGTCCAGAACATTTACACTGGCGGCGTGAATCTCCACCATCACGTCATTCTCCCGCAGCTTCGGCTCCGAACTTTCCGTGAAACGAAGAGACCCGCCTTTTACATAGCGATCGATCAGGAATGATTTCATTGGAACTAACTTTCGTTTCGGTGGTCGGCGGGCGAGCCAAATAGTGTAACTATCGGCGCTCAGGCAGGAAGCCGGCTGAATTTCCGCAAGTTCTTGTCGACGAAGGACTCCGGCAGGAAGCGGCGCATAAACCGGACTTGCGCCGCCGCTTTGCCTGCAGTGTAGCGTCTTTTGGGTGATGCGGCATTGGCGGCTCTTACGACCGTTGCGGCGACAACCTCAGGTGCGTCACCCTTCGCGATGATTTCGCGCATCAGCTTCTCTGCATTGGCACGAATCGTTTCATAGACGGGAAGCGGCTGGTCCGGTCGGGTGATGTTCTCTTCGAAGGATGTGCGGGTCACACCGGGCTCGACAAGCACAACGCGGATGCCCTGCGTTCGAACTTCGTGGTCGAGAGATTCCGAATACCCCTCGATAGCGTGTTTGGTCGATGCATAAAGGGCATTATAGGGAGAGGGAATTAGCCCGAGTATTGAACTCAGGTTGACAATTCGGCCGCTGCGCTGGCTTCTCATCACTGGCAGGACTGCATTCGTCATCCGCAGGACGCCGAACACATTCACGTCGAACACAGCCTTCGCCTGCGCCGCGGAGGACTCTTCAGCACCGCCGAGCAGCCCGATCCCGGCATTGTTGACCAGTAGATCGATCTGCCCGGTGCGGCCTAGAACGTCGTCGACGACCGCCTGTACCGATACGTCATCGGTTACATCGCAGATCAGCATCGTGATCCCGTCCGGCGTATCGGACATCGGTTTTCGGCTGGTACCGAATACCCGGTAGCCATCGCGCCGCAGCGCCTTTGCCGTTACCAGCCCAATGCCGGAGGAAGCGCCCGTTACCAGGGCGATGCGGCGTTCTGTCTTGCTCATTGCTTCTGCTTTCATTTTGTCGTGGAACATCGATGAACAATCAGTTACTATGAATTTAATAGTAAGTCACTATCAAAAAGATATCGACATGAAAAATCTTTCAAACCAGCCATGCCTGATCGCCCGGAGCCTCGCGCTTGTGGGGGATGCATGGAGTATGCTGATCATGCGGGATGCCCATACGGGCCTCACTCGCTTTGACGAATTCCGCAAGAGCCTCGAGATCGCGCCGACGATGCTGACGGCGCGGCTCTCAGCTCTGACTGAGGACGGACTACTGGAGAAACGCCGCTATTCCGACCGTCCGCCACGGGACGAATATGTGCTGACGGAAGCCGGCCGCGACTTTCTGCCGGTCCTGTTTGCGATCGGCGCGTGGGGACGCAAGTATCGTGGCGGGGGCGACGTGACCCGGTTCTTCGACGCCGAGACCGGAACGGAGATCGATCCGGTCACCATCGACCGCGAGACCGGCGCTCCGGTCGGAACGCGTGCCATTCGCACTGTCATGCCCGGCTAGCCGCTGCCCCGCAGATGAATTAGCGCCTGACAACTTCTACTGGAAGCCCACTTCCGGCCATGTCCGCGGCGGGATCGAATAGGTTGCCGTTGCATGTGCAACGAGTTCGCTTGTTGAACCGCTTGTCATGGAAATCTCGACAATGGCCAGACGCTTGCCGAGTTTGAGGATTGTCGCTCTGGCATCGACGGGTCCCGATTCCGGTTTGCGCAGGAAATTGATATTGAGATTCGTTGTAACGGCGAGGGCCACCGGACCGATCTGCGCGAGGATCGCGACATAGGCGGTGATATCGGCGAGTGCGAATAATGTGGGCCCGGAGACCGTGCCACCCGGTCGCAAATGCCGGTCTGACGGATCGAGCCGCATGGACGCAAAACCTTCGCTGGCGTCAGTCACCGTGAAAGCCATTCCTTCCGCGTTCACCTGTGGAAATTCGCGTTCCAGAAAGGAAGTCAACGCCTCTACATCCATCGCTATAGCCATAACCCGTCCCTTGCTGTTTTTTCTTTACACTTAACTGTTATTCTTGACGCTCCTATTTCTGCATCGTCTTTTCAAGACGGAGGACGTTATGAAACCGCCTGGATTGGTCGCAGCATGCTGCGTTTTCGCGCTTGCCTATGCGGGAACTATCGCGACACAAATCACACCAACTCCGATACAAGCCGTTGAGACATTCAGTCTGCCGGAGCGGCCCGTGTCTCTGACGGAGGATACGATCAAACGTTTCCTTTTCGGATTTGCACCCGTGGCTGCGACAGCACGTGAAGTCGACGGCAGGGGGGAGGCCGCGGAACGAACGGCCATCCTCGATGTGAAAGCAGCGGAATATGGTTTTGCCGACGAGGACAACAACCCCGATACAAGCTGTTGAGACATTCAGTCTGCCGGAGCGACCGGTGGCTCTGACGGAGGATACGATCAAACGTTTCCTTTTCGGATTTGCACCCGTGGCTGCGACCGTACGTGAAGTGGACGGCAGGGGGGAGGCCGCGGAGCGAACGGCGATCCTTGATGTGAAAGCGGCGGAATATGGTTTTGCCAGCTTCTCGGACTGGGTGGATACAACCAATACGATCATGGTGACCTATCATTGGGTGACCAACCCCGATCCGCGCGCCGAAGTGGATAAAGCGATCGCCGCAATTCCCGCGATGCCAAATCTTTCCGATCAGGAAAAGTCCGATATGATCGCGGGATTGAAAACCGGGCTTGCCAAGGTCGAAAATGCAAAACCGACGCCGGAGAACATGGCGATTGTCCAAAAGCATTTGCGCACGCTGAAGCCATTCTATGAACTTTGGGCGGCGCCGCCCGGATAAACGCAGAACAGGATATGCGTGCTGATGCAGGAACATGACTACTATTCCGACGACTATATTCGCGAGATTTTGGCTTCGGTCAAAACCATCGCCTTGACCGGCGCTTCGCCCAACGAAATGCGGCCGAGTTTTTCGGTGATGAGATTTCTACTCCTCCAGGGATATCACGTCATACCGGTCAATCCCGGGCAGGCGGGAAAGACCATTCTTGGCCAACAGGTCTATGCACGGCTCGCCGACATTCCAGAGCCGATCGACATGGTGGATGTCTTCCGCAACTCATCTGCCGTTCCGGGTGTGGTCGACGAGGCCTTGGCACTCAAACCGCTGCCGCGTGTGATCTGGACCCAGCTCGGTGTTTGGGACGAGGCTGCAGCGCGCAAGGCGGAAGCAGCCGGGATCCAGGTGGTCATGAACCGGTGCCCGGCCATCGAAATTCCCCGGCTCGGCATGCGCGTCTAGGACGGGATTTTCCCGCCCGCGCAAATTCATTTTCGTCGAGCGCTGAAAATGAAATGCCTGGGTGCCGTTCCGGCGAACAAGTTGAACGCTTTTAGGCGATTCTCATGCAAGAAGTGCCGATTCCTATGCAAGAAACCCCGAAAACGGCACAGGAATCTCAATCGCCGGCTGTAATTAGATTGTCCTTGGTTGCGAAAATGCGCACTTGGCCCCAGCGTCGCAATCCCATAGCCTTGCGGTAAGGTTGGCAACAGGAGGACAAACATGGCGCATCGGGCCCCCGGAATCGAAACATTGGCGGTCCACGCCGGCGCCAGGCCCGACCCTGAAACGGGCGCGCGGGTGACGCCGATCTATCAAACGACGGCATTCGTCTTCGATGACGCGGATCATGCGGCATCCCTGTTCGGCCTGAAGGCCTTCGGCAACATCTACAGCCGAATCACCAATCCAACCAATGCGGTATTGGAAGAACGTGTCGCGGCACTTGAAGGCGGGACCGCCGCACTGGCGGTTGCATCCGGTCACGCGGCACAATTTCTGATATTCCATACATTGATGCAGCCTGGGGATAACTTTGTCTCGTCGGACAAGCTTTATGGCGGGTCCATCAACCAGTTCGGCCAGTCGTTCAAATCCTTCGACTGGCATGTTCGGTGGGCAGACGGGGCTGATCCCGCGGCATTCGAGGCGCAGATCGATGGCCGGACTCGCGCCATCTTCATCGAGAGCATCGCCAACCCCGGCGGCATCATCACCGACATCGAAGCCATCGCAAAAATCGCCCATCGGCATGGCCTTCCGCTGATCGTCGACAACACGCTGGCGTCACCATATCTGATCCGCCCGATCGACTATGGTGCTGATATCATTGTACATTCTGCAACGAAATTCCTCGGCGGCCATGGCAATTCCATGGGTGGCATCATCGTCGATTGCGGTACTTTCGACTGGTCGAAATCCGGTAATTATCCGCTGCTGTCGCAGCCGCGTCCCGAATATAATGGGGTGGTATTGCACGAAACCTTTGGCAATTTCGCCTTTGCCATTGCTTGCCGCGTGCTCGGTCTGCGTGATCTCGGACCAGCGCTCTCACCGTTCAATGCCTTCCAGCTTCTGACCGGCATCGAAACCTTGCCGCTGCGCATGCAACGCCATTGCGACAACGCGCTTGAAGTCGCCAAGTGGTTGAAACAAAATGAGAAAATAGATTGGGTGAGCTATGCTGGATTGGCGGACGATCCCTATAATGAGCTGCAGCAGAAGTATTCGCCGAGGGGAGCGGGCTCGGTTTTCACCTTCGGTTTGAAGGGTGGGTATGACGCCGGCGTCAAGCTCGTCGAACATCTCGAGCTCTTCTCGCACCTTGCCAATATCGGCGATACGAGATCGCTGGTCATTCACCCTGCCTCGACGACGCACCGGCAACTCAGTGACGATCAGAAGATCGCGGCAGGCGCCGGTCCCGATGTGGTGCGGCTTTCGATCGGCATCGAGAACGTTGCGGACATCATCGCCGATCTTGAACAAGCGCTGGCAAAGGCAGGGTAACACCATGAAAAGTTTTGTTAAAATAGATTTCGGCGATATCGACCCCGAGCATGGCGCGCCGAATCCAGAGCGGGTAATTTCTGGAGATCCACAGTTCCGCACCTGGAATTGCGAGGAGGCGGAAGGCAATATCTACGCGGGGATATGGGAGGCTACACCCGGCAAATGGCGCATCGCCTATGATGAATGGGAGTTCTGCCACATCCTTTCCGGGCGTTCGATTGTCACCGAAGAGGGCGGCGACGAACGGCATGTCGAGGCGGGTGACAGTTTCGTGCTGCGTCCCGGTTTCCGCGGAACATGGGAAGTGCTCGAGACGACACGCAAGGAATATGTGATCAGGCTCTGAGCAGAATTCGGCTTGTGTCGATGATCATGCGTTGAACATCTTGCGAAACCGGGTGGCGACGCCCTATGTATCGGTTAGTCTTCCACGAATCTGGGGTGGTTAAGCCCCTTATTCTCCAAAACGCTGAGGCCCACCGATGAGAGACCCAATCGAAACAGCTATGAATCTCGTGCCAATGGTCGTCGAACAGACCAATCGGGGCGAGCGGGCCTATGATATTTTTTCGCGCCTGCTGAAAGAACGCATCATCTTCATAACCGGGCCGATCGAGGACGGCATGGCGACGCTTGTCTGCGCGCAGCTGCTTTTCCTTGAATCGGAAAATCCGAAAAAAGAAATCAATATGTACATCAACTCGCCGGGCGGTGTCGTCACCTCCGGCATGGCGATCTACGACACGATGCAGTTTATCCGTCCTGCTGTATCGACGCTTTGCTTCGGTCAGGCTGCGTCTATGGGGTCGCTGCTTTTGACGGCCGGCGAGAAGGACATGCGTTTTGTCCTTCCCAACGCTCGCATCATGCTGCATCAACCGTCAGGAGGCTTCCAGGGACAGGCGTCAGATATTGAGCGTCATGCCCAGGACATCATCAAGATGAAGCGCCGGCTGAACGAGATTTATGTCAAGCATACCGGCCGCGACTACGAGTTGATTGAACGTACCCTCGATCGCGATCATTTCATGACTGCGCAGGAATCACTTGAGTTCGGCCTGATCGACAAGGTGCTTGAATCGCGTGCTGTGCTCGAAGGTGACACTAAGTAACCGGCTAAATCGCCCCTCGGGGTCGAAAATGAAGTTTTTTTGACCCCAATGCGGACTTTCTGCCACACATGCAGCTTGCATAGAGCGGAGCAGACGTTACGTTAAGCCATTGGTGAGTTAGAGAAGCCTATTCTACGAATGACTATTCACTTCCACCTGGAGGAAGTGGCGGACCCGGGAGAGCGGGACCGATACTGAAAGGAAACTGCAATGAGCAAAGTCAGCAACGGCGGCGGCGATTCAAAGAATACGCTTTATTGCTCGTTTTGCGGGAAGAGCCAGCATGAAGTTCGCAAGTTGATTGCGGGCCCGACTGTTTTCATCTGCGATGAATGCGTCGAATTGTGCATGGACATCATCCGCGAGGAAAATAAATCCTCGATGGTGAAATCCCGTGAAGGCGTCCCGACGCCGCAGGAAATCATGGCTGTTCTCGATGACTATGTCATCGGTCAGAACCATGCCAAGCGTGTTCTCTCCGTCGCGGTGCACAACCACTACAAACGGTTGGCCCACGCATCGAAAAACAATGAAGTCGAACTGGCCAAATCCAACATTCTTCTTGTTGGTCCGACCGGTTGCGGCAAGACCTATCTGGCGCAATCGCTTGCCCGTATCATCGACGTGCCGTTTACGATGGCAGACGCGACGACGCTGACGGAAGCCGGTTATGTCGGTGAAGACGTCGAAAACATCATCCTGAAACTGCTTCAGTCGGCGGACTACAATGTCGAGCGGGCCCAGCGCGGCATCGTCTACATCGACGAAGTCGACAAGATCAGCCGTAAATCGGACAATCCGTCCATTACACGCGACGTGTCGGGCGAGGGCGTTCAGCAAGCGCTGTTGAAGATCATGGAAGGCACCGTTGCTTCCGTGCCGCCACAAGGTGGCCGCAAGCATCCCCAGCAGGAGTTCCTGCAGGTGGATACCACGAACATCCTGTTCATCTGCGGTGGCGCTTTTGCCGGTCTCGACAAGATCATCTCGGCCCGCGGTGAAAAGACGTCCATCGGCTTCAGCGCTGCCGTCAAGGCACCGGATGATCGCCGTGTCGGGGCTATTTTCCGCGAACTTGAGCCTGAAGATCTGCTGAAGTTCGGTCTTATCCCCGAATTCGTTGGTCGTCTGCCCGTTATCGCGACACTCGAGGATCTCGATGAGGTCGCGCTGGTGCAGATTCTGTCCGAACCGAAGAACGCTCTGGTCAAGCAGTATCAGCGCTTGTTCGACATGGAAAACGTCGAGTTGACGTTCCATGAGGATGCGTTGAAGGCTATTGCCAAGCGCGCGATTGCTCGAAAGACCGGTGCGCGTGGCCTGCGATCGATCATGGAGAAGATCCTTCTCGACACGATGTATGAGTTGCCAACGCTTGATGGTGTCCAGGAAGTGGTGATCTCCGGTGACGTCGTGGAAGGCAACTCAAGGCCTCTGTATATCTATGCCGAGCGCAAGGAAGAAAAAGGCAATGTTTCCGCGTAAGCTATCGGAAATAGAGCAGTCTAACGGCAAGGCTCCGCGTCTCGCGGAGCTTTTCTGTTTTGTATTTGGGTCGAATTCTGTGCATGGCCTTGCGAGCGATTGCGCTCGGACTGTCGTGAGCGCAGGATAGATTACGATTCTGTGAATAAGCCTGGAGCGTGGGTGCTTGAAACAAGCGGGCCTCCACTCCAAGTAAGTGTTAAGCTGCATAAACGGTAGTACGCCGCTCAATGCATGCGCCGCCAAAGTGGATCTCGATTTTTGGATTTGGCCATGCAGCTTAAAGGGTACCCGGACGTGGCGATCTGGCCGAATGGCCTGAGAAAGGACATAAAATGACGGTTGCAAGCAAGAAGACACCGGCGGGTGGCGAGAACGGGCTTTATGCCGTTCTGCCGTTGCGCGATATTGTTGTCTTCCCCCACATGATCGTTCCACTCTTCGTTGGCCGCGAAAAATCCATTCGCGCGCTTGAGGAAGTTATGGGCGTCGACAAGCAAATCCTGCTTGCCACACAGAAGAACGCTGCGGACGACGATCCGCAGGCTGACGCGATCTATACGGTCGGCACTATTGCCAACGTCCTGCAATTGCTGAAATTGCCAGACGGTACGGTGAAGGTGCTGGTTGAAGGTATTGCCCGCGCTGAGATCACCAGTTTCAGCGAGCGCGAAGATTATCACGAAGCCTCTGCCGTGACGCTCACAGAACCGGAAGAAGATCCGGTCGAGATCGAGGCGCTTGCTCGCTCGGTCGTGTCGGATTTTGAAAACTACGTAAAACTGAACAAGAAGATTTCGCCTGAAGTTGTTGGCGCCGCCGGACAGATCGAGGACTATTCGAAGCTGGCCGATACAGTCGCGTCGCATCTTGCGATCAAGATTCCTGAAAAGCAGGATATGTTGTCGATCCTTTCCGTGCGTGCGCGGTTGGAGAAGGCCATGTCCTTCATGGAGTCGGAAATCTCCGTTCTTCAGGTCGAAAAGCGTATCCGCTCGCGCGTCAAGCGCCAGATGGAGAAGACGCAGCGCGAATATTATCTGAACGAGCAGATGAAGGCGATCCAGAAGGAACTTGGCGATGGCGAAGATGGCCGCGACGAGTCCGCCGAATTGGAAGACCGCATCAAGAAGACGAAGCTGTCGAAGGAAGCGCGCGAAAAGGCCAATGCGGAGCTGAAGAAGCTGCGTCAGATGAGCCCGATGTCCGCCGAAGCGACGGTCGTTCGCAACTATCTCGATTGGCTGCTGTCCATTCCGTGGGGCAAAAAGTCGAAGATCAAGAACGATCTGAACCTCGCCGACGAAGTTCTGGATACCGAGCACTACGGCTTGGACAAGGTCAAGGATCGCATTGTCGAATATCTGGCGGTGCAGGCTCGTTCGACCAAGATCAAAGGCCCGATCCTCTGCCTCGTTGGTCCTCCCGGCGTCGGCAAGACTTCGCTCGCCCGTTCGATCGCCAAGGCTACCGGCCGTGAATACATTCGCATGTCGCTTGGCGGCGTGCGTGACGAGGCCGAAATCCGTGGTCACCGCCGTACCTATATCGGTTCGATGCCCGGCAAGGTCATCCAGTCGATGAAGAAGGCGAAGAAGTCAAATCCGCTCTTCCTGCTCGATGAGATCGACAAGATGGGCCAGGACTTCCGCGGCGATCCGTCATCAGCTCTGCTGGAGGTGCTCGATCCGGAACAGAACTCCACGTTCATGGATCACTATCTCGAGGTTGAGTATGACCTCTCGAATGTGATGTTCGTGACGACAGCCAATACGCTGAATATCCCCAGTCCCTTGATGGACCGCATGGAGATCATCCGTATTGCCGGTTACACGGAAGATGAGAAGCTGGAAATCGCCAAGCGGCACCTGTTGCCCAAGGCCATCCGCGATCATGCATTGCAGCCGAAGGAGTTCTCTGTCTCCGAAGACGCGATCCGCGCCATCATTCGCAACTATACGCGAGAGGCCGGTGTTCGTAACCTCGAGCGTGAATTGATGAAGCTGGCCCGCAAGGCCGTCACCGAAATCATGAAGACACAGAAGAAGTCGGTGAAGGTCACGGATGCAAACATCGATGAATATCTCGGGGTTGAGAAGTTCCGATTTGGACAGATCGATGGCGAAGACCAGGTTGGCGTTGTCACAGGCCTCGCCTGGACCGAAGTGGGCGGCGAGTTGCTGACCATTGAAGGCGTCATGATGCCCGGTAAGGGTCGCATGACGGTAACAGGCAATCTGCGCGACGTGATGAAGGAATCGATCTCGGCAGCGGCATCCTATGTCCGCTCGCGTGCCATCGATTTCGGCGTCGAGCCGCCACTGTTCGATCGTCGTGACATCCACGTGCACGTGCCGGAAGGTGCGACGCCCAAGGATGGTCCATCGGCCGGCGTTGCGATGGTTACAGCCATCGTCTCGATACTGACAGGCATTCCGGTCCGCAAGGATATCGCCATGACCGGCGAGATCACGTTGCGGGGCAGGGTCCTGCCCATCGGTGGCCTCAAGGAGAAGCTGCTCGCCGCGCTGCGCGGTGGCATCAAGACGGTTCTGATCCCGGAAGAAAACGCCAAGGATCTGGTGGAGATTCCGGACAATGTGAAGAACGGCCTTGAGATCATTCCAGTCAGCCACGCCAATGAAGTGCTCAAGCACGCACTGGTGCGCCAGCCGGAGCCAATCGAATGGACCGAACCGGCCCACGTGCCGGCTTCTTCGGTCGTCGAGGATGATGCGGGCGCTCAGATCGCTCATTAAACAGCGTTGAAAGAAAAGGCCGGGCAAGAAATTGCCCGGCCTTTTTGATTCGTAAGCCAATGAGGCGATCCGATGACGCGCACACGCGGCACAATGCCTATGGTGGCGAGCCTGCGCGTTGGATATCAAAATGTACATTGGTGAGGGAATGGTGGGCGATGAGAGACTCGAACTCCCGACATCTTCGGTGTAAACGAAGCGCTCTACCAACTGAGCTAATCGCCCTTCGCAAAGGGTGCGTTCCGGAGCGTTTATGCGTTTCCGCTGATATTGGCAAGAGGGGATGCGACACTTTTATGATTTGTCGGATGAGTTTTTCACAATCGCATCTTTCATCTCCAGTTGTGCTTGACACACCCCCGCGAACCCCTTAAACGACCGCTCACGCCGTACAAATAGTACGGTACGAAAGTGCGCGGGTGTAGCTCAGTTGGTTAGAGTGCCGGCCTGTCACGCCGGAGGTCGCGGGTTCGAGCCCCGTCACTCGCGCCACTTTTCCCTCAGTGATTTCAAGTAGATAATTCCCTTTGGGAACCGCTGACTATTGCAGCGCAAACACCGCGCACGGGGCAGCGATGCCGCGCAGCCTGTGCTCGCCGAGCGGGATCAGCGGCTGCGTCGTTTCCGCCGCAAAGGTGCCGGAGAGCAATACCGTGCGGCCAAGCGGCCGGCACAGGCCCTCCAGTCGGCTCACGAGATTCACTGCGGGGCCGATTGCTGTGAAATCCAGCCGGTCGGCAGTGCCAATATTGCCCCAAAGCATCTCGCCAAGATGCAGCGCCATGCCGAACGACAGAGGCGGCACGCCTTGTGCAGCGCGGGCCCGATGGAGGTGGTCCATTCCGGCGCGGGCAGCGGCGACTGCGCGCAATGCCGCGTCGCATGCAGCAGGAGCGTCGCGCTCCCCGATCGGGAATATCGCCAGCACGCCGTCGCCAATGAATTTTAGTACTTCGCCGCCGAAGGCGTGAACGGCACCGGCGATGCGGTCGAACCAGGCGTCGAGGGCAGCGATTACCTCCTGCGGCTCGGTTGACTCCGACAACTCGGTGAAGCCGCGAAGGTCGGCAAAAAGCAGGGCCGCCCGTATGGTCTCACCGGGCTCGCGCCGCAAACGGCCGGCCAGCACCTGCGCCGCGCTGCGCCGGCCGAGGTAGGTCGTCAGCAGTGCGGCCAGCGTCGAACGCGCGGCCAGCAAGGCAAGCGGTGCAGCGGCAAAGCGCGCAACCTCACGCAGCAACTCCGATTCGGATTCGCTGAACGGCCGGGTGCCGGTCCAGGCAAGCACCGCGCCGTCAGAGGGGCCGCCGGCGAAATCCTCCTGCACAATACCGGTGCCGATGCCGGCCAGCCAGTTGCGAGCGACATGGGTATGCTCGAGATCGGCAGGCCTGGCCAAAGCCAGCGCCTCTATCACTCTTCCCGTATCGGCGCGCCACAGCCAGGTGCGCCGCTCGATGACCGGGTGCGGCGCGGCTTGGGTGAGCGCTCCACCGGACAGCGGCATACCGTCGGCGACGAGTCGTGCGGCAAGTGCAGTCAGGAAAACGTCGCCGTCAGGCACGTCGATCGCTTCGTCAATTAGAAAGGAGAGAGCGGACGGCAGTTGCATAGTGCCATCATGCAGCCATGTCAGGCACCTGTCACGGGCTTTTGTTTCTTGCGCGAAATCTCGATTGGCTTACATTGCGCCAAAGCTGGAATGACATCGAGCCGCACCGGGAGGAATCGCCGATGACCGAGACGTTTCACAGTGAGATTGAGATCGCAGCCCCCCAAGCAACAGTCTTCGCCTTCCTCACCGATCCCGACAAGATTCTGCGCTGGATGGGCACGAAGGCGACGATCGAGCCGCATCCCGGCGGCATTTATCTTCTCAGCATGAACGAGACTCACACTGCCCGCGGTCATTTCACGGAAGTGATTCCGGTCCACCGTCTGGCCTATAGCTTCGGTTGGGAAGACCACGAGAATGTGCCTCCGGGATCAGGCCTGATTGAGATCGACCTCATCGAGAAGGATGGGGGAACACTGGTGCGCTTCACTCATGGCGGACTGCCAGACGAGAAGGAACGGGCCAGCCACGAAAAGGGCTGGAACCACTATTTGCGCAGACTGGCCGTAGCAGCAGCTGGCGGCGACCCAGGACCGGATACATCTCCCGAGGCATGAGGGCTACAAGTGCGGTCAATAGAGGATGGCCAAAGAAGCTCCAAGCTTGCTGGCAGTCTCTCCGCCGATGATGGTTTTTTTCCATTCAATTGCCATGCAGTTGCTATTATATGTGGCAGACGCACTTGCAAGCTCGGCCTGACTGGAAGGGAGCGATCAATGGCAACAACTATTAAAGTACGACATGCGGTGTTTGGAATTAGCGCGTTCGTCGCCCTTTCCGGCGTTGCTCATGCTGGAAGCTATGCTGAAATCCTGTTTAAGGAAAAGTTCGAAGTTCACATCCGGGAGATGGTTGCAGACGGCATCACTCGTAGGAATGCCGACTACATCGCTTACGCTGCCCTGGCTCGTGGTTCGTACGAAATGTGCGGCGATCACCTGTTTCCGAAGAGTTTGGTATATAGCAGCTATCAGCAATCGCTCGAAGAGACATCGCTACCGCAGAGGGTAGTTGATCGGCACATCCGCGCTTTTGAAGGCATCATGAATGCAGAGTTGCAGAATAAGCGCGCGCTCATGGAATATTGCGGATCAAAGCCATAAGATCGCGGCGCTATTGTATAGCGCCGTTCCCTGAAGGAACACGGCTCTTCCATAACGGTTCACCTTTTGCCGTTTTTACCGGACAGAGAATTGCCGTATGTGCTCACGAGATAAAGCAACACATACGTCAGGCAGAACGACACTAGGCATGGTAGCAAGTAAGGGGTCATGGAGCACCTGGCTGTTAGATTAACATGAGTGTCCGTCTGAAGAATGAGGATTTTGCTAAGATCCAAACTAAAACGCATTTCATATCCGATCAGCTAGAACCCGCGTAAATGCATTGCTGCGTTGCACAAAAATCATTTGTGAAACACTTCAACTGTATGCAGCATCGTTCTTCCTCCAGACGCGCGGTCGCCTCATGCCCCTACCGATTCTCGCCCTTGCCATAGCCTCATTCTGTATCGGTACAACCGAGTTCGTGATCATGGGCTTGCTACCGGAAGTAGCGGCCGATCTCGGTGTGTCCATTCCAAGTGCGGGCCTGCTGGTTACCGGATACGCGCTCGGCGTTGTCATCGGAGCCCCGATCATCGCGATCGCCACGGCATCGCTGCCGCGTAAATCAGTGCTGATCGGATTGGCGATGCTGTTTGTAGTCGGCAATCTCTTCTGTGCGATTGCGCCCAATTACTGGATGCTCATGATTGCGCGAGTTGTAACCGCGTTCGGCCATGGTGCCTTCTTCGGAATTGGCTCAGTGGTGGCTGCAAATCTTGTCCCCCGCCATAAGCGGGCCAGCGCTATCGCATTGATGTTTGCAGGCTTGACGCTTGCCAATATCCTCGGCGTGCCGGCAGGAACTGCGCTCGGGGAAATTTATGGTTGGCGCGCAACCTTCTACGCGGTGGTTGCGATCGGTATTGCTGCTGTAATAGCCATCGTTCTACTTGTCCCCGCGACCAAGGAAGACCAGAAGGGTGGGGGCTTTATAAGTGAAATCAAGGTGCTCGGGAAATTGCAGGTCTGGCTGGCCATGCTTATTTCGGCATTGGCATCCGCAGGCCTGTTTGCCGTGTTCACTTATATAAAGCCGATCCTGACTGATGTTTCGGGCATTTCGACATCGGCGGTCACGTGGGTGCTCTTGCTCTTTGGCGCAGGTATGACGGTTGGCAACATCATCGGTGGAAAACTTGCCGATTGGAAGCTTATGCCAACTGTGATTGGCACGCTCGTCGCGCTCATGTTCACCCACACAATTTTTGCCGAAGTCAGCGGTAATGCCGTTGCTGCAATCGTTGTTGTCTTCATTTGGGGTGTCCTGACCTTCATCATCGTTCCGCCACTGCAAATGCGGGTGGTCGAGACGGCTGAAGAGGCGCCAAATCTGGCGGCAACACTCAATCAAGGGGCGTTCAACGTTGGCAATGCGTCTGGCGCATGGATTGGCGGGGCGGCGCTGACTTGGGGCGTGTCGTACCAGAATCTGCCTTTTGTGGGATCGGCGCTCGCTGTGATTGCCGTTCTGGTTGCTGTTGGCTCATGGGTTCTTGACCGCAGGGCGGGCCAAGGCAGGCTCGATTCCGACGAACGGGAAAGGCTCAGCCTCGAGCCGCTCGCTGGTCTCTAATGAGGTGGCTTTGCTCAGCCAAAACGGGTGGCGCTGAAAGGCACACAATTCTCTGCCTAAATCGTTTGTAGGACCGAATGTCGCAGTCACAGGCTCGCGTTAGAGGTCTCTGCATGGCCGCTGCAGATTAATATCGTTCTAAAGAGCAAATCGACGCTATTTTGAAGCGTAATATAGGAAAAAACGCCATATTTTGGCAATTTGCGGACAAATCAGGTAGTCGATGAAGTCAGTATATGGGCGTTGTCACGATTTTTGTTGCACTTGCGCGCATGGCGCTAACGCGCTAACCCTCGGCCTATCGCACCCTCTTCAAGAATGGTGTGATCTGTCGCGTATTTGTGGCAGTCATGTGCATAACATGGCATTCTTGTCAGCCTGAGTTCACAAGGCGGAAAAAGACGGATCATGAACGAGTTGTTAAGTTCCTACCTGCCCATCGTTATCTTTATCGGGGTAGCGCTGGTAATCGGTCTGGCACTGTTGGTTGCGCCTTTTCTGGTCGCATACAGTGCGCCGGACCCCGAGAAATTGTCAGCCTATGAGTGCGGCTTCAATGCCTTCGACGACGCTCGTATGAAGTTCGACGTACGCTTTTATCTCGTTTCGATCCTGTTCATTATCTTCGACCTGGAAGTGGCCTTCCTTTTCCCATGGGCAATCTCCTTCGGCAAGATTGGCTGGTTCGGTTTCTGGTCGATGATGGCCTTCTTGGGCGTCCTGACGATCGGCTTTATTTATGAGTGGAAAAAGGGAGCGCTGGAATGGGATTGACCGACAGCAACACTACCCTCGTAGCACCACAACCAAAGGGTATTCTTGATCCGAACACCGGCAAGCCGGTTGGTTCCGACGATGCTTTCTTCGGTGAGATCAACAATGAGCTCGCTGACAAGGGATTTCTCGTCACCTCGGCTGATGCACTGGTTACCTGGGCGCGAACCGGATCGCTGATGTGGATGACTTTCGGCCTCGCATGCTGCGCCGTTGAAATGATGCACACCTCCATGCCACGCTATGATGCTGAGCGTTTTGGTTTTGCGCCGCGCGCTTCACCGCGCCAATCGGATGTGATGATCGTGGCCGGCACGCTGACCAACAAGATGGCACCGGCGCTGCGCAAGGTCTATGACCAGATGCCTGAGCCGCGTTATGTGATTTCGATGGGTTCTTGCGCCAATGGCGGCGGCTATTACCACTATTCGTATTCTGTGGTGCGGGGCTGCGATCGCGTCGTTCCCGTCGACATCTACGTGCCGGGTTGCCCGCCTACTGCCGAAGCGCTTCTGTATGGCGTGTTAATGTTGCAAAAGAAAATTCGCCGCACCGGCACGATAGAGCGATAGGACACGGCGATGGCTGAAGAAGCATTGAGTGAACTTGGCAACTATCTCAAAGACAGGGCGGGTCTCTCCCTCAAATCAGTCGAGCTTGCCTATGGAGAACTGACTGTTGAGCTCGAGGTCAGCGAACTCATCGCGACACTGACTTTTCTGCGTGATGATGCCCAGTGCCAGTTCATCTCGCTGATCGACATCAGTGGCGTCGACTATCCATCGCGCGCCGCGCGGTTCGATGTCGTTTACCATCTGCTTTCGCCGCGTCAGAACTTGCGCATACGCGTCAAGGTAACGACCGACGAGGATACGCCAGTACCATCGGCGACGCCGGTTTATCTGGGTGCGGACTGGTACGAGCGCGAGACCTACGATCTTTACGGCGTATTGTTCTCGGGTCACCCGGATCTTCGCCGCATCCTCACGGATTATGGTTTCGAAGGTCATCCGTTGCGTAAGGACTTTCCGCTTACCGGCTTCGTTGAGGTTCGTTATGACGACGAGGTCAAGCGCGTTGTCTATGAACCGGTCGAACTGAGGCAGGAGTTCCGCAATTTTGACTTCCAGTCCCCCTGGGAAGGTACTGAATATGTGCTACCGGGCGATGAGAAGGCGAAGACAAATTGAGCGTGCCGATAACATTAGACGCAGCACACCGGGAATTTACCCATGACTGAACACAGCGTCCGCAACTTCAACATCAACTTCGGCCCACAACATCCGGCCGCACATGGCGTTTTGCGGCTTGTGCTTGAACTGGATGGTGAGGTGGTCGAGCGTGTTGATCCACATATCGGCTTGCTCCATCGCGGCACCGAAAAGTTGATGGAAGCCAAGACTTATCTGCAGGCTGTGCCCTATCTCGACCGTCTCGATTATGTCGCGCCGATGAACCAGGAGCACGCGTATGCGCTAGCAGTCGAGCGCCTGCTCGAGATTGAAGTGCCAAAGCGCGGCCAGCTCATACGCGTTTTGTTTTCGGAAATCGGCCGCATCCTGTCGCATCTTTTGAACGTGACTACACAGGCCCTGGACGTTGGCGCGCTGACGCCACCGCTGTGGGGTTTCGAAGAGCGCGAGAAGCTGATGGTGTTTTATGAGCGCGCGTGCGGCGCTCGCATGCACGCCGCATACTTTCGTCCGGGCGGAGTTCACCAGGATCTGCCCGACCAGCTGATTGAAGATATCGGCAAATGGTGTGATCCATTCCTGCAAACGGTGAAGAATCTCGACGATCTGATTACGCCGAACCGCATTTTCAAGCAGCGCAACGTCGATATCGGTGTCGTGAAGCTGGAAGATGCCTGGGCCTGGGGCTTCTCTGGCGTTATGGTTCGCGGTTCCGGTGCCGCATGGGATTTGCGCAAGTCGCAGCCCTACGAGTGCTACTCGGAAATGGAATTCGACATTCCGATCGGCAAGAATGGCGATTGCTATGATCGCTATCTGATCCGCATGGAAGAGATGCGCCAGTCCGTTCGCATCATGCGCCAATGCGTAGAGCAGCTGCTTGGCAAGGAGCGGGTAGGACCCGTTTCCAACACCTCCGCCAAGATCGTGCCGCCAAAACGCAGCGAAATGAAGCGCTCGATGGAATCCTTGATCCATCACTTCAAGCTCTACACAGAAGGCTATCACGTGCCGGCAGGTGAAGTGTACGCCGCTGTTGAAGCACCTAAGGGCGAGTTCGGCGTATTCCTCGTTTCGGATGGTTCCAACAAGCCTTATCGCGTCAAACTACGCGCGCCGGGTTTTGCCCATCTTCAGGCCATGGATTTCATGTGCCGTGGCCACATGCTAGCCGACGTTTCCGCCGTCCTCGGCTCGCTCGATATCGTATTTGGTGAGGTTGATCGTTAATGTCCGTCCGCCGTCTCGCAGAAGATAACGTCCAACCAGCAGCGTTCGCGTTTAATCGCGAAAACAGCGCTTGGGCAAAGCTTGCAATCAAGAAATATCCAAAAGGCCGTGAACAGTCGGCAGTCATTCCGCTGTTGATGCGCGCGCAGGAACAGGATGGCTGGGTTACCAAGGCGGCGATTGAACATGTCGCGACCATGCTCGATATGCCCCTGATCCGTGTCCTCGAAGTTGCGACGTTCTATACGCAGTTCCAGTTGAAGCCAGTGGGCAGCCGCGCTCATATCCAGGTATGTGGCACGACGCCCTGCATGTTGCGTGGCTCGGAAGATCTGAAAAAGGTCTGCCAGCACAAGATCCATCATGACCAGTTTCAGCTGAACGAGTCCGGCACCCTGTCCTGGGAAGAGGTCGAATGCCTCGGCGCCTGCGTCAACGCCCCGATGATCATGGTGTTCAAGGATACTTACGAGGATTTGACACCCGAACGGCTCGAGGAAATCATCGATGCGTTCGATGCCGGGAAGGGCGATTCCATACCAGTCGGACCGCAAATCAAGCGTATTTTCTCTGCACCGCAGACTGGCCTGACTTCGCTTAATGGCGATGAAAAACCCAAGCGTGCGAAAGCTGCCAATTCGGACAAGGCAAGTGTGCCGCCGTCAAATGCTGGTAAACCTGTTACGCATGATGAAGTAACCAATGCCGCGATCAGATCACCATCCAAGGTGAAGACGACCAAAGCAGCGGAAGAGGCGACTTCGAAGCCAGCTGCTGCTGCAGCACCTGCCGCGCGGACAATCAAGAATCCCCCATTGGCTGAAGGCTCACTGGGCGAAAAGCCTGCAGTGCAGACGATCAAAGCTCCGGTGAAGCTGGTTTCGCTGGAAGACAAGGATCGTCCTGCCGGTATCGAAAAACCTGCGCTTGTCGATGATCTCAAGATGATCTCCGGCGTCGGTCCGAAGTTCGAAATCCTCCTGCACGAGCTTGGCATCTATACGTTCGCGCAGGTTGCGGCGTGGAAGAAGGCCGAGCGCGACTGGGTCGACAGCTATATGAAGTTCGGCGGCCGCATTGAGCGAGACGACTGGGTCAAGCAAGCTAAGGCCTTGGCCAAGGGCGGCGAAGCCGAGTACATCAAGGTTTTCGGCAAGAAGCCGAGATAAATGGATTGGTGGATGCAGATTTCGCATCCACAAGAATGGACGAAGAGAGTAGGACCGGTGCGAAATGCTTGCTGATAAGGACCGCATCTTCAATAATATTTACGGCATTCACGACAAGTCGTTGAAGGGCGTGATGTCACGCGGCCATTGGGATGGCACTGCGGGCATTATTGCCAAAGGCCGTGACTGGATCATCAACGAGATGAAGGCCTCGGGCCTGCGCGGGCGCGGTGGCGCCGGCTTTCCGACCGGTCTGAAATGGTCGTTCATGCCGAAGGAAAGCGACGGACGTCCGCATTATCTCGTCATCAATGCAGACGAATCCGAGCCAGGCACCTGCAAGGACCGCGATATCATGCGGCACGATCCGCATACGCTGATCGAAGGCTGCCTGATTGCCGGTTTCGCCATGGCTGCCCATACTTGCTACATTTACGTGCGCGGCGAGTATATTCGCGAGCGTGAAGCACTGCAGATCGCTATCGACGAATGCTACGACGCGGGTCTTCTCGGCAAGAACAACAAGAATGGCTGGGACTACGATATTTTCGTACATCATGGTGCTGGCGCTTATATTTGCGGCGAAGAAACTGCGCTGCTCGAAAGCCTTGAAGGCAAGAAGGGTCAGCCGCGCCTGAAGCCGCCATTCCCGGCCAATATGGGTCTTTATGGCTGCCCGACCACAGTCAACAATGTCGAGTCCATTGCAGTGGCACCGACGATCCTGCGTCGCGGCGCGGCATGGTTCTCCAGCATTGGTCGTCCGAACAATGTAGGCACCAAGCTGTTCATGGTGTCCGGGCACGTCAATAATCCCTGCACCGTCGAAGAAGCCATGGGCATTCCTTTCCGTGAGCTGATTGAAAAGCATGCGGGCGGCATTCGCGGCGGCTGGGACAATCTGCTGGCCGTTATTCCGGGCGGTGCATCCTGCCCCGTGGTAACAGCGGCAGACATCATGGACTGCCCGATGGATTTCGACGGACTGCGCAACGTCAAATCGTCGTTCGGTACAGCCGCAGTCATCGTCATGGATAAATCGACCGATATTGTCCGCGCGATTGCGCGCCTGTCCTACTTTTTCAAGCATGAGAGCTGTGGCCAGTGCACGCCATGCCGTGAAGGAACTGGCTGGATGTGGCGCGTGATGGAACGCATGGTTACGGGCAACGCTCAGAAACGTGAAATCGACATGCTGCTTGACGTTACCAAGCAGATCGAAGGTCACACGATCTGCGCTCTTGGTGATGCTGCTGCATGGCCCATCCAGGGTCTCATCCGCAATTTCCGTCCGGAGATCGAACGCCGAATCGATGAATTTTCACGCAACGCTGCCGCGAGCCCAGTGCTTGTCGCTGCGGAATAGGTGAAGGACGATGTCAGATACCGGAACAACCAAGAACTCCAGCGCCGATTGGGCGGCACTGATGCCAAAGCATGTGTTGCCAGCGGCGAATTTGCTGACGCCTCAGCTTGGCGCAGCAGCAGCGGCTTCTGCGCTTGGCTTTGGTGTCGCCAGCCAGATATGGGGTTTCTGGGCCGGTGCAATGGCAAGTGCATTCGACATGAATACAAGGTTGACCGCTGTACCACCACTCGCGTGTAGCCGAGCCGCAACCTTCGCCTGATATAGATGCGCTGAAGACGATCATCCGCAAGAAAGCTGGGACAATTAAGGAAAAGGCACCCGTTTTAATTGGAAAAATGCCTGCAAATAAAATGAACATCTCGATCGCAACCAATCCATTGGCTCACGCCGTTGCGACTGCATCAAAGATCGCAGCGGATGATCTAAAGCGCATTTCCGGCATAGGTCCCAAGCTTGAACAGGTTCTGAATGGCATGGGTATTCGGACTTATGCTCAAATAGCGGCATGGACGGTCGATGATTTAGCCAAGGTTGACGATCAGCTCAAACTTGGCGGGCGAATTTCTCGTGACGACTGGGTGGGACAGGCAAAAGGTCTCGTGATGTCGAACGGAGCAGGTGAGTGATGGAGATGCATGCGACACGTGACGTACTTGATGTGCGCGACGCAAGCGTTGCCAATTCCAAATTTGATGACGTGAATTTGTCGAATACCCGTTTTCACAACGTCAATCTGTCCGCTGCCGTGATTGAAAAGGTGAATTTGAGCAATTCAAAGATTGAGGATGCCAATCTTTCCAATGTGTTGTTCAGAAATGTTAACATGAGCAATGTGAAGATTGAGAGCGCCTTGCTCGCAGGAATGATCATCAATGGCGTTTCTGTAAAAGACCTGTTTGAAGCTTATGAATCGGCCAACCGTGCCGGAGAAGAATAATGGCGAAGATCAAAGTCGACGGTAGAGAAATCGAGGTACCGGATCACTACACGCTTCTGCAGGCTGCAGAAACGGCGGGTTCAGAGGTGCCACGATTCTGTTTTCATGAGCGCTTGTCGATCGCCGGCAACTGCCGCATGTGCCTGATCGAAGTGAAGGGCGGGCCGCCCAAGCCGGCTGCATCCTGCGCGATGGGCGTGCGCGACCTGCGCCCTGGTCCCAATGGTGAGACGCCGGAGATTTTCACCAATACACCGATGGTCAAGAAGGCCCGAGAGGGCGTGATGGAGTTTCTGCTGATCAATCATCCGCTTGATTGCCCGATATGCGATCAAGGTGGCGAGTGCGATCTGCAGGATCAGGCAATGGCCTTCGGCGTCGATTCATCGCGCTACAAGGAAAACAAGCGCGCCGTTGAAGACAAATACATCGGTCCGCTCGTCAAGACGATCATGACACGCTGCATTCATTGCACGCGCTGCGTTCGCTTTACAACAGAGGTCGCAGGCATTTCCGAGCTTGGTCTGATCGGTCGCGGCGAGGACGCCGAGATCACCACATATCTCGAGCATGCAATGACGTCCGAATTACAGGGCAACGTAATCGACCTTTGCCCGGTCGGCGCACTGACTTCCAAGCCATACGCATTCCAGGCGCGTCCATGGGAATTGAACAAGACCGAGTCCATCGATGTGATGGATGCGGTCGGCTCGGCTATCCGGGTCGATACGCGGGGCCGTGAAGTGATGCGCATCCTGCCGCGCGTCAATGAGCAGGTGAATGAGGAATGGATTTCCGACAAGACCCGCTTCATCTGGGACGGTTTGCGTACCCAGCGTCTTGATCGACCCTATGTCCGGAAGGACGGTCGCCTCGTCGCTGCAAGTTGGCCGGAAGCCTTTGAGGCTATCAAAACAGCCGTCGCCAAGACGAAGGGTAGCAAGATCGGCGCTATTGCCGGTGATCTCGCAACTGTCGAGGAAATGTACGCTCTAAAGCTGTTGATGCAATCGCTTGGATCCGAAAATATTGATGCACGGCAGGATGGTTCTGTCCTCGATACTGCTAATGGACGCGCGTCCTATATATTCAACCCAGCAATCGATGGCATCGAACTCGCGGACGCGATCCTGATTATCGGCTCCAATCCACGTTTCGAAGCTTCATTGCTTAATGCTCGCATCCGCAAGCATTGGCGGGCTGCTGGAACGCCAATTGCCGTGATAGGAGAGCAGGCTGATCTCCGCTACAAATACGAGTACCTTGGAAGCGGTGCCGAGACCCTGGTAGATCTCGCCAACGGTTCTCTGAAGTTCCTGTCTGTACTGAAGAAAGCCCAGAACCCAATGATTATCATAGGGCAGGGCGCTCTATCCCGTGCCGACGGCGCGTCCGTGCTCGGTCTTGCGGCCAAGATTGCCGCCGACACCGGCGCGCTCAGCGCCGAATGGAACGGCTTTGGTGTCATTCATACGGCTGCTGGCCGGGTTGGTGCGCTCGACATCGGGTTTGTGCCGGGGACAAACGGCAAGACAGTCGCGGAGATGAAGGGTGCGCTTGACGTGCTGTTCCTTCTCGGCGCCGACGAACTGAACTGGGAAAAGAGAAGCAAAGCCTTCACAGTTTATATTGGCACTCATGGCGATCAGGGCGCACATAACGCCGACGTAATCCTGCCTGGTGCGGCATATACCGAGAAGTCTGGTACGTACGTCAACACGGAAGGTCGCGTGCAGATGACCAATCGTGCTGGGTTTGCTCCGGGTAACGCCAAGGAAGATTGGGCGATCCTGCGGGCGTTGTCGGATGTTCTCGGCAAGAAATTGCCGTTCGACTCGCTGGCAGCCTTGCGTTCTGTCCTCTACGCGGAGTATCCGCATCTTGCCATGATCGATCACATCGAGGCCGGTGATCCTGCAGATGTCAAGAAGCTGGCAAATGCATCTGGTTCCGTTGAGAAAACTGCCTTTGTATCGCCGGTGAAGGATTTCTACTTGACCAATCCGATAGCACGAGCATCAGCCGTCATGGCCGAATGTTCCGCGCTTGCCAAGAGTGGCTTCAAGCAGGCAGCCGAGTAGGCGGAGAAGAACACTGACATGGAAGAAATTTTCGCAACCTATATCCTGCCGCTGCTGATCATCCTCGGAAAATCACTTCTGTTGCTGGTCGTAATGCTGCTGATCATCGCTTATCTGCTCTATGCGGATCGCAAGATCTGGGCAGCAGTTCAGCTGCGTCGGGGCCCAAACGTTGTTGGGCCATTCGGTTTGCTGCAGTCGTTCGCCGATCTGCTGAAGTTCGTCGTCAAGGAGCCGATTATTCCATCCGGCGCCAACAAGGGAATTTTCCTGCTGGCGCCGCTGGTTTCGTCGGTACTTGCCATGGCAGCGTGGGCGGTTATCCCCGTCAACGAGGGCTGGGCGGTCGCCAATGTTAACGTTGGCATTCTTTATGTCCTCGCCATTTCTTCGCTCGAAGTTTACGGCGTGATCATGGCCGGTTGGGCGTCGAATTCGAAGTATCCTTTTCTCGGCGCCTTGCGCTCTGCAGCGCAGATGGTGTCTTACGAAGTTTCTATTGGTTTCGTTATCGTCACTGTTCTGCTCTGCGTCGGTTCATTGAACCTCACAGATATCGTCAATTCACAGAGGGATGGCCTGGGCACGATCGTCGGGCTGCCGAGCTCATTTCTGGATTGGCATTGGCTCGGTCTGTTCCCGATGTTCATCATCTTTTTCATCTCGGCACTGGCAGAAACCAACCGTCCGCCCTTCGATCTCGTTGAAGCGGAATCGGAGCTGGTCGCCGGTCATATGATCGAATATTCGTCTACTGCCTTCCTGTTGTTCTTCCTTGGCGAATACGTTGCGATTACATTGATGTGCGCGCTGACGACCATCATGTTCCTGGGCGGTTGGCTGCCGCCAGTTGATGTGTGGTTCCTTAATTGGGTGCCGGGGGTAGTCTGGTTTCTACTCAAGCTGTTCTTCTGCTTCTTCATGTTCGCCATGGTAAAAGCATTCGTTCCGCGTTATCGCTACGACCAGTTGATGCGCCTGGGTTGGAAGGTGTTCCTCCCTATCTCGCTCTTCATGGTCATTGCGACGGCGGCCTTCCTTAAAATCACGGGTCTTACGCCATGAGTTCGAATACCGGTTCCTTGGCACAAGCTGCCAAATCCCTCCTGCTTCTGGAATTCGTCGGGGCGTTCTTTCTGTCGATGCGGCAGTTCTTTGCTCCGAAGGCAACTTTGAATTATCCATACGAGAAGGGTCCGCTCAGCCCGCGCTTTCGCGGCGAGCATGCGTTGCGCCGTTATCCCAATGGGGAAGAACGTTGCATCGCCTGCAAGCTCTGCGAAGCGATCTGCCCGGCGCAGGCCATCACGATCGAAGCAGGCCCGCGCCGTAATGACGGTACCCGCCGTACCGTGCGCTATGACATCGACATGGTGAAATGCATTTATTGCGGTTTTTGCCAGGAGGCGTGCCCCGTTGATGCGATTGTCGAGGGACCGAACTTCGAGTTCGCCACGGAGAGCCGTGAGGAACTTTACTACGATAAGGACCGGCTGCTTGCTAACGGCGATCGCTGGGAGCGGGAACTGGCGCGCAACATCGCGATGGATGCGCCTTACCGGTAAACTTAAGTGCGCGCTTGTGTCCTTGGAAAGGTAGCTTCTACCGGACGGGAACATGGGCTAAGAGGCTGCGAACACGCGAAATCGCGTGGATCGCATCAACGCAATTCCAGGGAAAGCGGGAACCAGTTTCCCGTCCGGAATTGCGTCAGATGAAGTTAGAAATGGCGGGAAAGTCCTGCCGGAATGGAAATCGGGGGAACCCATGCTGACAGGTATCGCGGCGGCGTTTTTTTACCTATTCGCCTTCATAACCGTCGCCAGTGCGTTCATGGTGATTGCGGCGCGCAATCCCGTGCACTCCGTACTGTTCTTGATCCTCGCATTTTTCAATGCGGCAGGTTTGTTCCTTTTGACCGGCGCCGAGTTCCTGGCGATGATCCTGCTCGTCGTCTATGTCGGCGCGGTTGCGGTTCTGTTCCTCTTCGTTGTCATGATGCTTGATGTCGATTTCGCGGAACTGAAAAGCGGCGCGCTGCAATATGCACCCATCGGCGCACTCGTCGGCCTGATCCTTGCTGCTGAGCTGATTATCGTCCTGGGCGGATCTGTCTTTGCACCGAAACTTGGAACTGTGGCATTCCAGCCAACGCCAGATGTCGCCACGCGCACCAATACGGCGGCACTCGGCGATATTCTCTATACGGACTACGTCTACTTCTTCCAGATTGCTGGTCTCGTCCTTCTGGTTGCGATGATTGGCGCGATTGTATTGACGCTTCGTCACAAACCGAACATCAAGCGACAGAACGTTTCAGAGCAGGTCGCACGTACGCCGGCAACGGCCATCGAGGTCAAACAAGTTGAAACAGGCAAGGGCCTGACAGAGGTGTCATGATGGAAATCGGTATCGCACATTATCTGACTGTTTCTGCCCTGCTGTTTACGCTCGGGATCTTCGGCATCTTCCTCAATAGGAAGAACGTTATCATCATTCTGATGTCGGTTGAATTGATCCTGCTTGCAGTTAACCTCAATTTCGTAGCGTTTTCCGCTGCTCTGGGCGATTTGGTCGGCCAGGTGTTTGCACTGTTTGTCTTGACCGTTGCCGCTGCAGAAGCAGCAATCGGACTTGCTATTCTCGTCGTGTTCTATCGCAATCGCGGGTCGATTGCCGTGGAAGACGTCAACATGATGAAAGGTTGACGGGGGCATGCTGTATCTGGCGATTGTCTTCCTTCCGCTGCTTGGCTTTTTGATTGCTGGCCTTTTCGGCTCATCGATCGGTGCGAAGGCGAGCGAGTATGTTACGACTGGACTGTTGATCGTTTGCGCGGTCCTGTCCTGGATTGCTTTTGCAACCGTGGCACTCGGTCATGGCGAAGCGTTCAAGGTTCCAGTAGCGCACTGGGTCGAGTCGGGTTCGTTAAGCTTCGACTGGGCGCTCCGTATCGATACACTGACCGTGGTAATGCTGGTTGTCGTCAATACTGTCTCGGCGCTGGTCCATACGTATTCGATCGGCTACATGCACCATGATCCGGATCGGCCGCGCTTCTTCGCCTATCTTTCACTCTTCACTTTCGCCATGTTGATGCTGGTGACCGGCGATAATCTGGTCCAGATGTTCTTCGGTTGGGAAGGTGTCGGCCTTGCGTCCTATCTTCTGATCGGCTTTTGGTTCAAGAAACCTTCCGCAAATGCAGCGGCCATCAAAGCCTTCGTTGTCAACCGCGTCGGCGATTTTGGCTTCCTGCTCGGTATATTTTCGCTGTTTGTGCTTTTCGATACGGTCCAGTTCGACACGCTTTTTGCTTCCGCTGCGCAGTATCTTCCGGCAGAGGGTGCTGCTGAGGGTGGTCAGACTGTCCTGAACTTTCTTGGTTATGCGCTCGACAAACAGGGCGCGATCACTATTGCCTGCCTGCTGCTCTTTATGGGTGCGATGGGTAAGTCTGCACAGTTCCTCCTGCACACCTGGTTGCCGGACGCCATGGAAGGCCCGACGCCTGTCTCTGCGCTCATCCATGCAGCAACCATGGTCACGGCCGGCGTATTCATGGTTGCCCGCTTGTCGCCAATCTTTGAATTGTCGCATACCGCCTTGATTTTCGTGACATTCATCGGCGCAACCACAGCGTTCTTTGCCGCAACTGTTGGCCTCGTGCAGAACGATATCAAGCGCGTGATCGCGTACTCGACCTGTTCGCAGCTCGGATACATGTTCGTTGCCTTGGGTCTCGGTGCTTACGGTGCCGGCATCTTCCACCTGTTCACACACGCATTCTTCAAGGCGCTGCTGTTCCTTGGTGCAGGTTCCGTCATTCATGCTGTTTCCGATGAGCAAGATATGCGCCATATGGGCGGTCTTCGCACGTTGATCCCCAAAACCTACTGGATGATGATCGTCGGGACTGTTGCCCTGACAGGATTGGGTATTCCAGGGACGCTTATCGGTACGGCAGGGTTCTTCTCGAAGGACATGATTATCGAATCCGCATTCGCGTCGCACAGCCCAATGGCCAGTTACGCCTTTATCCTCCTCGTCGTAGCGGCGATTTTCACCAGCTTCTATTCATGGCGACTGATTTTCATGACTTTCCACGGCAAGCCACGCGCCAGTCACGACGTCATGCATCATGTGCATGAGTCACCCTATGTCATGCTGGTTCCGCTGTTCATTCTGGCGGCCGGCGCGCTGTTCGCCGGTGTCATATTCCGCGAGTATTTCTTCGGTCATGAATATGCCGAATTCTGGAAGGGCGCGATCTTCACGGGGCCGGAAAACGAAATCCTCGAAGAGCATCATCACGTGCCATTCCTGGTGGCGATGTCGCCCTTCCTTGCGATGGCGGTAGGGTTCATCGTTGCCTGGTACTTCTATATTCGCTCACCCGAGACACCGAGACGGCTCGCCGCACAGCATCCTGGCCTCTACCAGTTCTTGCTCAACAAGTGGTATTTTGATGAGCTTTACGACTTCCTGTTCGTTCGTCCGACGAAGGCACTTGGCCGGTTCCTCTGGAAGCAGGGCGATGGCTGGCTGATCGACGGGCATGGTCCAGACGGAATTTCCGCACGCGTGGTTGACGTCACCAACCGGGTGGTTCGCTTGCAGTCCGGTTACCTTTATCATTATGCGTTCGCGATGCTCATCGGGGTCGCCGCACTCGTCACGTGGATGATGCTCGGGAGCAATTTCTGATGACCGACTGGCCAATTCTCTCGACTGTTACCTTCCTGCCATTGGTCGGTGCCTTACTTGTCCTGATGATCCGGGACGATAGCGATGCTGCACGCCGCAACATACGCAATGTGACCCTGTGGACGACGATCATTACGTTCCTGCTCTCATTGCCGATCTGGTATTATTTCGACAATGGTCAAGCCGGCTTTCAGTTTGTCGAGAAGGCTGACTTGGCTCGACTCCGGAATTTCCTATCATATGGGCGTCGATGGCATTTCAATGCTGTTCGTCATCCTCACCACGTTCCTGATGCCGCTATGCATTCTGGCGAGCTGGGAAGCGATCCAGACACGCGTCAAGGAATACATGATCGCGTTTCTGGTTCTCGAAACGCTGATGATTGGCGTGTTCTGCGCGCTCGATATCGTGCTGTTCTACGTGTTCTTCGAAGCCGTTCTCGTGCCGATGTTCATCATTATCGGTGTCTGGGGCGGTAAGAGGCGCGTCTATGCCAGCTTCAAGTTCTTCCTTTATACCTTGCTCGGCTCCGTGCTGATGCTGCTTGCCATCATGGCGATGTATTGGCAGGCCGGTACGACGGATATTCCGACCTTGCTTGCCTACAAGTTCCCGGCGTCGTTGCAGACTTGGTTGTGGTTCGCCTTCTTCGCCTCGTTTGCGGTCAAGATGCCAATGTGGCCGGTGCACACATGGTTGCCGGATGCCCACGTTGAAGCGCCGACGGCGGCGTCCGCCATTCTGGCCGGCATCCTCTTGAAGCTTGGCGGTTATGGGTTCATTCGTTTCTCGTTGCCGATGTTCCCGATCGCATCGGCCGATTTTGCACCGCTGATCTATACGCTCTCCGTGGTCGCCATCATTTACACATCGCTCGTTGCGCTGGCGCAGCAAGATATAAAGAAGCTGATTGCCTATTCATCCGTTGCCCACATGGGCTACGTTACGATGGGCATCTTCGCAGCCAACGAGCAGGGCATTCAGGGCGCGATATTCCAGATGCTGTCGCACGGCCTGGTATCCAGCGCGCTGTTTCTCTGTGTGGGTATTGTCTACGACAGAACCCATACGCGCGAGATCGCGGCTTATGGCGGCCTTGTCAACAATATGCCCAAATATGCAGTCGTGTTTATGATCTTCACGATGGCCAACGTTGGTCTGCCGGGCACATCAGGATTTATCGGTGAGTTTTTGACATTGCTTGGTGTTTTCCGCGTGAACACCTGGGTTGCCCTTTTCGCGACCAGCGGCGTCATCTTCTCGGCGGCCTATGCACTCTGGCTCTATCGACGCGTCATATTCGGAGCATTGGACAAGGAAAGCCTGAAGTCGCTCCTGGATATGTCACCGCGTGAAAAGGCAGTGATCTACCCGCTCGTGATCCTGACAATTTTCTACGGCGTATATCCGATGCCTATCTTTGATGCGACGGCAAGCTCCGTACACGCTCTGATCAATCAATATAATAACGCGCTGTCCTCAGCGGCCACACTGGCGTTGAAATAGCAGGAAGAGGCCAAGGCCGATGCAGACCGATATGATTGCCAACCTGACGCTCATGGCTCCTGAGCTTCTGATAACCGTGGGTGCACTGGCGCTATTGATGATCGGGGCCTTCTCTGGGGAGCGGGCCTATTCGCTTGTCAACAGTCTAACGGTAGCCATCTTGCTCGTGGCGCTGGCGCTTGTCGTTCTGTTTCCTCAAGACGGCCATGTCTTCGGTCGCGCTTTCGTCAGTGATCCATTCTCTCGCTTCATGAAGGTCTTGACGCTGGTCGGATCTATAGTGACGCTTGTCATGTCGGTCGGTTTTGCCAAATCAGAGAAGTTCGACAAGTTCGAGTTCCCGATCCTGGCCCTTCTGGCGACGCTCGGCATGCTGCTGATGATTTCGGCCAATGACACACTATCGCTCTATCTTGGTCTGGAACTGCAGTCGCTTGCACTTTATGTCGTCGCTGCCATCAACCGCGATAGCGCGCGCTCGACGGAAGCTGGTCTCAAATATTTCGTTCTCGGGGCGCTCTCTTCGGGCATGCTGCTATACGGCATTTCTTTGGTTTACGGCTTTACCGGTCACACCGGTTTTGAAGCTATTGCACAGGCACTGAGCAGTTCCGAGCGGCAGCTTGGCGTTGTGTTTGGTCTCGTATTCATCTTTGCGGGTCTTGCCTTCAAGATTTCGGCGGTACCGTTCCACATGTGGACACCGGACGTTTATGAGGGGCGCCTACACCGGTCACCGCCTTCTTCGCGACTGCACCGAAAATGGCAGCAATGGCATTGTTTACACGTGTTGCCGTTGAGACCTTCCAGCCTATCACCCATGATTGGCAGCAGATCATCGTGTTTATCGCGATCGCATCCATGGTCCTTGGTGCGTTCGCTGCCATTGGCCAGCGCAATATCAAGCGTCTTATGGCCTATTCCTCGATCAGCCACATGGGCTACGCACTTGTCGGACTCTCAGCCGGTACACTCGTCGGTGTGCGGGGCGTCGCGATATATATGCTGATCTATCTGGTCACCACACTTGGCACGTTCGCCTTCATTCTTGCCATGCGTCGCAAGGAGGGCAATGTCGAGTTGATCGGCGATCTTGCCGGCCTGTCACGGACGAATCCGATCATGGCGACCATCCTTACGATCCTGATGTTCTCGTTGGCCGGTATTCCCCCGCTCGCTGGGTTCTGGGGCAAATGGTATACCTTCCTTGCAGCCATGCAGGCCAACCTTTATGCGCTGGCTATTATCGGTATCGTGGCATCGGTCGTCGGTGCGTTTTATTATCTGCGCATCATCAAGATCATGTGGTTCGACGAGCCAGTCGGCGCTTTCGTTCCCATGGCGGGCGAGTTGCGCCTCGTTCTTGGTGTATCCGGCCTGCTGGTGCTATTCTACGTCCTGGTGGGCGGACCGGTCAGCACGTTTGCCAACGCTGCCGCCAAGACGTTTTTCTAGGAGCCCGATGGGATTCTCACTTTCGCCTCTGGCAGAGCAAGACGGCTTTCGGCTGGAGGCATTCGATACGATCGGCTCAACCAACGCCGTGGCATTGGAACGTGCGCAGGCGGGCGATCCCGGAAAGCTTTGGATCGTCTCCAAACAGCAGGAGAGCGGTCGCGGAAGGCGAGGACGCGCCTGGGCGACCTCACATGGCAATCTTGCTGCTTCGCTGCTCCTGACCGGAAACTTTGAGCTGAAAACTGCTGCAACACTTGGCTTCGTTGCGGGGCTCTCACTCGCTGATGCGTTGGACGCTGTCTGTCCTGCATCAGCAACATTTAAAGTCGGCATCGATGGAGCGGGACATACCGGGCGCGGTAAATCCGCTTTACGAGTTGAACTGAAATGGCCGAATGATCTTTTGGCAGACGGTGCAAAGCTTGCGGGCATTCTTTTGGAATCGACACAACTGCCGAACAATCGGTTGGCGATCGTTGTCGGTATTGGTGTCAATGTAGTCGTCTACCCTGACGATGTCCCTTATCCAGCTACTTCGCTGATGAAGCTCGGCGCAAATTGCGACGCGGAAACACTTTTTCTGGCTTTGTCAGATGCATGGGAAGAAAACAGCAGAATTTGGAGCGAAGGTCGGGGGCTGGCGGAGATTCGCAAGCGCTGGCTTGCACGGGCGGCAGGCGTGGGCAGCGAAGTCGCCGTCCGAGTCGACGGAGCGGTGCTGCGTGGTATATTCGAGACTATCGATGAAGATTGCCGCTTTGTTATTCGCGACAACGAAGGCGAGCGGATAAAGATTGCCGCTGGCGACGTTCATTTTGGTGCAGTGGCGTCGGCAAGCGCCGAGTAGATCTTAGTTTAGGAGTATAAATGGCCAATTCCGATCAAGCAGAACTTGTTTTCCTGCCCCTAGGTGGTGTCGGCGAGATCGGGATGAACCTGGCAATGTACGGCTATGGTCCTGCGCACAAACGTGAATGGGTTGTGGTCGATATGGGCGTGAGCTTTGCCGGCCCGGATCTTCCAGGCGCTGATCTGGTGTTGCCGGATATTCGTTTCCTGCAAGCGGAACGCCACAATCTCAAGGGCATCGTCATTACGCATGCCCATGAGGATCACTACGGCGCGTTGCTTGACCTTTGGCCCTTACTGAACGTTCCCGTTTATGCGACGCCCTTCGCGGCAGGTTTGCTCGCTGCCAAGCGTCAGTCGGAACCTGGTGCGCCAAACATTCCGGTGACCATTTACCGTGCGGGTGAGACCTTTAACGTGGGGCCATTCGAGTTCGAAGCGATTGCCGTGACGCATTCGATCCCCGAGCCTGTTTCGCTGGCGATCAAGACACCGTTGGGTACGGTCATTCACACCGGCGACTGGAAGATGGATCCGGAACCTTCGCTCGGACCGCTCATCAACGGAGCGCGGTTTCGCGCACTCGGCGACGAGGGCGTGCTCGCGATGATGTGCGATTCCACCAATGCTTTGCGCGATGGTGAGTCCCCGTCCGAGCGAGAAGTAGGTGATAGCCTGCGAGAGATCATAGAAAATGCCCGCGGCCGCGTTGCGATAACGACGTTCTCATCGAATGTCGGGCGCATTCGCTCGATAGCTTTGGCAGCGCGCGATGCCGGCAGGCAAACGCTGGTTCTTGGCCGATCGATGAAGCGCATGATCGACGTGGCGAGCGAGCTTGGCTATCTCGATGGCGTTCCCGAATTCCTGTCCGAGGACGACTACGGCTATATACCGCGCGAAAACATGGTGATCGTCTTGACTGGCAGCCAAGGCGAGCCACGCGCAGCGCTTGCCAAGCTTGCGCGTGACGAAATGCGCAACGTTGCATTATCGGCGGGCGATACGGTGATCTATTCTTCGCGCCCGATTCCCGGTAACGAAAAGCCGATTATCGATACGAAGAACCTGTTGATCGAGCAGGGAATCCACATCATTTCCGACGGCGATCAATTGGTGCACGTCTCTGGTCACCCACGCCGCAATGAGTTGAAGCGCATGTACGAGTGGGTGCGTCCGCGCATCCTCGTACCTGTGCACGGCGAGGCCGCACATCTTGTCGGACAGGGTTCGCTGGCGGCGATGGCGGGAATTCCGGAAGTGCCGCAGGTGCGTAATGGTGACGTACTGCGTCTTGCGCCGGGTAGGGCGGAAATCATTGATCAAGCTCCGATTGGCCGTTGGTACAAGGACGGCAAGCTGATTGGTGACGAGGAAGAAGTTGGCATCGTCGATCGCCGCAAGCTTTCCTATGTCGGACATGTTGCGGTTTCGATGCTGCTTGACGAGAAATTCAACATCATGGAAGACCCTGAAATCGTTCCGATCGGGCTTCCGGAAAATGACGCCGAAGGTGAGCTGCTCGAGGATCTGCTGTACGATGCGGCCGTGAGTGCGGTGCAAAGTATTCCGCGTGAAAAACGCAAGGATATTGCCATGGTGCGCGAAGCAGTGCGCAGGGCAGTTCGTGCCGCGGCCAATGAGGTCTGGGGTAAAAAGCCTGTGGTTACGGTTTTCGTGACCCGCCCATAAGGAAACGCCCATGCTCGGACGTCTCAATCATGTCGCGATCGCCGTGCCTGACCTGGAGGCAGCGTCGGTAGTCTATCGCGATACACTTGGTGCAAAACTGACGCAGCCGCAAGCTTTGCCGGAACATGGCGTCACCGTCGTCTTCATCGATGTTGGTAATACCAAGATCGAATTGCTGGAACCTTTGGGCGCGGACTCGCCCATTGCCGCATTTCTGGCCAAGAACCCGTCGGGCGGTATGCACCATGTCTGCTACGAAGTGCCCGATATCCACGCGGCGCGCGATCGGTTAAAAAAGCAGGGTGCGCGTATTCTTGGTGATGGTGAACCGAAGATCGGCGCGCACGGCAAGCCCGTTATTTTTCTCCACCCGAAGGATTTTAGCGGAACGCTGATTGAACTGGAGCAAGAATAAGAATGCCAATCGCGACAGCAATGGCGGTGTATTTCATATTTTGGTGGCTCACTCTTTTCACAATGCTGCCAATTGGACTTCGCACGCAAGCCGACGAAGATGACGTGACGCTGGGAACGACGCCGAGCGCACCGCACAAGCACCGCATGGGCCGGGTTTTTCTGCTGACGACGATTGTGGCTACAATCATATTTGCCATCTTCTATGTCGTGAATGAGGTGCTGGGCTACGGAGTAAACGATCTGCCGGTTTTTTTCCCGCAACTGGACTAAATTTCCTCCGTTGGAATCTACCCGCCACGAAAAAATCAGATTAGCTTGCTAAAGAAATTGGACGCGTCGCCCGCGAGTGGTGTCGCACGTCGTTTCTATCGCCATTTTATTTACGACGAAGTGTTTGAAGCGAAAGCACCACGATGCGAGTGATATGTTCCTTCAGGAAAGCTTGGCAACATATTGATTCTGTAAAATAAGACAAAAAAAATGCAAGGCTTTCACCTTGCATTTTAAAGATCGCGTCTGACCAAATCCACTTGCGTGGCGGCTGCGGAAAACCGCGCCTAGGTCACATCCTCCCAAGACTTTGACCGCGTAGGAAAGCAGAAATATTCTTACTTTCTCCTTATGATTAAAAAAATAGCGGACTGCCTGCGAAATGTCACGAAAAATATTCGTTCTTGTCATTTTTTGCTTACAAATCCAGCAAGGCAGTGAATCTCTTATAAATACCCGCCCGTTTCATTTGGCGTTACGGGTTCCCAATCCACCGGGAAGCCGGTAAAGAAACATCACTTTGCACTTGGTTTTGCCTGATTCTTAAAGCACTCAGGCGATGTTCAATTTGGTGATTCTCCATGCGGCTTTCCCGTTACCTTTTACCCATCCTGAAAGAAAACCCCAAGGAGGCGGAAATCGTCTCCCACCGCCTGATGTTGCGTGCAGGTCTGATACGCCAGGAATCGGCGGGCATCTATGCCTGGTTGCCGGCGGGTCTGCGGGTTCTGAACAAGGTGAGCGCCATTGTTCGCGAGGAGCAGAATCGTTCCGGTGCAATTGAACTCCTCATGCCGACAATCCAGTCTGCTGATCTTTGGCGCGAAAGCGGGCGTTATGACGCCTATGGCGACGAGATGTTGCGCATCAAGGATCGCGGTGATCGCGACATGCTCTTTGGTCCGACGAATGAGGAAATGATCACCGAGATTTTCCGCGCCTACGTCAGATCTTACAAAGACTTGCCGCTCAATCTTTATCATATCCAGTGGAAGTTTCGTGATGAGCGCCGTCCGCGTTTCGGGGTCATGCGGTCGCGCGAATTCCTGATGAAGGATGCCTATTCCTTCGATCTGGATTTTGAGGGTGCGAAGGCGGCATACAATCGCATGTTCGTTGCCTATCTGCGCACGTTTTCGCGACTGGGTATCAAAGTCATTCCCATGCGGGCCGATACGGGTCCGATCGGCGGCGATCTCAGCCATGAATTCATCATTCTCGCCGATACAGGCGAGAGCCAGGTTTTCTGTGATCGCGCCTATCTCGATCTGCCCGTGCCCGGTCCCGATACCGACTTTAATGATGATGCGCAGATTGCCGATATCGTTAAGCGCTGGACCACGCCTTATGCTGCCACCGACGA
This sequence comes from uncultured Alphaproteobacteria bacterium, assembly GCA_963776115.1. Lineage (GTDB taxonomy): Bacteria > Pseudomonadota > Alphaproteobacteria > Rhizobiales > Rhizobiaceae > Phyllobacterium. Next base: position 75,127 of record CAVZLS010000004.1, on the reverse strand, counting down.
AATGCATGACGAGGCGGCGTGGGAAAAGGTCGGTGCTTCGGAGCAACTCGCTGCTCGCGGCATCGAAGTGGGCCACATTTTCCACTTTGGAACAAAATATTCCGAACCAATGGGCGCCAAGGTAACCGGACCGGACGGCAAGGACTACCCGGTTTCAATGGGCTCCTACGGTATTGGGCCGTCACGTGTGGTCGCTGCAATCATCGAAGCGTCGCATGACGAGAACGGCATTATCTGGCCAAAAGCCGTTGCGCCCTTCGGTGTGGGTATTGTGAACATGAAACCCGGCGACGCAGCCTGCGACGCCGTTTCGGCTAAATTGTACGATGCGTTGACAAATGCTGGCCTTGAGCCTCTGCTCGACGATACGGATGATCGCCCGGGTGCCAAGTTCGCCACAATGGATCTGATCGGTCTGCCCACACAGGTCATAGTCGGCCCGCGCGGCGTTGCTGCCGGTGAGGTCGAGATCAAGGACCGAGCGACCGGCGAGCGCGAGACCTTGAGTATCGAAGCTGCGCTTAACAAGCTCGCGGGCGTTCAGGCAGGAATTTTATGAGCGAAAAGGCAGTCACTGCGCCGAACGGTTCCAAGCCGTTCTCAGCCTATGAACGTATGATCGCCTGGCGCTATTTGCGCGCCCGGCGCAAGGAAACGTTCATTTCCGTGATTGCCGGATTCTCTTTTACCGGGATCATGCTTGGCGTTGCAACGTTGATCATCGTGATGGCAGTGATGAACGGCTTTCGCGCTGAACTCTTGACGCGCATCCTCGGCATCAACGGTCATGTTATCATGCAGCCGATGGATCGGCCTTTCGACGATTACGATGCGGTCATCAAACGCGTCGACGCTGTCCCCGGCGTCTCCTTTGCCATTCCGGTTGTCGAAGGTCAGGTGCTGGCCAAGGGTAATGTCGGGGCAGGGGCTGGCGCCCTGGTGCGCGGCCTACGCGAGGAAGACATCGCGAAACTTCAGCTTGTTTCCAAAAACGTGCGCCAAGGTACGTTTCAGGGATTCAACACGGCTGGCGGCGTTGCTATCGGGACGCGTATGGCCGAGAATATGGGTCTCGGTATCGGTGATAAACTTACCTTGATATCTCCGGATGGCGATGTGACGCCGCTTGGCATGGCTCCGCGTGTCAAATCCTACCCGGTTACGGCCATATTCGAGATCGGCATGTCCGAATATGACGCATCGATCGTACTTATGCCGCTCGATGAATCGCAGCTCTATTTCAACCAGGAAAACAAGGTTCAATCGATCGAGATATTCGCCGATAATCCGGACAATATCGATGCCTTGAAGAAACCGATCGAGGATGCGGCACAGCGATCGATCATGCTGACCGACTGGCGTCAGCGCAATCAGACGTTCTTTTCCGCCCTTCAGGTTGAGCGCAATGTCATGTTCATGATTCTGACGCTGATCGTTCTCGTCGCGGCTCTCAATATCATCTCCGGACTGATAATGCTGGTGAAGGACAAGGGGCATGACATTGCCATCCTTCGGACCATGGGGGCGACGCGAAACTCGATCTTGCGCATCTTTCTTATGACGGGTGCTGCGATCGGTGTGACCGGAACGATTGCAGGTGTGGTTCTTGGTGTCGTTGTATGTCTCAACGTCGAACGAATCAGAGAATTCTTTTCCTGGATTTCCGGAACCACGCTGTTCAATCCTGAACTGTATTTCTTGAGCACCTTACCCGCCAAAATGGATTTCAACGAGACCTTCTCGGTCATCCTCATGGCATTGGTCCTGTCATTTCTGGCAACGCTGTTTCCAGCATGGCGCGCAGCCAAGCTCGATCCCGTTGAAGCCTTGAGGTACGAATAACATGGTGGCAGGGCCAATTTTGCAGCTGATGAATGTCGGCCGCCGTTATGATGAGATTGGCCGTGAGTTGGTCATTCTCAACGACGCCAGCTTTTCGCTTGGCAAAGGCGAGATGGTGGCGCTTGTCGCGCCTTCCGGGGCCGGCAAGTCGACATTGTTGCATACGGCTGGATTGCTGGAGCGGCCAGATAGCGGCGATGTCATTCTCGATGGCAGGTCCTGTGGTTCGCTTTCTGATGAAGAGCGTACGGCCATACGGCGAAACGACATCGGCTTTGTCTATCAGTTCCATCATCTTCTCCCGGAATTCACGGCACTGGAGAACGTTATGATGCCGCAACTAATTCGCGGCATGAAGCCAGCTGTGGCATCCGAGCGCGCCCAGCAGCTACTCGATTACATGAAGGTTGGCGCACGTGCTTCGCACCGTCCCAGCGAACTCTCCGGCGGCGAGCAACAGCGCGTGGCTATTGCCCGTGCTGTGGCAAATGCACCGTTGGTGCTTCTCGCTGACGAACCGACAGGCAATCTCGATCCGGTGACATCTTCCTATGTGTTCGAAGCACTTGAAGCGCTTGTGAGACAGTCGGGGCTGTCAGCCATGATCGCCACTCATAATTTTGAGCTGGCGCGTCGCATGGACAGGCGTGTGACGCTCAAGGACGGCAAAATCACCAATCTCTGATCGCGCGACTCCATTTTACCTTCCATTAATATTTCGAAAACCATAGCGCCAATGGGTGGTCGGGTGTGCTTGACTTTGGAACAAAAATAGAACAAAAGATATACATACAGACAACGACGAAGGGTTTTACCGATGAGCGAACTTTTCCAGGATGTTATGTCATTCGTTACAGTCAGCCTGTTCATTGCGACGTTTGCAATGTGGGTGAGTGCAATCTGACGAAGTCGGGATCGCTGCAACTGAACGTCTCGAGTGCTTGTGATCCCGATTCTTGTCCACCGATGAAAATACCTGAAGCCTCAATACTGGTGGACACCTCATCGCGCATGTCCGACTATAAATGCGCGGTGAATCAGTTTCTCCGTTCAGGTTTTCGGAGACAGAATAATTGGCAGATGGACAGATCAACAGCGGTCTAAGCGTCGCGAGCAAACAAGCGCTGCGCTTCGTGCACCTTAGAGTCCATTCTGCGTATTCGTTACTTGAAGGTGCCCTGCAGGTCCCGAAAGTCATTGATCTTGCCGTTGCCAACAAGGCGCCGGCGATCGCGATAACCGACACTAACAATCTTTTTGGAGCGCTTGAATTTGCCCAGAAAGGATCGAAGGCAGGTCTACAGCCTATTATTGGCTGTCAGCTTGACATCGCCTTTCATGACCAGGCGGAGGAAAGCCGTAGCGCCAACAGGCGCGAAGCGCTGGGACTGGCGCCACTTGTGCTCCTTGCTGCCACGGAGGCGGGCTATGCCAATCTAGTGCGCCTCGTCAGCCGCGCGTACCTGGAAACCCCAGCTGGTGATCCTGTGCATATCACATCGGCGTGGCTCAAAGGTCGTACGGACGGTATCATCGCTCTTTCTGGCGGTCCCGAAGGTCCCATCGCAAAATCGATCAAGGACGATCGGATTGATCGTGCGCGGCAGCGGCTGAATTATTTGAAATCGCTGTTCGGCGATCGGGTCTATGTTGAGCTCCAGCGTCATCGTGGCTACGATCGCGCGTTGGAAGCAGCGCAAGTTGAACTTGCCTACGAACTGGAACTGCCGCTCGTCGCGACGAACGACGTGTTTTTTTCCAAAAGTGCTGATTATGAAGCGCACGATGCACTTTTGGCGATTGCTTCCGGCTCACTTCTATCGATTGACGATCGCCGCAGGTTGACACCGGACCACTATCTCAAGAGCGAAGACGAGATGGTGGAGTTATTTGCCGATCTGCCTGAGGCAGTGGAGAATACTGTCGAGATCGCACTGCGTTGTTCCTACTATCCCAAGAACCGTGCGCCGATTTTGCCACGCTTTACGGGCGAGAGTGATGACCCGGAAGCGGCGTTGCAAGCTGAGGCCGATGAGTTGGCTCGCCAGGCGAGGGAAGGCCTTGCGCAGCGCATCCAGACGTTGGGTTTAGCCGGTGGTCATACAGCCGAACAATATTCGGAGCGGCTGGAATACGAGATTTCTATCATCACCCGGATGAAATATCCTGGCTACTTTCTCATCGTTGCCGACTTTATCAAATGGGCCAAAGCTCATGATATCCCAGTCGGTCCCGGACGTGGATCAGGTGCGGGTTCGCTTGTTGCCTATGCCCTGACGATCACAGACGTCGATCCTCTTCGTTTCTCCCTACTCTTCGAGCGCTTTCTTAATCCTGACCGCGTCTCGATGCCGGACTTTGATATCGACTTCTGCCAGGAACGGCGCGATGAGGTCATTCGTTATGTTCAGGGCAAATATGGCCGTGATCAGGTAGCTCAGATCATAACCTTCGGTACGCTCCAGGCTCGCGCCGTATTGCGCGACGTCGGACGTGTGTTGGAAATGCCGTATGGTCAGGTAGACCGCTTGACCAAGATGGTGCCCGCAAATCCGGCAAATCCTGTGACACTGTCCAAGGCGATCGAAGATGAGCCACGATTGCGGGAGGAACGTGACAAGGAGCCAGTCGTCGAGCGATTGCTCGACATATCGCTGAAGCTGGAGGGGCTTTATCGCCATGCTTCGACCCATGCGGCGGGTATCGTCATCGGTGATCGGCCTTTGTCAGAACTTGTGCCGATGTATCGCGATCCGCGTTCGGATATGCCGGTTACGCAGTTCAACATGAAAATGGTTGAAGAGGCTGGGCTGGTCAAATTCGATTTTCTTGGTCTGAAAACGCTGACCGTTCTGCAGACCGCCGTCAATCTCCTCAAGCGGCGCGGCATCACGGTGGATCTTTCGAATCTGCCCTTCGACGACAAGCCCACTTACGAGATGCTGTCCCGCGGTGAGACAGTCGGCGTGTTCCAGGTGGAAAGCACCGGCATGCGCAAGGCGCTGATCGGCATGCGGCCGGACCGGATCGAGGATATCATCGCGCTCGTCGCGCTCTATCGGCCGGGCCCGATGGAGAACATTCCGACCTATAATGCGCGTAAGAATGGCGATGAAGAGATGGCATCGATCCATCCGAAGATCGATCATCTCGTCAAGGAGACCCAAGGCGTCATCATCTATCAGGAACAGGTGATGCAGATCGCGCAGGAAATGTCGGGCTATACGCTCGGCGAAGCCGATCTTCTTCGTCGTGCCATGGGCAAGAAGATCCGTGCCGAAATGGACATGCAGCGGGTCCGATTTGTCGACGGTGCTGTCGAGCGTGGTGTGACCAAGCCGCAAGCCAACTTCATCTTCGATCTGCTTGCCAAGTTCGCTGACTACGGATTCAACAAATCTCATGCCGCGGCTTATGCAATCGTGTCGTTCCAGACCGCCTACATGAAGGCCCACTATCCAGTGGAATTCCTTGCCGCATCAATGACATACGACATGTCCAACACGGATAAGCTCAACGATTTCCGCCGGGAAGCGGTGCGGCTTGGCATCGAAGTCGTCACGCCATCGGTCAATACGTCTTACCGTTTGTTCGAGGTAGGCGAGAACCGCATCTTCTATTCGCTGGCGGCCATCAAGGGCGTTGGCGAAGCAGCTGTCGATCATATTGTCGAGAAGCGCGGTGCGACGCCCTATGCCAGCCTTGAGGATTTCTGCGAGCGGATCGACCCGCGTGTCGTCAACCGCCGAGTCTTCGAAAGCCTTATAAATGCTGGGGCTTTCGACTGTTTCGGGCGTGAACGGCCGGCGCTGATTGCCGGGCTCGACAGGATTATCGGTCATGCACAACGAACGCAGGAAGACAGCGTTAGCGGTCAGGCGGATATATTCGGGGGAATGGCCGCAAGTGCCCAAACCATCCAACTTCCCGCGGCTGCGCCTTGGCTTTCGGCCGAGAAGTTGCGACGGGAATTCGAGGCAGCGGGGTTCTACCTCTCGGCGCATCCGCTCGACGAGTACCGGGCAGTGCTTGAAAAGATGCGCGTCCAGACCTGGTCGGAGTTTTCGGCGGCGGTCAAGCGCGGCGCCAATGCAGGGCGTCTTGCCGGGACAATTACGGCCAAGCAGGAGCGCAAGACCAAGACCGGCAACAAAATGGGAATCATCCAATTCTCTGATTCTTCAGGACAATTCGAGGCGGTACTCTTTTCTGAAGCCTTGTCGCAGTACCGCGATCTGCTTGAGCCGGGTCGCTCCGTAGTGGTCACTGTTGGTGCCGAGGACCGGCCGGAGGGCATCAGTCTGCGCATCCAGACGGCCCAATCGCTTGAAGACGAGGCGACTCGCATGCAGAAGGCACTGCGCCTTTATATGCGTTCCAGCGAGCCGCTAAGTGCCATTACACCCTATCTGGCACCGCAAAACGACGGCCAGGTGGTGAGCCTGATCCTGATCAAGGAGAACGGTGCAACCGAAGTCGAGATCGAATTGCCGAACCGCTATCGTGTCGGTCCGCAGGTCGCCAGTGCGATGAAAGCCATACCGGGAATTGTGGAAGTCGAGATGGCCTGAGGGGCAGGGCCTCAACCAGCTACAACTGAATTGCAATTCCGGGTAGAAATTTTCGTTCCAGATTTGGCTATTCTTGTTCCAGATTTGGAGAGTCTTGTTCCATATTCACCGATTTTCGTTTGAATCCGTATCATCCGGCAGAGCATCGGCTCGAGATTTGACCCTGCCGAACGTGTATCCGGTCTCAACGGCATTGTTGCCGAATTTCCCGCGGAGCTTGTCTATCGCCGTTTCGGCAACCGCACGTTTAGTCGCCTGAATATCGACAAGGTCGAGCGGATCAGCGCGATCATCGTTGCCAAGGTCGCTGACGCCGATCCCGAGCAGACGAAATCGCGTGCCGTCGATTTCTTTTTCAAGCAGCGAAAAGCCGGTACGGAAAATCCGGTCGGCCAGTTGTGTCGGATCGGCCAACTGGCGGTTTCGGGTTCTGAGTTTGAAATCCCGGGACTTCAATTTAAGGACGACAGTCCTTCCCGCGATGTCCGCCGCTTTGAGGCGCCTCGAGACCTTTTCCGACAAAGATCGCAATATCGGCGTGAGCTCTTCAAGCGATGCGATATCTTCATTGAAGGTCGTTTCAGCGGATACGCTTTTGCTCTCGCTGTCAGGTTCGACGCGGCGCGTATCAAGTCCTCGCGACAGACGGTAGAGGCGCTGTCCCATCGTACCATACGCACCCATCAACGGGCCGAGTTCCATTGTCTGAAGTTGTCCGATGGTGCGAATGCCATCACGCTCCAGCGTTGCATTGAACGCCTTGCCGACGCCCCATATCATGGTAACCGGTTTATCGGCCAGGAAAGCGGGGGCCTCTTGTTGTCCGATGATGGAAAAGCCGCGTGGCTTCTCGAAGTCCGAGGCGATCTTCGCAAGGAACTTGCAGTAGGAAATGCCGACCGAAACGGAAAGCCCCATTTCTCGTTCTACACGATTTGAAAAATGCGCCATCACCCGGGAAGGTGGATCGTGATGCAGACGCTCGGTCCCCGACAGATCCAGAAAGGCTTCATCGATTGATAACGGCTCGACCAAAGGAGTCAAATCGCGCATCATCTGCCGGATTTCGCGACCGACCCGCGCATATTTTTCCATGTTGGGACTGATGACGACAGCGTGCGGACAAGCCTCCAGGGCCTTGAACATCGGCATCGCTGACTTCACACCATGGATGCGGGCGACATAGCAAGCTGTTGAAACAACGCCGCGTTTCCCGCCGCCAATAATGACCGGCTTGTTTCGCAATTCCGGATTGTCGCGCTTTTCGACTGAAGCGTAGAAGGCATCGCAGTCCACATGAGCGATGCTGAGGCGATAGAGCTCTGGATGGCGCACGAGACGGGGGCTGCCGCACACATGGCAGCGTTTACCCTCCGATGTCTGGGCTGCCAGACAGTCACGGCAAAAACCAAATCTCGGATCGTTGAGGGGTGCCATCGGGGTCCGGAACATAAAAGGAACAGGCAGACCTTAACGAAGGTGCCCTTACCTTGCAACGACCAGCCGAAGCCTATCAACCGATCAATCGATGTCTTGCCGGCCACCAGGAAGGAGCCGAAGTGCTTCCTGGAAGAGGGCAGGATCTGTTCCTGTTGCTTCGCAATAGCGCATCAACGTCGGTTCGTGCCCAAGGTAGAACTGGAGAACGCCTGCCAGAAATCCCGGCTCGCCGGCCGCCGTCCGAATCTGATCGGCGGTAATCCCGGTCAACGCAAGGAACCTGGAAAGCAATTCACTGTCGTCGGCCAAAAATATCAAAGAATTGATTGCCAGGGATTCCGCATCGCCAACATTGATCTGCTTCCTCATTAATTCCGCCTGTTCATGGTTTTGATAAGTTCTGTTGCCGAAGAATAGTTCAATTTGACGACGTTAAACGTCATTTCGTTGTCCCAAAATTCACTGCCGCCGGTTGAATATGATCAAAAGAAGATGTTCAATAAATGCTTGGTTAAACATGATCAGCAGCATTTCGGGATTGGGCTGAAGAGTTTCCTTTTCATCAATCATCACAGGCTATCAAATGCATCCATACAGTTGGGGCTGCGATCTGATCTTTGTCCCATAGATCTTGACGGGCGGCATGCGTTCTTCAAGCATGATCAACAGGAAATTGCCAATGGTAAAGAAAGTGATGATCGTCGAGGATAATGAGCTCAACATGAAGCTCTTCCGCGATCTTATTGAAGCCAGCGGCTATGAAACCATCCGGACCCGCAATGGGCTGGAAGCGCTTGATCTGGCTCGCGAACATCGGCCGGACCTGATCCTCATGGATATCCAGCTGCCCGAGGTGTCGGGTTTGGAAGTTACGAAATGGCTGAAGGCGGACGACGATCTGCATGTAATACCGATCATCGCCGTTACAGCTTTTGCCATGAAGGGCGATGAGGAGCGTATCCGGCAAGGCGGCTGCGAGGCCTATATTTCAAAACCCATCTCGGTGCCGAAGTTCATCGAAACCATCAAATCTTATCTTGGCGACGCTTGATCGTCAGGGGAGTGAAATATGACGGCCCGCATACTAGTCGTTGACGATGTTCCCGCCAATGTGAAGCTGCTCGAAGCACGGCTGAGCGCGGAATATTATGAAGTCGTCACGGCATCGGACGGCTATCAGGCCCTGGAGATATGCGAGAACAGCAATGTCGACCTCATTCTGCTTGATATCATGATGCCAGGGTTGGACGGCTTCGAAGTTTGCCGCAGACTGAAGTCGCAAGCCTCTACCGCACATATTCCTGTGGTGCTGGTCACAGCACTGGATCAGGACACAGACCGCATTACCGGACTGAATTTCGGCGCTGACGATTTCCTGACCAAACCCGTAAACGACTTGCAACTTCTTGCACGCGTGAAGAGCTTGGTGCGGTTGAAGAACCTGACCGACGAGCTGCGGTTACGTGTTGCTACTACCCGTGATGTCGGGTTGGAGTCGATCTTGCGATTCCCGATTGGCAGCGAGGGCAGCGCCAAGAACGCCCGTGTTCTGCTGATCGATGAACGACCCGAAAGCGTCGAGCGGATTCAGCGCATATTGGCCGACGAAGGGGTCGTCGATGTTCAAACGGATCCGCAAACGGGATTCTTCGACGCTATCCAAGGCAACCATGATTGCCTGATCATCTCGTCAAGCTTCACAAATTTTGACCCGCTGCGCATTTGCGCCCAATTGCGGTCGCTCGACAACACGCGGTCGCTGCCTATCATCCTTGTGGCGGATCGGGGTGAAGAGCCATTGATCCGGCGCGCCCTGGAATTGGGTGTGAACGACTATCTGGTGCGACCGCTGAACCCGAATGAATTGCTGGCGCGGTTGCGCACACAGCTTCGACGAAAAGCCTATCATGATGGTTTGCGCGCCAGCGTCGTCAAGACCTACGAAATGGCGGTGACGGATAGCCTGACCGGTTTGCATAATCGTCTCTACCTTGAGACGCATCTCGCAACCCTATTCAAGCGCGCTATCGAACGCCGGCGGCCCTTGTCCATTCTCATGACCGATATCGACCGGTTCAAGCTGATAAACGATACGCATGGTCACGACGGCGGGGACGAAGTGTTGCGGGAATTCGCAAGGCGCCTGCGACGGAATGTGCGCGGGAGCGATCTCGCGAGCCGCTATGGCGGTGAGGAGTTCTTCATAGTGATGCCGGACACCGATTCGGCGCTCGCTGCCGTTGTGGCCGAGCGCATCAGGCGCGAGGTCGCAGCGACACCGTTTGTTGTCAATCAAAGCGGGACCGGCGCTCCCGTGACAATCAGCATCGGCATTGCCAGCGTTCTGCCCAAGGAAGACACTGTGCAAAATCTGCTGAAGCGTGCCGATGACGCTCTCTATGGCGCAAAGGCCGCCGGACGTAATCGCGTTGTGTCGGCCGCGGCCTGACGAATAAAAATCAACAGCCTATCAATTTTAGGTAATGGAATTTGCAAACAAAAATGCCGCCCTGAAGGCGGCATTTTTGTTTCCGGAAAAACAAGATTACTTGATCTTGGTTTCCTTGAATTCAACGTGCTTGCGTGCGACCGGGTCGTACTTACGGAAAGACATCTTCTCCGTCTTGGTACGGCTGTTCTTGCTCGTAACGTAGAAGAAACCGGTGTCAGCGGTCGACAGAAGCTTGATCTTGATATTCGCAGCCTTGGCCATTTTCAGTTTACCTGTTCTGATTATTGAGGACCGCTATTCAAGTCCAGCAACGTGGCCATAAGCGGAAATTCGGCCGGACACTTAACCGAACGGGGCGAAAAGTCAAGCCTAGGTCGGTCGCCACACCAATATAATCGATCAATCGGCATGGCGTCACTGCAGGACAACCTCGTACCGCATTTGCCGAGATTCGATTCAACCCTGCGTTCGTTGCCGAGCATCCCAAATCACGCGATGAGTTGAACTTCGAGTTTTGAAGGCAAAAGCAACAACACCGAGCCAGCCGGTGTATCGGGGGAGACAGGCTCCCCCGACTGCGGCAAGAGCCTTGCCTTCAACCTTGGAGTTGAATCTATGCGGTATTTGCCGTTTAGCATCAGCCTTACTATGAAAAGAACCCGGACCAGCTGGACAATAGCGATCCGGGTTCACTTTCAAAGCATAAGGAAGAGAGAGGCGGGCGAAAGCTCGTCTCTCACTCCGGGGGTCAATATAACACCGTCGCGAATAATTCCAAGCGCGCTGTAGTTGTACCTGCTTAGGGTCCCGACCCTAACCCCTGCGGCTGATCAGGCGTGAGCCCACCAAAAGCGCGTAAGCAGCAAAAAATATTGCAAGGGCGACTGCAAAGCCTGCGGGGCCCATCAGATCCATGCCGATACCGACGGCTTGTGGACCGACGAGCATACCGACTGCGTAGCAGAAGACGAAGGCCGCATTGGCCGAGGCGAGCTCGCGCCCCGTAAGCTGCGAGCCCAGGTGTGCCAGGCCAACGGTATAAAGGCCGGCTACAACGCCGCCCCAGACGAAACAGCAATCGCCGCGACGAGATACCAATTCGAATAAATAAACGGCAACACGCACATGCCCGCCAAGCCGATCAACGCGCAGACAAGCAGGATCTTGCGACGATCATTGACGTGATCGCTGAGGAGCCCAATTGGAATTTGCAGCAGCACGTTGCCAAGACCGATGGTTGTGAGCAGGAGAGCCGCATTGGCTTCGCTATAACCGATCCGGGAGCCGAAAACGGGAAACAGGGCAAAGCCACCGGTTTCGACTGCGCCAAAGACAAAAACAGCTGCTGTCGCCGTGGGCACCGCCCAAATGAACGGTGCGAAAGGAACATGCTCCTCCTCATGGAAATCCGGGCTTTCCTTCCACGCGAAAAGCACGGGCAACATGGCGAAGATGATGATGCCGAAGCCGACCGCAAACGGCATGATGCCAACGCTGCCGATGCGCGAGAACAGCCATGGTCCGAGCGCGAACCCCACTGAAAGGACGGTGGCATAAATACCAAGCACCAATCCGCGTTTTTCGGGAGGAGCGGCGGCATTGATCCAGTATTCGGAAAGGATGAACAGCATTGTCAGCGCGAAATGCAGGAAAACGCGCAATACGACCCACATCCAGAACTCGGTAAAGAAGTGAAACCCCACGAACGAGAAGCCGCCGATCAGCAACATTCCAAGCAGGGTCGGCACCACACCGAACCGAGCTGCGATTGGAGCAGCGAAAGGAGCGGCGACAATCGATGCGATGCCCGCGACCGCGGCGTTCAAGCCTATCATGGTGGCCGAATGGCCGCGGCTTTCCAGAATGACGCTCAGGAGTGGAATGCCAAGTCCGATGGCGACACCAACAGAACTGATGGTGGCGATGGCCGCGACAAGCGCGCGCCAGGAAGACCGGACGGTTGTCTGGTCGGTGGTCGGCGTTGCATCCATAAATCAAAAAACCTCTCGGACGAATCGTCCATATTTCATGCGGTAACGAATGACGGCGTTGCCCGGGTCTAGGGCAGGATTTGCGGCAAGAATCGCCTCGGCCTCCATTATGATCGTCCGGGTGATCTCGGGAATATCCAGTTGGTTGGCCTCATGGAAGGGCAGCCAGCACAATTCTTCGAGTTCCTGTGACGGCCCGGTTGCTTCGGGAAGGGTATCGGCGACGGCATCGCGAAAAGCAAGGAAGAACCGTGTATCGAAACGGCGGGAGCGACCGGGCGGCGTGGTGGCTCTCGCAAAATAGCGCAGGACGGAAAGATCGGGAAGAATCCTGCGTTCGACAAAAGCGGCCCAGTCCGGGTGCGATATCGAAACGGTATCCGGATGCCGGCGGCCGAGAAGAAGCCCTGCCTCTTCATAGGTTTCGCGAATGGCAGAGAGCGCGATTGCCCGGCAGCGTTGAACGCTTGAGCGACTGCCCATGCCGGTCAGCAGTTTTGCTTGATCGACGTCGGAGAGTTCAGCAATGGCGGATATGCGGCCGTCCGCTGGTTCCGTTCGCCCACCCGGAAAGACGAATTTTCCCGGCATGAAGACGTGACGCATATGGCGCTTGCCCATGAGGATGCGCAGATCCTTGCCGGAACGGTCGATGAGCAACAGCGAAGCAGCATCGCGTGGCCGGATAGGAACTATCGGCTTATCTTTTTGGATCGGGATGGCATTGCTTCGATCATTCACTGTTCCCGTGGCTCCTGATCGTCAGTCTCGCCGCCAAAACCATGCATGTAATTTGCCCATTGCAACCCAATGATGGCGCCTTTGACCGGCTGCAGCAAACCTATCGACAAGAGGATCGTCAAGGGAACCCAGATGGCCAGATGCACCCAATTGGACAAGATGAAGAGGGTTTCAACAGCCAGAAATCCGCCGAGGACGATGTGGCCGACGATCGTGATGGTGATATAGGCCGGAAAATCGTCGGCCCGCTGATGGGTGTAGTCCTCGCCGCATACGGCGCAATGGTCGACAGGCTTGACAAAGGCGCGAAATAGCTTGCCTTCGCCACAATGCGGGCAGCGACAGCGCAATCCGCGCCACATAGCCTGCCACACCGGCCGGCGCTCTCTCGCGGGCGCCGTATCGGCACCGAAAATCTGTTCTGCCATTACCTGCCTCTTCGTCCGCCCCGCGATACGCTGGATGGACGCTTCTGGTTTCCGCGTACAAAACGCTTTGCCTTGTGGTGCGAGCGAACGCCGCTCGGCACCGGGTGCGGTTCTGAAAGCATCTCGAACCGCAATGCGCCAGCAACTGGCAAGGCTTCGACCAAACGAACCTCGACGACGTCACCGAGGCGGAAACCCTTGCCACTGCGTTCGCCGGACAGAGCGTGGTTGGTTTCGTCGTAAAGATAGTAATCATCGCCCAAAGTTGAAATGGGGATAAACCCGTCCGCGCCATATGTCGCAAGCGAGACGAACAGGCCGGCCTTGGTAACACCCTGGACGCGGCCTTCGAAACTGCTGCCCACCTTGTCCGCCAGATAGTGCGCGATCAGCCGGTCGACAGTGTCGCGCTCGGCGGCCATGGCGCGACGCTCGGATGTCGAGATCAGGGCGGCGATTTCGGGCAATGCCGCTTCTTCGTCTGGCGTCAGGCCATCCGGTCCAAGGCCCAATGCCGAGATCAGCGCGCGGTGCACGATGAGGTCGGCATAGCGGCGGATGGGCGAAGTGAAGTGCGCATAGCGATGAAGATTGAGGCCGAAATGCCCAATGTTCGCGGGGTTGTACTCCGCCTGCGATTGCGAGCGCAGCACGACCTGATTGACGAGATCCTGCTGCTCACTGCCCTCGACGCGCTTCAGGATATGGTTGAACTGGTTCGGACGCAGTTCTGCGCCGCGGGCCAGCGATATATCCATTGTCCGCAGGAACTCACGCAGCGTTTCCTGCTTGGCCAGCGAAGGCGCGTCGTGGATGCGGAAGATCAGTGGCTGTTTCTTGCGCTCGAGCGTTTCTGCAGCAGCGACATTGGCCTGGATCATGAATTCTTCGATGAGCTTGTGCGCATCGAGCCGCGGCGGGATCACGACCTTGTCGACCTTGCCTTCGGGTGTAAGCAGGATCTTCTTCTCCGGAAGATCGAGTTCGAGCGGTTCGCGCGCATCGCGGCCGCGCTTCAGCACGACATAGGCCGCCCAGAGCGGCTTCAGGATCGTATCGAGGATCGGCGCTGTCTTCTCGTCCGTCGCGCCATCGATTGCCGCCTGTGCCTGCGGGTAGGAGAGCCGGGCGTGCGAGCGCATCATGATGCGGTGAAAGGTATGCGAGTGCTTGCGGCCTTCGGCGTCAAAAATCATGCGGACGGCAAGGGCAGGGCGGTCCACCAGTTCTTTCAGCGAACAAAGGTCGTTGGAAATGCGCTCAGGCAGCATCGGCACGACGCGGTCGGGGAAATACACCGAATTGCCGCGCTTTAAAGCCTCGCGGTCGAGCTGGGAACCTGGGGTTATATAGGCTGCGACATCGGCGATGGCGACGGTAGCGATGAAGCCGCCCGGATTTTTCTCGTCCGGATCAGACTCGGCATAAACCGCATCATCGTGATCTTTTGCATCGGCTGGATCGATGGTCACCAATGGAACATGACGCCAGTCCTCACGATGCGCCATGGTTGCGGGTCTGGCCTTTTCGGCTTCCGCAATGACACTATCCGGAAAGACATGCGGGATCTCGTGCTCATGGATGGCGATCATCGACAGGGCTTTTTCACTCGCAACGGAGCCCACGACCTGCGTGATCCGGCCAAGTGCAAGCCCGTAGCGGCTGATTTTTGAAACCTCGACTTCGACGAGGTCGTTTGCCTTGGCATTGTTCAGCTGGGCAGGATCGATGGCAAGTTCGACCTGCCGCCGTTCGACAGGTTCGAGGCGCCACTCGCCATTGTCGAGTTTGCGCAACACGCCGAAAACTGCATCCTTGCGATGCTCGATCTTCTTGATGACACGCCCCGTATAGGCAGGTCCGGTAGGGTCGGCACCGTGAAAAATACGCGCGAGAACACGGTCGCCCACACCGGGAGTTGGGCCTTTCTGGTTGCGTGAGGCGCGAATGAAAACGACAGGCGGACGTTCCTGGTGGTTTGCGTCCCATTCAGCAGGCTTGGCGATCAACCCGCCATCGCCGTCGCGTCCGGTAATGTCGAGAACTGCCACGCTCGGCAGGCTGCCGGGTAGAGCAAGCCGTTTCGCTCGTTTTTCGACCAAGCCGTCACCAGCCAGATCCCGCAAAATATCCTTCAAGGCGATCCGTGCATCGCCTTTGATATTGAACGCCTTGGCGATATCACGCTTGCCGGCAAGGTCCGGGTTTTCCTTGATAAACTGGAGAATTTCGTCGCGGCTTGGCATATGCTGTTCGCGACCGGAAGCCTCAGAATTGGCAGACCGCTTTTTTCCGTTGGGGGGAGAGATACGGCGTGCCAATCGATTTTTTCCTAACTTGCTTTTTTGGTGGCAGTCTTCTTCGCAGCCGGTTTTTTCGTGGCAGGTTTTTTTGCTGCCGCTGCCTTCTTGGCCGGTGCTTTCTTGGTACCCTTCGAGCCCGCCTTTTCAGCGATCATAGCAAGAGCTTCCTCAACGGTCACGCCCGCCGGGTCCTTGCCCTTTGGGTAGCGTGGCATTGACCTTGCCCCAATTCACATAGGGGCCGTATTTGCCGTCGCGAACGGTGATCACGCCGCCATCGGGATGCTCGCCAAGATCCTTGAGCGCTGCAGGCGTACCTCGACCGCGCCCCGGACCCTTTGCCTGCTTGTCTGCAAGCACGGTAACCGCACGATTGAGGCCGATCGAGAACACGTCTTCCGCATTCTCCAGATTGGCATAGGTCCCATCATGCGTGATGTAGGGGCCGTAGCGTCCGATTCCGGCCGAGATCATCTTCGCCGTTTCGGGATGCTGGCCTACATCGCGCGGTAGGGAGAGCAGAGCCAGAGCTTTTTCATGATCCAGTGCATCGAGCGTCCAGCCCTTTGGCAGGCTGGCGCGCTTGGCTTCCTTGCCATCGCCACGCTGCACATAAGGTCCAAACCGGCCATTGCGTGCGGTAATATCCTCGTCCGTATAGGGATCCTTGCCGAGCAGTTTTGGCTCGTCGCCGCCATTGCCGTTTTCGTTTGCCGCTTCGCTGCCGCCAAGCTGACGCGTGAATTTGCATTCAGGATAGTTCGAACAGCCGATGAACGCGCCATATTTGCCAAGCTTCAGCGACAGATTGCCCGTGCCGCAGACCTGACAGATACGCGGATCGCTGCCATCTTCACGCGGCGGAAACACGAGCGGCCCAAGCTGGTCATTCAACGCATCCAGTACATTGGTGACGCGCAGTTCCTTGATTCCATCGACAGACCCGAAGAAATCGGTCCAGAAAGCCCGCAGAACATCCTTCCACTTCAGCTTTCCATCGGAAATCTCATCGAGCTTCTCTTCAAGATCAGCGGTGAAATCATATTCGACATAGCGCTTGAAGAAACTTTCCAGGAAGGCAATGACCAGACGGCCTTTGGCCTCTGGAATAAGCTTGCGCTTGTCGATGGTTATATATTCGCGATCGCGAAGGGTCGCGAGCGTCGATGCATAGGTGGAAGGACGACCGATGCCGAGTTCTTCCATCTTCTTGATGAGCGTTGCTTCCGAATAGCGCGGCGGCGGCTCAGTCGAATGCTGCGTTGCATTGATTTTCTCGCGGGCCAGAGCCTCTCCGGTGCGGATTTCCGGAAGACGTCCGCCATCTTCATCGACGTCTTCTTCCTCGCGGTGATCCGTATAAGCACCGAGAAAACCATCAAACCTGATGACCGAGCCTGTCGCGCGCAGTTGTGCGAAACGCGAGCCGTTCTGCGCATCGATTTCGACAGTCGTTCGTTCGATATCCGCCGACTGCATCTGGCTGGCGATGGCTCGCTTCCAGATCAGCTCGTATAATCGTGCCTGATCTGCATCAAGAAACTGGCGCATGTCCTTGGGATGCCGATTGAAATCGGTGGGGCGTATCGCTTCGTGCGCTTCCTGGGCGTTCTTCGCCTTCGTCGCGTAAAAGCGCGGCTTTTCCGGCACATACTTTTCGCCAAAAACCTTGCCGATCGTCTGGCGTGCCGCCTGAACGGCTTCGGGCGCCATCTGCACGCCATCAGTACGCATATAAGTGATCAAGCCAGCGGTTTCGGTACCGAGATCCATACCTTCGTACAGCTTCTGCGCGATCTGCATGGTGCGTGATGCGGAAAATCCGAGCTGACCGGAGGCCGCCTGCTGCAAACTCGATGTGGTGAAGGGCGGGCCAGGGCTGCGCTTGATCGGCTTCGCCTCGACCGAGGCCGCCTTGAAGGACGCGCCTTCCAGCATGCCGCGGATCTCGCCGGCCTGTTCACCATTCTTGATATCGAGCTTGCCGAGTTTCTTGCCATCGACTGATACAAGCCGTGCTTCGAACCCATCATTGCGCGGGGTTTTCAAGAGTGCGGCGATATTCCAGTATTCTTCGCGGATGAAGCGTTCGATTTCCGCTTCGCGATCAGCGACAAGTCGCAAGGCCACCGACTGGACGCGGCCAGCGGAGCGTGCGCCGGGGAGTTTGCGCCAAAGCACCGGGGAGAGGGTGAAGCCGAAAAGATAGTCCAAAGCCCGGCGTGCGAGATAGGCGTCGACGAGCGGCATATCGATGTCGCGCGGATTGGCCATGGCCTCCAGCACTGCATTTTTGGTGATCGCATTGAAGACGACACGCTTGACAGGCTTTTTTCCTATAGCCTTTTTTTGCTGCAGTACTTCGAGCACATGCCAGGAAATAGCCTCGCCTTCGCGGTCCGGATCGGTTGCGAGAATGAGGCCGTCGCTCTCTTTCAAAGCTTTGACAATGTCGCTTAGTCTCTTGGCCGAGGCCGAGTCGACTTCCCACGACATCGAGAAATCATCGTCAGGGCGCACCGATCCATCCTTGGCCGGCAGATCGCGCACATGGCCGAACGAGGCCAGGACCGTATAACCCGAACCGAGATATTTGTTGATTGTTTTGGCCTTGGCAGGCGATTCGACGACGACAACATTCATTACAGATTTGAGCTTTCCTGCCCTTGTGAGATTGCAAAAGCACTAATTTAGCTTCGGAACAGGCCTGTGAAATGAACAGGCTTCGACACAACGTCAAGGTCTGTACATCAAAAATCGTGAATTACAACCTATGGTTGCTCGCATAACTTATGCAATTAATGGTATTTTCCCTATGGGTTCAAGCCTATGGTGAATTCTCGTGTGAGTCATTTATCGTTTCGTATATAGAGTATAAAAAACAGCAGCTTATATAGGCATAAATTAAGATATTCTGAGTCAAAGTATAGCGCATATTTTCGATATAAATTTATATTTAAGGATCAAATTATGAGCGAAAGTCGAATTGATCAAATTGAAAATGCCAGATTTATTCAGCAAATGCTCGGTGAGTTACGAGCAATGGCCAAAACGAACCGGCTGGAGATGTTGGCGTATCTTATAGAAATTGCATATATCGAAAGCAGTGACCAGTTGCAGAAGGAACTGGGGGCAGCTTCACGGGTAAACAAGCGAAACATGTCCGCCTGAGTGACGCTGCAAACGTCCGGCAAGATCGAGTTCGAGCAGAATCAGCATTACCACCGATGGGTGTAGTTCGCTGGTACGGATCAGGTCGTCGATATCCACTGGAACGGGGCCGAGTAGATTGACGAAGCGGTCCCGATCGGTTTCGTCGGGTGGATTGATTGTCGGGAAATCCATTTCTGGTGCAAGAAACGCTGGATCATCGAAAACAGGCCGTTCGACCAGTGGCGTCAATGCAGTTATTATGTCTTCGGTACTGGTTGTCACAATGGCTCCGTTTTTCAACAACCCGTTGGTGCCCTTTGCCCTCGGATCGAGGGGGGAACCGGGAACCGCGAAAACAAGCCTGCCAAGTTCTCCCGCGAGCCGGGCGCTGATCAATGAGCCGGAACGTTCGGCGGCTTCAACTACAACCAGGCCGAGCGACAGGGCGGCGATAATACGGTTGCGTCTTGGGAAATCTCGGGCGCGGGGTTCCCAACCGAATGGCATTTCACTGATCGCAGCGCCATTGCGGGCGCTTATCGCCTTATAGAGATTGAGGTTTTCCGGGGGATAGGGGACGTCCAGCCCACCTGCCATGACGGCCACTGTTCCGTAGTCCAGGCTGGCCTCATGGGCCGCCGTGTCTATTCCACGTGCAAGACCGGAGATAATGGCATAGCCCGCTTCACCCAGTTCCCGTGCAATCATCCGGGCAAATTTGATCCCCACCAACGATGCGTTGCGTGCGCCGACGATGGCAACGGGCGGTAGCCTGAACACCTCGGGATTTCCTTTGATCGCGACCAATGGCGGGGGATTGTCGCATTGGCGAAGATAGCGGGGGTAGTCGGGCTCACCGATGCCGACGAAAACAGCGCCCATTTTTGTCGCCGCCTGCATTTCGCGTTCAGCGTCCTGCAAACTGGCAATTCGAATTGGCCGGCCGCCGCCGCCGCGCCTGACGAGTTCGGGCAGCATTTCCAATGCATCGCTCGCAGAACCGCAATGAACGATCAGGTCGCGGAACGTCGCGGGACCGACATTTTCGCTGCGGATCAACCGAAGCCAGCTCAAGCGCTGGCTGTCAGAAAGGCGTATGCCCTTCTTTTCTTCATTCATCCTTTGGCGCCGATCTTGCCTTCGGTGCCTGAGACAAGACGCTGGATATTGGCCCTATGCTTGATGAAGACAATGATCGTCAGGACGAGGAAAAGCGCTGCGATCTGGTGCACCCCTATTATGTAGAGTGCAATCGGAACGATGACGGCTGCGACAAGGGCAGCGAGAGAAGAATAGCGAGACGTGTAGGCTACGATCAGCCAGACGGCGGCGAAGATCAGCGCACCCTGCCAGAACAGCCCAAGCAGGACGCCAAGATAGGTCGCGACACCTTTGCCGCCCTTGAATTTCAACCAGACCGGGAAAATATGGCCGAGGAAGGCGCCGAAGCCTGCAATGATTGCGGCTTCAGGGCTGGCGATGCCGGCGATCAACACCGCCACGGTGCCTTTCAGCATGTCCAGCACCAATGTTGCGGCGGCCAGTTTCTTATTGCCGGTGCGCAGCACATTGGTGGCGCCGATATTGCCGGAACCGATGCTGCGCACGTCGCCAAGCCCCGCCATGCGGGTCAGGATCAAGACCAAAAGGGATGGATCCGAGCAGGTAGCCGAAAACGAGTGCAAAGAGGAGGAGCGGAATTCCTGCCTGCCCATTGAAGAAATCCGACATGCATCGTCCCCTTAGATGAATCTAGATGGTGAAGACCGACTTTCCTGCAACAAATGTCTGTACAACCCGGCCTTGAAAACGTGCACCCTCGAAACAAGAGTTCTTGGAACGCGACCGTAAATCTTCTTCCTTCACTACCCACGGTTCGTCAAGATCGACTATGGTCATATCCGCCTTCGAACCCGGGCGCAGCGAACCGGCCTCCAGGCCGAAAATCCTGGCCGGAGCGCTGGACATCGCTTCGACGATGCGCAGAAGCGGAACGTCGCCGTTGTGGTACAGTCTCAGTGCTGCACCAAGCAGCGTTTCGAGGCCGATCGCGCCCGCTGCCGCATCGGCAAATGGCAGTCGCTTGGTATCGACATCCTGAGGATCATGCGCGGAGACGATGATATCGATCGTGCCGTCGCGCAGAGCTTCCACCATGGCGAGGCGGTCTTCTTCGAGCCGCAACGGCGGCTGCAAGCGGAAGAACGTGCGGAATTCGCCGATATCGTTTTCGTTCAAGGAGAGATGATTGATCGATACTGCCGAGGTAACATTCAGGCCATTCTGCTTGGCACGTGATATTACGTCCGCCGACATGGCAGTCGAAATCTGCGCAGCGTGGTAAGCGCCCTGCGTCAGCGCCGCAAGACGCATGTCCCGCTCGAGCGGGATCACTTCGGCTTCGCGCGGCGTGCCGGAAAGTCCCAGCCAGCTCGCATAGAGACCTTCATTCATGACGCCGTTGATACCGAGGTGCGGATCCTGTGCTTCGTGCGCGAGGACCACACCGAAATCACGCGCATAGGTGAGGGCGCGGCGCATGAGCTGCGTGTTGGCGATCGAATTTCGCCCTTCGGTAATCGCCACGGCACCAGCTTCGCGCAGCAGGCCGATCTCGGTCATTTCCTCGCCATGCAAGCCCTTGGTGATCGCGGCTGCCGGGTAAACATTGACGACCGCCGTATCGCGCGCCGTTCGCTTGATGAATTCAACCAGTGCGACATTATCGATGACCGGATCGGTATCCGGCATCATGATAACCGAGGTAACACCGCCCGCAGCTGCGGCATGGCTGGCAGACGCGATGGTTTCGCGATGTTCTGCGCCGGGCTCACCAATGAAGACACGCGCATCGACCAGACCCGGAAGCACCGCCTTGCCCTTGCAGTCAATGATTGTCGCACCTTCAGGTGTGCCCTGATTGCGGGCATTGGCGCCGCTGGCGACGATCCTGTCATGCTCGATGATGATCGTGCCGGCTTCGTCGAGCCCGCGCGACGGATCGACGATGCGGGCATTTTGCAGAACGGTGGCGCTCATCCGGCCACTCCTTCAGCATTTCGGCGGGGATCGAGCAGCGCTTCCATCACCGCCATGCGCACAGCAACACCCATCTCGACCTGTTCCTGGATAACGCTCTGCGAGCCATCGGCTACATCCGATGCGATTTCGACGCCGCGGTTCATCGGACCGGGGTGCATGACCAACGCATCGGGCTTGGCGTATTTGAGTTTTTCGCGATCGAGGCCGTGATAGCGGAAATATTCGCGCACCGATGGTACGAAGGAGCCTGTCATGCGCTCGCGCTGTAGCCGCAGCATCATCACCACGTCGGCGTCTTTCAGGCCTTCTTCCATGGTGTGGAAGACTTCGGCGCCCATATGCGCAATGCCCGCGGGAAGGAGGGTGGAGGGAGCGACCACGCGAACGCGCGCACCGAGAGCATTGAGGAGGATCATGTTCGACCGGGCCACACGCGAATGCAGTACGTCGCCGCAAATGGCAACGGTCAGCCGCGCAATCTTGCCCTTGGCGCGGCGGATCGTCAGCGCATCGAGCAGCGCCTGCGTCGGATGTTCATGCGCGCCATCGCCTGCATTCACCACCGAACAGCCGACCTTTTGTGCGAGAAGCGCTGCAGCTCCGGCCGATCCATGGCGGATGATCAGGATATCGGGGCGCATGGCATTGAGCGTCATCGCCGTGTCGATCAGCGTTTCGCCCTTTTTGACCGAGGAATTTCCGACCGCCATGTTCATGACGTCTGCGCCCAGCCGCTTTCCGGCAAGTTCGAAGGATGATTGGGTGCGGGTCGACGCCTCAAAGAACAGATTGATCTGGGTGCGTCCGCGCAAGGTCGCCTTTTTCTTCTCGGACTGGCGTGAAACCGCGATCTCGCTCTCGGCAAGATCAAGCAGCTGGACGATGTCTTGAGGCGAAAGGCCCTTGATGCCAAGCAAGTGGCGGTGGGGAAACAGGAGAGGGGGCTCTTTTGATGTCATATCAAGTCCCCCCTATAGGCTCGATGCCCTATTGTCGCAAGCGGTCTGCGCGCTAACATCTCTCGTTCCCCAAGAATTTGATCGGAAAAGCTGAAAGTGCGAAAAGGATTATGGCGATGAATATCGACTAACGGACGAGAGTCCATATATTGAGCGAGTTAACCGCTTGTCAGAGTCTTCATCCCATAAAGAGTTCGACGCGCAATCAAACGCATAGGCAGAAACTTTGCGTGAACATTGAAATTTGAATCAGGACAGTTTCTTGAAAACCCACGACGTTCTCAACCAGACGCCACCGATGACCGGCCTCAACGCCTATCTCGGCGATCCACTGATGATGCAGATCACCAAGCGATTGCCGCAATCCGTGCGCACGGAGCTGGAACAGAACGGTAAATTCGTACTGTCCGGCGACGCACAAGATTTGGCGAGGCTTGCCAACATCGAGGTGCCGAAGCTCAGGACGCATGACCGCCAGGGGCATCGAATCGACGTTGTCGACTATCATCCGGCATACCACGCGTTGATGCGCCGGTCGGTGAGCCAAGGCCTGCACTCATCCATATGGGAGAACGGCAAGCCGGAAGCCGGATCGCGCCACCAGTCGCGGGCAGCACGATTTTACCTGACATCGCAGCTGGAATGCGGGCATCTGTGCCCCCTGACCATGACGAGTGCCTCGCTGGCGGCATTGATGGCCGCCCCGAATCTCTATCGCGAATGGTCGCCGCTGATCCTGCCGCGCAAATATGATTCCAGCAATAAATCACCGGCGAAGAAGACCGGTCTCACCCTTGGCATGGGGATGACCGAGAAGCAGGGCGGCACGGACGTTCATACCAACACGACAAAGGCGGAACCGGCCGGAAGCGGGTTCTATCGCATCACCGGCCACAAATGGTTCATGTCAGCGCCGATGTCGGATGCATTTCTGGTGCTGGCGCAGGCGCGCGAGGGGCTATCCTGCTTTCTCGTGCCGCGCATTCTCCCGGACGGCTCTTCGAACGGCTTTCGTTTTCAACGTTTGAAGGACAAACTGGGCAATCGCTCCAATGCCTCCTCGGAAGTCGAATTCGACAATGCGCTCGGCCAGATGGTCGGAAACCCCGGCGACGGCGTCAAGACGATCATCGACATGGTGACGCTGACCCGCCTCGACTGCGCGATTGCTTCGGCCGGGCTGATGCGTGCGGGCTTGGCAGAGGCCGTACACCATGCGCGGCATCGCATCGTCTTCGAAGGGCCACTGATCGACAAGCCGCTAATGCTGCGGGTTCTGGCGGATATGGCACTGGACGTGGCCGGCGCGACTGCGCTTTCGCTCCGCCTGGCGCGGGCGTTCGACAATGCTGCAAAAGACCGCGGCGAGGCTGCGTTTGCGCGTGTGATGACGCCGGTCGTCAAATACTGGGTGGCGAAGATTGCGCCTGCGATGCTCTACGAGGCGATGGAGTGTCTCGGCGGCAATGGCTATATCGAGGAGGGTAATCTTGCGCGCTATTACCGCGAGGCTCCGGTCAACGCGATCTGGGAAGGATCCGGCAACGTCATGGCACTCGATGTGCTGCGTGTGCTGA
Organism: uncultured Alphaproteobacteria bacterium; assembly: GCA_963776115.1. Lineage (GTDB taxonomy): Bacteria > Pseudomonadota > Alphaproteobacteria > Rhizobiales > Rhizobiaceae > Phyllobacterium. The sequence continues at coordinate 50,628 of CAVZLS010000004.1, read as the reverse complement.
AACGCGGTCCGCAGCTTTTCGACGAAGTGCTCAACTGGATCGGCGCGCAACTCGGGCGTGGCGGGCAGGGGACAGTCGAAGTCCTGCGCGCTGCGATGCGCGTTGCCGAGAACGACGAAGGTGCAGCGCGCATATTGACCGAGCAACTGGCGCTTGCGGCCGCTGGTGCCGAGCTGCGGCATCTGCAGTCCGAAGATATCGCCGACGCCTTCATCGAAACCCGTCTGGGCGGACAGTGGCGCACGACCTACGGCATGCTCGATGCGCGCCACAACGCCAAGGATATTATCAGCTCGCTCTATCCAGCGGCGGGCTGAATTATGCGGCTTCGATCAACCCCTTGAGTACGGTTTCCAGGGTTACCTTGCCTTTTAGCGAGTTTTGCTCGCCGCCTTCGAAGTCGATCCAGCTCTCGTTGAAGCCGTCGAGCATTTGAATACGTGGCATAGGGTCCTTCATTCCCTGTGATTTGAACAGACTGGCCCATGTCTCGCGTGGGACAGCTTCGACCCGAACCGGCCGGTCGAATATCTTGGAGAATGTGGCCGCGGCTTCGCCTGGGCTGATACGATGTTCAGCTTCGAGTTCGACGACCCGCCGTCCCTGCCATTCCTGCTGCAGAAGTTCAGCTGCCACGCGACCGACATCCGCCGTAGCGATCATTGGAAATGTTTTGTCTACTGGCTGCAGAAATGTCGAAATGACGCCGTTGTCGCGCGCGGAGGGGATGTCCCACGCGAAGTTTTCCATAAACCATCCCGGACGAAGGAAAGTCACGGGAATTTCCAGTGTACTAAGCTTTTGCTCCATCAGCGTTCTTTGTGTCAGCAGGTTCGGCCGCGTTGCCTGTGCCCCCACGGTCGAAAGACAGACGACCTTTCCCGGACGAGCTGCCTTGATCGCTGTGTAAACTGCATCAATGACGGCACGTGCTTCGGGAAAGCCGGGTGCCGGATCGAATTCCGAAGGCGGCAAGACGAACACGCCGCAAGCGTCCTTGAAGGCAGCGGTGAGGGCGGACGGATCTTGCATTTCCGCGACGGCAACTTCGCAGCCCTTCTGTGCCCACGACCGACCTTTCTCAGAATTCCGCACAACGGCCCGGACCAATCGGCCTGCGTCCAAGAGTGTCTGTGCCAGCGCTCCGCCGACCTGGCCGGTTATTCCTGTAATGGCGTACATCGAGATCTCCTGACATTGCTCAGCTTCCAGATACATCGAGACAAATGTTGCCTCATGAATATCTGCTACCAGATTTATAAGGGCTCTATCATTATTGCCGGAAGTGCGATTATGTCATATCATTCATGACGTTGGATCATGAAAAGAAGGACAGGCAGTGAGATGGCTTTCGACGGACGCTTGGTGGCCAATGTTGGTGTGTTGGCGGCAATCGTTGAAGCTGGCAGCTTTGCCCGCGCAGCTGATGCGCTGGGGTTGTCTCCGTCGGGCGTGAGCAGAGCCGTCACGCGGCTTGAACGGAGCGTTGGCGTCCGCTTACTCGATCGGACGACGCGATCCGTCACGCTGACCGACGAGGGACGGCGGCTCTATAGCGAGATTGGCCCTCTTCTGTCGGGTATTGAGGACGCCTTCACCCATACTGCGGGATCTTCGGCTGTCGTGCGGGGCCGCCTGCGAGTCAACGTGGATGCGTTCTTTTCAAGGATGATGCTGGCTTCCCATATCGGGCGCTTTCTCGATCGCTATCCGGAAATTTCGTTGGAACTGATCACCCGCGAACAGCTAGGTGATCTCGTCGGTGAGGGCTTCGATATAGCGGTGCGCTTTGGCCAGCCGCCTGCATCCTCTCTCATCGTCCGCAAGCTGCTGGAAACGCGCACGATCACCGTGGCTTCGCCGGCATATCTGGCAAAATTCGGACGACCGATTCATCCGCTGGAACTCGCAAGTCATGAATGCATCCAAGTCCGCGATTCTCTGACAGGCGAAGTGCTCGGGGATTGGGACTACCGGCGAGCAGGAAAAATTGTGTCTGTCAAAACGGCGGGCCGATTGGTGGTCACCGAATTTGGAACAATGTTGGGTGCCTGCCTCGGCGGCGTCGGCATTGCTCGCGTCAAGTCGACAGGTGTTGAGGGTTTGCTCGACGAGGGAGTTCTTATCGAAGTCTTTCCTGATTGGCAGGGCGAAACGTTTCCTCTGCACGCTTTATATCCCTCGCGTCATCTGCCGGCGGCGAAGGTTCGCGCATTTATCGACTTCGTCGCCGAGACAATCGCAACGAACTAAGTGCACGCGCTGCGTGTGCTGCCTCGTATTGTCAAAAAATCTGATGACTCACCAAAAAAATCGCATCGGCGGCGCACAAGGGGGCTCGCTAATGCCTTCAATTTGAATTAAATTTTTATAAATTAACCTTAACAAAAGGTTTACGTTGCGGTGAGTTTCTTAAACGATATCACTACAACCTGAAAATGCACTGCAAAAACGCAGGGTTAAGACAAAATGATTAGACCAGCCCGATCGAGGAGAAACTGAATGCGCAGCTTCCTGATTTTTTGGGCTGGGCCTCTGGGCTTCCTGTGGGGTTGGTATTTTCTCTCGCTCTATGACCTGAGCATGGGCATGTTTTTCTTCAGCCGCGAGATGCACGATCAGGTTTTCACAATTTACGGAAATATCCTGGGAATCCCGCCGGAAACGATTCCACCACTGGTTGCACGCGCCTGCATCGTCGATACCGGCCTCGTTCTGTGTCTGATAGCGTTCCGCCGCCGTCGTCAGATCATTGCCTGGGTGCAGGCCTGGCGTGCTGCACGTGCAGCAACCGCAACAACCTATGTCGAGGAATTGCCATCCACGTCGGCTTCCTGACGCAGGGTTTGCAGACGGTCCAACGCGCCTTGCAGGATGAAGGCTGCTGCCGCTGAATCGATCCGCTCGGCGCGCTTCTGTCTCGATACATCCATTCCGATCAAGGCCCGTTCGGCCGCAACGGTCGACAGCCGCTCGTCCCAATAAACAAATGGCAACTCGGTCAGCTTTTCCATATTGCGAACAAAAGCGCGGGTAGCTTGCACCCGGGGACCTTCACTGCCGTCCATATTCACCGGCAGCCCAATGACGATTGCGCCGACATTGTCAGCACTCAAAGCCTTCAACAGATCCTGTGCGTCGTGGGTGAATTTGCTGCGCCTCAGCACGGGACGCGGATTGGCGAAAGAAAATCCGCGATCGGAAATGGCGATACCGATTGTCTTCGTACCAAGGTCAAGGCCGGCTACAGTCTTGCCATCCGCGACGTGCTCTTCGAGCTGTTCAATTGTCAGTACCGTCAATTTGATAGGTTCCGCACTTTCATGGATCGCTTTATTGTCACATACCGGCAATAGAAGCCTATGGCGAGGGTTCACTTGCAGTTGAAGGAATATGGATATGAAGATTACCTGGCTTGGCCATTCGGCCTTTCGGATTGAAACAGCAAAAAATACCATTCTTATCGACCCGTTCCTGACCGGGAACCCGAGCGCCAAGGGCGTGGACGTGAAAGAAGCTGCGAAGGGCGTCAAACACATCATCCTGACCCACGGCCACGGCGATCATGTGGGCGATACGATTGATCTGTCGAAGGAGACAGGCGCGCTGGTGACCGGCAATGCCGATCTGGTAACGTGGCTCGGCTCGCGTGGTGTCAATCGCGTTGATCCGACCAATACAGGCGGCACGGTTTCCTATGACGGTTTCACCGTAACCTACGTCAACGCGTTGCATTCCTCCGCGCAAATGACCGAGGACGGCGTTTCCCATTCGTTGGGCTCCGCCAACGGCGTTGTGCTGCATTTCGACGATGAACCGACACTTTATCACATGGGCGATACGGACATCTTCTCCGATATGGCGCTGATCAACGAATTGCATCAGCCGGAAATCGGTATTGTTCCAATCGGTGACCGCTTCACCATGGGTGGTGCAGTTGCTGCGCTCGCGAGCAGGCGCTATTTCAAATTCAGCAAAGTCATACCTTGCCATTACGGGTCGTTTCCGATCATCGATCAGACGGCGGATAAGTTCGTCGCCGGTATGGAAGGCGGTACAAGCGAAGTTATCGTTGCCAGTGCGAATGAGCATTTTACGGTTTGATGCATAGTGCTACAGCACGTTCGTCAATTCACAATCCTTGGAGCGCAAGTGCGTAAACTGTTTCTGATCTCGTGTTTGCTGGTTGCCACGACGCCGGTGCATGCACAGGCTGTCGATGTCTCCGGCGCAAAAGCGCTTACCGAACTTCTGTCCAACTATCTTGGAAAGAAAGCGATCGAGAAGAATATCGTCTCGGTTGTCCCCGATGGAGACAGTTACCGCATTACCTTCAGCACAGCGAGGTTGATCGAAACACTTCCCAAGCAGGATTATTTCAAGGGCGATTTCGGTGAATACAGCCTGCTGATAAAGCCAGTTGCCGACGGGTCCTGGAATGTCTCATCGACTGCGATTCCCGGTGGGTCAGTCGAGCTAACAACCCCGGAGGGGCGAGAGGCGGTTCAGTGGTCCGTTGACAATGCGAATATCAACGGAACGTTCGATCCCAAAATCGGCGCTTTCTCGAAGGCGTCGTTTTCCTATGGCGCCGTGAAAATGAACACGACAAGCCCTACCCAGGACGTCGAAGCGAGTGTCAATTCGGCCAAAGGTGAAATGCTTGGCATGGCTGCGCCATCTGGCGGTATTGATTTCAGCAGCAACCATTCCGCGACAAACTTTCTGGAAACTGTGACTGTCAAATCGCCGCCTTCAGGAGATGTCGCGACTGCCGCGCAGCCGATGAAGATCGTTCTGAGCGGCGGCCAGATCGGCGCCAATGCGGAAGGCAAGGGCCTTCGCAATCTGGAGTTTCTGGAGCTCTGGAAATTTTTCATCGCGCATGTAGACGAGACAACGCTGAAGGATCCGGAGCAGGCCGATCTGAAGGCAAAGTTCCTCGCCGCTCTGCCATTTTGGGACAAGCTTTCGGGCGCGTACCAGTTTTCCGATCTCAACGTCGAGACTCCTATTGGACCATTTGCCGCCAAGACCATGTCTCAGCAAATCGACTTCGATGGCATCAGCAAGAGCGGCGGCTATCACTATGCGCTGCGGACCAACGGTCTCAAATATCCTGCGTTGCCGATACCTGCGTGGAGCGTGCCGTTTTTGCCGACTGATGTGGAATTCGTGTTTGGTACGGAAGGTCTTGATCTCGACACGGTTGTCCGGGCAGCAGTCGCCGACATGGATTTGAGCCGTGCAAAGCCGTTTTCCGACGAGTTCGAAGCAAACACCGCTGCCGCATTCATGGCCAACCCGCCGAAGATGGTGATTAACAGGAGCTTTGTCCGAACAACTGATACCGAGCTTTCGGTTGAAGGCGAGGTCTCGTTCATCGCTCTGAAACCGGAGAGCCACACCACCTGGGAGATGAGCAATTTCGATGCGGTTGTTGCTCGATTGACGACGGCCTCCGAACAGGAACCTGAGATCAAGAATTACATCGTGTTCGCCAAACTCGCCAAGGATTTCGGCACGCAGTTGCCAAACGGGCACCTACAATGGATCGTCGATCAGAAATCCGACGGTTCGGTGAGCGTCAACGGGAATCCGGTAAAGGGCCCGGATACCGTCGTCGATCCGGCAACTGACGACGACACGACGACGATGCCCGACGACCCGACGCAGGATGACAATGTGATCGTGCCTGACGACGAGGAGGACAATTCGGATCCTGCCCCGCCAGCCCCGCAATAGCACCATTTTCAAATCGTCTTGTCCGTTGCGCTTGGCCGCAACGGACACTATAGCTGCGTAATCCAATATCCGAATTTTCAGGAATCCCGAATGTCTGTCGATATTTCCACCGTCAAACGCGTTGCGCATCTTGCCCGTATTGCCGTGAGCGAAGACGATGCGGCCCGTATGACAGGGCAGCTCAACACCATACTCGGCTTTGTCGAACAGTTGAACGAAGTGAACGTTGATGGCGTCGAGCCGATGACATCGGTCACACCCATGGCGATGAAGAAGCGCTCGGACGTTGTCAACGATGGCGATAAGGCAGCTGATATTGTCGCCAATGCACCGATCCATGAAGAGAATTTCTTCGTCGTGCCGAAAGTCGTGGAATAGGCGGAGCGATGGCTATTTCCGTTGCCATTGAAACACCGCTGCAGGATGACGTCAGGGCGCTGGTCAGCGACCTGAACGATCATCTTTTGCCGCTTTCGCCCATCGAGTTCCAGTTCAAGATGACTGTGGAGCAGATGGCGGGTGCAGATACGACGGTTTTCGTGGCGCGCGACGAGAATGGTGCGGCAGTCGGTTGCGGCGCTTTGAAAGACCATGGAAACCACGTTGGCGAGGTGAAGCGCATGTTCACGCGGCCGACGGTGCGGGGTCAGCGCGTCGGGTCGGCCTTGCTCGAGGCCATAACCGAACTCGCCAAGGAAAAGGGTGTCACGCGGCTTGTTCTCGAGACGGGCGCTGGCGAGGGATTTGCGGATGCTTACCGGCTTTACGAGCGCTCGGGGTTCACGCGTTGCGGCGTCCTGCTCGACTATCCGGACTCCGAACACAGTGCATTTTACGAAAAGTGGCTGACCCTCGCGCCAGCTCAATAAGGACCAGAAAAGACTATGACCGATCTGACCGCTCTCACCATTGCCGAGGCGCGCGAGCAGCTGAAAGCCAAGGCGATCACCGCTACGGAGCTGACTGGCGCTTATATCCAGGCGATCGAGAACGCTAACGAGGCGTTGAACGCCTATATCGTCACCACGCCGGAAAAGGCGCTGGAGATGGCGAAAGCTTCGGATGTGCGTCTTGCTTCGGGCAATGCCGGAGCGCTCGAAGGCATTCCGCTTGGCATCAAGGACCTGTTCGGTACCGAAGGCATCCATACCCAGGCCGCATCGCATATCCTCGACGGATTCAAGCCGCATTATGAGTCGACCGTCACCGCCAATCTCTGGGCGGATGGCGCGGTCATGCTCGGCAAGCTCAACATGGATGAGTTTGCCATGGGATCGTCGAACGAAACCTCCTACTATGGTCCGGTAAAGAACCCGTGGCGCGCCAAGGGCTCCAATGCTGATCTTGTGCCCGGCGGTTCCTCTGGCGGTTCTGCCGCTGCGGTCGCCGCACGCCTGTGCGCCGGTGCCACCGCAACCGATACGGGCGGCTCGATCCGCCAGCCAGCCGCCTTCACCGGCACTGTTGGCATCAAGCCGACCTATGGCCGTTGCTCGCGCTGGGGCATCGTCGCCTTTGCCTCTTCGCTCGATCAGGCCGGTCCGATTGCTCGCGACGTGCGTGATGCGGCGATCCTGCTCAAATCCATGGCTTCGGTCGACGCGAAGGACACAACGTCGGTCGATATTGCCGTGCCGGACTACGAGTCGGCCATCGGCAAGCCGCTCGCCGGCCTCAAGATAGGTATTCCCAAGGAGTATCGCGTCGACGGTATGCCGGAGGAAATCGAAAAGCTCTGGCAGCAGGGCATTGCATGGCTGAAGGACGCCGGCGCTTCGATCGTCGATATCTCGCTGCCGCATACGAAATATGCGCTGCCTGCCTATTATATCGTGGCGCCTGCCGAGGCTTCATCGAACCTTGCCCGCTATGATGGCGTACGCTACGGCCTGCGCGTTCCCGGCAAGGACATCGTCGACATGTACGAAAGGACCCGCGCCACCGGCTTCGGCGAAGAGGTCAAGCGCCGCATCATGATCGGCACATATGTGCTTTCGGCCGGGTATTACGACGCCTACTACCTCCAGGCGCAGAAGGTGCGGAACCTGATCAAGAAGGACTTCGAGGACGTCTTCCACGCGGGTGTCGATGCGATCCTGACGCCAGCCACGCCTTCCGCGGCATTTGGCATTGCCGACCAGGATATGGCGGCTGACCCGGTCAAAATGTATCTCAACGACATCTTTACCGTCACCGTAAACATGGCGGGTCTTCCGGGTATCGCTGTCCCCGCTGGCCTCGATGCGCGCGGACTGCCGCTCGGCCTGCAGCTGATCGGGCGGCCGTTCGACGAGGAAACGCTGTTCCAGACCGCCTATGTCATCGAACAGGCGGCAGGAAAATTCAACGCTCCGAAATGGTGGTAACTTAAGCGAGATGTCCTCATTTCGCATTAGACCTGCAGCAGAGGCCGACATAGCAGCCATCGCTGCGGTCGGCGCACGCGCCTGGGCGTCCAACGTTTTTTCGTTCGAACCCGAATTGCCCGGCATGCGAATGCACGTCGAAAAGGCTTTCCGCGCGTTCGCAGATTCGTCCTACAGAAATGTTCTGGTGGGTGAACTGGACAAGGTCGTGCTTGGTTGGGGCGCCCGGGATGAAGACAACGACTATATCTCCGATCTGTGGGTCGATCCCTTCGTTCAGGGCCAAGGGATCGGTTCGGCAATTCTCCGAACCTTGATGTCCAATATTCGCGATGCGGGGTATTTGCGTGCGCGTATCAGCACCCATGCGCGCAATGTGAAGGCCATCCGGCTCTATGAGCGCGAAGGCTTCATTGTCGTGGAACAGGGGCCGGAGTGGTCAACGAGCCTCGAGCGTGAGATCGACAAGGTAAAAATGCTGGCGGAGCTGAGATAGAATGTTCTTCACTCTGTCCAAAATCCTCTGGTTCTTTGCCGAGCCGCTGAATTTCTCCATATTGCTGATCGGTCTGACGTTCTTTCTGCTGCTGCTGGCTTGGCGGCGTTTCGCTTTGGTGACAGCGGCGGGGGCTTTTCTGATCCTCGGCCTTGGTGCGTGGACGTCGTTGGGCGCGTTGATGATGCATCCGCTTGAGGACCGCTTTCAGCGCCCGGCCTCGTTGCCGGAAAAGATCGACGGGATCATTGTGCTCGGCGGCGGTTTTGAGGGCGGTGTGAATCTGGTCCGCGGCGGCTATGAGATGAACTCTAGCGGCGACCGGTTTGTCGAAGCGGCTATTCTTGCTGCGCGCCATCCGCAAGCCAAGGTCGTCGTGACTGGTGGATCGGGTAATTTGTTGCTCAAGGGCGAGGGCGATGGCGTGACAGCGCCCCGTCTGCTGACGGCGCTCGGCATCGCTCCGGATCGGCTCATCATGGAAAGCCAGTCGCGCAACACCTATGAAAATGCGGTTTTCACCAAGGATATGGTAAAGCCGAAACCCGGCGAAACTTGGGTGCTGATAACGTCGGCATTCCATATGCCGCGCTCCATGGGGATTTTCCGCACGGTCGGGTTCGATGTCGTGCCTTGGCCCTCCGACTACCGGACTTCAGGTGATGAAGACATAGGTGTGACGCATGACAATCCGCAGGATTCGCTGCAGAACGTGTCGATAGCACTGAGAGAATGGATTGGACTCGTCGCCTACCGGCTGACGGGACGGACGGGCGAGCTTTTGCCATCGCCATGAAACAGGTGGACGTCCTCATCATAGGTGCTGGTGCCGCAGGCATGATGTGCGCCATTGAGGCAGGTAAGCGCGGCCGCTCGGTACTTATTGTCGACCATGCTGCCGGGCCCGGCGAAAAGATCCGTATATCAGGCGGCGGCCGCTGCAATTTCACCAATCTCAATGCTGCGCCGCCGAACTTTATCAGCAAGAATCCGCATTTTTGCATTTCGGCCCTGCGACGCTACACACAGCGCGACTTTATCGGTCTCGTTGATCGCCATGGCATTGCCTGGCATGAAAAGACGCTCGGCCAACTTTTTTGCGATGGCTCGGCAAAGCAGATCATCGATATGCTGGTGGCGGAAATGAAACGGGTAGGGGTTGAGCTCCGTTTGCGCACGACCGTCGATTCTGATCGCGAAATCAGGCGACGTGTTTGAACTCGATCTGTCGGGCGAACGCGTACGGTGTTCGTCGCTTGTCGTTGCTTGCGGCGGAAAATCCATACCGAAAATGGGCGCGACTGGTTTCGGTTACGATATTGCCCGACAATTTGGGCTTTCGCTCACCGAAACACGCCCGGCGCTGGTGCCACTGACTTTCGACGAGAACACCCTGGCGCCGCTGAAGCCCTTGTCTGGCATTTCCGTCGATGCAGTCGTCAGTCACGGCAAAACCAGGTTCAGCGAGGCCATGCTGTTTACTCATCGCGGTCTGAGTGGTCCGTCTATCCTGCAGATTTCATCCTATTGGCGGGAAGGCGATGTGATTTCTGTTGCCATGCTTCCGGGTGTCAAAGTCTTCGAGGCACTACGCGCTGCACGCGCCCGCAACGGCCGGCAAGCGTTGCAGACGGCGATTGGTGAACTATTGCCGAAACGCTTGGCACAACTGATCGCGGAAAACAGCGGGATAGAAGGGCATCTGGCGGATATTTCGGACAAGCAGCTTCTTGCCGTGGAAAAATCGGTCAATGAATGGCAAATCAGACCAGCAGGGTCCGAAGGCTACCGTACAGCGGAGGTGACGCTCGGCGGCGTCGATACGGATATGCTTGACCAGAAAACGATGGAAGCCAGATCCACAAAAGGTCTTTATTTTGTCGGTGAAGTCGTCGATGTAACCGGTTGGCTCGGCGGTTATAATTTCCAATGGGCATGGTCATCGGGCTGGGTTGCAGGGCAGGCGGTATAGCAACGCAATTACTGGTTTCAATCGTGAACTCTATCGCTATCATTACCGGATAAAAAATTGATCTCGGGAGAAGCGTCATGACAATTCTGGGAAGTTGCCACTGTGGCGCGATCAAATTCGAAATCAGTGAGGCGCCGACCATTGTAACGGCGTGCACCTGTACGTTTTGCACAAAACGCGGTGCGATATGGGCGTATTTTACTCCCGATCAGGTGAAGCTTTCGGCAACGCCCGAGGCCGACGCCGTCTATTCGCGCAACGGCATGAACAAGCACCATCACTGCAACGTCTGCGGTTGCGGGACATTTTCACAAGTTCCTACGTGGACGGATTTCAAACCGGATTTCGACAAGCCACGCATTAGCGTTAACGTCCGCCTCTTCGACAATTTCGATATAGGTTCGTTACCGGTGGAAACGCTGGACGGGAGAAATCTCTGGTAAGTCATTGCCTCGGCGAGGGAATCCTGCTTCCTTTGTCATACGTTCGTTGCAAGCAGGGAGGTACGGCCATGTGGATCAATCTGACTGACGTCAATGGCGATCACATTACACTTAACTTCGCTCACGTCGTCTCTTTCAACCCGTATGGAACAGGGACCCACATTGTGACAACCACGGCGGGGCTAACGTTCTTCGTGAAGGAAACCACCGAAGAAATTCAGCGCAAAGTCGGAATCACGACCAGCTAGGCAATACGTACTGTTTCGGCGAAGAGAGAGGCAGTGAAGGTCCTTGCGACTCATTGCCTTAAGATTGTAAAGAAAATCACTCTTCCGTGCGTTGCCCAAACCCCACAATTGGTATTTATATTGTGAACACGCGCGGGTTGTCCTTGCCTTTGTCACATTTGTCGCTCAATTGCGTCAACGAGTTACCGGCATTGCACTATTCGATTGCCGGACCGGGAAGACCTTCGGAATTGGTGTCTTCCACGATGCAATCTGCATGATCTGCTCATGCATTGGTAACGCACATGCCAACAGGTGAAATGGGTTCCGGATACAAATGATACGCTTGATCGGATATTTTTTCGGAATCGGCACTGTCATGGCGCTTCTGGGAGCGGGTGCCGTCGCGCTCTACGTTGTCAACATGTCAAAAGACCTGCCCGATTACGAAGTGCTGGCGAAGTATGAACCGCCGGTCATGACACGTATTCATTCTTCCGACGGTTCGTTGATGGCTGAATTCGCACGCCAACGCCGGCTCTATTTGCCAATCCAGGCAGTTCCCGATCGCGTCAAGGCGGCATTCATCTCGGCCGAAGACAAGAATTTCTATCAGCATCCCGGTGTGGATATCGCTGGTCTTACCCGTGCCGTCATCACCAATGTGCAGAATTGGGGCTCACGCCGCCCGGTCGGGGCATCGACGATTACACAGCAGGTTGCCAAGAACTTCCTCCTGAGCAACGACCAGACGATCGGACGCAAGGTCAAGGAGGCGATTCTTTCCTTTCGCATCGAGCAGGCCTATTCCAAGGATCGTATTCTCGAACTCTATCTGAACGAAATTTTCTTTGGCTTGAACTCCTACGGTATCGCCGGGGCTGCGCTGACCTACTACAACAAATCGGTCAATGAACTGACCGTAGCCGAAGCCGCTTACCTCGCAGCGCTGCCCAAGGGCCCATCGAATTACCACCCGTTCCGGCAGCCGGACCGGGCTGTCGAACGCCGTAACTGGGTGATCGACCGCATGGCTGAAAATGGCTATGTGACCGCCGAGGAAGCAAAAGTAGCCAAGGCGGAACCGCTTGGCGTCACGCCGCGTCACACGGGCAATTATCTCTTTGCTTCAGAATATTTCACGGAAGAAGTCCGGCGTCAGATCATCGCCCGTTATGGCGAAAATGCACTTTACGAGGGCGGCCTGTCGGTTCGCACAACGCTTGATCCGAAAATGCAGGTGCAGGCACGCGCAGCGTTGCAACACGGTCTGTTTAAATACGATGAAGCGCGAGGCTATCGCGGCGCCTACAAGACCATTTCGACGAACGGCGATTGGGGCATTCCCCTTTCAGAGATAAAAGCGTTTTCCGATGTCCCCGATTGGCAGTTGGCCGTCGTTCTCGAGGTGACTCCGGAGCAAGCTACTATCGGGCTTCAGCCGGAGCGGGACGCATCGGACAAGCTCGTCACCGAACGCAAGCAGGGCACCATCGCAGCGGCGGATGTCAAATGGGCATTCCGCCTGCTCAATGATGAAAAGCGCACCACTGCCAAGTCGCTGGAGAGCGTTTTCAACGTCGGTGATGTGATCTTCGTTCAGAAGAAGGACGGCAGCGACACCGAATTCGATCTGCATCAGGTGCCGAAAATCGAAGGTGGCGCGGTGGCGATGGATCCGCATACGGGGCGCGTGCTTGCGATGGTCGGCGGCTTCTCCTTTGCTGAATCCGAATTCAACCGGGCAACGCAGGCGATGCGCCAGCCGGGGTCGTCTTTCAAGCCTTTCGTCTACTCTGCTGCGCTCGACAACGGCTATACACCGGCGTCGGTGGTGCTCGATGGGCCCATCTCCATCGATCAAGGCGGCAGTCTTGGAATCTGGGCGCCGAAGAACTACGGCGGCAAATTCGCGGGGCCATCGACATTGCGCTACGGTATCGAGCAGTCGCGCAATCTGATGACTGTTCGACTGGCCCAGGACATGGGCATGAAACTTGTGGCCGAATATGCCGAACGGTTCGGTATTTACGACAAGATGCTGCCGGTTCTCGCGATGGCGCTCGGCTCCGGCGAAACCACGGTTCTGCGGATGGTCACCGGTTACTCGATCATTGCAAATGGCGGTCGCAAGATAACGCCGTCGATGATCGACCGGATACAAGACCGCTACGGCAAGACGATTTTCAAGCATGACGAGCGCAAGTGCGATAATTGTTCGGCGGACGAGTGGAAAAATCAGCCGGAACCAGAGCTGATCGACGATCGTGATCAGGTGCTCGATCCGATGACCGCCTACCAGATCACCTCCATGATGGAAGGCGTGGTTCAGCGCGGCACTGCGACGATCCTGAAAAGCCTCAACCGACCAATAGCCGGCAAGACCGGAACCACTAACGATGAAAAAGACGCCTGGTTCATCGGCTTCACGCCGGATCTGGTCTTCGGTGTCTACCTTGGGTATGACAATCCTTCGCCCATGGGTCACGGTTTTACCGGTAGCGGTCTTGCGGCACCAGTGTTCAAGGACTTTGCCGAAGCTGCGCTTCAGGGGCAGCGCTCCGTTGATTTCCGCGTACCGGAAGGCATGGCTGTCCTCCCGATCGATCGCAAGACAGGCATGCGAGCATCGCCTGGTGGTCCAAATGTGATCATGGAAGCCTTCAAGCCGGGCACAGGACCTGCCGACAGCTATTCCGTCATCGGCATGGATACGTTCTCTGAGGGCTCGCCTGTGGGCGTGCAGTCTCCGAATGTCAACCGGGCGATACAGGGCGGCGGCGGCGGCCTCTTCTAGGGTGCCTGCCATTCACGCCAGGACGGCCCGCAATGGCGTTTTTCTGCGCTCCGGTGCTCGAAAACCACCATTTTCGGCTCGTCCTGACCTGAATCTCAACACACCCCTGAGCGGATCGCTGTACAAAATTCTTGCAAATCTGAACACTTTACATCGCGTGGGCCAGTCAATATGGTCCGCCGAAATTTGAGCATAAAGAAGGAACGGATTGCCGATGCGCGCCGAAATCGAGACCCTCGTCGATGAGATCAAGCAGGCCATAAGCCTGCTGAGGAGGCATCTTTGACTGGGATACGTCAATCAAACGCCTTGGCTATCTGAATCAGCTCGCCGAAGACCCGGCACTCTGGAACGACGCGCAGGAAGCGCAGAAGCTGATGCGCGAGCGCCAGCAGCTGGAAGACGGTATCAATTCAATTCGCACGCTGACGCAGTCTCTCGATGATAATGTCGAACTCATCGCCATGGGCGAGGAGGAAGAAGACAAGTCGATCGTGACAGAGGCGGAAGAGAATATCCGCGCGATCAAACAGGAAGTCGACCGTCGCCAGATCGATACGTTGCTCTCTGGCGAAGCCGACGCAAACGACACCTACCTCGAAGTACATTCGGGCGCCGGAGGTACGGAAAGCCAGGACTGGGCGAATATGCTCTTGCGCATGTATACGCGCTGGGCAGAGCGCAAGGGCATGAAAGTCGAGTTGCTCGAAGTCCACAACGGCGAAGAAGCTGGCATCAAATCTGCCACCATCCTCGTCAAGGGACACAATGCGTATGGCCTTCTAAAGACGGAATCGGGCGTACACCGGCTCGTACGTATTTCGCCCTACGATTCCAATGCACGCAGGCACACTTCGTTTTCGAGCATCTGGGTCTATCCGGTCGTCGATGACAATATCGATATCGCGGTAACCGAAGCAGATGTCCGTATCGATACCTATCGCGCATCCGGTGCCGGTGGTCAGCACGTCAACACGACCGATTCGGCGGTTCGTATCACGCATATCGCCACGGGAATTGTCGTGCAGTGTCAGGCAGAACGTTCGCAGCACAAGAACCGCGCGACGGCATGGTCGATGTTACGCGCTCGTCTCTATGAGGCGGAACTGGAAAAGCGTGAACAGGCCGCAGATGCGATTTCAGCCTCCAAGACCGATATCGGCTGGGGACACCAGATCCGCTCCTACGTGTTGCAACCCTATCAGCTGGTGAAAGATCTGCGCACCGGCGTTGAAAGCACGAGCCCGCAGGATGTACTCGACGGCGATGTCGATATGTTCATGGAGGCGGCTCTGGCCCACCGCGTGCATGGAACAGATGTTGAAGTCGAAGACATCGCGTGATTCAGGCCGCTTCCAGTTCAATGTGGACGCGGCGGCCAAGAGCCGTAGCAATATTGACCAACGCGTCTAGTGAAAACCGCGAAACGCGACCGCGCAACAAATCATTTATGCGCGGTTGCGTGACATCGCAGTGGACGGCTGCCTCGGTCTGTTTCCAACCATTTTCTTCGATGATCTTGGCGATCTGCCTCATCAGCTCTGCTCTAGTCCGCAGGTTTGCGGCCTCGGCCGGTGTGTCGGCGATCGCATCCCAAACACTATCAAACTTTTCAATCTCCACCATGGAATAGCCTTTTGAGTTCTTTGTACCGCACCCTTGCAAGCTTAATCTCTTGTGCTCGCGTGGTCTGCGTTTTCTTCTGAAATGCGCCTAGTACATAGATGGCATCTGACAGCCGTGCAGTGTAGATCAATCGATAAGTCCCGCTGTCGTCCCATATCCTGAGTTCTTCCACACCCTGGCCGATTGTTGGCATTGGCTTGTAGTTGTCAGGCCTTTCGCCTCGTTGCACCTTGTCTAGTTGATAGCCAGCGTCCTGCCTTGCCATTGCAGGAAAATCACGTAGCCGTTTGATGGAGTCTCCCAGAAATCTCAACTGCTTCATAAAAATATACTGCTTTGGATATAAACACAAATTTATTGAAAGAAATAGATCAAACCTACCAGCCATTGTTTCATGGCTGACTGACACAACAAATTATATCTTGTGCTTACGACTAAAGTTCGGCTGCCAATTTCCGGCCAATCGCAAGATATCCGACAGGATTGACCGCACTGCCGTTCCTGCGAACTTCATAATGCAAATGAGGACCCGTTGAGCGGCCGGTGCTGCCGACCTTGCCGATCGTATCGCCAAGTTTCACGCGCTGGCCGACGCTTACGAGAATCAGACTTAAATGGCCATAACGCGTTGTAAGTCCGTTGCCGTGGTCGACCTCGACCATATTGCCATAGCCGCCAGTATAATCGGCGGCGGTCACCGTTCCGTTGGCGGTGACATGCACCGAGCTTCCCGATATGGCACGAAAATCCATGCCGGAATGAAATGCGATCATTCCAAGAAGCGGGTCCGCGCGTGAACCAAACGGGCTCGAAACCGGCATTCCGGGGACCGGATTGGCGATAGGAATGGATTTCGCAAGGCTCTTGGCGCTCTCGAGCCGCTGTACCGCCTCATCGAGATCGGCAAATTGTGTGTCGAAACCGGACGTCGGATTTGTGCTTGCCAGCAGCAATGGTCCACCCGTACCGGCATTCTCATCGTCAGCAACAGGTTTCACGCCGGTCGCAGCCAGGGCTTCCATAATCCTGTCGGCGCTCTCATAGGCGGTGTTGGAGAGCTTCTGCATTTGCTGAGTCTGCAGGGATTCTATCCCGGTCAAGGAATGATCGACGGATTTGAGCAAAAGCTCGGCCTTGTCCACGCTGGTTTTGGCCTTGTCGGGGCGAGGCTCCGGCTTGCGTGTTGAAGTCGTTGGTCCCGTAATGATTGGATCGATGCCGTAAAAACCTTCTGCATCGTCGGAATTCACCACGTCCTGACCGTTACCCTCCATCGAAAGAGCATTGGCAGCGTCTCCCGGCAATACGGCCCCGGCTTTTTCAGCGCGCTGCAGCACGGGCGCAAGCTTGTCATGCCGCTCGCTCAGTGCCCTTTGCCGTTGAATGAGCTCACTGACTTTGCCGTCCATCAATTTCTGGTCGAGCAATTGCCGGCTTGTGATGCGATCGAGTTGAATGCGCAGCGCAGCTATCCGGTCTTCATAGGCCTGCTGCAAGCGTGCCTGACGGGCGACGCTGCCGGTTATGAGATCATCGCGGAAGACCAGATAGGATGTCGCGAGAAGATAGCTGCCGGCGAAGCCAAGGGCGAGGGTGCCACCCAGAAATGCCATCCACGGCTTGATGGTGAAATGCCGGATGGTTTCGCCCCGCGCGATAATGATCGTGTGAGGCTCTTTCGTGCTGCCGAAGATGCTGGAATTTATGAGGCTTCTTCATTGCGGCTACGCTCGTTGATTTGCAGCTTCAATTTATACAGCGATTACACTCTGTTAGGGTTAACAAATCCTGACAACTGCACTGTATTTCAATCAAATTGCAACTAAAACGAGCAAATTATGCCCCAAGTGCCTTGGTTGCTTCGAGCACTTCGGCCGCATGTCCCGGAACTTTTACCTTGTTCCAGATTTTGGCGATCTTGCCAGCCGAATCGATCAGATAAGTCGTCCGCTCTACGCCCATATATTTCCGGCCATACATGCTCTTCTCAACCCAAAGACCGTAGGCTTCGATGATTGCCTTGTCTTCGTCGGCAACGAGATCGACCTTCAAATCATGTTTGGTCTTGAACTTGTCGTGTTTTTTGACGGGGTCCGGCGACATTCCGATGACCGTCGCCCCAAGCTTCTCAAACTGCGGTCTGAGACCGGAAAATTCGATCGCTTCCTGGGTGCAGCCGCTCGTGTCGTCTTTCGGATAGAAATAGAGAATGACAGGCTTTCCGCGCATGCCCGACAGGGTGATCGTACCGCCACCATCACGCGGCAAGGTGAAGTCCGGCGGGGTGCTGCCGATATCCAAAATAGTCATAGGAATGCCTTTCTTTGATGATTGAACGCGAACGCTACTTACGCAATTATAGAGAGGTGCGGGAATCGTCTACGGTTTCCCAATTGATTCCTCAATTGGCTTTGGAATTTGACAGAGAAACCGAAAAGAGTCCGCTTTACAAAGCGGGACTTCACGAAACTGCACCAATATCCTTCTGCTTGCGAGCAAGACGAGGTTCCCGTAGCGACGCCTCGAAGACGATCGCGGCTGCATTTCGCCGCCGGTGCCACATGCTCCTTGGCCATCCTTATGGCGGTGTTGGCCGGCATCGCTTTCGTCATATTACGCGTCGGCATTGGGGGAGAGGCGCTGACACAGCGCGCGCAAACCGCGTTGCAAACGGTTCTCGGCCCAGCCGCAGATGCCACGATCAACTCCGCGCAGATTTCTCTAGACCAGCGCCACCACGTTGCACTTGAGGCGCGGGACGTAAATATCACCGATGCAAAGCGCGGTATCCAGATAAGCAATGTGCGGTCAGTGCGTATCGGCCTCGCAACCTTACCCCTGCTACGTGGGGATATCCGGGTCGAGCGACTGGAGCTCGATGGCGCTCAGATCAAGCGTCACATCGGTTGTGCCATTCGATTTCATGGCGCTGTACCCAAGGACGATCGTGGCCTTGTCGATCTCGACGGTGCATCGACAGCGATGTTTTCTGGGTCTCGAAAGCGCCGTATCGTTGCTCGACCAGCGTGAAACGCGCGACATCTCGATCTGCAGATACGTCGTTTGACTTCACGCTCGCCGGAGCGCCAGAACACTTGCGCATTGTCAATCTCGATCTATCCGAAACCGGTGGACCGGTCGCGATCAATGGTACGGTTGAATGGCGCGGGAAAGCAATCGACATCAATGCAGAAGCCAAGCGATCGGCGATCGGCGCAAAGATTGAAGCGTTTTCCTTGGCAGTCAGCAAAATTCCGCTGATAGGCAAATTCGGAACTCCGCCTGTACCGGATATAGACGGTATCAAGCCAGACGGCGCTTATCTAACTTACGACAATCTGGCTGAGGTGAAGCTGGATGGACTGGCGGCGACCGCTTCCGAGCCCTCACGGGTCTGGGGCGCGCTCAATGTCAGCGAAGGACCAGTCACAATCGGCAATGTCGAAGATATGAAAGTGGCTTCGCAGATCAATTTCGAGCACGTATCCGGGGTCGACCAGATTGCGATCAAACCGTCGAACATTCATTTCGGTGGATTCACGGGTATTGTCGAAGGAGCAATCGGACCGGAGACGCTGCCGCCGGTTCCTGCGTCAGCGGCCAATCCGGGTTACCAGTTCGAATTTACCACCAAAGACGCCAAATCAGCTCCTGCCGATTCTCCGGTCCCGGCGCTTCCCTTCGATGCGCGCCTTGCGGGCCGGTATGATTTGACGTTGAAGCATCTCGATGTCTCGCAGATAGAAGTGCTGGCAAACAAGGAAAATTCGCTGTCCGGCAACGCCAGCGTTACCTTCGGCGGCGGTTCACCTGCGATGAACCTTGACCTGCAGATACCTCAAATGCCGGTTGCGGATGTGAAGCAGCTATGGCCCATCTGGGTCGCTACGGGTGCTCGACGCTGGCTTATCGACAAGATGCACGACGGTGAGGCGAAGGACAGCACAATCAAAGTGACGTTTCCGGCCGGACGATTCAACGGACCAGGGAAGCCTCCACCCCTCGAGGATAATGAAGTTCAAGTCGATTTCAATGTCGCGGACGCGGGATTTGATATTATCGGAGAACTACCAGCTGTTCGGAACGCCGCCGGGAAAATCAGCGTTCGAGGCGCCTATACGACGATCAGTCTAGAGAAGGGGTCGTCAATCACGCCCGCCAATCGCGAGGTGAAGATCGTCGATGGAAAGCTTGTCATTCCGTGGGGGCCGCAGCGTCCAGTCCTCTCCGACCTTGATTTGAATGTTGTCGGCGACGCTTCCGCCGTGTCGGAGTTCATCGGCTTCAAACCGATCAATGGGTTGAAAAATCTTCCGTTTGCCCCGGAGGACATAAAAGGCGATGTGAAGGCACACGTGCTCGTGACATTTCCGATAACACGCCGTGCGCCGGCGGGAAGCCTGAAATGGTCCGCCGATATGCAAATCGCCAATGTCGCGATCGCAAAGAAGATCGACGGGCAGACGATAACCGATGCTGACGGAACGCTCTCCGTCAATCAGGATGAAGCGCGCATCGAGGCCACCGCGCAGGTGAATGGCATTCCCGCTGAAGTGACGATGTTTGAACCCTTGGGGGAAAACACAGCGAAGCGCGAACAGAGTGTAACTTTACAACTCGATGACAAGACCCGGAATGCGCTGTTCCCGGCGCTCGATCCGTTGCTTTCCGGCCCAATTTCCGTGGAAATCGACAAGGCGGCCGATGGGTCGCGGGTCGCTACCGCCGACCTGACGAAGGCCGAAATCAAACTTGCACAGCTCGGTTGGACCAAGGGAGCCGGCGTAAAAGCAACGGCAAAATTCTCGCTCCAGCAAGATGGGGACAACGCCAGTATCCGAAACCTCGACATCTCCGGCGACACGTTCCGCTTGCAGGGCGATGTGAATGTTGTGGATGGCGACATGACCTCGGCTGACTTTGGTACAGTCAGGCTGAATCGCGGTGATGACATCGCGGTAAAGGTCGACCGCACCAAATATGGATACCGGGTCGGTGTGCAGGGCAGTTCATTCGACGCCCGCCCTTTGCTCAATCAGATAACAGACAAGAAAAAGAATGGAGGCAATGACAGCAACAGCAAGCAGCGCGTTTTGGTCAACGCCGACATCGATAACGTGACCGGTTTTTACTCCGAGAATTTTGGCAATGTCTCCCTGTCCTATGAGGGGGTTGGCTCTAATGTTTCGGGTCTTGCCTTCAACGCCGTAACCAAAACCGGACAGAAGGTAGTGGCAGCCGATAGTTCAGAAAGTGGTGCGCGTTCTATCAGCCTGCAGTCGAAGGACGCCGGTGCGGTGCTGCGCTTCTTCGGTTTTTACGACAAGATGTCCGGAGGCAGCATAAATGTTGCGCTCGATTCCAAGGGTGACGGTCCTTTGCGGGGACAGATCGACGCGCGCGATTTTACGCTGGTCAACGAACCGCGTCTGGCCAAACTTGTATCCACAGCGCCCAATGGTACGAGCCTCAACGATGCGGTGAAGAAGAATATCGACGTGTCGAAAGTGACATTCGACCGCGGTTTCTCGCAAATCGAAAAGGGCGCAAATTACATCAACCTTGCCAATGGCGTTATCCGCGGTTCGACGATCGGCACGACGTTCCAGGGCGTGCTCAGCGATCCGCAGGGCAACATGTCGCTGACAGGTACCTTCATGCCCGCCTACGGGATCAACCGTATCTTCGGTGATGTCCCGATCCTTGGCCTTTTCCTTGGCAATGGCCGCGATGGCGGGTTGATCGGCATTACCTACAAGTTGATCGGGCCATTGAAACAGCCGCAGATTATCGTCAATCCGATTTCAGTGATCGCGCCGGGTATTTTCCGCTCGATCTTCGAGTTTCAGTAAAGGCCAGCCTTGCACAGGCTTGAGACTTTGCCGGGTAGCAACGCCGCTGTGCGTGGTTCGCCCCTCGACGGGCTCGGAGGGGCTCACCATGAGGGAGGCTGATGATTGCAGGGAGACATTATCTCCAACGTTGCTGACCATTTTGCAGTTCACTAATCTCCCTCATGGTGAGCCCCGTCGAACCACGCATGGCAGTAATGCCAGCTATTTCTAAACCGGCCGCACCAGAATATGCTTCTTCTTACCGAGAGAGAGTTTGATCACGCCCTCGGCCGTTACTTCAGACGTCCCAACTTGGGACTTCTCATCGGAAACGCTGGCATCATTCACCCGCACGGCACCGCCCTGGATGTGGCGGCGAGCTTCACCGTTTGATGCGGCAAGGCCGGCCTTGACGAGAAGCGTCAGAATGCCAATTCCTGCTTCGAGGTCGCTGCCTGCAATTTCACGTCGGCAGATTGGTTGCCAAAGCGCCTTCCTCGAAGGTCTTGCGGGCCGTTTCCGCAGCTTCCTCCGCAGCCTGGCGGCCGTGAAGAAGCGCTGTGATTTCGGTGGCAAGAACCTTCTTAGTCTCGTTGATTTCAGCTCCGCCCAGCGAGGCCAGACGGCTGATCTCATCCAACGGCAACGTCGTGTAGAGTTTCAGGAACCGCTCGACATCGGCATCTTCGGTGTTGCGCCAATATTGCCAGAAATCGTAGGGGCTCAGCAGATCGGCATTAAGCCAGACCGCACCATTCATCGACTTACCCATCTTCGCGCCTGACGAGGTGGTCAAAAGCGGCGAGGTGAGGGCGTAGAGCTGCGGCGTGCCAAGGCGATGACCGAGGTCGATACCATTGACGATATTCCCCCACTGATCCGAGCCGCCCATCTGCAGGCGCAGGCCATAGCGCTTGTTCAGTTCGACGAAATCGTAGGCCTGCAGGATCATGTAGTTGAATTCGAGGAATGACAGCGATTGCTCGCGGTCGAGCCGTTGCTTCACCGAATCGAAGGACAACATGCGGTTGACGGAAAAATGCTGGCCGACATCGCGCAGAAACTCGAGGTAGTTGAGCGGCAACAACCATTCGGCATTATTGACCATCAGCGCGTCTTTCGGACCTTCGCCGAAGGACAAATAGTTGGCAAAGACCTTCTTGAGGCTATCGATATTGCTCTGGATGATCTCCGGCGTCATCAGCTTGCGCGCCTCATCCTTGAAGGATGGGTCGCCGACCATACCAGTACCACCGCCCATCAGTGCCACCGCACGATGACCGGTCTTCTGCATCCAGTGCAACATCATGATCTGCAGCAGGCTGCCAGCGTGGAGGCTGGAGGCTGTGGGGTCAAAGCCGATATATGCCGACACGGTTTCCTTGGCGAAGAGCGCATCCAGACCCGCATCGTCGGAGGTCTGATGGATGAAGCCGCGCGTTGAAAGCGTGTGCAGAAACTCGGATTTGAAGGCAGACATTTCGGATTTTCCTGATTGAATCAACTGGCACAAAAGATGTGCCCTGGAGGACGCAGCCGTTTAACATCATTCTCTATCGAATCACAAGAAAGGCAGTGTCTTGACACCGATACGGCGCGCAATCGGCCTGATGAGCGGAACGTCCATGGACGGAATCGACATCGCGCTCCTGGAAACGGATGGCAGAAGCGAAGTACGGCACGGTCCCGCGGATTTCATGCCCTACGAACGTGCCTTTCAGCGCCAGATCGAAGCCAGTCTCAGCGATGCGAAATCCATCGCGTCGAGAAACGAGAGACCAGGTGAACTTAGTGTGGTCGAAAGGGAACTGACCAAGCGTCACGGCGATGCGGTTTCGGTTTTTCTTTCGAGCCATGGCCTGAGTAAAGCCGATGTCGACGTGATCGGTTTTCATGGTCAGACGGTCCTGCACAGACCGCTTCAGGCGCTGACGGTACAGCTCGGCGATGGGAAAATGCTCGCTGACCGGACAGGTATTCCCGGTCGTTTACGACATGCGGGCCAATGACATGGCGCATGGCGGGCAGGGCGCACCATTGGTGCCTGCCTATCATCAGGCGCTGGCTTCGCGGGTTCCGCCGGAACTCAGCGATGGAAGACCTGTCATCTTCGTCAATATCGGCGGGATATCCAACGTCACCATTGTTTCCGCCAATTCCGATCCGGTCGCTTTTGACACCGGACCGGGCAACACGCTGATCGACCAGTGGGTCTCCGAAAAGGCAGGCATCGCTTACGATGCGGGCGGTACGATTGCCAGCGAAGGGCTGGTGATAGGCCATGCGGTCACGCGCTATCTGGCGAAACCGTTTTTCGATCTCGCTCCTCCGAAATCACTTGATCGCAATGATTTTACGCTTGCCGATCTGGGCGATATGGAACTTTCAGACGGGGCGCGGACCTTGGCCAAAGTGACGGCCGAAGCAATCCTCAAGGCCAGCGCCTATTCGCCAGAAATACCATCGCTCTGGGTCATTTGCGGCGGCGGCCGCAAGAATGCGACGATCATGGCCGATCTCACGCGAGGCGCAGCAAATGCCGGGGCAAAGGTTATCGTTGCTGAGGATCTGGGGTTCAACGGCGATTCGATGGAAGCCGAAGCCTGGGCCTATCTCGCCGTGCGGTCCCTGGACGGGTTGCCGTTGACCTGGCCAACGACAACCGGTTGCAGCGCCCCCGTGTCCGGGGGCGTGCTCGTCAAACCTGCTTAGCGCAGGCGCTTCGGCTTGGCCTCGACCAATTCGCCATTCAAACGACGATCGAGATAATCGGAGCATTCTGCGATGACCTCATCGGTCATGCCCGAGAAGAAGTGGTTGGCACCGACCATCGTCTTCTGCGTGATGGTGATACCCTTCTGCGTCTTCAACTTATCAACCAGGCCCTGGACATCCTTGGGCGGTGCAACCTTGTCCTGATCGCCATGAAGGATCAGCCCGGAAGAAGGGCAAGGCGCGAGGAATGAGAAATCATAGGTGTTGGGCTGCGGCGCAACGGAGATAAAACCTTCGATCTCCGGGCGGCGCATCAGCAATTGCATGCCGATCCAGGCGCCGAAAGAATAACCGGCGACCCAGCAGGTCTTGGAATCCGGATGGAGCGACTGCACCCAATCGAGCGCGCCTGCGGCGTCCGACAATTCGCCTGAACCATGGTCAAATTCGCCCTGGCTGCGGCCGATGCCACGGAAGTTGAAACGCAACGTCGTGAACCCGCGCTGCTGGAACATGTAGAACAGATCGTAGACGATCTTGTTGTTCATGGTCCCGCCAAACTGCGGATGCGGATGCAGGACAATCGCGATCGGGGCATTTTTTTCCGTCGAAGGCTGATATCTGCCCTCAAGACGTCCCGCTGGTCCATTGAAAATTACCTCAGGCATATATACTCCAGTCTTCGCCAATTGGGCGCTTCTTGACCAGCCGGGCTTGACGGCAGTCAACAGCGACCATAAAACCAGTTTAGAACCGTTCAAAACTGGTGTAGAACTTATTCTCGAACCGGCTTAATAGGCTGGTACGAGGCTGAATTTCAAGAAAATTGCGCTTTTTGCCAAAAGAACAGGAATCAGGAGAAGCATGGCCCGCAATCGCGCCTATCTCGACTACAATGCAAGTGCGCCGCTGATTGCGGCAGCGCGCGATGCTGTGGTCAATGCGCTGATGCAGACCGGCAATCCGTCATCCGTTCATCTGGAAGGCCGTGCGACCAAGGCAATTCTTGAAGCTGCGCGCCGCGATGTCGCCGCGCTGGTCAACTCCAAGCCTGATCACGTGGTCTTTACATCGGGTGCGACCGAGGCAGCTTCAACCCTCCTGACGCCACATTATACGATGGGACGGGCGGCGATGCGCCTTTCGCGGCTTTATGTCAGCGCAAGCGAGCATCCTTGCATCCTTGCCGGCGGACAGTTTCCGGCAGATCAGGTTGACGTAATTGGTGTTGACCACAGCGGCCTGCTTGATCTGGAGCAGCTGCGTGCACTTCTTGCTGCCCATGATCGCGGGCAGGGTCTGCCGCTTGTTGCGGTGCAGGCAGCCAACAACGAAACTGGCGTCTTGCAGCCGATCGAAACGATTGGTGCGCTGGTGAAGGAATTTGGCGGGCTCTTCGTTGTTGATGCAGTGCAGGCCGCAGGACGAATTCCTCTCGATATTGCAACATCTTCTGCGGATTATCTCATCTTGTCGTCGCACAAGATCGGCGGTCCAAAAGGCGTTGGCGCGATTGTGGCCGTATCTGATCTTGTGATGCCGAAGCCCATCATCCGCGGTGGCGGACAGGAAAAGGGCCATCGTGGCGGTACCGAAGCATTGCCACTTATTGCCGGATTCGGTGCAGCGGCACGCGTGGCCAGGGAACGTCTGGATTCTGGCGGCTGGCCAACACAGAAACGCGAAATGATAGAACAGAGCGTTCGAGCGATAGCGCCTGACGCAACTATCTATGGTGAGGCTGTTGACCGCCTGCCCAACACCACGATGTTTTCACTGGCTGAGATGAAAGCGGAGACGGTTCAGATCGCTTTCGATCTTGCCGGAATCGCGCTATCGGCCGGGTCTGCCTGTTCATCCGGAAAAGTCGGGCCAAGCCAGGTGCTTGCGGCGATGGGATATGGCGATGGAACAGGCGGTTTGCGGGTCTCGACGGCGCCGGATACCAGTGACGAGGAGATCGCGCTTTTTCTGGAAGCGCTGAAGATTATGGTCGCGCGACGCGACCGCTCGAAACCAGCCGCGGCCGATGCCGCGTAAAGAAATTCGATTATCGGCAGATTATCGCCGTTAATTGAAAAAAATCCGGTGAATACCGGTGTTAAATCGTGCGATTGCGCACTACATAGAGGCAGATATTCAAGACGACATACTGCCTTGACGTTTGCAACTGCGGGACCTTGAACCCCGCGTGGATGGAGAACGCCAATGCCTGCAGTGCAGGAAACCATTGACCGGGTCCGTACGCTTGACGTGGACCAGTACAAATACGGCTTTGAAACCCTTATCGAAATGGATAAGGCGCCGAAGGGCCTTAATGCAGATATCATTCGCTTTATCTCTGCCAAGAAGAATGAGCCGGACTGGATGCTTGAATGGCGTCTGAAGGCTTATGAACGCTGGCTGACGATGGAAGAGCCCACTTGGGCGCGCGTCAATTATCCGAAGATCGACTTCCAGGACATGGTTTATTACGCCGGTCCGAAGAACCAGACCGGCCCGACGTCGCTTGCCGATGTCGATCCGGAACTGCTGCGCACCTATGAGAAGCTCGGAATTCCGCTGAAAGAGCAGGAAATCCTCGCGGGTGTGCGCAAGGTTGGCGAGGCGAGCCCATCGCGATGAAGACGAAGAAGCCAGCGACAATGTCTACAAGTCCGGCCGCGTCGCGGTCGATGCTGTGTTCGACAGCGTCTCGGTGGTCACGACGTTCAAGGCTGAACTGGCAAAAGCCGGTGTCATCTTCTGCTCGATCTCCGAAGCGATCCGCGAACATCCTGATCTGGTGAAAAAATATCTCGCAACGGTTGTTCCGGTTTCGGATAATTTCTACGCGACGCTGAATTCGGCTGTCTTCACTGACGGTTCGTTTGTCTATGTGCCGAAGGGCGTGCGCTGCCCGATGGAACTTTCCACCTATTTCCGCATCAACGAGCGGGATACCGGCCAGTTCGAGCGGACGCTGATCATCGCCGAAGAAGGTGCGTATGTGTCCTACCTCGAAGGCTGCACGGCACCGCAGCGCGACGAAAACCAGCTGCATGCGGCTGTTGTCGAGCTGATTGCTCTTGACGATGCAGAGATCAAATATTCGACCGTGCAGAACTGGTTCCCCGGCGACGCGGAAGGCAAGGGCGGTATCTACAACTTCGTCACCAAGCGTGGCGATTGCCGCGGTGTCAACTCGAAGATTTCGTGGACGCAGGTCGAGACCGGCTCCGCGATCACCTGGAAATACCCATCCGTCATTCTGCGCGGCGACAATTCACGCGGTGAGTTTTACTCGATCGCCGTTTCCAATGGTCACCAGCAGATCGACAGCGGTACCAAGATGCTGCATCTCGGCAAGAACACGTCGAGCCGTATCATCTCGAAGGGTATCTCGGCGGGCAAGTCGAACAACACCTATCGCGGTCAGGTTTCAGCCCACCGCAAGGCCGAGAACGCCCGCAACTTCACCCAGTGCGACTCGCTGCTGATCGGTAATGATTGCGGCGCGCATACGGTGCCCTACATCGAGGCCAAGAATGCGACTGCGCAGTTCGAACACGAGGCGACCACCTCGAAGATCTCGGAAGATGCGCTGTTCTATGTAATGCAGCGCGGCATTCCGGAAGAAGAGGCGATTGCACTCATCGTCAATGGCTTCGTCAAGGAAGTCATCCAGGAACTGCCGATGGAATTTGCTGTTGAAGCGCAGAAGCTTATCGGCATCAGCCTCGAGGGGAGCGTCGGATAATGGCACCAATTACTACTGACGCACTCGACAGGCTTCGCCGGCGTTATGAAGAACTGGGTGAAGTGATCGACGAGTTGACTGACACGATAGCGCGTTCGTCTACCGCAACCGAGAGCGTCCTTGAGCCGGAACTGATCCGAGCGCGCAAGGAGCTAGCATCTGTGGTCGAGCGGCTAAAGACCCTCAGCGGCGAGAGCTCATCATAGTCGGCACGGCACGTGTCATTGCCGACAGAACCAAGATTAAAAGTTAGGGATCGCCAAGGCTGATTCCCGGAATCTAAAAGGTAGTACAATGCTGGAAATCAGAAACCTTCATGCGAAGATCGCAGACACGGACACCGAGATCATTCGCGGCCTGAATCTTACCGTCAAGGCTGGTGAAGTCGCTGCGATCATGGGGCCGAATGGTTCCGGGAAATCGACTTTGTCCTATATCCTCGCGGGTCGTGATGACTACGAGGTCACCGAAGGCGACATTCTTTACAACGGCGAATCCATTCTGGAGCTCGACCCGTCCGAGCGTGCAGCCAAGGGCATTTTCCTGGCGTTCCAATATCCGATGGAGATACCGGGTGTTGCGACGATGGAATTCCTGAAGGTAGCGATGAATTCGCAGCGCAAGGCACGCGGTGAAGAGCCGCTGAAAATTCCCGACTTCATCGGGCGCGTGAAGACAGCAGCCACATCGCTCGACATGGATATCGCCATGCTCAAGCGTCCGCTCAATGTCGGTTTCTCCGGCGGCGAGAAGAAACGTGCGGAAATCCTGCAGATGAAGCTGCTCGAGCCGAAGCTCTGCGTTCTCGACGAGACCGATTCCGGTCTTGACATCGATGCGCTCAAGATCGTTGCCGATGGCGTCAATGCGTTGCGGTCGCCCGATCGCGCTGTGATCGTCATCACCCACTACCAGCGTTTGCTCGACTATATCGTGCCGGACACCGTCCATGTTCTCTACAAGGGGCAGGTGATCAAGTCGGGCGACAAGAATCTTGCACTCGAGCTGGAAGAGAATGGCTATGCCGATATTATCGGTGAGGCAGCCTGAGGAATACGTCATGAATGTTCATACAGGACGCCAACCCACACCTGCTGAATCGGCGCTGGTCGACGCTTTCGTCGACCGGATGGGCGAGCTGCCGGGCGACGGTGAGATCGCCAGCGCCCGCGACAACGCTATTGAAGCGTTGAAGACGCAAGGCCTTCCGTCGCGTCGCGTCGAGGCTTGGCACTACACCGATCTGCGCACACTGCTACGTAGCATTCCCGCCTATGACGGGACAGCCGGAACCAACGCCTTGCCGGCGATTATCGCAGGATCTGCAGTGGCGACCGTTTCCAACGGCGTCGCGCTGACCTCTCCGCGTCTCGAAGGTGTCGAATTCACCAAGTTCGGCGATAAACTGTCCGATGGCTCAGTGATCCGCGAGCTTGCCATTCGTGACGGCGACGATGCGATCGGCCAAATCAATGCGGCCTATGTCACCGATGGCTGGGCGATTGCCTTTGCCGATGGCGTGGAACTGGAAACGCCGCTTGAATTGCAGAACGCTCAGCTTCGCGGCCAGGGGCATGTGCGTTTTCCGGTCAAGTTCGGCAAGGGTGTCAAGGCAACGATCATCGAGCGCCAGACCGGTGGCGAAGGCGAGGGTTTTTCAACCAGCGTCAGCAATGTAACAGTCGCTGACGATGCCGAAATCACCTGGATCATCCTGCGCGAGCAGGGCGTCGAGGCAACGCAGTTGGCGCAGTTCATCGCCAAGATTGGCTCCAATGCCAAATTGACGGTTTACGTTGTCAATGCTGGCGGCAAGCTCGATCCGTCAGGAAGTGCATGTGCTCGTGAAGGGCGAAGGTTCCGATTTCCAGCTGCGCGGCGTCAACTTGCTCGGCGGCGACAGCCATACGGATGTCACCATGACACTCGGTCATCTGGTCGAAAATACAACATCGGTGCAGATCATCCGAAATGTCGTCACTGATCGCGCGCGCGGGGTGTTTCAGGGTCAGATCAAGGTCAACAAGATGGCCCAGAAGACCGATGCCCGCATGGCATGCAATACGCTGCTGCTTTCAGATGATGGCGAATTCGATGCCAAGCCGGAGCTGGAGATTTTTGCGGATGATGTGGCCTGCGGCCATGGCGCAACGGTTACAGAGATCGATGGCAATCATCTGTTCTACCTGCGTGCCCGCGGCATTCCGGAAAATGAAGCGCGTGGTCTTCTGATCAAGGCCTTCGTTGCCGAAATCGTCGAAGAGCTGGAAAACGAACCACTTGTCGAGGCGCTTGAAGCCATTCTCGACAAATGGCTCGCTGCACACGTCTGATCGACTGAACCTATATGGAAAGCGCGGCTATCATGGATACAAGGATCATTCAAAGCGGCTATGACGTAGAGGCAATTCGCCAGGATTTCCCGATCCTGTCGCGCGAAGTCTATGGCAAGCCACTGGTGTATCTCGATAATGGCGCTTCGGCCCAGAAACCGCGGGCAGTGATCGATATGATCACGCACACCTATTCCAACGAATACGCCAATGTGCATCGCGGGCTACATTTCCTGTCGAACGCTGCGACCGATGCCTATGAAAAAGCACGAGAAAACGTTCGCCGGTTTCTGAATGCAGCGTCGGTTGATGAAATCGTCTTCACAAAATCTGCGACAGAGTTGATCAATACCGTCGCCTATGGCTATGGCATGCCGAATATCGGCGAGGGTGACGAGATCGTGCTTTCCATCATGGAGCACCACTCGAATATTGTGCCATGGCATTTCATCCGTGAACGCCAGGGCGCCAAGCTCGTCTGGGTGCCTGTCGATGAACAGGGTGCATTCCACATCGAGGAATTCGAAAAGCGGCTGACCGACCGTACCAAGCTTGTTGCGATCACCCATATGTCGAACGTGCTCGGAACAGTGACGCCGATCAAGGAGATCGTGCGTATCGCCCATGCGCGCGGTATTCCGGTGCTGGTCGATGGCAGCCAGGGTGCGGTGCACCTGCCGGTCGATGTGCAGGATCTCGGTTGCGACTGGTACGTCTTTACCGGCCACAAGATCTACGGACCGTCCGGCATCGGTGTGCTTTATGGGCGCAAGGAAATGCTCGAAGCGATGCGGCCGTTCCAGGGCGGCGGCGAAATGATCGAGGAGGTGACGGAGGATATCGTCACGTACAACCACCCGCCACACAGGTTTGAAGCCGGCACCCCGCCGATCGCCCAGGCTATCGGGCTTGGCGCAGCGATCGAATATGTCGAGAAGATCGGCCGCGCCGCTATTCTCGCCCACGAAGAAGATTTGCGCGACTATGCACACCAACGTCTGCGCGAAATCAATTCGCTGCGTATCTTTGGCGATGCCAAGGGCAAGGGTGCGATTATTTCGTTCGAACTGCAGGGCATCCATGCCCATGACGTATCGATGGTGATTGACCGTGCAGGCGTTGCCGTGCGGGCAGGTACCCATTGCGCCCAGCCGCTATTGAAACGTTTCGGTGTAACATCCACATGCCGTGCATCGTTTGCGATGTATAATACAAGAGACGAGATCGATGTTCTCGCCGATGCGCTGGAAAAGGCGCGGAAATTCTTTGGGTGATGACGATGACCGACAAAGTCGAGACACTGGAAAAAGCTGAAACGCCCGTCGCCGAAGCAAGTTCGGCGCATGCCGAGATTGGGACCGCAGCGGTGTCGGCTATTCCGGCGGACGAGCTGGCGCGGATGACCGATGATGTCATTGGTGCGTTGAAAACCGTATATGACCCGGAAATTCCTGCCGATATCTACGAGCTGGGTCTGGTCTACAAGATCGATATCGAGGACGACCGTTCGGTCAAGATCGAGATGACACTAACGGCTCCCGGATGTCCGGTTGCAGGCGAAATGCCTGGCTGGGTGCAGGATGCAGTGAGCGCCGTAGAAGGCGTGAGCTTTGTCGATGTCACCATGACATTCGATCCACCCTGGACGCCCGATCGCATGTCGGAAGAGGCGCAGGTCGCCGTCGGCTGGTATTGATCAAAGGCTTCAGGGAGCTTCGCAGCCTTCCGGCACGCTCTGTTCGAATGGCTGATCTGATTTCTGCAGTGTTCCGTCCAATATGGAGAGCGGCACGTAGGGAACGCCTTGAATCGCCGGATTTGCCAATCTCAGACGATAGCAGCCATTGAACACCGTCTCGCTGCCATCTTTGCCCTCGGATTTGATGGCCAGTGGCTGGCTCCAATAGGCTGAACCGGCCGCGCCTTCGCCGACAGCCTTGCCGAACAGCACGCTGACCGACGCGGTGGTTTCATATCCCGCCTGAAATTGCGGGAATGGTTGCGGCGGGCTGTCCGAAGCATAGTAGCTGTAGGCGCGAGCATATTCTTGCCTGTTGATGGCATTGTAGTACGACTTGATCAGGGCCTCGGGGTTGCTCCGGTCATCGAGATATTCCGGAGGCGTCTGCGTTGCGGTTGCCGCTTGTTCCTTCGGTACTGGTGTTTCCGCAGGTGCAGGTGCGGTTGCTTCAGGCTGTTTCGCTTCCTGCGCGAGCCCTGGTACAATATGCAGCGATAACACTGCTGCGCTGCAAAGAACGAGATGGCGATAATTCATGCTTTCAGCCCTCTGCGGATCGTGTTTATAGGCCTTGATCAGTTTGAACACTTGCAGTGACGGTTGTGTAACACTAACTATGTTATTCGAATGATCGTTCCAGCGATCTCGAACAAGAGAGATGAGAAATGGGTCGTTTTTCTGTCATGACGTTGACTGACGCCGCCGCACAGCGCGTGAGCGAAATCGTGGCGACGCGCGAAAATGCGCTCGGCATTCGCGTCGGCATCAAGAAGGGCGGCTGCGCAGGCATGGAATATATGATCGATCTCGTTACCGAAGCAAAAGCCGGTGATGATGTGGTCGAAAAAGACGGCTCGAAGGTTTTTGTCGCGCCGGAAGCTGTGCTCTACCTCCTTGGCACACAGATGGATTTTGAAGTGACCAAGCTGCGCACGGGCTTCGT
This sequence comes from uncultured Alphaproteobacteria bacterium, assembly GCA_963776115.1. Classification (GTDB taxonomy): domain Bacteria; phylum Pseudomonadota; class Alphaproteobacteria; order Rhizobiales; family Rhizobiaceae; genus Phyllobacterium. Next base: position 17,651 of record CAVZLS010000004.1, on the reverse strand, counting down.
CTTCAACAATCCCAACCAGACTTCAGCCTGTGGTTGTGGCGAGTCGGTTGAATTGACGCCGGTCAAGCCGGAAGCGCTGGCATCAGCCGCTTCTTGACCTTTTCGTCATGGACAATGACGCAATTCAAGATTTGTTTTCAGGACTTGGACCGGTCACGATCAAACGCATGTTTGGCGGCAAGGGCATTTATTTCGAAGGCACCATCATTGCGCTCGAAGTCAGTGACGAAATTCTCTTAAAAGCAGATAAAGTCTCAGCGCCTGAATTTGAAGCAGCCAATTGCCGCCAATGGACCTATGCGCGCGAGGGCAGGAAGCCCGTCGGTATGCCCTATTGGTCAGTCCCCGCAGAGGCTTTCGATGACCCCGACATCATGACGGAATGGGCAAGGCGAGCGTACGAAGCGTCACTGCGTGTCGCCAAGTAAATAGCGACCAGCAGGAAACTTCTCAGACCTTGGTGTCAATCAGCATGAATGCCGGGATTTCATCACCGAAGCCAATCGGTGCAGAACCCATGTCATCGCGATCGCGACGATGGTCACGGCGCGGCTCGGCATGGGGAACGCGGGCACGGCGCTGCTCATTTTCCGCTTTGATCGCGGCTTTTTGCGGCTTCTCAGCGGTGCGAATGATCGGTTGATCATCGATTATGGGCTGCGCATCAACGTCTTTGGCCTTTTCAGCCGCTGCGATGATGTCGATTTCAGACTGCGGGCGTTCGCGTTCACGGCCCTCATTGCGAGGCCTGCGCTTTGGCGCGCTCTTGTCGCGGCTATTGCGGCCACGGCGCGGTGCGTCGTCCTGTTCGGTCGAGACGGGCAGGGTGGACAGATCACCGTCGTACCAGTTGATGTCCTCGCCGATCAGTTTTTCGATCGACGCAAGATATTTGACGTCGGCTGGCGTTACCAGTGTGAAGGCTTTGCCGGAACGGCCGGCGCGGCCCGTGCGACCGATGCGATGGACGTAATCTTCGGAATGGATCGGCACGTCGAAGTTGAACACATGGCTGACATCTGGAATGTCGAGCCCGCGCGCCGCAACATCCGACGCAACGAGGATCTTCAGCTTGTTGTCCTTGAAGTTCGCCAGCATTGTCGTGCGCGCACGCTGATCCATATCGCCGTGCAGGGCGCCGGCATCGAATTCGTGCTTCACCAGCGAGCGGAAAAGCTCGGAGACATCTTTCTTGCGATTGCAGAAGATGATCGCGTTCTTCAGTCCGTCTGCTTCGGCACGGATGAGATCGCGCAGCACCGCGCGCTTCTCCCAATCCTTCTTCCCTGACTTGACCAGCTGCTGCTCTACGGTTTTCGCCGTCGTCGCTGCCTTGGCAACTTCGATGCGGACGGGAGAATGCAGGAATTGTTCCGTCAGTTTCGTGATTTCCGGCGGCATGGTTGCCGAGAAGAACAGCGTCTGGCGCGTGAAGGGGATCAACTTGCAGATGCGTTCGATATCGGGAATGAAGCCCATATCGAGCATGCGGTCGGCTTCGTCGATGACGAGAATATCGACGGCGCTCAAAAGCAGCTTGCCGCGTTCGAAATGATCGAGCAGTCGTCCCGGCGTTGCGATCAGCACATCAGCGCCGCGCTCAAGCTTGCGCAACTGGTCGTCGAAGGAAACGCCGCCGATGAGCAGCGCGACGTTGAGGCGATGGTTCTTGCCATATTTGACGAAGTTTTCTTCAACCTGCGCCGCGAGTTCGCGCGTCGGTTCAAGGATGAGTGTGCGTGGCATACGGGCGCGTGCGCGGCCCTGTTCAAGCAGCGTCAGCATCGGCAGAACGAAAGAGGCGGTCTTGCCGGTTCCCGTCTGGGCGATGCCAAGAACGTCCTTGCGCTGCAGCGCATGCGGGATCGCGCCAAGCTGGATCGGTGTTGGTATTGTATATCCTGCTGCTTCTACAGCATCGAGCACTTTCGGCGAAAGGCCCAGGTCAGCAAAGGTGGTCAATGGAGATTTAACTTTCTATCTGCAGTCGGTGCTGCGCATGCCTGTTGTCGGCTAGGGCGTCATCTGCATCAAAGCATCAGGCACTCTCGATTTGCACAGCGTTTGCTGACAATGGCGTTACGGCGCATGCCAGCAAAAGTCAACTCTTGGATCAGCTCAGATTTAAGAGTTCGTTACAATTGTGCATCATTTTATTCTGATGTTGTCAATAAAGGAACTGTTCCTTGAGAATTCGTTCGTTCCAGGAATGGTTCTTGTCAAACAGAATGGTCGCCCTGAGTTGAGATGCTTCTTCAACTGTGACCGATAGAACGGATTTTACTTCCATATGATCGGCGACGGCATTTACCGGCCGCTTCTCTGGCTCGAGGATATCGAACCGCACGGTCACTTTGTTCGGCAGCAGTGCACCGCGCCAGCGCCGGGGGCGAAAAGCGGAAACCGGGGTGAGGGCAAGAAGCCGTGCATCGAGCGGCAGGATGGGTCCTTGCGCTGAAAGGTTGTATGCCGTCGAGCCGGCAGGAGTTGCGACCATGACGCCATCGCAGATCAGTTCTTCCAGCCGAACCTTGTCATCGACGCTGATCCTGATCTTTGCCGCCTGGTATGACTGACGCAGCAGAGAAACTTCATTCAGCGCAAACGCCGTGAACATACCGTCTTCGGCGGACTCCGTTACCATCTTCAATGGCCGGATTGTCTCCGACTGCGCGGCTTCTACGCGTTCCTTCAACGCGGTATCGCTGAACTCGTTCATAAGGAAGCCGACCGATCCACGGTTCATACCATAGATCATTTTGCCCTGGTTCATGTAGTTCTGCAGCGTCTGCAACATGAAGCCATCGCCGCCAAGCGCGATGATGACATCGGCATCCTTGGCCTCGGCTTGCCCATAAATATTAGTGAGATCATGCAATGCTGCGTCTGAATCCGGCGTGCCGGAGGAAAGAAAAGCAAATGTTTCGATTTTCCGGTTCATGGCTGCCTGCATATCCGAACGACTGGCAACGTGCCTAACACGCCGGAAGCGATCTGGCAAAAAGACCACAAAACATTCTGGAAAATGGCAGTGCTACGGGAAGACACCGAAGGGATGCCGTTACAAGTCAATCAGGCGGCAGGTGGCCACCGCCAATGGATTAAATCTCCAATGTGCTGCGAGCGCAGATGTCTAGGCCGCAGCAGCCAGATAAAATCGCTGATACAGCTCTCGCTCGAGTTCGGCGAGATCGGCATTCACCAGTGTCCGGCCATCGCTGTGCAGCAAGTACACGGCGCCGCTCTTTTCGATGCAACAAAGTCCATCGGCGTAGACGAAGCCTTCGCCTTCACACAAACCTTCCGCATGGAGATCGTCACTGTAATCACGCGAACCTTGAAACTCCTCGAAGCTCATGGTCATCTCTTCAATCCTTCCAGCCGCAGTTGCCGCGTCATTCGAGGATTTGACCTGATTCGGCCGTCCGAAATCAACCCATAGTGGGTAGGGGAGGCTGATAACCACTATATTTTTGCAAGCGTCGGACATTTTTTTGCGCGCGCAGCATCACTTTCGTCCAAACGACTTATGGCGATCGTCCGGCAAGTTGTAGCGTTAGGATTGATGCAACTTGAGATAGGGAGTTCCTTTGTCACACATACGTTCTCAATGCAGCATTGTATTATTGCCTCGGTCGGTCAGAAGGACTCCCAAGTCCCGCCACTGATCGGCCTGTACTGGGAGGAGATAGAGATCTACGAACGCACAGCATCCCCCCGCCATGCGTTTGTCTCTCTCCTCCCTTTTTTCTCTAGGAAGGCCATGCAAGGAAGCGAAATACGCCTTTCGGTGGATAGCCGTATGGCTACACAGACCACGACCCCCAGCGGGTGTATTCTCGCCGAACTGACCGACTTTCGACCTTGATTGCACCCCGATTTAACGGTCAGCCTAGCTGGGAGGAGAAGAGACGCAAACGTTACGTCTTTTTCCTCCCCATTTTTGCAGAAGCCCCATATGGCGGGTCTCGCTGATTTTTTCCTCAGCGTGCGCCCGCCTAGTGGTTTCTGCTCACATTCAGAAAGATTGTCGCGATGTTCGCCAGATGGCCGTCGCCGCCTTCCCGGTACGCCTGACCGCCCGCTGCCGCTATCGCATCGAACAAACGGTTTCCTTCTTGCGCTGCTTTGGAGATTTCGTCGAAGAGCTGTTCGCTACTCTTTCCGTCGGTATATCTGTTGTTCACATAAGCAACCAGCAGCCGTCTCCGCCGCTCGATGTCATCGGTCATCGCGCCGTAAAAACCCCAAACAAACCACGTTTCTCCAGTTTGCATATCGGCATCGCTGATTTGATTGCGCTGCCAGTCTGGGAGCTTGGCTCGTTGCGCATCGGCTGTTCTGCTTGCCAACTCGTAGGCTTCACTGTCGGTCTTGCTGCTTCCGGATGTCATGGCAACCTCCATAAGCCAATCGGCTGGTCCGATACATCATAGCAACATGCACAGGTTGACGACAACCTTGCCGCTTTAAGGTATTGATGATTATTCATGGAGGTAGCACGACAGTGGCAGAGGCGGATAACGCCGCCACTGTTCACTTGTCATTTCAAGAGAAAATGGTGCCCCCGGAGAGACTCGAACTCCCGACCCTCTGATTACAAATCAGATGCTCTACCAACTGAGCTACAAGGGCAGCGGCGTCCGCTTAGCACAAACCTTCTATCTGTAAAATGGAAAATGTCGTTTACGCCAAATAAATACGCCTTCTGTTCGACAAGATCGCCTTACGAGCGCTGGCCGTCTATCTGCATATCGAACTGGACGACGTTGGAGTAGATTGGCGTGCCAACATCCATGCCGTAGCGCGAGCGAAGTATCTTGCCTTCTACGTGGAAGTTTATCGAGTTTTTGCTGTGGTCCGCCAGGCTCGCCTGAAAGCTTGCAGGGCTGGTCTTGCCGCGCGCCGTCAGCATCCCGGCGATCTCGGCGGTATTCGGGCTGGTTTGGGTAACCTGGGTTGATTTGAACGTGATCGTCGGGAAATTGGCGGAGTCGAAAACCGCGTCGGAGCGCAGAAAGTTCTCGATACGAGCTTGCCCGGTGGATACACTTTCCGGATAAAGCGTAAAGTTGATTGTCGATTGGCCAATACTGGTCGGGTTGAGCTTGAAGACGCCTGAGAACTTCTTGAAGTCTCCCTTAATTCCGCCGCCGCCCACTTGGCCAACCGAGAAACCGATGCGGGAGGACGGCTGTATTTTGTAACTGCCGGCGACTTGGGAGAGTGTATCGGCCTTTGCAGCGAGCGGGATGGAGGCAAGCGTAACAGCAATCGCGATCCGGGTGACCGTCGACAACAGTTGGGTAGTAGTTTTCATGATTTGACTTTCTGAGTTAGCTGCCGCTCCGGCGCCTTGCGGTGGGGATTGAGCATGCGCGTTAAGATTGCATCCCTCTTCCAGAAATGGTGGTGCAACGCCGCAAGGATGTGACCAACGGCCACTACGGCGGAAAAATAGGCCAAATAAGCGTGAATAGCGGTCCAGAACGCTTCCGCACTGTCGGATATGCCCAAGGGAAGTGGCGGGATCACCACAAGGTTGAACATGAATGTTGGTATCTGCAGGGGCGAGCTTGAGGCGATGGCCCAGCCTGTCACCGGTATAATGAACAGGCTGAGATAGAGGATGACATGCGCTGCGTGAGCAGTTGCGCGCTCCAACGGGCCCATGGTTGCGGGATCGTTCGGGCGAGTACTCGCGAACTTCCAGACAAGGCGAAGCGCTGAGAGACCAAGAACAAGAAAGCCGAAGGATTTGTGCCATTGATACAGGCTGAACTGCAGCGTGAAATCGCTTGTTCTTACCATCCAGTAACCGAGCGGGATCTGACCGAGGAAAATCAGTGCGATGACCCAGTGGAAAAGGATCGATATAAGACCGAAAGACTCTTTGTTGTTGCGCAGCATATGTACACTCCGTGACGGGATTCGATTGTTGATCGATGGTCCCGATGCAAGGTGAACACTACTTGCTCAAAAAAAATTCGAACGTGTCTTTTATTTAATCTTTGCTGCTCAAGAAACGTTGCGCTGCATAAAGCGAAATGGCCGCTGCGTTCGATACATTCAGCGATTTGATCGCGCCGGGCATATCGAGCCGCGCAAGGTGCGTGACGGTTTCACGTGTTTTCTGCCGCAGGCCTTTGCCTTCCGCGCCAAGCACCAGGGCGATCCGGCCCTTGGACATCGTATTTTCCAGCTCTAACGGCCCTTCCGAATCAAGGCCGATGGTGATGAATCCGATTTCATGTAGCTCGGCGATGGCGTCAGCTAGATTTCGTACCTCAACATGCGGGATGAGTTCAAGGGCGCCCGAGGCGGCCTTGGCCAGAACACCGGATTCCTGCGGACTATGGCGAGCCGTGGTGATGATGGCACCGGCACCGAAGGCGACGGCCGAGCGCATGATGGCGCCGACATTGTGCGGATCGGTCACCTGATCGAGAATAAGCAGCAGCGGACTTTCTTGCAGCGCTTTCAGCGCTTGCGGCTTCAACGGTTGAGCTTCGATCATCACGCCCTGGTGAACCGCCTCAGAGCCGGTCTCCTTGTCGATGGCGCGGGGCTCGACGATGTCAACGTCGAAGGGCAGGGCGTCGGTGTTGGTGATTTCCAGCCGGTCCAGCGCGTTTTTGGTAACGAGCATCCGCTTGATCTTGCGGGCGGGATTGTCCAGCGCTGCGCGTACCGTGTGCAAGCCGTAAAGCCGTACGAGTCCTTCCGGAGCCGGCGTGCCGGTGACGGATGGCCGTGAGGCGCGCTCGGCCTGCTGCGGTGGTCCCCCGGCCTTTTGATCGCGGAACTGGCGACGTAGCGTTGCGTAGTGTGAATCTTTTTGTGTATGGGTGGGTTTTTGATCGGCCATGGCGCGACATATAACCTTTCATGGCGCTGGGCGATACATGCTTGTGGCGGAAAATTGCGCGTGCTGGTTGCTCCGCCGTCATATTTCTTTAGCCTATTTCCACAAGCCGTTCATTTTCTGCAGGGAAGTGTTGACACCATGGAGGCTAGTCGGCATAAGGCCCTCCGCAAGCAGCCGCCCGGTTATCTCCGGAAAGCTGTGTGCAGAGTGCCAAATGGCGCGGTTCCATCGGCAGTGACCGGAGGAGTGCCCGAGTGGTTAAAGGGGACGGACTGTAAATCCGTTAGCTTGGCTTACGTTGGTTCGAATCCAACCTCCTCCACCACTGCCGGAACCGACCGCCTGGCGCATAGTTCAAAGCCCGATTCGGTTTTGGAACGGTTATGCGCTATCTATGTGTTGCTGTATTCTGCCGCGTCCAGAAGGAGGCACGGATCAGCGAGATATGCGGGTATAGCTCAGTGGTAGAGCAGCAGCCTTCCAAGCTGAATATGCGGGTTCGATTCCCGCTACCCGCTCCAGATTTGCTGACGGACGGCGCGCTGTCTCGTCTGAGCTACAAACATGGTGCCGGCCCTAGACCGGTTGTGATGACGAGAGAACGACAGTTATGGCTAAGAGCAAGTTTGAACGTAACAAGCCGCACGTCAACATTGGCACGATTGGTCACGTTGACCATGGCAAGACGTCGTTGACGGCAGCGATTACGAAGTATTTCGGTGAGTACAAGCCGTACGACCAGATTGACGCAGCGCCGGAAGAAAAGGCGCGCGGCATCACCATTTCGACGGCACACGTCGAGTATGAGACGGTTGCCCGTCACTATGCGCACGTCGATTGCCCCGGCCACGCCGACTATGTGAAGAACATGATCACCGGCGCGGCGCAGATGGATGGCGCGATCCTGGTTGTTTCGGCTGCCGACGGCCCGATGCCGCAGACCCGCGAGCACATCCTGCTTGCCCGTCAGGTTGGCGTTCCGGCGATCGTCGTGTTCCTGAACAAGGTCGACCAGGTTGACGATGCCGAGCTGCTCGAACTCGTTGAGCTCGAAGTACGCGAGCTTCTGTCGAAGTACGATTTCCCGGGCGACGACATTCCGATCGTCAAGGGTTCGGCTTTGGCTGCGCTGGAAGACTCAAACAAGGAAATCGGCGAAGACGCCGTTCGTGCCTTGATGGCGGAAGTCGACAAGTACATTCCGACGCCAGAGCGTCCGATCAACCTGCCGTTCCTGATGCCGATCGAAGACGTTTTCTCGATCTCCGGCCGTGGTACGGTTGTGACGGGCCGCGTTGAACGCGGAATCGTCAAGGTCGGTGAAGAAGTCGAGATCATCGGCATCAAGCCAACGACGAAGACGACGGTGACCGGCGTTGAGATGTTCCGCAAGCTGCTCGACCAGGGCCAGGCCGGCGACAACATCGGTGCGCTGATCCGCGGCGTTGGCCGTGAAGACGTCGAGCGCGGCCAGATCCTTGCCAAGCCAGGTTCGGTCAAGCCGCACACCAAGTTCAAGGCAGAAGCCTATATCCTGACGAAGGACGAAGGTGGCCGTCACACGCCATTCTTCTCCAACTACCGTCCGCAGTTCTACTTCCGCACGACCGACGTGACGGGTGTTGTGACTTTGCCGGAAGGCACGGAAATGGTCATGCCCGGCGACAACATCGCAGTCGATGTGACGCTGATCGTGCCGATCGCCATGGAAGAGAAGCTGCGCTTCGCTATCCGTGAAGGTGGCCGCACCGTCGGTGCAGGGATTGTTTCTTCGATTATCGAATAAGACTTTCTGATCGTTAGAATCGGGAAGGGCGGTCCATCGGGCCGCCCTTTTTTTATGCTGGCCTTAGCACCAAAGTCTAACTTCTCTCCGTTACAGCTTCTGGTATCTAATTGACGCAAAGCCAGTCCAGATATTTGCGGAGTTAGAGTGTTCCAGATAGTACCCGTTAAATATCGCTACCTGCTTTTCTTCCTCGTCGTCCTGGTGACGGCACCGGCGCTTGCTGCCATGGCGGAGGATCAGCCAGGCTTTACCACGCCAGGGAATATCAGCCGCCCTTACACTCCCGGCGGACTATTGGGACGTTCCTTCGTGCCCTCCGAGACCAATCGTCCCCACAAGCAGGTTCGGCCTCCAAAAAATGGCGTGGTGCTTTTTGAGCCCTATACGCCCGTTCGGCTTCCTGATCTCCCCAAGAGTAATGGGGTTTCTTCTGTACCCTATGCGCCGGTTCGATTACCCGATCTCCCTACAAAAAGTGCTGTACCTTCTGAGCCGTATGCTCCAGCAAGGCTTTCGACCCCAGACAAGGCTCCCAAGCCCTTCAAGCTCGCCGATCAGGCCATGCGATTTGCTATCGTGCGGAACGCTTCCGCAAGCTGCGAACCATCCTGTCCCGAGTGGATAATGGCCTCGGGTACGATTACGGCGGATAGCCCCTCGAGATTGCGCAAGGTCCTGCGACAGCTGGGCAAGCGGCGATTGCCCATTGTGATAGAATCGAATGGTGGTGCGGTGGACGCGGCCATGGAAATAGGACGTTTGATCCGAAAGCGGGGACTCGACGTTGCGGTTGGAAAAACCAGCTTCTATGAATGTGATCCTGACCAGAAAGGGTGCAAGCCAAAATATTCGGATGGCGCCTATGCGGGCTTTGCCTATCCCGGTTGGGCAGCTTGCATGTCAGCTTGCCCATTTATCGTTGCCGGCGGCACCAAACGTTTTGTCGGTTTGTGGGCAGAGCTGGGTGTCCACCAGATCACCACCACAGTTACCAAAACGATGGTAAAATATCAGACACGCTACCGGATCGTAAAAGGCAAAAAGAAAATCGTTGATACGAAAATCATTGGGCGTAGATCGACCGGAACGTACAAGACAACCGAACTATCCAAAGGTTATCGCAAACAACTCAACGCTTACTTCAATGAAATGGGTGTCGACGCTGGCATTGTCGTTAAAATGCTTTCAATTCCGGCAAGCGATATTTCCATTCTGGACCATGATGAGTTGTTGAATTTTCGAATGACAACCGGTCCCGGCGACGTGGGTGATTTCTCCAGCGCGGGCACCTGCGCACAAGAACCAAAACCTGCAAACTGTATTGAATTAAGCGCAATCGTCACTAAATAAACAATTATCGAGCGTCTCGGCAGTGGGATCGGTTCGAGAAGTTTGTCAATGACACCTTGATGATACCTTTGGGACTTGAAAAGCTCTCCGCTTTGTGGAATGTACGCCCCGAACATAGGGGAGTAGCTCAGTTGGTAGAGCGGCGGTCTCCAAAACCGTAGGTCGCAGGTTCGAATCCTGTCTCCCCTGCCAACACATAGTCTGCCGGTGCACGATTGGATGGTGCAATGGGCAGATGTTTGGAAAGAAACGAATCCGGGGGCCTTGTGTTTTTCCGGAATCGGTTCTATGTAGGCTTAACAGACACGCGGTGCGTGGAGCTGAACGATCAGCTTTACGGGCCGCAATGGTGTGGACAGATGGTGTTGTTTAAGTTGCAGCACAGCATGTTTGCAGCAACATGACATGCACGAGCGGTAAATGGCATCCAAAACGAATCCAATAACTTTTTTTCAGCAAGTGCGCGCTGAAACCGCAAAGGTCACATGGCCTTCGCGTCGCGAAACGCTCATTTCCACCGCGATGGTGATGGTAATGGCGTTTTTTGCTGCGATTTTCTTTTTCGCAGCTGATCAGTTGATGGCATACGGAATCGATATGATTCTCGGTCTTGGTCGTTAACGCAGGCTGACAAGAAAATCGGGATTGGGAAATAGTAATGACCGCGCGCTGGTATATCGTTCACGCCTATTCGAATTTTGAGAAGAAGGTCGCCGAGTTGATCGAAGAAAAGGCTAGGCAGAAGGGTCTGTCGCATCTTTTTGAGAAGATTCTCGTGCCGACCGAAAAGGTGGTCGAAGTGCGCCGTGGCCGCAAGGTCGATGCCGAGCGCAAGTTCTTTCCGGGTTATGTCCTGGTTCGTGCCGATCTGACGGATGATGCCTATCATCTGATCAAGAACACACCGAAGGTGACGGGGTTCCTCGGTTCGGACAACAAGCCGATTGCGATTTCCGATAAGGAAGCCGACCGCATCCTGATGCAGGTTCAGGAAGGTGTCGAGCGCCCAAAGGCTTCGATCTCGTTCGAGATTGGCGAAAGTGTTCGCGTTGCCGATGGTCCGTTCGCCTCGTTCAACGGCACTGTACAGGAAGTCGACGAAGAGCGTTCGCGCCTCAAGGTCGAGGTTTCGATTTTTGGCCGCGCTACGCCGGTCGATCTGGAATTTGGTCAGGTTGAAAAAGTCTGATCAATCGGCGGCTCTCTGAAGTCGCCTGCTGCGTCAGCGGCAAACATGGTGGGAGGTAAGGCAGCCTTTAGCCGGGCTTTCGATCCGCACCACCAAACTGCAACCGCCGGTTATCCGGCACTTTGATTAAAGGCAGGAAGTTATGGCTAAGAAAGTAGCAGGCCAGCTCAAGCTGCAGGTTTCGGCAGGATCGGCAACACCGTCCCCGCCGATCGGACCGGCGCTTGGTCAGCGTGGCATCAACATCATGGAATTCTGCAAGGCCTTCAATGCGGCCACGCAGGAACTGGAAAAGGGTTCGCCCATTCCGGTCGTGATTACATATTATCAGGACAAGTCCTTCACATTTGCGATGAAGACGCCGCCGGTGTCTTACTTCCTCAAGAAGGCCGCAAACCTGAAGTCGGGTTCGAAAGAGCCAGGCAAGGTCGTTGCCGGCAAGATCTCGCGCGACAAGGTGCGTGAAATCGCTCAGGCGAAGATGAAAGACCTGAACGCAGCGGACGTTGAAGCCGCTATGCGCATGGTTGAAGGTTCTGCCCGTTCGATGGGCCTGGAAGTGGTGGGCTAAGACGATGGCAAAACTATCAAAGCGTGTAGCGAAAGTTCGTGAAGGCGTTGACCGTAACAAGCTGTACGACCTGACCTCGGCAATTGCCATGGTCAAGGAGCGTGCTGTTGCCAAGTTCGACGAGACGATCGAAGTTGCAATGAATCTCGGCGTTGATCCTCGCCATGCGGACCAGATGGTTCGCGGTGTCGTCAATCTGCCGAATGGCACCGGCCGTACAGTTCGCGTCGCCGTATTCGCTCGTGGTCCGAAGGCTGATGAAGCCAAGGCTGCCGGTGCAGACATCGTCGGTGCGGAAGACCTGTTCGAGATCGTCAATGGCGGCAAGATCGATTTCGATCGCTGCATTGCCACACCGGACATGATGCCGCTCGTTGGCCGTCTCGGTAAGGTTCTCGGCCCGCGCGGCATGATGCCTAACCCGAAGGTTGGCACGGTCACGACCGATGTTACAGCTGCCGTGAAGGCTTCCAAGGGCGGTGCAGTCGAGTTCCGCGTCGAGAAGGCCGGCATCATTCACGCCGGCGTCGGCAAGGCATCCTTCGATGCCAAGGCGCTGGAAGAGAACATCAAGGCATTCGCCGATGCCGTCACCAAGGCAAAGCCGACTGGCGCTAAGGGTGACTACGTCAAGCGCGTCGCGATTTCCTCGACGATGGGTGCTGGCGTAAAGATCGACCCAGCAACAGTACGCATTGCGTAAGTGTTTGTTGAAGTTTCAGGCTTAGCTGTTTGAAACGAAAAGAATTCCAGGCCCTTCTGGGCCTGGATAACCGGATGCAAGTCCGGTTATCCTGTCCGAGATTGCGGGTGGTTCGCCTTAATTCGTCAGAACCCGCATGAGACGTGGAAAAACTTGGTTAAAGGGCTTAGCCCGATGAACAAGGTTCGAACCGTAGTTGCCTTTCGCTTGCAGCCGATCTCGGCGAAGCAGGGGGGACAGGATCCTCAAGTGCTGTGTGGTTTCGGTCTTCGGACTGAAAACTTTCAGCAAAAGGCAACCCGGCAGTGACGCAATCTCGCGTTTCTGCCAAATGGAGAGAGACAGTGGAAAAAGCGGAAAAGCGCGAATTCGTCGCGTGGCTGAATGGGGTCTTCAAGGACTCTGGTTCAGTTGTCGTGGCCCACTATACCGGTCTCACCGTTGCGCAACTGAGCGATCTTCGCTCGAAGATGCGTGATGCTGGTGGCACCGTTAAAGTCGCGAAGAACCGCCTTGCCAAGATCGCTCTTCAGGGCACGGATTCGGAAGGCATCGCTGACCTATTCACAGGTCAGACACTCGTTGCTTATTCCAACGATCCGATAGCGGCACCAAAGATCGCCATTGAATTTGCCAAGGGTAACGAAAAGCTCGTCATCCTCGGTGGTTCGATGGGAGCAACAACTCTCGATCCGGATGGGGTAAAGGCACTTGCTGCACTTCCATCTCTCGACGAGTTGCGCGCAAAGCTGGTTGGTATGATCCAGACACCGGCTTCTCGCATTGCTCAGGTCGTCAACGCACCGGCAGCTCAGCTTGCCCGCGTTTTTGGCGCCTATGCCCGGAAGGACGAAGCGGCATAAGGCCGTTCTCGCTGTCAATATATCGAACCTTGTAAAGGAATACCAAAATGACTGATCTCGCAAAGATCGTAGATGACCTGTCCAACCTGACTGTTCTCGAAGCTGCTGAACTTTCGAAGCTTCTTGAAGAGAAGTGGGGCGTTTCTGCTGCTGCTCCGGTTGCTGCTGCTGCCGCTGCCGGCGGTGGTGCAGTTGCTGCTGCAGTTGAAGAGAAGACTGAATTCGACGTCGTTCTGACCGAAGCCGGACCTAACAAGATCAACGTGATCAAGGAAGTCCGCGCTATCACCGGTCTCGGCCTCAAGGAAGCCAAGGACCTCGTTGAAGCTGCTCCTAAGGCAGTCAAGGAAGGCGTTAACAAGGAAGAATCTGACAAGATCAAGGCACAGCTCGAAGCGGCTGGCGCCAAGGTCGAACTCAAGTAAACCTTGCACTATTGGCGGGCAGGGTAATCTGTCCGCCAACTACTCCTCCACGGAGGGCCCGGTACTCAACCCTTTTCCTGATGGCAATTTCGCTGCTTTCAGGAAACGGGTTTTGTCCCGTTCACGGGGCCGCATGAGCGGTTTTAAGAAACAGGCCAGTTTCTGGCATAAAGACGAGGAGCGACGATGGCTCAGACCCATTCTTTCAATGGTCGTAGGCGCGTACGCAAGTTTTTCGGTAAGATTCCGGAAGTCGCAGAGATGCCGAACCTCATCGAGGTTCAGAAAGCTTCCTACGATCAGTTTCTGATGGTGGAAGAGCCCAAGGGCGGGCGTTTGGATGAAGGTCTGCAGGCTGTGTTCAAGTCTGTTTTCCCGATCCAGGATTTCTCGGGTGCTTCCATGCTCGAATTCGTCAAGTACGAGTTCGAAGCTCCAAAATTCGACGTTGACGAATGCCGTCAGCGCGATCTGACTTATGCTGCGCCACTGAAGGTGACGCTGCGCCTCATCGTGTTCGATATCGATGAGGATACAGGCGCGAAGTCGATCAAGGATATCAAGGAACAGGACGTTTACATGGGCGATATGCCGCTCATGACCGATAACGGCACGTTCATTGTAAACGGCACCGAGCGCGTGATCGTATCGCAGATGCATCGTTCGCCGGGCGTCTTCTTCGATCACGACAAGGGCAAGACGCATTCGTCCGGCAAGCTGCTGTTTGCTGCGCGCGTCATCCCTTATCGCGGTTCCTGGCTCGACATCGAATTCGATGCCAAGGATGTCGTCTATGCGCGTATCGACCGCCGCCGCAAGATCCCTGCGACGTCGCTGTTGATGGCACTTGGCATGGATTCGGAAGAAATCCTGTCGACTTTCTACAATACGCTCACGTTTAACCGCGATGGCGATACCTGGCGTATTCCGTTCTCCGTGGATCGCTTCCGCGGCTTCAAGGCTACTACGGACGTCGTGGATGCCGATACGGGCGAGGTTGTTCTCGAAACAGGCAAGAAGCTGACGGCACGCAGTGCGAAGCAGCTTGCTGAAAAGGGCCTGAAGTTCATCAAGGCGACAGAAGACGATCTGCTCGGCACTTATCTCGCCGAAGATATCGTCAATATGGAGACGGGTGAAGTTTATCTCGAAGCCGGCGATGAACTTGACGAGAAGACACTCAAGGTTCTGCTCGACACAGGCGTTTCCGAGATCAACATTCTCGATATCGATCACGTCAATATCGGACCGTATATCCGCAACACCCTTGCCGTTGACAAGAACGAGAACCGTCAGGACGCACTGTTCGACATCTACCGCGTCATGCGTCCGGGTGAACCGCCAACGATCGACTCCGCCGAAGCAATGTTCAAGTCGTTGTTCTTCGACAGTGAGCGTTACGATCTTTCGGCTGTTGGCCGCGTCAAGATGAACATGCGCCTCGATCTCGATGCGGAAGACACTGTTCGCATCCTGCGCAAGGAAGACATCCTGGCTGTCGTCAAGATGCTGGTTGATCTGCGCGATGGCCGCGGCGAAATCGACGACATCGACAATCTCGGCAACCGCCGTGTGCGTTCGGTCGGCGAATTGATGGAAAACCAGTACCGCGTTGGTCTGCTCCGCATGGAGCGCGCCATCAAGGAACGTATGTCGTCCATTGAAATCGACACGGTGATGCCGCAGGACCTGATCAACGCGAAGCCGGCAGCCGCTGCCGTTCGTGAGTTCTTCGGTTCCTCGCAGCTTTCGCAGTTCATGGATCAGACCAACCCGCTGTCCGAGATCACGCACAAGCGTCGTCTTTCGGCATTGGGACCTGGCGGTTTGACCCGCGAGCGCGCCGGCTTCGAAGTCCGCGACGTTCATCCGACGCATTACGGCCGTATCTGCCCGATTGAAACGCCGGAAGGCCCGAATATCGGTCTGATCAACTCGCTCGCAACCTTTGCCCGGGTCAACAAGTACGGCTTTATTGAAAGCCCGTACCGCAAGATCATCGATGGCAAGGTCACGGACGAGGTGGTTTATCTGTCTGCGATGGAAGAAGCCAAGTATCACGTGGCCCAGGCCAATGTGGAACTGGATGCTTCCGGTGCATTTACGGATGAATTCGTTGTCTGCCGTCATGCGGGTGAAGTTCTGATGGCGCCGCGTGAAAACGTGGATCTGATGGACGTTTCGCCAAAGCAGCTTGTCTCGGTTGCAGCGGCGCTCATTCCGTTCCTTGAAAACGATGACGCCAACCGCGCTCTCATGGGCTCGAACATGCAGCGTCAGGCCGTGCCTCTGGTTCGTGCCGAAGCGCCGTTCGTTGGAACGGGCATGGAGCCGGTCGTCGCTCGCGACTCCGGTGCCGCAATCGGTGCACGCCGTACTGGTATCGTCGATCAGGTCGATGCGACCCGTATCGTTATCCGTGCGACGGAAGATCTCGTACCGGGCAAGTCGGGCGTCGATATCTATCGCCTGATGAAGTTCCAGCGTTCGAACCAGAACACCTGCATCAATCAGCGTCCGCTGGTTCGTGTTGGCGACCGGATCGAGAAGGGTGACATCATCGCTGATGGTCCTTCGACGGATCTGGGCGATCTGGCGCTCGGCCGCAACGTGCTCGTCGCGTTCATGCCGTGGAATGGCTACAACTACGAAGATTCCATCCTTCTTTCTGAAAAGATCGTTTCGGATGACGTCTTCACCTCGATCCATATCGAGGAGTTCGAAGTCATGGCCCGCGACACGAAGCTCGGACCGGAAGAAATCACGCGCGACATTCCGAACGTTTCGGAAGAAGCGCTGAAGAACCTGGACGAAGCCGGCATTGTCTATATCGGCGCGGAAGTTCAGCCGGGCGATATCCTCGTCGGCAAGATCACACCGAAGGGCGAAAGCCCGATGACACCGGAAGAGAAGCTTCTGCGAGCCATCTTCGGTGAGAAGGCTTCGGACGTACGTGATACCTCGATGCGCATGCCGCCCGGGACCTATGGTACTGTTGTGGAAGTTCGCGTTTTCAACCGCCACGGCGTTGAGAAGGACGAACGCGCCATGGCGATCGAACGCGAGGAAATCGAGCGTTTGGCCAAGGACCGCGACGACGAACAGGCGATCCTTGACCGCAACGTCTATGGCCGTCTGGCCGACGTTCTCGATGGCAAGTCTGCTGTTGCCGGACCGAAGGCGTTCAAGAAGGGCACTGTCGTTACACAGGACGTCATGGGTGAATACCCGCGTTCCCAGTGGTGGCAGTTTGCTGTCGAGGACGAGAAGATCCAGGGCGAAATCGAAGCTCTGCGCAACCAGTACGATGACTCCAAGAAATTGCTCGAGCAGCGTTTCATGGACAAGGTCGAAAAGGTCCAGCGCGGCGACGAGATGCCTCCAGGCGTCATGAAGATGGTCAAGGTCTTTGTCGCTGTGAAGCGCAAGATCCAGCCAGGCGACAAGATGGCTGGCCGTCACGGCAACAAGGGCGTTGTTTCGCGTATCGCCGCTGTTGAGGATATGCCGTTCCTTGAAGACGGAACGCATGTCGACATCGTGCTCAACCCGCTTGGCGTGCCAAGCCGCATGAATGTCGGGCAGATCCTCGAAACGCATCTGGGCTGGGCTTGCGCCGGAATGGGCAGGAAGATCGGGGAACTGATCGAGGCCTACAAGGCACAGCACGCACAGGGTGAACAGGGCGACATTGCACCGCTGAGAATGACGATTGAATCGATCATTCCGGACAACGACCGCAACGAGCCGGTTCGCAACTATGACGATGAGAGCATCATTCGTCTTGGCGAACAGATGAAGCGTGGCGTTTCGATTGCAACGCCGGTGTTTGACGGTGCGCATGAACCGGACATCAATGTGATGCTGGAACAGGCGGGCCTGCATTCTTCGGG
>CAVZLS010000003.1:0-77147 GCA_963776115.1 uncultured Alphaproteobacteria bacterium | reverse complement strand
ATGCCCCTGTCCGGCAAACCTTCTCCGGACTCTCAGTGTCCTGGTCCACATTAGAGTCTCGCGCGCCAAATATCGTCAACGATTCTAATGGTCTGAAAGTCTCGACCGCGGCCTCGAGCCGGCGGTTTGTGTGTATCCAGCATCATGATCAAGTTTACATCTACGGCATCCCGCAGCGTATTGCGATGGGGATCGATCGATCCTGGAAGAACCTTCGACCCCACTCGATCAGGGTGAAATGTACCCCAAACAGATAGTGATGACTGATGCTGGTGACACGCCGTCGGTTGTTCGTTTCATAGAGAAATAGGAAATAATCCCAGATCGATACGAGCCCGGCCTTCATTGGTCGCGGTGATTTCTGGCAACTTCGCCACCCCCCGTAAGCCATCTTGCATCGAACCAGCGGTCCGCCGGCCCGTCATAGGGCAGCCGCGTGACATCCCAGTGGCTGACGAAGCGTGCGTAGGCGTCCCAGACCGGTGGGCCGCCGCCGATGAAGACGACACGGCCAGCAAAGCGCCTGAGCGTGTCCTCGGGATCCATGCTGGAGCGAATGACGACAAGTTCCCGATCCGCCCGAGCAAAATCCGGAACGCTCGCGATCGTTTTGGGGCCGGCGAGCAAGACGTGTCCTCTCGTGACGTCGAAAAACCGTGCAACGTCAGCGACGAACTCCGGCGACCGGTCGCCTTCCCATGGAAGGCCGCCTTTGAGGCCGAGCTGCCCCGCTTGGCCGATGGCACAGACAACCCTAACGACAGTCTTCTTCATGAGAACTCCATCCGTAGCTGGTCTGATGGATCTGTTGCAACGTTTTGGTTACCCGCCGCATGGAGCGGCTTGCCCTCATAGGCCCACATGTCCTTGCCGTCGGCATCTTTGACAAGCGTCCATTCACCCTCGGCCTTGGCCTTTGCATCTGCATCTGCATGGAAAGCCGGCCAGTTCTTCAGGCATTTCGCGTCACAGTTGGATTTGTCCTTCGTATCCTTGTCAAACGTGTAGAGTGTCATGCCATTGGGGGTGGTCATGACCTTGCCCATCTTCGCATCCATCATCTTGACCGGTTCAGCTGCAAAGGCTGACAAGCTGCCGGCCGCAACAATTCCCATTGCGCCGAGTATTGTTTTCATATCGTTCACTCTCACTTAAGGTTGTACGGCCCAAGCTTCGACGCAAAATCACTGCCTCTCATCCTCCCGCATCATTGAACACTTCATCTGCCACCGTTATTCAATGCGCGACCCATACCGGAGATAAGGAATGAACTTCCACGTGCAAGAATGCTGCCGCTCCACGCATCCAACCCCACACAGATTGAGGAAGGCCCTCATTAACTGCAGCGCGACACAGGGCATGGTGCCGAGGCGTGTGATCACCGACAGGTTCCGCTCCTATGGAGCAGCTCGGGGTCAAATCATGTCGGCCGTTGAACATCGGAGCCACAAGGGGATGAATAACCGGGCGGAGAATTCACACCTGCCGCTACAGACTGAGCTCGTGCGCCCGATCGACGATACAATCTGCGACGCAAGACGACCCCGATGCCTAGTGATATAGTTGTTTGTCATTGAACCCGGAGCCTAAGATGTCCGAAAAGACTTTCTCGACACTTGCGGCTGCAATATTCGGAGTCGTTGCCGTATTGCACTTGGTTCGAATTCTCATAGGCTGGTCGATTGTCGTCGACGGCTGGACGGTTCCTATGTGGGTGAGTTGGGTCGGCCTCATCGTCGCCGGTGCCTTGAGCTACCACGGTGCCAAGCTCGCCATGCGATGATCTAAGCACGGTCGTCAGGAGGTGGATCTGGCATCGACCGCATTGCAGACGTTTTATCGGCGTAATGGTCACGAATTGGCGGCCTTTCGTTCGGGTGGACAAAAACAAACAGCCGTGTTCCGCCTCTCAACGGTAGTTGTTAGTTACCAGGCGTCGGGTCAGGAATTCACCACCAGGTCAATAAGGTGGCTCAAAATTGCATGGGCCAGTAGGATTGTTAATTCTTAATTTGAGCTAGGCCAGTAAGCTAGGCTTTTGAAGTGTACCCAAATGAGCCGTTCTCTACCCGGGTCGTTCTTGCTCAAAAAGTTTTCAAACTGCACCAGCGGTAAACGCCGCCTCTTTGCTTCGTCCGCGTCGACTCGCTTGATTGCTTCGCCAAGCTTACGGAAGTTCGATCTCGCCGTCCACCACGTGGGTGAGGTCCGTGCCTTCCGCCGTCAGCGTCATGCGGACCTTCAGCTTCTTGCCGCCGATCTGCCCTTCGCGCACCGTCTCCTCGATCTTGCGCTGTGAGGTGACGCCGACTTCCTTCAGGAACTTGCGGATCGAAATGTTGAAGGCGTCTTCGCTCATGGCGGAACTCCTCTGTGTCGGGAAGGGATTGTAAGGGAAGGCGAGTGGTGAGGGAAGCAGGAGGGTGACGCGCGGTGCCATCCAAATAGACTCCGAGCCGGGAGGAGCATCGCCGCGGCACGTATCACCTGGTTTATGGTGCGATTACAGAGGAGTTGTAGACCCTCAGGTTCAATCCGAGTGGCCTGCTGCCGGTTTTTCGGACACGCGGTTAAGCTAATCCCACCTTGGTTTCAAAATCGTTCGGGCTGAGATAGCCCAGTGTCGAGTGGCGACGCCTTGGGTTGTAGAAGCGCTCGATGTAATCGAATACGTCCGCCCTTGCGTCATTTCTTGTCCGATAAACCTTTCGTGCCGTTCTCTCCGTTTTGAGCGAGGAGAAGAAGCTCTCCATCGCTGCGTTATCCCAGACGTTTCCCGATCTGCTCATGGAGCAGGTGATGCCGTGATCGCCCATCAGGCGCTGGAACTGTTCGCTGGTGTATTGGGCGGATTCAATCGGTTGTCGCAACACCCATAAATTGGAGGTTGCTATGACAGTTCACCAACGCGCTTCGGATCGGTGCACTCGAGAGAAGCTACGCTCGCCAGGGCGTCCGCCTGCCTGGCAGCGTGAGGATCGCGTCCGGTTCTGGCAAGCTATTGCCTTGGGGCGTTCGAGCGAGGAGGCTGCAGTGGATGCCGGAATATCGGCACCGCTTGGTCCACGCTGGTTTCGGAGTGCAGGAGGAATGCCACCAACCCATCTGGCGCTTTGGGCGAGGCCGCCTACGGGGCGTTATCTTTCCTTTCGGGAGCGTGAGGATATTGCGCTTGAGCTTGCCAAAGGAACTGGCATTCGGGCGATTGCTCATAAGCTCGGTCGTTCGCCGAGCACAATCTCACGGGAAGTTCGTCGCAATGCCGCCACGCGCAGCGGTAGCCTGGATTACCGGGCCAGTGCCGCTCAATGGCACGCCGATCGGGCGGCTCGGCGACCTCGGCCGGGCAAGCTCGCGGTCAATTCGGCTCTCCGTGAATATGTGGAGGAGCGGTTGGCTGGGAACGTCACCGACGCGCATGGCATCGCCTTTGAAGGCCCAACGGTGGTATGGAAGAAGCGAAGGGCCGTTCACCGGCAGAGCCGGCGCTGGTCGACGGCCTGGAGCCCCGAGCAGATCGCTCGTCGGCTTGAGATCGACTACCCAGAGGACCAAACTATGCGGATCAGCCACGAGGCGATCTATCAGTCCCTGTACATCCAAGGGCGCGGCGCATTACGCCGGGAACTGACCGCATGTTTGCGTTCGGGCCGAGCGCTGCGTGTGCCGCGCGAACGGTCCCGATGCCGCAACAAGTCCTTCATTGGAGACGCTGTCATGATAAGCGACCGTCCGGCCGAAATTGCCGACCGGGCTGTCCCCGGTCATTGGGAAGGTGATCTCATCCTTGGCCTGGGAAGCTCTGCAATCGGCACGCTCGTGGAGCGGAGCTCACGCTTCACAATGCTGCTTCACCTACCGCGCATGGATGGTCACCAGCAGGGCCCAAGCATCAAAAATGGTCCAGCACTGGCAGGTCATGGCGCTGAAGCCGTCCGTAAAGCTATAGCCCGATCCATAGGCAAACTTCCCGCGCAATTGCGCCAGTCACTGACTTGGGACCAGGGAGCGGAAATGGCGCAGCACGCTAACCTGCGGATCGACACCGGGCTCGAGATTTACTTTTGTGATCCGCAAAGCCCGTGGCAGCGAGGGTCGAATGAAAACACCAACGGTTTGCTACGACAATACTTTCCAAAAGGCACTGATCTCAGCCGGCACACAGGCAAAGAACTGGACGCCGTCGCTCATGCTATGAACACAAGACCGCGCAAAACGCTCGGTTGGAAGACACCTGCCGAAGTCCTCGACCAGTTCCTTGCGAGACAGTATGATGCGGGTGTTGCGACGACCGGTTGAATCCGCCTTGGCTGCCCTGATCGGAATGATGCAACAGCGCATCCGGCTTTCCTCTGCGCCATATCGCCATGATGAGTGCGTCAGTGACGAGCTGCGCCGTCATGTTCGCATTCATCGACCAGCCGACGACACGGCGTGAGAACAGGTCGATGACGGCGGCAACATAAAGCCAGCCCTCGGCCGTCCAGAGATAGGTGAAGTCGGCTACCCATTTCTGGTTCGGTCTGTCGGCTTCGAACTGGCGATCCAGCACATTCGGCATGATGACCGCACGGTCGCCCGCATCTTTCGGCAGACCGCGCCGCCGCGGCCTCGCTCTGAGCGCGTTCTGACGCATCAGCCGCTCAATGCGATGAAGACCGCACGACAAGCCTTCAGCCAGCACATCATGCCAGACACGCCGAGCTCCATAAGTTCGATCACTGGATTTGAAGCTCTGGCCAATCTTGTCCAGCAGGACTTCATCATAGCGGGAATGGTCGCTCGGTGAGCGGTTGAGCCAGGCATGGAAGCCGGAACGAGAAACCCCCAGCGCTTCGCAGAGCCATGCCACCGGCCAGATCGAACGGTGCTTTGCAATAAACGCAAACTTCATATCGCGTCCCTTGCAAAGTAGGCTGCGGCCTTTTTTAGAATATCGCGCTCCGCCTTCAGCTTCGCGACCTCGCGCCGCAGCCGTTCGATCTCAAGCTGTTCCGGCTTCATCTGTCCATGCCCTGGAAAGGACTGGACCGGATCGGAACCATGCTCCCTGATCCATTTGCGCAGCATATTCTCGTGGACATCAAGGTCGCGGGCAGCCTGTGCAACTGCGACACCACGCTCGTTCACCAGCTTCACCGCTTCAAGCTTGTACTCGCGGCTGAACTTTCGTCTTTGCATTCATACTCTCCGGTTTCATGCAGAACACCTTAACTCAGTGTCTATGAAACCGGCAGCAGGCCACTGTGGCGAACCACCTGTGACTTTCATCGATAAGTGGCGCGGATTTTCAGCGTTATTTGACTGATCGGCCAAATTGAAAACACTTCGAATGCGACGTTTCAAAGTTGGGGAAGGCCACCATCGTACATTGACGCCGAGCGTTGGGTATGTAGCAGCCCGAGCAGAATAAAGCATAAGTGTTACGTGTCTGCGAGGCAATTGGACTTCAATTTCTTCTATAGAACACATCAACAATGGCCCAGGCGAGCAGGCATGAAGCTATAATAAGGACGGCATTTCCCCAACTCATGTCAAGGCTCCCCGCAGGTGCCCGCGTTCGATTACACCTTGTCGGGCATTTGAATTCCGACGATCAAAACAATTCCCACTGCCACAACGGTACCATCCGGCGCGTTGCCATTCGTGCCTGTCTGCTCGGTCGTCGAAACGGGCAAGGCCTGCGCTGGTAACGACTTGCAACGACAGAAGTGACAAGACCAATCAGATTCAACGACAAAGTCCGTCTATCCATACTTCGCGCACCGCGATTCCTACCCACTCGAGCTATACCGCACGATTAAATCCTATATCGTCGCCGATCACCGTTGTTGGCCCGATTGGCAGCGGCTCAGGGTTGGCAATATTGAGTTTCATGAACTCGATCTTGTCTTTCCACACCTTCCGCAAAAAATCCTCAAAGGCTTGAATGGTCAATTGCTCGCCCGGACAGCGACGATAGCCAAAGCCAAATGGCGCAAAGCCCGCATAGTCGCAGACGGGGAGCTGCTTACCGTCAGCGACTCCGAAAACAGTCCCAAACCCACTGTTGTGCAGCGCAGCCTTGCGGCCGTCTTTGACATCGAACGATGTCAAGTCGAATGGGCATTTGGCAAAGCCGATCTGCTTGGCTTTGGCTTCATCGATATCGGAGCTCGTGGGAGCATCCTTATATCGTGAAGGATCAAATTTTTTGGGGTTCGTCCAGTGCACGGGGTCCACGCTCGTCGAGGTGTGTGGGCTGATGATGTAACCATGCCGGTCGAATTGCGGCGTTTGGGTTTCTCCTAGCGCAGAAATGCTGCCGCCATTTGGCGAAATCAGCCGGAACAACTCCATGACGAATGCCTCGAGAGGCGTGAAAGGGGCACCGTTTGCATTGTCGGGATCACCCTCCATGGTTTGCTTGAAAGAAGCCTTGATATCTGGGTCACCCACACCATTGGCCAGACGAAGCATGATATTGTAGATGGTATTGCCCCACTGACTGAATGCCACGAAGTTGTGAAAGCATTCGAACACCACGTCCTTGTGATTGAAATACGCGCTTTCTTCGCCGTTCTTGATCCAGTACCACGCGAACGTCTTTTCCGGATCTGTGGTCTTTCCTGACGCGATATCGGCGAGCTTTTCGTCGATCCATGATTTCAAGAACTCGAGATGGGATCGCACGATCATATAATTTTCGTAGACGATGCGCGTCGTCGGGTCTCGGTAAGCAAGAACCGTGTTGAAACTCTCGCCAATTTGACGGACACGCTCCGGTATCTCGTCGCCCGAGACGCCCAGATGCAAATCCCAGTACAGATCCCAAAACGAATTCAGATAGACGCGCATCAACGGCCGTCCCGCATTGGCTTCGGACATCAGCTGGTCAAAAAAGCTGTAACCTTGCCGCCATACTTTTCGCGGTAGAGATCTGGCGTTACCGCCGACATGTAAATCCTCTTGCGACGGTTATCCGGTCCCCGCTTCTCCAATCCTTGAAGAAACACCGTCACGCCATCTTCTGGCGCGGGCCTCCATGTCGGGCTGAGAAGACCCCATAAATCGTTGGGGAGAGCGTTCTCCTTCGTGAGTGCAAGATCAATCATCGGAAGAAACGACCGCTCTCCCTCAAAAACGCTCACCAGGAAATGCGGAACGATCACGTTCTCGATATAGGCTGGGTCAAAATCTTTCATGAATTGGGCGCGTAAACGAGCCGCAGTTGCTGCCAATTCGCCGGGTGCTGGTGGATCATTTAAAGGAGGCTGGTAATGCGCCAATACTGGTTGCGCTGATAGTGCTGCCACCGAGGTAGCGCTCCCCGTGAGAAAAGTCCTGCGTTTCATAGCAAAATCCTCCCTTGCCTGCGCTGGATCGCAAGTATGCAAGTTCATCGCATGTGACGATTGATACCAAGGACTATAGCACATTCGGGTTATGAGTTATTAGTTGGGAATCCCGCCATTAGGCCGAGCGTCCCAAATCCGGATGCGATCGATCCGAGAAGAACTGCGCTTGCGTTATCCGTGAAGTTTGCGCAAGAGCAGGCCAAATCGCTCCTCCGGCGAGTTCGCGGCGAGATCGGTCGCCGGCCGACTCGGCAGACCGCCACGGATCCCGGCCCTAACGTCGCTCGGTGTATAGCCGAACTCGCGTCTGAATGCCCGACTGAACTCTGCGCCGTCGGTGAAGCAACGCTGCTCGGCGATATCTACGATCCGCCGTTGATCGCAAGGGTCCGCAAGGACAGCGTGCGCGTCAAGGAGACGCCGGCGCTGCACGTAATGGGCGACACCGCCATAGGGTTCGAACAATCGGTACAGCCGCGTGCGCGAGACAGCAAGTTCACGTCGAAGCGTCTCGACACAGAAATGAGAATCAAACAGGTTGTGCTGCACCAGGCGCCGTGCTTTCTCCAGAAGCACCATCGAAATGGGTTCTTCCGCTTCGCGAATGCGGTCCGCAGTCGGTGACGCGCAGGCAAGGATCATGGCCTTGGTCGCAGCCGCAAGATTGCCCAAATCTGTGACTTCGAGGTTTGCAAGCCTTTTCGCAAGGCCAAGCAGGAACTCCGATAATAGCTGTCCCATGCCCGTGTCGATCGTGGAGAACTCTATTGCACTCAGTACACGCGCCACCTCCGGACAGAAATCATGCGGGACGACCAACACCAGCATTTCGCTGTCGGTGATGTGCCCCTCGTAGAAACCAGCAAGCGGATGAACCTGGATAAGTCCCGCACCTCCGCGAAAGGACCAGCACGGTGCCGACGTTTCGATGTTCCCTTCCAGGACGAGTGTCATGGCCCAGTGATCAACCGGTTCCCGGCTTGTATGGCCATGAATGCTGGCAAACTTCAGTTCGTCAGATTTGATATGCGTAAAAGCGATGGGACCCAGATCCCACGTTTTCTGCTTCCCAGTGAAAGGAACTGGATCGCCGTCCACGGCTGTTAGCTCAACCATGGGCGCAAAGTTGTGACGCCAAGTATCGAACTGAGATTCTTCGGGCAGTTCGTCGACATCCAATTCGAATACGGGAATGCACGCGCGGTGGGCTTCCGTATGGGTGGCCTCAATATCCAGTTCAGATACCGGGAAAGCACCGCCGCGCCTATTTGAGTGAAACGCCTCTCCTTTCGGTCCCGTTGAGAGTGTAATCGTATGGGGCCGTATTTTTGTTCGAGTTCCCCGCGTAAGGTATCATGCCATCTGCTGTCATCATTTTATCCAGTATGAATAGAGCGATAATCGCATTTGCCAGGTGGATTGCAATAATAACGAATCGTCTCTCAGAGGACAACACATAAGCATATGGCTTTTGACAGTACGTAACCGTAACATTAATGATCAATAGTTCATCTATTCCACTACTTTCAGTTGGCAGGCTAACCCACTCTTGAATGGAAAACGTAACGACTAAAACAATGGGTGCAATAAGTTCTGTCATCAACTTTGGAGCGGTCGTTTAGTGGACTTAATGCGATTGCCGGGCGGCAACATTTTCAAATCTGATTATGGGTTTGCACACCACATTCCGATCTACGAGACAGTTGTTGGTGGTGCCTGGAAGATGTTTGGAGAACTGAACAGTGACAAAGATTGTTTCACTACTTGTGCTCGTATGGGCCCCCGTCGTTCTTGCGGCAGTCATTGCGTTCGCACTGTTGCGTAGAAGGAGTTCAAAAAAGAGCCGCACAGAAGCACCCGTTCCGAAGAAGCCTGATTACAATCAATGACGGCTGGTTTCGTTCCCGCTCCGTTCTTCGTCCCGCAGGACGTAAATGAATACCCCCGATCCCAAGTCAACTCAGATTGGGGAGCGCCACGGGCCAGCATGCGAATACCGAGATAGGCAGCCACTATCGTCAACTGTTGCTCGCGAAGATGAAGACGGCGTAAGGGGAAATAGCGGAATGTTGAAACTCCGAGCGTGGCTGTCATATAGGGGCGACGACAAGAACTGTTCCAAATCATTGTCGATGGCGAAGACTGGGAGTTGTGGTTAGGTTGCGCGCCGACGTTTACGATATGTTTGATAGCATCATCACAAATCATAATTCCGGCCACCCATCGGTATATTGTTGATGCAATCAACAAAGGAGATTTCGGACTGCTGAGCCCTTCCCTAGCGACGATATGCGAATCCTTACCATCGCTTTCAAATTGTTGACAAAACTGCCACTTGCAGACCGTTAGGGAATCGAGCACGAGATAAGGATGAATGAGCGTGGCTCATTGGGAACTTGACTGATCGTGTATATATCCACTGTTGGGAACCGTTCGGACGAGTACCATTATGATGGGAAGCCATGGATTTCAGTGACTATATCGTCTTCGTAGACGAGAGTGGGGACCACAATCTAGAGATTATCAATCCCCAGTATCCGGTTTTTGTTTTAGCATTCTGCGTCTTTAAAAAGGGCGATTACATCTCGTTGATTTGTCCGAGGATCCAGGAATTCAAGTTCAAATGGTTCGGTCACGACACCGTCATCCTGCATGAACGGGAAATCAGAAAAGATAAATTTCCCTTCGATTTCCTAAAATCACCGGCCTTAAAGGGTGAATTTCAAGATGATCTAACGAGCATTATATTAGAGTCACCGATGACCATAATCCCAACCGTGATTAGAAAAGAGAAGTTGAAATCAAAATATTCAGACCCCGACAATCCCTATCACTTGGCACTATTGTTCTGCATGGAGCGGCTTTCGGCGTTGCTTGATGTCAAAAATCAGTCCGGAAAACTGACCCATATCATTTTCGAACAACGTGGAGGTAAAACAGGTGGCGGAGAAGAGGATCGAATACTCGAACTTGAATTCAGAAGAATCTTGGCGGGTAAACATTACCTCGCTTCATCTGGCTTTACGGGGATGGAGATACAAATCATATCCAAGGCATGCAATTCGATAGGTTTGCAGTTAGCTGACCTCGTCGCCCGTCCGATCGGGTTAAGAACCATGCGCCCACTTCAGGAAAACAGGGCATTTGACATCATCAAGACGAAATTTATGTCTTCATCGGTATATCAATACAAGCACTCTGGTATGAAAACATTCCCCTAAAAGCGAAAGGCCCTCGGATAAACCGAAGGCCCAGCGCCGAACGAGAATCCCCATTCCATTTGTAGTCTACATATAGAGCAAAGCAACGCACATCACAAGACGCATGGATGCGATGGAGCCGTGCCGGGCCTTCTATTTTTTGCTGTTTGACTTGACCAATCGCACCCCGGCGCCACCGTTGCTCTCGAAATGTTCCAATTGTGTACCGCCCGCGAATATGATCGAGGAGATTTTGATGAAGACGAGCAGGTTTAGTGAACCCCAAATCCTTGCGATTTTGCGGCAAGCAGAAGGTGGCGTGCCAGTGCCGGAGCTATGCCGTGAGCACGGGATGAGCAACGCCTCCTTTTACAAGTGGCGGTCCAAATATGGCGGCATGGATGCGTCGATGATCAGCCAGATGAAGGCTCTGGAAGACGAGAACCGTCGGCTCAAGAAGATGTATGCGGAGATGAGCATGCAGGCCGAACTTCTCAAAGAGGCTCTCGGAAAAAAATGACGCGGCCATCTTTACGCCGGGAGATGGCCGGGAAAGCGGTGGCGTTACACGGGATCAGCATTGCGCTGGCCTGTCGCACATTCGGTGTCAGCGAGACCTGCTATCGCTACAGTCACAAGCTGAACGACGAAAACGAACAGATCGCTGACCTGCTGATCGGGCTGACGCGGGCGAAGAAGACCTGGGGCTTCGGCTTGTGTTTCCTTTATCTGCGCAACGTCCAGGGGCATCGGTGGAATCACAAACGTGTCTACCGCATCTACCGTGAGTTGGAACTGAACCTCAGGATCAAGCCACGCAAGCGGTTGAGGCGGGACAAGCCGGATGCCCTGGTTGTGCCGGTTGCGCCAAACATGGTCTGGTCCATGGATTTCATGGTGGACCGTCTGGAGGATGGCAGGCAATTTCGGCTGCTGAACGTCCTGGACGACTTCAACCGCGAGGGACTGGGCATCGAGGTGGACTACTCACTGCCCGCCGAGCGCGTCATCCGCAGCCTGAACCAGATCATCGAATGGCGCGGCAAACCGTTCGCCATACGGGTCGATAACGGCCCGGAATACGTTAGTGGCAAGCTCATGGAGTGGGCTGAGAAGCAAGGCATTGGGTTGAGCTACATCCAACCTGGCCAACCGCAGCAAAACGCCTATGTCGAGCGTTACAACCGCACCGTCCGGCATGAGTGGCTCGACCAATACATCATCGAAAGCATCGAGGAGGCGCAGGAATTCGCCACGCAATGGCTATGGACCTATAACAACGAACGGCCCAATATGGGCATCGGCGGCATAACACCCGCACAGAAACTGAAGATGGCTGCGTGAATTCTACCAAAGAACCCCGCTGTGAATTTGAGAACAATGGAAGATAATTATGAGAAAATTTAAAATCGAAAACATTGATGGCTCATGTTTCAAACCGCGCGCCAAAAGCAGAATGATAAATATTGGATATGAATTGTATCGGGCGCAAAAGTTCGGCAGTTATACGTCAACTCTATACCCTCCATTGAGGTAGAAGTCTGGGAAGAAGTGCCTCAGGCATATGGATTTCCGAAAGCTATTACTTGTTCGATGCGTCTCCATCTAAAGCGCAATGTCACATGGATGCAGATCGCCGAAACAATCAGGGACAGGCTTATCGAACGTTATCCGCATGCTGCATAAACATTCGGAAAATCACTTTGTAACACTCCTGACTTGACTCTTCGAGTAGCGCGAACAAAATAGGAACATGAAACCAGCGGCGGTTTCATGTTCCTTAGAACACACTGTCGGCGATGATGGGTAGCAGGCAGGCTAACTCGCAGGAGAGAGCCATGAGCGAACCCATATCAAAACCCGACGATCAAGTTGATCAGCTTAGTGCTGAGCAAGGCGGCGATGCCTATGCCGCCATTGAAGCGCTTATAGCCGACAGAAAATTCCTGACCAAGGAAATTCAGTATGCGAGCCTCGCCATGGGTTTCGGATACGCCCGGGGTTGGAAGCAAAAACATCCATGGCGAGGGATTAATCATGACCCGAAGCAGAGGTGCTTTACCCGTCACGATGATCGACCGGTGCTACCCCTTCCAGGTCGCTTTCAAAGAAGATGATACGTTTCGAAAACGGACCCCCGAAATCCACGCGATGAAATACAAGCTCGGGGCGTATGCTTTAAGCCACAGTTTTTATTTCGATGAAGAGCAAGAGTATTACACCGTCTACTGCTTCCCCACCAAAGCGGCTGCAGAGGCGGTCCTGGACACGTTTTTCGGCGAATGGATCCCGAGCAACGCAAAAAGGGAAATTGGCGGCCTCGATCTGTAGTACCGAAAACCGCCACTGACACATACCAAATCTATCATCTTGGGCAGCAATGTCGGCCCAAGTAGCCGGACGTTGAAGGGTAACCCAAACAGGTCAAGTGGCGGTGGCGGTGGCGGTAAGCCCAAAACAGGGTCTTTGGAAGAAGAAAAAATCCTCAAAATACTCAATGATTTCTAGGATTTAATCACTGGTCGGAGTGAGAGGATTCGAACCTCCGACCCCGTCGTCCCGAACGTCTGGGTCAGACAAACTTCGCAGTCAATTCCTGGTGAATGATGTAAACCCGCAGTGGTTCGGCCCGGCCGCGAATTGAGATTTCCTGGCTTTCGAGATTGGCAGTATCCGAACCCGCTAACTGGATGGTTGGTTCCGACACAACAAGCGTGGAATCCAGATCCTTGGCGATGGTTTCCAGCCGGCTGGCAACATTGACCGTATCCCCGATGGCAGTGAGGTTCTTCACATTGCCATATCCCATGGCGCCTACAATGGCCGGACCGCTATGGATGCCGATTGCAACACGAAGCGGCATGGAAAGTTCGGCGGACAATTCATCATTGAGCCGTTCTATTTCGCTGACGATCCTGGCGGCTGCTTTGAGCGCATTACGGCAGGCGTCTTCCGGAGAACCTCTCAAGCCGAAGAGTGCCATGGCGCCATCGCCGATGAATTTATCGAGACGTCCGCCAGCGCGCTCGACGGCCTGACCGACAATGGCAAAATAGCGATTGAGCAGGAAGACGATATCGTAGGGAAGCTGAGCCTCGGTAAGCATGGTGAAGCTGCGGATATCGCAAAAGAGGATGACGATTTCCTGTTCGCGTCCAGGATTGGTTTGCTGGCTGCCGACGGGAAGCGCGCCTTCCACGGTCGGCACAAGCAGCGGAACGACGCTGATATCGTTTAGCGGCCGCAACTGGCAGGCGAGGCGCACGCCGGGATCTGCGTTGATGCGGTTCAACGTTGTCAGTTCAGTGGATTCAGGTTTCGGTAGCGATGCCGCGCCCTCAACGACCTGGACGCGGCAGGTCGAGCAGCGGCCTTTACCACCGCAGACCGCATAATGCGGAATCCCGCCAAGCCGGCTCGCTTCAAGCACACTGAAGCCGCGCGGAACGTTGACGATTTGCCCCTCCGGATAACGGATTTCGATCTGGTCAGTCCGTTCGCGCCAGCTGCGACGTGTGCGCATGGCAAAAACAGTCAGCAACGTGCCTGCAAATCCGCCATAGAGTGCGTATTTCGTCATCTGCACCCGTTCCTTGCGGACTTCGGTCGTTGCAAATGAATATGCGGCGTCATCGCTCTTCGAACCACCGTAGCCGGTGCTTGTACCCGCCGGGCCGTACCCGCTGCTGGATTGCGGTGGCTCGCTGGCGAGTATGCGCCCCGTACTGGCAAATCCAAGCAGGGCCAGCACCGGCAAGAGAATGGCAAAGGTCAAAAGGAAGGGTGCGACTTTGTAGTACCACGGGCGATAGCGCAGCCAGAAATGGATTCCTATACAGCCATGCGTCCAGACCACGACAAGGGCAATCGATTGGCGCAAACCGTTCATCGGTGAGTTGATCCATAGCGAGCGGATGACAAACGCGTAGACGTCCTGCGTGCCCATGATTTGGGAGCTGATGCGTGTTGCAATCACGTGTTCAATGATCAACAGAGGGATAAGAATGCCGAGAATAATCTGTAGCGCCTCCCGAAATGGCATGACGAGGGTGCGGCGCCGATAGAGTGAACGCATGACGAGCGCGATGTGAATGAGAACCGAGCCATAAAGAAGGACGGTGCCGACAGGATTGCGCCAGATGGCGGTGAACCACAGCCGGCCTTTTTCCGCAGCATCCAGAGAGATCAGGTTCAGCGCGTGATTGGCAAGATGCAACGTCACGAAGACCAGTAGGATCAGCCCCGAAATCAATCGTGCCCTGCGCAGGGATCGCTCGGACAAAAGGGGCACTGTGTCGATTGATGTCATGAATACCCGGACTATTTTCTGTCGAATCAATTTAAGCGACGAATGGTGATTTGGCGAGAAGATCAATGCCGCCGCAAAGATGGCGAGATGAAGCCGCGCTTGCAATTGTTGGCGGAACATTTGAAAGCTTGTTCATATACGTAGTTTGAAGCACAAAGAGATAATGCAGATCGCCTTCTATGCCCCGCTGAAATCACCCAATCATCCGGTGCCATCCGGCGATCGGCAGATGGCGAGATTGCTCGTGGCTGCGCTTGAGCTCGCTGGTTACGAGTGTCGACGTTATATCGGAGCTGCGCAGCTTTACGGCGACGCCCGAAGCAGCCGGACGTGAACGCGTTGCGGCACTGGCAAAACAAGAGATCGAGCGGTTGTCGCGGCAATGGCAGCGCAAGGGAAAGCCTGATCTATGGTTCTGCTATCATCCTTACTATAAGGCGCCTGACCTGATCGGGCCACCGCTAACCGCTGCGCTGAGCATTCCCTATGTCACCGCTGAAGCGTCCTATTCGAAGCGGCGAGATGACGGCGGCTGGGGCTGAGCTGCAGTCCGTGGTGGTGGATGCGGTTCGGCACGCGGCGGTCAACATCTGTTTTACCAAACGCGACGAGATCGGACTGGCCGGACATATTCCAGAGGCGCGGTTAGCGCGGCTGCAGCCTTTTATCGATGCATCGGCGTTTCGTGATGAACCGGCAACGAATGACCCGCATCGGCTGGTGACGATCGCGATGATGCGGGCGGGCGACAAGCTCGAAAGCTATCGAATGCTCGCCGAGGCATTGGCCTTGCTCGGTGAGAGGCCCTGGAAATTGAGCGTTATAGGCGATGGCCCGGAACGCGAGGCAGTGAAGACTATGTTTGCGGAGTTTGACGCCGAACGCATCGAATGGCTTGGCCAGAAACGGGCAGGGGAGGTTGTGGATTTGCTTTATCGTGGTGGCACCTTTGTCTGGCCGGGGACGGGCGAAGCCTACGGCATTGCCTATCTGGAAGCGCAGGCGGCGGGATTGCCGGTCGTGGCACAGAAGACCGCGGGTGTGCCCGAGGTGGTCAAGGACGGTGTGACGGGTACGTTGACGACGGCTGGAGATACAAGGACCTTTGCCGATGCCATTGTGCAGATGATTGACAATGAGGATCGCCGCCTTTCCATGGGGCGGGCGGGACGACGTTTTGTAATGGAAGAGCGATCGCTTGAGATTGCGTCAAAGCGGCTGGACCAGCTATTGCGGGAATATATGGTGCATGATGGATGAAGCCGCATGGCAGCCATTGCGAGAGGAGCTTGCGCGCTGGACAAAAGCCAATCGCATTGCCCGATTTTGGCTGCGCGACGATGATGCGGTCGAGCCAACCGCTGCGTTGGAACGGCTGTCTGGTATTGCGCGAAGAGTACCAAGTCCCGCTGACGCTCGCAGTAATCCCTGCGCATGTGAAAGAGCAGCTTGCCCGACGATTGGCGCACGAAGTCGGCGTGAATGTCGCGGTGCATGGCTGGTCCCATGAAAACCACGCATCGGCAAATGAGAAAAAGCAGGAACTAGGACCGCATCGAGCGCTGGATGTGATGTCGGCTGAATTAGGTGATGGGCATAAACTGCTTGAAAAGCTGTTTCCCGACCGTTTCGTACCGGTGTTGGTGCCGCCGTGGAACCGGATCGATCCGCTGCTACTGAATGAATTACCAAATCTCGATTTTAAGGCACTTTCGGTGTTCGGTCCGCCAAACGAGAAGTTCACGGCTGTCCTTCCGGTCATCAACGCGCACGTTGATTTGATGGACTGGCACGGAACGCGAGGCTGCAGGGATCATGGGCAATTGGTTGAAGCAATCGTCAAGGAGTTGCGGCTACGCTTCATGAGCAGTGATGAGCCTATCGGCATTCTGACGCACCATCTTGTGCATGATGAATCGGCTTGGGACTTTTTGCAGAAATTGTTCGCGGTCGTGGCGGCAGCGCCCGCTGGTCGCTGGGTTTCGCTGCGGGAATTGCTCTAAAGATCGATCACCTGAAAATCCCGAGCGGCAAAGGCGCCAGTAAAGCGTTCTTTCGACAGGCGCTCGAATTCGTCGAGTTCGTCATCCGTGCGATCTGGCGCATGATGAAACAACGCCAGTCTGCCGATCTTCGCTGCTTCCGCCAAGAGGACGCCATGCTGCCACGTCGAATGGCCATAGCCGAAACGCCGCGGCATCTCGTCTTCTGTGTAGGTGCAGTCATAGACGACGAGATCGGCGTCTTTAATGAGCTTCAGAACGACCGGGTCAAGCTTGCCGGCTTCATGCTCAGTATCGTAGATCAACGCCAGTACGCGGCCCGCAAATTCAACGCGGTAGCCGATGCAACCGCCCGGATGATTGAGGCTACCGGTGCGGATCGTGACCCCGTCGAATGGAGTCAGCACTTCGCCGGAACGGAAATCGCGAAAAGCTAGACTGGCCTTGCAGATTTCAGGCTCGACAGGAAACCACGGCGGGCGCATGAACTGCTTGACCATTTCACGCGTAGTCATGATCCCGGCCAGATGTCCGGACCAGAGCCGTACATTCATCATCGGATTGTAGAGCGGCATGAAGTAGGGGAGGCCAATGATGTGGTCGTAATGACAATGGGTATAGAAGATGTCGAGGTGGTCAATGCCTTCCAGTGACAAAGCATCACCAGCCTGCCTTATGCCGGAACCGGCGTCGAAGATCATACGATGCTTGCCGCATTGAACTTCGATACATGCGGTATTGCCGCCATACCGTTTGAAATCGGGACCCGATACGGAAACGCTTCCCCGCGTTCCCCAGAATTTCACCCGAAACACTTCGTCGTTCATTATGCTCTTTACACCCAATTCCCCTTTTTCAGGGCATCGTATCCAAACTGCAATCGTTATGCGAGGCTTGGATTTCGATTAATTTATCAGCGGCGCAATAAAAATCTGCGTCAGATCATATGTAAGCGATAGCGATTTGGATTTTAAGCTTTATGACAATTATTGATACAAACGTATAAATCTGCCGACTTTCTTCACCACGGAACGGATAATTCATGTCTTCTTTGACGTTTCCGCCGATTGCTGTCATCGCCGATGCTCATTTCCACGATCTTTATGGGGACTATGATTTCGACGGTATCGATGTTGGCGGGCGCAAAATGACAGCGCGACGGCTGACCGACACGGTGCGCTCTACCCGGGTGTTCAACGAAAGCTATTATGCTCTGCGAGGTGCCTTGGACGAGGTCGTGACCCGCGGCATCAAATATGTCGTTCTGCTGGGCGACTATTCCGATGACGGCCAGATTGCGACGCTTGAAGCGTTGCGGCAACTGCTCGACAGCTACACCCGCGAACACGGACTTTTTTATATCGCTACCCCGGGCAACCACGATATCTTCGGCCCAGATGGCAAGCACCACGCCAAACGCCTGCTTAATCCGGATGGTACCTATACGATCGTCGCCAGCGATGATGAATTCGTCGATGACGATGCAGACGGTATGGTGGTTACCAACAAGATGTATTGCTCGGGATATCCCGCTGGATTGCTGGCATTGCCGGATATCGGCTTCTTTCGCAGGCCATCGGATTTGCATTGGGAGACACCGTTCGGGATCCATGACGATCCAGCGAAGCGGCTTTATTCAGTGTGTTCGGACGACGGATTAAACCAGTATCGGTTAATGGATGCGTCTTATCTGATCGAACCGGTTGCGGGTCTCTGGCTTTTGATGATCGATGCCAATGTGTTCGAGCCGCGCAACGGTGTCTTTGCCAAAGGGGATGCGGGGGCATTCGTCGACAGCACCAATGCCGGCTGGAATGCATTGCTCAAGCATAAGCGCTTCGTGCTGCATTGGGCAAAAGATGTCGCCGAGAGAGCCAGGCGAGACGGCAAGCGGCTGCTGACATTCTCACACTATCCGTTACTGGATATGCTCAATGGCACAGCAGAGGACGAGCGGTCGCTGATAGGTGAAACGATATCCACGAAACGTACACCGACAAATGAGGTGGCGAGTGCGGCCATTAATGCAGGCATCGGAGTTCATTTCAGCGGACATCTTCACATCAATGATACGGCGCTGGTGCAGCACGGCAAAGATTTCCTCGTCAACATCGGCGTGCCGTCGCTTGCTGCCTTTCCTCCGGCCTTCAAGGTGGTAACGCTGGACAATACGGAGTTAAGGGTTGAAACGGTCAGCATCGAGCATCTGCCGATCGACCCTGTCATCAATCGACAATATCGTACTGAGATCAATGTCACAGGCAAGAAGACCGGTCGTATGCTGGATGCCACTGATTATGGAGATTTCCTGTCGGAACATATGGACCAGTTAGTTGTGCATCGCTATTTGCGTCGCGAATGGCCGAACAACATGGCGAGAACTATGTCGCGGCTCAATCTTGGGGATTTGTACGTGCTCAGCCAATGTGAGCAGCCATTTCCGATCGAGGACACTGAGGCACTTATTCATGCGAAACGCGCCAGCAAAACCTCCGACGATTTTAACGAAAACGCGATTGAACAACTTGATTCCATCCCGGTACTCAGTCTGCTCGGCGATTGGTACCGGCTGCGTATGGGCAGTGAACTGGCATTGGATCGCATATCGCCGGATCGGCTTGCGGCCTATCGTTTGCTGATCGAGATTTACGCAAGCTCTTCCGCACTTGAGATTGGCGGCGCTCAGGGAAAATTCGCGCGCATATTCCGCATGATGGGGCGATATCTGTCGGACCTGCCCTCCCGTGACTTCCGGGTTAATCTAACCAGCGGGTCAATCATGCGGAATGAAGACCAGTCAGCCAATTGAACGCAGGAGGAGGAGCATACCGCCAGTTCAGCCCCGTTATTTCGCTGCCTGCTTCTGCTTGCTGCGCGCTTCGCTGAGTTCGGTTGTTGTGTGGCTCAAACGGTCGGCAAGAACACGCATGATCTCGATAGTCATCTCCGGATAATCACTAAGGAGCTTGAGAAAGTGATCCTTGCTGATGCGCAAGGCCTCGAGTGCAGAATTTGCCCGGACCGTCGCAGTTCGCGAAACGTCACAGAGGATCGCGATTTCACCGACGATGGAATCGTGCTCTATCTCCGCAACTTTGATCTCACCGCTTGGGGAATCCGAAAGAATATCAGCACCGCCAGTGAGGATGACATAGGCTGCATCGGCTGGATCACCCTGGCGAAACAGGGTCTGGCCGGATTTGTAGCTGACGCGCTCGGACGTGAAGGCCAGAAGCTTGAGCTTGGCCGGCGCAACGCCCGAAAACAGCGGTACCCGCCGCAACATTTCAACTTCATCTTTCAGCAGCATGAACGTCCACAACCCCCTGATAGAGACTTTTCGATAATTTCAGCCATACGGGCGTAAAGCTGAATTCTCAAAAGATCTCATGTTCCCCTTATGACACCAGCTCCTTGAATATACCGTTTTTCTCAAGGAGAGTCGCGTGTGTTCCATCTTCGACCAGTGTTCCCTTGTCGAATACAATCACGCGGTCGAATAGATTGGCAAGTGCAGTGTTTGACAGAACCCAGATGATCGCAGGAGCGTGGCCCTCTTCGTGCAAGTCCTCCATGATGTTGTGTGTGATATGGTCTTGCACGCGCTGGTCAAGTGCGGGCAGCGGACGATTAAATATCACATAATCGGCACGCTTGAGCAGTGCTCTTGCAACGTTGAGCTTCTGCCGCTGCACATTGGTCAATCGCTTGCCACCTGATCCGACATCGAAATCCATGCCAATCGAGAGGACGCTTTCGAACAGGCCGAGACGGTCGAACAGGTCGCGAAAAATGGTACGCATGCGATCCGAACCATCGGCTTGGGTGAAGCCGATCCTGCCGAAGAGGACATTATCCAGAAGTGTCGCCGACGAGATAAAACGTTCGGGATCATAGCGTTCAATGACAGCTTTGAGATCGTCCGGCATATTCTTGTGGAAACGTGCGCGCGCATCGACGATCTTGGCCATGAGTTGGCTGTTCAGAAGACCAAAGCGATGCCTCGGCTCGATGTAGGAGAAGCTCAGGCGGATTATACTTGTTCGTTCGTCTGCCGACGCCGCGTCGATACCGCGACCCTGCAATTTTTGCAGCAACACCTGATAGGCCGGGATGTCATCGGCGGTCATGAAGGTCAGCTGCTGGAAGAACGGATGATCCGGCGGCAGATCCTCGAACAGCTCGACCGCATTGGCCGCGATCTCCAGACCCATATTGTAAAGATCGATGTAAAGGTCGTTCTCACGCAACACCGAGCGGAAATAAGGATGTGCCGCCAGTTTGCGATTCGTCATCATCGGTCGCCTCATGCTGCCGAACAGCAGGTTTTCACCAACGGTGGCTTGAGGGTTATATTCATCCAGCTTGAACGGAACGACGAGATCGTCGAGATCTTCCTTCTTCAATCGTTTGCGCAAGGCCTGACGCAACTCGACGATGCGATCGGTCAAATCGGCGTGTGTCTCGATGTCGACAGTGGAACGCAGGGCCATGTCGAGAATGTCCTGAGAAATCAGAACAGCATCAAGTATCGGGCGCACAACCTTGAAGAGATCGTCAGGCCCTGTCACGCCCGCGGAGACATAATCCACCCAGTCGCTGTTAACGTCGAGTTCCGGATTGCCCGCTCGGCGCGCTTCGTTGATGTTCCATTTGTTCTTCGCGGCTTTTGGTCCGTCATACTCGACCTTGGTCAAGGGCGCATGCTTGAGGCCGTAAAGCAGATTATCGCGCAAGGTTCCGTGGAAGAAGTACGTATCGGACGCTGCATAGGCGATGCGGCGGCCGGTTACTGATTCGGGCAGTTCGAGGATGTCTTTGCCATCGATGGTGATGCGGCCCTGCTCGGGCCAAATAAGGCGTGCAAAGGCCTCGGCAAGAGCCTCAGCGCCGCTTCCGCTGTTGCCGACGATGGCGGCGGTCTCGTCCGGTTTGATCTCCAGCGTGACATGTCTGAGCAAGGGCGCACCGCTATCGTCGGAAAGCGTCAGGTTGACCGCGTGCAACGAATGCTCAAGACGGTTGACGGGATCGGGTGCCAAAGCCTGGATTTTCGGATCAACAAGCATATCGACGTTGAACTGTTCTACCACCTGGTTGTACTTGACCTGGACATCCTGACGAGCCTGGTCCCAATCGATCAGCTCTTTCAACGGCCCCGGGAGGTCCTTGTAGGCATTGATCACGGCAACGAGCTGGCCGATATCGAGTCTTCCTTGCAACGCCAGAAAACCGCCGATCGAATAGAATAGAAACGGAGTGACCTGTGCGAGGAAATTGTTGATGAATTTGACCAGGAACTTCCATTGATAGAGGTCGTACCGGATCGAGAAAATAAGGCCCAAACGCGACGCGATATCGGCCCGTTCGAAGTTCGATGTGTCGTTACCGTGAATGGTACCAATGCCATCGACGATCTCACCCACACGGCCAGACAATTCGCGCGCCGTGAGCTGACGTTGGCGTCCGAGTTCAAGCAACCGTTTGCGCATGCGCGGAATCACGACGCCCTGGACCGCGACAATGCCTGCAGCGATCATACCAAGCCAAAAATTCTGCATGATGATGAAGACGAGGGCCGTGATAGCTTGTCCGCCTAATAATGCCGGCTGAACGAAGGCGTCTCCCGTGAAGCCGCCCATAGGTTCTACTTCGTCCTTGATCATCGTCGCAATTTCCGCGGATTTTACCCGCTTGAATTGCGCGGGCGGGAAACGCAGCACGCGGTCAATCAACTCGAAGCGAATTCGTCGCAACATCCGCTCGCCGAGGCGGCCCTTGTAGGTGTTGATATAGAGCTTGAACAAACCGTTGATGATGACCAGCAGCAGGAAAACCAAGCTCAACGCCATCAATGTCTGGAAGCGCGTAAGCTCAAGGCCGCCGAAAAACACCACCTTGCCGAAAGCGGGGAGGTCATATTCGAGATGCATGAAGGTACGAGTCGCGCCTGGTGTCTCGAAACCGTTACCCTGGATGGGACCGTTGACGATCTGTTTTGGCAGATCGAAAGACATGAAATACGGAATCATCGAGACAGCTACGACGAACAGAATCCATATCTGCTGCAGCCGCGTGTTCGACCAGATATAGCGTGTTAGACTTGTTTCCATGGGCGACCGTGGGCTGTGAATTCAGCTGGAATTTCAAATACTGAAACGTTTGAAGAGTACATGGACGAACTCCATGATTGAATCGTCCCAGCCTACAGCATCAGGTTCGTGAAGGCTATATGACATGGGGACGGAACGTTGCGTTGTCAATTAGCAGGTGTTGGCATTGGTTCTCATTGAGACAAATGATTTTCAGGAGGCCTGAAGGATAAGCGCGGGTGCTGTCGCTGGCGGATACTGCTTGACTAGAGGAAACTCCGTAACACCCCGCCGTGCGCTCGGCGCCGTTGAGATCGAGCATATGTGACGATGGTTTTGGCTGTGCCAACGCGGCCGCAAGGGCATTGCCGAGAATATCCGCGTTGAGGCTGTTTTCCGGCAAGGCGATAGCGAGGCCGAGGGCTTCCAGTCGTGTGGCCCGTACACTCTGTTCCGTTTCGCCCCCAGCGGCGAAAGGGACAAGGATAGAACGGCACTGCGCGCGCAGAATATCGCATACCGTGTTGTATCCTGCCTGCGAAATTGAAAGCTCGGCTGCTCTGAGCAATGATGGAAAATCCTGGCGGAAACGGACGACGCTCACATTGCCGGGTGCATCTGCCAACAAGGCAGCGAAATCGCGTTCCGGCAGATTGGGTCCGGTGATCAGGCACCATGATCCCCGGAATGCCGATTGCGTTGCCACTTCCAGACTTGACCGGATCAGATCGAACCCCACTGCGCCGCCACCGGCAGACACAACGATATCAAAGACTTCCGATGGCTCGACTGGGTCAGGACCCGCAACCAGACCGGTATAGATAATCTTGTCAGCGATATCCTTTGCTAGCGGAAACGTATCCGGAAGAGTTGCAAATGACGGGTCTCCATGAACCAGGATATGGTCGAAGTGTGCCTTGATGATGCTAACCGTCTCTTCGTCGCGCCCGGGCTTCGTGCGCTCCTGCAGGATATCACGGACTGAACTCAGAAGCCTCGGCCGTGGCGACATTGCCTCGATGGCATCGAGCAATGGCAGAAGTTCGAATCGCATCTGCCTGCGTCCAAAAGGGAACGCTTCGATGATGACGATAGATGGGTTGATTTGGTGAAACGCTTCGAGCAAGAGATCGCGGCGGCGAGCCAGGAATTCATCGTCAACCGAATTACCATACTCATCTGCCAGACCTGAAAATCCGGCATTGCCCGCAAGCACTGTGGGCAATGCGACAGATTTGACATCCGATCCTGGAAAACCCGAAACCTTCGATCCACCTGTTACAACCGTGACATCGAACTTGTCAGCGGCCAGCGCCGAGGCTACGCGGCTGGCGCGGGCGAGGTGACCTATCCCAAGAAGATGCTGGACGTAAAAAAGGACGCGCGGTTCGCTCATGGTTTTTGCCACTCGCTTTCAAAAAGGCGGGTCAATTGGCGGATGCTCGAATTGTGGTCGAAGTGTTCGCGTACCCGTTTCTCGGCGGCCTTGCCCAAGCGGTATCGAAGGTCGGGTTCGCGGATCGCGCGTTCAAGTGCAACCGCCAGCAGACGGGGATCTTCCGGAGGGACGACGAAACCGTTTTCTCCGCCGGTCAAGAGCTCGGGTATGCCGGAGATATTCGTAGAGATGCAGACGAGGTTCTGACTGGAAGCTTCAAAAAGGACATTCGGTAAGCCGTCGCGGTCTCCATCTGCCGCGACCCGGCAAGCGAGAGCAAACATATCGGCGCTGCGATAGTGCCCAAGGACATCCTCCTGCGCAAGTGCGCCCTTCCAGGTGATGCGGTCGGCGATGCCGAGCTTGTCGGCAAGAGGCCTTAATCGCGCCAGTTCATCGCCCCCGCCAATATGAACAAACCTCCAGTGTAGACGAGCAGGGAGAAGCGCCAGTGCTTGCAAAAGGATGTCGTAGCCCTTTTTCGGCACGGCACGGCCGACGCTCAATATCTGCACGGGATCCGAACCGTCCGAACCGTCGCGGCTCGGACGGACGCCGGAGAAATATCCGAATCGGGCAAGATCGAGACCATGATAACTCAGATGCACCTGTTCCTTTCGATTTGTCAGCTCACGCATGTGCTCAAAGCCAGCGCGGGTGCAGGTGACACTCCAGCGAGCCTCGCCGAGTTTCTCGATCAGTTCCCAGTCGGGGGAGGTCCATATGTCTTTAGCATGGGCCGAACAGGTCCAAGGCACATCAGTCATGATGCTGGCATAGCGTGCGACGGAAGCCGGCGTATGGATAAAATGGGCATGCAGCCATTCGCCTGCGTCCGGCCATTCATGGGCAAGGACAAGCGCCTGGCCGAGACGACGGATGCGGTTGCGCGAAATATCGCGACGCAGGTCTTTCCAGAACCGCTGGAGAAGCGGCTTGAAATTGGGCTTTCTTCCGCGCTGCCATGAGGGCACGGAACACTCGGATTGGTTCTTCGTGGAGATATTCGGGCAGATAGACGACACGCGCCTTGATCTCATCATGGATCGGATGGCGCTTCTTGTCCGTCGGCTTTCGCATAGAGATCAACGTCAGGTCGAAGCCTGCGCGCTCCAGTCCCAGCAGTTCCTGTGCGATGAATGTTTCCGACAGGCGCGGATAGCCCTTCAGAATCACCAATGTCTTGAGGCGTACTGACAAGTGTATTCTCTTATTCCGCGACTGCGGGCAATGGCTGTTCGCGTTCGTCCAGCCAGTCGCCGACGATCTCGGAAATATGCACGAGACCCTCCAGCCGCATGCCTTCACCCTTGCCGGTTTGCGATGGCGGCGGACGGTCCGGCAAGCGCTTGAGCACCTCTGCAAAGCGCAAGGGGTCCTCGGCTTCCTCTGGCAGCAGCATTTCGATGAGACCAAGTTCGGCGGCGCGCGTGGCCCGGATCAGTTGCTCTTCGCGTGGCAGGACACGGGGGACGATCAGTGCTGGCTTGTCGAAAGACAGAATCTCGCAGTAGGTGTTATAGCCGCCCATTGCAACCACAGCCTTTGCGCCCGCGATCAATTCTTCCATGCGATTATCGAACTCGATGACCTGGATATAGGGAATTTTGCCACCCTTCTTGACCAGTTTCGCCCGCTGCTTCGCCGGCATATAGGGGCCGAGCACTATGAACGCCTTGTGCTGGAGGGTCGGATCTTGCTGATAGGCGTGGATGACATTGTGCACGAGGTCAGCACCGTCGCCGCCGCCGCCCGTAGTCACCAAAATATAGTCGCCCTCGGGAACATGGGTTGGGGTGTTGTCGTTCGACAGGCTGCGTTGCAGAAACCCGACAAATTTCATCTTGTCGCGCAGCGTGACCGGCACATCCAGATCGACGAGTGGATCGTAGAAATCCGGCGGGCCATAGACCCAAACCGTGTCGTAGAACTGATCGATCTTCCGCATCACATTGTTGTTCTTCCACTCGGCCTCGAGCAGATGCGGCGCGTCCATGACCTCACGCAGGCCAAGGACAAGTGTCGTGCCGCGGGATTTAAGATAGGCGAGGGTTTCCTCCACTTCGCCTTTCAGCCCCATCGGTTCCTTATCGACAATAAAGATATCGGGTTGAAAAGTCTCGGCCGTATGCCGGATGATCGACTGGCGCATCTTCAGCGTTTCATGCAGATCGATGTGGCGTGCAAGGGAGGTGTATTCCCCATTGCGAAGCTTAATCACACTAGGCACCTTCACAAAATCGACGCGGGCGCGATAGTCGAATGCACCCGCGATAGTTGCGCCGGATATAATCAGGATATTGAGCCCACGGTAGTCCTCGACAAGCGAATGGGCAATCGTCCTGCACCGCCGCAAATGGCCAAGGCCGAAGGTGTCGTGGCTATACATCAAGATCCGGGCATC
The DNA here is from genome assembly GCA_963776115.1 of uncultured Alphaproteobacteria bacterium. GTDB lineage: Bacteria > Pseudomonadota > Alphaproteobacteria > Rhizobiales > Rhizobiaceae > Phyllobacterium. The sequence continues at coordinate 50,364 of CAVZLS010000003.1, read as the reverse complement.
TTCGAAACGCCGCATCATGGTCAAAACCCCCTGTTTTGCGGTTTGACCCGCGCAGTGCATTCGAAACGATCGTGAGAATGCGAACTCATCGGATTCTCACTTCCCCCTATCTGTAGGGATCGGCAGCGTCACGCAACCCATCTCCCAAGAAATTGAACGCCAGGATAACAAGTATGACAGGAATCATCGGAAACAGCAGCCAAGGATAAAAGGCGATGACGCTGACGCTGCGTGCTTCGGTCAAGAGAATACCCCAACTGGTGATTGGAGGCCTCAGGCCAAGGCCAAGGAAACTCAGTGCGGTCTCCCCTAAGATCATCCCAGGTATGGAAATTGTGGCCGTGGCTATCAGGTGCGACATAAAGCCAGGCACCAGGTGCCGCCCGATAATACGGCCGCTCTTGGCACCCATCAACTGCGCCGCGAGCACGTAGTCTTCCTCACGCAGCGAAAGGAGTTTGGAGCGCACGGAACGAGCGAGCCCGGTCCAGTCCAGCATGCCGAGGATGATGGTGATGCCGAAATAGATCAGGATAGGACTCCACGTCACCGGCATGATAGCCGCCAATGCCATCCATAGGGGCAGGCTAGGCAATGATTGCAACACTTCGATGACGCGTTGCACCAGCAGATCGAACAAACCGCCGTGATAGCCTGCAAGTCCGCCGATGACGATGCCGAGAACGAAACTGATGGTTATGCCGATGAGCCCGATTGTCAGCGATATGCGAGCACCATAGATGATGCGGGACAATACGTCACGACCGAGACGATCAGTGCCGAGCAAGAACATCTGGCCATCCTTTGCCGGGCAGACAAGATGGACATTTCCCGCGATCAGGCCCCAGAAACGGTAACTGTCACCACGACAAAAGAAACGAAGTGGCTCAACATCGTTGCGATCGTTTGTGTAGATGCGCTTGAGTGACTCCATATCAAGTTTCATTTGCCGGCCATAAACAAACGGTCCAACAAACTTTCCGTCGTGGAACAGATGCACCCGCTGTGGTGGCGAATGGATAAAGTCGACGTTACGCGTGTGCAAATTGTAAGGTGCCAGGAACTCGGCAATAACGATCATGCCGTAAAGCAAGAGCAGAAATATGCCTGATGCCAAAGCGAGCTTGTGCCGCTTGAATTTCCACCACATCAAACGCGTCTGCGATGCAAGATGGATTTTCGCCTGCGCGTCCGTCATCACCTCGACCGACATTGGATCAAACGGGGCGGTGGAAACGTAATGCTGCAGGGGCGCGCCGGGCGGAGGAAGCGGTGCCGTCACTTGGTACTCCTGCCTTGCAAGCGAATGCGCGGATCAAGAAAGGCAAGCGCAATATCGGATATGAGCACGCCGATGACCGTCAGGAGTGCGAGGAACATCAGAAAGGAGCCCGCCAGATACATATCCTGACTTTGCAAAGCCTTGATGAGCATCGGACCGGTTGTTTCCAGTGAAAGAACGATCGCAGTAATTTCAGCGCCGGAGATGATCGAGGGCAAAATGGAACCGATATCGGAAACGAAGAAGTTCAGCGCCATTCGAAGCGGATACTTGACCAGCGTACGGAACGGATGAAGCCCTTTGGCGCGCGCTGTCATCACATATTGCTTTTGTAACTCGTCCAGGAGGTTGGCGCGCAAACGCCGGATCATGCCGGCCGTGCCTGCTGTGCCGACGATAATTACCGGAATCCACAGATGGGAAAGAATAGACCGTGCTTTTTCCCAGCTCATAGGTTCGTTGAGAAATTTCTGATCCATCAGATGGCCAATCGACGTGCCGAACCAGATATTGGCGAAGTACATCAGTATAAGCGCCAGCATGAAATTGGGGATGGCAATGCCGAGAAGCCCGAATAAAGTCAGGCCGTAGTCGCTCCAGCTGTATTGATGTGTGGCTGAGTACATGCCGATTGGAAAGGCGATCACCCAAGTGAACAAGATAGTGACGAAAGAGACGAGGATTGTCAGCCACATCCGTTCTCCCACCACCTCGCTCACGGGCAGCTGATACTCGAAGGAATAGCCGAAATCACCCTGCAAGCATGCCGCCAAGCCAATGGAAATAACGCAGCACCGGCGGCTGGTCGAAACCGTATTGATGGCGCAGTTCCTCAATCTCCTGCAGATTGACGGTTTCACCCTGGGCACGAAGCTCCGCAATCTGGCTCTCGAAGAAATTGCCTGGCGGCAACTCGATAATGGTAAAGACCAGGGCCGAGATGACCAATAAGGTGGGGATCATCGCAGCGATACGCCAAAGTATATAACGCAGCATTTCTTTAGACCTGCTCCCCGCTCAGCCAGAAAGTATCAGGCATGTAAATGCCGAGATAGCATGTGGGATCAAATCCGTAGAGGCCCTTTTCGGGAACGTTCTGCAAACGTGATGTACGAACGATCGGTTGCAGCGTGCCGTTGACAAGCCCAATCGAAAATACCTGCTGGGTATAGATGGCCAGCATCTGATGCCAGATTTCGGTGCGCTCCGCCAGGTGAGCGGATCGCTGCCAGCGCCCCAGAAGCTCGGTCAGCTGAATCGCTTCAGGAAGATCCGCTGCCTTGCCCTGGCTGCCATGCGACAGGTAATGCATTCCCCAGAGCGGCCATTGCAGCTGATCGTCCATCGTGGGCGCCAGCTGTCCCGGGTTCATGTCGGCAGTTGCCACGCCATTGTCCATGCCATACCAGATCGACATCATAATGCGCCCGCCCATAGCACGGCTGCGGAAAATGTCGCGCTGGGATGTACGAATGAACAGCGCGATTCCGATCTTGCGCCAGTGATCGGTGACGAGTTCAAGCACATCCGTATCCACGGAGCTCTCGCCCGGTGTTTCGATTGTGATCTCGGCTAGCCGACCGTCCGGGAGCAGGCGAATGCCGTCCTCATCGCGATTTTGTAATCCGGCCTCGTCAAGGAGTGCGTTGGCCTGTTCCGTATCGTGATCGATCCACGCATTAGCATACTCGGGCTTGAACAGAGGACTTTCGGGCAAAAGTGTATCGGCACTGGGAACGCCGAGACCGTAAAACACCGCCATGTTGATTTCGTGCCGGTCGATGGCAAGCGACAAAGCCCGTCGCACCCGCACGTCGCGAAACAGCCCACGCCAGACGTCATCGCCGCAATTGAGATTCGGCAGAATTGCGACGCGCGAGCCGCGAGTCATTTTCCACAAATCAACCTTCACAGGGTAGCGGTCTTCCGCGTCTTTCAGAAAGGTGTAATCGGCAAAATCAATGCCGGTTGCCTGCAGGTCGCTTTCTCCCGCGCCCGTTTTCGCGGGAATGATGGAGGATGAACTGACATTGAGCACGAAGCGGTCGATATAGGGCAGTTGACGGCCGTTTTCGTCGACGCGGTGGAAGAACGGGTTGCGTTCGAAGATGAATTGCTCCGCCGGCGGTGCTGTGGTGTTTCGCCAAGGATCAAGCGTTGGCAGCTTAGGATTCTCCGGCCGGTACGTACGTGACATTTTGATATGTAGGTCAGCCCACTTCTTCACCCGCTGTTCCTGCATCAAAGCGGAAAGCCTGAATTGGTCCTGATATTCCTTGTGGAACTGCTTGAGATAGGCCGAAGGCCCGACGAGGACCAACGGCTGCGGCCCGGCGAGATTTGGCAGGAAGTCCGGATTTGGCTTGTCCCAGGAGTAACGGATGGTCCATTCATCGAGAACTTCAAAGCGCGGCAGATTTCCATCGACACGCAACACCATGGAGCCGCCGCCAGGTGTTAGATCCTTATTGAGCAGGACGTCGTCCCACCAATAGCGGAAATCATCGACGGTAAATGGAGACCCGTCCGACCATTTGTGGCCTTCGCGGAGCGTAAAAGTGAACACGGTGTCGTTTTCGGACTGAAAGCCCTCAAGAATATCGGGCTGGAAAACCAGACGTTCGTCATAGCCAATCAGCCGCGCATAACCGTAAATGGTCATGAACCGTATATCTTTGGCGCTGCCGATGATCGTGCGGACCGTTCCGCCATATTGCCCGGGGGTTCGTCCCATTTCCTTGAGGCGCACAATGCGCGGCCGCTTTGGCAATCGTTGGGGAAGGGGAGGTAAACTGCGCGCACGCAATTGATCCGCAAGATATTCCGGCTCAATATCGCGGTCGGCGGCACTTGCCAGCCTCGGCAGCACCGCGCAACCCAGAGCACCGAGGCCGAAAGTACCAAGGACAGTGCGGCGCGTTACCACGAACGTAACTCCCTTGCATCGGCATTGCGGCGCGCCAGGACGAGATGGCCGCCACCAAGATCGGCTGGAGCTAGTGTCTCACTGTCGCCATCACCGGCGAACTGAGCACCCCAGGAGTGTTGGTCCGAAGCGCCACCCATCTTCAATGTTTCGAAGTCAAGCGGCCTGTCCAGATCGGGAAAAGGCACAGCCGCCAGCAGCGAGCGAGTGTAGGGATGAACCGGGTCGCGAAGTATTATTTCGCGCGGTGCTATCTCGACAATCCTTCCTCCACACATGACGGCAATACGGTCCGCCATATAGTCGACAACGGCAAGGTTGTGGGAAATAAACAAATAAGTGAGCCCGAGTTCCTTCTGCAGGTCCTTGAGAAGATTGAGGATCTGCGCCTGAACTGAAACGTCCAGTGCTGAGACGGGTTCGTCGCAAATCAGCAGTTGCGGCCCGAGCGCAAGAGCACGGGCGATACCTATGCGCTGGCGCTGACCACCGGAAAAACTGTGTGGATAGCGGTTGAGATAGCGCTGGTCGAGGCCGATGGCCTGCATTAGCGCGCGCACCTTCTCCAGACGGTAAGCATTGTCGCCAAGTCCATGGATCTCCAGCGGTTCGCTGAGGATGTTCTGCACTGTCATGCGCGGTGAGAGCGATGAGACCGGATCCTGGAACACCATCTGGATGCGGGTGCGCAACTCCATAAGCTCGTCGCCCTCCGCCTTGAGAACATCGATCTTGCCCCTGCCGTCATCAAAGGTGACGGAGCCGCTGTCGGGTGTGATAGCGCGCATCAATATTTTGCTGACCGTGGTTTTGCCGCTGCCGCTCTCGCCGACAAGACCGAGGCATTCGCCGCGCCTGATATCGAAGCTGATGCCGTCCACCGCTTTGACCAAGGTCTTATCCTGCTTGCCAAACAGGCCCGATTTGCGGATGCCATAGGCTTTCACCAGGTCGCGAACGGAAAGAAGAATTTCCGGCGCGTTTTCGATCTGCTTTTTCTTTGCCCACAATGTGTTCGAATTGACTGGGACCTCGCGTAGTGCCTTCAAGCGTTCACCAGGCTTCATGTCGAAATGGGGTACGGCAGCCATGAGGCCTTTCAGATAGGGATGCTGCGGCTTACGGAAGATTGCGTCGACTGGTCCGGCCTCCATGATCTCACCGTGATAGATGACCACCACCTCGTCGGCCATATTGGCGACGACGCCGAGATCATGGGTGATGAGCAGCACTGCCATGTTCAGCTTGTGTTGGAGATCGCGCAGCAGTTCGAGGATCTGTGCCTGGATAGTCACATCCAGCGCCGTCGTCGGCTCATCGGCGATGAGGAGGGCAGGGCGGCAGATGAGCGCCATAGCAATCATGGCACGCTGGCGCATACCACCAGAAAGCTCGAACGGATACATGTCATATGTGCGACTTGGCTTGGCAAAGCCGACGAGACCAAGCATTTCTTCGGTTTTAGCCCGACGTTCGTCCTTTGTCGCGTCGGTGTGGATCGCTAGAACTTCGCTGATCTGATTGCCAACGGTGTGCAGCGGAGACAGCGATGTCATCGGCTCCTGAAAGATTTTCGCCATGCGGCTGCCGCGTAACGCCCGAATTTCAGGCCCATCCCGTGACAATTGCAGAATATCCGTGCTTCTGCCGTCGATTGGATCAGTGAACAGTATTTTCCCGGTGACCTTTGCCGTATTGGGCAGGATTCCCATAACTGACTGACTGATAACAGACTTTCCCGAACCAGATTCACCGACGAGAGCAGTTACTTTTCCGGGGAGAACGCGCAGGTTGGCGCCCTTGACGACTTGCAAACGTCCGCCAAGCATCGAAAACGAAATGCCCAGATTTTCGATACGCAACAGATCAGATTCCGACTTCATGCCAGCCAATTGTTCCCTCGGAGCCTTGTTCGTTGCTCACTTAAAATTGAACCTATCGCACGGCCTTGGGGGAGTCTAGCTGGCTCTATGTGCCGATAGCATCGCATACCTTTGGAGGAGGCTATGCGATGATCAGCTTTGCACGGAATTCAAAGCGATATGGCGTCTTGGAGATTCGAGATCCAATAAAAACAATCAAGGTGCGGGACAAATCCCCGGACCAAGCACGTCTTCACAGCGAGGCGAACGGCGGAAATTATCGTAATATAGGGTCCACTCAGTCTTATCGGCAGCTCTATAAGGACCAAATTTGAAATACTGATTTTTACCAAGGCCGTTGTCGCCGTGACCGATATGCCCTTTGACTGTCACGATCCATTTCTTGTTGGCGAAAATCTCGATATGGCCGGACCCGTCAGGACCGGGCTTCGTGTAAATGGCGAAATCAATCCAGCCGGAATCTGGCGAAGGCAGTTTGTTGCCATGATCGGTCACGGTGATCGCATCGGTGCAGCTATTGAACTGGCTACCGTCCTGAGGTGTCCAGTTCCCGTCGGTTGCTATGAGTGCGCGCATCTGGTTTGTGTCCGGCCGGAACCAGACCGGCGTTTGGTTGTTTCCGCAGGCCTGGATAGTACTTGCCCCTTCCGCTTTGGAAGGCGCGACATAATTGGTTTCGACGGTCGCGAACAGCTTGCCCTGGTTCAGGCGCAGCGCCAGGAAAGGACTGAAATCACCGACCGCATCGGGCCCGATCTCACGCTTCCATTGCGCGATAAGATATCGATGATCGCCTTCTGGAATTGGATCGGCGAACTTGACGGCAAAACCATACCAGACACCTTCGGTATAGGGCACACGACGGTCGGTTTTCTCCCAGATCTCTGCCCGTTCACTGCAGTTCTGTTTGACGTTTGGGCAAAATGGCTTGACGCTCAGCTTCAGGGCGCCAGTACCGGTCTGCTTGACGTCGGACTGGAACTCGAAAGTACCCGCGCGCTGCTCGAAATTCTTGCGGTAGTAAAGTCCGCCGCTTGCCGCAAAATCCTTGCCGTCGAAACCATCGAAAAGCGTGTCGCCTCCTGGCTCTGCTGCCGCATCAGATAGGTTGAGAGTTGCGGCAAGGAGAGCCATCGCGACGATCTTTCCTGTCATTGCATGAATTTGTCTATCATGGGCCGCCGTTCCTGAGTCTTGGCATCGCGATGCAACAGCATAACCTGTTCTGCATCTGACAGGCCATCATAGGTGACCTGATCATACGCATCGTCCAGCTGGGCTGTTTGCTCAGAAGATTTTGGCAATAGAACAGTGACTTTCTGTCCAACACCGCGCAATTTTTCCTCACCCAAGGTAACCCAGTCGCCACCACAATAGGTGGCAAATGCCTGACTGGCGATAACCTCGCGCGAATATTTCTTGGTGAGACCCTGTAAGCGCTGCACTTCGTTTACGGCAGAGCCGAAAGCCGAGAAGGTCAAGCGGTCTTTAAGACCGACATTGCCAAACATGACGTTACCGACGTGCAGGCCAATGCCATAGCGAATATCGCCAAGACCGTCCTTGCGCCGCTCCTTGTTGAGTTCTGCGACACGTGCCTGCGCCTTGAACACCGCATTGAGAGCGGTTTGGCAAGCAATCTTTGACGGATCCTTATGACGACCGCAGGGATAGACCGCCAAAAAGCCGTCGCCCATAAAGCTGAGAATTTCGCCGCCACCCCGATTGAACGGGGCCGCAATAGCATCAAAAAAATGATTGAGCGTATCTATATAGGCCTGCCTGCCCTCTTTCTCGGCCAGGACGGTAGACTCGCGCATATCGCCCATGACGAGAGCGGCCCGGATCGTGTCGCCATCACCACGTCGTATCTGGCCGTTCAGGACGCGCTTACCGGCATTGCCACCGAGATATGTGGTCAGCATGTTATCAGCGAGTTTGCCGAGGACAGCCATTTTAGCGGCAACTGCCAGATGGTTCTGCAATCGCAGGAGCGCCGCGATCATGGCATCGCTAAACCCTTCCTTGCTGTCGGTTGACCAGGAACCCATCATTCCTTGCGTCGACTGACCGCCAAAAGGCTGCAAGAATGCGAGATAATCGGTGACGCCTTCCTGTTTCAACTCGTCAAGGACCGGGAATTCGAATGGTCCATCGACATCGATGCGTCGTCGCAAATGCTCCAGATTGTTGCTGAGAAGATAGAAGTAGGGGCTCAACAGGAAGCGTTCAGGCTTCCCGGCTGGGTCGTGCCGGTAACCTTCGACACTCATACCACTCGCGCGTTTCCAGGTGAATCCCAACGCATCGTAGAGCGGATGCAGCATTGAGAACGAGAGATTGACGCGGGCGATCGGTAGACCCGCCGCTGCGATACGTTCGCAAAAGCCGCGTACAATAGTCTCCAGATTTTCCCCGGCAAGCGAAGTTTGTGTGAGCCAATCGGCTACCTTGTCGAGAAGTATGCTGGATACGTCAAATTCGGTCGTGCTCATCCGTTGTCGTCCTTGCAAATGCGAGCCACGTCCACTTTCCCGCACCCAGTCGTTGCTCCTAAGCAAGCGTGATCAACCGCACGAACTTGTCAGAGAACGGGAGGAAGATGAGCGAATCGGATAGTGGTGTCAACGTCGGCGACAGGTGTGATAACACCGCAATCTCACCGATCCGATACAGCTCAGGCGGGTAGTTCGGCGGGAGGTCCTCTATCAGTCGTTGTTTCCGTTTCCTCAAATGGGCATGTTGCCCAATCGAAACAATAGGCAATTGTCACTTGATCGTGAGCTACCTGTCGACAGACATGTGGCCTGGTTTCTTGAAAAGTCTTCGAGACAGTTCGCGACCGTCCACGCTTGACAGCCAACTTCGTAGCGGCCATCTAAAACCGACCCGATAGCCGGCAGCGGCGCTTGTACAAGAAAGAACATATTGGCTTTGTCCCCTTTTTCCGACCTCTCCGGTAAAATCTCAACACGGCAGGCCCGACGCCGGTGTCATAGGGCTTGGCTACGTCGGATTGCCGCTTGCGATCACTCTGGCGCGCAGCGGTTTTGCCGTTACCGGTTTCGATATCGATCCGGGCAAGAAAGTCTCGCTCGATGCGGGGCGCTCCTATATCGAAGCGGTAACGGACGAGGCTCTCAAAACCGAGGTGGCGGCGAAAAGGTTTGGCTCGACAAGTGACTTTTCCGAACTTGCAAAGTGCGATGTCATCATCATCTGCGTGCCGACGCCCCTGACGAAACATCGCGATCCAGATCTTTCTTTTGTTCGAGGCGACTTGCCGCTCGATTGCGGCGGCCTTACGCCCCGGGCAACTGGTCGTGCTTGAGTCGACGACCTATCCCGGCACGACCGACGAGGTGGTCAAGACGATCCTGGAAAAAACCGGTCTCAGATCCGGCACGGACTTTTTCCTCGGATTTTCGCCGGAGCGCGAAGATCCTGGCAATCGCGACTTCCAGACTGCCACGATCCCGAAAATCGTTGCGGGCGACGGCGAGGAGGCACGCGAGTTGATGCAGGCCTTTTATGGTGCGGCGGTAAAAACCGTGGTGCCGGTTTCGTCCAATGCGACGGCGGAAGCGGTCAAGCTCACGGAAAACATCTTTAGATCGGTCAACATCGCGCTCGTCAACGAACTCAAGACCGTCTACGCGGCGATGGGTATTGATATCTGGGAGGTCATCGAAGCAGCGAAGACCAAACCTTTTGGCTATATGCCCTTCTATCCTGGGCCGGGGCTCGGCGGCCATTGCATTCCCATCGATCCGTTTTATCTGACGTGGAAGTCGCGTGAATATGAGCTACCGACAAGGTTCATCGAGCTGGCTGGCGAAATCAATTCCGCCATGCCGCGCCATGTCGTAAGCAAGCTTGCGGAGGCGCTTGATATTCGGGCAGGCAAGGCGCTCAGCCGTTCTCGTATTCTTGTCCTGGGACTGGCTTACAAGAAGAATGTGCCGGATATCCGCGAGAGCCCGTCTTTGCGGCTGATCGAGATCATCGAGGAACGTGGTGGAACAGCGGATTATCATGATCCTTTCGTTGACGAAATCCCGACAACGCGTGAATACATGGCGTTGAAGGGTCGCAGGTCGGTGGACTTGGACGAGACTTCAATCAGATCCTACGACGCCATTCTGATCTCGACCGATCATGATCGCGTTGACTACGCCGCTCTCGCGAAATGGGCGCCTCTCATCCTCGATACGCGGAATGTTTTCACCAGGCTGGGACTAATGGCCGAGCATGTTGTGAAGGCGTAACCGGTTGACGTCCTAAGACATTTTCGCTTTCAGATTGCTTGCTGCCATAGCATAGCCACCCATTGCGCCATCGATAAAGTGAATGTGGTCGTGGGCGCGTGGCGTCGGCACGAAACAGGTAATCAGCGCGGCATCCTGCCGGTGCAAGCCATATTGAACGATACCCGCTTTCGAAGCGTTTTCGAGCAGCATTTCGATGCGGTGCGAACGCTGACCATCGATGTCGATGGTCATCTTGAGGCCGTCGTCGAATTTGCGGAAATCGGAATTTTGCGACAATTCGATTTTGTAGCGCTTGGGATCGAAGCCGCCCGCAGTAAGTCCGAGCCTGTCGAGCAGAAAAGTTAAAATAATCTGTCCGATAATCGCGAATTTGCGGGAAATGCGTTTACCCACCGGGGCGGTGGCCCGCGCTTCCACATCGACACCCTTGATCAACAAGTTTATCGGCGGGCCTTCGGCGGGAAGTGGGTGGGCGCCGCGGCTTTGCTCGGCTGTAACGGCAATGATATCGCTAACAAGCGTCTGGAATTCCTTGCTGGCACCTGATGGCCCCGGCACTGCGATGATCGACACGATTTCGCCGTTGCGTGCCTCAATCGGATTCCAACGGCAGGAAAGACCGGTCAGGTCAGGCCTCGTACCGGAAGGAGCGGGTTCGATCGCGTAGGCGCCTGCTTTCATCTGCGCTTCCGCCCAACTCGCCCCACCTCCGGCAAACATCGCGTAAGAAACGTCGGGGCTCACCCTGAAGCGGGCGACCCGCACATCAAGGCCCTCAGTCCGGATATCGCGCATGGGGACAAGGGCGGCACGCAGGTTCAACTGTAGTTCATCGGCAACCCAGGATTGTACAGCTGCCAGCGCTTCGCGAGCGAGCGGAACGGTGAATGCCGGTAGTGCCACCAATGCCCCATCGCCACCGAAAACAAAGGGATAGTTTTTCCTGTCGAGCACGTTGAGGAGAGCAGAGATGACACTCACGCCGGCCATGTTTACAGCCTTGTAGCGTCCCGCCTTAATCGCGAGGGTCGAATCAACAATATCGGCCGTTGCCAACACCCAGTCATCCGGGAGTGGCTTATAGTTGCCGGGGTCGGAAACACCCTCGAAGTGTTCGAAGACAGGGAGCGTTTCGAAGAAGTCGCCAGATGTTTCTGTGATCATGCATAAGGGTTAGCACAATCCAAAGTGGCGAGCGATGGGCGAACTGCATTGTGCGATGTCTGGACTTATAACGGAAAAAACAACGGCCTCCTAAACTAGAGAGTAGGAAAAGCGACTATCAACTGGAGATTGCTGTTGCGTTGTAAAAATGTGACAAAGAAAGAATACAATAGTTCATCGACTTGTGCCTCGGGCAAAGGTAGTGCAACCATATGCACGTTATTGATTCTGTGCCTTTTCAACCAGTTCGAATTTTTAAATTTTAACGAGGATACTGGCATATTTTGCTGCCAAGAGGAATGGTTCACTCCCACGATGCATTTTAATCTGGCCCACTTTCCGGATTTCGAAGAAGGTTTTATAAGTGGGGCCGTCAAGCACGACACACTTGAAATGCTTGTTGGAATCAGGCAGCAGCTGAATTGCCGACACATCACGCATGTGGGCCATAGCGATCAGCCTGGCCCTTATCGCGGTCCTGCTCCGGATGTATCCGTGCTCACCACTGTGCCGACGAAATGGGTGATGCGTTATGCAGCCAAGAACTACTTCTCGATTGATCCGATCATGCAGGCCATAAGGGCATCCAGACAACATGGAAATGCACCTGGCACCATCCGCAACCTCTCAGCAGAGGGTGGATTGTCGATAGAGGTGAGACACTTTCTGCGCGATTGCGAGTTGCGTGGTTTGGGTAATCTCTACCTGACTGGTCGATGTTTCGAATGCACATGGTTTTCGCGGAGTTACGCTTTTTACTTTCGACATTGAACCGGCGCATGAAGTTGCATTCGTGGACGGGATGCGAAAGAGGTTGGCGACAGTTTCGACGCGCCTGCACAACGTGCTTCATGGCAATCGTAATCCGGGTCTTGCAGCGGTTGTCGCGAAGCTGTTGACGAAACGCGAAATGGATTGTTTGTACTGGGCCGCCAACGGTAAAACCGACGGTGAAATTGGCGAGATTCTCAACATCGCCCGCTGGACCGTAGTGACCTATCTGCAGAATGCCAAGAACAAGCTTGGTTGCTCCAATCGCACATCAACGGTGGCGACAGCGCTGGCCTTGGGCGTCATCGAGATGCCAGCCATTGCCAGCAGGTTCTAGAACTTATTTGGGTGCAGTCAGTTGTGGCAGCCGGGCGTTGTCGAACGCTGCCGCGAGCAGAGCCGTATTATCGGCCGGACTTTTGCCCGTTTCGGAAAATCGAACGTGATGCAAGTCGATCTCGGTTGAATCGGATGACAGGGTCAATCTGAAATAAGCATTCACGCCCATATTGCTGAATTCCAGATCAAGCATCACTTTTGGCGTTGAATTCCAGTCGAGTATGTACTCGCCACCGAGGCCGAAGGTAAGCGTATTCGGGTAAAAGGTCAGTTCCGTCGCAGAATTGACGATGTCGGCAATATTGCCGAACAGTTCGCAACGAATGAAAGCGATATAGTCTGCTACATCCACCAGGCAAAGATCGTGTATGACCTCCTGCAGATGCGCGGAGATGATCTCGACGCGGGCAACGGAATATTGTGTTCTCTTCATATACTGATCCGCTTGAATGTACGCAATTATTTACGGCGTCCATTAACAAATTGAATAAGTTCGGCGACCGCCTTATAAAATTCCGGAGCTATCACGTGATTGACCTGGACCTGCTTATAAAGTGACCGCGCCAATTGGATATTCTCGAATATGGGTATGTCATGCGCCTCGGCGATCTCCCTGATCTTGAGGGCGATGATATCTTGACCCTTTGCCACGACTACGGGTGCCCCATCTTTGGCAGGATTGTAGCGGAGAGCAACCGAGAAGTGTGTCGGATTTGCGACGATCAGTGTGGCAGTCGGTACCGAAGCAATCATGCGCTGACGTGCCCGGTCGCGGCCAAGTGAGCGCAAACGCGATTTGAGCAGTGGGTCGCCTTCTGCCTGTTTGTGTTCGTCTTTGATTTCCTGGCGTGTCATGCGAAGTTCGCTGCGCCAGTGAACACGTGTCCAGGCAAGATCGAATGCTGCAAGCACGGTGACGGCAATCGCTACGGAGGCGAGCAGGCGCACGATATGCGTGCGGATGAGTTCGGGCAACTGGCTCGGCTCGGTGATGATCGCGTCGACGAAGAAATGGCTGTCCTCGAAGAAGATCATGAAGACGATGATGCTCGCGGCTGCAAATTTTAACGTGGACTTGAGGAACTCGACGCGACCTGCTGAACCGAAAAGACGCGACCAGCCCTTGACGATGGACACGCGCGACACTTCCGGCTGGATGCGGTCGAAGACGATGCGAGGAGCGTTTTGCAGGACAGATGCGAGGATACCTGCGCCAGGGACGATGATGAGGACCGGCAGCAAGGCCAAGCCGACGGCTGAGCCGATAATGCCAAACAATTGTCGCGCATCGTCGGCACTGTTGAGCCGCCAATCGTCCGATTTATCCAGCAGTTCGGAAAGAAACGAGGCAAGCTTTGCGCCGCTGGGTACAACGACGAACACCATTATGATGAGAAAAGCGATGATCGAAGCGAGGATTGGCGCTTCCCGAGAGAAAGGGAGGTTGCCCTTTTCGATTGCATCACTGATTTTTTTCTCAGTGGCTTCCTCGGTTTTGCTTTCCTTGTCGGCCGTATCCGACATTGGCTAGCGAACTCGTCTCACGCTGCAGGGCTCTTCGGCTTCGAGTTTGAGGTCACCGCGGTCTGCGAGCACAATAGCCGTTCGGGCAATTGTACGCCGTGCTTCTGTCACCGCATTGGCGTTGATGTTGGTCTGGCTGGAAAGTTCGGTTTCCACCATGCGCCGCCCGCGGGTGGACAGTGACTGCAGGATGAGTTCCTGTAACTGCGGTTCGCAGCCGTGCAAGGCTGTCGTGACCACGTCGGTCTGGATTTCGTCGAAAAGAACGAGCCGAGCGCGCTGCGATATGCGGACGATATCCTCGAAGGTGAACAGCTTGGCTTTGATCTTGGCGAGATCATCGGCGCCAAGATCGGTTAGGCCCGCAAGCAATTCGTCGATCTCGGATTTTTCCAGCTGATTGATGATATTGGCGATCGTTCCATGATGGCTCTTTTCGGAACTTGTGTTGTCCTTGCCGGTGACTTCGCGCTGCAGGATGCCCTCCAGCATTGCGGAAACGGCTGGACCAACCTTACGTATGTGCAAAGTGCGCTGTACGATGGCGCTCCGCTCCGCGGGATCGAAACGAATCAGGAGTTTGGCAGCAATATCGGACGGCAGGCGGGAAATGACATAGGCGCTCACCTGTGGATGTTGTGCGGTCAGATAGGCATGAAGCACTTCGGTTGGAATGCGTGGCAACTGGTCCCACACCGACTCCTGCGTCAGCAATTCCGGACGGCGGTTCTCGATGACAGCGCTGGCCTCGTCGGCTGAGAGGGTTTCGCGTAACAATCCTTCGAAGCGCATCCCGGCCTCGGATACCGGCGCGCCATCGGCGAAGGCATTTTCAAACTGCTTGACCAGCTCTTCGAAATCACCCGGCGTGATCGGTTCGAGCTTGCGCGCATGGCCGGCAAGCGAACGCAGATCATCGGCGGTGAAATGCTTGAGAAGCCGCGATGCGGATGGTCGCCCGATGGCAACGAGCAATGCCGCCACCTTTTCGGGACCTGACAGATCCATGATGGCGCTTGAACTTTGAGGTATTTCTTGATCGCTCATGCGGCCCGGCTTCTAAGAGTTGTGGTGTGAATTTTGGATCAGATGCCGCTGCCGATAACCTCGGTGAGGCTGACGCCGAAGCGAGAGGAATCGTCCTCAAGAACGATTACTTCGCCGCGGGCGATAACCCTACCATTGACGACGATATCGACCGGATCGCCGATCTGCTTGTCCAGGGTGACAACGGCGCCGCGGCCAAGCTTCATAAGATTGGCGACGGGCATCGATGTACTGCCGAGCACGACCTGGACATCCACCGGGATGCCCATAATGAGATCGATGTTGGGCTTCGTGCCTCCCGATTTGCGGTTTGGCTGCGGATCATCACGCTTCAAATCTTCGATCGCTTCGTTGAGTTCGTCTTCAATGGAGTTCTTGTCGGATATGGCCATGATTTGGAGAGCCCAGAGTTAGAGGACGGCGCTTGCCACATCGGCACTGCGCACGATGCGGTTGACGAATACGGGGAGATTCTTTGCGGGAGCCACAGGTACGGCCTTTGCAACAAACGCGGGCGTTGCCGGGGCAATATCTGATTGCTGGACAGGTGTCGGCATCACCCTGACATTGTCCTTGAGATCATTTTTTGCACGTTCGACGAGGTCGATGGCGCGGGTGATTTCGGAACGCACACGATCCGAATCTTTCAGCCTGGCCTCAAGTCGGACGCTTTCATCGCGGCAGGTTTCCCGCTCCGCCTGCAGGATCGCGAGCGCCTGCTGCAGGTTGGCGGCAGAGCTGGCGACCTGATGCGCCATGATGCGGCTCATGGCTGTCAGGCGATTGGCCTTGCGCAGCGCCGCAACGAAGATGACGAGCGATACTGCCGTCAGCGCGATCGAAATGAAATTAATCAGCGGCAAGCTCATCGAGGAGATCCTCTTCTTCATTGACGGAATCGGTGATCCGCACGGTGAATGCGCTGCCCGCTTTGCCAAGCCGACATTTGTAGAGCGCCTGTTTACCGCTGCGCAGACGGACCTGATCGATTGCGTCCTTGGGCAAATGCAGCACCTGACCGGGCTGCAACAGGGCGATTTGTTCGAGCGTCATCGAGCCTTGCTGCAGATAGGCTTCAACATCGATACGGGCGCGGCTGACTTCGAGCCGCAGTTTCTTGGCCCATGCAGGATCGGAGTGATGTGCGGGCTGCCGAAGCAACCGGGCAATTGCTTCCTGCATTGGCTTGAAACTGGACCGCGGCAAAAGGATCAGGATCTGACCGGAGCGGCCGGGAACCTTCAAAGCGATCGTGCAGCAGATCATGCGTGTTTCCGTGACCGCTCCTGGTGCAAGATGCGCGGTCTCGACTAGGTCACCGATCTGGAACAGCGGCTCACCGCCGGCCGAGAAGATATGATCGAGCGAAGCGGTAACATCGCTAAATATCTGTCCGGCGATGCCAAGGTCGACGGAGGTCAGCGGGCGCGCCGCAGCGCCAGTGTCGTGACTCGCGCCGGAACCGAATAGCGCTTCAATACCGCAATCGATAAAGTTGCGATCTGCAGCGAGCATCAGGCGCGATCCCCACTTGGCAACCGGAACCATACCGACAAGGCTGGCTCGCAGGAGATTCTCGCTGATCGCATCCTTCTCAAGCGATTCAATGCGGATGAATTCCGCACCTATCGCGACATCTGTTTGAGCTGCAACCCTCGAACCGAATGAACCAGCAAGATCGCGGAAGACTGCTTCCAGCGATTTAAGGTCATCCACCGAGAGGCCTGCAGCCCGCAGAATGTTCTCTGCGAGTGCGTCGGGTCGTCTCTGTTCGGCTTCGACCTCCATGATCGTCTTACGCCGCTTGCTGCAACGGGGCAGGGGCCGATGGCGTCAGCGTTTCCTGCTCGACAACATCGATGGACGGGCGATCATAGGCGGAAATGGTCTTGCGGCCGTACTCCAGCGCAATTTGGGGCAGCGCGCCATTCATATAAGCAAGCAATGTCTGCTTGACGATCATGTAGAGACGGTTTTGCTTCTCACGGGTTGTCTTGATCTTGGTGGCGATCGGGCCGACGACGCCATAGGAAAGGAAAATACCGGCGAAGGTTCCGACCAATGCCGCGCCTATCAAATGGCCGAGCACCTCCGGCGATTCGTTTAGCGCACCCATGGCCTTGATCACACCGAGTACCGCCGCGACGATGCCCAGTGCCGGAAGGCCTTCGGAGACGCTGACCATGGCATTATAGGGTTTGAGCTTATCACGGGCGATGGTGTGGATCTCTTCGTCCATCAGGGCTTCGATCTCATGCGAGCGTGCATTGCCGATGATAATGAGGCGGCAATAATCGCAGATGAAATGGGTCAGATCGTGGTTCTTGAGCACGCTCGGAAAGGTTTGGAAAATTGTTGATTCCGTTGGGTTGTCGATGTGAACCTCAACCTCGTTGCGCGACTTGGCACGCAATTCCCGCATCAGGGCGTAAAGGACCCCGAGCACATCAAGGTAATCCCGCTGCTTGGGAATCTTGTTGGTAAAGGCTTCCATACAAGCCCGACCTGTATCTTTGACCGCCGAGAACGGATTGGCCACCAGGAAGGTGCCGAGCGCAGAGCCACCGATGATGACGAATTCCCAAGGTTGCACGAGCACAGCAACATGGCCTCCCATTGCGATAAATCCGCCGAGAAGACATCCCATCGTCACGACGAGTCCAACAAGAATACCCAAGACACTCTCCTGCACGTTTATCGATAGAGCGCTAACAGCGTCGGCTTGCGTGAACCTTGCAGCGATGGGAGTTCGCCCTGCGGCGCGCGAGGATCAGTACCGCCAGCTTCAGGCAAGCTTGATTTGACACATATGAGCCAAACGTTTTCAGGAAAGGCGCATCATGATCAATACGATGACGGGCTATAGGCTGATTGCCGCCGACTTGCCGCGTTCGCTCGCCCGCGTCTCCAAGGAGCCGATCGTTCAACGCGAGAGCGATTACTATCTGAAAAATATAGGCAATGTGAAATCCATCGACGATTTCATGAAAGACACGAAGCTGTACAACTATGCATTGAAGGCGTTCGGCCTTGAGGATATGGCCTATGCCAAAGCCTTCATCCGCAAGGTACTCACCGAAGGCATAGACAATCCCGACAGTTTCGCCAACAAGCTTACGGATCCCCGTTACAAGGAACTCGCGACAGCGTTCAATTTTGTCAAGCTTGGCGACAAGACAACTGCCCAGCCTGAAGTGAAGCAGCCCATCGTCGACAAATATGTGCGCCAGACCCTGGAGGTCGAGACGGGCCAGCAGAATGAGGGCGTGCGGCTGGCGCTGTATTTCGCTCGCAAGGCGCCGACCATTACCAATGCTTTCGAGATACTTGGTGACAAGGCGCTTCTGCAGGTCTTCCAGGCGACCTTCAACATGCCGGCACAGATGTCCAATCTCGACATCGACCGACAGGCCAGAACTGGTCGAGGACAAACTTGATCTGAAGGATCTCAAGGACCCCGCCAAACTCAACAAGCTGTTGACGCGGTTCACTGCCATGTATGAGATGAAGAATCCTTCCACACGCTGCGAGCGCACCATCCTTGCTGCTCGGAGGAACCTCCACGATCGGGATATCGGCAAGCATTCTTGCGACCCTGCAGTCCTTCAAGCTGGGTGGTCGTTGATGGAAAATTCGATCTATGTTGGGCTTTCGGCACAAATCTCGCTGGAGCGCCGGCTCGATGCGCTGGCTCACAATGTCGCCAACATGTCGACGCCTGGCTTTCGCGCCACAGGCATGAAGTTCGAGGCAATGGTGTCGAAAGCCGCGGAAAACTCAAGTTTCGTCACGGCCGGTGAGAGCTACATCAAGACCGAAGCCGGTCCGATCACCCAAACAGGCAATCCACTGGATGTGGCTGCAAAAGGCGACGTTTGGTTCTCCCTCCAGTCGCCGGCCGGTCAGGTCTATACGCGCGATGGTCGTATGCAGATGTCGACCACGGGCGAACTCCTCTCCGTGAAGGGCTATCCAATTCTCGATGCGGGTGGGCAGCCATTGACGATCGATCCAAATGGTGGACCGCCTGATATTTCGTCGGATGGAGCAGTCTATCAAAACGGCAAGCAACTGGGCGCGATCGGTCTTTTTACCATTAGCCCGAACGCCAAGCTGACCTATTTCGACAATTCCTCAGTCATTCCGAGCGTGGCGGCTCAGCCTGCCATCGACAATCCCAATGCCGGTGTAATTCAGGGTTCGATCGAAGGGTCGAACGTAGACGCAATCAGCGAAATGACGCGGTTGATGAGCGTATCACGCGCTTTCGAACGCGTTGACGCATTGCTTCGCGGCAGTGAGAATACTTTCTCCGAAGCCATAAAGACGCTCGGATCGAAGACGTGATCGCCGTTTGACCATGCAGTCGCTTGAAGCAGCCTTGCCTACGATACGCCAACGGACGGGCAGCCTAGAGACGCTGGCAAGGATCGTGTCGCAGATTGTCCAGGAGCGAAATCCTGTTGTTGTCGGCGGCTATGTCAATGAGGTGTCGCGCTCCGCCATCGGGGTTCGTGGGATATCGGACAAGGTTCAACTCGGCGACATCGTGGCAATCCGCGCTGACAGCCAGCTCCACCCGGCCGAGGTTGTCCGGCTCGAACAGACAAGAGTGCTGATCAAGCCGTTCGATGACCGCATCGTGCCATCGCTTGGAACACCGGTCTTCCCGGAAGGTCCGTTGCGTATTGCCCCTGCACCCGACTGGAAGGGCAGGGTGATTAGTGCTCTGGGATATCCACTCGACAATAAGGGACCATTATCAGCGGGAACCGATCCGAAACCTGTGGATTGCCCGGCACCGTCAGCGATGAATCGTGGCCGGGTGGAAAGGGGACTGCGCACCGGCGTCAATGTCGTCGATGTCTTCATGCCGATGTGCTTCGGCCAGCGCATGGGCGTTTTCGCCGGGTCTGGCGTTGGCAAATCCACACTGCTCGCCATGATGACCAAAGCCACCGACTTCGATACGGTCGTGCTGGCTCTGACCGGCGAGCGCGGGCGCGAAGTGCGGGACATGCTTGAAGACACGATGGCTGGGAAGCTCGAAAAGACCATCGCCGTCATCGCCACGGGCGACGAAAGCCCGATGATGCGCCGGCTTGCACCCAATACGGCAACGGCGATTGCAGAATATTTCCGTGATCGCGGCGAGAATGTTCTGCTGATCGTTGATTCCATCACGCGCTTTGCCCATGCGGCGCGGGAAATCGCCATCGCAGCGGGCGAACCACCGGTATCGCGCGGTTATCCACCAAGCGTCTTCAGTCAGTTGCCGCGCCTGCTCGAACGCGCCGGACCTGGTCTCGAAAGCGGCGGCACGATTACCGGCATCTATGCGGTTCTTGTCGACGGCGACGACCACAATGATCCGATCTCCGATGCCATTCGCGGCACGCTTGACGGCCATATCGTTCTTGATCGTGGCATCGCGGCGCGGGGACGGTTTCCTGCAGTCGATATTCTCGGTTCCATCTCTCGCCTTGCACAGCATAACTGGACAACAGAACAACAGAAATTGGTGACCAGTCTGCGCGGCCTTGTCGCGCGCTATGAGGAAACGCGCGATCTGCGCATGATCGGCGCGTATCAGGCGGGCAGCGATCTTCTCATCGATCAGGCGGTCAATCTTGTCCCTCTCATCTATGACGCTATGCAGCAAACGCCGACCTCGCCACTCTCGCAAGATCCTTACAACGACCTTGCAGCATCGCTGCGACCAAAGGAGCCATCATGACGAAACAACAGGTTGCGTCCGCGAAATCCACAGCGACCGTGGCTGCAGAGCCGAGGGTAGTTCGTCCGCGCGATAAACGCTTTGACGGTTATTTGAAGAGTGCCGGGTTCGTGCTGGCGGTCGGTAGTTTCGTGCTGCCCTTCGTAATGTACTACGACATTCTTGACGCGCGATCGACGCCCGTATCCTCAGGCAAAAAGGTCAATGATCCGCTCAACCGGACCAATCAGAAGGTCGTACGTGAGACCCATGGCAGGAACGGAGCCTCGCCGGGCAAACCGAGCGAGGAACTTGATCCCATGACAACCGCCACGACAGCGGAGCTGAAGGAAGACCGGACGGCCAGCATCGAAGAGGCCAGCAAGCAGCCGTTTCCCGGCAAACCGGTTTTTCTGTTACGCGAGATCGTTGGCGGACTGGTTATGATCGAAGACGATACCGGCTACTGGTTCGTCGAAAAAGGCGCAACCCTCCCGGATGGAAGCAAGCTCGTCGCTATCGAACGTGGTGATGGCAAGGACAGTTGGCAGATCAAGACATCTGACGGCGATGTGATCAGTCGCACCAACTAGTGAACCGTCGTTTTGAACATAAGTTCCTGGCGGATCGGGCCGCAAGTCTCACGCAAGTTTGAAAGCATAGGTTAAGGCAAGATTAACCGGGTCAGACGTGCGAGGAAAGACATGCAGGGCATCCATCTGTTCGAGCTGGCATCACGTCAGGCCGAATGGCTCTCGGTGAGGCAGGCGGCGATCTCCGGAAATGTGGCCAATGCGAATACGCCGGGCTTCAAGGCACGCGATGTCGAGCCGTTCAAGGATGTGCTGGAACAAACGCAGCTGACCATGGCTGCGACCAATCCCAAACATCTTGAGATCGATGCGTCCGGCATCAGCGCGACAGCGCTGCGCAAGGATGCGGTGACCGAACAGAATCATTCCAAAAATACGGTCAGCCTCGAGGAGGAAATGGTGAAATCCGGCGAGATCAACCGTCAGTTCTCTCTCAACACCAGCATCGTGAAAGCGTTTCACCGCATGATGCTGTCAGCGGTAAAGAGCTAAGATGTCCGATCCATTGCAAGCCGCCCTCAAAGTCGCGGCATCCGGTCTTTCCGCGCAATCGACGCGCCTGCGCATTGTTTCGGAAAACCTCGCCAATGCACAGTCGACGGGCAAGACCGCAGGCAGCGACCCTTATCGACGCAAGACGGTTTCCTTTGCGACAGAGCTTGATCGCGCCACCGGCGTCGAAACAGTACGCATTGCAGAAGTCGGTAAGGATACCTCCGCCTTTACCGAAGAATATGACCCGAGCCATCCGGCAGCCGATGCCAATGGCTATGTGAAATTGCCCAATGTCAGCATGGTCGTTGAAATGGCGGACATGCGTGAAGCCAATCGCTCCTATGAAGCCAATCTCCAAGTCGTCAAGCAAGCACGCGAACTGATTGCCATGACTGTCGACCTTTTGAGGAATTCCTGATGATAGACCAACTTCTCAGTGTTTCCACGCGTAACGCCCTCTCGAATTTGGCGGAGACCGTAGCCCCAGGCGCAGCGTCCCCCGCTGCAACCACTGGCCAGTCTTCATTCGGCAATGTTCTGTCACAACTGGCAGGATCGGTCAGTAATAAGCTTGAAGGTGCCGAAGCGGTTTCGATGAAGAGTATGACTGGTGACGTGCCGACCCGCGACGTCGTGAATGCGGTCATGGATGCGGAACAGTCGCTGCAAACGGCCATCGCCATCCGTGACAAGATCGTCCAGGCCTATCTCGAAATCAGCCGCATGCCTATCTAAGGATCAACGATGAAAGCGCTTACTATTGCTGCAACCGGCATGAATGCCCAGCAGCTCAATCTGGAAGTGATTGCCAATAACATCGCCAACATCAACACAACGGGGTTCAAGCGCGCCAAGGCGGAATTTTCGGATCTGCTGTATCAGGCAGAACGTACCGCAGGCGTGCCCAATGCGGCGAACCAAAGCATCATTCCGGAAGGGGCAATGGTCGGGCTTGGTGTTCAGACATCGGCAGTGCGCAATCTGCATATCCAGGGCGGGCTCAACCAAACAGGCAACCCGTTCGATGTGGCGCTGGTCGGTCGCGGATGGTTCCAGATCCAGAACCCGGCTGGTGAGACGCTGTACAGCCGGGCCGGCGCATTCAACACGAACAGTACCGGCCAACTGGTGACGCTCGATGGAAATCTGGTCGAACCGAACATCATTGTCCCGACGGATGCGATCGAGGTCAAAATTACCGATACGGGCCAGGTGTTTGCGAAAATGGCTGATCAGACGGCACTTGTCGATCTCGGCCAGCTGACGATCGCCAATTTCGCCAACGAAGCTGGGTTGGAGCCACTTGGCGACAATCTTTACAAGCAGACGGATGCTTCAGGGGATGCGGTTGTCGGTGTCCCGGGCGATCCTGGATTTGCAACGTTGAAGCAAGCCTATCTGGAGAATTCCAACGTCGATCCGGTCAAGGAAATCACTGATCTGATCACGGCGCAGCGCGCCTACGAGATGAATTCGAAGGTGATTCAGGCTGCGGACGAAATGGCTCAAGTCGTTTCAAAGAACCTGCGCTAAGGAACATTATGAAGGTGGCAACTTACTCGGCTAAAAATATCATTCGCATAGTGGCCTTGGCCGGCTGCGTTTGGCCGTTTGCGTTTGCCGCCTATGCCGACCGCATAGCGTTTCTAGTTCCATCGCAGATTATCTACCCGGGCGAAATAATCGGCGGTACAGGACTTCACGAAAAATACTTTACTATCAGAGCAAGTGCGGCGGGCCAATATGTCCTGTCTTCGCAACAGCTTGTCGGCAAGGTGGCACGCCGTACTCTGCTGCCAGGACAGCCAATTCTGGTCAATGCATTGAATGAGCCTGATCTGGTCGAGCGCGGTGTTCCGGTAGCTCTGGTGTACAGCACGGGCACATTGGTCATCACCGCCAAAGGCTCGCCGATGGAAGCCGGACACGCTGGCGACTTCATCAAGGTACGTAATATGGACAGCGGCATCATCGTCTCCGGCACGGTGTTGGCTGACGGCAGCATCCAGGTCGGGATGCAATGATGCGTTTTACAGCCGCTCTCCTCGTGGGGATACTGGCAGGTACGGTGGTCGTGAAGGCAGCTGAGCCGTCGCCGAATGCCAAACTATATGGCACACCTGGCGAAGCCAAGGCTGCATGGCGAAAGGCTGAAGCGCAGGCCGCACTGCAGAGAGGCGATGACGGGCACTGGGGCGGTGCCGCGTCGCCTTTGGGGGAAGGCGGGGCGATTGCCCGCTTGAAGGATATCGCCAACATTCAGGGCGTGCGCGAAAATCAGCTCGTCGGCTATGGTCTCGTCATAGGCTTGAATGGGACGGGCGACAGCCTGCGCAGTGCACCCTTCACCGAACAATCCTTGCGCGCGATGCTCGACAATCTCGGCATTAGCCCACCTCCGGGCTCCTCGCGCGTAAAGAATGTCGCGGCGGTTATCGTCACCGCCAACCTGCCACCCTTTGCCGGACGTGGCTCACGCATCGATATTACGGTTTCCTCCCTCGGTGACGCGACATCGCTTGCCGGCGGAACACTGGTGATGACGCCGCTGGCGGCGGCCGATGGCCAGACCTATGCTGTTGCACAGGGCAATATGGTCGTCTCCGGGTTCGTGGCTTCAGGACAGGCTGAAACCTTGACCCAAGGCGTTCCGACCAGTGGCCGTATTCCGAACGGCGCGCTCGTCGAAAAGGAAGTGACGGGCAATTTCGGCCAGGACGAACTTGTGGTTGAATTGCGCGAGCCGGACTTCACGACAGCCGTACGCATTACCGATACGATCAATGCCTTTGCCAAGCGGCGTTACAACCAGCCGGTTGCCAAAGAACGCGACTCAAAGACGATCCGCCTGCGCAGGCCAAAGAATATCTCAGCAACACGGTTCCTTGCCGAAATCGAGGGTCTGCCGGTCGTGACCGATGAGGTCGCGCGCGTTGTCGTCGATGAGCGTACCGGCACGGTGGTGATCGGTGAGAAAGTGCGCATTTCGCGTGTCGCAATCAGCCATGGCAGCTTGTCGGTGCGCGTCACCGAGACACCGACGATCGTCCAGCCTGAGCCTTTTTCCGATGGCGTGACTGCAGTCGAGCCGAACACGACCATCGATGCAACACAGACGTCGAAGCTCGGGATTCTCGGTGGTACCGATCTCGAAAGTCTCGTCAAAGGGCTGAACCAGATCGGCGTCAAACCACAGGGAATTATCGCGATCCTGCAGGGTATCAAGACGGCGGGCGCATTGCATGCGGAGCTGGTGGTCCAATGACTATGGTATCAGGCATGAAGAAATCGATCAGGTCGAGTATTGCTGCACTCGTCTTCAGTTCGGCTCTGTTGCTGCCTGTTACCTATGGTATTTCGCAGGAACCGGCAGTCAAGGAAGAGAGCGGTCAAGAGATTGACCGCTATTGCACCAATATCAGCGACAAGGCGGCCGATGAACGCTATGCAATGCAGACACGCGAATTGGCACAGCTTCGCGCGGATATAGACAGCCGTATCGAGCAGCTCGACGCCAAGCGCAAGGAATATGAAGTCTGGCTGAAGCGACGCGACGAGTTTATCGACAAGGCCGAAGATTCCCTTGTCGGCATCATCTCCAAGATGCGGCCAGACGCAGCGGCAGCGCAGATGGCGCTGCTTGGCGACGAGGCCGCCGCAGCACTTCTCCTCAAGCTGAATCCCCGCGTCTCCAGTGTCATTTTAAATGAAATGCCTGCGGAAAAATCATCGAAGCTTGCCCGGGTCATCGTCGGGTCACGCATTGTTCCAGCAGCAGAAAGAACCGCCCAATGAAAAAAGCGGCACAATCGATCGCTCTTGTCGGTGTTTTCACTCTTGCAGGCTGCGCGAACAACCTACGCGACTTCAATCGCGCGCCCGAAATGTCGCCAGTCGGCACAGGCGTTGGCCAAGGCTTCAATGTTACTGACCCGGCTTACTACCCGTCGCAACCGCGGCCACAAAAATATTCGCTCTGGCGGGATAGTCAGGCAAGCTTCTTCCGTGATCCGCGGGCGACCAATCCCGGTGACGTGCTGACCGTTGACATCACGATTGATGACAAGGCAAAGCTGGACAACAAGTCTGATCGGTCGCGTGTAGCATCCTCTGGCTATGGATTGTCCGCTGACATAGGCGGCAGCGGAGTGTCGCCGAGCGATATCAGCGGCAATCTCGACCTGAATTCCGATAGCCGCTCCAAGGGCGAAGGCAAGATCGACCGGTCGGAGAAGATCAATCTGCAGGTCGCAGCGATCGTCACCGCAATTCTGCCGAACGGCAACATGGTTATCCGGGGCTCTCAGGAAATCGGTGTCAACAACGAGTTGCGGGTTCTTAATGTGGCGGGCGTGGTCCGTCCCAGGGACATCACGAATCTGAACAGAATTCCATACGACAAGATTGCCGAGGCGCGGATTTTCTATGGGGGACGTGGACGCCAAAGCGAGGTGCAACAGCCGCCTTGGGGGCAGCAGATCCTCGACACCGTCTCGCCGATCTAGGATTGATAATGAGCGTTTCTGAAGATACTCCATCCGCCCCGAAAGGCCCTTCGATTGTCGCGCTGATCGGTGTCGTTGCGGTGCTGACGCTTATCGCAGCGGGTGGTGGATGGTTTCTTGGTGGCCAACTTGGCCTTGCCGAAGCAGCCAAGCCTGAGGGTGAAAAACAGGCCACCGCAGCGGAAATGCCTACGGGCAGCGTCGTTCCGCTGAAACCAATACTCACCAACATCAAGATACCGCAGGACGTGTGGATCAGGCTCGAAACCGGCGTCGTGGCGCGGCCCGGTGAAAAAGTTTCGGATGAGCTTGCCGCCACGGTCGCTGGCGATTTCACGGCTTTCATGAGAACTGTCAATTTGATGCAGCTGCGTGGTCCCGCAGGTATCGAGTATCTGAGGACTGATTTGCAGGAGCGCGCGGTGATGCGCTCCGAAGGCAAGATCGAAAAAGTCTACATCTGGGCGCTGGTGATGGAATGAAAAGACGTTTTCTGACGCCTGCGTTACTCCTGGTTCTTACCGGGACCGCGATGGCGCAAACCTCGCTGCTCGAAGGTTTGCTCCCGCCCGGCAGTGCATCGACCAGCGGCCAGATCATGCAGATGCTGGCGGCGCTGACGGTACTGTCCATCGCACCGGGCCTCTTGATCATGGTGACCAGCTTTACCCGCTTCGCCATTGCCTTTTCGATGCTGCGCTCAGGTTTAGGCCTGCAGACGACGCCGGCTAATCTGGTGATGATCAGCCTTGCCTTGTTCATGACATTCTATGTCATGGCGCCTGTATTCGATCGAGCCTGGCAAAATGGCGTCCAGCCGCTGGTCAACAATCAGATTACACAGGAAGTGGCTATCAACGAGATCGCCACACCGTTTCGCGAGTTCATGCTGCGACAGGTGCGCGACAAGGATCTGCGCCTCTTCGAGGACCTGGCGGACGAGTCATTTCGCACCAAGGCTAATGACGTAGTCGACATGCGCATCCTCATTCCGGCCTTCATGATCTCTGAACTGCGCCGCGGTTTCGAGATCGGCTTCCTGATCGTATTGCCCTTTCTGGTAATCGATCTCATCGTTGCGACGCTGACAATGTCGATGGGCATGATGATGCTGCCGCCAACGGTGTTGTCGCTCCCTTTCAAGATCCTGTTTTTCGTGCTCATCGATGGCTGGAATATTCTCGTCGGCAGCCTGATCCGCTCGTTTTCCTGAAGGCTGACCAAGCTCTTTACCAAGAAGAAAAAATTAACGTTCTGTGTTATTGAAACTGTAATACTTATGTCGTACTCATCTCGCCATGACGGGTTGTCATTGTGACAATAGGCATCATGCCGCTCCGTCAAATCGGTAAAATCCGATATGTCCCGATCCAATATCTCATCAGGGGCTTCATCCTATGACCAGCATTCTTACAAACGCATCAGCAATGACTGCGCTGCAGACACTCAACACAACCAACAAGAACCTTGCTACCACGCAGGATCGCATTGCCACCGGCCAGCGCGTTTCCACCGCTTCCGACAATGCCGCTTACTGGTCAATCGCGACCGGCATGCGCACTCAGAATTCGGCTCTTTCGGCAGTCAAGGACGGTCTCGGTCTCGGTGCTTCGATCGTTGACACTGCTTACACCGCATTGACCATGACGCGATCGATCTCGCCCAGGAGATTCAGGCGAAGTATGTCGCCGCAGGAAACTCCTGGCACCGACGACACGATCATCGACGCCGACATCGCTCAGATCGAAGGCCCAGATCGTCGAAATGGC
Source organism: uncultured Alphaproteobacteria bacterium (assembly GCA_963776115.1). Lineage (GTDB taxonomy): Bacteria > Pseudomonadota > Alphaproteobacteria > Rhizobiales > Rhizobiaceae > Phyllobacterium. The sequence continues at coordinate 22,079 of CAVZLS010000003.1, read as the reverse complement.
GAAGGGTGCGACATTCCAGGGTGTCAATCTGCTGGAGACCGCGCGGCGCGGCATCAGAACATCGTGACCGGCTATACGTCTGGTACCGGCGTAACAACGATGAGCGTTGCGGCCTATGACCTTGAAGCTGCGTTGACCGCTGCAACCACGTCCTCGGCTGTTGAAACCGCCATCAACGCCATGAAGGCTGCTGCTGCTGCTCTCGGTTCTGCCAAGACCCGCATCGACACACAGCAGACGTTCACGGGCAATCTGATGGACGCAATCGATCGCGGCGTTGGCCAGCTCGTAGACGCTGACATGAATGCGGAATCCGCACGTTTGTCGGCTCTTCAGGTTCAGCAGCAGCTGGGTATCCAGGCTCTCTCGATTGCCAACTCCAGCAACCAGAGCATCCTGTCGCTGTTCCGCGGCTAATAACGATAATTCTTCTGAATTCAGATTTGGGCCACGCTTCGCGCGTGGCCCTTTTTGTTTTGCAACGATGCTCCGACACGAGGCTCTAACTTCGCGCAAGCTTCGCGCTCTATGGTTCCATCACGCGACGGTGGTGGGAATTGATGGAAAAGAACATAAGACAGACATTTGCGCAGCTCGGCACGGCGATGCAGAAGCTTGGCGCAAGGCGGCTCATTGCTCTTGGGATCATTGGCGTCACGCTGTTCAGCGCCATTCTTGTATCAAGCCTTTACCTCAACCGGCCGCAATACGAGACGCTGTATGTCGGTCTTAGCCGCGACGATGTTAACCGCATGGGCATGGCGCTCGGCGAAGCCGGCATTCCCTTCGATGTGAAATCCGATGGCACCTCCATTCTCGTGGCCTTTGGCAAGGCGGATCAGGCACGCATGTACCTTGCGGAAAAAGGTTTGCCCACCAGCAACAATGCCGGTTACGAGCTGTTCGACAATATGGGCTCGCTCGGCCTCACATCGTTCATGCAGGAGATCACCCGGGTTCGAGCGCTCGAGGGTGAAATTTCCCGTACCATTCAGGCAATTCGCGGCATCAAGGCCGCCCGCGTTCATATCGTCTTGCCGGAAAAGGGAAGCTTCCGTCGTGGCGATCAGGCGCCATCCGCCTCGGTTGTCATTCGTACGGAAGGCGACTTCGCCATCGAATCAGCACAGTCGATCCGCCAGCTCGTTGCTGCCGCGGTGCCGCAGCTTACCGCTGCGGAAGTCACCATTCTCGATACCAATGGCCGTCTTCTTGCCTCGAAGGATGACGGCACGAATGCGGGTGCGGTGATGTCGGCGACGCTCGAACAGAATGTTTCCGCGTCGGTGGATGAGAATATCCGCAAGGCTCTTGCGCCCTATCTTGGCGTTGGTCATTTCCAGACCAGCGTTCAGGTCGCGCTCGATACGGATCGCCGCCAGACCAACGAGACGGTCTTTGATCCGGAATCGCGTGTGGAACGTTCGGTGCGGGTGGTGCGCGAGAGCGGCGATTCGAAGAATTCGACCAGCGACAATGCAACGGGTGTCGAACAGAACATTCCGCAGGAAGAAATCGCCAGCAAGAACGGCGATAGTTCTACAGAAAAGACTGACAAGCGAGAAGAACTGACCAATTACGAGTTGAACTCGAAGACGGTCTCGACGACCAGCGACAGTTATCAGATCAAGCGGCTCTCGATCGCAGTCGTCATCGATCAGGCGCGCCTGCTGGCAACGGCCGGTGTGACGCCGGCTCCGGACAAATTCCTGGAGCAGCAGATAGCAAAGATCACCGAACTTGTCGCAACGGCGGCGGGTCTCGATCAGAAGCGTGGCGACGTGATTAACGTGACTGCGGTCAATTTCATGGAGGCTTCCGACGAACAGCTGGCGCCTGCTTCAACACCGGTATCCGAGATGATCTTCCGCCAAGCCGGCAGTTTCATCAACGCTGCCGCTCTTATCGCTGCAGTGGGGCTTGTGCTTTGGTTCGGAGTCCGCCCCCTGATGCGTGAAATGAACAAGCCGCAAGAGGCTCTGCAACTCGCCGCAGGCTCGAACCTTCCGGTTCCAGGTTTGGCCCCCGCGTCTAATCTTCCGGTCGTGGCGCAGGTTCGTGCGGAACATAGCCTGCCGTATGATGATCTGAGCGAACTCAGACGACGCATGCGTGTGCCTGCGCAAAATCGTCTAGAGCAGATGATCGACATGGATGAAGAACGGGTCGCGGCCATCCTGAAACAATGGGTTCACGAGGCAGCCTGATGGTCGCTCGCTCTGTCGCCAGTGTGCTGACTGATTTCACGCCGAAGCACGTGCCAGCGGACCGCGTCACCGTCTTTGCGGCCGTGAGCAGGGAACGAGCCGACTTATTGGCGGAGATCGAGGAGCCATCGGAGGATGTTGTCGAACTCATCGATTATGAGTTGAAGATCAAGGAGGCATTTGTTGCGGGGCGCGAATCCGGCCAGGCGGAGGCCGCGGTGCTGTTCGAGGCCGAGAAAATCCGGCTTGAGAGGGAATTCCAGGATCAGCTGGCCGCCGCGGAAGTGCTCTTCATGCAACAAACCGGCACGCGCATGGCGGAGCAGATCGGCGACGGGCTGGCCGCAATTTCATCGGACCTTTCGGGGTCGCTCGCTGCCGTTCTCACGCCTTTGGTCGAAGAGCGCTTGCGCGAACGCGCCGTCGAGGCATTTGCTCAGTGAGGTGGAACGGATGACGAAGGAATTCGCCGCTGTCAGCATGGAAATTTCCGGTCCATCCCATCTTCTCGACGTGCTTCGTATGCGACCGGAGATCGATCAGATGCGTTGCACCTTCCGGGAATCTGGCCAATCGGAATTGTCAATGAAACTGGATGATGCAGTGGTCGAGACGCGGCTTGGCCGCCTCATCGACGCGTTGAGAGATACCGCCAATGAACATTGATCCGGAAACGCACCGTGAAATCATAATTGTTCGGCGTGGCCGTGAACATGAAGAGGGTCATCACGGCGGGGTCTGGAAAATCGCCTATGCGGATTTTATGACCGCGATGATGGCCTTCTTCCTTGTCATGTGGCTCATCAATGCGGCCAACGAGGAAACGAAGGCCGCCGTTGCCGCCTATTTCAATCCGGTCAAACTGATGGACCGGCAGTCGAGGCCGAAGGGCATCGAGGAAACCGACAACCAGGAGGGCAAGGTTCGCTTTGAAAGCCTGGATGCGACCGATGCCGAGACCAAAAGTGCGCGCAACGAAAAGCAGGTTCAATCACCACCTGCAACCGAAGAACGACAGATTTTCAAAGATCCGTATGCCGTGCTTGCCGAGATCGCCACGGAGTCCGGCGTCCTGCAAAATCGTTCTGCAGCGGGGGAGGGCGGTTCCAATCGTGCCGGTCCATCGACAGGTGCCGAGGGCGGAGACGCCTATCGCGACCCATTCAATCCCAACTACTGGTCGACCCACGTAGAGGATGAGATTTTCCCTCTGACGGACAGTCCGGTAACGTCACCTCCATCCCAGGACAAAGCGATAGCGCCAAAGCCGAATGAGGCTTCTGATGCAGACGTGCAAGCGAAGCAGGTGGCGCTGGAGAAACGAATGGCCGCTGGCGAACCGCTGGCCGATGTGAAAGCTGCTACATCCAATGATGTCAAGCCGACGAATGCCGAAAAGGCAGCGGCCGCGAAAGACGAAAAGCCCGGCGCGGTTGAGATCAATGCTGCCCGTGAACTTGCAGCCGAGATTTCGAAGAAAACGGGCGCTAGCTCGGATGAAAAAGCGCCTGACATTTCGGTCGTCCCCACTGAAGATGGCGTCATGATCCAGCTCACCGACAAGGTTGATTATGGCATGTTTGCCATAGGATCGGCCAAGCCTGACAAGCGCGTGGTGCAGGTGCTCGATGAAATCGCCAAGATTATTGCGACCCGCAAGGGCGACGTCATCATCAGCGGACACACCGATGCGCGACCGTTCAAGAGCGAAACCTATGACAATTGGCGCCTGTCATCCGCGCGGGCGCACATGGCCTATTATATGCTGACGCGTGGTGGTCTTAACGCCAAGCGTATCCTGCGCGTTGAAGGCTATGCCGATCGCGACCCAAAGATTCCGGCAGATCCTTACGCTGCCCAGAACCGGCGCATCGACATCTTTCTGAAGACAGCTTCCAGATGATCGCGCGGCAGACCATCCGCTGGTTGTTGTTCGGCCTGATCAGTATGCCGCTGACAACGGCGCATGCTGCCATGCCCTCACCTGAGCCCTATATGCTGGTGCGATCCATGCGCATGCTGCAGGATCAGGTGGCGTCCGGAAAGCCGGAAGCATTGCCGATGCTTAATCGTGTGCTCGGCCATATTGCTGAACAGCTACAGCTTGCCAGGCCGGAAGTCTGGTCGAAACCGGCAAATGTCTACGCCATTTTCATTTATCTTCTTAATGGAGGCAATCCAGAGGTTGTTCGCACTATATTGACCTCGGCCAATCTCGGTCAGGTCGATCCCAAACTCGTAGCGGGGTCGCTGGCCTATGCCGATGGCGATACGCTGCGCATTATCGAGAATTTCCAGGAACTGCCGCCTAATGTTCCCATCGAGCTTGTCGCATCGATCTATCTGGTCACGGCGACGCAGCTTGCGGGCATCGACGCGGGAACCGCACTCAAGCGGCTGGATTATATACGCCTCAACGCACCGGGAACGCTGCTGGAAGAGGCGGCGCTACGGCGTGGGCTGATGATCGCGGCACGTCTTGGAGACAAGGACAAGGTCAGGTTGTTGGCGCGGAATTATCTGCAGCGCTTCGCCCTCTCTCCCTATTCGGAGGACTTCTTTCGCCAGCTTGTCGACGCTTTGATGGTGATCAAGGACAAGATCAGCAATGAGGAGATCGAAGAAATGGCCTCCTTGGCGTGGCCCGGCGCCCGCTTGCCTTTCTACCTGCGCATTGCCCGAGGTGCGATCGTGGATGGCGATATGCAGCGGGCACGATTTGCGTCGGAACAGGCTGACGCTCTTTCAACTGTGCTTAAAACAGACGACACACAGGCCAAGCTCTATCTGGCGGTCAGCAATGTTGGATCCGACAAGACCGGCGACGCCAAGTTCATGCTTTCGAAACTGCCGAGAGACCGTCTGCATGGTCGGGACATCAATCTGCTGGAGGCTGCGATCGTGATGGCAAACAAGATTCTTGCACAACCAATTCCGGGGATGGATGGACTGCAGAAAGCTCCGGTCGCAGGCAGTGCCATTGCAATCGCCGAACCTGGCAGCGCCAAGGCAGCTCCGGTCAACTCCGTCGATCCGATGATCGATGAAACACGCAAGAAACTCGACGCTGTTGACGCGCTTCTCGGGAAGGCCAGAAAATGACCATTGGAGCTCAGATGCCTCTTAAGACAATGCTTGAAGCAATTGTCCGCGACAAGGGCAAGGACGATATGCTCGACCAAAAGCCGGAGAAGGATGCATCTTCGGATTTCGGCTCAATGGTGAGGGCGGTTGGCCCGAAGCTGAAGCTCGACAAGGAGAATTCAAAGCCGGACAAGAGCTTGACGGAATCGCGGGATACAGTTGCAGCTGGATGAGGAGGACAGGGATGTTCCCGACGCTCCCGCTCAAGGTATCTTCGGGCAGGCGATTCTTGCTTTCGAACAATTGCTCGATCGGCAGCAGCACGAAAATGGCGAACAGCCACAATCCGTCACCAAAGCCAGGGCGTCATCCAAAGCCGATATAATTGCAGAACCCATGCAAATCGTCGAGGCGGATCAGGTAAGCGAAAAACCGGCCGAGATATCCGCGCCCGATAAAAAGCCCGGGAAGACTGATCTGAAAGCCGTCACGGATACGCAGGTAGCCGCTGCTTTGCAGGACAAACAGGAACCCGGCAAATTAGTCTCGCAAGCCGGGCAAGACGTTGCGTCAGCGACTCAGGCCCCTGAGGCACCGAAACCCAAGGTGAGCACCAAGGCCGCACCGGTAGAATACGCCGCGCCTGTTGAGGCAGCTACGCCCGCACTGTCCCCGTCGGTTCAAGCGGAGGCAAAACTCGGTGCGACTGCGTCGAACAATTCGGTGCCAGTACAAACCTCCCGCCTGCCGATAACCGATGTCCAGGTTCTTTCCGATCGCAGCATGCCGGGCGCCAGAACGCTGGTGATCCAGCTTCAGCCCATCGAACTTGGAACGGTAACGGCGCGCATGCGCCTGACGCCTGACGGCATGCATATCCAGTTGATGGCGGAAAACCCGGCGATGGCAGAACATCTGGCCAAGGACCATGACATGCTTAGCAAGGCCCTGCAGCGGGCGGGTGTGGCAGATGATGCCTCCTCAGTCACCATCTCGGTCATTGATCGCTCCGGCGCCGCCTCGAGCACGCAGACAGGGCAGCAGAACCCGTCCGCGCAGGACCAGCAGCTTGGTGGGCGACCCAGCGGTCAGGGTCAATCCGGATTCCAGGGCACGCCCGGTGACCGTTCCGGCAATCAACGGCCCTTTGGAGAGATGCGATCCGATGAGCATGTGGAAAAGGCAACTGGTCCGGTTATCGAGCACGGCCTTTCACGCGGGTTGGTTGTTTAGCCTTTTTCTCGCGTTGCAGACTGCCTCGGCGGAAAACCTCTGCGAGCGGCAAATGCACCGTGCCTCGACGAAGTACGATATTCCCATCGGTATTCTCTACGCGGTAGGTTTGACTGAAACGGGACACAAGGACTCGCTCCAGCCCTATGCAATGAATATAGAAGGCAAAGCAGTTTTTATGCCGTCAGCAGCAGCTGCTATGGCCAAATTCAACGAGGCGCATTCGCAGGGAGCGAAGCTCATCGACATCGGATGCATGCAGATCAATCACTATTTTCACGCCAGCAAGTTCCCGTCTGTTGAGGCAATGTTAAACCCTGCCGCCAATGTGGATTACGCCGCGCGATTTCTAAAAGAGCTTAGAGCACGCGAAGGCGGCTGGACCATGGCGGTTGCGCGCTATCACGCGGGACCCAACAACGACCCGGCCCAGAAGCAATATGTTTGCCGAGTAATGGAAAATATGGTGGCTGCCGGCTTCGGCAACTGGACGCCGAAGGCGCGAATGTTTTGCGATAAGTGACTGTGTTAATACTTGGTAATAAAACGTGAATTTGTCTTCGTAGTCATATTTTGTAAAGTTCAAATTGGTAATGATCCTGCCGCGCAGGACCTGCCAGCCCCTCCCAAGAATTCATCTAATCCGAATTATTTAGGTCTCCCAATAAATTAGGTACAATATATTGGGGATTGTCGCCGAGTCATCGACCCCGCTAGTTGTGTGTTGCTTGGGGCAAAATAAATGATTCGGAAGGTGGGGCAGTGATTGTAGTCGTCGACGAACGAAGTCTGGTGACGAGTGGGTATTCGGCGTGGTTCGCCCGTGAGGGCATAACAACAACAGGTTTTACTCCGGACGATTTCGGCGATTGGGTCGCCACCGTTCAGAAAAACGACATTATGGCGGTCGAGGCGTTTCTCATAGGAGAATGTGTCAATCGCAGCCAGTTTCCACAAAAAATTCGGGAGCGCTGTTCAGCGCCGGTCATCGCTGTCAATGAGACGCAGTCATTGGAACACACGCTGGAGCTTTTCCAGGCGGGTGTCGACGATGTGGTTCGCAAGCCGATGCATGTGCGAGAGATCCTGGCGCGGATCAATGCCATTCGACGCCGCTATGGCAATGGCGATGCGGGAACGCAGGTAGGTCCGATTCGGGTATTTTCTGACGGCCGCGATCCGCAGGTCAATGGGCTTGATTTTTCCCTGCCGCGGCGGGAACGTCGAATACTTGAATATTTGATTGCCAATCGCGGGCGCCGCCTGAACAAGGCGCAGATATTCAGCGCGATCTACGGCATTTTCGACAGCGATGTCGAGGAAAGTGTCGTTGAGAGTCACATCAGCAAGCTTCGCAAGAAGCTGCGTGAGCAACTTGGTTATGATCCGATCGATTCCAAGCGCTTTCTCGGCTACTGCATCAATCTGGACTAACCTGCCAGAGCAATTTTGACCGCCGTCGGCGGTCAAGTCGAAATTCAAGTATTCCCCAGTGACACCATCTGAACGTCAGCTTCGCGCAAGTATTGCGCGCTAACGATTCTGAACGGAATCACGGTGCAAGGAGACGGAAATGAGCCTCTATGGAATGATGCGAACCGGTGTGTCGGGCATGAATGCTCAGGCCAACAGGCTGTCGACCGTGGCGGACAACATCGCCAACTCCAGTACGACCGGCTACAAGCGCGCCAGCACGCAGTTCGCATCGCTGGTGTTGCCAAGTTCTGGCGGGGCTTACAATTCCGGTGGTGTCGAAACGGTCATTCGCCACCATATCTCGGATGACGGCTCGCAGCGCTTTACGACTTCTTCGACCGACCTTGCGCTGAAAGGCAATGGCTTCTTCATCGTCGGCAATGCCGACGATACGCCATATCTGACGCGCGCCGGTTCATTCGTACCTGATGCGCAGGGTAATCTCGTAAATTCGGCCGGCTACTATCTGATGGGTTATCCCGTGGTCAATGGCAACGTCAATCCGGTTGCCAATGGCTTTCAGGGGCTCGAAAAGGTCAACATCGCTCAAAATGACCTGATCGCCGATCCAAGCAAGACCGGCATATTTACGGCCAATCTCCCGGCAGGCGCGTCGATTGTTGCCGCGGCTGACCGCCCGCCGACAAATGCCACCGCGTCAGCTCAATATACGGCCAAGACGTCCGTGCAGACATTTGACAATCTCGGCAACGTTGTCGTCGTCGATCTCTACTTCACCAAGACTGCAGACAATACCTGGGAAGTTGCCGCCTATAATCATGCCAATGCATCGGCCGCCGGTGGGTTCCCCTATACTCCGGCCGCGCCGTTGACGACGGAAAATTATGCGTTTGATGCCGTCACCGGCAAGCTCACTTCTGCTGACAAGTCGATCTCGGTCCCTGTACCAAACGGACAGGCGCTGGAAATCGACTTTTCCGCCACCAAGCAGCTGGCAGGGGATTACACGCCTATCGAGGTAAAGATCGACGGCAACACGCCAAGCCCGATCGAAAATGTCAGCATCGCCGACGATGGCACCGTAACCGCCATCTACAAGAACGGTGCGAAGCGGGCGATTTACCAGATTGCGCTGGCCGACGTTCCAAGTCCTGACAACCTGCTTGTCATGACAGGCAATGTGTTCTCCCCGAGCGCAGAATCCGGCGATGTCCAACTCGGCTTTGCCGGTAGCGGCAGCTTTGGCACGTTGACATCCGGGGCGCTGGAAGAATCGAATGCCGACATCGCGCAGGAACTGACGGAAATGATTGAATCTCAGAGAAGCTACACGGCAAATTCGAAGGTCTTTCAGACCGGCGCGGATTTGATGGACGTGCTGGTGAATCTGAAAAGATAGCTGAACTTCTAATGGCGAATGGACACAGGGCATGTCACTAACTTCGGCGCTCCTTACTGCTCAGAGTGCTCTCAATACCGTATCGAAACAGACTGCGCTGGTCTCCCGCAACATCGCGGGCGCCAACGATCCTGATTTTACGCGGCGTATTGGTTCCGTCGTGAGCGGGCCAAACGGATCGACCTATCTTTCCATGACCCGCTCCGCCGACTCCGCACTCCTGTCCAAGTTCATTGAAAGCAACAGCCAGTATAACGCTTCCAACACGCTGCAAGCCGGTCTCGACCGGCTGTCCGGGATCTATTCGGCCGATGATGCATCGGGATCACCAAGTTCGCTCCTTGGGGACTTGCGCGATTCATTGCAGCTCTACGCCTCGCAGCCCGGCAACACGTCAGTTGGGGAATCAGCTGTCACCAAGGCGACACAACTCGCCAACGCACTGAACAAGGGCACAGAAGAAACGCAGAAGCTGCGCCAGGATGCCGACAACGACATCGGCGATTCTGTGAAGAATTTGAACTCGCTGCTGGCGCAATTCGAGACCGTCAACAACCGGATCATCAACGGTACGCGTTCCGGCACAGACGTCTCGGATTATCTCGACCAGCGCGATGGCCTGCTGAAGCAGATGTCAGGCGAGATCGGCATCACCACACTGGTCCGCGGCGATAACGACATGGTGGTGTTTGCCGAATCCGGCGTAACTCTTTTCGAAGGTTCACCGCGCACGGTCAGCTTCACACCGACCAGCGCATTCAGCGCGGGTACAGGCGGCAACGATGTCTATGTCGATGGGGTACCGCTGTCGCATGGAACATTTCAGCAGCCCTATGGCACTGGCCGCCTCAGCGGTTTGTTGCAATTGCGCGACGACACGGCGCCGGCCTATCAGAACCAACTCGACGAGATAGCGCGCAGCCTCGTCAGCATGTTCGCGGAAAAGGACCAGAAGACACCGGCGACGCTACCGACGGTGCCCGGCCTGTTCACGTATTCAGGTGCGCCGACGATGCCGGCGGACGCGACGATTCTCCCGGGCATTGCCGGCACGATCAAGGTTTCTTCCGCCTTCATCCTGACCGAAGGCGGCAATCCCGCACTTTTGCGTGATGGCGGGGCGGCCGGTGCAGACTACGTACAGAATCCCGACGGCTCGGCAGGATTTTCAGCGCGGCTTCAGGATATCATCGGCTCTATCTCAGCGCCTCGCAACTACGATCCGGATGCAGCCACCGGTGATGGGAAAAGTCTCCTTGATTTTTCTGCGGCCACGATCAGTTCGCTTGAGACCAAGCGCAAATCCGTAACCCAGACCAATGAGTACAACACCGTTCTGGCATCGCGTGCCGAGGACGCAATTTCCAATACCAGTGGCGTGAATATCGACACGGAGATGGCGTCGATGCTCGATCTCGAACATTCCTATAAGGCATCGGCGCAGATCATCTCCGCCGTTGACGCCATGTTGAACGAACTCTTTCAGGCGGTGAGATAGATATGAAGACCCAGTCGGTTTCATCCTATATGCTATCCAACTCGACACGTAATATCATCGCCAAGGCCCAGGCAGAACTGGTCAAGGCGAATCAGGAAGCCACAACGGGTTTTGTTTTCGACACAGGGCTTACCCTTGGAAGCCGCACGGGCCAGTCGATTTCTCTGCGCAAAGAGCACGACCGGCTGACAGTTTTGACCCAGACCAATGGGCTGATCTCTGAACGGATGAAAGCCTCTCAAGATGCCTTGAGCAATGTCATCAAGGGATCGCAGGATTTTCTCGGCAATGTGACGGCGATGCGCGGGGCGAGCGAGGGCCGTTCGATTATCGTCGACAAAGCGAAGGGTCTGTTGCAGACCGCCACCGACCTGATCAACACCAGCTACAATGGTGAGTATATTTTCGCGGGAGAGAACACTGACGTAAAGCCGCTGGGTGACTACGGCTCCGCAGGCGATCCTGCCAAGGCCGCTGTTTTGCAGTCGTTTCAGGATTACTTCGGCTTCCCGACCACTGACCCGCAGGTAGCAAATATCAGCGCGGCAGACATGAAAACCTACCTGGACACGTCGCTCGCGGCCGAATTCGATTCCGCTTCCTGGTCGGCCAATTGGTCTTCGGCGTCGGATACGCTCGTCAAGAGCCGGATTGCGCCAACTGAGCTGGCGGAGACGTCGGTTAGCGCCAACAATGCGGGATTCCGCCAGCTCGCAATGAGCTACACAATGATGGCGGAACTCGGTGATATCGGCCTCAACCAGGCAGCATTTGACACGGTGATCGACAAGGTCGCGGAGACGACCAACCAGAACTCTACTTTACTGGCGGGTGCTCAGTCCTTCCTGGGTAATGCCCAAGCCCGGACAAAGGACGCGACCGACCGGCTGACAGTACAGATCAATGTTCTGAATAGCTCGGTTCTCGATCTGGAAGCGGTGGACCCGTTTGAGGCCGCCAACCGGGTTGAGGCGTTGAGGACCCAGATTGATGCTTCCTATGCCTTGACCGTGAAGATCCAGAGCCTGAGCCTGCTCAATTACTTGAAGTAAAACAACGAACGCGATAGCCGCGTTCGTTAAAAGCCGGAAAAGCACATGTACCAGGCCCGATACGACGACATCATGAACGATGGTGCTGACGAAGCCAAGGAGCGGGAACGCTCCTTGTTCGATCAGTCGATCATAATGCTGGAAGCGGCTCGCGATGAAAGCGGCTATTCCTATAAAGGCGTTGAAGCAGTGTATTTTACGTCGCGTCTGTGGATGATCGTGATCGAAGATCTCGGCAGTCCTGCCAATGGATTGCCCCAGCAATTGCGGGCATCACTCATTTCGATCGGCCTGTTCATTTTGAGGGAGCTGGAGGCCATCCGGCAGGAGACCTCGCGAGACTACGACAGCATTATTGATATCACCAAGACCATTCGCGACGGGCTTTGATCATGAAACTCTCGTTGCGTGCCGGTGAAAAAGTCTACGTGAATGGGGCAGTCTTACGCGTTGACCGCAAGGTTTCCATTGAATTCATGAACGATGTCAGTTTTCTTCTCGAAAGCCACGTCATTCAGGCGGATCAGACGACAACGCCCCTACGGCAGCTCTATTTCGCTGCACAGATCATGCTGATCAATCCTGCAATGAAGGAGGAGGCCAACCGCACGTTCAAGCGTATGCTTGGCGTCACTCCTCGCAACGTTCGAAAACCAGCAGATGCTGAAAGAATTGAAGCTGATCGATGAGATGATGTGCAACGAACGTGTGTTCGACGCTCTGAAATCGATCCGATTGCTCTACGCGCTGGAAGCACAGATTCTTTTCGGCTCAGCAGACCCGACCATTTCCTCTCAAACACAACAGGCCGTCAGGCCGGAGGCAACCGCATGACCACGATCCCTCCCGTAGGAACACAGGCCGATACGACAGATACGTCTAAGGCTACCGGACCTGGCGTCGACTATCAGGCTTTCCTGAAACTTCTCGTTGCAGAAATGAAAAACCAGGATCCAACCGAGCCGATGGATGCGACGCAGCAAATCTCCCAGCTCGCACAGTTTTCGAGCGTTGAACAAGCGGTTCAGACGAACACCAAGCTGGACCAGTTGCTTGCGAGTTCGTCTTTGTCACAGGCCGATGGTATCATCGGCCGGACCGTCACAAGCGCTGACGGTACCGTCAAGGGCGTTGTCGAGTCCGTGCGCATCTACAGTGACGGCATGATTGCAACACTCGTGGGTGGCGCCCAGCTTCCAATCACCGCCGGCATCGTCATTTCGGCCGGCAATGAATGAGGCAGACGCACTCGATATCGTTAATCAGGCTATCTGGACGGTAATCGTTGCCTCTGGCCCGGCAGTCGGAGCCGCGATGCTGGCTGGGGTCTGCATTGCACTGTTTCAGGCACTGACACAAATACAGGAAATCACACTCACGTTCGTCCCCAAGATCCTTGTCATCCTGGCGGTTCTTGCATTGACCGCTCCGTTCGTTGGCTCACAGATCAACACGCTGACGCTGTTGACCTATTCTCGGATTGAGAAGGGTTTCTGACGTGGTTAGCCGCGTGCACTCACGTTGGCTTCGCACAAGCTTCGGTATCTATTGTCCCCGTGACAACAGGAGAATGCCGTGCAGCAAGCCGCAGTAAAACGATTGGGCGACAAGGGCTATCTGACGGGCAGCGATGTTGGCCTTGCTCTCGGCATCGTCATCATCCTAACGGTTCTTTTCCTGCCCGTTTCACCAATCGTTCTCGATATTGGTCTCGCGTTCTCCATTGCCCTCTCCGTGCTCATCCTGATGGTGTCGCTGTGGATCCAGCGGCCTCTCGATTTCTCTGCCTTTCCGACGGTGCTTCTGATCGCGACAATGATGCGCCTGTCGCTCAATATTGCGACGACGCGTGTCATCCTGACCCATGGCGACGAGGGTTACGCCGCAGCCGGCCAAGTCATCCATGGCTTTTCGCAATTTGTCATGGGCGGTGATTTCGTCATCGGTCTGGTGGTCTTCGCCATTCTTATCATCGTCAATTTTCTCGTCATCACCAAGGGCGCCACGCGTATTGCCGAAGTTGGTGCGCGCTTCACGCTCGACGCCATTCCCGGCAAGCAGATGGCCATCGATGCGGACCTTTCGTCCGGCCTGATCGACGAGAAGGAAGCGCAGCACCGGCGGCGCGAACTCGAAGAAGAAAGCGCCTTCTTCGGATCGATGGACGGTGCCTCAAAATTCGTGCGTGGTGACGCAATTGCCGGCCTCATCATTACCGCCGTCAACATCTTTGGTGGTATTATCATCGGTGTGACGCGGCATGGCATGGAAGTCAGCGAAGCTGCCGATGTCTTTACAAAGCTCTCTGTCGGCGATGGTCTCGTCACCCAAATCCCGGCATTGATCGTATCGCTGGCCGCCGGTCTTCTCGTCTCTAAAGGCGGGACGCGCGGTTCAACCGACAAGGCCGTCTTTGGTCAGCTTGGTGCTTATCCGAAAGCGCTCTTCGTCGCTGCCTTGTTACTATTCGTGCTCGGCATCTTGCCCGGGCTGCCTGCATTTCCGTTTTTCGTGCTTGCGGCTGGACTTGTCGCGATTGGCGTATCTGTCCCGCGCAAGCTCGCCCGGGTGGCCGCTGCTGTGCAGGCCGAAATCGCGCTGAAGCAGAAACATGCGGAACAGGAAGACCGGGATTCTGTCAGGGCCTCGCTTGAAACCGCGCAGATCGAGCTCTGTCTTGGCAAGCAAATCTCGGCAAGACTGCTCGCATCGCAGCTTGAACTTGCGCATCGCGTCAACAAGATGCGCAAGAAATTTGCGGTTGAGTACGGTTTTGTAGTCCCGGAAATCAAAGTTACAGACGATTTTCTCCTGCCACCCAAGACATACCGGATCAAAATCCATGGGACAGTTGTGGCTTCGCATGAGCTGCGGGTCGGTGAAATCCTGGTTATTCCCGGTGACCGGCCACCCCCGCATGTACCGGGCGAAGAGGTGAGGGAACCGGCCTTCGGCATGAAGGCGTACTCCGTTCCGGAAATCTTTGCCGCTGACCTCAAGCGCGACAACTACATGACGGTCGATAATCTCTCCGTATTGCTGACGCATCTCAGCGAGATCGTCCGCAACAACCTGGCGCAGCTGCTTTCCTACAAGGACATGCGTGCACTGTTGGACCGTCTTGGACCCGAATACCGCAAATTGCTCGACGATATTTGCCCTGCGCATCTCTCCTATTCTGGCCTGCAGGCGGTTCTCAAGCTGCTGCTGACGGAACGGGTGTCGATCCGCAATCTGAATCTCATCCTCGAAGCAATAGCGGAAGTGGCGCCGCATATCCGCCGCTCGGAAATGATCGTCGAACATGTGCGGATGCGTATGGCACAGCAGATCTGCGGCGACCTTGCCGACAATGGCGTTCTTTCGGTTTTGCGTCTCGGCAACCGTTGGGATTTGGTTTTCCACCAGAGCCTCAAACGTGATGCCAAGGGCGAGATTACGGAATTCGACATTGATCCGCGTCTACTGGAGCAGTTCGGCAATGAGGCGAGTGTCGCGATCCGCAAGCACCTTGACGGGGGCGAGCGCTTCGTCCTCGTCGCTTCGCCGGAAGCGCGGCCTTACATCAGAATGATCATCGAGCGCCTGTTCGCGACATTGTCGGTCTTGTCCCATGTCGAGATCGCGCGTGGCGTAGAAGTGCGTTCCCTCGGCACTATTTCGTGAGGCTCCAAACGTGCCGCCACTGAGCGATAGCATCATTGCGGCCCTGCTTGTTTTTGCCCGCGTAGGAGCCTGCCTGATGATCATGCCGGGCATTTCCAGCCCACGCATTCCCATGCAAATACGCCTTTTCCTGGCGCTCGCCTGCTCTCTTATGGTCGTGCCGCTGGTGCTGCCGCAGGTCACTCCAGCGGTAAAGGCAGCCCCTTTGATGCTGATGCGGATAATCGTAATCGAAGCGATCGTTGGCGCGTTCATCGGCATTTTGTCGCGCCTCTACTTTTGGGCACTGCAATTCATGGCTAATGCGATGGCGATGGCGACTGGATATTCAGGCGCACCAGAGCGCGCCATTGAATCGGAAGAACCGCAGGCAGCCATTGCAAGTCTGATCACGCTCTCCGCGCTGTGTCTGTTCTTCGTATCAGACCTGCATCTGGAGGTGTTGCGTGCGCTGCTTTCATCCTATTCGACAATTCCGGTGGACGGGATCTTCCAGCCGGCAACGGCGATGGTCAACCTGACCGACACGCTGTCCAAGGCGTTCATGAGCACCATACGCATCGCGGCGCCCTTCATCGTCTTCGCCGTCGTGGTCAATATTGCGGTGGGCCTGATCAACAAGCTCACGCCATCGATTCCTGTTTATTTCATTTCGTTGCCCTTCGTCCTCGCGGGCGGGCTGATGCTGCTCTATTTCAGCATGTCCGACCTTCTGCGTTTTTTCACCAATGAGGCAGGAATGTATCTGAGGAACTTTTGAGCGATGACAACGAATGACGCATCCCGGACATCCTATCTCGGATTGATCAGGCTGCAAAAGCTCGCCAAAGCGCGCCATGAGCTGGAGCTGTCACGCCTCAACGCAAAGCAAGCTGCGATCCAGGAGGAGAATGACGCTCTCTTTAGGATGCAGGAAGATCGCTTTGCCGTAGATACGCCAGCGTTTGTTCCTGTGCATATTATTATGAAGCGCCTTGAGGCCAACAAGTCGCTTCAGGCCCAGTTGTCGGAACAGATGGTCGAAGCCAAACGGAATCTGCTGAAAACGTCACGAACCCTCGACACGCTGGATAGTCGGCTTCGTGGTTTGGCGAAGGAAATATCGCGAGCAGAAGTCGCGGACGAAACGGACGAATATATGGGACATCTGCTTGGCAGACCTGCAATCTGAAGACGCAAGGCTCAAGCCTCCCGTAAGTTTGGGAAGGTAGGGTGCATGCAATGAAACAGGATGGAACGGGAATCGATGGCCATTAATCCACCTTCCGATCTGGTATTGGATGTTGCCATGGCAGCCGATCCGGACACGTTGCGAACCTCCCTGGAGAAGTTGCGTAGCATGGCTTCCGATCGCGTCGCGGCACAGATGCAGCTGTCACGTGAGAACTTTGCCTCCATGCAGCAACCGGCTTCGACAAGTGGCTCTATTGCCGGTAGCGTAACTCATGCACCGAACGCTGCATTCAAAAAGTTCGAAGCTTTTATGCTGCAATCCTTTGTCGAATCCATGTTCACGGGAGACAATCAGGCAGTCTTCGGCGAAGGAATTGCCGGAGACTACTGGAAATCGATGATGGCCGAAGCTGTCGCCAACAAGATGGCCGATGCCGGCGGCATAGGCGTCGCCCGCATGTTGGAGCAGCAGAGCGCCAAAAAGGCGAAGTCTGAAGCCGCAGCGCAAGCTGAGGGAGCAGCTTCGGGGATGTCCATAGATCAGCAACATTTTCAAAACCAGGATTCAAATGTCATTTTGTACCAAATCCAACGCCAGCTCATTCATAAGCAATTAAAATCAACGGAAAGCGTTGACAACTCTAGGCAGAGTTAGAGCGCGAACTATCAAGGCCGATGAGATTGGAGAGATAGATATGGAAATAGAAATAATGATCCAATGATCAGAACCGCAGCGATGTGCCCGAACCGGCGCTGGAGCCCGTCCTTTTCGCCATTCGTCGTTTGGAAGATGTCGTGGAGCGCGAGACACGGCTGCTTCTCGAAGGTCAGTTGGTAGATCTTGCAAATATCAACGCCAATAAGAGCCGCGGGCTACGTGATTTCAACAAGGCGATGGGCAAGGCGGTGAAGACCGTCGATACGCGCGCACTTAAGACGCTCCAGCCGGTTCTCGATAGCCTGCGTCAGAAGCTTGATCGCAATTGCGATGCCATCAAATTGCACTTGCGCGCAGTGACGGAGCTCGCGGGAATTATCCGCGATGCGCTTGAGACACAGGAAGCCGACGGAACGTACACTGCGAGCCAGGTCAGAAATGGGCTCGGTGCATGATCCGTATTGTGCTGATCGGTCTGTGGATCTGCGTCGTTGCACTGGGATCCCTGTATTTTGCCGTCTGGCAGAATTCGGCGACAGCAGCCGTTGCACCCAACGCTCAGGAGGCACTGGATGATGGCAAGACCGAAGTCTTCAGCGTTCCGATCATCGTGGACAACGCGGTTCAGGGTTATGTAGTGTCTCAGCTGGCCTATACACTGGACCACACCGTGAACGCGTCCTTCAAGATTCCGGTATCGTATTTCATCAATGACGAGATTTTCAGCCAGTTCTACGGGCATTATTCGGACGTTAAGAACGTCCAGGAAGTCAAGTTCGACGATGTCAAGAAATCGATCATCGACGGTATCAATGCACGATTTCCGCAACCATTGGTGAAGGACCTGCTCGTTGAGCAATTCAACTACATAACTGCCAAGGAAATCCGCGACCAGAACACCAAGGGTCTGGAGCGTCAGCAAGCACCTCAAAGTGAATAATACTTACCGGCAAGCGTGCGCAGAATTGTGTCCGTCAAAGGCGTAACGTCCGGATCCTCGACGAACCGCACGCCAAGTTCCATGTCCTGGCGCCAGACGACTTCCGTGATCAATGCGCCGCTATATTGATCATCGAACAGCCAGAAGCGAGTGGGGACGGTGGATTGGCTGACAACCCTGATCTTGGCGCCGCCACCGGCCAGGTTGTGAAAATGACATTCGGTCAGAAAATGCCCATCGAGCGCGACGAGTTTGCCGGAGCGCAATCGTGTTCGCTTGCGCTCCTCGACGCGTTTCTCTGCTTTGCTGTTCGTTTGGTAAAATGGCATGTACGTTCGCCTGGCCCGAATTGAAGCCGGTAAAAAAGGCGCACGGACGACTTTCATACCGGCGGTTCATTCGTAGCTTGTAGAGGCAAACAATTGCAAATCCGTTATGCTTCAATCGGATACACTGCTCAAGATTGCGAAGATTTACGTGCCTGGATCAATGGTGCTTGCGTCGCGGACGTTTTCAAGAGTAGGTACAGCTGAATATTGACAGCCCCTCAGGTGACACACTTGCCAACCGCCACCAGGCTCCGAATTGCCTCCTACATTTTGTCGTTCATCGCGCTCGTCGCTGTGCTTGAACTAGGCTTGCTCTCGGCTCTCCTCTCAGGACTGCTCGTCTACAACCTCGTCCATTATTCGGCTCCATTGCTCGGTAGACTAGGCATTTCCGGACATCTGGCAAAAACCATAGCGTTGGCAATGCTGGCGCTGATCTTCATCTTGGTGATTGTCGCCGCTGTCATGAGCAGCATGGCACTGCTCACCGATGGTTCCGACGAAGGTATAGTATCGCTTTTCCAGAAGATGGCGGAAATCATCGATACCGCCCAGTTACATCTGCCGAATTGGGCCCGCGATTATTTCCCGTCAAATCTTGAAGAACTCGAAACGCTGGCGGCAAAGTGGCTGCGGGAACATGCGGGCCAGCTTCAGCTCGTCGGCAGGGAACTTGGCGTTCTCCTGGTTCGAATCATTGTCGGAATGGTGATCGGGGGAATGATCGCGCTCAGTTCTTCCGTTGCGGCATCACGCGAACCGGGCCCACTCGCGATTGCCCTTCGGGAACGTATCGAGCTATTAAGCGCGGCATTTCGCAATATTGTGTTCTCGCAGCTTCGAATCTCGGCATTGAACACAATTTTCACAGCTATCTATCTTGTTGTAATCCTGCCGTTTTTTGGTGTTCACCTGCCGCTGGTCAAGACCATGATTGCCGTGACGTTCATTGCGGGGCTACTTCCTGTTATCGGCAATTTGATCTCCAACACTGTGATTGTGGTAGTGGCGCTCAGTGTTTCCTTTGTTGCCGCAGTGGGTTCGCTCGCCTTCCTGGTAATCATCCACAAGCTCGAATATTTCCTTAATGCCAGGATCATCGGATCGCGAATAAAATCGCGCGCATGGGAATTGCTACTCGCAATGATCGTGCTGGAAGCCTGGTTCGGTATCGCTGGCCTCATCGCCGCTCCGATTTACTATGCCTACCTCAAGGACGAACTTAAAAAACAGAGCCTGATCTAGGCCGCAAATTCGCGGTCGCGTGATATAATTTCCGGATGGCAGGGAATAAATCCGCCGCAGGTCCGTATACGCCCTATGGAGAGTTCGAAACCCCGTTTTGATGTTGTTGGCCAGCTTGGTTCGTTGCGCCGGTATGCACGTTCGCTAACCCGCAACGAGACCGACGCGGAAGACCTTGTGCAGGATACGCTGGTGCGCGCTTACGAGCGGCGCAGTCATTTTCGCAATGGCGGAAACCTGAAGGGCTGGCTTTTGTCGATCCTGCATAATGGTTTTATCGACAGCAAGCGTTCAAGCCAGTCGGAAGCGCGCCGCGGGGATGCTTTGGCAGTCATTGCCGAAACCATCCTCCAGCCGCCGCAGGAGCATTCCATGCGGTTAATGGAGGTCAGGGATGCCTTCTTTTCGCTGCCCGAAGAGCAGCGCGCAGCTCTGCATTTGGTAGCGATCGAAGGTCTCTCCTACGAAGAAGCTGCAGCAACCTTGGGGATACCGATTGGCACGCTGATGTCCAGAATTGGCCGCGCGCGTGCGACACTGCGGTCTCTCGAGGCCGAGCAACCCGGCAAAGCCGCACATCTGAAAATTGTTGGAGGCCGCGATGAATGACGCGATTGACCCTGTCGTTGAGGCCGACCTTGATGCCTATGTCGACGACCAGCTGGATGCGGGCCGCCGCATCGAGATCGCCCGTTACCTCTCGCATCATCCCGAGCAGGCTGCCCGCGTCATGTCGGATCTGCAGGCGAGGGACGAATTGCGGCTGGCGCTAACCGGCATGCACAGCAAGGGATCGCCGGAGACGAGCGAAGCGGCCCGCCGCCTTGAACGCGGCCTTATGCGAAACCGGCTGCTTGGCAATTTGCAACGTGTTGCCGCGGTCGCCGTTCTTGTCGGTCTCGGGTGGCTGGCACATGCCGGTTTTGGCCCGCTGACCATCTCGCAGGTCGTCGCCTCGACACCGCCGCCAGCTTATGTTTCGGATGCGGTGATGGCCCACAAGACGTCCCTGGTCAGGGCAGAGATGAAGTCGCAGTCTGAGGCGAATAGTTACGATCCTGCGGAAATACGTGCGGCCACCGCTATCACCATGCCACAACTTTTGGACCGTTGGATCGTCAATGATGTCCAGCTTTTCCCATCAGCCTTCGGACCAAGTGTCGAGATGGAAATCACATCCGCGGACATGGGACGGCTCTCGCTTTTCGCGGTTCGCCCCGGCAGTTTCGATGTCGTGAAGCCAAAAGCAGTGCGTGTGGGCGATAGCTCAGCGGCTTATTTCCAGATTGGCGATGTTGCCTATGCGCTGGTTTCGAATGCAAGCCCGACCGATCTCGAAACCGCTGCGTCGCAGCTTGTAATGACCCTTTACTGATTAACCAAGAGGATCCACAATCATGAATACACCACTTCGCTATGAAATGGGCACAGCGCGCGGACAGTCCGCTGCATTGTTCGATGAAGGACTGCGCCAGCATATGCTGCGCATCTACAATTATATGGGCTTAGGCCTTGTTCTGACGGGCGTTGTTGCATTCGTCGTCGCCTCGACGCCGGCCCTTTATGTTCCCATTTTTTCCACGCCTCTGAAATGGGTCGTCATGCTGGCGCCGCTTGCCTTCGTGATGTTCTTCTCGTTCAAAATGCAAACCATGTCGGCAGCATCGGCACAGGCCATGTTCTGGGCATTCTGTGCGGTCATGGGGCTATCGCTGGCGTCGATCTTCCTTGTCTTTACCGGAACCAGCATCGCCCGCACATTCTTCATCGCGGCCACGATGTTCGGTGCCACCAGCCTTTATGGTTATACAACCAAGCGTGATCTCTCCCAGTTCAGCTCGTTCCTGATTATGGGTCTGATCGGTGTTGTCGTGGCGAGTGTCGTCAACATTTTCCTCGGCTCCTCAATGCTGCAGTTCGTTGTCTCGGTTGCCGGCGTTCTGGTGTTCATCGGTTTGACGGCTTGGGACACGCAGTCGATCAAGGAACAGTTTGCCGAAAGCTACGATTCGGAATCGCAGCAGAAGTTGGCTGTGTTCGGGGCCTTCTCGCTCTACCTGAACTTCATTAACCTCTTCCAGCTGCTGCTCAGCCTGACCGGTCAGCGGGAAGAATAGCGATAGGGTAGCAATCCTGTGCAGGCGCCCTCAAGGCGTCT
>CAVZLS010000002.1:0-30782 GCA_963776115.1 uncultured Alphaproteobacteria bacterium | reverse complement strand
AAGGTTACTTTTCTCGCGCTTCCGCCGTCGTATTTTCACTGGCGGCTGAAATTATCAAATTGGCCGAATGCGCCAAAGATTAGGTAGCGAAATATTCTGTGCAATAGCGAAATCAAGGAGTATGCCAGCCAGCTTTCGATCCTCGGGGACGAGAAAGATGCCAGTAGCCACCGCATCAGCGGACGAAGAAAGCAGGACATGTTTGCCATCCAGATAAAGCTCTCCGCCAAGGCTCCTGTCTATGCCGAAGACAACGCGGGCGAATTCAGTCCTGCCCGAACCTACAAGTCCTGCTAGCCCGAGGATTTCGCCATGCAGCACGTCCAAATCGACGGTCCGATGAGGGTAAGCAGCTGTGCGAATGCCCTTGGCGGACAGCGCGACTCACACCTGCCTCGCGCTCCGAGGTATTTGTACGGGCTTTCAAAGCACGGCCTATCATGAGCTTGACCATCTGGTCGTGATTGATGGCGTCGCTTGCAAGTGTGCCCGCCAGCATTCCATCTCGAAGGACGATAACTCGATCGGCGACGCTCTCGACCTCGTGAAGTCGGTGCGAAATAAAGATAACGCTGATACCTTCTGCCTTTAGGCCTTTGATCACGCCGAGCAACTTTTCAGTTTCAGCCAAGGGAAGACTTGAGGTGGGTTCGTCCAGGATAACAAGCCTTGCCTTGATCGAAAGAGCTTTGGCAATCTCGACCATCTGCTGCTGGGCTAGCGACGATCTCCGATACGGGGGTGTCAGCCGTAAAAATTGGCGCCGACCCGTTTTAGGAGTGGTAAAACCATCCTCGCGCAATCAGCGCGATCGACCAGCTTCAGAGGGCCGCCGCGCAAGGGCTCCCTGCCGAGGAAGATATTGGCGGCGACGTCAAGATTTTCAAAGAGGTTCAGTTCCTGATGTACGAAGGCAATTCCGAACTCGAGGCTATTTTCGACGGTAAGACGGTCATGATCGACGCCGTCGATCCTGATAAGACCGCGGTCCGGGGCCGCCACACCGCCCAGAATTTTCATCAGCGTTGATTTGCCAGCGCCATTTTCGCCGACAAGGCCGATTACCTCGCCAGGTCTGATCTCAATGGAAAAGCCATCCAATGCCACAACACCGGGATAGGTCTTTCGCACGTCATGCAAGCTGAGGAAGGCTGCCTGATGACGTGCGTCAGAAGAAGTATCGATTGTGCCCGGCATGGATTCGGCGCGATTAACGCCACCTGTTGCGGTAAAACCATTGCCAGTCATAGCGTCAAGCTCTTGTTCGAAAACGGCCTAGTTGCCAGCCATCTTTTTCAGATTGGCAGCGTATGCATCGACATCGTCCTTGCCGACAATCACAGTCTTGATAATCAGCAATTTGTTGTCCGGAATGCTCGACTTGTCACCGGCAAGATAAGCGGCCATCATTTTCATACCCTGATAGGCCCATTCGAATGGCTGCTCCGCACGACAGTAGCGGCGACAGTGCCTTCCTTGACGCCACCCAACGTAATCGGATCGTCATCAAATCCAACGACGGTGATCTGCCCCAACTTGCCTGCATCGCGGAGAGCCTCGTAAATGCGAGGTGTATTATAAGAGTAAAAGCCAACCATGCAGGTAACATCCGGGCTAGCCACCAGAGCGTCTTCGACGTTCTTCTTGGCACGCGTCTGGTCAATATCGTCTCCGCGAACATCGACTAGTTCAATTTTGGTGCCTGCGAGACCATCCTTCATGCCCTGGATGCGTTCCTTGGCATTGTCAGCGCCGAGCAGGCCGACAAATCCGAGACACTTGCCCCCGTTAGGCATGGCTTTCTTCGCGATTTCTGCAGCCTGTTTGCCTGCATCGACGTTGGACGAACCGATATAGGCGACGCGATTGGTCTGAGGCGCATCGCTATCCGTGGTGAAGAGGGCAGTCTCGGACGCAATCTTGTTGAGTCCATCGGTAGACGTCTTAGGATCTACGCGCCGACACCATGATGCCCTTGACGCCGGCTGTGACGAGATCATCCATCAGACGCTGCTGGATGGCTACCGAGGACTGCTCGGGATACTTGAGCTCCAAGTTGTAGTCGGGCAATTCGGCCTGCGCCTTCTTGACGCCCGCCTCGGCAGCTTTCCAGAAATCGGAGGCCCCATTCACCACGAAAGCCAGCGTTGGCTTGTCGGCGGCATAGGCCATAGTTGGCATTGACGCGCTAAACATCAACGCAGCGCAAAGTGCGGCAATAGATATTGCGGATTTCATGTCTAACCTCCCATTTGGCTCAACGCAGTCGTTGATCCGAGTTTTCAATCGGTGATCGAAGCCGGGCCACCTCCTATGGTTACCGGCAACGGGTGAAAGGCGTTCCACCATTCAGCCTGGAGACTTTAATGAGCCGATTCTCAATAGTAAATAGAATTATCATATAGTATTATCATTGCGTTCTCTTCTATCCTATCCCAGTTTCGGCATACAGATTAGTAGAGCCGTCCGCGATTGCCCGTGTTGATGATCGTTTGCACGTCCTCGACAGTCTCTGCGAGTTTGCCGTGTGCGACCAACATCTCTGCAAACGAAGTCAGGTTGGTGGGAAAAGGCCAAACCTCCGGCCGCCACATGCCGGAGCGGACCATGCATTTCAGGCAATGCGAAATCTCAATGGCGAGAATGCGCTCTGGATGCTTACCATTGACGACCATGGCTTTACGCAGCTCGGCATCACGGACAATGATCGCCTATCGATGTACAACTGCTGGACCGCTATGCTGCCAGCCCTGTTTCGCGATCGAAAAGATGCAGATTATCCAAGGAGATATGCAAGCGGATCTGGTCACCTCTGCGAGTTTCGGGCCTGCCACTGTGGGCGAGAACAACTGGCTGCGATGCGACCTCCAAAACCACGAAGGTCATGCTTCCCGTCGACTCAATGCCGGTGACGGTCGCATCAATGGCCATGTCGTTCACGCAGGGCTTCAGGGAAAGATGTTCGGGCCGCATGCCAATCCAGAATTGGCAACCGGCAGCGATATCGCGATTCAAACCTATCTGGGCGCTGTCGTTGTCAAGTACCAAAGCACCATTGTCGGTAACTGTCGCAGGCAGAAAGTTCATTGCCGGTGAACCAATGAAACCAGCGACAAACCTGTTCGCCGGCCGGTCATAAAGATCAAGCGGACTTCCCTGCTGCTCGACAACGCCGGCACGCATAACGACGACGTGATCGGCCATGGTCATCGCCTCGACCTGATCGTGCGTGACGTAGACCGACGTCGCGTTCAGGCGCTCATGCAGCTTGCGAATCTCGCTGCGCATATGGACGCGCAGCGCCGCATCGAGATTGGAGAGAGGTTCATCGAACAGGAACACTTTCGGATTGCGCACAATGGCGCGGCCCATGGCAACACGTTGCCGTTGACCGCCCGACAAGGCTTTGGGCAGGCGATCCAAAAGATTGCCAAGGCCGAGGGTTTCTGCAGCGGTTCGCGTGCGCTCCGAGATTTCTTCCTTCGGACGACGTTTCAGGCGCATCGAATAGTTCATATTGTGCTCGACATCCATGTGCGGGTAGAGCGCGTAGGACTGGAATACCATGGCGACATCGCGCTCACGCGGCGGTTTGCCGATGACACTCCGTCCGGCAATCCGGACGTCGCCGGAGCTGGTTTTCTCGAGTTCCGGCAAGGGTTCGCAGCAAAGTGGACTTGCCGCAACCGGACGGACCTACAAGGGCGACGAACGAGCCCTGTTTGATGGAAATGTTCACGTCCTTGAGCGCATGGAACCCGCCATAATGCTTGTTCAGATGGTCGATTTCGATCTGGAGCATCATTCACCTCATTTAAGTGCGCCGGCGGTAAGACCGCTGACAATCCGACGTTGCAGGAGCATGAATACGATTAGAATCGGCGTCACATAGATGGCCGCGTAGGTCATGATGCCGTTCCAGTCATTGGCATTCGGCCCCATGAACGTCTGCAATCCGACCGTTGCTGTCTGCAATTCGTTCTTGGCGATTAGCGAACGCGCATAGACATATTCGCCGAAGGACTGCAGAAAGATCAGCACCGACGTGACGAGAATACCATTGCGTGCCAAGGGCAACATGATGTGGAAGAATGCGCCGATGCGTGACGATCCGTCGACGAGCGCCGCTTCTTCCAGTTCACGCGGCACCTGCACGAATGTTGCCCGGCAGAGGACGATGTAGAGCGGCAAGACCTTGGCGGTTTGCGCCAGGATAACAGCGATGCGCGGACTGGCTAAAAGACCGATCTGGTTGAACATAACGAAGATGGGTGTGACCATCAAAGATGACGGCAAAACCTGCATCATCAGGATCGCGAAGAGGGCGATTTCAATCCAGACATTACGCACCCGCGATAATACGTAGGCACAGCCAGTTCCCAATGTCGTAGCAAGGATCGTAACACCTGTAGCGATGAGCAGCGAATTCCAGATGTACCTGCCCATGTCGCGGCTCTTCCATACCTCCAGAAAGTTCCACTGCGTGTCTGACGGCCAGAATGTAGGCGGATACTGAAATATTTCGGTGCTGCTTTTCAGGGCCGTCAAATACATCCAGTAAAGCGGGAACAGATAGATCGCCGTCATGGCCAGACCGATGATGAGCAGAACGTAGCGTTTCATCAGCGTCCTCCTTCCTCAGTAGCTGTGTTCATGACGCGTAGAGCGCACATAAACTGCTGCTACCACTATGACGAAGATGATCATGAGAACCGAGACGGCACTGCCGAGAGAAATCTCATACGTCTGGAATGAGAACTGCCACGACCAATATTGAGCGACATTGGAGCTGTCAGCGGGGCCGCCCTGTGTGAGCGCAGCGATCAAGTCGAACTGTTGGAGTGTAAAGATAACGCCGAGCGATATCACCGCGCCAAGCTGCGCACGCATCAGAGGGAGGGTAATGGATCGAAAACGCTCGAATGCTCCTGCGCCATCAAGTTCGGCGGCCTCGTAGACGTCACGCGGTATGCTTGCGAGGCCAACCGAGAGCAGTATCATGTTGAAGGGAATGCCGAGCCAGATATTGGCGATGATAACGGCATAGAGCGCCACGTTTGGATCTGACAGCCAGAAAATGCGGTCATCGGCAATCCCGAGGGATGTCAGGGCATAGTTGATAACGCCAAAATCGCCGGCGAAAAGCCATTTCCAGATTGCGCCGACGACGAGTGCGGGCATGATCCATCCGGCCAGGAACAGGCCACGCAAATAGCTGGCGCCCGGAAAGTCTTGCTGGAAGAAAAGTGCTAGCCCGAAGCCGATTGAAAGCTGGAACACAATAGAGAGAACCACAAATTTTACTGTGTTCCAGAAGATTGTACCGGCAACCGGCTGGGAGAAAATATCGTAGTAATTTTGCAAGCCGACGAACGGGCGGTTGAATGAAGTGAGCGTGAACATGTCAACCGTCTGCAAGGACATGATGATGTTGTAGACGATGGGAAACGCCGAAAAAATGATGAGATAGAGCAGGGCAAGCCCAAGCAGCAATATGTCAAATCCGCTGCCGTCCCGGATGGTTCTGATGATGCCTTGCACAGTATCCTCCCGCTTGCCACTTCAAATCTCCGATCCTCGCTCCTCCGCACGCGCGAAGGAGCGATTGTCGAAGTCTATTTGTTCAAAACAGCGTCGATTTGCTTCTGTGCAGTACCAAGCGCAGTCTTCGCATCGCTCTGATGCGTCAGCGATGACTGTATGGCGGTGTAAATCGCCTTCGAAATCTTGGGCCACTCAGGATGAGGACCGCGATTGCGGGCATATTTCATGCTTTCCTCGAAGACGGCATAGATGGCTGGTGTTTTTGGATCATTCGACTTCACATTTGCGGCAGGCACAAAGCCAAAACGGTTCCAGACATCGGGCATCTTGCTATAGAGAAACTCCAGCAGGATAAAAGCTTCTTTGGGATGCTCGCTTTTGGCGAGGATAACGTTGTCGCCTTCGCCGAGCGCAGAGGCGCGCGTGGCGCCTTCCTGGGGAATCGGCAAAAGCGCGGCGCGATAATCGAATTTTGCTTCCCGTCCCATGCGAGGTAGTTCCCATGGGCCAGAAATGGCCATCGCTGCATTGCCGGCATTGAAGGTACCAGTCGAGTCAAACTGGCTGCGGATCAAGGTATCGGGAGATGCGAGCTTCTCGTCCAGCAGCTTGGCCCAGAAATCCAGAACCTTGATGCCACCCTCGGTGTCGACCTTGTTGTAGTCGCCGCCGGCCATCTGCAGCCAGGGCAAAAACTGGAATGTACCTTCTTCCGTGGCTACTGCCGAAAACGCCAAACCATAGATATTCTTGGCCGGATCGTTGAGTTTTTTCGCGGCGGCGTATAGCTCGTCCCAGGTTTTGGGCGGATTGTCCGGGTCAAGGCCCTTCGCCTTGAACATGTCCGCATTGTAGTAGAGCGCAATGGTATTCGCGCCGCGTGGAATGCCGTATATCTTCCCGTCCCAGGTGACCGAGGAAAGCGGGCCGGGGAAAATGTCCTCCTTCTTGATGACCTTCGATTCAGCGAGCATGGGGCTGAGATCCAGCAGCAAGCCACGCGAGGCGAAGAGTGCGACTTCGGGATTGTCGATATAGGTTACGTCGGGCGATTCACCGGTTGCGGTGGCGCGCGCCAGATCGTTGACCATGTCGCGAAATTGAACGGTCTTGATATTCAGCTTGATATCCGGATGTGACTGCTCGAACTCGTCCTTCAGCAGGTACATGTACTGATCCGGGCGATCGATCGTCCAGATATCCAGCGTTACCGGCTCGGCTTGAGCGGCACCGGATATCAGCAGCGATGCAGCCGCGATCCATTTCATAACTCGTTTCATGCTTTCCTCCTCTTGTTGCTGGTCCGGCCTGCTTGCTTCTTTGCGGCAAGATTGGCCGGTGTCGAGTTTCAGGGGTTAGGGACGTATGAGCCGCCGCGGCTCTGCTTGAGATAGTTGAGCGAATGCACTTGCCCGGTCATTTCCAGTTCATTGCGATAAACCGGATCGTGCCAACCTTCGATGTCGATCGAGCCCGACCACCCGGCAAGCCGCAGTTCGGAAATCACATCGACCCAGTTGGTGTCGCCGAAACCCGGCGAGCGCATGAATACGAATTTCTCCTTGCCGAAGATGCCGTGCTCGCGGATGACCTCCCAGCGGATCGTCGCGTCTTTGCCGTGAACATGGAAAATCTTCGGTGCCCACTTACGAATTTGCGGTAGCGGGTCGATCAGATAGACCATCTGATGGCAAGGTTCCCATTCAAGGCCAATATTGTCGGCTGGAACCTCGTTGAAGATCATTTCCCAGGCGTCGGGATTATGCGCGATGTTCCAGTCGCCGCTCGCCCAATTGCCGTCCATGGCGCAGTTTTCGAATGCGAGTTTTACACCTTTGTCGGCAGCACGCTTGGCCAGTTCTGTCCAGACTTTCCGGTATTGGGGCAAGCTTTCCTCGATTGGCTTACCGCGAACACGTCCCGTAAATCCGGCAATCGTCGTCGCGCCGAAATGGTGCGCATTGTCGATGAGCGCTTCCCAACCTTTCAACGTTTCACGGTCGATTTCTGTATCCTCGAGCGGATTGCCGAACATGCCCAGTGTCGACATGGTGACATCCTCGTCGCCGATCGCTTCCTTCAGTTCCTCCGCAAGTCTTGGCAGGTCCTTGTTCATCACTTGCCAGAAGAACGGTTCGAAGCTTTCAAAACCGTGCGCCAATATGCTCTTGACATAGGCAGCAGGGTCGGGCGCATTACCCTTGATCATGGTACCGATACGGATGGCTTTTGCCGGGTTGCTCACTTCGAACTCCTTCAGATCGTAATTTCGATGCGTCGTCCGGATTCGGCGCTGTCGATCGCACCGAACACCATGGCGAGGCTCTTGATATTTTCCGTGCCGACGGTCTCCGGTGCCGGACCGCCGCGCGTAGCCGCAATGAAATCCTGCATGACTCCGAGGTGACCGCCGATACGATCAGACGCGTCGAGGGGAGGGATATCGACGGCGGTCACCTCGGAAAACAGGCCTTCTCTGCCGGAGGTGACGGCTTCGGCCCGTATGTCATCGTATCCGTCCCAGACAATCGATCCCTTGCTGCCGATGACACGCCATGCACTCTCCCAGCTTGTGCGCAAACCGTCGGCGCACCAACTGCCGCGATAAGTGAAAACCGCACCATTGGAGAATTCAAAGATGGCAGCCGCTGAAGATCCCTGGCTGTACCACGAGTTGCCGGGCTCCCACTCGCGGGCGTAGACGGCGTTGGCGTCGTCTCCTGCAAGAAAGCGGGCAGCATCGAATGTATGGATCGCCATGTCGAGAAATAGAACGTGGCGCATCTCTTCGCGGAACCCGCCGAAATGCGGAGCGAGAAAAAAATCGCAATGGAGGCTGGTCACGTCGCCAATGGTGCCCGACTGGATAAGCCTGCGGATACGCCGGATTTGTGCCAGATATCGCCGGTTTTGAACGACGGCATGAATTCGGCCTGTCTCACTCGCACGGCGAACGAGATCGCGCGCTTCCTCCAGAGTTTCCGCCATGGGTTTTTCGGAAAGAACATGGCAGCCAGCCTCGAGCGCAGTGGCAACTGTTGCATGCCTGGCGGCTGGTATCACGATATCGAAAACGATGTCGGGACAGGTTTTACCAAGAACTTCAGGTAGATTGCTGCCGACGGCGGCAGTCTCCCAACCGAACTCCTTGGCGCGGTGTTCAGCGCGCCCGGTGTCGAGATCGACGATGCCGACAATCTCGACATCGCCGATGGTGCGGGCTGCCTCGAACCATGCTTTGCTCATGGCTCCGCAGCCGACTAAAACGGCACGTTGCATTTTTTCTCCTCCCAACGAAAACCATCAAAAATCAACGAAATCGATTGCAAATGGCTTCCGTAAACGTTTACGATTTCATATCGGAGTTTTAATTTTGTCAATCCCTCATTTCGGTGTTTTATGAGGGGCGGCCCTCAGAACGAGCGCGCCAAGGAGAAAAAAGTGTGAGTATTCGGGACCTTGCCCGCCATCTAAATATTTCGATCGGAACTGTTTCGCGGGCGCTGAATGGCAAGTCCGATGTCAATCCCGAAACCCGCGAGCGTGTGCTCCTTGCGGCGAAAGAGTTCGGCTATGTCCCGAACCAGTCCGGCCGCAGTCTGCGACAGGGTACCACCAACACGATCGGTTTCATGATCGAGTCGTCTATCGAAACGGCCGACAATGGCGGCAGCTTCTTCATGCCGGTGTTCGAAGGCGTGCAATCCGTATTCAGGCGGCATCAACTCGATCTCGTGGCTCTACTGTGTGGAACCGATGAGGATCCCGGTGCCTATCTCAATCGCATAGTCGGACGCCGGTTTGTCGACGGATTGATTATTTCGGCGACGATGCGTAATGACCCGCGAATAACATTTCTGCTCGAGCGGAAGATCCCCTTTGTCACGCTTGGGCGCAGCGCCACGGGCGGCCAATATCCCTGGATCGATCTTGACTTTGAAGGCGTGGCGGCAACCGCGGTGACCCGGCTGCTCAAATTCGGTCATCAGCGAATTGCAATCGGCGTACCGGCCAGTGATATCAATCTTGGCTACGTTTTCGTGGAAGGTTACAGACGAGCTTTGAGCGCCAATGGCATCAGCTTCGATCCTGATCTTGTTTTTCCGGCGAACAGCAATGAAGAGGGCGGTTACCGGGTTGCTACCGCAATGCTGGCGCAGAAGCAGATGCCGACCGCGGTCATTCTGGTGAATGAAAACATGGCGATCGGTCTTTACCGGCGCTTCTACGAAGCGGGTATCCATCCCGGCCGGGACATTGCCGTCGTTGGTTTTCGCGAAAGCACGCAAAGTCGCTTCCTGTCGCCCACTCTCACATGTTTTCGGATTTCGCTCCGCGATCTCGGCATTAAGTTGGCCGAAGCATTGCTTTCAACCATGCCGGCTTTCGCGAGCAATTATCCGCAGGACAGCATTGACTTGGTCTGGCCGATGGAATTGGTACCCGGCGAAAGCGATGGTCCTTGGCATGGAACCTGATTGGTTAGAGGTCGCTGGTTATCTCGATGGTGTCATCAGATGCCTCGGGGAGCGCGGCGGCTCTGCCTGAAGCCCAAGGGATTTGCGGGTCCAGTATCCGGATTCGGGGTAGGGTACCCGATATTGCTTGCAAATGGCAGCCGGTGCCGTGCCGGAGATGCCAAGATCCGGGGCGACTTTACTCAGCGGTCTATCGCTGCGGTAGCGATAGAGGCAGGCTTTCCATTGCTCGCGCATGGAAGCAGCTATGTGCTCGTCAGCGTCGTGAAGGATCATATTCGTTTTGACGACGCAGAATTCCACAAGCGGGAAACTCGCATCATCGGCAGCCGCAATGCCGTCCAGTCAGATTTCGAAACCGTCATGGCGGCCATCCGTGAGGGCAAGATCTCCACGGATGCCCTCTGCTCGGTGATCCTGCCGCTGGCCGACCTGCCGCAGCGCCTGCCCGAACTCGCCCAGGACAGGACCGGACTGATCAAGGCGGTGGTGAGACTCTGATCCAGCGCCTACGGTTGCATCCAGAGAATAATGTGGCTTAACATTGTGGGTGTGTCCCATCGCCTCAGCGGCTCGACACGACGGCAAGTCCTGCGCACGGGCCATCGATGGCCTCATACCATTTCCATCAGATTTATGGGTTCACGACCTAACTCTTCCCACATCAGGCTCCAGCCGTTAATGTCCGTACGACTACGGGTGTCTTTGCGGCCCCTGCAGGTATCGAGCTGGGAGAGTACAACGCCATGACCGGAACGCGTCGCAAGCTGACGACGATCTTCTCCGCGGATGTTCAGGATTATACGCGCTTGATGCGTACCGATGAGGAAGGAACCCTCGACACCCTGAAACAATACCGCGATGCAATGTCCCGGTTGATCGAAATCCATGGCGGCAGGGTCGTCAACACCTGGGGCGATGGACTGATCGCTGAATTCGCCAGCGTGGTCGAGGCGGTGCGCGCAGCGCTCGATGTGCAGAACGAGCTTGCGGGCTACAACGCCGACCGCCCCGACGACACGCGCATGTTGTTTCGTATCGGTATCAACCTTGGCGACGTAATCGCCGAAGGTGACGACATCTACGGCGATGGTGTGAACGTGGCTGCACGCCTGCAAGCATCTGCATCGGCTGGCGGCATCGTCATATCCAACACCGTGTACGACCACGTGCGCAACAAGGTTGCGGTGGGTTTCGAATGCTTGGGACAGCTACCGGTCAAGAACATTGAAGGTGGTGTGCTCAGCTATGCCGTCAAGATCGGGGAAGATAGTGCCCGTTCTGCACAACAGGAGCACTTTCCAGCTGAGCGCGCGTCCGATGAAAAAAACATCGAACTCGATACCACCCGCAACACTGGTTCCGGCGTGGCACCAAAGTGGCGCAACTACGGAGTATTGGGCGCAGTCTCAGCCGGTATTCTCGCCATCAACCTGCTGTCGTGGGACGGTGAGTTCTGGGCGCCGTGGCCAATCCTCGCTTTGGTAATTGTGGCCGCACTCTCATGGATGCGCACCGCCCGACAGGTTGATCACGTTCTGGCCGCCCTCGCGATAATTGGCTTTGCCCTCATCTGCATCAATTTGCTTTCCTGGCAGGGCACTTTCTGGGCCGCTTGGCCATTGCTTGCGATAGCTGTCCTCGGCAGCATCCGATGGTTTACACACCGCCGCGCGGAACCTTGACGCCAGCGGGCGGAGGCTCGAACCCCCGGTGATTTGCGTTCCGGTGCAGGGTTTTACTATTTCTCCGCCCATGGTGGATGATACGGTTCAAATGGCTTGCCATCGTTGTGCAGGCAACCAGCGAGCAGTAACCCGATGATAGCCAAGGTGAGTAGGGACCTGAGGGACATCGCATTGCTCCTGCACGCTGTTAGCGTGCGTCGCGCTTGGCCTGTGCTACCTGTGCGGCCGCGCGCTGCCGACCACGTTCCATCGGCCGGATAAGACTGTTTACCTTGGTGTTAGGCTTCGCACGCATGCCTTGATGTGCATACCGCGTGTTGAATTCATTGCCTCTTGTCGGCGCCTGCTGCTTTAACGCCAGCACATTGCGTGCGTTTTCGATCAGTGTGATGCTGGCAGCCAGGCGACGACGTCGCTCCACTTCAGTGTTCAGCCGGCGCATTGTCATCGCGAGAACGGCGACTTTCAGCTGAGATCCATAATCCCGGGCCGAAACTGCACTGCCCTTCGGGTCGGCCTTGCCGCGCATTTCGCGACGGCGTCGGTTAGCCTCCGTTTGCGCCTTGTCACGCTGTTGACGTGCAAGCTTCACCAGATTGGACAGGTCAGCATCATTCATTTGCTGCAACGCGGGATGGTGAGACTTCTCCACCAAAATACGCTCTTCTGCGTTCAGTGCGCGCAGCTCTTCCTTGCGTGAGATGGCCATGCTGTGTCCTCTCCGTAGAAGTTGTCGCCCGACTTTCTTATGAATCACGCATGGGGTCAAGGTTGGCGCGGACACCTGCCCCAATCCAACTGCGTCACGACTTGTGCCGATATTGATGGTGCGCATCCGGGAAATGCGAGTGTGCGTGTCGCAAGGCAGGATGTCTGCGGAGATGGCTATGGCTGACACCTGCGGCGACTGGGTACGGGAACAATCTTAAGCGCCGCAGAGGACTACCGCTAGAGCCTCGGCGTACTTGACACGGCCAAGCCACATGACATTATGTTGGCTATGGGGTTGCGATCACCCCACAAGGCGTCAGCCGAAGTATCGCGTCCAAGCAACAACGGAGGACGCGTCATGACTTCACTTCTCGAAATCTCTTCTGAAAAACTCTATCGTTTGGTTGCCACCCCAGGCTGCCCTATCCTTGTCGACGTCCGCACCAATGAGGACTTTGACGCTGATCCACGCCTGATCCCCGCCTCAATAAGGCGCCTCCATGGCAACGTTCAAGAATGGCTCAGCCATGTGGCAGGTCATGCGGTTATCGTGATTTGCCAACGGGGACGAAAGCTAAGTCACGGCGTGGCGGCATGGCTTCGCCAAGCGGGGGTCGACGCCAATGTTCTTGAGGGCGGGATCGAAGCATGGCTGGCATCTGGCTTCCCGGTGATCCCGGTTTCGAAATTACCCGCGCGCGATAGCGCGGGCCGTACGGTCTGGGTGACACGAGCGCGACCGAAGATCGATCGCATCGCTTGTCCATGGCTGATCAAGCGCTTCGTCGATCGGGATGCCGTCTTTCTGTTCGTTCCCCCCACTGACGTCGAGGCCGTGGCAGAACGCTTCAACGCGGCACCGTACGACATCGAAGGCGTTTTCTGGAGCCACCGCGATGAACGGTGCACCTTCGATGTGATGGTCGAAGAATTCGGCTTGTCGTCGGAGCCCTTGCTGCGATTGGCGACCATCGTCAGAGGGGCCGATACAGCGCGACTTGATCTCGCCCCTGAAGCTCCTGGGCTGCTGGCAGCATCCCTTGGACTGTCGCGGATGTTCGCGGATGACCACGAGCAGCTGAATGCTGGTCTCGGGCTCTACGACGCCTTCTATCGCTGGAGCCGAGATGCGACCGACGAGAAACACAATTGGCCGTCCACGAAGCGGACAGTGTGATGACAGACATTATCGACAAGTCCAGCGCAATCTCTGATGAGCAAGAACATGAACACGGCATCTCCTTCTCGGATGCCGTGAAGGTCTGGGCAAGGGTCGCCGCTCTGAGTTTTGGCGGTCCTGCCGGTCAGATCGCGGTTATGCATCGGATCATCGTCGACGAGAAGCGGTGGATCGGAGAGCATCGGTTTCTACATGCGTTGAATTACTGCATGCTTTTGCCGGGTCCGGAAGCACAACAGCTTGCAATCTACATCGGATGGCTTTTGCACAGGACGGCCGGAGGCCTTGTCGCCGGTATCCTGTTCGTCTTACCCGGCTTCCTCGCAATCCTTGGCCTCAGCTACATCTATGTCGCCTTCGGCAGCGTCGATGTTATTGAAGGATTGTTCTTCGGGCTGAAGGCTGCAGTGCTAGCAGTGGTTTTTCAAGCAGTGTTTCGGATCGGCGGGAGGGCTCTGAAGAACAAAGCTATGGTCGCAATTGCGGCATGCGCCTTTGTGGGGATCTTCTTCCTTCATGTCCCGTTTCCAATGATTATCTTGATGGCGGGTGCGATCGGCTACATGGGCGGACGGATCGGATCACCGCTGTTTCAGATCGGTGGGGGCCATAAGTCCGGAGCAGGTGCAGTGCTGGAAGACAGACATTCGGCGCTTGGCGAAATCACCCCTCGTCACGCGCGGCCCAACCTTGTTTGGTCGCTGAAGGTCTCAGGTATCTTGCTTGCACTTTGGCTAATACCTGTCGCACTTATTGTCGCCTTTCTCGGCTTCGACAGCGTCTTTTCCAAGATTGCGATCTTCTTCAGTCAGATGGCATTGGTAACGTTCGGCGGAGCCTATGCTGTGCTTGCATACGTCGCGCAAGAAGCGGTCCAGCACTATGGTTGGCTCAAGCCCGGCGAGATGCTCGATGGCTTGGGGATGGCCGAGACGACACCGGGACCGCTGATCATGGTTGTCCAGTTCGTTGGCTTCATGGGTGCCTTTCGCGCTCCGGGTTCCCTAAATCCAATGGTTGCAGCAACCTTCGGAGCGGTGCTGACGACATGGGTGACGTTCATCCCATGCTTTCTGTGGATATTTCTTGGTGCACCGTTCATCGAGAGCTTGCGCGGCAACAAGGCACTTACTGGTGCGATGTCCGCAATCACTGCTGCAGTTGTCGGCGTCATTTTAAACCTGGCAATCTGGTTCGGTCTGCACGTGCTGTTTGCAAACGTTGAAACCGTCAGTGTTGGATGGTTCTCGCTCGATATTCCAATCTTTCGGTCGATAAATGTTGCGTCGCTGCTTTTGACTGCCGCCGCTGTACTCGCATTGTTTCGATTTCGAGTATCCGTCATCTTTACGCTCATCGGCTGCGCTGTGGCCGGGATGGCTTGGACGCTCATTACACGTTTCTGATGACAACACGGCAAGCGAGATCGCATTGCCGTGCCCGCTAAATCACGTCTGTTCGATACGCTTCAGCACGGAGTTCGAGAGCAAGCGTCAAAGCCTTTGTTCCGCCATTTTCCTTGAACTCCGCGAAGACCTGCTCATTCAGACCACCCTTTGTCGAAAACTCGGAAGCCATTGCCTCAAATGATTTTTCATTTGATGCGTCCGTTACATGGGACAGACCGCCGAACAGCCCTTTTAAATAGATGCTCGCCTGATCGTAGGGCATGCCCTCGGCTTCGAGCCAACGGGCGCTTGTTTCCAGCAGGCCGAAATATGTGGCCATCAGCGCGCTCGCTGCGCCAAAAAGGTCGTATTGCTTGAGGTCTCCTGCCTGCACTGCAGTCCCGAGCGAAGAGAACAAATCAGCAATCTCGTCGTTGGGCGGATAGATTGCCGTTGCTCCACGCAATTCAGCGACAAATGGCAGGGGAATCGTTCTGGTAATGGTTACGGGCACGCCAATCCAACTGGTAAGCGACTCGATCGGGACAGCGGCAATAAAGCTCACCACCTGCTGGTGCTCGCGGAATTTGAGCTCTTTTACCACTTCCTCGGCGATTTGCGGCCTTACAGCAAGAAACACGATGTCGGCGCTCTCCACGACATCCTGATTGTCACGACCCACGCGCACCCTCGGAAACATTTCTGCCAATCGCGCCGCAACCTCCTGACTGCGAGGCGAGACGACGATAGCCTCGATATCGGACCTTGATTTCATCAAGCCCTTGATAACGGCCTCGGTAATGGCACCCGTTCCTACAAAACCTAGTTTCATTGTTCCCCGCAAAATTTTGACGTCTCCGTGTAGCATAACTCAAACAAGTCGCCGAGCCATGCAAAGTGGATCGGGACTGTGCATCTCCCTCAACAATATGATCAGCTTGCAAGCGGTCGTATATGGGCGCTTCCTGTTTTGTGCTGCGGCCTTGATCGTTTGACGTTGTCAGGCACAGCTAAAATTCGAGCTAACGAGGGGGACCCGATGAAGCTTTCAGGATTTCTAGGACACGCGCCGATGACGCTTGCAGTGCTGATGATGGTGACCGGCCCGATGATGGTATCGTCTGCCGACGCCGCCCGGCGAACGGTTGCTGGCTGCGGTCCACGTGGCTGTGCCGCCGTGTCGACAGTTCGCAGAGGCGCCGTCGTCCGTCCGCCGGTACGGCGCGGGGTCGTCGTCGTCAATCCGCGTCGTTACTGGCGGCCGGGCGGAGCGATTGCGGCAGGCGCTGCGATCGGCTTCGTTGCAGGCGCAACAGCCGTCGCCATTGCAGGATCGCCGCCCCGTTCCGGCTATTGCTGGTATTACACCAACACCGCCAGGACGACCGGTTTCTGGGACGTTTGCCCGGGCTGATCCTCGCCTGATTACTTGCTGGTCGGGCCCTTGTTGCCCGACTCGAAGCCCGTCCATGTCGAGCCGATGTTCAACCATGTGTTCTTCGGCTGCAATGTTCTGAATCCAACGCTGCCACGGCCCAATGCCGCGCCTCGCTCGAAGACGTTCTTATAGAGGACCGTGTTGTATTTGCGTGAACTGTACAGGGGCGGCGCTTTGAAGCTTCCGGTGTACGTCCACATGAGTTGAAAAGCGTCGATGAAGCCGAATTTCAGATTGGTGAACCGGTTTCCTTCAAAAACTGTTCCGTTGTAATCTGCCCCGTTATACCCCCAGGATTCAAATTCGACGCCGATGTGGGCGAGCCTGTTGAAGGTGTTGTTGCGGTAGACGTTGCCAAGACCGCCCCAGACACCCGCAACGCCTGAATCGGTAAAGGTCGTCCCGACATAAAGCCCGCTATTGCTGTCGCTGACCGTGTTATTGGAATATTGCAGGAAATACGGGCTGAGGCCGTTTGCCGAGCTCAAGGCGACAGTCATCATACCATGGCGCATTTGCGAGATGTTGTTCCGGTCGACAACGGCATCATAGACATTGCCGTAGAGCAGGACGGCGGTGGAGT
The DNA here is from genome assembly GCA_963776115.1 of uncultured Alphaproteobacteria bacterium. GTDB lineage: Bacteria > Pseudomonadota > Alphaproteobacteria > Rhizobiales > Rhizobiaceae > Phyllobacterium. Next base: position 13,772 of record CAVZLS010000002.1, on the reverse strand, counting down.
CGGAATCATGCTTGAAATAGCTTGGACGGCCCTGGAAAGTGTTGTTGTAGATCGCCACCTGTGAAGCCGCCGCCGCAAGGGCGAACCGGCTCGTGCCGTCTGGTACGACATTCCAGGCTTTGTCCAAGGTCGCCGTATTGTCGTTCACCGACACGATACGCCGATGCTGGCCCGCACCTCTGCCACCGACGATAACCAGATCCTGGCCTCCTGCCTGGTCAGAGGCCGAGAGTGAGGAGAACGTAACTGTGTTCGCGGTGGCTGCCTTGAATCCTTCCTTCAGGTCGCTGCCGACCATCTCGAAACATATTTGTTCACCCTTGTTGCAGTCGACCTTGTTGCAATTATGCGGGGCGGCCTGGTGTGAGACATTGTCGCCCCAATACATGTTCTCCATGCTGCCGGCGTGGCCTTGGGCAACGAAGAACCGGCCGATACCGTGTCCGTCGTCGCGGTTTTCGTCAGCATTGGCGAGATCGTTACCCACCATCGAAAACTCGCGTCCGCCCCAAAGCGCAACCACAGACTCGCCATATCCCGTCATGCGAAAGCGATTGTTGGTCATGAATATCTGCCGGCTGTTGCCGTAGAACGATCCGTTCTCGATCAGCTCGGAGCTATCGATATAAAGGCCCGATGCGTCGTGCGCTTCGAGAGCCGGTGCGCCCCAGGCTTTCAGCCGCATGGCTTGCAGGCGCAGGTTCTCAACACCGGGTATCCACAACAGCGGGGTAGAACCGGTATTGCCATTGGCATTGAGCGTCAGTTTTTCGAACTGGGCATTGCGGTTCGCATCGACAATCATGCTGCCGGAAACCTTTTTGCCGAGTTCTGATCTCGGTCGCATCCATACCGTCGCCAAGCCAGTGCACGTTATCCGGCGCCCTGAGCACTGAATCGATGAGATAGGTTCCGGCCGGAAAGTGTATGGTGGCGGGGGCAACGCTTGCCGCCGCTGTCAATGCCGCCTCGATAGCGGCGGTATCGTCGGTCACACCATCGCCCTTTGTGCCAAAACTCCTTACGTCGATCATCTTCTGGTCTTGCCGGGCCCAGGGAGATTGATCGGCGATGGCCAGGTTCAACGGACCGCTCCAGCCGAAACGACCTCCATGGCCATTGTGAATCCATACCTCATAGGAACCGGCCGCAAGGTTCGGCACCTTGAAGTCGACCTTGAAGGGATTGACTGAAACCGGCGTCACATACTGCCCGGCACCGTTGGCGGGCTTGATATAAATGAACGATGCCGATGTGCCATTGGACTTCGCCAGATTGCGCCCATAGACAGAAATCGTTGCTCCTGGAACAGCATTGTCGGGCCCGAGCCACCAGCTTTCAGTTCGGTTGATGGCGAAAGCCTTGCCGCCCGCGTCATCGCGCTTCGGCCGGATCAGATACATAGACCAGGCGGGGAGGGACTCGGGTAACAGGACAGTCGCCGCCGTTTCGTCCGCACGCAGCGGCGAGGTCGAGATCACCGACCCTTCCTGTTCAGACGGCGGTTGCGAGAAGACGTCGAAGCTTGTCGTTCCATCCAGCTCGACGCCAGTCATCGAGACGATTTCGTCGTGGTCGGCAGTTCTCGATATTTCGGCGATTGCGGGCGCGGACGGACTTGCAAGGAAGACCGGCGGATCGAAGGCGTCTACACCTTGTGGCAGCGCTGGCTCGGGGTTGGGTACGGGAAAGCCGAAATCGCTTGGCTGGGCTTTGTCATCTGCCCTTGATGCCTCCGGCAAAAGTGCCGTGCCGACCCACGCTACTACAATCAGGGCGAGACATTTCGTAAATCGGCTCATGTCCCACCCTGAAGGACGGCATATTAAGATTTAAGTCATGGCGAGGCGAAAATGGTGGGTTTCGAGAACCGGAGCGCAACGTATATCAGGTACGTGAGCACCGGAAGCGCAGAAAACCATCATTTGCAGCCCGTCAGGACTTGAATCTCGATGTGTCTAGCCTAGCCCGATACGTTTGGCGCCTTGCCTGAACACAGCCTCGGTGTCAGGTGTGAACTGGAACGTCGCAAGAAAATCATCGACGCAGTACTGGGGTAGTGTCTTGCGTATGGATGCGGCAAAGGCCTTCGCTTCGTCGATCCGCCCAGCCAGTGCCAGGCAATGCGCAGCTATGGAAAGAATGATGGCGTGGGCATTGGGCCGCGCTGCTGCTCTCAATGCCCATTCGGCCGCTTCCTCGAACTGACCAAGACGAACGTGGGCCATGGCGCGCGCGCCCAGCATGCCGAACAGTAGCGGATCGACCGGGCTCAAATGGCGTGAATGGTCGGACGATCCAATCGCCGCTGTCGGATCGCCTGACTGGGACTGGACGAACGACAGCGCGTAATGGCCGAGCGCGAAATTCGGACTGAGTTCGACGGCTCTTTCAAGCTCGATAAGTGATTCATCTTGCCGATGCCGCAGCCACAGGGCCCGGCCCATTGCCCAGTGCGCTGCCGGATTATTATCGTCGACGAGCAGGCTCTGGCCTGCCGCAGCGTAGGCCTGGTCAGTTTCCTTTGCATAGTCGCCCCACCGTTGAAAGGCGTTCTGCCAATGGGTGAACGAGAGGCCCGCATGCGCTCTGGCAAAGGTTGGATCGAGCCGCACAGCCACCCCGAAGAAGTGTTGCGCAAGCTCGTTCTCCTGCCGTGTAAACCTGTACATGTGCCAGAGGCCGCGGTGGTAGGCCTCCCAGGCGTTCAATGAGCTCGGCGATTTGAGGATCGCGCGGTTGCGCTCGACCAGCTCGATTTCGCTGGAGATTGACGAAACGATCCTGTTGCCGATTTCGTCGAGAACGAGGAATGTGTCATCAAGCTTGTGATCGAAGACCTCTGCCCACACGATACGCGCGGTTCGCACCTCGACAAGCTCCGCCCGCACGAGAATGCGGTTTTGCTGATATCGCACGCTGCCGCTGGCGACGTAATCGACGTTCAGACGGCGGCCGGCATCTTCGGGGCCAATATTTCGCTCTGCCAGGGCAAAAACCGAACCGCGTGCGATGACAAAAAAGCTTTTCAGCCTGGCGAGGCGGGTGATGATGTCGTGGGTCAGGCCGTCTGCAAGCCCGCCCCGTATCAGCTCGCTGTTTGTCTCCAGCACAAAGGGCATGACGGCAAGTGACGCGTGATGGTCCGCACCGGCAATTGGGGTCGTTGATGAAATCAAATCAATGCGCGGGGCAGCGGGAATGTAGATATGCCCTGCAGTTGTGGTTTGTCGCCCGTTTTTGATCGCGGGCCATGCCTCCCGTACCGGCGTGAAGTCCAGTCCCTCCGATTCGAACAACCGCGCCGCGGTTGCAAGGTGTTCTTCGCATTCCACAATCTGACCGCGCTCCGCAAGCGTTGCCAGCAATGCCAGATGCGCGCGCTTGTCGAATGGCGCGAGCGCGACCCATCCATTCAGAGTTGATGAAATCTCGTCCGAATCCGCCGGCAGTTTCTTGGCCAGATGTTCAAGCACGGCAGCGTGGCAGGAGCGGAACCGGCGCCGTTGGGCGATCAGCCAATGATTGAAATGCGGGCTGCGATCGATCTCCAGCCCTTCAAGAAAATCACCGGCGAAGTGTCGGGAAAGCTCCCGCAATCGCGGTAGATCGAGCGTCTCGATACCTTCATCCGCGGCCGAGGCAATATGAATGGCATCGACGAAACAGCCACCGAGATCGAGCCGGATCGTGTCGTCAGTCGTTTCAATTCTTTGGTGGCCGGGTTCGTTGAGAACACCTCGTAGCTTGCTGAGACACCAGCGCAGTTCGCCGCGCGGATCGTTGGGCACGTCCCACAACAGGTCGCAGAGGCGGCTGCGTCCGACCGCATGTGGCGTCAGCGCCAGATAGGCGAAGAGCGCGCGCACCTTACGCGAACCCGGAAGTTCCAGATTTGCGCCATTCTGTGTGATCGTCAGGGGACCAAGCATGCGCACGCAAACGCCGGCAGCATGGCCGGTCAACGCTACCAATGCAGATTCCACGTGCGTTTCCACGCTTGTTCCCACGATGCCCCCACATTTTTCTTCTATCATGGAAATCGAAAAGTTGCATCGGTGCACGCGTGCTGGGTGCGAACGGAGCAATTTGCGCAAAACAAACAACCATAGGGGAAGAAGATCATGACAACGCAAGCGACAATCCGAACGACGAATGGGCGAGGGCGCCTCTTCGACAGCATTCTCGACACGGTCGGCGATACGCCGGTAATCAGGATCAACAATCTCGCGCCTGATCATGCCAAAATCTATGTGAAGGCCGAGTTCTTCAATCCGGCTTCGTCGGTGAAGGACAGGCTGGCGCTCAACATCATCGAAGAGGCCGAGCGCAACGGCACGCTGAAGCCGGGTCAGACCGTCGTGGAGGCCACGAGCGGCAATACCGGGATCGGCCTTGCCATGGTCTGCGCGCAGAAAGGCTACCCGCTGGTCGTGACCATGGCGGACAGTTTTTCCATCGAACGGCGCAAGCTCATGCGTATGCTGGGAGCCAAGGTCGTGCTGACGCCCCGCGCACAAAAGGGGTTTGGTATGTACCAGAAAGCTGTGGAACTTGCGGAAATGAACGGCTGGTTCCTTGCCCGTCAATTCGAAACAGCAGCCAATGCCGATATCCATGAGTAGACCACGGCGCGTGAGATCATCAATGATTTTGCCGGATCGCGGCTCGATTACTTCGTGACCGGCTATGGAACCGGCGGCACTGTCGCTGGCGTTGGCCGTGTCTTGCGCCGGGAGCGGCCGGAAACGCGGATCGTTCTCAGCGAACCAGCCAATGCCCAACTGCTCGGCAGCGGCAAGGCACAGGAACGCGGCCCTGGTGGAGCGCCGGCTGCCAGTCATCCGGCCTTCGAACCGCATCCTATCCAGGGTTGGACGCCGGATTTCATTCCGTTCGTGCTGCAAGAAGCCATCGACGACAGCTTCTATGATCAGGTCGTGCCGATTCCCGGGCCGGAAGGCATCAAATGGGCGCGGGCGCTTGCGCAAAAAGAGGGCATTTTCACCGGCATTTCCGGCGGCGCGACCTTTGCCGTGGCGCATCGCATCGCCGAAACGGCGCCCGCTGGTTCGGTGATCCTGTGCATGCTCCCCGATACGGGCGAACGTTACATGACGACGCCTCTCTTCGAAGGGATCGAGGCCGACATGGATGAGGAGGAAACGGCGCTTTCGCGCTCGACCCCCGGCTACCAGTTCGCTGCCGAATGACCGGAGGTCTGAAATGGACACATCGCTCAAGCCGGTAGCAAGGAATGCCGAAGAAACGCTCGATCCGGAAGACTGGGCGGGCGTCCAGACGCTGTCGCATCAGGTCATCGACGATGCAGTCGGTTACCTGCGCAATGTTCGCGAGCGCCCGGTCTGGCAAGACATGCCAGGGGAGGTCAGGGCTTCCTTCGACGCTCCCTTGCCGCAATCGCCGGCACCACTTGCCGACGTCTATCGCGAGGTAACGGATACGGTGATGTCCTATCCCATGGGCAACATTCATCCGCGTTTCTGGTCGTGGTACATGGGCACGAGCAACTTCACCGGGGCACTAGGTGATTTTCTGGCGGCCATTCAGGGCTCTAACCTTGGCGGCGGCAATCATGCCGCCGCTTTGATGGATCAACAGGTGGTCAACTGGTGCAAGGAGATGCTGGGCTTGCCAGCCTCGGCCAGCGGCACGCTGGTCAGTGGCGGCTCGATGGCCAATATCATCGGCTTGACCGTGGCGCGGAACGCCAAGGCTGGTATTGACGTGCGCGAGCAGGGTGTCGCTGCGATCGAAAAGCCCCTGCGATTCTGATGGTTCCGATCAGCTCCACAGCTGCCACCGCAAGGCAATGGAGGCGCTCGGCCTCGGGAACCGCGCGCTCCGGCGTATCGGCACCGATGATGAGTTGCGCATTGACCTTTCCGCATTGCGCGCGGCAATCGCGGAAGATCGTGCAGCAGGTTTTCAGCCTGCCTGCGTGATCGGAACCGCCGGAACCGTCAACACCGGCGCCTTCGATGATCTGCAAGGCCTCGCGACATTGGCAGCGGAGGAGGGGCTCTGGTTCCATGTCGATGGTTGCATTGGCGCGCTCATCGCCATCGCGCCCGAAAACAGGTGGCGCGTTGCCGGCATAGAGCGCGCGGATTCCGTTGCGCTCGATCCGCATAAATGGCTGCATGCACCCTTCGAAGTCGGCTGTGCGCTGGTCCGCGATGCGGCGGCGCACCGCGAAACATTTGCGGTGACGCCGGAATATCTGGAGATGACGTCGCGCGGTCTCGCATCGGCGAATTGGCTGCATGAATACGGCTTGCAGACCTCACGCGGGTTCCGCGCGTTGAAAGTGTGGATGTCGCTGAAAGAACACGGTGTTCTGAAATTCGGGCGTCTCATCGACCAGAACATCCGGCAGGGCCACTATCTCAATAGTCTGGTCGAAGCCGAACCGCTTCTCGAACTGGTCGCAACGACCAACATCAACATCATCTGCTATCGCTATCGTCCTGAAGAGTTTTCTGGCGAGCAGCTCAAGGCACTCAACACCGAGATCATGCTGAGATTGCAGGAGGAAGGGACGGCTTCCATTTCGGACACGACTGTTCATGGCGAGCATTGCCTGCGTGTCGCAATCAACAATCATCGCACCCGCCAAGGAGATCTCGACCTGTTGATACGCGAGACCTTGCGCCTGGGGGCCGAGATCGCCAGTAAATACTGACGATCCCGTTATTTCCTTATGAAGGGCAGGCGGCGCCGGTCGCGACCCAGGCCTTGATCAGTTCACCGAAGACTTCCTGCGTGCCGGGTACCGGCTCGCGGCCATCGCCCGGATGCCAGCCCCAGCCGACGAGATCGTCATGCGCCATGTGCTCGACGATCTCGTCCAGCGTCTTGCCGCCATTGCGCTGCGGATCCTTGATCTGGTCGCAGATGGCGCCGAGCGACTTGCCCTCCCAGGCCATCTCGATCGGTGCCAGATGCCAGTTCGGATTGCCGGGAATGCTCTTGAGCGTCTCGGCTTGGCCGATGATCTTCACGTTTTCGGGGCCGTGGCAGGTGTTGCACTGCATTCCGGGCATGCCGATGTCGCCTTCACCGCGCGACACCGGCGGCTGGTGCGGATGCATGGAAATGTCCTGCAGCGGCCTGTCACCGGCCGGATGACAATTGACACAGCGCGGATGCTCGATGACCTTGCCGGCCTCCTCGAACAGCGCAACCGAGCGCTGCTTTTCGTCAGCGATCGATTGGAACGATGATGCGGGCTTGAGCTCCTCTTTTGCCACGACCGGCTTGTCCTGGGCGCGCGAAATACTCGACACGGCAAGCCCGCCGTTGACTGCAAGACACACTGCGAGCGAGATGTAAGCGATGTTGCGTTTCATCCTGCGTCCCCTCAGCCGAAGCACATTGACGATCGGCAGGCGCCGGACGGGCTCACCGGTCAGCCGGCGCCATGCGTTGGCGACGGCCGGGCCGACCGGCGGCACGCCCGGCTCGCCGACGCCGGTCGGCTTTTCGGTCGACGCGATGATCGCGACCTCGACATGCGGCATCTCGTTGATGCGCAACGAACGGTAGTCGTGGAAGTTGGACTGCACGATCTTGCCGCCCTCGCCGAGCGTGATCTCGTCGAACAGCACCGCGCCGAGGCCGTAGCCAATGCCGCCTTCCATCTGCGCCTTGATGACGTTCGGATTGACCGCAACGCCGCAGTCGACGGCGCACCAGACCTTGTGCACGCGCGGCGTGCCGTCCTCACTGCGCGAAACCTCGACGATCTGCGCGACATAGGTGTCGAAGCTCTTGACCACCGCGACGCCGCGCTCGCGTCCCTCCGGCACCGGCGAACCCCAGTTGGCCATCTCGGCGACCTTTCAGCACGCCGGTATGACGGGGCTCGTTGGTCAAAAGCGCCAGCCGGCCCTCGACCGGGTCCTTGCCGACCTTCTGCAGCAGTTCGTCGACGAAGGTCTCGACCGCAAAGCCCGTATGCGTGTGGCCGACCGAGCGCCACCAGAGCGGCGGTACCGCCAGCTGATATTGTGCGAGATGACACGCAGGTTCCGATCGCGTAAGGCAGGTTGGACGCGCCTTCGACCGACGTGTCGTCGATCGGTCGAGGCCTTGCCCATGATCGACTGGCCGACGATCGTCTGGTCCCAGGCGATCGATCTGCCGTCGGCATCGATCGCGCCGCTCATCTTGTGCACGTACATCGGCCGGTAAAAGCCGCCGCGCATGTCGTCCTCGCGCGTCCACATGTGCTTGACCGGACGCGTAGCCGTCGGTCGCCTTGCAAACACCTCGGCGGCCTCCTGCATATAGGGCGAGCCGAACTGCGCGCGGCGGCCGAAGCTGCCGCCGGCGAGCTGCGTGTTGAGGCGCACCTTGGCCGGATCGAGGCCCAAGATCTTGGCCGCCGTCGTTCTTGTCCATGCCGGGAAACTGCGCGCCGGTGTAGACGTCGACCGACCCGTCGTGCCCTCTTGACGAACACCGCGTCGAGCGGCTCCATCGGCGCATGCGCCAGGAACGGAAACACGATCTCGGCTTCGAGCGCTCTGCACGCCCTGGCCGCCGAATGCCTTGTCGACATCGCCCGTTATGCGTCGCCTCGAGGCCTTCTCGCAGAACATCTTCGCGAGAAATCCGCTGTCAGTTGGCACTGCTGGAGCGTGTTTCGGCCTTCGAGAGATCCCATTCGACCTTCAGCGCGGCGCGGCCCTTCAACGCCGCAAAGGTGTTGTCGGCATAGACGGCGACGCCCTGCGGTACCTGCTTGACGTCGACGACGCCCGGCACCTTGCGCGCCTCGCCGTCGTCGAAGGATTTCACCGTCGCGCCGAAATGAGTCGGGATGCGCGACCACCGCGACCAGAGCATGTTGTCGGCGAGTCACGTCGAGCGTGAAGACCGCCTTGCCGGTCGTCTTGCGAGCGTGTCGAGCTTCGGCAGGTCCTTGCCGATCAGCACGAAATCCTTCGGATCCTTGAGCGTCGGCTCGGCCGGCGGGGTCTGTCGCGCGGCCTTGTCGGCGAGCGCGCCGAAGCCGCTTTCCTTGCCGGATGCCGGCTGTCTGATGCGGCCCTTGGAACCGTGATCTCGGCGGCCGGCACGCCCCATTCCTCGGCGGCGGCGGCGACCAGCATGGCGCGCGCCGTCGCGCCAGCCTTGCGATATCTGCTCGTAGGAATTGGCGATGGACGTCGAGCCGCCGGTGCCCTGCAGCCGAACAGGCAAGGTTGGCATAGACCTTGTCGTCGGCCGGCGAATGCACGGCGCGCATCTGGCTCCAGTCGGCGTCCAGTTCCTCGGCGATCAGCGTGGCGAGGCCGGTGAAGGGCCCTTGGCCGAATTCGATGTGCTTGGACAGGATCGTCACCGTGTCGTCGGTGCCGATCTTGACGAAGGCGTTCATCGGCGGAAGCGTCGTCCGCCGCCGCCGGCCGGGACGCCTTCGAGTGCCTGAGCGAGAACCCTTTCGGCGCGACGGGAAGCCGATGACGAGGCCGGCGCCGGCGAGGAAGGCGCGGCGTGTGGCCGTGATGTTGGAATGGTCATGGCTCAGCCCTCCATCGTAGCTCGGCGGCGTCTTTGATCGCCTGCGCGGATGCGGTGATAGGTGGCGCAGCGGCAGATATTGCCGGCCATGGCGCCGTCGATGTCGGCGTCGGTCGGCTTCGGCGTCGATCTGCAGCAGCGCCACCGCCGACATGATCTGGCCGGACTGGCAGTAGCCGCATTGCGGCACGTCGATCGCGACCCAGGCCTTCTGCACCGCCTCGGCCTCCGCGCCGGCGAGCCCTCGATCGTGATCACTTCCGAGCCTTCGACCCTGGAAATCGGCGTGACGCAGGAGCGGCGCGTCGGGCCGTCGAGATGCACGGTGCAGGCGCCGCATTGGGCGACGCCGCAGCCATATTTGGTGCCGGTCAGCTTCTCGAAGTCGCGGATGACCCACAGAAGCGGCGTGTCGGGGTCGCCGTCGAAGGTCTTCTTGCTGTCCGTTGAGGGTGAAGGTGACCATGTTGGTGTCCCGCATCTGGCTCCGCACGTGGGGCGTGCTGGCTGGAGTTTGGTCTGTCCTGAGCGTCCAGGCTGCATCGAACATGGTAGGCGTCCGGCGAGGGGTCAAGACACGTTTCTGCTACCAGAACCAGAAAGCACCTCGTCATCTCGAAATAATTTTCGGAAGGCTGTCGGGTGCTCTGGTTATCTTCAGTCTTAACTGCATTGGCCCACATAAGTTCCCATTGTCGAGGAGACGAACATGAAAATTCTTTCAAGCCTCATTGCAGTCGCGGCGGTTGCATTGACCATTACGTCGGCCCACGCCGCACCCGCGGTAAAAAGCGGACACGTCGAAGCTGGCGGTATCAACTACTATTATGAAATACAGGGAGAAGGTGCCGGCACACCGCTGCTCCTGCTGCATGGTGGGCTTGGCTCCACTGGTATGTTCCAGCCGATCATGCCCCGCCTCATCGAGGGGCGGCAGGTTATCGCCGTCGACCTTCAAGGCCATGGCCGCACCGAGCTCGGCAATCGTCCGATGAGCCTTGAAGCGATGGGTGACGACATGGCGACGATCCTGAAGTCGCTTGGCTACGACAAGGCCGACGCTCTCGGCTATTCGTTCGGCGGCGGCGTAGCGTTCCGGCTGGCCGTACAGCACCCCGAAATGGTCGATCGTGTGGCGCTGGTGTCCGCAGGCTATGCGCAGGACGGGTTCTATCCTGAAATGATCAAGATGCAGGCGGCTGTGAGTGCGGGCATGGCTGACATGATGAAGGAGACGCCCATGTACAAATCCTATGTCGCCGTCGCTCCGAAACCCGAGGATTTCCCCCAACTCCTTGGCGCGATGGGTGATTTGATGCGCAAGCCCTACGATTACTCCGCCGATGTCGCGAAATTGAAGATGCCGGTGATGCTGGTCTTCGCCGACAGCGACATGTACCGCCCCGAACATGAAATCAAATTCTACCAACTGCTTGGCGGCGGCCTGAGAGATGCGGGCTGGATGCGCGAGACCATGTCGCAGAACCGCCTCGCCATCATCCCCAACCGCACGCACTACGACATTTTCTTTGCGCCAGAGCTGGCGGAGGCCGTCATGCCGTTTCTCGACGGGCAGGACAAGGTGAAAGCATCGGGACGATCTGGTGAATGCGGCCAACTAATTTCGTGGCACTTGGCCGGACAGGGATCGTCGTCTCTGTCCGGCCAATTTTTCGCCGTCAGTTCATTCAAAGAGGCTTCCGCAGCGGCTGTAGGAAGCATAAGTTATACAGCTGTAGAACGGCGGGAGACAGCCTGTGGTAGCGACAGACAAAATCTTCGCGGGGGCAATTCCGGAAATTTATGACCGGCTCTTTGTGCCGATGATCTTTGAGCCCTATGCGCAGGATCTTGCCGACCGGGTGGCCAAATTCAAGCCGCAAAACGTGCTGGAAATCGCAGCCGGCACCGGTGTCCTGACGCGGGCCATGGCTTGCCGGCTCAACGCGGAAACGCGGATCGTTGCATCGGACCTCAACCAACCGATGCTTGATCGTGCAAGCGCGCGGCAGCCGAAGAAAGTCGCATCGTCTGGCAGCAAGCGGACGCTCTCGCGCTTCCCTTCGAGCCGCAAATGTTCGATATCGCAGTGTGTCGATTCGGGGTCATGTTCTACCCGGACAAGGTCCAGGGGCATAAGGAAGCCTACCGCGTTCTGAAGCCCGGTGGACACTATTTTTTCAATGTCTGGGACAGACTGGACACCGAGTGATTTCACCCAAGAGGTAACAAGCGCGCTGAAAAGATGTTTACAGGACAACCGCCCTCGTTTCATGGCAAGAACGCCGCACGGGTCTGGGAATCAAGGTGATGGCGGTCGATATTGGTCGCGGGTTCAGGTCGATCGCCATAGAAACGCTTGAGAAGTCCAGCCGTGCAAATTCAGCGCGCGATGCCGCGATCGCGTTTTGCCAGGGGACGCCGCTGCGAAACGAGATCGAAGCACGGTCGCCATCCGGTCTTGAGGCCGCCACAGAACATGTGGCACAGGCCTTGATGCAACGGTTTGGAAGCGGCGCCATCGAGGGCAGGATAAACGCCCACATTGTCGCCGCTGTGCGCTAGCGCGTCTCAGGTTTTGACTGAACCGCGCCTTCCTCTCCGTCATCCTCGGGCTCTTGACCCGAGGACCCCGTTCGGGCGCTCAAATCACAGCACCGCGTTTCTTGTTCTACAAGGAAAGTGCGGGTCCTCGGGTGCGAGCCCGAGAGTGACGGAGAGGTTAGGGGGTTACGGATCAAGCAGAGAGTATGTTCAGTCAAAACCTGAAACCCCTGGACTAGCGCGCAACGACCGGCTGAACCTCGAAATTATGCCGGGTATTGCCGATCAGTCAGAACTGTTCCCCACAACACAAACAAGACGGCTGCCAATAACACAGCCATGATCAGGAAGTCCCGAAGTTCCAAAGGTTCAATGTCGCGATTCCGCATATCACTGGTCCCGATTCGTTTCTCTGTATTGTGCGGAAACCGATATTTCTCCTCAATAAACCGTCGCCTCACTAAAATTAATCAGAGCGTGTACTCATAAATCCAGACGCTATGAACTCAGCGATGTCCGCTTTACCATCGTGCGATTTCAGAGTTCGGCCGCTTTTATGATATGCTTCAACCTCGGGGCCCACGAGCATAGCGGCTTGGTTGCTGGAGGCATCCCAGACGACATGACTTGGCGGGGGAACCCATGCGAGAGGTTCTTGATACGGTCGTTATTGGCGCGGGTTACGGCGACTCGGTATCAGCTATTTTCTGCAACAGCATGGCAGTGTGCATCGCGTTCTCGAGCGAGGTAGCGTCGGCGAGACATGGCGGACCCAACGCTGGGATTCTTTTCGCCTGAACTCGACAAACATACGCACAATAATGCCGGGTGATACCTACGACGGGCCCGACCCTTGGGGAGCTCTAACGCACCACGAATTCGTCGCCTATCTGGAAGGCTATGTCGACCGGCACCGCTTGCCAGTGAGCACCGGAGTAACGGTTGAGCAGCTTGATCAGCAGAACGGAGCCTATCGCGTCACGACAAACCGCGGCGCACTGGTGGCTCGTACGATTGTCGTTGCGACCGGCAACCAGAGCCGCCACCGTCCGGCCGTCGTGGTCGAGCAGCACTGCCAGCAGCGATTGGGCAAGTATCGAATTCTTCGGCCTCGCAATCCAGCCGAACTCCCCGAGGGCGCGGTGCTGCTGGTCGGAAGTGGCCAGACGGGCGGCCAGATCGCCGAAGATTTGGTGCAGGCCGGACGGCGTGTGTTTCTGGCGACGAGCCTAACCGGCCGCTTGGTCCGTCGCTATCGCAGCGGCGACACGTTCAATTGGCTCACTATTTGCGGCTTCGCGCGGATGTCCCCCCGCCGCGAACTCATTGTGGAATATCGCAAGCTACCTTCGCGTCCTCTTCTCGGCGCGACGCACACCATCAGTCTGCAGTCGTTGAGCGCGCAGGGCGTGGTGCTACTTGGTCGCTTCAACGGAATCGTCAATGGCAGCCTCGCCTTTGGAGGAACGGCTGGCCCGACAACATGCGCTTCGCCGACGAGGCCTCCGCGGCCGCAAAGCGCGTGATCGACGCCTATATCGACCGCGCCGGGCTAGACGTACCGCCAGCGGAGGATGATCCAGCGGAAACGATAAATCCGCGTCTGCCGACCCCGTCGATCCGTTCGATGGACCCGGCCTCAAGCGGCATCTCCTCGATCATTTGGTGCACAGGCT
>CAVZLS010000001.1:0-38344 GCA_963776115.1 uncultured Alphaproteobacteria bacterium | reverse complement strand
CTTCCTCGAGGGCTCGGATTCGCCAGCGCGGATCGACGACAACGTTGCGTGGACGGCGTCCGCATATAAGGTCCAAACCGCCGCCATAATGTTTCGATGAGCTGGATCAGAACATCCGATCCCGACGCGCGATAAATGGTGAAGTCGAACTGCTGATCTCGTAATCAGCGTGTAGATATTCTTGTCACGCCCAATTTCCTTCTGTTCCGAGACTGTCCCCTTGAGGATTTCGAGGTAACTTCGGCGTCAGATCAGGCGCTCCCAGCTCTGTCGCCAGCGCTTCGACCACAATGCGGGCTCGGCAAAGATCGTCGAGCCGCGCTGCCGTGACCACGGGCACGCGCGCTGAACCGTTTGAGGCGATCTCAAGCGCATTTCCGCTGCAAGCCGGCGTAATGCTTCGCGCACGGGCATATTGCTGGTCCCAAATATTCGGCGAGACCTGCGATCGTCAAGCTTTGGGCCGGATTGAACTGACCGTTCATCAAGGCCTGGCGCAGCTGTTGATAAACGCCATCCTAAATCGTCGTGCGCGAAGAGACGGTTCCAAAACTCATATCCACCGAGGCATTTTCCTTTTTTGTATCGCTTAGATCATCTGCCGGCCGTGAGAAGAGCGGATTTTCAACTTTCGATTTTCAGTCCAAAATAGCCCGAAATTCCTCGAGATTACAATCTCATCTGACGCATCAGGCTCCAGCTAGACAAATATCCGCACTTTGCTCAATTGACGCATTATAGCATTTGTCATCAAATGATCACAAATATATTTCTGAGGCATCGTATGTCGGCTATTTCCTCTTCCATTCCATCGGCACTTTTCCCCCGGAAAGGCCGTGGCTATGAGCGCGGCATTGACTCGTTTCTCTGAAATATGGTCTGCAGAAGATGATGGTCAGTGGCCTGCCGCGATCGCGGCGCGAAAACACTCATTGATCTCTGGAGCACGTTGATGAGATGCGCCTGCAGGATCATTGACGACAGCCGAAAATGTCACGACCACTCTTTACAGTCTCGTCGGCGGCCTACCAAAATCTTCACGTAGCAGGCAGGCGTTTTCTCCTCATTGCCGCCAATTGTTTCCAAGTCTGCACTTCATGCTGGCGAAGATTGCACCGCGCTTCGGCTTCACGCTCGATACGGTTTCCATGCGCCCTGGCGAAAAATGGGTGCGCGAAGAGGATATGATCGCGCGCTGGGGGGACGATGTCGGGGTTGCGTTGCTGACGTTCGTCACCTCCACCGCGTCGCATCGCTCCGATATTGCCGGGCTCGTCGCCCACGGCCACCGCATGGGCAGCCTCGTCGGTGCGGATATCACTCAAGGTATCGGAGTTGCACCGTTCTCCGTGGGGGGCACCCAAACGGATTTCGTCGTCTCGACCTCTTTGAAATGGCTATGCGGCACGTCCGGCGCGGGCATATTGCAGGTCCGTCCAGCGCTTCTTGTTGAGTGCGAGCCGGAATTGCGTGGCTGGTTCGTCAGGAGAATCCATTCTCGTGGGATCTTGACCGGTTTGCCTACGCACCCGACGCGCGCCGTTTTGATCATGGAACGCCTGCGATACTTCATCGGTTGCATCGCTGCCGGGGCTGGCATGGGCGGTAGAGACCGGTGTCGATGCCATTGGTGCCCAGAATTTTGCCTTGACGAGCCGCATCATCGAGCGGTCACTGGAAAATGGCTGGGTGGTCGGGTTCGCCCCTGGATGAAAGCAAGCGCGGTGGCAGCGTCATGCTTTCATTGCCTCAGAATTGCAACGCGACTGCCATCGTTTCGGCACTGCGCGAACAGAAACTCTATTGCGATGCCCGAGGATCGACTTTGCGTCTTTCGCCCGGCAGCGTGACGAGCCTTGACGACGTCGATGCACTTTGCGACGCGCTTAAGCAAATGATGGAGTAACGAGCAGGCGCGTCTCCTGAGAGGAAGCATGGAGATGCGAAATATCAATATGCCGCCGCGAGTGGCTAAAATAGAGGGAAACAAAATGCTGAAACGTTTGAGTTTAATGGGAATTATGGTCGCGTCGAGCCTATTTTCCACCGCTCCGGTCTTTGCCTCCGATACCATCGTCATCGGGACGTATCCGGCCAATCCCCCCTGGGAGTATAAGACTGCCTCGGGCGATTTCGAAGGCTTTGAAGTCGATGTCGTGCGCGAAGTTGCCAAGCGCCTCAGAACTGACGCCGGATTTTCAGGACATGGGCTTCCAGGCCTTGTTTGCGGCAACAAGTTCAGGGCGCATCGACTTCGCCATTTCGTCGATCTCGATCACCAATGACCGCCTGAAGAACCAGTCCTTCACGCAGCCCTATTATGACAGCGATGGCACGGTTGTCGGTAAGACTACAACTCGTCCATCAAATCGCTGGAAGAGCTCAAAGGCAAGACCATTGGCGTCATCGCCGGTTCGACAGGCGATGCATGGGCTAAGGCAAATTCCGAAAAGCTTGGAGTTACCGAAGTGAAGAGCTATGCCGCCCAACAGGATCTTCTGATGGAAGTGCAGAACGGCCGTATCGATGGCGGTGCGGGCGAGTTGGCGGGCTTCCAATATGCCATGACCAAGATGCCTCGTCTCAAGCTTCTGGTTCGAAATCCCGACCGGCGAGCGCTTCGCCCTGATGGCCAAGAAGGACAGTCCGCTGGTTGAAAAAGTCAGCGAAACCATTTCTGCGATGAAGATCGACGGCACGATGGCGGCGATCCACAAGAAGTGGTTCAACGTCGATCCGGAGCCGGGCACCAGCACGGTCAAGGTTCTGCCGCTGCCGACAGCCGAATAATCTCGAACATCGTGGCCGGTGCTTCTCACCGGCCAACCGGCCCGTCTGAGGGCTGTTGAGCAGTTTACCCCGCAGGTAAGTTTATGGAATTGATCCACACTTTCTTCAACTGGGAAATTCTGGTCAAATCCTTTCCAATTCTGCTGCGCGGGCTTGG
Source organism: uncultured Alphaproteobacteria bacterium (assembly GCA_963776115.1). Taxonomy (GTDB): domain Bacteria; phylum Pseudomonadota; class Alphaproteobacteria; order Rhizobiales; family Rhizobiaceae; genus Phyllobacterium. The sequence goes on along the minus strand of CAVZLS010000001.1, from coordinate 35,397 downwards.
CAACACGATCATGCTCGGCTGCGCAGCCATATTCTTCGGCTGCATAGGCGGGTTGATCCTGTGCTTGATGAGGCTTTATGCGCCAAGCTGGCTGAGATACCTGGCGATTTTCTACATCGACATTTTTCGCGCTTTGCCAATTCTTGTCGTTTTGATCCTGATCTATTACGCGCTGCCCCTGGCAGGTATCCGCTTTACCTCGTTCACCTCCGCCACGATCGCGCTGTCGATGGTGCTTGCGGCATTCACCGCCGAAGTGTGCCGCGCCGGTATCGAAATATTTCCAAGGGTCAGTTCGAAGCGGCATCGGCTCTGGGCCTTTCCTTCTGGATAACCATGCGCAAGGTCATTCTTCCGCAGGCCTTGAAGGTGGTCATTCCGCCGCTCACCAGCAATTGCGTGTCAATCTACAAGGACACGTCGCTCGCCTCGGTTGTTGCAATGCCGGACCTGCTGAAACAGGCAACCGACGCGCAGGCGTTGATGGCCAATCCGACGCCGTTGATCGGTGCAGCCATCATTTATCTCGCGTTCCTCTGGCCGCTCGTTCGACTTGTCAGTTATCTCGAGGAGCGTGGCAAGCAGCAGCATTCGAGATGAACAAATTTCCACCATCCATACAAGCATCAGGCGCCCAGCGCGCCATTCATTCCAGGGAGCAGTCATGAACCAGCACCAGACGACCCAAGCCAATTCGAACGAAGCCGCGTTTCCGGTCGAGACCATTCGCCCGATGTTTCCGGCGTTGCAGAAGGCTGGCGATTTCGTCTTTTTCGACAATGCCGCCGGTGCGCAGATTCCGCAGAGCGTGCTCGACGCGGTGACGAACCATTTGGTCAATTTCAACGTTCAGCGCGGCGCGCGCTACGGTCGCGGTGTCCAGATGGACAAGGTCATTGCCGATGCCCGCGAGAGCGTGGCACTGCTCATCAACGCCCGCGATCCGCAGGAAATCTGCTTCGGCATGAATGCGACCTCGTTCATCCGTCTCGTTAGCCTCGGCATCGGCCAGATGCTGCAGGAGCGCGACGAGATCATCATCACCGACATGGATCACGACGCCAATATCGCGACATGGCTGGCGCTCGAATCGGCCGGTGCCAAATTCGTCTGGTGGCGCATGCGCGAGGACGGCAATCTGCATGTCGACGATCTGCGGCCGCTGGTAAACGACAAGACACGTCTTGTTGCCTGCACGGTCACCGCACATTCCATCGGCTCGATTGTGGATGTCACCTCCGTCGCCAAAATCGCCCATGATGCCGGTGCCGAGGTGTTCCTCGACTGCGTGCATTACGGTCCGCACGGTCTGATCGACGTTCAGGCCTGGGATTGCGATTATCTTGTCTGCTCCGGCTACAAGAACTTCTCGCCGCATATGGGCTTCCTGTGGGGCCGCTTCGAGACATTGGAACGCCTGCCGACCTTCCGCGAAGACTTCATTCCCGAACATACCCGCCACACAAGGTCGAGGCTGGCACGTTCATCTACGAAAACGTCTCGGGCATGGACGCTGCGGTCAAGTATCTGGAATCGATCGGCCGCAATTTCGCTCCGGCCAACAACCGGTCCCGCCGCGAGAATATCGTTGCGGGCATGGGCAAGATCCGCGCCTATGAGCTGCAGCTCGCCACCGAAATGCTGCGTGTTCTCAAGGATTGCGGGGCGACTGTCTACGGTATCGACAATGTCGAGCGGATCAATCAGCGCGTTCCGACCTTCTGCTTCAATGTCGGCAAATTGTCGCCGCAGCTTGTCACGGAAGGGATGGCTGAGATGCAGATCGGTATCCGCGACGGCCACATGTATGCGCCGCGCCTGATGAAACGGCTCAACCTCAGCATGGATAGCGGCGCGGTTCGCCTTTCGCTGGTGCATTATAACACGATGGCGGAAATTCACCGCTTCGAAGAGGCGCTGAAGACGATCATCGCGCGACACGCGTAACGACAGCCAAGTGCAATCCGCGCTGTTTCGAATGTGCGGATTGCATGCAAATGCCTGCATTGTGCAGTAGACTGGAATCAAGGGAACGCCGCTCTCAAGGGCGCGAAAAGGAAGAGGAAGGTTACCGATGCAAACCAATGAAGTTCTTGGCCGGTTGGCTGAATTGCTCCTGTCCGGTGGTGTCGAGGTGGTGGATCTTGCCGCCGTGCTCGGTCCCGATACCCCCTTGCTGAAGTTGCCGCCGGAACTTGCCGTCGACACGCCGAAAATCGAAATCCATGAGATTTCCGCTTATGACAAGAACGGTCCGTGGTGGGCATGGAACTGGCTGAAGGTCGGCGAGCATTCCGGGACGCATTTCGATGCGCCTAAACATTGGATCACCGGCAAGGACTATCCGGATGGCGCGACTGATACCATCCCCGCGAAGAATTTCGTTGCGCCGGTCAATGTCATCGATTGCTCGAAGGAGGCCGCCAAGGATCATGACTTCCTCCTGACCGTCGAACACATCAAGGCATGGGAAGCTGAGCATGGCGCTATTCACCCCGGCGAATGGGTCGTGATGCGCACCGATTGGTACAAGCGCAACGGCTCCGAGGCGGAATTCCTCAATGCCGATAATACCGGACCACACACCCCCGGGCCTACAGCCGAGGCGATTGAATACATCATTTCCACCGGCGCTATCGGCTGGGGCAGCGAGACCATCGGCACCGATGCCGGTCAGGCTGGTGGCATGACACCGCCATTCCCGGCGCACAGCCTGATGCATAAGTCCAATCGTTATGGTCTTGCCAGCCTGTGCAATCTGGACCGGCTACCGCCCAAGGGGGCAATCCTGATCGCCGCTCCGTTGAAGATCCAGAACGGGACGGGCAGCCCGACGCGGGTTCTGGCGCTTATTCCGAAAGCCTGAGCGCGGCCCAGTGCATATGCGATACAGAAATGAGGAGACTTTCACATGGCTGAACGGTCATTCGCAAAGGAAGTCGAAAAGCTGAGACTGGGTGCCGGGGAAGAATTCTCCGGCGAAGGTATCTTGGCCATCACCAAGGCGCTGCTGCAATGCGGCGTCGGTTATGTTGGTGGTTATCAGGGTGCTCCAATCAGCCACCTCATGGATGTGCTTGCCGATGCTCAGGATATTCTCGGCGAACTCGGCGTGCATTACGAGGCAAGCGCCTCCGAAGCGACGGCGACGGCAATGCTCGCCGCCTCAGTGCATTATCCGATTCGCGGCGCGGCGACATTCAAATCCACGGTTGGCACCAACGTCGCCTCCGATGCGCTTGCCAACCTGGCATCGGGCGGCGTTACCGGCGGCGCGCTGATCATCGTCGGTGAGGATTACGGTGAAGGCTCGTCCATTATGCAGGAGCGCAGCCACGCCTTTGCGATGAAGAGTCAGGTCTGGCTGCTCGATCCGCGTCCGAACCTGCCCTCCATCGTCAAATCGGTCGAAGACAGCTTCGAGCTTTCAGAAGCTTCGAACACGCCGGTCATGCTGCTCGTGCGTATCCGCTGCTGCCATGTCCATGGCCAGTTTATCGCCAAGGACAACAAGCGCCCGGGAATGACCGTCGCCGAGGCACTGGATTCGCCCCGGCGCGATACGAAACGCATCGTCCTGCCGCCGGCCTCTTTTCTGCACGAGAAGGAAAAGATCGAAAAGCGCTGGCCCGCCGCGGTCGATTTCATCCGCTCGCGCAAGATCAACGAGTTCTTCGGCCCTGATATCGCCAAGGTTGGTATTGTCCTGCAGGGCGGCATGTACAATGGCGTCATCCGAGCGTTGCAGCGCATCGGCCTTGCCGATCTTTACGGCGAGACGCAGGTGCCGCTCTATGTGCTCAATGCGGTTTATCCGTTGGTGGAAGACGAATTTCTTGGTTTTTGCCAAGGCAAAGACGCGGTGCTCGTCGTCGAGGAAGGCCAGCCGAACTATATCGAGCAGGCCATGGCGTCGATGCTGCATAAGGCGGATCACACAACGCGCATCATCGGCAAGGAAGTCATGCCGATGGCTGGTGAATATACTGGCCAGGTCATGTTCGACGGGGTCAGCGCCTTCCTGCGTGAGCGCGCACCGCATCTGCTTCCAGCTCAGATACGTGCGCCCAACACCACCGATATGAGCCAAGATCTTTCCGATCTTACGGCACTCGTTCCCGGGCGACCGCCCGGCTTCTGCACCGGCTGCCCGGAGCGTCCGATCTTCGCCGCCACCAAACTGATCGAGCAGGAACTGGGGCACCATCACATCGCGTCCGACATCGGCTGCCATCTGTTTTCGATCATGCCGCCCTTTGAGCTCGGCGCAACGACCATGGGTTACGGCCTCGGTCCGGCATCGGCTTCCGCGTTCAATTCTCCTGACGCCAAGCGCCGGTCGATCTCCTTCGTCGGCGATGGCGGCTTCTGGCACAATGGCCTGACCTCTTCCATCGGCAACGCGGTATTCAACCGCAATGACGGCGTGATCGTCATCGTCGATAATTTCTATTCGGCCGCCACCGGCGGGCAGGACATTCTGTCGTCACGCGCCACCAACCGCTCGAAATCGACCAAGCATCCTATCACTGAAGCGGTCAAAGGCATGGGAGTCAAATGGGTTCGCCATATCGAGCGAACCTATGACGTCAATAAAATGCGCGACACGCTGCGCGAGGCGCTGACCACGCCGGAGACAGGTCCGAAGGTCATTGTCGCTTCGTCGGAATGCATGCTGAACCGGCAGCGCCGCGAGAAGCCGCTGATCGACAAGGCGATCAAGGGCGGTGAACGCATGGTCAAGCCGAAGTTCGGCGTCGATGAGGATATCTGCACTGGCGATCATGCCTGTATGCGCTTGTCGGGCTGTCCGTCACTTTCGGTCAAGACGCTCGACGATCCGCTGCGTGACGATCCCGTTGCCCATATCGACCAGAGCTGCGTCGGCTGCGGCAATTGTGGCGAAGTTGCCGATGCTGCCGTGCTTTGCCCGTCCTTCTACCGTGCCGATGTCGTGCACAATCCCGGGACATGGGACCGTTTTGCCGACAAGATACGTCGCAAGCTCATCGGCATGATGCAGAACTGGCGCGAGCGCCGCCGCCTGGAATTCGTGGACGTATAACATGGCAGATCAGGCGCCTTCCACAGTTCCCGAAGCGGACAGGATCATCAAGCTTGCGGTACTGGCCGTTGGAGGGCAGGGCGGCGGTGTTCTCGCCGACTGGATCACTGCCGTTGCCGAGGTCAATGGTTACCGCGCGCAATCGACATCGGTTGCAGGCGTGGCACAGCGCACCGGCGCGACGATCTATTACGTCGAGCTATGCCGCGATAATGGCCGCCAGCCGGTGTTCGCCTTGTCCCCGGCGCAGGGCGATGTCGATATCCTGATCGCATCCGAACTCATGGAAGCCGGACGCGCCATCATTCGTGGCTTCGTCACGCCCAACCGCACGACACTGATCGCGTCCTCGCACCGTATCGCCGCCATCTCGGAGAAGATCGAGCCCGGCGATGGGCGTGCCCCTTCCGATCAGGTTATGGCCGCGGCCAAGGGTTCGGCGAAGCGCTTCATAAGTTTCGACATGGAGCAGATGGCGCTCGATGCCGGGTCGATGATTTCAGCCAGCCTGCTCGGCGCGCTGGCGGGTTCCGGCGCACTGCCTTTTCCCCGCGAGACCTATGAAGCAATCATCGTGGGCTCAGGTCGGGGCGCGATCGCCAGTCTGAAGGCCTTCGCGGCGGCTCATGATCGTGCCAGAGATGTGGATGCAGCCCCCGAAGCGTTCCCACCTCAACCCATCCCTTCAACGCCGAAAGTAAAGGGCCCGCAGCAGCTCCTGTCGCAGTGGCAGTCGCTCAACGCCCGCGTCGATGCCTATCCCGAGCTCGTGCGCGATATGGCCCTGCGCGGCCTACGCAAGGTCACCGATTATCAGGACGTCGCCTATGGCACCGAATATCTCGACCGACTCGATCAGGCGGTGAAGCTGGACAGCCCCGGCTACGCGCTGTCGCTTAGCGCGGCGAAACATCTCGCCAATGCCATGTGTTATGACGACATGATCCGGGTTTCCGATCTCAAGACCCGTTCGAAGCGCGACACGCGCGTACGGTCCGAAGTTGGCGTCAAGGATGGAACCGTCCTGCAACTGACCGAGTATTTTCATCCCCGCATCGAGGAATTCTGCGGCACGCTTCCGACTGGACTTGGCCGCTACATCGAAAGCCGTCCGAAGCTTTCGGCTTGGCTTGACAGGCGCATCAATCGTGGACGCCGCATCCGCACCGACAGCATGTCGGGCTTTGCCATGCTTTGGTTCATCGGCGGTCTGCGCCGCTGGCGCCGCTCGCTGCTGCGGCATCAGGTGGAAACCGAGCATCTGCAGCACTGGTACAAACTGGCGCTCGATCACGTTTCGCAGGATTATGCGCTTGCAGTTGAAATCCTCAACTGCCGCCGCCTGATCAAGGGCTACAGCGACACGCATGTACGCGCCTTCTCCAAGTTTGACCGTGTGCTCTCGGGCCTCGATCTGGTCAAAGGCCGACCCGATGCCGCCGATTGGATTCGCCGCCTGCGCGAAGCTGCCCTGAAAGATGAAGAAGGCACCATGCTAGATGGTGCCCTGAAGACCATCGCCTCACTGAACTAACCTGGGATCACTGCCGTGGCTTCGATCTCCACCAGAGCGCGATCTTCCAGCAACGCCACAACCTGCACTAGCGTCATTGCCGGATAGTGACGGCCGAACACCCGACGGTAGGCTTCGCCCAACCTTCGCTGTTGGGTGACATAGGCCTTCTTGTCGGTAATGTACCAGGTCAGCCGCACGATATTGGCGGGCGAGGCGCCTGCGCTTGCCAGCACATCGGCGATATTGCGCATGGTCTGTTCCGCCTGTTCGACGAAGTCATCCGTTTCGAACTGCTGATCCTTGGTCCAGCCGATCTGCCCGCCGACAAACAGCGTTTTGCCTTCGCCGATGACGCCGTTCGAATAACCTTTTGCCGGCGGCCATCCCTGCGGATGAACAATCTCTACCATACTGATTTCCTGCCTTCGTGTTTCTAATGCTGGTTGGCCTTGCGCAACTGGAAACGTTGGATCTTGCCCGTCGCCGTCTTCGGTAGGGCCTCGACGAATTTGATGGAACGCGGATATTTATACGGTGCGATCACCTGCTTGACATGATCCTGTAGCCGCTTGACCGTCAGCTCGTCGGCGGCAACGCCCGCGCACAACATGATGTGTGCCTGCACGATCTGGCCGCGGGCTTCATCGGACGCGCCGATGACCGCACATTCGCTGACATCCGGATGCAACAGCAGCGCCGCTTCGACTTCGGGACCGGCAATATTGTATCCGGCAGAGATAATCATGTCGTCGGAACGCGCTGCGAAATGAAAATAGCCGTGTTCGTCCTGGATAAAGGTATCGCCGGTGAGGTTCCAGGCGTCACGCACATATGTTTTCTGGCGCTCATCCGCCATATAGCGGCAGCCCGTCGGCCCACGCACGGCGAGCTTGCCGGTTTCGCCGCGGGGCAGTTCGCGCATGTCGTCATCGACAATGATGGCTTCATAGCCGCCAACCGGCTTACCGGTGCGGCCGGGACCTGAATCGTCCAGCCGGTTGCTGATGAAGATATGCAGCATTTCGGTCGAGCCGATACCATCGAGCAGCGGCTTGCCAGTCTTGGCCATCCAGGCCTCATATATTGGGGCGGGAAGCGTCTCCCCTGCCGAAACGGCAACGCGCAGTGAAGAAAGGTCGGCGCCCTCGTTCATAGCCTGCAGCATGGTGCGGTAGGCGGTGGGCGCGGTAAAGCTGATTGTCGCCTTATAGGTCTCGATGATTTCGACCATCTTTGTCGGCGTTGCCTGCTCCAGTAGGGCCGCTGCCGCCCCGAAGCGCAAGGGGAAGATCGCCAGACCGCCCAACCCGAAGGTGAAGGCGAGCGGCGGCGAGCCGACGAAAATATCGTCGGGCTGCACGTCCAGCACTTCCTTGGCATAGGCATCCGCGATCATCAGCAGATCGCGGTGAAAATGCATGGTCGCCTTGGGCTCGCCCGTCGTGCCAGAGGTGAAGCCGAGGAGGGCAACATCATCGCGGCCGGTCTTCACCGGCTCGAAGCGCACGGATTTGTTGAGCGCAATACGGTCGAGTTCAGCATCGTGGTTGGCAGTGCCGTCAAAGCCAACGACGTGCTTGAGGAAACGGCTCTCTTTGGCGCAGGCCACCATGTCTTCCATCAGCCGCGTATCGCATAGAGCGAAACTGATTTCCGCCTTGTCGATGATCTGGGCGAGTTCCCCGGCGCGCAGCATGGGCATGGTGTTGACCACCACGGCCCCGACCTTGGTAGCTGCCAACCAGCACGCGACCATGGCCGGATTATTGGCCGAGCGGATGAGAATGCGGTTGCCGGGCTCGACACCGTAATCTTCGATCAGTGCATGGGCGATGCGATTGGTCCAATCCGTCAGCTCCTTGTAGGTGCGGCGGCGGCCATTGCCGATTAATGCGGTATTGTCGCCAAACCCCCGATTGACCATGACATCGGTCAGTTCGACCGCCGCGTTGAGCCATTCGGGATACTGGAACTTTTCCATCGGCATTTCCGGCCAGTCTTCGGCTGGGGGCAGATTATTCCGGGTGAAGTGATCCGTATGTGAAGTCGGTCCCAACATGGTTTATCCCCTCGCAATTAATTCCGGGCAAGCTCGTGCCTTGCGATAATTATTTTCTGCACGTCCGATGCGCCCTCATAGATGCGTAATGCCCGGATTTCCCGGTAGAGCCGCTCGACCACGTTTCCCTTCCGCACGCCGTCGCCGCCGTGGATCTGCACCGCCTTGTCGATGACACCCTGGGCATGATCGGTTGCATAGAGCTTGGCCATGGCCGCCTCGCGGCTGACGCGTTCGGCGCCGTTGTCCTTCAGCCATGCCGCGCGGTAGACGAGAAGGGCGGCGGCGTCGATATCGAGCGCCATGTCGGCGATGTGCCCCTGTACCATCTGCAGGTCGGACATGGGCGCGCCAAAGAGATGGCGTCCATTAGCGCGGGATACGGTCTCGTCCAGCGCGCGCCGGGCAAAGCCGAGCGCAGCTGCTGCAACCGTGGAACGAAATACATCCAGCACCGACATGGCGATGCGGAAACCTTGGCCCGGTGAGCCGACAAGCGTCGACGCCGGAACGCGGCAATTGTCGAAGACCAACCGCGCCAGCGGATGTGGCGCGATGACTTCAAGCCGCTCGGCGATCACCAGCCCCGGCGTGTCGGCGGGTACGATGAAAGCCGAAATGCCCTTGGCCCCGGCCGCTTCGCCGGTGCGGGCGAACAGCGTATAGACATCGGCAATGCCACCATTGGATATCCAGGTCTTCTCGCCGCTCAATATGTAATCATCTCCGTCACGCGTCGCCGATAGTTCCATATTGGCGACGTCGGAACCCGATTGCGGTTCGCTGAGGGCAAAGGCGGATATCGCATTGCCGGTGCGCGTCCTGTTCAGCCATACCTGCTTTTGCGCATCTGTTCCGAACAGCGACAAAGCACCGGTGCCGAGGCCCTGCATAGCAAAGGCGAAATCGGCAAGGCCATCATGCCGCGCCAATGTCTCGCGGATCAGGCAGAGGCTGCGCACATCAAGCTTGCTGGAGGCATCGGCGGGATCGATGGCCGTGTGCAGCAGGTGACCCGCTTCACCGAGTTTGCGCACGAGATCGCGGCAGGCTGCATCGGTGTCGTCATGATCGATATGGCCGAGACTGGTGCCCGCCCATGTTTCGACGTCATCAGCCAGTTGGCGGTGCCGGTCTTCGAAAAATGGCCAGGCGAGAAACGATCGGTCGGCCATATTAGTCGCCCCCGAAGACGGGCTTTTCATGCGCAACGAAAGCATCGAAGGCGCGCTGGAAATCCTTCGTCTGCATGCAGATCGCCTGCGCCTGCGCTTCCGCCTCGATAGCCTGATCGATGGACATTGACCATTCCTGATTAAGCATCGTCTTGGTCATCATGTGACCGAAGGTGGGCCCGTCCGCCAGCCGCTTTGCCAGTTTGATCGCTTCCGCGTCGAGCTCTGCGGCCGGGACAATCCGGTTATAGAAACCCCAACGTTCGCCTTCCTCAGCCGCCATGGACCGGCCGGTGTAGAGCAGTTCGGCGGCGCGGCCCTGGCCGATGATTCTGGGCAGTATGGCACAGGCGCCCATGTCGCAGCCAGCAAGGCCGACGCGGGTAAACAGAAACGCTGTCTTGGCTTCCGGAGCCGCAAGCCGCAGGTCCGATGCCATGGCGATGATCGCACCCGCGCCGACACAGATGCCATCGACGGCGGCGATGACGGGCTTGCCACAGTGCATGATCGCCTTGACCAGATCGCCGGTCATGCGGGTGAATTCGAGCAGACGCTTCATGTCCATCTTCAACAGTGGACCGATAATGTCGTGCACATCGCCGCCTGAGCAGAAATTGCCGCCATTGGAGCCGAAGACCACGGCTTTGATGTCATCGGCATAGATGAGGTCGCGGAAGCAGTCGCGTAGTTCCGCGTAGCTCTCGAAGGTCAACGGATTCTTGCGCTCCGGCCGGTCGAGTGAGATCACGGCGATACTGCCCTCGACGTGCCATTTGAAATAGGTGGCCTTGTAGTTTGCCATCTCACGCATGGTCATCTCCCGCAATCAGTTCCCGCGAATGCTCGATCGTGTCGAAGATGGAACTCAGCCGTGCCGTCGTATCCGGTGGAAGGCCGCTGAAGATATCATTGATCCACAATTCGTGCGCAGCGGCCATGCGCGAGAACTCGTCCCGACCCTTCTGTGTCAGGCGTACCAGCATGGCGCGCTTGTCACCCACGACAGGCACACGTAGCACGGCACCGTCCGAAACCAGCCGCTCGATGATCCCGGTGACATTGCCATTGGAAACGCGCAGCGCCGAGGACAGTTCGCTCATCTTGAGCCCTTCTTCGAAGCGGTAGAGCGCCGCCATCACGTCGAAACGCGGTAGCGTGGTATCGAATTCCATCCGCAGCTTTTCGCGTATCGTCGCTTCGATATGCTTGGTCGCCTTCAGCATTTTCAGCCAGACCCGCAGGTTGTGCTTGACGAAAGCAGGGGATGCGCCCTCATCAAGGGACGGCAGCTGTTTCGGATCGCTCATATTTCCCCTCCTGAAATGGAAATCGCCTGGCCGGTGATGGAGCCAGAATTCGGGCCGCACAACCACAAAACGGTCTGTGCAACCTCGTTTGGCTGGATCAGCCGTTTTTGCGGATTGGATGCAGCGAGCGCGGTGACTGCTTCGGCGTGGCTCTTGCCGGTCTTCTGCATGATAGTCTCTATGGAATGGTCCAGCATGGGTGTATCGACAAAGCCGGGACAGATCGCATTGACGGTAATACCCGTCTTGGCGAGCTCCAGTGCCAGCGCCCGCGTCAGACCGACAACCCCATGCTTGGCCGCGGTATAAGCCGAAACATAGGCATAGCCCTTCAACCCCGCAGTCGAGGCAATGGCGATGAGCCTGCCGCTGTTGACTTGCATCATGGCCGGAAGCGCGTGGTGAAATGTGGTGAACACGCCGGTAAGATTAAGATCGATCTGGTTCTTCCACGTCTTGAGATCGAGGCGGTGGAATGGCGCGCTTTCGGCGGCACCCGCATTGGCGATGACGATATCGAGCTGGCTGCCGATCTGTTCGAACAGGTGCTTAGAGGAAGCCTCGTCAGTTACATCGGCGGCAATCGGAACAATCAATACCGATTTTGCCGCTGTCTTCGCCAACACATCGGCCCGTCGCCCGGAGATGATCACCCGGGCCCCCTGTCCTGCGAGTTGCAGCGCGATTGCAGCGCCAACCCCGGTGCCGCCGCCGGTGACCAGCGCGACCTTACCTTCGAGCGAGCCCGCCATCTATGCGCCCTCGACCGGAGTGATGATCTCGGCCCGCTCTGCCAGTCGTACCATCTGGTCGCGGCCGGGATAATAGGGCTTTGGCCAAGAATTCGGTCTTGTCGCCCAAGGCGACGGCCGCGTGCAATGTCCAGTACGGATCGCTGAGATGCGGACGCGCAAGGCAGACGAGATCGGCACGCCCGGCAAGCAGGATCGAGTTCACATGGTCCGGCTCGTAGATATTGCCGACAGCCATCGTCGCCATGCCTGTCTCGTTGCGGATGCGGTCCGAAAATGGCGTCTGGAACATGCGGCCATAGACCGGACGAGCATCGACCGAGGTCTGTCCGGCAGAAACATCGCAGATATCAACCCCCGCTGTCTGCAGCATCCGCGCAATCTCCACCGCGTCCTGTGGCGTAACGCCTTGCTTGCCGACCCAGTCATTGGCCGAGATTCGCATGGAGATCGGCTTTTCATCGGGCCAGGCCAGCCGCACGGCGCGGAAAATCTCCAGCGGATAGCGCACGCGGTTTTCCAGTGAACCGCCATATTCGTCGGTACGGTTGTTCATCATCGGTGTGATGAATGAGGACAGGAGATAGCCATGCGCCGCGTGCAGTTCCAGCATGTCGAATCCGGCGCGATTTGCCATCAGCGCCGCCGTGACGAATTGATCGCGTATGCGGTCCATGTCAGTGCGCGTCATGGCGTGCGGGGTCTGGTTCTGTTTCGACCATGCGAGCTCGGATGCGGAAAGCACTGGCCAATTGCCGTCGGTGAGCGGCTCGTCCATGCCTTCCCAGCCGACCCGCGTCGAGCCCTTGGCGCCGGAATGGCCGAGTTGGCAGCAGATCTTGGCGTCAGTCTCTGCATGGACAAAATCGACGATCCGCTTCCATCCGGCTTCATGCTCGGGCGCATACATGCCGGTGCATCCGGGTGTGATCCTCCCTTCGTCACTGACGCAGGTCATCTCGATGGTTACCATGCCCGCACCGCCCTTGGCACGCTCGCCATAATGCACCAGATGCCAGTCGTTCGGTGTCCCATCGACGGCTTTGTATTGCGCCATGGGCGAAACGACGATTCGGTTCTTCAGCGCCATACCGCGTAGTTGGAACGGCGCGAACATCGGAGCGCGGTGCGTGCCTTGCCCGGCGCCAGCTTTTTCCTGAAACCACGCTTCCGCATTGGCCAGCCAGTTGCGGTCGCGCAGGCGCAAATTTTCATGGCTGATACGCTGCGAGCGGGTCAGCAGTGAATAATTGAATTGGACGGGATCAAGATCGAAATAGCGCTCCACATCCTCGAACCATTCGAGCGAATTGCGCGCGGCAGATTGCAGCCGCAGCACCTGCAAACGGCGCTCGTCCTCATATTTGTCGAAGGCTGCACCGATCGACTTTTCCGTATGCAGGTACTCTGCCAGCGCGATAGCACTTTCGAGCGCCAGCTTGGTGCCGGAGCCGATGGAGAAATGCGCCGTTGCCGCGGCATCGCCGAGGAGCACGACGTTTTGATACGACCATTTCTCGCACAGCACGCGGGGAAAGCTGATCCATGCCGAGCCGCGAATATGATTGGCATTGGTCATCAGCGCATGACCGCCGAGATATCTCGCGAAAATCCGTTCGCACACAGCGATGGACTCCTGCTGGCTCATTGCGCCGAAGCCGAACTTGTCCCAGGTCGCCTGCGTGCATTCGACGATGAACGTCGCCGTGTCGTCATCGAACTGGTAGGCGTGCGCCCAGATCCAGCCATGCTCGGTCTCTTCGAAGATGAAGGTGAAGGCATTGTCGAACTTCTGGTGTGTGCCGAGCCAAACGAACTTGCATTTGCGCACGTCGATCTCAGGCTTGAAATGCTCGGCGAATGCGGCGCGGGTGCGCGAGTTCAACCCATCGGCTCCGATGACCAGATCATAAGTCTTGCCCAAGGCCACCACATCGTCGACCGGCGTTTCGAAGCGCAGGTGAACGCCGAGTTCTCTCGCGCGGTTTTGCAACAGAAGCAGCAGCTTTTTGCGGCCAATGCCGCAAAAGCCGTGTCCGGTCGATACAGTTTCGGTGTTTTTGAAGTGAACGGCTATATCGTCCCAATAGGCGAATTGCGTGCGGATGGCCTCGGCGCTGATCGCATCATTGGCAGCGAGATTGCCGAGCGTTTCGTTGGAAAGCACCACGCCCCAGCCGAATGTATCATCGGCTTTGTTACGCTCGATGATGGTGATGTCGTGAGCAGGATCGCGCAGCTTCATGCTGATCGCGAAATAGAGACCGGCAGGTCCTCCTCCGAGACAGGCGATCTTCATCAGACATGCACTCCGGTTTGACCTTCGTCGTGCCATCATCGTGTCACTGCCTGAAAATAATTTCAAGTATGAAATTTCAAGCTTGAATTATTATCTGATTGTGCGGATACTGAGCATGGAAAATGGGAGGCTCGCGTTGGAAAACACTATCCGAACCGAAATACAGGATGGCTATGCGATCGTGATCCTTGACCGCCCAAATGCACGCAATGCGGTCAACACCGGTATGCTGAAGCAACTGGCGGAAGCGTTGGCTCATTTCGACCGCAATCCCGAAATACGCCTCGTCATCCTGACGGGCGCGGATGGCAATTTCGCCTCTGGCGCGGATATCGGCGAGATTGCCGAAAGGACTGCCGTGGACGGCGTGCATGATCTGCGGCTGCATTCCTGGGAGACGATTGCCAAGGTGCGCAAGCCGCTCATCGCCGCGGTGGAAGGTTACTGCCTCGGCGGCGGTTTCGAACTTGCGCAGCGCTGCGATCTGATCGTGGCTGCCGAAAATGCCACGTTCAGCCAGCCGGAGGTACGGCTTGGTCTCATACCCGGCGCAGGTGGTGTCCAGCGCCTTGCAACCAGCATCGGCAAATGGCGAGCGATGCGGATGGTCCTGAGCGGCGAAACCATCACTGGACAGGAAGCGTTCGAATGGGGCCTTGCTTCCCATACAAGTGCTGCTGGCGAAGCACTGCCAACGGCCAAAGAAATCGCTGCCAAGCTTGCCCAGGGCGCTCCTTTGGCGCAGCAGTTCGCCAAGCAGGCGGTGCTGACAGCATTGGACAAACCGGAGGGCCTCGATCTGGAGCGGCGCTCGTTCGAACTGCTGCTCTCCACCGAGGACAAGGCTGAAGGCATCGCCGCCTTTCGTGCCAAGCGCAAGCCGGACTTCAAGGGGCGCTGACATGAGTGAAACAATCGATGTAATCGGCGTCGTTGGCGCGGGCGTGATGGGTCGCGGCATTGCCCAGCTCATGGCGCGTGGCAGCAAACGGACGATCTTGTATGATGCCGTTCCGGGCATGGCGGCGACAGCCAAGGCGACCATTCTTGTCGGCATCGAGGAGCGCATCGCTCGTGGCAAGGCCGGTGAGGATGAATTGGCTGTAGCGGCCCGGAACATCTTGATCGCAGATGATCTGGCTGGTCTCGCGCCTTGCGAGCTTATCATCGAAGCCATCATTGAAACCATTGACGCCAAGGCTGGATTGTTTCGCGCGCTGGAAGCCGTGTGCGATGATAGCTGCATCCTTGCAACCAACACGTCATCGCTGTCAGTCACCGCGATAGCGGAAGGCTTGCAGAACCCCCGTCGATGCGCAGGGTTGCATTTCTTCAACCCTGCAACCGTGATGAAATTGGTCGAAGTGGTTGCAGCGCCCGCGACAGATCCGGCCATCATGAAGCAGCTTGCAGCGGTCGTTGAAGGGCTTGGCAAGATAGCTGTCGAGGTGCGAGACAGTCCGGGCTTTCTGGTCAATCGTTGTGCCCGGCCATTCTATGGTGAAGCATTGAAACTGCTGGAGCAGGGCGTTGCCGATGCGGCTACCATTGATGCCTGTCTAAAATCGTCTGGCGGCTTTCCACTTGGCCCCTTTGAACTAATCGATCTCGTCGGCGTCGATATAAACCTTCATGCAACGCGGGCGGTCTGGAGCGCTTTTGGACAATCGCCGCGCTTCATGCCGTCGCCCATTCTTGAAGACATGGTGGCGAATGGCACCTTGGGGCGGAAAACCCGCTCGGGCTTTTTCACCTATCCACGTGAGAAAACCAGCGCATTAGCGGAAATCCCCTGTGATCCGGATATTTTCCTGCGCGTCGCTTCAATGCTCGCCAATGAGGCAGCCTTCGCCTTTCAGGAAGAACTCGCCTCGGCGGAAGCTATCAACACGGCTGTCAGGCTTGGCCTCAATTTCAAGTATGGGCCGCGCGACCTTGCGCAGATCATAGGCGTTCCAAAGATCATCAAGACGCTGCAGCGCTGCGCGCAAACCGATACCTCCGGACGCTATGAAATCTGTGCATCACTCGCGCAATTTGCAGGTCAATAGCTCCCCCTTGAACCACTTGAAAATAGAACCCAGCGGCTAGGCGACCGCCGAAATCGATATCGTCATTTCCTCGTCGTCAATCGAAAGATGGACGCGACTTCAAGCGATGAAAGGGTTACAGTCCGATATCTTCACATTCAATCACAATCTGGAGGTCATTTGGAACGCCGGCTGAGCGCTATATTCGCTGCTGACATCATGGGCTACAGTCATTTCATGGGCATTGATGAAGCCGGTACCATCGAGCAGAGCCGTGACGGATAACTGCGCTTCGCTTTCAAGTTTGGGGTGGTCTGAGTTCTTTAGCGATCAGCTTGTTTCAAATGAGACAAACCTCGTCCCAATGCGTATTGATACGGTTCACCGCGCGCGCCTCACAGCAATTTCTAAATCCGGAACGGTCCAACTAACGCTTGCTGCTAAGCCGATGACGACTGCTGATTTTGCCGTAGGTGACTGGGTTCTCGTTGATCCAACCACCCACCTCGTGCAACGGCTCTTGACACGAAAAGCACTGCTGGAACGTCGTCAATCGGGCAGTCGACCCCAGCAGCTGGTTGCTGCCAATGTCGATACACTGTTCATCGTTAGCTCATGCAATGCCGATTTCAACGCTGCGCGGCTGGAACGCTACCTGGCCCTGGCCAATGAAGCCGGAACAAATCCGGTCATCGTCTTGACCAAGGCCGACACAGTGTCAAACGCCCGGGAATACGAGCAGGAGGCGGCTTCGCTACAACGCGGGTTGACTGTCGTGGTACTGAATGCGCGCCGCCCCGATACCAAGACTGTGCTGTTTCCTTGGTGCGAAGTGGGGCAAACAGTAGCGTTGGTGGGTTCCTCCGGGGTAGGCAAATCGACGCTGGTGAACACGCTGGCAGGTGCCATGCAGGAATTCCCCCAACAGACGGGCGGTATCCGCGACCGTGACGCCAAAGGCCGTCACACCACCACATCCCGGTCACTGCACGCAATTGCCGGCGGCGGTTGGGTGATCGATACGCCGGGAATACGAACGTTGGAAGTTAGCCATGTGGGTTATGGCATCGACAGGGTGTTCGCCGAAATCACAGAACTTGCCTCGCATTGCAGGTTTCGCGATTGTACCCACGCTCATGAACCGGGCTGCGCTGTGCAAACAGCAATGGCTGTAGGCAAGATAGACCCTCAGCGATTGGCCCGCTGGCAAAAGCTGCAGAACGAAAACCGCGGTAATACCGTTGAAGGAGTCAGATCGCGTGGCACCCGTTCCGTCCTTGGCCCTAAAACTAGACGCTAAAACCGCTTGGGTGAGCCGGCCAGATGCCTGCTTTTGGCCCAACCGCGACCTCCAGGGTGGTCGTCGGCAATGTCTGCTTTCAGGCGGTGGCAAAACTGACCTCAACGGCCGACATGAGGGCGCAAAGCGGTCAGCCCGCTATCGGCCCCAAAGCGGTCACTCATCCGACCCCCGGCGCAGATGTCTTCTCTTGGCGCGAAGCAGCCGTCGTTTGTTGGCCGCCTTTTTTGCCAAGAGGCACGATACAACGGTCGTTTAATCGGGATTTAGACTTTTGGGCTACAATTAAAATGTCCTAAACTCGCCTGTGATCGGTATTTTCAAAGGAAGAGTTTCCCGGTCCATTTTTGATTAAACAAGGACGTGTTGAACCGCTCTATTCAGGAATTCCTCGATTCAGCTGGCCGCCTTTCCCTCGCTGGGGCGGCGACAGTGCTCATTGCCCGCTTCCACTTGAAGCTAGCTGGGGCAGTAGCTCCTCGGCGGCACGTATTCCACTTTCCCATGCGCCATGGGCAGTTGAGAAGTCGAAAGCGTGTGTTGCTTCTCCGGCGAAGAACAGCCGGTCGCCAATGGGCCGGGCCAAGGTTTTGCGGGCGCCGGCGTGTCCTGGCAATGCGTGACTGTACGAGCCGCGTATCCAGTCGGTATGACACCAGGAAGAGGCGGCGATGGGGCGCAGATGGTTGAGAAGGTTGTTACCGAGGAGGGATGATAACTCATCCCTCGCAGAGTCGAACGCATCCAGCAATCCAGCTCGCTCGATTGTGACAGCACCTGTCCCACCGAAGAACCCCTCGATCAACGATCGGCCGAAGGGTCGAATGTAATAGCTGCCGGTATCGCTGCTGCGAGGATTCCCCAGCAGGTGCGTTTCGGACTCAAGTCCGTGGTTGCCGACGATCGCCACACTTGCTTCAGTCGAGGATTCCCCGCGTATGCGGGTACATTCGTTCGCAGTGTGGACCACAGTCGTGTTCTTGTTGAATGTGGTGGCGTTCCTGCTGATGGGCTTGCAGGCTCGCCGCATCATTGAGGCGATGTCAGGTGTCGATGTCGAGCGAGCGCTTGGATTCGCTGCAATGGTCGTTGTCGGCGTTATCACGACGCGCCTCATAATCGCGTACCTGTTTCATAAAATAGTGGGATATCGCCATCGGCGCGGGCACGATCTGGCAGCGTTCGCACCAGGCGAGACTTTGCTCGTCGGATGGGCTGGAATGCGAGGACTGGTCACGCTCGCCACGTCGTTCGCTTTGCCTCCAGATTTCCCCGAGCGAGACCTGATCGTGCTGACGGCATTCTCCGTCGTGCTCGCAACATTGGTCATACAGGGCGCCACCTTGGCGCCGATGATCAGGCTGCTGAAGCTCGGGCGACAGGTCGAGGTACGCAAGGAGATGGAAGCGGCGCGATGTTCTCTTGCCGAGGCGGCGCTCAATCGACTTGAAAAGGAGGAGGGTGCAGAGGCCGAGGCTCTGCGGCTGGCCTATCAGGAGGTTGGCGAAGGGGCTGATGAGAGCGGGCGTCAACCGCTGGACCGTCGCCGCGGCCTATCGATTGCTGCCGTGCTGGCACAACGCCAACGCCTTGAAGAGCTGCGCGATACCGACAAAGTCGGCCCCAATCAGTATCTGGAATTGCAAGAAGATCTGGACTGGAAGCAACTCGCGGCGGGTTCAGACGAAGACTGGCGGACTACAGAGAGTTGACGTCTCGTCAATCGAGCTGGATTGTTACGCGCTGTATTCCGATATAGCAGCCAAAAGGAATGTGCCCAGTTTCAGATGTAACCAAAATGTCTGAAACATGGTCCTCCCGTCCGGGAATTGCTTTGGAGGTGAACAGTATCGAACTCTCAAAGGAATGTTTGTCTCCATAGTAGTTGACTTGAACCGCCATGATGTTCTCGGAATATGCACGGAAAATCGCATAATGGCTCAGGTGGAACCGCACTTCAGAAAACCGCATTGAGCGAGTATCCAATTCGGCTCTCTACGACGTTAACATGGTGTTTGGACGGTCCATTGCGGAATCTCGGAGCGTCTACTTCCAGGCGATCACCTCCAGGAGCGCTGAGCCACCACAGATATCGCGACACATTGCGGGAAGTAGGCGCATCGCCGGCTTTTTCAAAGGACGCGTGTAAGTAAGGAACAATTACGAGGACTCGCTGGTGATTTGGGTTCGGTTCTAATATCGGCGTTTGCTATTTCGAATCCGGGTATCATGGCGCGAAACGACCTCTTTCAAATGTGTTACCAAACGGCGGTAGTGGCTAGCGGTCTGAAAGGATATATCTTCGACTTTTCCCGTTCTGTCTTTACGGTGAGCAGTCTGAAGGCCTTTTTCAAGGCGATCAGCCTGAGCTTCATGTTCCGTTATCGCATTTCTCAAGCGTTCGATAAATTGATCTTGTGTTCTACCCATTCTGCTTTCCACGGACGTCGTCTCGGTTAAAAGTTTATTGCGGAGGGATATTTCAATAGGTGATCATCCTGCTGCGAAATGACTTGCCAGCAGATTCTTCCGATGAGTCCCAATATTGGGAACACCAAAGTACGCCCCGAATATTCAAGACATCAGCAAATGGCCAAGCCATTCGGATTTGATCGATCTCGACAGGATATTGTCGAAGGAAATTCTGCCTGGACCGTGTATGGCCAAAGCCAGCATTCCGCCTGCAATGGCCAAGTCTTTTTCAAAATGCAGCAACTCGTTCTGGTCAACGAAATGTGCGTGAAATTGAGCCGCGGTCATTATGCAAAAAATGCCAAGCGCAAGTGCTCCCAACCGCGTGCAAAATCCAAATGCGATCAATAATCCTGCAATAATTTGCAACGCGATTGTAGCCAGAACCAGCGGCGTGCTGACCCCAGCCTTTGCCATTGCCGCGATGGAGCCGTTTAAGTGCGTGGCCAGGGTAAATCCCTCGTGCAGAAATATCCAGGCCAGTAAAAGGCGGCTGACGAGCACGGCAAGATCAACGCCGCGTATGCCTTTGAGTGGTGTGTTCACCTTCGCTACTCCTTGTCGGAAAGAAGCGCGCGGGGTTTAACCGCGCACTATCCTTAGTTAACGCCTTTCGATGCTATGTATTCTTGGAGATCGCCAAGTTCGTCGCAGCCTGCCGGGCAAAGCTGGGTCAAAGAGGCGAGCTGCTCCTTGGCCTTGTCCATCTTGCCGGTATCGACATATAATTCCCCAAGATATTCCCGCGCAGCCTTGTGATCGGGCTCAAGGTCCAGGGCCTTCTGATAGTAGGTGAGGGACGTATCGAAATCGCCGGTTTTGCGCAGGGTAAATCCCAGCAGGTTGTAGATGTCCGCCTGCTGATTGTCCTCGGCCAGTCCACGTAGTTCCGCCAGCGCGCTTGTGTAGTCTTTGGCGGCTATTTTTGCGCGAACGGAGGTCAGATCGGCGGTTCCTGATGTTTCCATATTGTCGACTGCAAAGGCCGGATAGTGACCTGAAACCGATGCGATCGTCACAAGTGCCAGGCCGATAGTAGCGGCGAATTTGTTCCTACTCATGGTTATGCGCTCCTTGTTGGTTAAGATTGGATGGTAGGGGTAAAGCCGTAGACATTGCCGTCCTTGACGAACGTGCCTGAACCTGGAAATGGAAAATGCGAGCCGCAAATGCTCATATTATCCGCGATGACTCGATCGATCAGCCGATGGCGCGTTGAAACCGCAGTCGGTCCATCTTGATCATAACTTCCCCGCCATTCCGGATGGGGGGCAAGCAAAGCCGGAACGTACATCGTGTCTGCCGAGACAAGAAGTTGGTCTTTGCCTGACGTTACGAGAAAAGCAGAGTGGCCAGGCGTGTGGCCAGGCGCTTGGATAAGGTGGACACCGGGAGCTACTTCCGCGCCGTCCTTGACCAGGTTCCAGTTCTTCCAGGTCGGAAAGACACTTGCAATCCGTCTACCCGCTGGCTTCCTTCCGTCGGCGAGCTTGTCAACGCGACCGGGATCAGTCCACCAATTGTATTCGGTCTCGTTGACGATGAGCTCAGCATTGCCGAAGACCGGTGCATTCGTCCCCTTTTCCATCAATCCCCAAATGATGATCCGGGTGGAAATGCGAGATGACGACCGTATCAATCTTTGTGTAGTCTATACCGGCCGCTTTCATATTGGCCGGTAAGTGTGTGGCATTCGCTTGCCATTGACCGACGCCGGAACCTGCGTCCATCATGATCAGTCGGTCGCCTATCTTAAGGACGACGACAGTCAACGGGATGGGCATGAATTCAGTTGTAAGGCCGGCTTTCGCGAGCGCTTCCTTTGTTTGTTCGATAGAGGCATTCTCAATGAATGCCGCATCGTGCGGCTTACGCCAGATTCCATCATAGACAGCGGTCACTTCAATTGATCCGACAGTGTATTTGTGAAATCCAATCGTTGGTTCAATCTGGACACCGGCTGATGCCGGAAGGACAAATTCCAGCTTTCCTGCTAGTCCGAAAGGCCGCCGCTGCAAGTCCTGATCCGAGTACCGTGCGGCGTGTCATATCAAACATGTGCGTTCTCCTTTATCGATTTGGCTTCTGCCAGGCGGAGAACATGAAAAGACAAGCGCCTCCGCTGACAGAGTAGATTGGGCAAGGCGCTGGTTTATTCCGTGAAGCCCAAACTAAATTGGTAAAACACTGAAATGGCTAGACTAAATTTTGCGACAACACGTTGGCGCGTTCAATCGACCGGATTAAACATAAGCCATCGACGCGTGCATCGTTGCTGCGCGTCAAACTGTTCAATCGGGTCGTGCAGAAAAAATATTTGAGATCGGGAATATTTTAAGCGCTGATTTGATCTAGGTATTGAGCGTCGTGGGCGAGGAGCTTTCACGGCATGAGGCAATCGCCTGAAAGATGGAAAAGATAGACGCCATGCGTTCAGCACACACATCTGCATTCTATATGGAATCGCTATTCGCTAGGATTGGTACACATCTTGGAGCAAAACTGAGGCGTTACTATTCTGCGCGAACGATGCCGATCGAGAATGGCAATCGCAGATTCGAGATTTCGCCAGACTTCAGAAATGAGCCCTTACCGATGGCCTCAACGCTGGCAAGCAGTAGAGCCAGTTCGCAATCTACAAACTCTGACAGATCGCTCTTGTTCCAAGATCTGATTATTCCGCATTTGGATGCCGCCTATAATTTTGCGCGCTATCTCAGTCGTGATGCGGATGCGGCGCAGGATATTGTGCAAGAGGCGTTTTTGCGGGCCTATCATAAATTTGATGGTTACCGTGGCGGCGATCCTCGCTCCTGGATATTTGCAATTGTGAGAAATTGTTTCCATGCCTGGTCCCAGGAGACGAGACGCAAGCATCGCTTCGAGATGCCTTTGACAGATGGATTTCAGGATGGCGAGACGTCCGCGCCCGCTGTGCATGACATTGCTTCAGAGGATGATACCCCAGAAGTTGCACTGATGCGCGCGTCTCAATCGGAGTGTGTTCGCTCTGTCATCAATGGGCTGCCTGTCGACCTGCGCGAAATCCTGGTCCTGCGCGAACTCGAACAATTATCATACCGGCAAATTGCGGACGTCATCGACTTGCCTCTTGGCACGGTTATGTCGCGCCTGGCCCGGGCCAGGCGCGCATTCGGCAAAGTGTGGCACAACGCCCACCCGGGGGAGGAATAAATACGATGGCCGATTCCCAAATTTGCCCTGACTGGGTTGTTATGATGCATGGTTACCTTGATGGTGAACTTGATGCGGTCCATTCCTTGAGGTTTGAGCAACACCTTGAAAGTTGCGACAATTGCTCCAAACAATTGGAAAAAGCTCAAAGATTACGGCAAGTCATCGGCCAGGACGGTGTAAGCTGGCGCATGCCGGCGGATGTCCGTGAGCAGGTCCTTGCAACTGTAGTGCATCAGGCAAATTATGCTTCCCACAATGAAAAAACGAGCGCGTTCGCCAACTGCCTCGAATTCATCAAGCGCTGGAGCTATATACCATCGCTTGCAGGCATAGCGGCCAGTCTTTTTCTTGTACTCTCCCTGCCGTCCCAGGAGGTGTCGCTTCAAGACCAGCTTGTTGCAAGTCATGTCAGGTCATTGCTCGCCAATCATCTGACCGATGTGCAAACGTCAGACCAGCACACTGTCAAACCTTGGTTCAATGGAAAGATTGATTTTTCTCCACCGGTTGTTGATTTGGCTGCGCAAGGATTTCCCCTCGTAGGAGGGCGCGTGGACTATGTTGACGGCAAGGTCGTAGCGGCTCTCATATATCGCCGGCATGCCCACGTCATCAATCTGTTCATTTGGCCCACGACCAACCTCGATCTCAACAGCGCCTCGTACGACGGGTACAATCTTGTCAAATGGACTGACAAAGGACTGGCTTTTTGGGCGGTTTCCGATGTTGGGCCGGAGGACCTTGCATCTTTTCATCAACTGTTTTCGGGAGCTGCCGGAAAATTGAATTGATCAGGCGCGGCTTGTCAAAACCCTAAGCAGAGTTGACAGATCATCGATGTAACGGCTGGTTCCTGGAAATTCCAAACTCACCAGGAACAAGCTCAAGGAAGCGCTCTCCATTCTCACTAGAACGACGTTGGAAAAAAACAACTCTGCGATCCGGCACGAAGGATCGAGTATGCAACAAGGCGGTAATATGAATGAGGCGCAACGGAAGGCTGCCCCGAATGGCGCGTGATGCTGCATGGTTTCGTCGACGGCGAATTCGATCCCGCGCATGCATCGCAGTTTCAGGATCACCTTGCCATCTGCCCGGGCTGCCGGTCGGCGATGGAACAGGTGCGGGCAGAGAGGACGATCATGAACCAGGACGGTGTGAAATGGCGCCCGCCCGAAGTACTGCGGGCTCAGGTTCTTTCGATGCCCGTCTTCGAGCAGCGCCAGCAGTCGCACAAACCCGGATGGCGGCGCGCGCTCGGCCTGAAGTAATTGAGCCTTGTGGCTTCGGTTGCAGCGCTTGCGGCAGCGACCATACGATTCCCCATAAGCTGAAGCGCCTTTGAACAATCGTAGCGGATTTTGAACGGCCCAAGGTTGTCAAGGTGCTGCCAGATCTCGGCTGAGCGGGCCGGTACACAAACACCACACAGATTGAGGAAGACCCCGATTAAATGCAGTACGACAAGGGCGCCAAGATTGTAGTCTGCGATACCCGCGATGAAAAAGCGCTTCGCCAGGTGAATCAAAGGTCGGGATGCCATCTCCAGCGCGCTTGGCACGCCGGCCAGCCCATTTCGTGAAGTCACGCTTTTCTCTACTGCAACCCGCGCGCTGGCAGTGCGATGAGAGGCAAAGCAGGTCTCGCGGCTTATCACGATCACCGGGATCGGCGCCGGCGACAGCAAAAGACGTGGTGGCTTTCTCTTCGACAAGAAGTTGGGCCGGGACTAGACGCGGCGTGGCGCGAATGGTGGCGAGCCTGCCTTTTCGACAACGGCTTCACCCGCGATTACGACCTTGCGTGTCGACAGCGGGATGGTTCGGAGCGTGTGATTTTCAAGATTTTGCCGCAGATGACTTGGGACGATGTCGATATGCCATTTGCCGGTCACGCTCCGCTTGCGTCGGTTGAAATGCTCCAACAGTTGCGGTGCATACGGCAGTCCAGCGGTGAATGGTCGTGTGATCGACGGCAATGCCCCGCTCGGCCATAATCTCTTCCAGATCACGCAAGCTCAGACTGTAGGCCAGGTACCAGCGCACGCAAAGCAGGATCACCGTCTGGTCGAACTGGCGGCCCTTGTACATTTAATCCTTCGAAATGTCGGAGGTCCTCTGTCGCTTTGCCCTTAGAGGAGGGCTTCCTCAATTTGTGTGGCAACTTGGCTTGTTCGATCGCCCGAAATACATTTCTCGCTGCGCATGCTGCACGCGCCAGGTAGCTGAAATTGTTCACCTTCTTGGTTACAGCACCGGCGCGATATGAAAGCATAAATGCAGCCAAGCAGAAACCGACCTCCCATTGGAGGCAGCCTAATGTTATTGTTAGTGCAATAGAAAATGGGGCAAGACAATCATGGATTTGGCAATTCCCAGCGCAACGAATCTCAGTCTGTTCGTCAGCGCCACACTGGTGTTGCTTCTCGTGCCGGGACCGGCAGTTCTTTACATCTTCGCGCGCTCGGTCGAGCAGGGTCGCTCTGCCGGGCTCGTTTCGATCCTTGGCATCCATACGGCCACGCTTGTTCATGTCGCCGCCGCCGCTGTGGGATTGTCGGCGCTCCTGGCATCGTCCGCGCTCGCCTTCAGCGTAGTGAAGTACGCGGGCGCGGCCTACCTGATCTGGCTTGGCCTCAAGAAGCTCTTCGGCCCCTCGGACATTCCCAACGTCGAGGGCGGTTTACCGACGCGAAGCCGCATGCACCTCTTTCGTGAGGGCTTTATCGTTAACCTCCTCAATCCGAAGACAGCGCTGTTCTTTCTGGCTTTCTTGCCGCAGTTCGTTGAGGACAACCGTGGCCATGTGGCAACGCAGATCGCTTTTCTCGGGATTGTTTACACAGCGATTGGCGTTCTGACGGACAGCTCCTACGCACTTGCTGCCGGCACGGCCGGCAAGTGGCTGAAGCGCAGTCCCGAGTATCTGAAGGCTGATGAACGCTGGGTCAGTGGTTTCGTGTATATCGGCCTTGGCTTGACGGCCGCTTTTGCTGGCAATCAAAAGAAATAGACCATCCGTCTACCCCTCGAAGTCGCCCTAAAGGGTTAGCCCGTCGGTGACGATTTGGAATCGACGGCACGTCATCGCAAAAATCAGATAGCCGTTCGCGTTTATGGGGTTCACGACCTAGTAGGTGCCCCAAATTCTCTCGTCATTGCGGCCCTAGCGGTCACTGGCTAATGCCATCGGATGACCGAGATGAGGCCGAAAGCTGACTGACCGCAATTGACCGACTTCACGGGCCGCCGTTCAGCCATCGACCGCACACTGACGCCTCGAGAGATCGCTAATCCAGGCAAGCGCCGACAGTCCTCACAGTGCCCGCCCGTGTCAAGTGTTATGGCTTGGCATCCGAGTGACCTCTCACTGCTCGTGGAGCGATTAATTGGGTCGTGGCCGTGGCTAATGTAACTTGCTGTTGGATGGCCAATTTTCGCACGGGTATGTCGAACCAAAGGGCAATTCTGCTAGAACTATCTATATGTGTTTGTGCGCAAGTTGTTGTATCTCCTTGATAAACGAAATGAGCGCGCGATCGCTTATCATGACCGCTGCCCTATCAGGATGTACCCATATTCTCGTGCGCTCGTCCTGTTCAGGCCATTGCCACAATTGCTCGGAGACCGCCAAGGCGTAAACTGAGACCCGGATTTGGATCGACATTCTTGAAAGCTCTTTCCAGTAAAAGTATTGGCCGATCGGATGTTTCGAGACCGTGCCGACAACGCCGGCTTCTTCCTTGGCTTCCTGTGCTGCTGCGTCGGCGTCGCTCCGCCCTTTCATCCGCCATCCTTTGGGAATGATGTAGCGTTTGGTGCGTCGGGTTGTAATCAGGAGTATCTCAACTTGCCCGTCATCGCCGATGCGATAGGGTAGAGCGGCCACCTGCGGCATCGAGCCCGTCCTCCCGACGCTCTTGGCTTGGCGCTCTTGTTTCGACGACATCTCTTCCCTCCATTGTGCCCATAGCTGCATGAAAAACCCCCGACGGAAAGTTCACTATCGCCAGATTCTTCTTTAACCGTCTAACCATTTTTCGACAGGTTTGGTTCCGGTGCTGCCGTTAACGATCCGTAGCCTGTTACGCTCTCGAGCAAATCAGCCCTGTTGAAGTGGCAGGCTGATCCGGCTATGACGAGTTAAGCCGTCAGCTGATCGGAAGCCCACTAATGAGAACGTGCCCACCATGCTGAAATGGTTTCGTGCTTTACTGCCACGTGAAGATCGTTTCTTTGATCTTTTTGCCCAGCATTCGCGCGTCGTCGTCGAGGCAGCTAAATCCCTCAAAGCACTTCTCGCCGGTGAAGGCGAAATTGAACAACACTGCAATCGCATCATCGAACTTGAAAATGAAGCCGATGAAATCACGCGCGAGGTATTGCTTGCCGTGCGCCGCAGTTTCATTACGCCGTTCGACCGCGGCGACATCAAGGATCTGATCCAGTCGATGGACGATGCCATCGACACGATGCACAAGACAATCAAGACAATCCAGCTTTTCGAGCAAACAAGCTTTAATCCTCGAATGCGCGAAATGGGCATGCTTATCGTAGAAGCCGCCGGATTGATCGCAGAAGCAATTCCACTTCTCAACCGTGTCGGAACGCATTCGGCCCGGCTGAGTGCCATTGCTGAAGAAGTCGTGCGCGTTGAAGGCCGGGCCGATGAACTGCACGATGAGGGGCTAAAAGACCTGTTCCAACGCTACGGCAAATCCGATGCCATGGCTTATTTCATCGGCAGCGAGATTTATGGCGAATTGGAAAAGGTGGTCGACCGCTTCGAGGACGTTGCAGACGAAATCAGCGGCATCGTGATCGAGAACGTCTGATGGACGCAGCGCTCAGCTTTCCCCTGCTGGCGGGCCTGATTGCTGTTGCCTTGTTCTTTGATTTTCTCAACGGGCTGCACGATGCGGCCAATTCAATCGCCACCATCGTCTCCACACGGGTGCTCCGCCCGCAGTATGCTGTGCTGTGGGCGGCCTTCTTCAATTTCATCGCCTTCCTGTTCTTCGGCCTCCACGTTGCCGAGACGCTTGGGGACCGGGATTATCGATCCCACGATCGTCACGCCCCGCCTGATCTTTGCCGCGCTCATGGGCGCGATAATCTGGAACATCGTCACATGGATTTTTGGAATCCCGTCCAGTTCGTCGCACGCACTTGTCGGCGGTCTCGTCGGCGCGGGCCTTGTCAGAGCTGGCGGTGACGCCATCGTGTGGACCGGGCTGTTAAAAACGGTCGGCGCCATCTTTATGTCGCCGATGATCGGGTTCTTCCTGGCGCTTTTGCTTGTCCTAGTTGTTTCCTGGATTTTTGTCCGGCAGACACCTTTTGCCGTTGACCGCACTTTTCGTGGTCTACAATTTATCTCCGCCTCGCTGTATTCCCTCGGTCACGGCGGTAATGATGCGCAAAAGACCATGGGAATTATCGCGGTCTTGCTGTTCTCGCAGGGCTATCTTGGGACGGAATTCAGTGTGCCGTTCTGGGTCGTCATTGCCTGTCAGTCGGCGATGGCGCTCGGTACTCTTTTCGGCGGTTGGCGTATCGTTCACACGATGGGATCAAAGATTACCCGGCTCAATCCGATGCAGGGTTTTTGTGCTGAAACCGGCGGTGCGATCACCTTGTTCGCAGCGACATGGCTCGGTATTCCGGTGTCCACCACCCATACGATCACAGGTGCGATCATCGGCGTTGGAGCTGCCAGACGTGTCTCGGCAGTACGTTGGGGGTTAGCCGGAAACATCGTTATTGCCTGGCTAATCACCATGCCGGCAGCGGCAGTTATTGCAGCGCTGTTTTATGTTGTTGCCGGGCTCGGTCTGTAAACCCTGAGCGGTGATAGCGGCGCGAGATGACGTAATGTGTGGGAAGAGCGAGGCATTGCCGCGGAAGTGCGCCAATCGAGTGGCGCGCTCTCCCTGCAAGTCAAACACCGATCTTGCCGCAGCGACTTTGCCGACAGTTACAGCGTCAATGGCACGACCGGCTTCAAGGTGAAGTTCTGATCACTAGTAAGCGTCTGCCCGACCTGCCGGATACACAATACGAAAGCAGGCCGGGTGCCGACCCAGTGGCACTATGGTCAGCACTCAAAGCGTGCGCCTGTATGGTTAACAAAAGGTGAGGCCCGATATCGGGGTCACCGTCCGACACCGAGCCTCTCGCTGAAGAGAGTGCCAAGCCCCCTCAACTAGGCTAACAACACCAGGACGAGCGGGAATGTTCCTCAGAAAATAAAAGCGACAATTCCCAGCCTTCAATTCCTCTAGGTCGAAAACCTCGAGCACGCGCTCTGTGGCGAGGTGTCAGCCTAGCAAGTTGCTTCAAGGTGAAGTTCTGAGGCCGCCAGAGCCCATTTTCTCAGTCGGCGTTCCAGTGCAGCCCGCTATCTTTCCAGACATGTTTCATTTTCAGCATTATCTGTTCCGAGCTTCGATGTGGGAATTCTCGGGCGAGCGCAGGAACGAGCTTTAACACGTCTGTCCTTTTCGGCAGCGCATCGCTCGCAAATTTGGCCTGCGCATTGATTTCCAGATTGAGCCTGTCGTCATCGGTCATGGATGGGTTTGAGGCTTTACACCAAGAGGCGCAATCGCCCGGTCTAGTCCTAAACTTGCCGGCGCTTCCGGTATCTCGGACTCGATTAGTGCCACCCGCAACTGTTCTTGGCCACCGCTCGCCAACTCATGCGCGTGAACTGCATTTTGGTCGATCCGGACAAACTGGCCCTTGTCGAGCCGGAACGCGCCGTTCATTCCGCCTTGCTTGAAGAAGTCGGCTTCCAACTCTCCCCAATATCCAAGGTACTCGCCGCAGCTAGTGCAGTTAATGGGTGTGTGGCCCGATACATCCTTGGGAATTCTAAGGTAGATGGTCTTGCAGTTCGGGCAGTCCAGCTTGTGGTCCAGTTCCTGAGACATCTTCGCGATCCCATGAAAGAGGCACTGACCTGCATACGAATATTATAAAAATTACAGTTTGCAAGTATGTGTCTGCCAGCAGACGAAACCCAAACTCAGGTCACGCGGAAGTCAGACACGCCGTCCTGGCTTGCCCTTACGCCACCGAAAGGATTTGCCCGTGGGAGGTCCGCGTACCGGCTCATCCACATAGTTGCCAGCTTCCCTGGCAGCCTGAATGAATGCGAAACGAGCAGATCCCGGTGAAAGGTTTCCCTCAAGGCACGCAGCGGTCAATATCGCGCATCCGTCCAGGGTGGCTGGTCATGATACGCACTTCTTTGAATGATTTTTCGTCCATCAGCGCGAAACGTGCCCTTGGGGAATTCAGTTCCTCGTGGGAGGGTAGCCAATTCTCACTACGCCTTGCGGAGTATCTGCCCCTCCTTCAATTCGAAGACACCGTCCTGGCCGCCCTGTCCGTCGAAATCGCGATTGAGCTCGCCCCAATAACCAATGAACTGACCGCATGACGCACAATGTATCGGCGTTACACCACGCACGTCGTCGGGAATATCCAGATAGATAGTCCCACAGGCTTTGCAGTCCAGCTTATTATCCAGGCGCTCCATGTGACGACCCCCGTCAGAACCCAACTTAGTCTAATTATGGCATGCATTATTGCCCTGTCCAGAGGGGTACAATGGAACAGTCTTGACACCCTCGTGTTGTCTCCAGCAGTCGCAGGTCCGCCCTTCACAACCTGGCTAGGATGCTCGCTATGATCAGCGCGATGGCCACACCGCCGATGAAGATGCAGACCTTAAACCACCATGGTGTTTTGTATTTGCGCCGTTCGAGTTTGTCATTCATCGCGAGCGGAAGATTTGATTGTAGAGGCAATTGACGCCGGTTGGAGCGAAGGGGAGGTAAGGCGTGCTCTTTCCGACATGATGCGAGCAAAGGGGATTACTGGCGAAAAGGGCGACCTGTGGCTGCGCGTGTAGCAGGGCCAAAACTACGGTCTGGAGATCCCGATCGATGGGATAAATGTGAAAAGGCCATTAAGCCGCGGTTCAACAGGATCGATTGGGTTGATATGCGAGACGATAAAACTATTCAATTGCTGAACGACGCCATGGCGGCCGGCTGGACCGAGAGAGAGGTGATACGTGCAATCTGGGCTCTAAGAATGTTAAGGGACACGGCATCTGTGACCAGAAACTAGCCCGGTCCGTCAGCGCTTAAATTGCAAACTTAACCGATTGTCTGGGGGAAATTCATTGCTCGAAACGTTTCACTACCTCAATTCCTTGCCGGTATTTCCACACGTGTTTGCTCTGGCGGTCGCCTATATCTTGGCTTTTCCGATTGGTCTGGATCGAGAACGCGAGGAACGCAGTGCGGGCGTGCGAACTTTTCCCATTGTGGCCTTGGCAAGCTGCGGTCTAATTCAAGGGACCGAAAATCTTACGGCCGGCAATCCCGAGGCCACGGCCCGTATTATCGAGGGACTGATTACCGGCGTCGGCTTTATCGGCGGCGGCGCTATCTTGCAGCTCAAGAATTCTGTCCGTGGCACAGCAACAGCGGCCAGCATCTGGTCAACCGGTGCAATTGGTATAGCGGTCGGACTTGAGAGTTATGATGTGGCGTTCATCATCTCGCTCTTCACCTTTCTCACGTTGCGCCTGATGCTCCCGTTGAAAAAGGAGCCGAAGCAAGACTGAAATCCGGCAAGGACGGATCGATGACTAGACGATGCCTCCCACGGGTGCTTGTCGAGTGCTGCGTAACTCGCGATTGAGGCAGCGCCAAGGTTGGAGGTTCCAAGTCCTTCCTCTCAATGCTCAGCACTTGCAATTGCACCGTGTATGGGGTGGCATGCCTTTTTGATCTTCCACTGCAATGCGAAGGATACAAATGACAAACCCACGTATCGCAGAAATGGTCCTTGAAAGTGCGATCGACTACGCCATTCTGACCTCTGACCTTTCCGGCAATGTCACGTCTTGGAGCATCGGGGCCGAAAATATCTTCGGCTGGACCGAGGATGAGGTGTTGGGCCTTGCCGCCGACATCATTTTCACAAGCGACGACCGTGCGCAGCGATGTCCCGCGCAAGGAAATGGCCAATGCCCCTTAAAAACGGTCGGGCAACTGACGAGCGCTGGCATCTGCGCAAGGATGGATCAAGATTTTGGGCCAGCGGTGAAATGATGCCGCTTCAGAACAATGGTGCTGCTGAAGGGTTTCTCAAGATTGTTCGAGACCGGACGCAGCAAAAGCGGGCGGAAGAGCTACAGTCAATGTTGAGCCAGGAGCTAAGTCACCGGTTGAAAAACCAGCTTGCCATGGTCCAGGGTCTGGTCAATCAGTCGTTGCGCCGTGCGGATAATATCGAGAGTGCGCGGCTGTCTATCAGCCAACGTCTTCGTGTCCTGGGGCAAGCGCATGACCTGCTTTTGACGGGTCATGGCGAGCGGATTGATGTTCGCAGCCTGGTCGAAAAGGCTATCAATCTAGACGAGGACAAGCGCAGCAGTCAGTTCATTTTGACGGGTCCAGAATTGCAGGTCGGTCCTCAGTCCGCATTGTCCCTGGCTATGCTGCTGCATGAACTCACGACCAATGCTTTCAAGTATGGCGCTCTCTCCCAGACGGATGGCCAGATCATCGTTGAATGGGGAATTGCCGAAATGGAGGAGGAGGCGGCATTTAAACTGGATTGGCGAGAGAAAAACGGTCCACCAGTGGTACCACCTACGGTCGAGGGATTGGGCACGAGACTTATAAAAAGTGGCGTCGCTGGCACGTTAACCAAGGTTGATCTGACTTATGCATCTGATGGATTGAATTGCACTATATTGGCGCAGCTCAAAGGCTTCCAAGCCGACGCTTAGAAATTGGGATGAAGTTGTATAGGTGATCGTTATCAAGATGAAATCTGTTTGACGGCTTCCCGCCACTGCGTTGCAACGACCTCTGGTTCTTCGTTCACCAGGATGCAGAAGTGACTAGGGCTTTGCGGTCCCAGAGTGTGAATGGTTGTGTGTTGCGCGTCAGGATATTTCTGGACTGCTACAACGGTAGGCGGGTTCACGTAAACAGGCTGCCCATCGGCGGACATGAACTTGAGCATTTCCTGGTCTCCTGATTTCTGCGTCTTAGTAGTAAGCAACTCAAGAATGACAATTAGGTTAAGCAGTTACAGGACGCACCAATCCTTGTTGATGTCCCGTCCCATGCCACCACAGAGGCATTGCCGTTGTGATGCCAGGATGGTCTTTGCGACTAATTGAGTGGGCGAGGGCAACTTTTATTAACGAAGCTGCCAAGTTGTTCAATTCTGGCATCCGGCAGAATCGGGAAATCAAGCGCTGGGTTGGACTGTTGCTCCCGAAAGCTTCAGCCCATGGCACTACTGTCAGCCGCGAGGAAGTAGTCCACAAGGAATGCCATTGGATCAAGCTTGAGTACATGGCATAACGCGATGATCATTGAGCGCCATGCGGTTGCTGCCGCTCTCGCACTCTGGATTTGCACGCCTGAAATGCCCATGGATGCACCGAGGTCGATTTGGCTGAGACCAGCGGCCAAGCGGAAGGCCCTCAGCCTTGCGCCAAGGACTTTATCAATGCGGGCTGCTGTCGGTCTGTGATATTCTCGGTACGTGCGCCGAAAATCGCATAATGTCTCAACCGGAACAAACTTCTGTAAGTGCTCGGGGCTTATTTAAAGGTGCTTACCTTAGTTCCCCCGCTATTTAAGTGAAGGCCATCTTGCTTAAATAGTGGCGGCAACCATACTTGGTACATGTCTGATTCTGAACTAAATAAGCGGCTCGGCCGCTTTGTCGAAACACCCGTTGCCGGCGAGATGGTGCGGGCATTCGTACCTCCGCCTTTGCCGCCCACACCGTCGATTGACGTCCTTTCACTTTAGTCTAGCGGAACGAGCGCTGGGGCGGCTGGACGGTATCACGATGCTACTCCCTCGCCAGGAGCTATTTCTTTACATGTATGTGAGGAAGGAGGCTGTTCTGTCCTCACAGATCGAAGGAACACAATCGACGCTGTCAGATCTTCTTCGTTTTGAGATGGAAGCGCAGGCGGGCAACCCTGAAGACGACATCCGCGAAGTCTCGAACTACGTTGATGCCATGATGTACGGTCTAGAGCGGCTGGAAGTCCTGCCGATGTCACTGCGTCTGATTCGTGAAATGCACGCGCGGTTGCTGCAAAGCGGGCGTGGAGGGACCAAGAGCCCTGGCGAGTTTCGCCATTCGCAGAACTGGATTGGGGGCTCGCGACCTGGCGAACGCACTCTTCGTGCCGCCGCCAGTCACCGAGATGGATGTCTGCCTAGATGCGCTCGAACGTTTCATGCATGAAGATCAGTCGCGACTGCCAGCACTCATAAAAGCCGGCCTTCTGCACGTCCAGTTCGAAACCATTCATCCCTTTCTGGATGGCAACGGCCGCATCGGTCGTTTGCTGGTCACGCTATATCTTTGTGTAAATGGTGTGCTGCGTAAGCCGCTGCTCTATCTCAGTCTTTACCTTAAGACTTATCGAACGGAATATTATCGACTGCTTCAACAGGTGCGTGAGCAGGGCAATTGGGAAGCTTGGCTCGACTTCTTCCTTGCTGGCGTCGCCGACACAGCTAACCAGGCATTCGACGCAGCCACCCGCATTGTCGATTTGTTCAAAGAAGACCGGGAGAGTATCACAGCCCAAAGCGACCGAGCCGGCTCGGCGCTGCGCATTCATGATCTCTTTCAGCAAAATCCGTTTCTGACAGCCAATCAACTTGTTCAGAAGACAGGGCTATCGGCGCCTACCGTCAATGCGGCACTCGCCGACCTGGAGCGTCTCGGCATAGTCGAGGAGGTGACCGGCCGGAAGCGAGGTCGTGTTTTCCGGTATAGACGATACCTCACAATCCTTAGCGAAGGCACCGATCCGCTGCCCGCAGCAGCATGAAGAGAGCAAGCCATTTTGGGGGCTGCGCCTGGGGCCTTTCAGGTGGCTGTTAAGGCATCATCGGGCTGGCTAAGCAGCTCTCGCACAAATAGGATCAAAGGTTTTGCGACGCGCGATTGTAGCCTTTCATGCATGAATAAAAGTCGGTCTAGTACCGCTTTCATCGGCATTTTCAAACGAAGGTTTGCTGATAGCTTCTCAAATTTAATAGCGTTGACGGGAAGGGCCGTGAATGCCTCGCTGCAGGGGAGGGGCTGGATGCATGTCTTGGCTTCGTCGCCAAAAGAGGTGGTGATTTGGCCATACCATGCAGTCATGTG